>JAWLCL010000013.1:0-139028 GCA_041687255.1 Mariniphaga sp. | reverse complement strand
GATCGCAATCTGGATTATCGTCTCGTATGGGACGATACAATATCTGACTATGCCCTTTTTCTAACCAGAGTTTTTGCCTCCGGCACATTTCCCTTCGGTGGAATGAATGCCATGAATTAGAGGGTTTTCCTAATCCCGTTAGGGATTGCATATGGGTAGAATAATGATCGCAATCTGGATTATCGTCTCGTATGGGACGATACAATATCTGACTATGCCCTTTTTCTAACCAGAGTTTTTGCCTCCGGCACATTTCCCTTCAGTGGAATGAATGCCATGAATTAGAGGGTTTTCCTAATCCCGTCAGGGATTGCATATGGGTAGAACTATGATGCCAGCAAAAGGTCGCGGTTGAATTGTCTGCAATGCCCTTTCTGAAATTTCGTTTGCCACGAATTGTTATCTTTGCAATGTGGGGGAAAATAATAAGGAAATGGAAAAAATCTGGAATTTAAAGAAGCAGGGCGACCTGAATGAAATAAAGCACCTGTCGGCAGCGCTGAACGTAAATATGACAATTGCACGGTTGCTGGTGCAACGGGGGATTAAAACGTTCAATGAAGCCAAGGCATTTTTCAGGCCACGTCTGAGCGACCTTCATGACCCATTCCTGATGAAAGATATGGAAAAGGCAGTGGAGAGGCTTGAACTTGCCATTGCACGTCAGGAAAAGATACTCATTTACGGCGATTATGATGTTGACGGCACTACCTCGGTTGCCCTGATGTACATGTTTTTAAAATCCAGAATAAATCATCTTGAATATTACATCCCCAACCGCTACAGCGAAGGATATGGCATTTCCCTCAAAAGCATTGACTTTGCCGCCGAGAATGGTTTTTCACTGGTAATAGCCCTGGACTGCGGCATAAAAGCCGTTGAAAAAATTACTGACGCCAAACAGCGCGGGGTAGATTTTATTATTTGTGATCATCATAATCCCGATGAAACAGTCCCTCCGGCTGTAGCTGTGCTTGACCCCAAACAATCAGATTGTAGCTATCCTTACAAAGAGCTTTCGGGATGCGGTGTAGGCTTCAAATTTCTACAGGCCTATTGCCAAAAAAACAGCATTGAACTGGAGGAGCTGTATGACCTGCTTGACCTGGTTGTGGTAAGCATTGCTTCTGATATTGTACCCATTACCGGCGAGAACAGGGTATTGGCTTATTACGGCCTTAAAAAGCTCAATTCAAATCCGGGTATGGGTCTGCAAACCATTATTAATCTTGCCGGGATAAATGGAAATGACATTACCATCAGCGATATTGTCTTTAAGATTGGGCCACGCCTGAATGCATCGGGGCGCATCGAGCACGGAAAAAAATCGGTTCAGATACTTGTTTCCATTGATGAAGACAAATCGGACATCCTGGGTGAAGAAATCGATTCTTTCAATGAAATCAGGAAAACCCTTGACAGGGACATCACTCAGGATGCACTGGATATGATTGAGAAAGATGAAGCCATGAAATACATGAACAGCACGGTGCTTTATAACCGCGACTGGCACAAGGGGGTTGTGGGAATCGTGGCATCGAGGGTAACCGAGCAGTTTTACCGGCCAACGATAATTCTTACCGAATCAAACGGACTTGCAACCGGCTCGGCAAGGTCGGTAAAGGATTTTGATCTGTATGAAGCCATCGGGCAGTGCAGCGATCTGCTGGAATCATACGGCGGTCATATGTATGCAGCAGGGCTTACCCTTAAGATTGAAAACATTCCCGAATTCCGCAGGCGCTTCGAAGAAATTGTAACAAACCAACTCACCGATCTTTCACAGGTGCAGACAATTGACGCTGATGCAAAAATAACATTAAATGAAATTACACCCCGCTTCTACCGTATTCTAAAGCAGTTTGCACCTTTCGGACCACACAACATGACTCCAGTATTCATCACTGAAGATGTGTTTGATGCCGGCACAAGCCGTCTGGTAGGAAAGAATCAGGAGCACCTGAAACTTGATTTAGTGGAACCCGATGTGCATTCCGGTATCTTTCCCGGCATTGCCTTTAACCAGTCCGATAAGTTTGAACTGATAACCTCGGGATTGCCTTTTGATGTGTGTTATTCAATCACCGAAAATGAATACCGCGGCAAAACAAGTCTGCAACTCTTTATCCGCGACGTCAAGAAAAGGGATATCTTTTAAATCAACCGGTACAAGCGAATCTTACCCCGATCCATTTCGGTTACCAACTGATATCTTTTTTCTATAAAATTATTTAGCTTTTCACTCTCCCGTTCAACAATTATGAATTCCGGCGAATCATCCTTAATACGTTTTAACTCCCGGTCAACATCAATTTTAAATGCTTTATGGGTATCGGCAAATATCAGGTTGGGATGCACAAATTTGGTTGGGCTTTCCACATCCAATTAATAATAAACTATCTGCTCGTGTTTGGAAACATCAATATGCCAATCCGGGTTAAGTTTCTGTTCTGATTTCTTTATTTTTAGAGTCAGATTTGTTCAGGCATGTTCAGTGCATTTGTGTTAATAAGTTCAGCAAGGTTTTGCAGTACCAGAGAGCCCGTATTTTTAAGCCTCTGTTCCGACTGGTGCCCGTCGGCAATTAAAACACAACCGACACCCAGTGCCTGTGCAACTTCAAAATCATGGTTAGTATCACCAATCAGCCAGGAATTCTCTTTTACTATTCCAAATTCCTCTAACAGCCATCTGCCCCTTTCCTCTTTTGACACGGCAAAATGGTCATCAAGGCCGGCAATCCCATCGAAATAGTTATAGATTCCGTTTAGCTTCAGTGTCTTTTGAAGCATCTCCTGATGCATGGCAGAAAGAACAAACTGACGGCAGCCTTTATCTCTGAAAAAAGACAGCACCCGGTTTGCTGCAGGGTGCAGTGGACATTCATCAACCCCCGCCTCATATAAATCAATAAACTCATGTGCCGGAACGGAAAAATCTTCCTTACTGAAATCAAAACCAATGGCGGTATAGTATTCTTTTACCGGAAAAGAAAAAACCTCCTGGTATTGTTCTTTATTAAGAAGGGGCAACTGCCGTTTCTTAAGCAATAAATTGATAGATGAAATGCACAGGCTGAGATCGTTGAGCAAGGTTCCGTTCCAATCCCAGATAATGGTAGTTGGCTCCATTACGATTCAATTACTTTCAGCTTATTAATAACAGGGTTGGCATAAAGCTTCAGGAAACGTTCCTGTATATCGGTAATCGGGAAATCGATATGTATCATTGCCTGCTCAATCATAAGTTTGAAATTTTTCTTTTCATGCGATGAGTACCTATCGTGGAAGCGGGGTTCAGGCATAAGCATATCGTAGGCAATGTAATTATTTGGCCATAACTTATAGTTACTGTAAATCTGGCGATCGATAAGCTCTGCCAGTTGTTTTACCTGTTGGTTTTTTTGTTCTTTGTTGGATGCTTCTACGGCAGGAAAGTTAATGGGTGTTCCAAAAGAAAAGCGCATACGTCCTTTGGGATTAAAGATTCCCATTGCCATACTTTTCAAATCGTCCTTATTTGTTTTCTTCTCCCCATAATGTTCCATTTTTATCATTTCCTTCATCTTAGCCAAACCACAGGGTTCTATTTCATAGGAGATGGATACCGGTACAATGTTCAACTCATTAAAGCCTTCTGAAAAGCTTTTGGTATTGCTCATGTCCAGCATCTTCAGGACGCTCTCCTGGGTTTTGTCAAAGCCGTTTTTTGTCCTTCCTTCACGTTGGGCAATCCAAACCGACAGGTTTTCCCCGGTTATTGATTTGCGGATAAAATGGGATACCAATTTCGATGATTGCAACAATTCCCGTGGTGGTAAATTCCGCTTGATTATAAAGGAACGGTTCAATTTTACAGCATGCTCAATCCACTCATACAGTAAAAGATTGTTGCCAATGGCTATCTGAGTGGTATTCATACCCTTGTCAAACATCAACAGGTTCAGAAGGGCTGCATCCAGAATAATATCGCGATGATTGGAAATGAACAGGTAGGGTTTCTTTTTATCCAATTTATCCAACCCCGTGCATGACAATCCATCAGAAGTTTTATTTATAATCCAATTGAGCAAATCATAGATGAAAGTTCCCTGCAACTGCTCAATTTTTCGTATCATTCTCAATTGCATCTTCACCATTTCCACTTTGGGTCTCGACTTAAACAAATGGACCAGCACCCGATCAAATGAAGGGTCTTTTACCATTAATTTGATTTTCTGCTTAACTTCCTGGTCGGTGTAAGGGCGAATTTCATCGAAATTTAATTCCATACTGCTGTTTTTTTTTGACCCGACAAAGTAACAAATTTACCTTCTATAATTTTACCCTTAATTGAAATTTTAGTTCAGTTTTATGATTCCCAGCAATTTGACTGTAACCCGTACCCGTCGATTCGGCATTTTTATGGAAGGTATCAGCCATTTTAACCCAAACTTCTGTCTTTTCGCTCAACTTATATTTCAGGTTAATGTATGTACGTATTCCTTTACCAAAATATGCCGGAATTGCAAAAGCGTACAGCAAATCATTTTCATAGGCATATATCCGTGAGTTATAACCATCGGTATCAAACCAGGCAACACGTGCTGACAAGTTCACCGGCAACCGGACCGGAGTAAACTGAACATCCTGGAAAACCATTATTCCGTTTTCAGTTTCCTCCCCTTTATAGAGAACATGTTCAATCCTGCTTCTCAGAATAACTGCCTTTGATGAGTTAAACTGAATGTTTAACCGGCTTTTTCTTACCTGCACGGGCAGGTTAACATTCTTTTCATTCAGACGGAATTTCTGATCCTTCTCTTCATTCTTATACCTCAGGTAAAACTGCAAACTTCCCGGCGGATTGAAATCAGCCTGAACAAACACATCATTTCCGTTTGACGGGCCGGCTGTTGTATATTTGATCCATTCGGAACGGAACAGATCATAATAAGCCGACAGAATAACATATTTCAGCGGAAGTATACGGGTGCCTGTATAAAGTCCCGTTTCATTATTGGCAGAACTGCTTTCCGCTACAGGCGCTGCCCACATAGCATGGTAATTTTTATCGAAGTGGCGAAACAGGGCAGAAAATTGTATCCTTTCGTGAAGGTATGCTGTAACTCCCTGTAATGCGGCTTTTCCACCCGACTTTGAAAATGCTGCTTCACCAAACAACAGGTAGTTACCCTTACTGTACAGATAATCGATACCTGCAGTGTAATTTTCTGTTCCCCGGAAGTAAAACCGGTTGTACAGCTGGTCGGAAGGCAGAAGTGGCAAGCTGAACTGCCGGTATAATAATACTGCGCCCAGTTTCAGGTTTCCCGACTGCCAATGCCCCAATACACCTGCATTAAAATCACTTATGCTGTTTTTATCAGCAATTTCATTTACCGTACGATGATATCCGGAACTTTGCAAACTGGTGAAGTAACTATCCAATGAATCGGAAGAAGCGAGATTACCATCCCTCTTCTTTTTGGAAACAAAAAAACTAAACCTTGAATTGCCTGTTTTAAGAGTAGTTGCCACTCCTCTGAAGAACTGATTTTCATCAGAGGAGGTGTATGGCCTCATTCCCTGGTTTGTTTTCGAAAGATTCAGTGAATACAACGATTTTCCCATTGAAAACCCCTGCCAAACCACAAGTCCCTGCCCGCTGCGGACAATAAAATCACCAACTGTCAAATTTTCAATAAGCGAACTTACCTTAATACTCGCATGGCCGGAATAAAAATCAAAGCCATAGCTGTTTGTACCTGCAAAAAAAGCTTCTCCGGGATCTTTCTCAGCGAGTATCCCTGCTGAAAAATTGTCGCCCGACTGAAACCGATACCGGCTGTAATACCTGAACCTGTTTCCTTCGTAGGGCACAGTGCCATCTTCTTTTTTCAAATATCCTTTTGCCTTCTGCAAAGTTCCCAAAGTGCGCAGCAACATTTCATGCCGCCCGTAATTTAATACTTGCTGAAACGTCAGAGGGTCCTCATCCTGGGGACCAAATCGGACAAAAGGTTCCATTCGCTCCAGAATTTCAGGATGAAGACCATTAACGGCATTCAATTCGTAAATTGAAAGTACCGGACCATACTTATCCCGGTATTCAATCAGCCGTTCTATCTGGATATCATTTAAAAGATGTAACTGTGACAGCTGGTCATGGGAAGCAGAGTTTATGTTTAACGGATTCAGGACAAAACCTTCCAAATCTTCAATGATAACTGAAGCATCGGTTTCTTCCTGTAATTCTTCGACAACCGATTCAATAACAGCTTCTATCTGCTTTTGTGCATCGGGCACCTGAGAACCTGCAGTAAACGGCAATCCTATATATAATATCCACCCTATGTACAGGAGCAATTGTTTCATCACAAGCTAAACTGAACTGATATTGCGGGAGTAAGCCCAAGGTTTCCATGATAGGCAAAGCCAATGTCGGTAGAAAACCGGCCGGTATTGTATCCAAAGCCCGCTGTATAATTGACAGGTTTTCCTGAAACCCCAAGGCGGAGGGCAAAATTTCCGACGGGCAGAAATTCTATGCCTGATTTCACCACCATAGGTTCGTGGTTGTGCTTTTCCACTTCAAATGCAAGCAGGACCGTTTTATCGAAAGAGTAATTTCCTCCGGCACGGATTACCGGTGGTATTTGCTGCCTGCCTGAGGGAGTTTCAAAACCACCCGACACGGCATTGAATACATGCACTCCCAGATGAAGGCGTTCAGAAGGAATGAAAATAACTCCCCCTTCAAAGGTGGCAAATCCTCTTGCATGATCGTTTTCAGGCAGAGTTTGGGAACAATAATCAATCTGCAGGCCGGCATGCCATTTTTCTGCCAGCTGATGTGCATAGGCCAAAGCATATTTGCTCTCCCTGAAAGTTCCTTTGCCAAACTGTGAAGTACTTATTGCAAAAGCACCATTACCCGCAGGCAGAATGACAGAACCGGCAACAAGGGAAAGTTCATCGATGCCAAACCTTGATTCAAAATAAACACAACCCGCCGGCTGCTGAACTCCGGCAAGCCCTGCCTGATTATGAAAGGCCGACCATATGTCGGAGAAAGAGACATATGCATGCGACATTGCCAATGAACGTGCACCTGCAGGCTGAAGGTTTGATCCGGGACAGACAGTGGCCTGGAATAAAAAAATAACAAAAAACCCCCAACTTTTAATCGTATCGAGGATACCCTTTGTCATTCAGGCTTTATTGGTTTTTAGCCAGCTCTGGGCTACATAAAAAAAAGTTTTAGTTCGTTTTAAACTTATATTTTACTTCAGAAAGTTCCTTGTTTGCCTTTACTATTTTCTGCTTCAGGGATTGTTTATAATCAACCATTTTCTGCATTAGCGCCGCATCTCCGGTTGCCATCATTTGTACGGCCAGGATAGCAGCGTTCATTGCACCATTAACTGCAACTGTGGCTACCGGTATTCCGGGAGGCATCTGCACGATTGATAACACTGAATCGAAACCCGACATACTGGCATTTATAGGAACACCTATAACGGGCAGAGGAGTCATTGCAGCAATAACCCCCGGCAGGTGAGCAGCCATGCCGGCACCGGCAATTATTACTTTTACACCACGATCTTTGGCTCCTTTGGCAAATTTTTCCACCTCATCAGGGGTACGGTGTGCTGATAATGCATTCATCTCGAATGAAATTTCAAAATCCTCAAGTAACTGTGCCGCCTTGGCCATTACATCCAAATCGGATGTACTTCCCATAATAATGCTAACTTTTGGCTCCATCTTTTAAAATATGTTTTCAGTTAATGAAATTGTTTTTGTTATTTTGCAGTTTCGAATTTTTAAACGAAAATACAGCATAAAAGCTACTTATAAAAATAATTTTTCAGTAAATGAAGCAAGTTAAAATTCACGACAAAGACTTTCAGCTTTTTATCCCTTACGAAAAAATACGGGCAGCAGTAGAAAAGATGGCCGAATCTATGAACCGGGACCTGGCCGGTAAAAATCCGCTGTTTGTTTGCATTCTAAACGGGTCATTCATGTTTGCCGCTGAGTTGTACAAACGTATTGAACTGGTAGAAACCGAAATATCATTTGTAAAGTTGGCATCCTATGCAGGGCAGCAAACTTCAGGTGAGATAAAACAGCTTATCGGCTTAAACGAAAAAATTGAAGGACGTACGGTGGTTGTTTTGGAAGATATCGTAGACAGCGGATTAACAATTGAACACATCCAGGAACAATTGCAGCATTTAAACCCCAAGGAGGTAATAATTGCCACCCTGTTATTAAAACCCGATGCGTTGAAGAAAAAAGTAAACCTGGATTATATAGGCATGGAAATTCCCAATGATTTTATTGTTGGGTACGGGCTGGATTACAATGGTTATGGACGTAACCTAATTGATATTTACTCAGTTATAAATTAATTAAAATAAAATTACATGTTAAACATCGTATTATTTGGTCCTCCCGGAGCGGGTAAAGGCACACAGGCTGAATATTTAATCAGTTCGTATGATTTGATTCATTTGTCGACAGGCGATTTGCTTCGCAGTGAAATAGCAGCAGGTACACCCCTGGGAATGGAGGCAAAAGCCTATATGGATAAAGGGGAGTTGGTTCCTGATGCAGTGGTAATAGGAATGATTGAGAACAAACTGGAAGCCAACAAGAATGCCAACGGGTTCATCTTCGATGGATTTCCGCGGACAGTTGCCCAGGCCAAGGCACTCGATGAACTGCTTAACCGCAAAGGCACACCTATTACTGCCATGTTAAGCCTGGAAGTGGAGAAACAGGAACTTATAGACAGGCTCCTGAGCAGGGGGAAAATTTCGGGCAGAGCCGATGACCAGGATGAGTCAATCATTGAAAACCGCATCAATGTTTACAATGAAAAAACTTCTCCTCTCATTGATTATTACAAAAAGCAGAACAAGTACCATGGGATAAATGGCATGGGGTCTATCGAAGAAATTGCCGGCCGTTTAAAAGAGGCTGTTGAGAAACATAAATAATTTTTCCGGTTTTTTCCGGCTTGCTACTTTACAGAATATAAACAGAGAAAGAGAAAATGGCAGAATCGAATTTTGTTGATTACGTAAAAATTCACTGTAAATCGGGGGATGGAGGCGCCGGTTCTGCACATTTCCGTCGTGAAAAATTTGTGCCCAAAGGAGGCCCCGACGGCGGTGATGGCGGTCGGGGCGGCCACATTATCCTGCAGGGAAATCAGCATAAATGGACACTTCTCCACCTGAGGTACAAACGTCACATAAGAGCAGAAAACGGGGAATCGGGTGGCGCTCAGAAAATGACCGGCTCCGATGGGGAAGACATTATTGTTGAAGTGCCATTGGGAACCGTTGCCAAAGATGCTGAAACCGGGGAGTTTATATGTGAAATTACAGAACACGACCAACAAATAACCCTCATGAAAGGTGGCCGTGGAGGCCTGGGAAACGATCATTTTAAAACATCTACAAACCAGGCTCCCAGGTATGCCCAACCCGGAGAAGAGGGGGAGGAGGGCTGGAGGATACTCGAACTAAAGGTACTGGCCGATGTAGGATTGGTCGGTTTTCCAAGCGCAGGGAAGTCCACCCTGCTTTCGGTAGTGTCGGCAGCCAAGCCTAAAATAGGCGATTACCCCTTCACTACACTTACGCCAAACCTGGGAATTGTAAGCTACCGCGAAGACAAGTCGTTTGTTATGGCCGATATACCCGGCATCATTGAGGGCGCCCATGAAGGAAAAGGCCTTGGATTGCGGTTCCTGAGGCACATCGAACGGAACCCGCTCCTGTTGTTTATGGTCCCTGCCGATAGTGCCGACCATCTGAAGGAATACAATATACTGCTGAATGAACTTGAAAATTACAATCCGGAGCTGCTCGATAAGCAACGCTTTCTAACAATTAGTAAAGCCGATATGCTTGACCAGGAACTGATGAATGAGATAAGTGCTGAACTTAAAGGCATCCCACACCTCTTTTTTTCATCGGTCACAGGATTCAACCTTCAGCAGCTTAAAGATAAAATCTGGCAAATATTAAACAGTTGATGGAGTTATTTCAAAAGATACTGGAACTTGATACCGAACTTTTTTTATACCTGAACAGTTTCCACAGCGATTTCTGGGACACCATTATGCTGATGGTTACCCGAAAGGAGCCCTGGTTCCCGTTTTTTGCTGTAATTCTTTTTTATATTTTTCGAAATTTCAGGAGTAAGGCCGTAATGGTTGCCATTTTTGTTGGAATAACAATCCTGCTCAGCGACCAGTTATCGGTTTTAATGAAAGAAAACATTCAGCGGTTCAGGCCGGTACATAACCCTGAAATAGAACATCTTGTTCATAATGTATTGCGAAAGGGCGGACTGTATGGTTTTGTTTCTTCGCATGCTGCAAATGTGTTTGCTGCATTTGCTTTCTTAACCCGCATATTCAGGAACCGGGGGTTTTGGTTACTCATGCTTTTTTGGGCAATTATTGTTTCCTATTCAAGAATCTATTCAGGAGTGCATTATCCGCTTGACCTTTTAGGAGGAGCTTTGTTGGGGTGGCTGATAGGTGTCGGGACCTATAAGCTGCTTATATTTTTTGAGGTACATTTTTTCCTGGCAAAGAATCCAAAAATTGAAACAACCAATTTAGCCCCTGTACAAATGGGAATCATATTTCTTGTATTTGTTGTTTCATCGGTTACCGTATTCATTACTACATATATTTTGCACCACTACAACTATTTGTAACATGACAACTGCCGCTGTTGAATTTTACATGAGCCACCAGGAAACTTATCAGAAAAAAGTATCAGCGGTTTCAATCAAGATCAGGCAGTTTGCCTGGTACAGGCTGTTTTCTTTTCTGCTGATATTTGTCCCTCTGATTATTTGGGGCTGGAACGGATGGCAAACCGTTTTACCATCTTTGATATTTGCATTTCTTTTTTTCTTTTTGGTAAAAAAAAACATACAGTTTGAAAAGCAAAAAAGAGCTTATCAGGTATTGGAGAAAATTTCAACAGACGAACTGCTGGCGCTAGAACATCAGTTCAGCCATTTTGAAAACGGTAAGGATTTCCTAAATCCGGCTCATTTCAACTCCTATGATTTGGATTTATTCGGAGAGGGATCATTATTTCAGTTTCTTAATCGTACTTCTACTCAGGGTGGCAGGCAAAAACTGGCAGGATGGCTGCAAAATGCATTTCTGAACAAAGCTGAGATAAAGCAAAGGCAGGAAGCAGTAAGGGAACTTTCTTCCCAACCTGAATGGAGGCTAAATTTTCTGGCTAAAGGTCATCTTTTCAGAGAATCTTCAGAGATGAGCGGGGAAATTATGCGATGGTCAGAAACTGAACTTGACTTTAATCATCCTGCCCGTACAAAATGGCTGCTGATTATTATTCCGTCACTTACCTTGACTGCAGCAGCTTATGCCCTGTTTGGGGGCTCTTATTTCTGGCTTGTATTGCTTGCTTTTGTCCAATGGAACCTTATCTTTTTCTGGAGAAAGAAAGTGGCTCAATATTTCGATTACTTTGGACGAAAATCGGAACTGCTTGAAAAATACATGCAATTGGTTCATATCATCGAAGAAGGGGAATACAATGCTGCTTTTCTTAAAGAATTGCAGAGAAAAGTTATAAAACCGCATAAGGCAAGCCATGTTTTCAGGCAGCTAAAGACTCTGGTTCATCAGTTTGAATTCCGTCAGAACATCGTGGTTACAATCCTGCTAAACTCACTGCTGCTATGGGATATCCGGTGTACTTACAACCTGTGGAACTGGCACCGTAAAAATCATAAAAAGCTTGCTGCATGGCTTGATGTAATTGCTGAAACTGATGCATTAATAAGTCTTGCCAACCTGGCCTATAATCAACCTGAATTCACCTTTCCTGAGATTCATGAAGGTGGATTTACACTTCAGGCTAATCAATTGGGACATCCTTTGATTCATCCGTCAAAAAGAGTTGATAATGATTTTACTGTTGATGGCTGGGGAAAGGTTCTCATTGTAACAGGTGCCAATATGGCCGGCAAAAGTACTTTTTTACGAACCGTTGGTGTAAATCTGATATTGGGACGCATTGGGGCACCGGTCTGTGCGAAAAACATGGTTATTACCCCTGTTAAAATATACACCAACATGCGCACTACTGATTCGCTGTTGAAAGATGAATCGTATTTTTTTGCAGAATTAAAGCGTATAAAAACAGTGCTCGACCGTCTGCAAAACGGCGAACGTATTTTTGTTATTCTTGATGAAATGCTGAAAGGAACCAACTCTGTCGACAAACTAAATGGTTCCAGAAAACTTATCAAAAAGCTTCTTGAGCTGAAAGCTGTGGCATTAATTGCCACTCATGATTTGAAAATAAGTGAAATGGAGGAAGAGTACCCCCAGATGGTTTACAACAAATGTTTTGAAATAAAACTTGAGGGTGATGAAATGATTTTTGATTACCTGCTCAAGGATGGTGCAACCAAAACAATGAATGCCACTTTTTTAATGAAAAAGATGGGAATTATCTGAAATAAACTTCGGGAAATTCAAGCAAGTATTACTCATCTGCAATTCCCTAAAACTTCAGAATACTATTTTCCTCGACCGAAAGATCCTTCATTAATCAATGCTCATTATAACTAAAAAACTTATTGAAAACACCTGCTGTTTCAGGTAATAAGGATTTGGCAAAAGCAGTTCAGTCCCAGGAATAGTTTAGAATTGCAGAGCAAACGGATTAAACAGAAAGCCCTGTTTGTAAGCCATTATCATTCCATCAGATGTAATAATGTTGGTACAAACGGCTATTTAGTTCTATTTTAATTTGTAATTTCGGACAATTATCAAAACCGAAATCTATGAAGGTCAATTTCAGATATCTGCTGACCATATCCCTTGTTACCGCCTTGGGCGGCCTTTTGTTTGGTTTTGACATCTCTGTAATTTCGGGGGCTATACCTTTTCTCCAGAAATATTTCGTGCTCAACGAATCAATGAAAGGCTGGGTAGTAAGCAGCGCCTTGCTTGGATGCATTATTGGGGCAAGTTTCAGCGGCAGACTTGGAGACAGGTATGGCAGGAAAAAAGTGTTAATGGTAACAGCACTACTTTTTGGAGTTTCTGCAGTTGGCAGCGGGTTTTCCTATTCTATTTCCTCTTTTGTATTTTACCGTATACTGGGTGGCCTGGCCGTAGGTGCCGCCTCAGTATTGGCGCCGGTTTATATTGCAGAAGTTTCACCGGCACATCTTCGGGGCCGTATGGTATCGATTAACCAGCTAACAATTGTAATTGGCATATCACTGGCCTACTATTCCAACTGGCTTTTGCTCAGCATAGGGGAAAACGCCTGGCGCTGGATGTTTGCCGCCGAAGCTATACCTGCTGTTCTGTTTTTTGCAGCCCTGTTCATTATCCCCGAAAGCCCCCGCTGGCTGGCAGGGAAAAAGAAGGAAAACAGTGCAAGGCAGGTTCTGGAGAAAATCACCGACACTGAATCAGCCTCCTTTGAACTTAATGAAATAAAAGCTTCACTTAAAGGGAATGAAAAACACGGATCAATTAAAGATGCTTTCAAAAAGAAATATTCTTTAATCCTTTTCCTGGGAGTTTTCCTTGCTGTATTCCAGCAGTGGTCAGGCATCAATGTAATTTTCTTTTATGCACCCGATATTTTTGCAAAAGCCAACCTGGGTACAGATACCGCTCTTTTTCAAACCACTCTAATAGGTTTAATGAACGTTTTATTCACCATTCTGGCCATGCAGGTTATTGATAAAACAGGCCGAAAAAAGCTCATGCTGACAGGCGCAGCAGGTATGACTGTATGTTACATTGCCATAGGGTATCTTTTTGCAACAGGAAGAACAGATGACTGGCTCCTGTTGTCATTTATCATTATCACTCCGGCATTTTTTGCATTCGGTCTGGGGCCAACAGTGTGGGTTGTATTGTCTGAGATTTTTCCCAACAGAATCAGGGGAGCTGCCATGTCGGTAGCCACCTTTTCGTTATGGGTGGCTTGTTACCTGCTTACCCTCACCTTTCCAATTTTCGTGGAACGACTGAATGCTGCCAATACCTTCTGGATTTATGCTGCTGTATGCCTCACAGGGTTTATTGTTATTCTAAAATACCTGCCGGAAACCAAAGGAATCTCATTGGAACAGTTGGAACGTCAACTTGTAAAAAAATCTAAAGAGCAAACCCTGGAGCTTCCCGATGAAGAATTAAATTTAAAACCAACCCCATGAAAAGGATAATTATTTATTTGATAGCTGTTCTTTTTTGCACGAGTATTTCAGCGGCTGAATATCATGTCGCTAAAAATGGTGATGATAAATATCCGGGAACTGCAGAAAAACCTTTCCTTACCATACAGGCAGCAGCCAATGTAGCCCAACCAGGTGACACTATCACTGTTCATGAGGGTATATACCGGGAGTGGGTTAAACCTGTAAGAGGAGGAACATCAGATGAAAACCGGATTGTATATCGGGCAGCAGAGAATGAAAAAGCAGAAATAAAAGGATCAGAAATAATAACCGGTTGGGAAAAACTGACAGGTACTGTTTGGAGGATTGCCCTTCCTGACTCCCTGTTTAATGACTACAACCCATACCGGGATTTGATTCATGGCGACTGGTTCAATCCTATGGGAAAGGTTCATCATACGGGTGAGGTTTACCTGAATGGGAAATCGCTGTGGGAAGCATCCCTTCTGGAAGATGTACTGCACCCAAAATTGCTGAAGGATAAATTTGATGCTGAAGGCTCGCTGCTCACCTGGTATTGCGAAAGCAACGACAATATTACTTTCCTCTACGCCAATTTCCAGGGAGCTGATCCCAACATTGAACTCGTGGAAATCAACGTACGAAAAAGCTGCTTTTACCCGGAGGTGACGGGAATTAATAACATTACAGTAAGTGGATTTCACATGAGCCAGGCAGCAACACAATGGGCTCCGCCTACAGCAGAACAGATAGGTCTGATAGGCACCAACTGGAGCAAAGGTTGGATAATTGAAAACAATATTGTAAGCGATTCAAAATGCTCCGGGATAACCCTTGGCAAATATGGAGACAATTTTGACAACACTTCAGAAGATTCTGCTGAAGGTTACGTGGAAACCATCCACAGAGCCATTGACAGGGGATGGAACAAGGAAAGCATCGGCAGCCATACCGTTCGCAACAACACCATTTACAATTGTGAGCAAACAGGTATTTGCGGAAGCCTGGGGGCAATTTTCAGCACCATCGAAAACAATAACATTTATAACATCTGGGTAAAGCGGCAGTTTACAGGGGCCGAAATGGGCGGCATTAAAATACATGCTGCCATCGACATGCTCATCAGGAATAACCGGCTTGCCAATTGTGGCCGCGGCCTGTGGCTCGATTGGATGGCCCAGGGAACGCATGTTTTCGGCAATCTGTTGCATAACAATACCACCGATGATCTCTTTGTAGAAGTGAATCATGGCCCGTTTATTATTGAAAACAACCTGTTTCTTTCGGAGCTTTCTCTTCGCGACTGGTCCGAAGGAGGGGCATACATTCACAATCTGTTTGCCGGAGACATTGAAGTAAGGCCGCAGGACCGGCTTACCCCCTGGCATCTGCCCCACTCCACACAGCTTTCGGGACTTAAAGAAACGCGTTGCGGAGATAACCGTTTTTACAATAACATTTTTGCCGGCAGTTATCCGGAAAAGAAAGGCAGCCAGTCGGGGTTAAAAGTTTATGAAAACAGCTTTTTCCCTGTCTTTGCCGATGGAAACATATACCTTAATCGTGCACAACCTTTATCTGGTGAAAAAAATTACCTTCACATGGAATCACACCCCGGAATATCTGTTTCAGAGAAGGACAACCAGGTCTTCATAAGTTTTCCTTATGATAAAAGCTTTGGCACTATTAAAGCCCGAAAGGTTACTACTGAACTGCTGGGAAAAACAAAAATTGCCGATGCTGCATTTGAAAATGGCAACGGAACTGCTATTGTTATTGATAAGGATTACTTCAGCAATCGGAGAAAAACAAAAAATCCTGTTCCTGGTCCTTTTGAAAAGAAATGGGAAAATGCAAATCGCTTAAGAGTATGGTGAAGTTTTGGCAAAACATGTTATGAAACAAACAGCCAAACGGTATATAACCTTTGTACATTATTTAATAATCGGTAATTTTACAGTTCATTCAATTTAAATATATATTTACCGGGCTTAATAAAAACTAGAAAAATCACTATGAATTCCAGAGAACAATTTTTAAATACTATAAATCACCGACAGGCCAGTCGGGTGGTTGTTGATTTAGGGTCAACTGCAGTAACAGGTATTCATGTCCATGCATTGTCAAAATTACGCAGGCATTTCGGATTGCAGCGTAAACCCATCCGGGTGATTGAACCTTTTCAGATGCTGGGGGAAGTCGGCTGGGAGCTGATTGACTCCATAGGAATTGATGTAATCGGTGCCTGGGGGAAAAATAACATGTTTGGATTTCACAACCATGGCCCGTATAAGGAATGGAAAACACCATGGGGTCAACGGGTTATGGTGCCCAGGAATTTTAATGTCACCTACGATGAGAAAGGCGATGTCCTTATGCATCCTGAAGGAGATACTTCCATACCTCCCTCAGCACGCATGCCTAAAACCGGTTATTTCTTTGATGCCATTATCCGGCAGGCCCCTGTTGAAGAAGATAATCTGGATGTTAATAATAACCTTGAAGAATTCGGACTTGTTACTGAAAAAGAACTGGAACACTGGAGGGTTGAAGTCGATAAAGCCTACTTCTCCGGCAAAGGAGTGATAGCTGCCTTGGGAGGAACCGCTTTAGGCGACATTGCCCTTGTGCCGGGTATGCAACTCAGACACCCTAAAGGAATTCGCGATGTGGCCGAATGGTATATGAGCACCCTCAGCCGACCGGAATACATCAAAAAAATCTTCGACAAGCAATCAGAAATTGCCATTGAAAACCTGAAACGGATTTTTCAAGTGGTGGGCAATAAAATACATGCCGTATTTATGTGCGGCACTGATTTTGGAACCCAGAGTTCAATGTTCTGCTCGGCAGAACAGTTCGAGGAACTCTGGCTCCCCTATTACAAAAAAATGAACGACTGGATACATCAAAATACCCAATGGAAAACATTTAAACATTCATGCGGTGCTGTAGAGCCATTATTGGAACCATTTATCCGGGCAGGATTCGATATAATAAACCCGGTACAAATTAATTCAGTGGGAATGGAACCAAAAAAACTGAAAGAAAAATACGGACGTAATTTGGTATTTTGGGGCGGAGGAATTGACACCCAAAAAGTTTTACCTTTCTCAACTCCGGCAGAGGTAAGAGAACATGTTCTCAGAAACTGCGAAATCTTCACAAAAGATGGCGGATTTGTTTTCAATACCGTTCATAATATACAGGCAAATGTTCCGGTGGAAAATATTGTTGCAATGCTCAATTCCATCCAGGAGTTTAATGGAAGAAGGACATGAATCCTAACACAAGAAATTGCTTTTAACTATAATATAAACGAAAACCAGCTAAAATGAAGAAACTAATTATTTCTATCCTATTTTTAATGGTATTTAATTACATGAACGCACAACAATACCAGCCCAACTGGGAATCAATCAACAGCCGTCCGGTGCCGCAATGGTTTGAAGACGTTAAGTTTGGGATATTTATCCACTGGGGAGTTTATGCTGTTCCTGCATGGGCCCCTGCTGATGCCGACATAGGTGTATATGCCAAATATTCCGAATGGTACTGGTGGCGCATAAACGAAAAAAGTGAAGCCGGCAAACTTTTCAGAGCATACCATAACGATATGTATGGAGAAGATTTTAAATACCAGGACTTCGCTCCAAAGTTTAAAGCACAGCATTTCAATCCCGATCAGTGGGTCGATGTGTTCAAAAGGGCAGGTGCCAAATATGTTGTTCTTACATCGAAGCATCATGAAGGTTATACCCTTTGGCCAAGCGAACAAAGCTGGAACTGGAACAGTGTTGACATAGGCCCTCACCGCGATTTATGCGGAGAATTAACCAAGTCGGTTAAAGATGCCGGCCTGCATATGGGCTTTTACTATTCACTCTATGAATGGTACAATCCACTCTACCATAACAACCTCGATAAATATGTCGATGACCATATGATTCCTCAGATGAAAGACCTCGTCACCCGTTACGAGCCTGACATTTTATGGACCGATGGCGAATGGGATCATCCAAGTGAAAAATGGAAAAGTACTCAATTCCTGGCCTGGCTATATAATGAGTCGCCGGTTAAAGACCGCATAGCAGTTAACGATCGCTGGGGCGAGGAAACCCGTGGTGTTCATGGCGGATATTTTACAACTGAATACGATATGGTGCACAATCGTGAAGGGGTAGGTGAAGTGGAACGTCCCTGGGAAGAATGCCGCGGAATTGGCACCTCATTTGGCTATAATCAGGTAGAAGATCTCAATAATTATATGACATCCGATGAACTGGTGGACCTGCTTGTTGAAAAAGTAGCCCAGGGAGGAAATCTGCTTCTTGATGTAGGCCCAACTGCCGACGGACGCATTCCGGTTATTCAGCAGCAACGCCTGCTCGATATAGGCGCCTGGCTCGATATTAATGGTGAGGCCATATATGGAAGCAGAAAATGGGAAGGAGCAAAAAATAATGATGCTGAAAATGTTTATTTCACCAAAAACGGAAACAGCTTGTATGTGATTTGTACTGAGTTCCCTGCAAGCCCCATTACAGTGAAAGGACTAAAAAAAGCCGGAGATGTTGCCATGCTGGGCTTTAACGGAAAAGTAAAGTCAAAAAAATCAGGCAGCAATGTTACCATTTCGGTGCCCGATATTTCTCCTGCAAATTTTAAAGGCAAGCATGCCTGGGTATTTAAAGTCAGCAACTTTGAATAAACACATTAAAGCTTTTATAGCCCATCATTTTATTTTCGATTTTAATAAAACCATTAATCAATGCTTGGCCTTTAAACGTTAATGTTTTAATTTAGCTAAAATTGAATAATTTAAAGATATAATTATGAATGAAGCACAACAGTTTTTAAAAAAACACCAGCTAACTGCTGATGAAATAAATATTGATGACGTGGTAAAGGATTTCTTGAATGAAATGAATGCCGGACTATCTGGAGATGAAAGTTCTCTGTTAATGATCCCTACCTACATTGAAGCAGATAAACAATTGAAGGCAAACATTCCTGTAGTAGCCATCGATGCCGGAGGAACTAATGTCAGGACAGCAAAAGTGCATTTCGATGACAATATGGAACTTATTGTTTCGGATTTAAAGAATGGAAAGATGCCTGCAGTGGATGAGGAATTATCGAAAGATGAATTTTTCAAAGCAATGGCAGCCTTTCTCGACGACTACAAAGGTTATTCTGATAAATTGGGCTTTTGCTTCTCATATGCAGTAGAAATCTACCCCAATAAGGACGGTAAGCTGCTGGAGTGGAGCAAAGAAGTAAAAGCACCCGAGGTAATCGGGCAGATGGTTGGGAAGAATTTATTGGCTGCTATGGGAAGTCCGAATAAACATGTTGTGCTGCTGAACGATACCGTGGCTACTTTGCTGGCCGGACAGGCTGCAACAGCGGGTAAATCATACGACACTTACATCGGGTATATTCTGGGTACCGGAACAAATACCTGCTACATCGAGTACAATAAAAACATTACAAAAAATCCGGAACTGGATGCAGGGCACAGCCAGATAATAAATATTGAGTCGGGTAATTTTGGAAAAGCGCCAAGAACCGATATCGATTTACTGTTTGATTCACAAACAAAAAACCCCGGCCGCTATACGTTCGAAAAAATGTTTTCAGGAGGTTATTTCGGAGGCTTATGCACTGCTGCCTTGCGTGTGGCTGCAAATGAAGGCATTTTCTCTGAAGCATCAAAACAAAATGTAAAAGAGCTGGTAGAACTCTCATCTGAAGAGGTAAACAATTTTGTTTTGGGTGAAGACTTAAACGAAAACCGACTTGCCCGGGCTTTATCTTCTGAAGAAGACACGAAATTTGCAGCAATGATAATTGAGGCACTTATCGAACGGGCAGCCAAACTGGTAGCTGCCAATCTTGCCGCGGTAATACTTCAGACAGGCAAAGCCAAATCGGCAGAGAAACCGGTACTGATGACCATTGAAGGAACTACATTCTATAAGCTCAAAAACTTTCAGAAAATGTTTGAAGATTTCCTGCAAAATTACCTTTCAGGAGATAAACAGCGTTATTATGAAATCATAGAAGTGGAAAATTCGAGCCTTGTAGGTGCAGCTATCGCAGGAATAGTAAATTAACACATCAATATATTCTCCGGCAGGTATGAATTATCTGCCGGAGATTGCTTTTATAAACCCCCAAATAATTAACCAGCCATATGCATATCTTCCCAATATCCTTTTCTGTATTCTTTCTTAAAAGGGGCAATAACAGTAAAATTACCAGCACCCTTTGATAAAATTATTTCCGGAAAAAAGATTCCTCAAAAATTATAACCATGCCTGCGGATTAACATTCCCACTTCAGTAAACCTGCAAGAAACTCCGGGAGGATACCTCCTGATGACGGAATTTAAAAAGGAAGGTTCAGAAGACATTTTAAAAAGCAGGAGATATTTAAAAACTGGAAGCCAAAAGCAATTTCTGTTCCATAAAGCAAACCCCTGATCAAACATTTCATAAAAACGATAAACTTCTGGAATAAAATGAGTTTCAGGAAACGCTTCATGAACTTTTGTTAACGGAAAAACTTAAGCAGGCACAAAAAAGAAAGGGCAGCTCATCAGCTGCCCTCAAATGTTAACCCCCAAACACACAAGCAATACAGAACGTATTGCACTACAAATGTAGAAAACCTTTTTTCAATTCCAAAAAATCTGAATTTTATTTTCAAAAAAAAATATGTTTTTCATTTTCAGGGAAGGAGCAGTTTATATAACAAAGAAGCCACAACAGCGCCTGTAGCGGGCCCCAACACAGGAATCCAGGAATATTGCCAGTCGGTTAAATCTTTATTTTTCATTGGAATAAGAGCATGAACTATCCGGGGGCCCAAATCGCGTGCAGGATTTATTGCATATCCTGTTGTACCTCCCAGGCTCAGCCCGAGGGAAAACACCACGAGCGCCACAGGCAATGCTCCCAATGATCCCAACCCCACTTTAGTGCTTCCAAGACTGACGTATTCCAGCTGAGGAAGGGTAATAAGCAACACAGCAAGAACTAAGATAAAAGTACCTACCATTTCAGAAAAGAAGTTATTCGGATAGTGCCTAATAGCCGGAGCAGTGCAAAAACAAGCCTTCCTGGCTCCGGCTGCCGTGGTGACGTGAAAATGATTCCTGAAAAAAACATATACTGTAAAAGCTCCCAGCATGGCGCCTCCCATCTGAGCAAGAATAAACGGCAACACCTTGACCCATGGAAACAACCCGCTAAATGCAAGCCCCAGGGTTACTGCCGGGTTAATGTGTGCCCCGCTCAAATCGGCTGTTGCCAATACGGCTACAAAAACTGCCATTCCCCATCCGGCTGTAATTACAATCCATCCGCTGCCGTGGCTGTGTGTCCGGTCAAGATTAACGTTTGCAACCACACCATTCCCCAGCAATATCAATATGAAGGTGCCTAAAAATTCTCCAAAGAGTTCAATCATAGATTCAGGTTTTTATTCTTCAAAATAATAATTTTTTGCCAATGTACTAAATTGTTCAATTTGCTGCTTCACCCACTTTCTGTTTTTATCCATTTCTTTTGCCATTAAGGAAGCCACCTCGGGTGCAACACGCAGGCTTTCCCGGGCATCCAGGAACAATGCCCGTGTACGACGGGCAAGCACATCCTCTACCGTATGCGCCCATTCGTGGCGTACTGCCCAGGCTACCTGCGATTTATGAATCTGCAGTTTTTCGCTTAACCATCCTTTCCATCTTTTTTCTTCATCAGCAATTGCAAGCACCTTCTCCTTATCCAGCCCGTAGTGTGTCATAGGATCATTATAAGCATCAATATCCATCCGGTAACCGTGCACAGGCAAATGTTGAGTAATGCATTCCCGCTCAGATAAACCTCCCAGCATAATGGCTTTATCAATGGTATCCTCTGCCATCTTGCGGTATGTTGTCCATTTTCCACCAATGACAGTTATCAGCCCCGAGATTGATATCATTATCTTATGCCCACGCGATATTTCACGGGTCGCCTTTTTCTCACCTTCCGGTTTGGCCAGTGGCCTTAAGCCCGCAAAAACACTGAGCACATCCTTTCGTTCAGGCTGCTTCACCAGGTACTGCCCCGCTGTTTTCAGCACAAAGTCAACTTCCGAATCAAGTGCCACCGGCTCCAATGAACGGCTTTCAAGCAATGTATCAGTAGTGCCCACCACCACATGATCATGCCAGGGTACGGCAAACATAACTCTCCCGTCGGAGGTTTGCGGAACCATTATGGCATATTTGTTAGGCAGGAAATCTTTATTCAGTATCAGGTGAATTCCCTGGCTGGTGGTAATCATTTCCGGTTTTCCCGGTTCATCCATCTGAACCACCTCGTCGGCAAACACTCCGGTAGCATTTATCACCACTTTTGATTTAATGCTGAATTGCTCACCAGTTTGCTGGTCCACGGCTTCAACCCCGTTTATAAGCTCACCATCCTTCATAAGTGCGGTCACTTTGCAATAATTCAATACAGCTGCTCCATAATCAACTGCTGTTTGGGCAAGGGTAATGGCCATCCGTGCATCATCAAACTGTCCGTCCTGGTATATAACGCCCCCTTTCAAACCTTCCTGCTCTACTGTAGGCAAAGCTTCAATGGCTTCCTCACGCGACAGATGTTTTGATGGGCCAAGCCCCAGCTTACCGGCCATCAGGTCATAAACCTTTAGCCCTACGGTATAAAAAGGGCCTCCCCACCAATCGTAGGTAGGAATAACAAATGACTGGTTGGTTACCAGGTGAGGCGCATTTTTAAACATCAGTCCCCGTTCCTTAAGCGCCTCAAAAACCAGAGAAACATCTCCCTGCTGCAGGTAGCGCACTCCTCCATGCACCAGCTTGGTACTGCGGCTGGATGTGCCTTTTGCAAAATCAACCTGCTCGAGCAGGAGGGTTTGGAAACCCCTTGAAGCGGCATCAACTGCGCATCCCAAACCTGTTGCTCCACCCCCGATTATTACTATGTCCCACTCCTTCTTATTTAACTTTTTAAGTATCTTGCTACGTTCCATAATTTTATATTTATCAGGATGATCTCTGCAGATGACTTTTAAAGAAATCATTTACTTCAAAACACCCTGTTTGTTATTGCTAAGTTTATCTGCCTTCATACCAGCCTTTACTCCGTTCAACAGCCTTTCTCCAGTTGAAGATTACCTCCTGGAAGGGCTCCTGATTTTCGTCGGGTAGGAATTTACGATCCACCTTCCAATGTTCTTTAAGGGTTTCCATATCCCAGAATCCGGTTGCAAGACCGGCCAAATATGCGGCTCCCAAAGCTGTAGTTTCGGTTATTTTGGGTCGTATAACCCGGGTATTTATGGCATTAGCCTGAATTTGCAACAGCAGATTATTAACGGCAGCACCGCCATCGACACGCAATTCATGCAATTCAATACCTGAATCTTCCTCCATAGCCTCAATCACTTCCATTGTCCTGAGAGCAATGGCTTCAAGTGCTGCCCTGGCAATATGTGCCTTTCCGGTACCTCTGCTTATACCTATCAATGTACCTGCAGCATACTGATCCCAATGAGGGGCCCCCAATCCGACCAAAGCCGGTACAAACGACACACCTCCGCTGTCTTCCACTTCCGAGGCCAGATTTTCAATTTCCGAGGCAGTACTTATAATCCCCAGCTGATCGCGCAGCCACTGAACAACCGCTCCGGCAACAAAAATGCTACCCTCAATGGCATAGGTTGTTTGTCCGTTAATCTGCCAGGCAATTGTTGACAGCAATTTATGCTGCGACTTAACAGGTTTACTGCCGGTATTCATAACCACAAAACTGCCGGTACCATAAGTATTCTTTGTCATCCCTTCATCAATACACATCTGCCCGAAAAGCGCTGCCTGCTGATCTCCTGCAATACCTGCAACAGGTATTTCATCACCAAAAAGCGAAGGACTGGTTTTTCCGTAAACCTCGCTGCTTTGCCTTACATCAGGAAGTAATGATTTTGGAATATCAAGTATTTGAAGAAGCTGTTCGTCCCATTGAAGGGTATTGATGTTGTACAGCAATGTACGACTGGCATTGGTGACATCTGTAATGTGCAACTTTCCCCCGGTAAGATTCCATATCAGCCAGGAATCAACCGTTCCAAAAGCCAGTTTGCCCTCCTCTGCCAACTCACGGGCACCATCTACATTATCGAGGATCCACCTGATTTTTGTTCCTGAAAAATAGGCATCCAGAACCAATCCTGACTTTTCGGAGAACACCGGTTCCAGACCCCTGCTTTTTAATTCATCACATATACCGGCAGTACGACGATCCTGCCACACAATGGCATTATAAACCGGCTCTCCTGTTTCACGATTCCAGACAAGGGTGGTTTCACGCTGGTTAGTAATTCCAATTCCGGCAATATCTGCCGCTGACACCTTATTTTTTTCCAATACTTCCAAGGCCACCTTAAGCTGGCTTTCCCAAAGAATTGATGGATCATGCTCCACCCATCCCGGACGGGGATAAATCTGGGGAAATTCCTGTTGTGCCGTTCCGGCTATGTCACCTGAAGAATCAAATAGTATTGCCCGGTTGCTGGTCGTACCGGAATCGAGTGCAAGAATGTATTTCTGCATGGTTCAGCTTTTATTATTGTTTTAGAACCCTTAAAATACAATATTTAAAACATTTTCAGAACATATTTTACAACATAATTTTACAATAATATATTACGGACCAAACAAGATCCAGCCTGCATTGACTGAATTCTTTGTTATCAATCCGGCAGAATTTTCTTACCGGCTATTTATCCATTGTATGCATGACCTACCGTCCGTATATTTGTTACACCACTACCCCCTATTAATTTCCAATTCAAATCGTATGGATTCACAGACCATATACAACTCCCCGCAACTGGCAGCTTGAAAGTTTGTGCATTTAAATAAAGAGTACAAACCATTAATAAATATACATAAGCAAGAGTTTTTCTAAACAATTTCATAGCGTGCTATCTTATAAACCGGGTACATGTATACAGATGAATTCACTTTTTCATCTTTTATTGATAAGTATCAACCTGAACCATTTCATTGGCTGTAACGGAAATACTGATACTTCCCTGTCGCAGAGCCGCAAGGGAGTTTTAAAGATAAAAATTCGATTAGTAATGGGAATGATGCTACTGGGGAAGGAATGATCCTCCGATTAAATAAATAAATTATTTTTGCTCACCGCAAATTAAAAAGGATGAATGTAAAAACTGACAAGGTAGGAATTATCGGAAGTGGAAGCTGGGCCACTGCCAATGCAAAAATGTTACTGGAGAATGTAAGTCAGATCAACTGGTTTTTCCGAAGAAAAGAAACCATTGAAACATTTAAGGAGTTAAATGCCAATCCGCGTTATCTGCAGAGTGTGGAATTCGATCTTAACCGCATCAATTTTTATAACAATGTAAACGATATCATAAAAGATTCAGACATCATTTTATTGGCTGTTCCTTCCGCATTCCTGCCCGATTTGCTCAAGCGTTCAAAAAAAATCCTCAGGCAAAAGCAAATACTATCAGGAATCAAGGGCATTGTTTCAAAAGAAAATTTACTGGTAGTTGAATACCTGCATAAAAACTTCTCGGTACCTCTGGAAAATATGGGGATAATTGCAGGTCCGTGCCATGCTGAAGAGGTGGCACTGGAGAAGTTATCGTATTTAACCATTGCATGCCTCGATGAAGCCAGGGCAGCGCGCTTTGCCCGGTTACTTCACAGCAGTTATATCCATACCTCCATCTCCGACGATATATGGGGCACTGAATATACATCGGTAATGAAAAATATTATTGCCATTTGTGCCGGTGTAGCCCACGGATTGCGTTACGGCGATAATTTCCAGGCCACCCTGGTTTCAAATGCCATCCAGGAAATCAAGTTGTTTGTCGATACGGTTCATCCCATCAGCCGTGATATCAAAGATTCAGCCTACCTGGGAGACCTGATGGTAACTGTTTATTCCCAGTTCAGCCGGAACCGCCTGCTTGGAACAATGATTGGAAAAGGGTATTCGGTAAAAAATGCATTCCTCGACATGAATATGGTAGCCGAAGGGTATTATGCCTCCCGGTCCATTCATGAAATCAATAAAAAGTACAAGGTTTCGCTACCAATTTGTGAAACCGTTTACCGCATTTTATATGAAAATACACCACCGAAAAAGGAAATCAGGCAGCTATCGCTAAAATTGAGTTAAGCAATTTGGTTTCGAATCGGATCCATTTTTGAAATGTATGTATCGTCCCGTACGGGACGAGAATTCGTGCTTCCATCGTTGTTCTACCCATGTTTAATCCCTAATGGGATTGGGAAGATCCTTTCAAACGTTCCATACACTCAACAGAAGGAGAATGTGCAACAGGCACAGAATATAGGTAGAAATAAAGCATAATCAGATATTGTATCGTCCCGTAAGGGACGATAGTTCGTGCTGACATCATTGTTCTACCCATGTTTAATCCCTAATGGGATTGGGAAGATCCTTTCAATCGTGCCGTACATTTAACCGAAGGAAAATGTGCCAGAGGCACTGAATATGGGTAGAAAAATGGCAGGTTCAGATTTTGTATCGTCCCGTACGGGACGAGAATTCGTGCTGCCACCGTTGTTCTACCCATATTTAATCCCTAATGGGATTGGGAAGATCCTTTCAAACGTGCCATACATTCAACAGAAGGAAAATGTGCCACAGGCACTGAATATAGGTAGAAAAAAAGCACAGTCTGATAAGCTATCGTCCCGTACGGGACGAGAATTCGTGCTGCCACCGATGTTCTACCCATGTTTAATTCCTAATGGGATTGGGAAGATCCTTTCAAACCTGCCATACATTCAACCGAAGGAGAATGTGCCACAGGCACAGAATATGGGTAGAACACCCGATGACGGAAAAACCCTCTCGTCCCTGTGGGGACGAAATCATATATAATCATTAAAACCCAAAATAAACTAAAACTAAACACTGAATAAATATTTTCCTTATATTTAATAGCATAAAAACTAAAGCTTTATGGCTAATACTTATACCCAAATTCATATGCAGTGTGTTTTTTCTGTTCAAAACAGAACCTGTATAATCAGAGAAAGTTGGAAAATAAAATTGTATAAATACATTACAGGCATAATACAAAACAATGGCCACAAAATGTTAGCAATAAATGGGATGCCTGATCATGTTCATGTTTTTTTTGGCATGAGGCCTACCCAATCATTATCTGGTTTAATGCAGGATATTAAAGGGGATTCCTCCAAATGGATAAACAATATGAAATTTATGAATGCACGATTTTCATGGCAAGAAGGATATGGCGGTTTTTCATACAGTAAATCTCATGTAAATAGTGTGATTGATTATATTAAAAACCAGGAGCTGCATCATCGAAAAAAAACATTTATTGAAGAATATCTGGAATTCCTGGAAAAATTTGATGTACCATATAATGAAAAATACATTTTTAATCCAGTGGAATACCTCAAAGTCAAGGAATAGTTGTAGAGTGATTATTTTTTTTCTACCCATATATTATCCCTAACGGGATTGGGAAGCCCCATACAAAAATGCCATACATTCAACCGAAGGAAAATGTGCCAGAGGCACAGAATATGGGTAGAAAAGTGGCAGGTTCAGATTTTGTATCGTCCCGTACGGGACGAAAGTTCGTGCTGACATCATTGTTCTACCCATGTTTAATCCCTAATGGGATTGGGAAAATCCTTTCAAACCTGCCATACATTCAACAGAAGAAAAATGTGCCACAGGCACAGAATATGGGTAGAAAAAAAGCACAGTATGATAAGCTATCGTCCCGTACGGGACGAGAATTCGTGCTGCCACCGATGTTCTACCCATGTTTAATCCCTAATGGGATTGGGAAGATCCTTTCAAACGTTCCATACACTCAACAGAAGGAGAATGTGCAACAGGCACAGAATATAGGTAGAAATAAAGCATAATCAGATATTGTATCGTCCCGTACGGGACGATAGTTCGTGCTGACATCATTGTTCTACCCATGTTTAATCCCTAATGGGATTGGGAAGATCCTTTCAAACGTGCCATACATTCAACAGAAGGAAAATGTGCCACAGGCACAGAATAAGGGTAGAAAAATGGCAGGTTCAGATATTGTATCGTCCCGTACGGGACGAAAGTTCGTGCTGACATCATTGTTCTACCCATGTTTAATCCCTAATGGGATTAGGAAGATCCTTTCAATCGTGCCATACACTCAACAGAAGGAAAATGTGCCAGAGGCACAGAATATGGATAGAAAAATGGCAGGTTCAGGTTTTGTATCGTCCCGTACGGGACGATAGTTCGTGCTGCCATCGTTGTTCTACCCATATTTAATCCCTAATGGGATTGGGAAAATCCTTTCAATTGTGCCGTACATTCAACCGAAGGAAAATGTGCCACAGGCACAGAATATGGGTAGAAAAATGGCAGGTTCAGATTTTGTGTCGTCCCGTACGGGACGAAAATTCATACGCGCATTATTGTTCTACCCATATTTAATCCCTAACGGGATTGGGAACGCTATATTTTTTTACCTCATTTGTTTGTATGCATTTATCAACCCGTTGGTTGAGGCATCATGCCCACTTACCGGGTCGTCTCCTTCCAGTTCGGGTAGAACAACATTTGCCAATTGCTTGCCCAGCTCAACACCCCATTGGTCGAAGCTGTAAATGTTCCAGATAACCCCCTGCACAAAAATCTTATGCTCATACATGGCAATCAATGCCCCCAGCACACGCGGAGTCAGCTTTTTCATCAGAATCGAATTTGTGGGAATATTTCCCTTAAATACCTTGAACGGCAACAAATCTTCTATCTCCTTTTCCGACTTACCAGCTTTTTGCAATTCTGATCTGACCTGCTCTTCTGTTTTCCCCACCATCATGGCTTCTGTCTGGGCAAAGAAGTTAGCCAAAAGCTTGCGATGATGGTCACCCACAGCATTATGACTTATTGCAGGGGCAATAAAATCGCATGGGATCAGCTTGGTGCCCTGATGAATGAGCTGGTAAAAAGCATGCTGCCCGTTGGTTCCGGGTTCGCCCCAGATAATTGGACCAGTCTGATAATCCACCGGATTACCGTTCCTGTCGACATACTTGCCGTTGCTCTCCATATTCCCTTGCTGGAAATAAGCCGAAAAACGGTGCATGTACTGGTCGTAAGGAAGAATGGCTTCGGTCTCGGCACCGTAAAAGTTATTGTACCAAATGCCAAAGAGTGCAAGAATCACCGGAATGTTTTTATCGAATTCCGTTTTACTGAAGTGATTATCCATGGCGTGTGCTCCTTCCAGCAATGCAACGAAATTTTCAAACCCCAGACCGCAGGCAATCGATAATCCTATAGCCGACCAAAGGGAATACCGGCCTCCTACCCAATCCCAGAACCGGAACATATTTTTAGTATCGATACCGAATTTCTCCACCTCCTGTTCATTTGTTGAAACGGCAACAAAATGATTTTTCACGTACTGTTCATTTGTTGCATGCTCCAGAAACCAGCTTCTTGCCGTATTTGCATTGGTCATAGTTTCCTGCGTAGTGAAAGTTTTGGAAGCAACAATAAACAACGTAGTTTCGGCATTCACCCGCTTGAGAGTCTCTGCCATATGTGTGCCATCGACATTCGACACAAAATGCAGGTTAATGTGCTCTTTTTTATAAGGTTTTAAAGCTTCAGTAACCATAAGCGGGCCCAAATCGGAACCGCCGATACCAATATTCACAATATCGGAAATTGCCTTGCCCGTATAGCCTTTCCACCGGCCTGATATTACTTCTTCCGAAAAGTCTTTCATCTGCCCGAGCACGGAGTTCACTTCAGGCATTACATCCTCTCCGTCAACAACGATTGGAGAATTACTCCTGTTCCTAAGGGCCACGTGCAACACTGCCCTGTTTTCGGTGGCATTGATTTTCTGCCCTGAAAACATGCTGCTCATGGCTTCCTTCAAACCGCACTCGCTGGCCAGCTCCATCAAAAGTTTACGTACAGTGTCATCAACTCTGTTCTTGGAAAAATCAACCAAAACATCCTCAAACTTCAGCGAATACTTTTCAAACCTGTCAGAATCCTGTTCAAACAACTCCTTTATATGTTTCTCCTTAAAGTCGCTGTAATAGGCTTCCAGTTTTTTCCAGGCATTGGTTTCTGTCGGATTTACTTTTGGTATCATAATCTTTTGTTTTTCTGTAAATAAATTAATGTGGAACTATACTTTAAAATACAAGCTAAAATTAAGCCGATTACAAAGATATAGTTTTATGTAAACAGCCAAAAGAACCAATCCCGTGTTCTTAACCTTCATTTAAGCTTCCTGATTCTTATAGTACTCAATGTTTCCGGCAAGGGCAAAGTCTTTTACTTTATCTATCAATGCCATACGCTGTTGTTCTGACAGCTGCACAAAGGAGCGGGCAAGAGCAATTTTTTCCCTCATGTATGTGGCATTTTCATTTCCTGAGACTAAAACCGAAACAGGCAACGACCAAACAAAATGCATAGCTTCTTTAATGGTCAGGTAATTTGGAATAATTGGATCGTCGCTGGTCCAGTTTGCTTCTTTCTTGGAGGCAAAAAATCTTCCGTCGGCCAGCGATTTAATAGCCATGATTCCCAGGTCACGATCCAATGCTTTTGGCATTACGTTTTCAGTAAAACTGAAGTATGAAGGGTCAAGTGCATTTACCGGCATCAGCACTCCATCGAACAAATCACTGTCGGTAGTGCGCTCCAGCATCCGGGCATGAGCAAAAGGATTCTGGTGCCCGGTATACCCTATATGCCGGATTTTACCCTGCTCCTTCGCTTTCAAAAGCACATCCAGGACCCCGTTTTCAATACGGTCATCCACATCCTGGGGAGTACGTACCGAATGCACCTGGTACAAATCAATCTGATCGACCTTCAGCCGCCGGAGCGATCCTTCCAGATGCTCCTGCACAGTGCGGGCATCAGGGCCAGTAGTTTTTGTCATCAAAAAAATAAGGTCGCGGTATTTTGGAGTGAGGTATTTACCATATCTCTCCTCACTCACACCATCAGAATAGCTTTCTGCGGTATCGAAGAAACGAACACCGCCTTCAAGCGACGCCTCTATCACCTCGCGGGCATCTCGTTCAGTGGTCCACCCGATGTGGTAACCACCTGTTCCAAGCATCGTAACGTATTCCCCTGTGCGGCCAAACCTGCGCTTGGGAAGCACCTCTCCAAGCCTGTCACTTTCATTGTTTTGCGCATACGATGACCTGCTTAACGTTAAGCCGGCGGTTAATCCTGCCAGCGATTTTAAAAAAGTTCTCCTGTCTGCCATTTTTATGAAGTTTAAATGATTCATTATTAATACCATTTAAATGAAAAAAAGTTTAAACTTTTCTGAAAATCAGTGAACTTACCCATCTTTTATGCCTTCCGCCCTTTCAATTGTGCCTGTAAACCTTTGTTAAACACATCTGATTCATGATTAATTCAATATAAACTCAATTATAATTCAGATATAATTCAATGTAAATTCAATAATAATTGAATTTACATTGAGTTTATATTGAGTTTATATTGAGTTTACATTGAATTTAATACGTCTGAGGACACTACCGGGTATTATCCGATTGTGAGGTTACACCCTTAAAAAAACATGAAAGAAAATTATCATACAGGGAAATAATTCCTGAACAATTGCAATTTGTCAATTTTTAAGGATTAAGAATGTTATTTTTAGCCATTGAAGAGGCATCGAAAATGCAGGATTTTTCCTATTTTAGAATTATATTACAATTAAAACAATGAAATCAGGTGGTTAAGTACAGTGAAATTCATGCAGCAGGCACTAAAAGCAAATAAACCGAATCATTGAAAATTTATTTTCGTTCCACCGTTTACCAATAAAAACTACAAATCAAATGCGATGAAAAAGACATTTTTATTATTTATTATTCTGTCAACACTTGTTTTGGCTGCAACCAGCCAGACTGAATCCTTAAACAAATCGCCAGAATTATATGAAGCGGCACCTGAAGAGGCGGGTATTTCTCCTGAACGGCTGGCACGCATCGACCGGATGTGTGAAGAGGCAGTAGCATCGGACGATCTTCCAGGTATTGTTGCGCTGGTGGCACGCGACGGAAAAATTGTGCACTGGAAAGCTTACGGAATGGCCGACAACCAGGCAGGCAGAAAGCTGAAACGCGACGACATTTTCCGGATAGCTTCTCAAACAAAGGCCATCACCTCTACAGCGGTAATGATGCTTTGGGAAGAAGGCCGGTTTCAACTGGATGATCCCATCTCGAAATATGTTCCGGAATTTAAAAATCCACAGGTAATAAAAACTTTCAATCCTGCCGATTCTTCCTGGACCGGTGAGCCGGCAAATTCAGAAATAACAATAAGGCAGCTGCTTACTCACACTTCGGGAGTGGGATACGGGGTCATCGACAGTGATGAACGATTAAAAATGATATATCAGAAAGCGGGTGTAACTGACCTGTTTACCACCGAAAACATAACCATAGAAGAAAGCGTCAAAAAGCTTGCACGGCTTCCCCTGCTTTTTCATCCCGGAACTGAATACCATTACAGTGAAGGACTGGATGTGCTGGGTTACTTTATAGAAGTAGTATCGGGTATGCCCTTTGATGAATTTCTGAAAACACGAATATTCGATCCGCTGGGCATGAATGATACAAGGTTTTATCTGCCGGAAAATAAAGCAGCAAGATTGGTGGCTGTTCAGCATAAAAAAGACGGACAATGGGAAAAGTTTCCTGTTACTTTTTACGATACTGATTATCCGGTAAAAGGAGCCAAAAGATTCTTCTCCGGCGGTGCCGGCCTTTCCAGTACAGCCCACGATTATGCTGTTTTCCTACAGATGTACCTCAATGGCGGTGAATATAATGGTGTCAGGTTACTTAGCCGAACTACAGTGAGAAGCATTATGGGCAATCAGACCGGCGACTTATGGGGAGGAGATGAAAAACACTACGGACTGGCTTTTGGCGTGGTTACTCCTGAAGGCCAGGATAAAGGCGGGCTGGGAAGTTCCGGAACTTTCGACTGGGGAGGCTATTTTAACACCCAGTATTTTGCCGATCCCCAGGAGGGATTAATTGGCATTATTATGAAACAAACCCAGGGGGAAGTAAACGATCAAACCGGCTGGAAATTCAGGCAACTAGTTTTTCAAACTGTTGACGATTAAAATGCTACATTGCCAGGTGACTATAGTATATTAAAGAAAAACCAGAAGGTTATGAGCTTTAATCCACTCAGATTTAATCAGATACCTTACAACAATTAAAGTATAACAAAATGAACAAAGTACACGAACTTGCTAAAATGATTGACCACTCAATACTCCATCCTACTATGACCGATGAAGATTTACGCCGGGAGTGCGAAGTGGCGAAGAAATATGATGTTGCCTCGGTATGTGTTAAACCTTATGCAGTGAAGCAGGCTGTTGAACTCCTTAAAGGCTCCAATGTACTGGTGGGCTGCGTAATAGGTTTTCCGGCAGGTAATTCGGCCATTGAAGTAAAAGTATTTGAAACCGAAACAGCCTGTAATGACGGTGCGGTGGAAATTGACATGGTCATAAATATCGGAAAGGCACTCCAGGGTGACTGGCATTATATAGAGGAGGAGATTAATGCAATTACCCAAACCTGCCACCGGAACAACGCCATAGTAAAGGTGATTTTTGAAACCGACTACGTAAACAAAAATGAGGATATCATTAAACTGTGTGAGATCTGCACCAAAGTGGGCGCCGATTATGTAAAAACCTCTTCCGGGTTTGGTTTTGTAAAAGGTGCGGATGGGAAATATGCTTATACCGGTGCAACCATTCCCAATCTTAAACTCATGAAAAGCAGCGTGGGACCGGGTGTAAAAGTGAAAGCTGCCGGAGGTGTACGCACGCTTGACGGACTTCTGGAAGTGCAGCAAGCAGGTTGCAGCAGGTGCGGGGCGACGGCAACAATTGTAATATTGGAAGAGGCAAAAGAAAGATTTGGCGGATGATTGGAAAAAAGTGAGAAAAACATCAGGCTTTAGAAAAAAACTAATTATTATTTCATAAGCAAACAGCCAGGGCACTGCCCTGGTGCTGATACTAATGTTAACCTATTTTTCAGGCGGGAACAATGCTGTTATCGGACATTTAACCAGCCATGCAGTAAATTACTGGCATCAGCAATTAGCGCTGCCTCAATAAAATCATGAATTAATAATTCAAAATTGAAGGATTGGTGTTCAACAACAGCCTGAATAATGAAATGTCACTGATTGAGTATTGTTTCACTCAGAGAGAAGAAACCACCAGTTTTTTAACGATACTTTTGTTATCAACTGATTTTACTCTGACAAAATATATTCCACTGGGAATTTCCTCAAGGGTAAGAATATATTTAGTAGTGCCAAAATCCATCTTCCGCGAAACGACTTCCTTTCCTGCAATATTGATAAGTCGGACTTCAGCAATCTCTCCGGAATTCATTTCCAGTGTTACTCTGCCGGTTTCTGCAGGATTTGGGTATATCTTCAATTCATTCTGACTTGAATCAATTTTGGCAACACCGTCCTGCAGCCCTGCAAAATAACCGGGCACTCCTGCAAATGAGGTAATTATAAACAATGAAAATATGACAATAAGTAAAGTTTTTTTCATGAATCTTAAGTTACAATTTTCACTAACAACAAGCAAATAATATGCCTTTTATTTAAGCAGCAATTCGGCTGCCTGCAAATCGGCAGGAGTATCGATTCCGATACTTTGAAAAGATGTTACAGCCGTTTTTATAGAATAACCGTTTTCAAGCCATCTCAATTGCTCAAGGGCTTCGGCTTTCTCCAGTTTACCCGGGGCAAGGCGGGTTATCTCCTGTAATACATTTTTCCTATAGGCATACATGCCCACGTGCGACCAAAACTGGTGGTACGAATGCCAGTTCCCCTCTTTTTCTCCTCTTACATGCGGCACTGGCGAACGGCTAAAATACAGCGCATTGTTTTTGTTGTCGAGCACCACTTTGGGGCGGTTTGGATTAAACAGTTCATCGGTGTCGTCTATTTCGCGGACCAATGTAGCAATATTTGTATCATCATCAAAGCACGAAACAAGTTGTTTAATTTGTTCGGCCCGCACAAAAGGTTCATCTCCCTGCACGTTTACCACGGCATCAAAATCAACATCGTGCTCCAGTAAAACTGCTGCTTCGGCACAACGGTCGGTCCCGCTTTTATGATTTGATCGGGTATATATGGCCTTCCCCCCGAATTCTTCCACTGCATTATAGATCCGTTCATCATCGGTTGCTACCCATACATTTTCAATTGCCCGTGCCGAATTTTCATAAACCCACCGGATAACAGGCTTTCCACCTAGCAAAGCCAGTGGTTTGCCAGGAAAACGGGTTGACTGGTAACGTGCGGGTATTAAAACTATAAACTTCATCTAATTAAGTGCTGCATATAATTTTGTAAAGATAATTATTATGAGAATGGACAGGATTCAGGATTAAAAAATTAACACAAAAAAAATAAAAAAGGTTAAACAAAAAACCAAGTAGAACATTGCCAGCGAAAATATGTAAATTTGATGCCTGAAACAAGTTAGGCATGTTTATTTTCGCACATAAATCTGCAGGTGCCTGTTTTACAAATAACGGCCTGAGTAAATGAATCAACAGGTGAAAGAACAATCGAAATGGATATTCAGGATATAAAACAACGATTTGAAATTATAGGAAATTCACCCGCCCTCCACAGAGCTATTGAAATTGCCGTGCAGGTTGCGCCTACCGATCTTTCGGTATTAATTACCGGAGAAAGTGGAACGGGGAAAGAGGTATTTCCTCAAATTATTCATCAGTTTTCGAGCCGTAAGCACGGCAGGTATGTAGCGGTAAACTGTGGCGCCATACCTGAAGGCACCATCGATTCGGAGTTGTTCGGACATGAAAAAGGCTCCTTCACAGGGGCTCTTTCCGACAGAAAAGGCTATTTTCAGGAAGCCGACGAAGGGACTATTTTTTTGGATGAAATTGGCGAATTGCCGCTTTCGACACAGGTACGCCTGCTGCGGGTTCTTGAAACCGGTGAATTTCTCAGGGTTGGTTCTTCAAAAGTATTAAAAACTAACGTCAGGGTAATTGCAGCAACAAACCTCGATATACCCAAAGCCATAGATGAGGGAAAATTCAGGGAAGACTTATTTTACCGGTTGAATACGGTACCTATTTATATGGTTCCCCTGCGCCAGCGACCGGAAGACATTCATCTGCTGTTTAGGAAATTTGCCCGCGATTTTGCTGAAAAATACCAGATGCCGGCATTACATCTTGATGACAATGCACGGATTTTACTGGAAAACTACAGGTGGCCCGGAAATGTCAGGCAACTGAAAAATATTACCGAGCAAATATCAATAATTGAACAAAACAGAGATATTTCAGCCGAAAAGTTGCAGCAGTACCTGCCTAACATTTCATCAAAAAACCTGCCTGCACTGCTTAATCATCCGGAAGAAAAAAGCTTTTCAAACGAACGTGAAATTTTATATAAAATCCTCTTTGAAATGAAGCGGGATATGAATGACCTTAAAAAGTTGGTGATGCATATCATGGAAAACCGCGATTACCAATTTTCAGGCGACCAGGAACGAATAATCCAAAACCTGTACGAGGGAGAAGAGACAAATTTGCCGGTTGCTGAAAAGCTGCCAAAACCGGTTCATTTTAAAGAATTTGATCGAAAAAACATTCAGGATACAGAAGAACTGGTGGAGGAATCATTGTCGCTTGAAGACAAAGAAATTGAACTGATAACAAAAGCTTTGGAGAAGCACCACGGTAAACGGAAGCATGCTGCCAACGAATTGGGCATTTCAGAAAGAACCCTTTACCGTAAAATTAAAGAACACAATATTAAAGGTTGACAAATGCTAAAAAAGTCTCTTATTATATTTCTGACAGCGCTTTTAACAACGGGAATTTTCAACTCCTGCAAGGTAGGTTATTCATTTACCGGCGCTAACATTTCACCGGCTGTAAAAACATTCTCGGTTTATTATTTCCCAAACCGGGCCAGGCTGGTAAACCCAACCCTTAGTCAATCGTTTACTGAAGAACTTCGCGAGAAATTGCAACGACAAACCTCGCTGAATGAGCTTGCTGAAGACGGCGATCTGATTTTTGAAGGACAAATTACAGGTTATGACGTGCGGCCAATGGCGGTTCAAAAAGATGATTTGGCAGCGCTTAGCCGGTTAACAATAACCGTAAGGGTGAAATACACCAACAGTATTGACCCGGATCAAAGCATTGACCGTTCATTTTCAGCTTTCGAAGATTTCGACGGATCGCAAACATTAACTGCTGTTGAAGATGGACTTGTTCCGGAAATAATTTCCAAACTTACTGAAGATATTTTTAATGCCACACTTGCCAACTGGTAACAATGGAGAAAGGAAGATTCTATAAACTGGCCCAAAACCCAGCACAATTAAATCGTGATACCCTGGTGGGTTTAAAAAAACTTACTGAGGCTTTCCCGCACTTTCATGCCGCCTGGTTGCTTTACCTTCGAAACCTCAAGGTTTTGAATGATCCGGAGTTTGATGCCGCATTGAAAAAAGCAGCGCCTCTCCTTCCCGACCGAAAGCAGCTTTACCGTTTTCTGCATGCTAAACATAATCCTGAAGGTTCGATGTCAGCAATGGATAAGACAATAAATGCAGGCAGTGAATATCAGCTTGGAAAGCCGGAATCTGCACCTTCGGGTGGCTCTCTTATTGATAGATTTCTGTCTGTTCCGCAAGGTTCGTTAAAGCTCAACAAGCAGCCTTCGGAGGAGCAGTCGACAGCCCCCGAACATGATATTATTGCCCGTTCAATTACTGAGAGTGATGAGATGGTAACCGAAACACTGGCAAATATTTATGTGGGGCAAAAAAAATACGATAAAGCACTGAATGCTTTTAAAAAATTAAGCTTGAAATATCCGGAAAAAAATAGTTACTTTGCAACCCGAATTAAAGAGATAGAGAAATTAAAAAATATTTAACTGTTTTGAGATGTACACGTTAATCACTGTTTTGATATTTATCGTCTGTATTTTACTGGTACTTATAGTACTTGTTCAAAATTCAAAAGGCGGAGGTTTGGCCAGCAATTTTCAATCGTCGAACCAGATTATGGGAGTCAGGAAAACCACTGATTTCCTTGAAAAAGCGACCTGGGTACTGGCCGGAGCCTTGTTGGTGCTGTCGATTATGGGATCGGCATTCATTCCCCGCCAGGGAGTGCTTCAGGAACGGTCAAGGGTTCAGGACCAGATAGAGAATGCTGTTGACCCGTCGCAGGTTCCGAATTTCCCGACAAATGTTCCCGATGTAGACGATCAAACTCCTGCACCGGCTGAGGGAGATACCACAAACTAGCTGTACATGACATTTACGAAAAAAGCCATTTGAATGCATAAAGTTCAAATGGCTTTTTTTGTGATGCAAACCAATACTTAACCCTCCTCTTAAATGCCGGGTTTAGTAACACAATCTCTCTGGTTGGGGGTAATAGCGGATGATTGATCCTGAGGATGCTCATGATTACAGATAGAGATTACAAGAGAGGAAGTTATAGTGAAAGAGGTTGGGTTATTGCTGAACACCATTATAAATGCTGATGTTATAAACCCGGAATTTATGCCGGGGATTAAGTATTTATCTTCTTCAGTAGCTCGTCTAAGTCAACATCAGGCTTTGTAATCTGGTATTTTGCCTTCTCATAATACGGATTTCTTTTTTCGAGAGTCTCTGCAATAAACTGCACAAGTTCTTGCTTTGATTTACCTTTTATAAGCGGTCGCTCTGTTTTTGATTTCAGCAGGCGATTTGCAAGCAGACCGGGGTCAATATTCATAAAAATTGTTGTGCCGGTGCGGTTCATTAAGTCCATGTTATCAAAGAAACAGGGTGCTCCACCGCCGGTAGCTATAACAACATCAGTGAAATCGGAAAGTTCTTCCAGCGCTTTGCGTTCTTTTTTACGAAACCCGGCTTCACCTTCTTCAGCAAAAAGTTGTGGAACGGTTTTACAATTTCGCTCTTCAATATAGTCATCCATATCGATGAACTGCAATCCGGCATGCCGCGCAAGTCTGCGTCCCAATGTTGATTTTCCGCATCCCATGTATCCTGTAAGGTAAATCCTCATAACATGTATTTTCGGTACAAACAAATAAAAAAGTACACTGGTACTGCCCTCTCTTTAAAAAAGTGACATCTGGTTTGGATCTTCTTCCTTACCGGGTCTCTTTATTTCAAAAGGAACATCATCAGACCCACTGTTTGCATTTGGTTCTTCTTCATCTTCTGTGGCAGGCTTGTCATCTTCATCCTTTATAACAGGCTCAATCTCCTTAACATTTTCGATGCTGTAATTCGACAGCCGTTTCCCTTTTGCCTTCCATGATTTAACACCTATGAACTCTGCCACTTCGATTATTTCATTTTCCCGTTCGGCATGTTTTCCTCCAAATTCAATCTCCAGGCGAGGGAAATGAACCCACGTGATACTAACCAGTTTATTATCAGGATGCTCTCCGACAAACCGTATCCGCTTTCCTTCGATTTCCTCCATTTCGAATCGCTTCAGGTAATAAAATTGTTGTTCGGCATCGAAATATACAACCGAAAGAATCTTATGGCTGTTAAATTTTTCAATGGCAAGAATATCGGCATCGAAATGGTTGCTTAAATCGAAAGAGTACAGTTCATATTCTCCGCTTTTATAGATTGCCAGAATTTTATCTTCACCTGAAAATTCACCGAGATATTTGCCCCTGTTATCGGCATTCAAACGCAAGACATCTTCATCGAACCATATTTTCCGGCCTCCCAGGGTTGAGATTCCCTTTTCCTTAAGCGCGATTTTATGTACCTCGTGCTTAGTGAGAATATTTCCCATCGACTGCCGCCCTTTAATGGCAAGCTCACCCATGTCAACCTCAAAAGCCAGTTTTTTAATTCGTGGTTTTGGCTTGAGCAAAATCTTCAACACTTCAGCCTCACCGTTAGGATTGGCAGAGAAATAGGTTATTCTTGAGCCGTTGGTACCTTGAGTCACATCATATTCCTTATCGCGCGTAACGCCAGTCACTGCAAAACGCTTCATATAAGAATACCCGGTTTTCCCATCGCGGTAAACCACATTATAGATGGTCCGCTTATCGTTTTTACGGAAAACGGCAATGTAAAGCGGATTTTTTCCGATAAATGCCTTATCGGATACTTTTGATATAAAGTAAGTTCCATCACGGCGGAACACAATGATATCGTCGATATCGGAGCAGTCGCATATGTATTCTGCTTTCCTGAGACTCATGCCAATAAAGCCTTCCTTCCGATCGACATATAGTTTTTCGTTTTTCACCACCACCTTGGTGGCAACAATATTTTCGAAGTTACGGATTTCAGTTTTTCTTTCGCGTCCTTTTCCGTATTTATCCTTAAGATGGCAATACCATTGAATGGTGTAATCAACAATGTTTTCAATTTTGTTAAGTATCTCCTCAATCTCTTCTTCAATGGCCAGTATATTCTCGTTGGCTTTGTCGGTATTGAATTTAAGAATACGGGCCATACGGATTTCCATCAGCTTCAGAATATCATCGCGGTTTATTTCTCTCCTGAAGGTTGGCTTCCAGGGTTCAAGGCGCCTGTCGATATGCATTATGGCCTCATCCATATTTTCCGACTCTTCAAATTCCTTATCCTTATACATTCTTTCCTCGATGAATATTTTCTCGAGTGAAGAAAAATGCCAGGCTTCCTCCAGTTCTCCTTTACGTATTTCAAGTTCCAGTTTAAGGAGTTGAAGAGTACTGTCGACAGAACGTTTCAGGATTTCAGCAACCCCGATAAAATGCGGCTTATCTCCCTCAATAATGCAGGCATTTGGAGACAGGGAAACCTCGCAATCGGTAAAGGCATAAAGGGCATCGATGGTTTTATCGGACGACACTCCCGGCGCCAGGTGAACAAGTATTTCCACTTCGGCTGCGGTATTATCGTCTATTTTCTTAATTTTTATTTTGCCTTTTTCGTTTGCCTTTATAATGGTTTCAATGAGTGACGTTGTGTTTTTCCCAAAAGGGATTTCAGTAATGGCCAACGTTTTACTGTCGCGTTTTTCTATTTTGGCCCGTATTTTCACTGCTCCGCCGCGCAGACCATCATTGTACCGGGTGCAGTCGACCATGCCTCCAGTGGGGAAATCGGGAAACAATTCAAAGGTTTCACCTCTCAGGTAGGCAACAGATGCATCGATTAATTCATTGAAATTATGAGGAAAGATTTTTGAGGCAAGCCCCACTGCAATACCATCAACCCCCTGGGCAAGCAGTAGCGGGAATTTGGCAGGCAGGGTAACCGGTTCCTTTTTACGTCCGTCGTATGAAAGTTTCCATTCGGTAGTTTTTGGGTTAAACAGCACCTCCAGGGCAAATTTAGAGAGCCGGGCCTCGATGTAACGGGGAGCGGCAGAACCGTCGCCTGTAAGCACATTCCCCCAGTTTCCCTGTGTGTCGATGAGCAGGTCTTTTTGCCCCAGCTGCACGATGGCATCCCCTATTGAAGCATCTCCATGCGGATGGTACTGCATGGTTTGCCCAATGACGTTGGCAACCTTGTTGTAACGTCCATCGTCCATTTCACGCATGGCATGCATAATACGGCGCTGTACGGGTTTTAATCCGTCGTTTACATAAGGCACTGCCCTTTCAAGGATTACATAAGAGGCATAATCGAGAAACCAGTTGCGGTACATTCCCGGCAAATAAATGATTTCCTCTTTTAAACCATCTGTACTTTTTTCCGGTTGTTCATTTCCGGGTTCATTATTTTCCAACTCTTCTGACATTTTTTTGAATTACGCTTCAATCCAATCGGATAGTTAATTTAACCCCATTCTTACATCACCAACAACCTCTGGAATCAGGCAACTTCATCTTTCTCCACGTAGAGATTGTCGATAATAAAATCCTGCCGTTCGGGTGTATTTTTCCCCATATAGAATTCAAGCATCTGTGAAACTGACTCATGCTTTTTCATGATTACCGGGTCGAGCCGGATGTCGCCTGAAATAAAATTCTTGAATTCATCGGGTGAGATTTCCCCCAGTCCCTTAAACCGGGTGATTTCGGGTTTACCTTTCAGTTTGTTGATGGCATCCCTTCGTTCCTCATCAGAATAGCAATAATAAGTTTTCTGCTTATTCCTGACCCTGAACAATGGTGTCTGCAGAATATACAGGTGCCCTTTACGAATCAGATCAGGAAAGAATTGCAGGAAGAAAGTAATCAGGAGCAAACGGATATGCATACCGTCAACATCGGCATCGGTAGCTATTATGATTTTACTGTAACGCAAATCTTCCAGGCTTTCTTCAATATTAAGGGCAGCCTGAAGCAGGTTAAACTCCTCATTTTCGTACACCACCTTTTTGGTTAACCCAAAAGTATTCAGGGGCTTTCCTTTCAAACTAAATACCGCCTGGGTGTTCACATCCCGCGATTTGGTAATGGAGCCGCTTGCAGAATCGCCCTCGGTTATAAATATGCACGTTTCATCAGCCTTTTCATGATTATCGTTAAAATGAACACGGCAATCGCGCAGCTTCTTATTGTGCAGGTTTACTTTCTTTGCCCTTTGTTTGGCTAACTTTTTTATTCCTGATATGGCTTTCCTTTCACGTTCCGATTCGGTAATTCTTCTAAGCAGCGTTTCAGCAGTATCAGGATGTTTGTGCAGGTAATTATCCAGTTCCTTCTGCAGGAAGTTCCCCACATGAGCCCGCACCGAAGGTCCATTAGGACCTATGTCTCTTGAACCCAGTTTAGTTTTTGTTTGCGACTCAAAAACAGGCTCTTCGACCTTTATACTTACAGCTGCAACAATTGAGGCCCTGATATCTGAGGGGTCAAAATCTTTTTTATAGAAATCGCGGATGGTTTTTACATACACTTCACGAAAAGCCTGCAAATGGGTACCACCCTGAGTTGTATGCTGTCCGTTTACAAACGAATAGTAATCCTCGCCGTAGCGGTTACCGTGAGTAATGGCAATTTCAATATCTTCACCCTTCAGATGGATGATGGGATATAAAGGATCATCATCAACATTTTCCTCCAGCAAATCGCGAAGGCCATTCCTGGAATAAAACCGTTGCCCGTTATATTCGATGGTTAGCCCCGCATTCAGAAAGGTATAATTCTTCACCATATTCACTACATAATCGCTTATGTACCGAAAGTTTCTGAAAACATCCCTGTCGGGTTCGAATACAACCAATGTACCGTTGGGTTCATCCAGGTTTTGCAGATCTTTTTCTGTAGTTTTAATACCCTGCTGGAATTCCACCTCCTTGGCAACACCTTCGCGAACTGAACGTATGGTGAATTTGGAAGATAAAGCATTAACAGCTTTTATCCCAACACCATTCAGCCCCACCGACTTTTTAAAAACCTTGGAATCGTACTTGGCACCGGTATTCATTTTACTTGCCACATCCACAAGTTTTCCCAGTGGTATGCCGCGACCAAAATCCCTAATAGCCACCTTGTCTTCTTCAATTTTAATGGTAACCTTTTTTCCGTTACCCATCATGAACTCATCGACTGAGTTATCCATTACTTCTTTTAGTAACACATAAATCCCGTCGTCGGCAGCAGTTCCATCGCCCAACTTTCCAATATACATCCCCGGACGCTTTCGAATATGTTCCTGCCAATCGAGCGTCTTTATTGTTCCTTCATCGTAATTCGGAGTCATTTTTCCCTGAATTTTGGCACAAATATAACCAAAACAGCGTTGTTTTGTGACCTGCACCAACAAACATTAACTAACAGCCTAAGGTTGAAAAATATGCATAACTATTTCTTTACTTATTTACAACCGGATAACGGGAATGCAGAGCCTTTGAGCAGCTGTTTTCTGCATTCCCATTACTTATCAAAACCGGCTAAACGGTCTTTTCGACATTCCAGACAAAAGCCCTTACCCCAACTTCTTCATTTATCTCGTCCAGCTTTTTTATGGCGCTGAGCAACCCCTCAACAACCTCATCAGGAATAATGGCAATAGCCGATGAGTTCATTTCGGGCCACGTGTGAGTGCCCATTCGAGGCTCTCCCGTTTTGCTTCCCCTGCCCTTGACATCGTTGAACCACGTGTAACCTCTTATTCCCAATTTATCGAACATGTATTCTACACGTTCGCTATTTGCCTGATTGAATATTATCATTACTGCTTTCATCTTTCTCTGTTTACTCGATAAAACGGAATTGTTTTTCTACTTCTTGCTTCTTATTTCTCTCACCATGATGAGCCAGCAAGCCATACATAACAGGAACAACCACCATGGTGACCAGAGTTGAAAACACCAACCCTCCGATTACGGTTATTCCCATTGGACGCCACAGTTCTGCACCTTCGCCTGTGCTTAATGCAAGCGGCAGCATTCCGAGAATGGTAGTTGCAGCGGTCATTAACACCGGGCGAAGACGTGATTTCCCCGACACAGCAATGGCTTCATTTAACTCCAGCCCGCGATCGCGCATAAGGTTTGTAAAATCGATGAGCACAATACCATTTTTAACTACAATACCAATCAACAACACTGCACCAAGCGCTGCAACCAGACTTAAGGTAGTTCCGGTTATATACAGCGCCACAAGCACTCCTGTAAAGGCAAACGGAATGGAGAACATGATAACAAAAGGCATTGTAAAGGATTCAAATTGCGAGGCCATTACAATAAATACCAGGATTAAACTTATTACCATCAGCAATCCAAGGTCCATAAATGACTCCTGCTGGTCTTCATATGCTCCACCTACATTCAGCAATGTTTCCTGCGGTATATCCAGTCCTTCCAGCTCCTCATCTATTCTGGATGCCAACTCTCCCAGTGCAATACGGTCGGGTTTTGCAGAAACTGTTACAACACGTTCCCTGCGTTTATGCTCGATGTTTGGTGGCGACCAGTATTCATTTACCTCACCCAATTCTTTAACCTTAATACGTCCTCCGGTCGGGGTAACAATGCTCAGCTCTTGCAAGTCGGTCAATGAATTCCTGAATTCTTCCTTCAAACGGATGCGGATATCGTACTCTTCACCTTCTTCTTTATATTGCGAAGCAATCATTCCGCTAATCCTGTTCCTGATGGTTGTTGACACTTGCGCAGTTGTAAGCCCGTGCAGTGCCAGCTTGTCGCGATCAAGAGAAAATTGAAGTTCGGGTTTATCCTTTTTGCGACTCACCTGAACATCGATGGCTCCGGGGATTGTTTCCAGCCTTCTGCGAACCTCTTCAGCCAAAACATTGGTCTGATTAAAGTCGTAACCGTAAATTTCCACATCAACTGTATTGGTTGTTCCTCCCATTCCCTGATTTGAAGTTGAAACACTAAAGTTAATAACTTCAGGCAATGCCGCTATTTCTTCGCGCAATTCTTCAGCAATATCCCATACCGAACGCTCCCTGTCTTCAACATCAGAAAGGCGCATCATGAAATTTATCATGTTAGAGCCGGTAGTTGTAAACAAAGAGAACAATCCTCCCTCATCGTCTGAACCTGATGATGCTGCCATCACCTGCACTTCGGGAAACTTTTCCCTTATTACATCTTCAAGGTAACGGGTGGTTTTAATGGTTTCCTCTACCCTTGTTCCGGTTTGCAACTCAATCTCAGCCTGTATGCTGCTTTCATCCGATTCGGGCATAAAATCGGTATGGATGAATTTCAAAAGGAACAACGAACCCACAAATACAGCCAGCGCAAAAAGCAAGGTAAACGCCTTATGCCGTAGCGACCATCTTAAGGTTCTTTCATAAAAATTATCCAAAGCATCCAGCCCTTTCCCAATCGTATTTCCATAACTAACTTTAGATGCTTTTTTCTTTGGCTTGCGTAACCTTAGAAACTTAGAAGCAAGCATCGGTGTAAGTGAAATTGCTGCAAGTGTTGACGTTACAACAGTTATTGTAACAATCCAGCCCAGCTGATTAAAAATAACACCTGTCATACCTCCCACTAAAGTCAAAGGAAAGAAAACAGCTACAACAACAAGGGTAGTAATAACTACAGCCAACCATACCTCATTGGTGGCATAAATAGCTGCCTCCCTAGGAGTGGCTCCCCGTTCCACGTGCCGGGTGATGTTCTCAAGCACAACGATAGCATCATCCACAACCATACCAATAGCTATTGACAGCGATGTCAGTGATATAACATTTATGGAACTTCCGGTAACAAACAGGTAAAGAAAAGCTACAATTAATGAGATGGGAATTGTAAGAACAATGATGAAGGTTGCCCTCCATCTTCCCAAAAAGAAAAGCACTACCAGAACCACGAACAAAAGAGCATACATCAGGGTTTGCGACAGGTTGTTTACCGAACCTTTAATGAATTCAGAAGTATCCATTATCAGGTTGATCTTTATATCCGGCGGCAGTTCTGTCTGAAGTTCATCAATACTTGCACGTACTTCACGGGCTACCTTTACTGTATTGGCACCTGACTGTTTCATGACAAACATACGAAGGCCGGTTTGCCCGTTTATCTTTTCATCGAGCGACAAATCCTTTATGGAGTCCCTGACAACGGCTACATCCCTGATATAAACCGGTTTCCCGGCTGTATTGCCCACTACCAGATTTTCAATGCGCCCGCTGGTGCTGAATTCTCCCTGCACCCGTAACTGATAATCAATCTTTCCCATTTTAATGTTGCCTGAAGGAAGATTCATGTTTTCTGCGGCAATTGCATTTCCAATCTGTTCCACGGTAAGGTTATAGGCATCCAGAAGTCGCGGGTCGGCATCAACATATACCACTCGCCGCGGAGCGCCCATTAATCCGATTGAGCCAATTCCTTCAACACGGTTCAGCGGATTGATTATCTTTTCATCCAGAATTTTCTCCAGTCCCGGATAGCTTTCTCCCGCTGTTACCGCATAGAAAACTATCGGCATCATACTGGTATTGAACTTAAAGATTTGCGGACGTTCGGCACCTTCAGGTAAGAAATCGTAAATCCGGTCAATAACATCACGAATATCATTGGTCGCCTCATCAAGATTTGTTTCCCATTCAAATTCAAGATTTATTACCGAAAGATTGTCGGATGATGTTGAGGTTATTTCTTTAAGGTTATCAACTGAATTGAGGGCATCTTCAATGGTACGTGTTACATTGGTTTCAATGTCACTGGCATTTGCTCCCGGATAAGTTGTCATTATTGAAACAAACGGAGGGTCCATTTCAGGATAAAGATCTACAGGAATCTGCACCAGTGAATATATACCCATTACCACAACGGCAACAAACACCATTATTGTAGTAATAGGTTTATTTACTGCACTTTTATATATACTCATATCACTTTCAATATTAAAATTATGGCGGTTTATTTGCTTACCACTTCAATTGGCACTCCATCGAGCAGACGTGATTGTCCGGTAACCACCACTCTGTCGCCGGGATTTAACTCTTCGGAGAAAACTTCCACCATATCATCGTATCGCTTGCCCACGGTTACCGAAACTCTCCGGGCTGTGCCATTGTCTTCAATGAAGAGGTAACGGTCATTTGACCCTTGCAGCTTTAAAACAGCCATTGAAGGCAAAAGAATTGCTTCTTCCTGATCGAGATCTAACCTGATGCGGGCAAACATCCCCGGACGCAAAAGGTTTTCATTGTTTTTAATCAAAACTTCAGCATTAAAAGTACGGTTGGTGGGATCTATTTTGGGATGAATCCGGTCGACAATGCCTGTAAAAGTCTGATTCGGGTAAACATCCACATTAATAACTGTTTCCATTCCCTTCTTTAGTTGGGGGAAATGACTTTCCGACAAAGCAACCATTGCTTTCAGTCTGTCGATTTGCGCCAGCGAAAGGACAGCTGCTTTTCCAGCCTGAGTATTAGGTGCTCCGGAATACATTTCTCCCGACTCATAATAACGGCCGGTGACAATTCCGCTAAAGGGAGCCTGCAGGCTAACATTATCCTGAAGGAATTCCACATTCGATTTAGCCACTTCCAGCTGTGTTTGCAGCTGATCGAACTGTTGTTGCGGAATGCTTCCATATTTTGACAACGTGTCGAGGCGCCGGAAATCGGCCTCCAAATTTTTAAGCTGTATTTGTGCCTGACGCAACTGTGTACGGTCCATTTCAACCAGTTGGGCACCTTTGGAAACCCTATCACCCACTTCAGCATGTATTGTTTCTATCCGCCCCGGGGAGGCAGGTGCAAGATAAACTTCCTCATATGCCTCAAGATTGGCAGGATATTCAATTGTGCGGGAAACTGTCTGGGGCACAAGCTCCATTACCTCCACCACTTCTTTCTTCTGCGCCTCGGCCAGGGTTGATTGATCTTCCCGGGAGCCTGTTGTACAGGAGACGAGCACTGCCGCAGCAAAAGCCGCACCCAAAAGATTTAAAATTTTCATTTTCATGTTTCTGGTATTAATTGTTTAATATTTTTCCGGTGAGGGCATTTAAAGCATTTTGTGACTGAAGCACCTCCAGCATAGAGGTAAGATACTCCGACTCTGCCTGCAGATAATTGCTGTCGGCAGTCGATAATTCAAGGCTGGAAATCATTCCCTGTTCATACTTTCGCCTCAGGCTCAGGTACACATCACGCGATACCTGCACATTCTTTTTCTGAGTTTCATAATTCTCAATCGCATTTCTCAGGTTAAACAGTAACTGCCGATGTTGAATATCGAGTTGCTCTTCAAGTAAGGCCTTGGTATTCTGTGTAGCCTGCAGCTCTATCTTTGCCTCTCTTACACGTGCCCTCCGCTCCCCGCTAGAGAAAACAGGGATATTTAGCTGAAGCCCTACAATATGTGGAGGAGATGTATCGAACGCCGGTTTCAAAAGTTTATAGGTGTAATTATAGAACCCTGAAACTGTTGGCAGATAAGCAGCCTTCTGCATATCAATCTGCTTTTCATTCAATTCCTCCTGCATTTGCATCAGTTGGAAATCAACATTCTGTTCCGGCTCGAAAGCTGTAACTGCCCCAGCTGTCATTTCATCACCAATTAAGTCCGTGAGGCTGTCAGTAAGTTCCAGCTCAGTTTCCGCGGTGGCGCCCAACTGGATACGCAACAGGTTTTCCGCCATTTGAAGTTGCCTTTCAGCCGAACGCACTGCATTAGCCAGCGAATTTACCTGAACCGACAACTGATCAAGCTCTACCTGCTCCATCATTCCTACCCTAACCATCGGTTCGGTTTTACTATATATCTCCTCAAGGTTACTCATGTTGGTTCTTAATATCTCAAGCGATTCCCTGGAAATCAGAACCAGATGATAACCTTCCACCACCTGGCTTATAACATCCTGTTCGGTTTTTTCAACATTCTTTTCCGAAAGTTTCTGCGCCAGCCTGGCTGTTTGCACACCTACAATATAGCTTCCGCTGAAGATTAGCTGCCCCACCTGAAGGTTAAAGTTGCTGGAAGGTTTAATAGGAATTTCTGTTGCCGGTGCATTTTCGTCGAATTGAATTGAAATGGATGCACCCATTGCATTTGAATAGTCGGCACTTGCATTCACCTGTGGCAACCCGGCAGCAATGGCAGCCCACAACTGTTCCTGCGACTGGTCCACCGCATACCCCGAGCCAATAATTGTACGGTTGTAGGTAAGTGCATGCTTTTTGGCTGCCTCCAAATCAAGAGTCAATTTCTCCTGTGCCTGCAGTGAACCAAAAAACAGCATCCCAAAAAACAATATAATTACCTGTTTTCTTTTCATGTTTCGCTCTGCTTTCATTTAATATCTTTAATCGTTTTATATATTATTCCATTATGCTATCAATAATTTCAATTCCCCTGGAAGTAGAAATCCCCCTCATAAAACTTATGACCAGGTTTTTAAATACTTCCGCATGATTAAATTCTTCACGGGGAAAAATCTTTTCATCTGATATAAGATTCATCTGTTCCTGAAACAGTTTTGATACAATTGTCAGATTAATGTCTTTCCTGAAGAGACCCTCTTCCAATCCTTTATTCAGCAACTTATGAGTCATCCTGTAATTGGTTTTGATGCTCTCTTCATGAACACTCTTCCAGATATCGGGGTAAAACTTTCTTAAATCGGAAAAGAAAACAGGATTAATTGCATTCATGATTTTAATTCCTTCCTGCATCAAAATAAATATTGTTTCTACCACACTTCCTGAATCTGAGACGACCTGCTCATTCTTCAAATCCTGCTGCCTTGCCAGCTCATCCATACAAGAATGCACCAACTCTGTTTTATCCTTAAAATTTTCATATACCGTACGTTTTGAGACCCCCAGGGAAGCAGCAATTTCATCCATGGTTACGTTCCTTATTCCGAACCTGAAAAACCGATCTGTTGCTTCACCAATAATTCTTTCCCGTAATTCCATTTCCATAATTTGGCGGCAAAATTAGAAGAAAACTTTTAAAACGCTGAAAGTTTTCACAGAATTACGCTTTGTTAACAAAAAAGATAAACCATTCACCTAATCGTCTTGTAGCATAAGTATTATATGATTAAATTTATATGTGGCATCCTCTATATTCAAAATGAAGGATATGCTTGTAAAAATCAGGAGGATTAAACAATCACAGGTTATACATAGTTATTAATATGTGTTTAATCCAATAGCAAATAACCCGAATGAATCTACCAAAGAACAGAAAAGACGATCACTCGAAAGATGCCATCAGGCAGCGGATTGAATTTCTGCAGAAATACAGTGGTTTTGAAGCAACTAATCTTACCCAAAGCAACATCGATCCACAGCTGACAAAAGGTAATATTGAAAATCTAATTGGCTTTTCCCAGGTACCAATAGGCGTTATCGGTCCCCTAAAAATAAATGGAGAACATGCTAAGGGGGAGTTCTACATTCCGTTAAGTACTACTGAAGGCGCACTTATTTCTTCCTTTCACCGGGGTGCCCGCGTAATAACTCTTTCAGGCGGGGCAAATGTAGTTATTACACGCGACAGCATTCAACGGGCTCCATTTTTTGAGTTAAAAGACCTGTTCGAGGCACGGAAATTTTTAGAATGGATAGAAAAAAAGTTTGTGTGGCTGCAACAAATTGCCCAAAGCACCACAAACAATGGCAAACTACTAAGTTACAATGCATTTGTACAGGGCAAGGTAGTTTTTTTACGGCTTAATTTTTCGACTGGCGATGCAATGGGGATGAATATGGTCACCAAAGCTACACTTGAAGTATGCAAATACATAACAAGTAATTTCCCGGTCGTGAGTTATTCGCTTGAAAGCAACATGGCCGTTGATAAAAAACCGGCTCACATCAACAGCATTCTGGGCAGAGGGAAAACAGTTTCTGCAGAAGTTGTAATCAAAAAGAACATCCTGACCAGGTACCTTCGCACAACAGCAAAACAGATAGAAAAAATATACCACAAACAGGTTACCGGGGGCTTTCTTGCCGGCACATTGGGCACGAACGGCCATTATGCCAATGCCATAGCTGCATTGTTTCTTGCCTGTGGCCAGGACATGGCAAACATAAGTGAGTCGTGTGTTGGCTACACCAGTCTGGAAGCAGTTGATGAAGATCTGTACATATCGGTCAATCTGCCTTCGCTGGTCATTGGCACAGTGGGAGGAGGAGTAGCTTTGCCGACCCAGCATGAATGCCTCGATCTTATCGGATGTTACGGGTCAGGAAAGAGTAAAAAGTTTGCAGAAATAGTGGCTGCCACAGTGCTGGCCGGCGAAATATCCCTGGAGGCATCAATTGTTGCCGGAGATTTTGTATCTGCTCATGAAAAGTACGGCCGGAATAAACCCAAACAGGATGTTCCGCAAACCAGGAACTAATGGAATGCTTATACAACAAATGCAAAAACTAATTGATTTTGTCAAGCACATAAATTACCGAACTTGCTCTTCCTTTGCCTGTAAGGCTTATGAGCCATGATAATTTTCCTGTAAGCAAGCCTTTAAATAAGGGCAGACTTGATTTTTTATACTTTTCACTAAGAATTGAAACATAAAACGAATCGAAAGGCATGTTGTGCATGCTTTTTACTTCAAACCCATGTTTTTCAGCCAAAAGCCGCATATTTTTTGGTGCAAAGTGCCAAAGATGCCGGGGCACATCCCATGCTGCCCAATATTCATTATACTTTCCTGCATCGAAAGAGGTACGGTTTGGAACGGCAATGATTAATTTTCCACCCGGTTTAAGTAAGCGGGAAAAAGCCTCCATATTTTCACTTATCCGGTGGATATGCTCCAATACGTGCCATAAAGTAATTACATCAAAACTTTGATCGCTTAAGCGGAACAACTCCTCATCGGGTTTTAAGCTGAGATTAAATTTTTGTTTTGAAAACTCCCGGGCTTCGGAACTTCTTTCTGTACCTGTCACACGCCAGCCATGTGATTTCATTTCATTCAGAAAGTATCCGGTTCCGGTTCCTACATCCAGAATATTACCTTTGATGCTCCCGGCAGCTTTCTCCACTAACTTTCTTTTTCTTCCCAGCATATACTTCCTTACCATATGGTAAAGGACATTTACAACGCCCTTGCCGGTATTAGAATGGGAGATGTATTCTTCCGACTGGTAGTACCTTCCGATATTCTCTTCGTCCTTTGCATTAGCTGTAATCTTTAATCCGCAACCGTTGCAATGCAGTATATTAAACTGTTCACCTGAGACAAAAAAATCGGTGGTGGTTAAAAAAGGAGAAAAATCAGTGCTATTGCATATCGGACACTTTTTAATCTGGAAATCTGACATAAAATTTTATTTTATTCGAAACCGGACATCAACCTGGTAGGAAACGGTAATTTTCTGTACCTGCTCAATACTTTCGAAGGAAGCATCTGCAGCGAGCATCCTGCTTTCGGCTTTAAAAGGCCCGGAAAAACCGTCGTTTATTTCCGAAACCAAAAGTACTTCTCCCAACTCCTCTCCCAGGCTTTCCAGCATCCATGCGGCCTTTTCCTTTGCATTTCGGAGTGCATCCGATTTTACTTTTTTCCTGATGGTTTCAATATCGGAATGACTGAAGCCTCCGATATTCATTCTATTAATTCCTTTTGCATCGAGCATTGAAACAAGCCGGTTTACCTTTGAAAAGTCAGAGATTTTTACCTCAAGCTGTTTGCTGAATAAAAACTCCTTTCCCTGTTCCCTCCAATAATTTCCAATGCTGCCAACTCGTACACTGTCTTTCTCTATTCCAGCTTTACGGAGATTCTTAATAACATCGTCCTCAATCTTCTCAAGCGGCACTTTTGTCCTGTAATCCTTTGGCTCCTTTTTTTTCTCAAACTCCTCTTCCCAATATTCCTGGATACCGATGTAAAGAACCATTTCATCAGGTTCAACCTCTGTTTCTGCAGCGCCTCTAACCTCAATGTAACGGATTTGCTGTTGCTGCTGAGCGGCAGTGGTTAACGAAAAAGCAGCAAAAAGCAGGAAAGCAAGGATTTTCATAAAAATCAGGATCTATGGGTTAAAGAATCAACATGGCATCGCCGTATGTACCAAACCGGTAATCCGATTTAAGGGCCTCATTGTAGGCTTCCATAACAAAATCGTATCCACCGAAAGCAGCAACCATCATAAGCAATGTGGAATAAGGCAAATGAAAGTTGGTGATCATTCTGTTGGCAACATTAAAATCGTAGGGCGGAAAAAGAAATTTATTTGTCCAGCCTTCAAACGGTTTTAAATGACCTTGTGTCGACACTGAACTTTCAAGTGTACGCATAACGGTTGTCCCAACGGCACAAATGTTTTTCCGGAGTGTTTTGGCATGGTTAACCTTTTCACATGCTTCTTCCCGAATCCAGATTTGCTCCGAATCCATTTTATGCTTTGTGAGGTCCTCAACATCTACGCTTCTGAAGTTCCCCAGCCCAACGTGTAAAGTAATATAAGCGAATTCGGCACCTTTAATTTCAAGCCTCTTCAACAATTCACGGCTAAAATGCAGACCTGCAGTAGGAGCGGCCACCGCACCTTCATGTTTGGCAAATATTGTCTGGTAACGTTCTTTATCCTCAGGCACCACAGCGCGATTGATGAATTTCGGAAGTGGGGTCTGCCCCAGGCTGTACAATGTTTTTTTGAATTCATCATATGGCCCGTCGAATAAGAACCTCAGGGTACGGCCCCTTGATGTTGTGTTATCAATTACTTCTGCTACCAGGGTATCATCTTCGCCAAAATAAAGCTTGTTTCCTATACGAATCTTTCTTGCAGGGTCAACCAAAACATCCCACAACCGCATCTCACGGTTAAGCTCACGCAGCAGAAACACTTCTATTTCAGCACCTGTCTTTTCTTTATTCCCGTACAACCGGGCCGGAAATACTTTTGTATCGTTGAAAACAAAAACATCTCCATCGTCAAAATAATTAATAATATCTTTGAATACTTTGTGTTCAATGGTACGCTTTGACCTGTCCAAAACCATTAATTTCGATTCATCCCTGTTATTGGCCGGGTGCAATGCAATTTTCTTCTCATCTAAATCATACTTGAACTTTGATAACTTCATGGACAGCTTTTTTTATTAATAAACCTTTATAAACTTTTTAATTTAACTTCCTTTAAAATGGGCTCAACCAAGAATTCCGTTTTACGCAACATATATCAATTTGTTACATAAGCATCAACATTATCCAAAAAATAGTTAATTGAAACGGCATCTTCCACTTTAAATTCACCAATTCTCGTACGGCGCAAGCCGGTTAAATATGCACCACAATTCAATTCCAGCCCAATATCACGGGCCAGTGCCCGGATATATGTTCCCTTACTGCATACAACACGCAGTACCGCATAAGGTGGCTCGAAAGAAACGACTTCAATTTCATGTATAACAATTTTTTTTGACTGAAGTTTTACTTCCTCTCCTTTACGCGCATAATCAAATGCCCGTTTACCTTTTACTTTAACTGCTGAAAATACAGGGGGTTCCTGTTGGGTCTCTCCTAAAAACTTTTTAACTGCTGAGTCCAGCAAGCTGCGGGTTACATGCCCTGTATCATTATGACTGTTTTCTTCTGTTTCCAAATCATACGAAGGTGTGGTTGCTCCCAGTTTCAAGGTGGCCACATATTCCTTCTCCCTTTCCTGGAACGATTCAATAAGCTTGGTAGACTTTCCCGTGCAAAGGATCATTAAACCGGTTGCCAGCGGATCGAGTGTGCCGGCATGGCCTACTTTCATCTTTTTGATACTCATTTTCCGGCAAAGCGTATTTCGCACCCGCTGCACCAAATCAAACGACGTATAATCCAGGTCCTTATCGAACAACAATACTTCACCTCCTAAAAAATCGTACTCTTTTTTTAGGCCAGACATTCGCAATGCTTTAATATACAGTTATTTAACTTTATTCCAAATCAGCCTGCAAAGATAGCAATTAACCCGATAATAAAACAATAAATTGCAAAATAAATCAATTTCCCCTGCTTTACAATCCTAATCATCCATGAGCAAGCCAATAATCCGGAAACAAAAGCTGCAACAAATCCTATTGCCAGGGGAAGGGCTCCTACAGAAAGGGCCTCAGAAAAATCTCCACCCATTATATCAAGAAATGCAGCCCCAAGAATTGGAATCAGTACCATCAGAAATGAAAAACGTGCCACTTCCTCCTTTTTGGTTTTCAGAAGCAGACCGGCAGCAATGGTTGCACCACTCCTTGATATACCGGGCATAACTGCAAATGCCTGCGCCAGGCCTATGATAAACGATTTTCCCCAGGTGATTTCTTCACCTCCCTTTTTTACAAATGCTGCAAAAGTCAGCAGGATGGCAGTCACCAGCAGCATGCTCCCAACCAATACAAGATTTCCGGTAAAGAATTTCTCGATTTCTTCAGCAAAAAACAAACCCAGTATAACAACCGGAATCGAAGAAAATAAAAGCTTGAAAATATACCTTGTCGATTCGTTCCACTGAAAAGCAAGCAAATCGGTCAGCAACATGATAATATCTTTCCGGAACACGATAAGGGTACTTAAAACTGTTGCCACATGAACCACAACAGCAAACAGCAGGTTACTTTCGGTTTTTATGCCAAGCAAAGCATGACCTATCTCCAGGTGGCCACTTGAACTCACCGGCAAAAATTCAGTAAGCCCCTGGAGTAAACCAAGGATAAGCGCTTGAATTTCGTTCATACAAAAAAATTACTGTTAGTTGCTGTTTTTAGGCTTTTTCATTATGGCATAAATTTCAAAAATAAAGCCAAAAAGAAGAACCAGAGGAGCAAGTGTTATACGCCGGAAACTGAAAATACTGGGATCAAAAACATTGGGGTCGTCACTGCCTCCGCCGATCATTAAAATGAATCCAACGACAATAATTCCAAAACCAATGGCCATTAATCTGTAGTTTTCTTTACCCAATGCGAATCCTGATTCAATTATCGATTTATCTTTTATTTCTTTTCCTTTCTTCATCTTATCAGTTACTTTTAATAATCCTCCTTGTAAAAAGAACACCAGTACTTTTTAAACAGAGAACATCCGCCGTGATTTTTTAAAACAACCTGCCAAAGATAGTCAATAAAACAATTCATCAAATTTCATCTTCAGGAATTTGTTTACAGCAAACCAGGTTGATGCAAAGGAAATAACAATGCCCATCACAACTACAATAAGCAACACAGGTCCCAGCACCCAAAAACCGGCGGGATAAATAATCCCTTCCATCTCGTTTCGGAAGGTGTACATGGAGACTATCAAAACGGCATTGGCAATCAGTGCTCCCAATATGCCCAACGTCATTGCCCGTATCAGGAAGGGTTTCAAAATGAATGAACGGGCAGCTCCTACCAGTTGCATGGTGTTAATGGTAAATCGCTCGGAATAAATTGACAGACGTATGGTATTGTTTATAAGAGAAACGAATATAAACCCGGTCAGTGCACTCACAATCATCAGAATCAGACTTATTTTTTGAACATTATCATTAACAACCCCTAATAGGTCTTTCTGATAATAAACCTCTTTCACCTGGGGGTACTCCAGGAATTCCTTCTCGATTATTAAAAGACTGTCGGTATTGGTATAAGGTGCATAAAGCTTGACATCGACAGAGGCAAACAGCGGGTTATAGCCTAAAAATCCTACAAAATCCTCTCCTAATTCACGGGTCAGTTCCTGTGCTGCCGTTTCTTTATCGATGTAACGTGTTGATTTAATGTAACTGGATGCAGCCAAAACTTTCTCAAGCCGGGCAACGTCCGCCTCTTTCAGGTTATCCTTAAGCACAAGGGTAAAACCAATCTGCTCGCGCACATAATCAGAAAGTCGGCCGGCGTTAACCAGAACCAGAAGCAAGGTTCCCAGCATCAACAGGACCAGCGATATACTCACTGCTGAAGTAATCCATGAGCGGAATATCCTCTTTTTCAGCCTCTTTGGCTTTGATGTTTTATTTCTGTCCATAAATAAATGAAGTCACAGGCAAATGTATAAAATTATTTATGAACCGGCTTAAACTCTCATAACTTGCCTCCTGCCCGTTTTACTCCGGATTATTCCCGGGTTTTATAACTGATTGCCATTCCACTTCCTGAATCATCGTAAGTAGTTTTGAAATCGTCCCTCGACTCAAGGTATTCAGCATAACCGGCATTTGAGCGCTGCCTCCGGCCCTGATAAACATTATGGGTCACATAGCAACCATTCTTTTTTAGTTTGGGAGCAAGTTCCATAAAGTAATTTTTATACCAGCCTTTGTCGGCATCACTGAAAACAAAGTCAAACGGGCCTTGCAGCTCCGGCACCAAATCGTGCGCATTGGCAAGCCGAGCATCAACAAAATCTGAAACACCGGCCGCTTTGAAATTTTCCAATGCTTCATTGTGCCTGCGTTCATCAATTTCAATGGTAATTAATTTTCCACCCGTTTTACTAAGCGCCCAGGCCATCCATATGCCGGAATGACCCGTTGATGTGCCTATTTCCAGAGCATCTTTATACCCGTTCCTGATTATCAAATCAAACAGAAGCTGACCATCAGACCCGGGAACATTCATCTCTCTCCAGGAATAGCTGCTGTTTTCAAGAAATGCCTTTACCTTTTTATCCAATTCCGCATTGTCAGTTGAATTTTGAGTAAACCCCGATAAACTAAAAACTACAATTAAAAATCCGGCAATTAAAAAACCCTTTATTGAATCCTGTGTGTGTGCCATAACATTCATTTTCTTTAATTATTAATTCTAATTATTCCTGCTGTATAAACATTTAGATATTTCCAATACCCAAAAGTTTAAATGCTGCGCAAAAATTAGGTTTAATTGCTCATCGTCCTCTTTACACCTGCATGTACTTGTCGAACAGATGTGCTATTGATTTAGGTTCACCTATAATTGTAAGCACATCACCCTCCAGAAGGCGCGTGTTTCCATTGGGAGCAAAGGTCACCGAATTTCGTTCAACCAGCGCCACCAACACATCGGAAGGATATTTAATTTCTTTCAGTTGTTTGTCGATCATTTCTGCCTGCACCGTTCCGGGAAGAAGTTGTATACTTATGTACCTTTCATTGTGAAGCAGGTACTCTTTTATTTGCCGGTGGTTTTTCAGACTTAACATCTCATTCACAAAATTCTCCCGCTCAATAATATCGACAAGGCGCGAAAGCATGCGCAATTGTTGTCGTGGTTCCCGCGCAGGGCTTACCAAAAAGAAAAAAATGCGTATTTCATCTTCCGAAGTAATTCCCTTTTTCTCCACAGGTTTGTTTATTCCCTTTTCCGACAGGATGATGTGAAGCGATGGATGATCAATATTTTCATCTTTTGCAAAAAGTACTGAAACTTCAGGAATTACCAGCTCCGGCTCGATGGCCGAAATGGTAAGGAATTCATTCATCAGCATTTCTTTTTTAACATGCATTTCTGCAGAAAAAATTCCGGAGGCATACTTCACAATGTGTTCAAAATCGGTATCATCGGCATGCGTAATGCGTGCCCTTATAATGGTTTGATCGAAAGGATCACCCTGGCGAAGCCCCTTCTCCTTGATGATACTCATAAACTCGTTTTCAAGCTCAGAATATTGGTACTTACCCAATAAGGCAAACCAGTGGAAAATGGCTCCTTCACGCTTCACCTTCAACCTTGCATAATACTGGTACCACAAAACCCCCATTAAAACAATGGCTGCAGTAAACAAAATGGCCATCCACCCCATATAGGCTATAAGCACAAATGAAATTATAATACCGGCAATTTGCATATATGGATAGAGGGGGGATCTATAGCCCGGGTCATATGCTTCTATGCGGCTGTTTCTGAAAACAATAACTGAAAAATTGATCAGCATAAATATTAACAGCTGGAAGGTAGAGGCCAGTTTAGCAATTCCTTCTTCGGAAAGCACCAGAATGAACAGCAGGATAAAGCCTGCAGTAAGGAAAATAGCCTGTACAGGGGTGCCTTTTTTCCCTACCTTTGAGAATCCGGGAGGAAAGAGTTTATCGCGCCCCATCGCAAACGGATAGCGAGAGGAGGCCAGCATACCTGCATTACCTGTCGAAGCAAAGGCCGCCATGGCAGCTCCGGTCATAAGATAGGCCCCCACATTGCCGGGAAGCCATGTGAAAAGTTTAGTGACCGCTGTAGCAGCAGGCGCCAAATCGTTCCCAAATTCCGCCGGATCAATAATAGCGACCATAATAAAAACCCCCAGAAAATAAACCAGCCCTGTAACAACAAGCGACAACAGCATGCCCAGTGGGATATTGCGTTCAGGATTCTTAATTTCTTCAGCAACAGAGGATATCTGTGTAAGCCCGAGATAAGAGACAAAAACAAATCCTGCGGTTATAATAACTCCCTCAAAACCATCGGTAAAGAAGGGCTGGAAGTTCTCATTAACCTTAGGGATATCTATCCTGTCGGTAAAGAAAATATTGTACAATCCGTCGGCAATGAATGCGCCCAGCACAATTAAAAGAAAAGTAACGAAAAAGTTCTGCAGGCCGGATGATTTTTTAGCGCCAATAAGGTTCAGCACCATAAAAAACAGGGTAGCCATAATGGCGATTATTTTAACAGGCACTTCCCAGAAAATAGCAGCATAAGCCCCGATCCCAATAATGGCAAAGGCGGTTTTAAACATCAGGGCGAAATAAGTACCCAACCCTCCAATGGTGCCCATCAGCGGGCCAAGACTGCGATCGAGAAAAAAATAGGCACCCCCCGACCGGGGAAGAGCAGTAGAAATCTCGGCAATGCTAAAAAGAGCCGGCATAATCAGCAAACCTGAAACCAGGTAAGCCACAAATACAGAAGGACCGGTGTACTGAGAGGCCAAACCGGGAAGCAAAAAGAATCCTGAACTAAACATTGCTCCGGTACTGATGGTAAAAACATCAAACAGCCCAAGTTCTTTTTTTAGTTTATTTTTTTTTGCCATTCCAGATTATAATTCATTTTCCTGCCAAATCAATGTTTCAGCAGGTTGCTGAGATAAATATAAACTTTTCAATCCAAACAACAAACCGGCAAAAAAGATTCATTTCTTTTTAAACAACCTGGCAATTGTTCTTCCTATTTCATCTAGCTTTTCAATTGGCTCCAACATCGAAGGATTGTTAAGGTTATAGGAATGGGCGCCCGTAACATCCAGTTGCACAGGAAATATAAGAATAAAACTATTCGACTGAAAGTACTTGTTCAGATATCTGGGAATATTGGCCATGTTTTTATGATAGGATGAAAAATTCTCCCTGCTCAGCACGATAAAAAGATTGTCATCATTTTTCACATCACGCGACAATACTAAGAAGTCATCCCATTCATCAAACAAATGAAATTCAGCTTCAATTGGATGGTTTGAATAAATATCCCTGATAATACGCAGCGTCTTTTCCGTGCCGTAAAACAGAATTTTAGCCCCGGTATGCCGGCCAACATTCCATACTTTTAAAAGCCAGAAAGGAAAACCCACTTCACGTTCAGCATGCTCCGGAATAACAACAAAATGCCTTACAATTGTAGAAACCGGTTGTACAGGCTTGTATACAAAGGTTGTTGCATTGCAGTTCTTTAAAATTCCTTCGGTAAGGTTGCCAAGAAACGATTCGGTAATTTCTTTTTTTATGTGCAGGCCCATTACCAGGTCGGTAATCCGGTTTTCTTTTATCACACTTGTAATGGCATTCAACACATTGGCATCGTAACGCAGCAATTCGGTTAAATGAATATCAGTGGCAGAGGCTGTGATTGCTGCCTTTTGCAATATCTTCCTTGCTTTATTTTCTGCCTCGGGATCATTCAGTTTGTTGTTTATAATATTTAGTGCAAACAACCCTCTGCTATTTTTTTCCGATCGTATCAAACCACTGAGCTGAATCAATTCATCCACCGTTTCGGGATTGCTTACAGGTATAAGTATCCGTTCATCGGAATCCGGATTTTCCTCCTCAAAATCGGCATTTTCATCCCGGGCAATCCGTTGTGCTCCGCGCTGTGTTTCAAATGAAGCAATGGTGCAGGTAACCAGAATCATTATTATTGTTCCGTTGAGAATGCTTTCATTAAGCAACCTGACTGGCTCTCCTTCAGGGGTTTCTCCAAGGATGACATTGTACCCGACCAGCACAGCGGCCAGGGTAGCTGCAGCCTGTGCATTGCTAAGACCGAAAATCAGGCGACGCTGATCGACCGAAAACCCAAAGCTTTTTTGAACGATCCATGCCGGAATATACTTGCCCACTGTAGCCACTACCGACATGACAAGGGCAACTATCAGCGTTTCGGTATCGTAAAAAAAAGCACGGTAATCGATTAACATCCCCACCCCCAGTAAAAAGAAAGGAATAAATATGGCATTACCTACAAAATCAATGCGGTTCATCAGGGGAGAGGTACGCGGAATGAGCCGGTTCAGAGCCAGTCCCGCCAAAAAGGCCCCAATAATCCCCTCGATACCGGCCAACTCAGAAAGAACGGCCCCAAGAAAAACCATTACAAGGACGAAAATATACTGCGATACATTGTCGTCATACCGTTTAAAAAACCACCTGGCAATAACAGGAAACAACAACATGATTATTGCTGAGGAAACAACAAAGGAAACGGAAAGGCGAAGTGCAAAAAACCGGTCGATTTCACCCGCTGTCATTCCTACTACTACTGCCAGCACAAGAAGTGCCAAAACGTTAGTTATAAGCGTACTGCCAACGGTTATGTTCACTGCCTTGTTTTTGGCAATGCCCAGTTTGCTTACTATGGGATATGTTATCAAAGTATGAGAGGAAAACATGCTGGCCATCAATACCGAAGTCATCAGCGAATAATTCAAAAGGAAATAACCTGTTACAGTGCCAAGTACCATTGGAATAACAAAACCGTATAAACCGAGCATTGTGCTTTTCCATGCATTCTTTTTAAAATCAGCCATATCTATCTCCAACCCAGCCAGGAACATGATGTAAAGAAGCCCTGCTGTTCCTGAAAGAATAATGCTGCTGTCGCGCGTTATTAAATTAAACCCAAATGGACCAATAACGGCCCCGGCAATTATAAGCCCCAGCAGGTGCGGAATTTTTACTTTATCCAGAAGAATGGGTGCGAAAAGTATAATCAGCAGGATAACAAGAAACTTTAACACCGGATTTACCAGTGGTAAAGTAGTGTCTATTGCGGAAAAAAGGAGCATAAACATCAGCTGTTAAAAAGCCAAATATAGAAAATGGCGGCGATATTTAATCATTCCTATTGCACAGTTGAGTAAATTTTACTACCCGTTTGCTCCGCCCAAATGGAAAAATAAAAAAGTTATTCAGCCCGTAATTGTAATAACCTATAAAAGCACCACAATAAAAAACCCGCTAACAAGGATTAATCAAAATAGTGTCAGTTTTTAAACCAAACCGCCATTTGACCGGGCCCACGGTGAGCCCACGCATAATAAGGGATGGCTGTAAACTTCTGCGGATAAAGTTCGCCCCTGTCGGGACCCTCTCCCTGAACCAGCAGACCTGCATCTCCGGAAATAACATTCATCCCTCCCAATATGCCGTTCTGATAACTGTATGACAACAACGACTTCTCCGGTAAAACCAGCTGATTGAGATCTGCATCTTCAAAATCGGCCCATTCGGCACAATAAACCAGCGGGCCCAATTGCAGCGCTACTTTCCCAATGTTCTCCTTAACTTTTTGATTTGCATTTATTTTCCTTATCTCATAAGGAAAAACTACTTCTACTTCATCGCCCTGCTCCCATTTTTTTGAAAGAACTGCATAGCCGTTTTCCACAACAGGCACCACTGTTTCTCCATTGATCCTGAAAACAGGAGCAGAAGAAAGTTTATCGGCAAATGAATACAAATCGCCCGGAACAGGCTTTTCTCCAGCCCAGCCGGGAATGCGTACAAGCAGGGTTGCCAGGGCTTTACGTTCGGGTTCTACCTTCAAAACAGTTTTTCCACTCCATGGCATTTCGCTCTCCTGAATTAGTTTTAACTTTCCTTTTGAAGTTTCAAAAGTTGTTGAGCCGGAAATAAAAAGATTCACATAAAGATTGTTTTCTTGCTGCGCATATATATAACTGGGCATGGAAGGTATAAACCGTGAGACATTCGACGGACAACAGGCACAGCCGAACCACTCACTTCGCTGGTGCTGTCCGTTTGATTCAAGCGGATTGGGATAAAAAAACCGGTCGCCACTGAGCGAAACTCCCGAAAGTACATTATTGTAAAGCGATCTTTCCAGTACATCGATGTAATGAGCATCGCCTGTCATCAGAAACATCCGGTGGTTCCAAAACACATTGGCAATGGCGGCACAAGTTTCGCAATAGGCCCTTTCATTGGGAAGTTCATAAGCGCCGCCAAAACCTTCATGCCCTCCTTCAGCGCCTATTCCGCCTGTTATGTATAATTTTCTGTAAACAACATCCTCCCATATTTTAGTTATTGCATCGATGTACGACCTGTCGCCTGTAAGGGCAGCCACATCGGCCATGCCTGTCCACATATAAGCTGCACGCACAGAATGCCCCACTGCCTGGTCCTGTTCCACCACAGGAAGGTGCGATTGGTTATAAGTTCTTTTCTCTCCGGTACCTTTACTACGTACATCCAGAAAAAACTTTGCCAAATCGAGGTACCTTTTCTCTCCGGTGGTCCGGTAAAGTTTTACCAGCCCAATCTCAATCTCCTGGTGCCCCGGCCAGTTTTCTATCCTGCCCTCTCCGAATTCCCGATCAACAAGATCGGCACTTTTTATGGCGATGTCAAGAATTTTCCTTTTCCCCGTTGCCTGGTAATATGCTGTGGCAGCTTCATAAAAATGACCGAGGTTATACAACTCATGACTTAAATCATCCACCTTCTCCCACCTTTCCTTACCAATCCATTCATGCCCGTTTTCGCCCATAATTGTCCGGTTGGTGAACAGGTAGCCATCCTCTTCCTGTGCTTCTTCAATCAGGTTAATCAGTGAATCAATGGTCTGTTCCAGCTTCTTGTCGGGATAGAACTGCAATGAATAAGCCCCACCTTCAATGATTTTATAGATATCAGAATCATCAAATGGATAAATCGTACAAAACTCACCTTCCTTTAATCCTGCGGCAATGGCAAAATTATCAACCCGCCCTGTTTCAATGCTCTTTTGTATCGCAATCGGGATAGTGACCTCATGGTTTGTTTTTATACGGTGCGACCAGAAACTATCGCTCACAATCACATCGGTGAAAGGCACCGGTGTTACCGGATATTCTGCTTCAGGCTGCTTTTCGGAACACGAGAAACAAAGCAACACAACAATACTTAAAAGAAAAAACTGACGCATGCTGATTTAATTTTAGATTTAAATAACTTGAATTTCAAAATTATATAAAAATACAATTGGTTGTTATCGTGAATAACAATAGTTTCCATAAGCCTTATGCCATTGTTTTGTCACGTACCTGACGACAAGATCCTATCATATAATCAATAGCAAGATGAATTTTCTTCCCCTGCAGGATAATACTCTGACCGATGATGCCGGGTTACTAACCATATTGTATGCATGAACCAGGTTGAATTAACTGCTTCTCCCCTCTCTCCCGATTAAAAAGTGCAGGAAAGAAATAAATTACTTAATACATAAATCTGACCAAATTCAACATAAACTCGATATTAATTCATTAATAACTCAATGTAAATTCAATTATAATTGAATTTACATTGAGTTTATATTGAGTTTTAATTGAGTTAATATTGAATTTAATACGACTCAGGTATGGAGAAAGTAACGTACTGATACTCCCGTGCAGAAATTTGGAAAAGACAGAAGTTTTTCCCCAACAATGAAGTAAATATTTAATTACCAGTTAAAGATTGTACACAGACATGCCTCAGAAAAAACAGAAAGAGGCAAACGAACCCATAACATGCTGTCATGAAATAAATTAAATATCTACGAACGTAAGTTTCACCTCTTTTGTTGCTACAGGTAATATTGCTTTACCTCCAGTAGTTACCTGTTGTTATACAGGAGTTAAATTATAAAGGGCTGTCTTTTCCTGTCAATTATGTAGTATATTTGTTAATTGCCAGATAAAAACAAAGGCACAGAATGAACATGTCCTGCGGAGCATATGTTATGCCGGCGGGAACACAACAACAGAAATTAAGATGGCACAGCAAGTATTGAGTCATGAACAAAGAGAACAATATGAAGCCCTGCATGATTTGCTTTTAGCATGTCTTACATTGACTGAAAAATGCTCCGACAAAGAGGCCACACAGATTGTCAGGGATCGGATATCCCACCTTAAGTCGGCAGCCTTGCTGGTCATTGTTGGTGAAGTAAAGTCGGGCAAGAGCAGTTTTGTGAATGCATTATTGGGCGAAGAGGTATGTGAAGTAGCGCCCGATCCCTGCACTGCGGGCATACAGGAGCTGGTATATGGCGAACGGCGTACCAAAACCACCCTGGGAGAAAACTGGGAGAAACTTACCCTGCCCAAAGAAGTGCTGCAAAAAATTACAATTGTTGACACTCCGGGAACAAATTCAATAATAAAAAATCACCAGGCCATCACTGAAAAATATATTCCTCAAAGTGATCTGGTCGTATTTGTTTTTTCGGCCAAAAACCCGCATACCGGGTCGGCATGGGATTTTCTGTCACTCGTACGCAAGGACTGGCACCGCAAAATGGTGTTTATACTTCAGCAGGCCGATTTGGCAAGTCCGCAGGAACTATCGATAAACCAGGAAAGGGTTAACCAGTATGCACGGGAGCGGAATGTGCAGAACCCGGTTGTTTTCACGGTATCGGCAAAGCTGGAGAATGAGAGGAAGCCTGACAGCGGGTTTACCGAATTCAGGAAATACCTGGGCAATGCCATACAAACAGGTGAAGTCTGGCGGATGAAGGTAGAGGGTGCCCGTGATACAGTTAGTAAGATTGCCGGCCGGCTGATTGAAGGTCTTCAGGCTGAACAGGCTTTAGTTGAAGTCGATAAGGCTTTCTATACCGCATTGCTTGCCAAAGTAAAATCGCGGCGCGAAAAGGCCGATGCCCTGCGGCGGCTGGCAGTCGATAGCCTGTGTGTTACTTACGACAGGCTTGCTGCCCGTCTGGAACAGGATTTTGCAGAAGGGCTGGGGGCCGGCAACATCATGCGACGTTCGGTTCCATTCCTGCGTGATAAAGATGTTAAAACATGGCTAAGGGACCTCCAGGCCAATTTTGAAACAGCCTCAAGAAAAGAGATAGAAGCTGAATCGGCAAGGGTTTCGAAGGATATCTCCGAAGAAATGATGTCGATGTTTAACGAATTATCTGAATCCATCGACCATCATCACAATAAAACCTCGCAACGTTTTGTAATAAGGGATCCCGACAGGGCCGAAATACTTACACGCCTGCAACAACAACTTAAGGACCTTCGGCTTTCCGACATTGCTGAGAACAAAGGCATCGAAGGTTCCGGCATAGGCCGCCTTTCGCTGACAGGCGGAGGCTTAACCGCTTTGGGAGCCGTAATTGCCTTTTCATCGCACATGATGATTTTCGACATCACAGGAGGCGTACTTGCGCTGGCAGGGGCCGGATTGATTGCCTCTACCCTTATTTGGAAACGGGCAGGCATCCTGCGCGATTTCCGGAAAAAACTCAAACATTCGCGCGATGAATTCCGTCACCGCCTGAATGTAGAGATTGGTCGCATGTTTGAAAAGCTTTTCATGGAAATTGAACACCGACTAAAAGAACCGGTCGCCCATCTTGATGAAAAAAAAGAGCGGCTTGAGCCTATGATCCAGGAAGCCCAACAGGTAAAGGAAAAAGCGGAAAAGATAAAAAGCTGATCAAATTCCGGTGTCGGATATAACCATAACAAGGTTTCGAACCCTGTCAAGGTTAACTTACCAAACCACCATCAGCACCTGCGATTTCCATCGATTTCTTCAAAATAAACCTCAAAGGTATTACCATTACTCAAGGTAATTTTAGCGCCCATTGTTGAAAGTACCGGCGTTACCTCCATAATTTGGATTTCCTTAATTGGCGACAGCTCTTCGGAAGTCCATTCCGCATCACCGGTTTTATGTAACATAACCGTAATCATTAATTCCATTGCCGGATTCTTCGCCATCCGTTTTTTACAAGCGTAAATAACAGTACTTTCATTGGCCTCGGCATTGCGGTTGGTGTGAGTATGGCTGGACAATTCATCCCAGCCACCATATGAAATCAAAGCTACACGCCGTCCTTTTACGGAAGCTGTTATGCCTGTTCTGTTTCCCTCGCTGAACCTTTTAACCGCAGCCTTTTCTCCCTTTATATGAGGCAACCCAAAATGGCCCAAAGTAAGTTCATGTTCAAAAGCAAGGCGGGTTCGGTCAACCCTTATTACACCACCCGGAATAATTATATCGGCCAAATCGATGATGTAACCCACTCCGTTATTTGGAGGCTTCCTCATAATGGCCTGCCTGTATATAACACCATCCTTCACGCCGTTAAAAACCATACTTTGAGAGGTGGAAAAGGCCCTGTTATTTTCCGGACTGTTCAACAGTGAAATACCGGTTAAATAAAAATTGATATCCTCGCCCCTGACATCCCGGGGGTCGAGGCTCCGGAAGCTGTATTCCATCGATGTGCCTCCTTTTGGATTATGGTCTTCCCAGGGAAAATGTGTATTGTAAACCAGCTTCGAATAATTGGGATCATCATAATACACCTTTCCCGGGATTATTTCTGATGTACCTGTTTTACCATGGTTTGCAAGTACCAGTCCCGGGTTTTCAAGCAGTACCGTTCGGGAATTTTCTTCCAGCTTCTCCCAGAATCCTTCATTTTCTTTGGCTGTCCAGAAGGGAGAATCTTCGGGCAGGGCAAGGCATATAAAAGGAAGGAACATCAGGAAAGGGCTGGCCGGGCAGCTGTAATTCTGTACCATGTATTCCTTTTGCCCATAGAATCCGAGGCTGGGGATCCTGTTGTGAAAAAAATCTTCACGGGTAACAAACTGGAGCAATGAGCCGGAACAGAGTCGCCTTGCAAAACCCGCATCAATCAGCGGTGCTTCCTTCAGCATAAAGGCAACAGGGAATGCGCCCGAAACCCATGTGCGGTAACATATGCTGCGCGACCACATGTTTATGTAACCATCGCGCCCAAAAAAACCTGTTATGGAATCCATCAGCTTTTTTGCTGAATTTTCAATTATGTTTGCTATCCCAGGGTAGTGTTCATCACCAAAAGTACGGTTCCAGATGGTTGTATATACAATAAACAGGCTTATTGAATAATAGTTATAGGTCTGTTCGAGGTACCACCCGTTTCCTGAATGGTAGGAAGCCACCCACAACAGATGGCTCTTTAGCAAATCATCATCAATTTTATAGCCGTATTTTTTCAGGAAAGAAAGGGTAATAATGTTGAAAATTCGCCAGTTGTTTTGTGTAGTACGGTGATGCGCCCATTTAGATATTGTAACCACCATCTCAGTTTTTTGTTCTTCAGTGTATTGGGTCCAGATGGTGTCAGGCATCAACAGCAGTGTTTTAAACAGACCGCCAAATTCACATGTAAACTGGTAAGTGGCATCGGGCAATTCTTCCGGCAAGGGCAATGAATTCGGGTGCCCGGGAGTCAGTGCATTATACAACTGCAGGCTATAATAATCGCGAAGCTTAATCCCTTTGATTTCTGCTTCAGGATTGACATGAATCAGCGGCCCGGCCAGTGTAAAGGTTCTTTCAAGAGCTTCAAATTCCAGTGAACGGTAACGCCATTGCGGATCATCAGGCTGCGGATAGGTCTTGCCGGGAACCCTTGGAAAAGTAAGCGGATCGTTAATTGAACTGATATGTGTAAACGCATTTTCAAGTAAGAACCTTGCCATTTCGATGTAATGCTGACGGTTCATACCGGTAAACGGACTTAATTCTAAATCGGGATTGTCTACTTCAAAGACTTTCTTCATAATTGATTTTTGAAACTGTTGGAACTACAAATATTGCATTTGAAGGCCTGAATTGGTTACATCATTATTTGCAGCCAATAATACTATTTTAACAAATTTTCTTTTTGCAATTCTGTTTTTCGTATAAACAACACCAAAAACCCGGCTTTCCATCTTTCTGCTTATAGTTCCCTTTTCACCCGTCAGGGAAAAAAGCAATGAAAGACCGGAAAGCATGAATGGAAGTTTTTTTCACCGGGCAACTATTTTTGTTTCAGAGCGGCCAGGCAAAGTATGCATCTTTTGGATTTCTCCGTCGGTCGAAAAGCAGCGGATAATTTGTGCGGCCTTTTACCGGAAAATTATTTTTCCACGAATCGGCATCAGACATGCCCCAAAAGGTAACCCGGTCAATTTTATCGCGGTGTTTTAAAAAGAGTTTAAAAAGATCTTCATAACGGCGGGTGAGCTTGTCGTTCACCTCTTTGGGCAGCCCGTCAACATAGGGGTTCAGCGATTTTTCATACTCAGCACTGGTTGATACTTCAGCTGTAAGTTCCCATTTTGAAGGAAGCACATCCACATCAAGTTCGGTAAGATGTACCCGCAGACCGGTTGATGCAAAGGCCTCAATGCTTTTTTCGATTTCCCCGATGGTTGGCCTGTCAAGGCTGTAGTGGCCCTGCATTCCGATTCCGTGAATGGGAACTCCCTTTTTCCTGAAGTCCTGTACCATCTGAACCACGAAATCACGTCTTTTAGGATTATCCATTCCATAATCGTTGTATATAAGGTGACACTCAGGATCGGCTTCATGAGCCAGATGAAAAGCACGATTCATAAATTCCGGGCCAATGATCTCGTACCAGGGACTTTTCCGCCAGCCGTCTTCCGGGGTAACCGATTCATTTACCACATCCCACGCATTTACTTTCCCCTTGTATCTGTCAACAATTGTCAGGATATGGTTTTCCATGCGCTTCTTCAACGTGTTTTTAGAAACCCTGTTCCCGTTTTCATCCAGGAATACATCGCGCGGCACCTGGCTGTGCCACACCAACACATGGCCCACCACATACATGTTATTCTGAAGGCCAAATTCCACGAATTTATCAGGCAGTTCGAACCTCCACCGGTCTGCTGCCGGGTGGATGTTTTCCCATTTCATGGCATTTTCCATAATAATGGAATTATACTCGCGGGCAACAAAATCAAGTGTGTGGGTATCATTTCGCCCGAATATCCCGGTTCCTATGGCAGCGCCGATGTAAAAGTCATTATGATATAGATCTTTAAGTCCGGAGTTCCCGTTTAATTCAGTCAGGGCATTTGCTTTTAAGGCGGCCAGACCTGCAAGTGACAAAGCTGAATTGCGGATAAACCTCCTTCGGTTCAGTAAAAAAGAAATTCCTTTTTCAGTATCGGTTGATTGTATCATTTAAACGAACTTTGATTTTAAACAAGTTGAACAACATCCGACTTAATAAGATCGAAAAGATACACCTGCTGAAAACAGGATTTAAAAACCTGATTCATTATTTTATCGTGAATATTGTAATTTTTAATTCCCTGCAACCGGTCAACCAGAATAATCAACCAGTAAAAATTAAGGCTCTGCCTGTAATAAAGCCGCAGTTTTTCATCTTTTTTTTGAATGGCGGCGTGAATGTCGCTCATTACATCCTCTGAAATTCCAAGATTGTTTGATCGTTCCCAAACGGGAGCTTTCAATTCCGGATGATTTACAAGTAAAATATTTTCAATACCCCGGGGAAGTTCTTCACTGCCAATGATGGTGTAAAAGAAACTGTTGGGCTTTTTATGTTGCAAGGCATTCCGGATAGCATTGGTCACAATCGCTGTAATAGCAAGCACACGTTCCGCTTCAATTGGAATTCTTTCTGAAAACTGGAATTTTGCGAATAATTTGAAATGTGACGACCGGGTAAATAAATTCCCGGACGATTCAATTATTTGTTCCCTAATTGACTTTTGTTCCTGCTCATTAAAACCGGCCGGGGGAACGCTTAATGGATTTAGCCGGGTAAGCTCTATTCCAATCCTGTTTTTTGTTTTCAGTTTTAAAATGAAATCCGGAGATTCTGAAGCCATTAATTTCCCTTTTGGGAAATCAGGATTTCGTTCCCTGAAGTAGTGCATCAACAAAAGTTCCAGTTGCTTTTTCTCCGGCTGCATAGAAGGCAAATTTCCCGAAAATAATAAAAAAAAGCAGAAATCACATCATAACTTCATAGCCGGGAAAAGGCTGCAAAAGCAAACATCAATATATAGATGATATTTTTCAATAAACTACTTCCAGTTTTACCGGTACGTTTTTATTAAGCAATGAAATGCTTACACTGCTATCTGTCCGTGCAAACTCAAGGTTAAGCTTCAGGTCTCTGAACTGCAAATGCTTAATTGTTACGGAATTTAAAAACTGAGGCAGGTAAGGTTTGTAAAAGCGGATTCTATTCTCACTTTCAATTATTTCCATACCCAACAATGCCTGGAGAACAAAAAACACGGTAGCCACAGACCATGCCTGGGGTGAGCAGGCTACCGGATAGTTTGTCGGTGCTTCTCCGTGTTTTCTTTTAAATCCGCAAAACAATTCAGGCAGCCGCTGACCGTCGGAGAACAGGCTGGCATCGAACAAGGCTGCAGTAATTTTTGCCACCTCTTCTTTCAGTCCATATTTGGCAAGTCCATACGCAATCAGGGCATTATCGTGAGGCCATACTGAGCCATTATGGTATGACATCGGGTTGTACCGTACTTCCCTGGAGCTTAAGGTACGGATGCCCCAGCCCGTGAACATTTCTTCCGACAACAGGCTTTGAGCCACCTTTTTTGCCTGCTCGGGAGTAGCTATCCCAGAAAACAGGCAATGCCCGGCATTAGAGGAAACGATATTGCAAGGCTTCTTATCGCGGGTTAAAGCCAGATAAAATGTTGATTTTTTAGATGACCAGAACTGTTTTGTGAATTTCTCCTGCAATTCATCTGCACGGTGACTAAGATCTTCAGCCTTTTTATTATGCCCCAATGCTTCAGCAAGCATGGAAGCCTTTTTCCAGGCATCATATACATATCCCTGAACTTCGCAAAGCGCAATGGGCAACTCAGCAATTTTCCCGTTCTCATATGATATTGAATCGTGGGAATCTTTCCATCCCTGGTTAAAAAGCCCCGATTCCTCTTTCCGCTCGTACTCCACAAATAAATCTCCATCAATATCGCCGTAATTGTCAATCCATTCAAGAGCTTTTTCAATATTTGGCCACAGCTCCTCAATTGTTTTTAAATCGCCGGTACGTCTGTAATATTCACCTGCCAGCACAACAAAAAGCGGAGTGGCATCAATGGTTCCATAATATTGCCTGAAAGGTATTTCGTTTAACATGGCCATTTCCCCCTCGCGTGTTTCATGGAGTATCTTACCCGGCTCCGCATCCCTGAAGGCGTCATTTTCGGTGGCCTGTGTAGCAGCCAGGTACCTCAATACACCTTTGGCAACTTCGGGGGTTATCCACAGGCATTCGAGTGCTGTAATAATCCCGTCCCGGCCAAAAGGAGTGGCATACCACGGTATTCCGGCATAAGGGTAAGGACCGTACGGGGTTTCGGAAATCATTGTTATTAAGTCGGTGGCCGAGCGGTTTATCCAGTGGTTAAACTGTTCATTGGATGTCGTAATTTCACAGGTCGATTCATCAACATATTCCAGGAATCGCTGATGTTTTTTAACAGCTTTTCTAAAACTGAGAACTTTTGTTTTCGGTTGATCCTGTATCTCGAAAGTGAAGGTAGGCGACAGAATAAAACTCTGCCCCGGGGAAAGATGTATTGAATAATGCATCCGGTTGTTTTCTACATATGTGGGTTCAGGTTTCAGATAAAGCAGCGTGTATCGTTCCAGTCCGTCGACTCCTACATAACCTAATTTCAGACAATTCCTTTCGGTTTTTAGTGGCAGCTTCACTCCTTTTTTCAAACGCTCAGCTCCCCGTACTTCGAAAATATCGTCAAAATCGGCATCCACTGCCAATTCAATTTCAAAATCCACCTCTTCCTGTCCAAAATTATGAAAGAAAATCTGCTCGTAACAGGCCGACTCCCAGAGCACTTTTTGCCGCATAATATGAATAACATCCTTCTCAAGTTTTATCTCATGATCGGCAACTATATCGGGATTGGTAAGATCGACCAGAAACATTTCGTTGCGCTCCTTCAGGTTTGAACTTAGAAACAAAGGCAATGAACCCTCAATTCTCAACCGGAAATCGGATAGAAACCGGGTTCCCTGGAAGAATATTCCCTGTGAACTGTTTTTATACTGACGCACATCACCGTATTTGTTAAATACAGCAAAGGTGTTGTTATGCTTCAGTATAAAAGTTTTTTCTTCAGTTAATGATGAAGTGGCCAATGTTGAAAATGTATCACTTTTATGCTTCTGTTCCATAACCGGTTATTTGTGGTTTATTCTGAATAATTTGTGAAATGTTATTATCTCCAAGTTCAAGCAATGATTTATAGATGGAAAGATAATCTTTGGTCATTCTCTGAACTGAAAATCTTTTTTCAAATGTTCTGCGGCATTCCAGCCTGCTCAGTTGCGGCAGTTTATCAACAGCCTCAACTGCTTCTTCCTGTGAATTCACAACGAAACCCGTTATTCCTTCATCCACAACTTCAGGCACGCTGCCGCATTTATAGGCAATCACAGGCGTACCGCATGCCATAGCCTCAACCATAGCCAGGCCAAAAGGTTCGGGCCAGTCAATGGGAAACAGTAATCCGAGGGCGCCTCCCAACAATTCCTGCTTTTCCTTGTCACCTACTTCACCAATCATTTCAATTAACGGGTGGTTGAGCAACTTTTTAATCTCTACATCAAAATATTCTTTATCTGCCTTATCCACTTTAGCCGCAATGCGTATAGGAATTCCTGCCTTTATAGCAATATCAATTGCCCGGTCCACCCTTTTTTCAGGAGAAATCCGGCCAACATAAACCAGATAGTTTCCGGCATCCGCATTGTAAGAATAAAGGTCTAAAGGCAAACCGTGGTAAACAGTGCTTTTCCAGTTAGCCTGTGGTAAAGGTTTCCGCTGGGAGTCGGATATTGATACTACGGGAACATTGAAATATTCCTTATACAAGGGTTGTAATTCAGGAATATCAAGCCTTCCGTGCAGGGTAGTAACAATATGATAACTGTTACGCCTGATGATGGGGTAAAACAGGTAATCGATATGAGAGTGAATGATATCGAATTTATGAGCGTCTTTTTCAATTTGTTCCATCATCGTAAAATGGGGTGCCAGTGCATCAACAGCATTCCCGTTAAGCCGCAAGGCTGCTTCGCATCCGGGAACCAATTTGGCATTGGTTATTGAATCACCGCTGGCATATAAAGTTACTTCATGTCCTTGTGCCACTAATTCTTCTGTCAGGTAGTGAACTACCCGTTCTGTCCCTCCGTAATATCGGGGAGGCACACTTTCATATAATGGGGATATCTGTGCTATTCTCATTTTAAAATTATTAGTTAAACTTCTCCTCCTACAAATGATACTCAAGCAATTATGCAGCAATACATGATCTACCAAATTTTAGCTTATGCTATTGCCCGGTTGTTATTGAGTATAAATCATCAACATCTTAAATTGTGTAACTGATAAATCGTGTGTGTTTATAACTCTTTTCGGGAAGGAAATAATTGTTCCAAAAAGGAATCAATTGATTTTTAAGTTCTTGAAATTTTGAGATGTAGAATGATTCTACATAATCAGACACATTTCCTCATATTACCGGGAACTATTGAAGACCGGAAGTTACAGACAGCAGTTGGGCATGAATGCCCGGGCGGGATACCAGTATAAAATTTCCGACACCATCCCATTTATCCCCTTTCCAGTCAGTAAATATACAACCCGCCTCGGTGGCAATCAATGCTCCTGCTGCATAATCCCACAGTTCGTCACCGGAACAGACAAACCCATCGTAAAGGCCGGCTGCCACATAACAAAGCTCGAGTGCCGTGGTTCCCAGTCTGCGTATATTGAAATCAGCCGCAAGAAGATTTGTTATTGCCGCACATTTTCTCCTGTCTTCAGTACCCGAACCATGATTAAGAAACAAGGTGGGCAACGGGTGTAACGGCTTTGCAGTTTTTAACAGATTGCCGTTAAAAAAAGCCCCACCACCTTTCAAAGCGTAATACTCCCTGTTATGCACAGGATCTGCAATAACTCCTGCAAGAATTTCACTTCCTTCAACAAGTGCAATGGAAACGGCAAAAAGGGGCAGCGAACGTGCAAAATTAGAAGTGCCGTCAAGGGGATCAACTACCCATCGGGGGCCTGTTACGTCACCTGATAATCCACTTTCTTCGCTTAAAATGCAATAGGCCGATTCCTCCCTTAACACATTCAGTATGGCGGCTTCAGCTGCTTTATCGGTTGCAGTAACCAATGTATTGGAGTCAACTTTTATACGGACATCCTGTGGCCGGCCAAACTGATTGCTTATCACTTTGGCTGCTGCCCTTGCTGCTTTTCGGGCTGTTTGTAAGGCGGCTGTATAATCTCTCATGCAATTTACCGGATTAATCCGGAAAGCAAGTTCAGGTTTTAATCTTGAATAATCAAGTTTTTATTGTTAATGATTCACTTTCCGGCATCTTTAAATTAAAGGAGCATGCTCAAGCAAATACTTTTCAGCATCAACATTCCAAAGTCCTTTGGTTTTGGAAACCAAAACTGCAAGCTCTTTGAACAGCGGGTCGGTCTTTCCTTTTTCTTCAAAATCAGCAATTGCTGTCAGAGGCAGGTTTTTATGCGTATAGATGAGTTTTTTACCTCCCGGAATATCGGGCAAGTTTAAGGTAGTATCAATAACGGCATTCAGACCGCCTATATGGGTTATTAAACCTGCGGGGTCAAGCCCCTCTCCCATGCATTGCAGGGCTTCAATCATGTCGTTATTGTTTCCTCCCGATGTACCGGTAACATGGGTAGCTGCATAATGTACATTGTAAAAATTAAGTTTGGCAGAGAATTCCGGATTGGAAGGACCTGCAAAGAAGTTAAGGCAGCCGTCAAAACCCAGGATGGCATCGGCCTGCTCGATTACCGGGGCGACCGGGGCAAAAACAAACACATCGTTGAACCCGCTTCCACTCGAAACTCCCTTCAGTTTTTCCACCGGATTGGCGCCATTACCGGTATTCAGGTACACCAGTTCTATCCCATTTTCACGCGCCCATTCCACAGGAAATATTTCGGCCGCACGGTCCAGGCGAACCTGGTCGATATCGGTAACCACCAGCAAAGAAGGCTTACGATCTTTGCGGCTAACCACATAATTAATAGCTGCCAGCCCCATAGGACCGACTCCGGCAAGTATGGCCATTTTTCCGCCATCAACTATTTCCATCTGGTGCACATAGGAACCAGGTTTGGTATGATAATTTGCATGCATGGCACCAATAACGCAACTCAGCGGCTCGGCCAGCGATGCAGGATAATATCCCGGCCCCTCGTAGGCAAGCAGACAGTCCTGTTCAAGTACATCTTTTGGAATTATGACATAGGTGGCATCTCCCCCTACGTAAGGATAGGTATACCCCGGAGCGCTTAAAACCCCTAATGGACCATCCTCATAATAAATTGCAGGCTGAATGGAATACTTCTGCCCTGCTCTGAATTTATGCTGCCACTTAGCTCCAACCTCCACAATGTCGCCGGCAAATTCGTGACCGATAATCACCGGATTTTCCTTAACATTATCGGGTATCCGCTTGTGGTCAGCACCCTGTTTGGCTGCTTTATAGCTCGACATGCAAATGCTGTCGGACACCACCCGTGCCAGTATTTCATCTTCTTTTATCTGTGGAAGTTCAAATGCTTCAAGCCTTAAATCTTCCTTTCCGTATAAACGAACTGCTTTTGTTTTCATATCCAGTGTTTATGGGCACGAACCCGGTTGTAATATCTATTTGTATTTTTATTAAACGATTCATCAGCCACAAGCAACTACCTGAGCATATTTTGTCCGCCGGTGACCGGAACAGCCTGTCCGGTTTCATATTGCTGGTCGATGACGTAGAAAATTGCCTTGCAAACATCTTCCGGTGTACAGCCACGACCTGCCGGTACCTGCGCTTCATAAAACGCCTTAACGTCGGCAATGGTTTTTGCGTCGGGCACTTTTCCGGCATTTAAATACTGTACAAAGAGCCCTTTTTCGGGATCGCTCCACAGCGGGCCATCGAAATAATTTCCGGGACAAATCGAGTTGACTTTAATATTATACGGCATCAGTTCAAGGGCAAACGATTGGGTAAGACCTATACCTCCGAATTTTCCTCCGGCATAAGCAAAGTTTTTATTGCTTCCTTTCAGGCCCGACTTTGAATTGATTTGGATGATGTCCATATAATGATCGGGTTTATAACTGTGCTGTAATTTCATAACCTTCTGGGCATATTTGGCACATAAAAAGTACCCTGTATAATTTACCTTCGTCATTAATTCAAAAGTAGCAGGCTCCATTTCATCAAGGCTGCCGGCATATAAAATTCCGGCGTTGGAAATCAATACGTCAAGCCCCCCGAACTGAAGCACCGTTTTATGTACCATTTCTTCAACCGATGAAGGTTCGGCAACATTTACTTTAACAAAAAAGGCCTTGTTTTTCTTACCACTGCTGTTTAAAGCTGCTGTAAATTCCGGGCCCTTCTCTTCATTTAAGTCGGCAACTACCACATTAGCGCCTTCTTTGAAAAGCACCTTTGCTATACCTGCCCCAAATCCCTGTGCGGCTCCTGTAATTATTACTACTTTATTATCTAGCCGCCCCTGAGCCTTGCTTTCCAGTGAAACTTTTTTACGGTAGTTTTCCACCTCCCAGCTTTCAATGAATGCTACCTGCCCGGCAGTAAGCGGATGAGGACCTCCAAAGTTTTCCGAATATTTGCTGATCAGGCAGAAATCATTTACCATATCCTTTAAATATCCCACGGATGCAGCAGAATCTTCAGCTACTATAACACCTTCGTTTTGGATGAAAATAACTTTCGGCAAAACTCCCCTGCGATTCCTGAATTCTGCAATTTTCTCCTGTGCCTCCTGAACTATGGCTTCCTCACTGCTTTTGTTTTCTATAAACAAATACTCCGCGAGGCAATAAACCATCTGATCGGGATTAAATGGATGTGCAATCCCTTCTTCAAACTTCTTTCTATTGGCAATAAACTCACGAATACACGAACTGTTAAAGCCAGCTGCAACTTTCAGCTTCTGCTCCGAAAGCATCATCCGCACAGCAGGCACTATTCGGGTAAGTTTCTCTGATACTGACAGCTCTATTGACTCAGGAAATTCAACAAATGAGCTTTTTAGCCGGAATTCAATATCCTTATAAACAGACTTTATTTCTTCAGTTGAGTCGGCAGCGACAAAGATTCCATGGTTTTGAATCAGCACAACCTGTGGGTCGTGTTTAAACTTTTGGCTGTATTCCTCAATTTTCTCTGCAATTCTCATGAAAAGGATATAACCCGGATCGCAGTACGGGACATACAGCACCTTCTCTCCAAATATTTCCATTGCCTTCTTTTCAGCCAGGTTACTGCACATTAAACCGTTCACCAACGTGGAATGGGTATGCACCACGTATTGGTAGCTGAAGAGGTTGTGCAAAGAGGTTTCAACAGAAGGCCGGAGCCCTGAATCAGGATTTACCCTGCTGTTAAGAAGGGCGTTTTTTACTTCTTCCTCACGTCTAACCGGGTCATTTGAAAACTGCTGCTTCGGAATGTCGGCAAGCTTTTGCCGGTCGAGGATGCAAAATCCACTCTCATCAATATCAGCAAGGGTAATACCACTGGCCTTTATCCACAAATGTTTTGAGTTTTTATAAGAGGTGTTGCCGCCTCCTGCAATCACGTATTCCTTCTTTTGTCCGTAGTACCTGGAAATCTTAATTAAATCTTTTATCTGCTGGTTCATAGTTTTCAATTTCTGCAATTAAGCAATGGTGTTACTCTTCATCAGCTTGCCTGAAGAAGGCAATAACTGCTTTACCCAGATTAACGTACTTCTCTTTCTCTTCTGTTTTTGCCTTACCACTTCGAAGATAGCCTTCTTCACCACGGGAAATAAGGTATTGATGGGCAGCTATAACAGCTGCACCTTCAAAATTTATTTCCCGCAGTTCCTCGTCTAACGGATGGCCTCCCCTGCAGGTAACTTTAAGAGGGTCAAGCTGAGGAGTGTTGTGTTCGGTGCCAAAGGTAATTACAAAGTTGTGCCGATTGAAAAACGACACGAAATCTTTGAGTACTTCATAGCTGTTACGCCCGGGTATCAACTCTACTGACCAGACATTGTTTTTTATCAGCTCGTTCAGAAATTTTTCCTTATCAGCTTCATAATCCGTAAAGTTACCTTTGGAATCGTCGAGCAGCACCGGATAGCACGGAATACCCCCGGCATCAATAATTATCTCAATAACGTCAGACAACGAAAGGAAAGCATCAGAATCTTCAGGCACAAAGGCAACACCTCCCGCTTTTAGCAGATTATTCCTGATTTCGTTTTCAACCATTGCAATGTTGCCCAGCGGCGACTTCAATGCGTTTCCTGCAAAAATCTTTTCAAAGAGTCTTTTCCGGCCATCTGCCGAACTTGCCTTTTCAAACACAGCGACACGGATTGCCTGGGCTATATGCCTTTCCCGGAATAAACCTTTAGCCAGTTTATTATGAAGATCTGTTGCATCAAAACGGAGTCCGATGTTATTTTCTTCAAAATAAGCATTCAGCTTTTCCACCATAAGGTAGGTTTGCTTGTTGCTGTCCTTCTGAAGCTTGTTTATTTTTTCTTCAGTGGTTTCGCTCATCGTTACCGGATAGCGCAACCCTTTTCCACTAAAATATGTCCGCCCCGGATTACTTGGATCATTAACCCTGACACCTTTTTCCTGCAGATGAACCTGAAGCGCCATAAATTCAATATTAAATAATGGAAACACATTGAATTGCCGGGCCAGCCGGGCAAACTCGGGATAGCCGTCGGTAGTGTAAAAGTCGTTAATTCCCAGGATATGTATTCCCTCATGCTGTGCCATTTGAAAAGCCAGGCCAATATCAGAGAAAGCACTGAAGGAGTGAGGCGTGTGTATATGACCGTTTATCTCCGGCACATCATTATTGTTATGTTTTTTATACCATTCAAGCAGTTGCTCCCTATCGGGAAAGTTTTCAAAAAGATGATGTTGTGGTTTCATTTTCCTAAGAAGTTAAAATGTACTGCAAATTAATAAAACCATTCCAATTTGGCTGTCCTTTGGTATCCTGTTAATTACAGAAAAAAAAGAGTAGTTATTCTTTGGAATTACAAAAAAAGAAAATACTTTTGCAGTCCCGATTATAGTCCGTACTTATAAATAGTTTAATCTGCTGATTCTCTTTGGATAACAGATTTTAAGGTGGGGCGAAATACCTTAAAAAAAACCATGAGATTAGGCGAAATGTAGAACAAAAAATTAATTTAAGTGAATACTTTAAGTTATAAAACCGTATCGGCAAACAAGGCTACCGTTAACAAAGAGTGGGTATTAATTGATGCTGAAAACATGGTGCTTGGTCGTTTGGCAAGCGAGGTTGCAAAAATTCTCAGGGGCAAACACAAGCCTGAATATACCCCGCATGTTGACTGCGGAGATAATGTAATAGTTATTAACGCCGAAAAAGTGCAACTTACCGGGAAAAAGCTTACCGATAAAATTTATCTCCGCCACACTGGATATCCGGGAGGTCAGCGGGCACAATCACCCAAAGACATTCTGGCCAAGTATCCTGAGCGCCTTGTTGAAAAAGCAGTAAAAGGTATGCTTCCTAAAAACAAACTGGGAAGGCAGCTATTCCGTAACCTGCACGTTGTTGTAGGCTCTGAGCATAAACATGAAGCTCAGCAACCTAAAGTTATTGATTTAAGTACGAATAATTAAAGACAAATGGAAGTAGTTAATACAATTGGTCGTAGAAAAACCGCAGTTGCACGTATCTACGTAAACGAAGGTAAAGGGAATATCACCATTAACAAACGTGATTACAAAGAGTATTTCCCTACCACTACCTTGCAATATATCGTTACCCAACCGTTAAACATTGCTGAAGCTGTTGAAAAGTACGACATTCTGGTTAATCTTGATGGCGGAGGTATAAAAGGTCAGGCTGAGGCTTTGCGCCTTGCTATTTCACGTGCCCTTATGAAAATTGATCCTGAAATCAGGAAAGAATTAAAGGCTGCAGGATTTGTTACCCGTGACCCGCGTGAAGTGGAACGTAAGAAGCCAGGCCAGCCAAAAGCACGGAAACGGTTCCAGTTCTCAAAACGTTAGAATTTTATTATTGTATAATTATATGGATCTAAAACGGTTGAGACTCCGTAAGCTGACGGACTACTCAACGGTTGCTTTTAGAATCATAAAAAAGTAAACAGATGCCAAAAGTATCATTTGAACAGTTATTGGATGCAGGTGCACATTTTGGTCACCTCAAAAGAAAGTGGAATCCCAATATGGAGCCTTACATCTTCATGGAAAAAAATGGGATTCACATCATCGACTTACAAAAAACAATTGTAAAAATTGATGAAGCGGCTGCTGCCATCAAACAGATTGCAAAATCAGGCCGTAAAGTATTGTTTGTAGCCACAAAAAAACAGGCTAAAGAATTGGTTGCCGAACAGGTAAAAAACGTTGGCATGCCATATGTTACCGAACGCTGGCCCGGTGGTATGCTTACAAACTTTCCTACAATCAGGAAAGCAGTGAAAAAAATGATTTCCATCGATAAGATGGCAAAAGACCCAAGCTGGGATAACCTTTCAAAAAGGGAAAAACTTCAGATTGGTCGTCAGCGGGCAAAACTTGAAAAAGTGTTAGGCAGTATTGCTGACCTCACCCGTTTGCCTGCAGCCTTATTCATTGTCGATGTTATGAAGGAAAAAATTGCCGTACGTGAAGCACACCGTTTAGGCATACCTGTGTTCGCCATTGTTGATACCAATTCAAATCCAAATGGAATTGATTTTGTAATTCCCGCCAATGACGATGCCTCGCAATCGATTAAACTAATTGTTGGAGCCATGGTGGAAGCCGTAGCCGAAGGTTTAAACGAGCGCAAAGCTGAACGCAAGGATGATGAGGAAGCTCCACGGAAAAAAAGCCGCAGAAAAATTAAAAAGGAGAAAACTCCCGAACCGGAAATGGCTGGAGACGATGAAACCGGCGAAGACATTGAAGATTCGGAAGATACTGTAGACGAAGAAGAATAGCCAGCAGCTGTTCATATTATAAAAACATTAAAAACAAGTTTTATGTCATTTACAACAGCCGACGTAGTAAAACTGAGAAAAGTAACCGGCGCAGGCATGATGGATTGCAAAAATGCCCTGGCAGAAGCCGATGGAAATTTCGACAGAGCCCTTGAAATCATTCGTGAAAGAGGTAAACTGGTAGCAAGCAAACGTGCCGACAGGGAAGCAACTGAAGGCGCTGTTCTTGCAAAAGTTACCGACGATAAAAAATTTGGTGCACTGGTGGTTTTAAACTGCGAAACCGACTTTGTGGCAAAAAATGAAAATTTTGTTGCCTTTACAAGCAATATTTTAAATCTGGCGCTGCAGCAAAAACCTGCTAACCTGGAAGAACTGAAAGGCCTTGAGCTTGACGGAAGAACTGTTGAAGCTCATGTTACTGAACAAACAGGTGTTATCGGTGAAAAAATAGATCTTTCCTACTACGGAAAGATTGAAGCTGAAACCGTTGTTGGATATATTCACCCGGGAAATAAACTGGCTACTCTTGTAGGGTTTAACAAACCAGGCGTGGATGAGCAGGTAACAAAAGACATTGCCATGCAGGTAGCTGCCATGTCACCCGTATCTGTTGATACCGACAGCATTCCTCAGGATGTTATCGATAAAGAACTGGAGATTGCCAAAGAGAAATTCCGCCAGGAAGGAAAACCTGAAGCAATGCTTGATAAAATTGCACAGGGTGCGCTCCAGAAATGGTACAAAGAAGTTACCCTGGTAAACCAGGCATTCATCAAAGACGGCAAAATGACCGTTAAAGATTACCTGGCCCAGTACGACAAAGATTTAAAAGTAACAGGTTTCGAGCGCTTTGGATTAGGCGACTAACCTGTTAATGATATTGATGCAAAAAAAGCTGTCCTTTATAAGGGCGGCTTTTTTGTTTCACAATACCTGGCAGACCCAAATCTTGTCGATGTAGAAAAGTGATTATTCTCCAACCGAAATTCAATGCTTTCGGTTCTTTATGTACATGAACTAAAATGGTTTCTACCGTTGCAGATTAATAAACATACCTGTATTTATACCAACCGACCATAGATAGTACCTGCCCGGTGTGTTTGCAATGGGCACAACTGCATGCCGGAACTCCGGGTTAAACCGGATACGCAACCGATCAGACAAGGGATACTCAATACCTGCACCACCTGTCAGTGAAAGTACAACAGGATTGAAATCCACATCTTCTTCTTTGTACCTGCTTGTTTCCGCCCTGTCGGGAAATATTGCTTCCTGAACCACAAATTCATTCAGAAAAAGACTGCCCGAAATACCTGCAGAAAGAAAAAGCCTTACCTTCTTATGAAGCAAGAACCAGTTCAACTTAAGAGGAACATCGAGGTACTGGTAGTTATAGGTTGTAGTAGCTTCTAGTGGCACTGCCGGATCATTTATCTCCCAACCAACAAATGATTCCCATTCAGGTATCTGCCATACTCCCTCCCCGGGAACCTTATAAGCATAACCTTTGGCAGATAACAACAGTCCGCTTTCCATCTCGAATTTTTTATTAAGACTGTATAACAAAGAGATACCGGTGGTATAGCTTAAAATTGGTATGTCATTTTCATCCAGATACTCTTCCCAGTGTTCGTTCTCATCCGGAAATTTAATGAACCGGGAAGCATAGTCGGGAGAAAAAACAACTCCCACTGACCATTTGCCTTTTTCACCAGGCTGTGCCTGTATTGGAGTTGGAAACAACAAAAAAGGAAACAAGCAGCCAAAGCAGATAAACAATTTCTTCATACTAATAAACAAAATTGTCCGGCTGAAGGTGTTTTACCTTTCAGCCCAAAACTCAATATCTTCTTCCTTCTCAGGAGGGTCGGCAAGTATTTTTTCTCCGGGCGATAATCCGGCTTCAATAACCACTTCCTGCTCATTCTCAGGACCGGGAGTCACAATTTTCATCCAGGTTTTACCTTCCTCCTCAAGATATACATAGTAATCGCCATTGCTGTTATATAAACACTCCCGGGGGATTTTCACCACATTGTCAAACTTTTTCAGTACGATTTTATTGTTAGAGGTCATTGCCGGCTTAATCTCTCTTCCCCTGACATTGATATCAACTGCAATGCGGAAAACTTTCATATCAAAGCCCTGCAATTCCTGCCCAACGTTGGCAATTTGCGAGACTACCCCTTTAAACATCTCACCTGGCAAGGCATCAATAGTAACTTCAACACTGTCGCCCGGTTCGATTTTTGTAATATCTATCTCCTGAATGTAAGCTTCAGATACCGGTTGCGACATATCGGGAAGAACTGCAATAGTAGGCATATAAATGTTAATGTTATCGCCCGCCCTTATTTTCTGACCGTTCCACATTTTTGCATACATTATCATTCCTTCTCTTGGTGCAGTAACGCGGGTAGAAGCAATAGCCAGTTTTAGCAGTGAATCTCTTTTACTATAAAAATTAAAGCGGTTTTCTGTTCGCCTGATTCGCATTTTCAAATCAAGCTTCCTCAGCTCGTAATCACGTTTCTTCTTCTCCATATCCCTTACGGTACGATCATAATCGGCCTTCATCTTCCGCTGATATGCCGGTGATTCGTATATGGCTTGCTCCAACTCGAGCTTCTTGTATTCCAGGTCGTAAACAAATTCACCCAACTCCTCCCGCAATTTAGTCAACTGAATGGAAGAATCAATTTTTGCATCGTTCAACTCTGCAAGGTGTTTTTGCAAATCTTCATTGTTGTTTTGCATCTGCTGAGTAATTTCTGCCGCATCGAGTGTTGCCACATAACCGCCTGCATGAACAAGAGTGCCTTCTTCAACAATATCTTTCAGCTTCACCTGGTATATGCGCAGGTCGGAATGCTTTAATTCATCAGGAAGACTTATTATGATCGCATTCTTACCCTGAATTTCACCCTTCACCTCCAAAGCCAATTCGAATGGCCCCGTTGAAACAGTATGAGTTTTAGAATTCGCACCCCCGGAGAACATGAATATCATCGACAGTATAACTGCCGGGACTGACAATAGCCCCACGGTCATCCACACTTTTCGTTTTGCTGTCATTCCTTTCTGTTTTATAAACCTTTAATTATCCTGTCGAAATCCTCCGCCAGCGTTTTATCCGTAGAAAAATCATAGAGGGTAAGTCTCCGTATGGTAAAGTAATAATTCCAGTAAGTTCGTAATGCCCTGATATACGCCCTTCGTGCCATTTCCTGATCATTCCGGGCAAGGTTCAGCTTTGTAACGTCCACCTTTCCAATCAGGAAGCGCTGTTGGGTGACATCGTATCCCAGTTGGGCAATAGTGTCGGCTTTGGCTGCATTTCTTACCTGGTTCGCCTGTAAATTGAACTCCATTACATTCATTATCACATCCTGTTCAAAGTCCATTCGTTCCTGGTTCACACTTATACGCACCACCTCACGGTTCGATTGTGCCATTGCCAGCTGCCCCTTTCGCCTGCCCCAGTCAAGTATCGGTATTTCCACCCCGACCCGAAGCCGCTGCCTGTCGAGGGGATCCTGGTATACTTCATCAAACGATGCTGCATTTTGGTTCAGCCCGTATAAGGCATACAGATCACCACCAACGCCATTTTCACTTTTTGCCAGCTTTACCCTGCGGTCTTCTTCTATCAGCCGTTGCTGATGATTCAAAATTTCCGGGTTGTTGGCAAGGGCTAAATCGACAGCCTGCCCGGGTTGTATCTGTAATTCGGGAAGCTCATCGGGAACAATGCATTCGATTTTTGTCGTTTTATCAAGTCCTAAAAAAGAGTTCAACTCCGCCTGAGCCCTTTCCAGCCCAAGTGTTGCCTGTGTCAGGGCCAGTGTAGAATTCATAAAGTTCAATTCCAGGTTCAGCAATTCATCCTGCGTTACAGTACCCACCTGGTAGCGCCCTTTACCAATCGTGTAAAGGGTATCGGCATTGGCAAGATTAGTTGTGGCAATGTTAACCTCTATCTGGGCATCAACAAGGTCGAAGAAAAGTCTCGAGGCCTTTATTGCCAGTTCCTCCCTCGATTGAATGAACGATTTCTTAGCCTGTTCAAACTTCAATGGTTCTATTTTGGCTGTCCATTTAAAACTGTTATAACCATTCAGGGGCTGCATATATCCAATACTGAAAGGGGTTGATGACCAGGATGAGTTCTTGTCAATCCCCAATTTTTGTGAAAGATTCAGCTCCGACCGCGCAAATATTTGTCCACCGGTAAAGCCAATATTCTGGTTCAGCAGCATTGAAACATCGGAATTCAAATCTTCCCGGAGCTTGTATTCATCCCTGTTCTGGTCATAATTGTATACTTTTTGCATCGAACGGTTATAATCGAAGGGTGTAGCCTGAAGGGTAAGGCTCGGTAACCTGTCGGCTTTAAAATACCTGAATTCCCAATACCGGGCAAGAAACATGTTTTCATTCCGGAAAGCATCGAGCGACTGTTGGGAAGCCAAATTTATCACATCCTGTAAATCGAGGTATTTTCTTTCCTGGCTGTGGCCAATGTATGTCGATAATAAAAAGAAAAGTGCCGCAAGAACTATTTGTTTCATTTTTTGGTGAACTAATTATTAATAACGCAATGAATTAACCGGGTCGTGTTCCGATGCCTTTTTTGCCGGAAGGTAGCCAAAGGTGATTCCCACCACCACCGAAACACCAAAAGATATAATTATTGAAAATGCTGAAATAATGGTCTGAATATCAAAAACGACAGTAATTATGCTTGATAGGGCAATACCCAGTGCAATCCCGATAATTCCTCCCGAAACGCTTATGATTGTCGATTCCGATAAAAACTGTACAATAATATCGATACGCGAAGCCCCGATAGCCTGCCGGACGCCTATTTCACGTATTCGTTCCATCACCGAAGCCAGCATAATATTCATTATACCAATACCACCCACCAGCAGCGATATACCTGCAATTACACCCAAAACAATGTTAAATATGTTTTTGGTTCTTTGCTGCTGTTTCAGCAACAATTCAGGTATGGTCACTTCAAAATCGTAAAGGTTATTGTGCCTGCGCACCAGCATCCGCCTGATGATTTCGGCAGTAGCACTCAGGTTTTCTGTTTCGCCAACCTGCACAATTATCTTATCGAGCTGATTTAAATTTTCCCTTTGCCCCGCATCGCCATTTCCCCTTGAAGCAGCAAGCGCCTCAACTTCATCGGCACGAATGAGCGCCCGGTTTCTGAACCGCATCGACATGGTCTTTACAGGAACAAATATTTTGTTATCGGTACTGCTGATACCCATTTCATCGGAAGCCGAAGCCGTAAAATCTCTCCGTTCAGCCACCCCAACCACCTGAAGCCACACCTGTCCGCATTTAATGTATTTTCCCACAGGATCTTCCTGGTTAAAGAATACATTTTTTACATTATCTCCAATAATACATACCGGGAAAGCTCTGTCCAACTGTTCATCTGTGAAATCCCTCCCGGTCTGCAAGGCAATGTTAAAAAGGTGGAAATAATTGTTGTTTACCCCTTCCAGTACCACCGGTTTACTTTTTCCCTCGAGTACGGCAGAATAATTAAAGGAAATAACCGGGCAAACTTTTGCAACAGTGGGAATGATTTCCTGAATGGCTTCGGCATCCAGCAATGTAAGCCCTTTTGAAAAACGCCTGGTGCTTATCTGTGGCCCCTCTTCACTGCCCGATCCTGAATCTTCAGAATTTCCCTCATGGATCACCGGTGATATGATGATGTTGTTCACCCCCACCATTTTTATCTGTTCCAAAATTTCCTGCTGTGCACCGTTCCCGATAGCCAGCATACTGATTACTGCAGCTACGCCAAATATGATTCCCAGGGCTGTAAGCAGCGACTTAACCTTATTGGCAAATATAGATTCGATGCCCGTAACAACATCGTGCCCGTAACGCTGTAGAAGTAGCTTCATCCGATTATGATTACGTTATTAGAATTCCCTCCCGATTTCTGCTGAAGCTTAAACGGTTTCTTCTTATCTTCTTCACGGGCTTTGCGGGCTTCCTCTTCTTCTCTTATCTTCCGTTCCTTAATATCTTTGTACAAATCCATTCCCGCCAAAGGTAAATTTTCTGCATCAGCGGGTTCGCTAAGCAGCAAAACATCCCCGTCACTCAATCCTTTTCGTACAAGGAAATAATTTTCATTCTGATCGCCCAAATCAACCACTTGTTTTACAATTCCATTCTTTTCAAGATAAACGTATTGCATGGTATCGTTTGAAAAAACAGCATCCGAAGGGATGAAAAGGGTATCGTTGAAAGAGCCGGTCTGTATCCTGTTGCTGGTTGTCATTGCCGGTTTCAGGTCATTAACATCGCCGAAAACCCTAATTTTCACTTCAAATACTTTGGCATCACTTTTAGGCATCGGCTGGCCAATATTTGCCTTTGAAACCACCTCTCCTTCCAATTCCAGGCCGGGGATGGCATCAACACCCAAAAGTACTTTTTGCCCAATCTGTACCTTTGAAATGTCGATTTCATTAACATAGGTTATCGACAGCATTGACGACAAATCGGGTAATGTAGCAATAACCGGCATCCATGGACTAACAGTTGAGCCAATTTTTATCTTTTCGCGGGTCCTATCCCTTCCATAAATTACCATACCGGCTTTGGGAGCCGAAATTACCAGTGAATGGTAAACATCGTCAAGTTTATTTACCCGGCTTTCCCTTTGCCGCAATTCAAGCTTGCTGCGTTCAACTTTCGATTCTGCCTGCCGCTTTTTTAGTTCATAACCCTGTACTTCCTGCGCCAGCTTTCTTTCCGCTTTCTCCAGGTCCATTTCAGCCTTGCGGATTACGGCCGGAGATTCATAAACCGATTCATCCAAAACAATTTTCTTTTCCTCAACATCATTGCGGGCATTGATTATCTGGTCCCGAAAATTGCTCAGGGTGAGGTTTGAATCCATTTTCGCATCTTCATAATTGTTTAATGCCTGCTCCAATTCCTCCCGTGCCGAGGTTAAAGCCTCTTCAACAGCTTTCTGATCGAGTGTGGCAACATATTGCCCCGAATCAACAACAGTCCCCTCCTCTACAAGGTCGGTTATCTTTATTTCATATATGCGGATGTCGCGGTCACGAAGATTGTCGGGAACAATAATATCTTCTGAATTCTGAGCCTCGAGCTGACCACTGGAATAAACAAGGATTTCAAACGGTCCGCGCGAGACGGTAGTGGTTATTCTGACATTGTCATCTGTTGAGCCGGTTAAAAAGTAAAAGCCGGTTAAAGAAACCATTATTACAATGCCGGCAACCACCATAGATTTTCTACTCATGGTCTTTGGTTTTCGATTTAAATTTTTAAAACTAATATTTTATTTAACAAAATTTAAAACCCTAGTGATTATATAAATTTAAGCCTTTATGAAAATTTAGGATTCTATATTTATGAAACAATCATTTGTTTGTAATTTTGATTGACAAAGTTACAAAAGTAATAATTTTTTATTCTTATGTTCTTAATATTGGTTTAACATTAAAATCCAACATCTGAATCATCATTTTTGTCGCTTCAGGTTTCTTTCCTTCTAATCAAACCGTACTATTTATATCTTTGAATATTATGAATAAAAACATTCCGTTAAATTATATCAGGTTAATAGTGATCTTCTCACTGTTGATCAGTCTGACTATTCATTTTTCATTAATAACTACCGTCTTATTCGAACAGGGACACAGGCACCGGGATGACTACTTTACATTTCCATTTTTTGTTTTTGAATACTTTACTACGTTTATTATTGCTGTTGTTACATTTTTGCTCAACTTCTTTTTGATTTCACCGTATGACGTTCGTAAAAAAATCGAATTCAAAAAAATAATCATATCCCTTTTTTTTACGCTCACTGTTGTTACTCTGCTGTTGTTTATTACCCTGAGCCTGAGAAATGCTTTCAATTTCAGAATCAACTTACACCGGCACACCGAAGAACTTTTTTCACGAAACTATTTTGGAGCAGCCATTGCCTATGTTTCCTTAATAATTATTCGTTTGTTGCGCCTAAAGAAGCATATGGAACTGGAAAATGAAAGACTACGAAATGAAAGCCTCCAAAACCAGTTTGAATCGCTTAAAAACCAGTTAAGCCCGCACTTTTTGTTCAATTCCTTAACTGCCCTAAAAACTTTAATTGACGATTCTCCGCCTGTTTCAAAGCAATACGTCAACCACCTTTCACAGGTTTTACGCTATACCCTGAAAAGAAACCATAAACAACTGGTAACATTGGCTGAAGAACTTGAATTTACCGAATCGTATATTTTCCTGCTAAAAATACGGTACGATGACAACCTTCAGGTATCAATGAAAATTAGTGAGGAAACCAGAAGTTTATTAATACCCCCGCTAGCCATTCAAACCCTTATGGAGAATGCGGTGAAACATAATGAAATAAGCAAAGAGTTCCCGCTTTCAGTTGTTATTGAAGCTTCAGAAAACCGGCTTCTGGTAAAGAATAAAATTCAGAAAAAGATGACCTCTGAAGAAGGTACGGGAATTGGATTAACCAATTTATCGAAACTGATGAGGATATTAAATGAAAAAGACATTGAAATCAATCAGGATAAAAATATATTTTCTGTAGAAGTACCACTGATAAAACCTTAAACTATGAAAGCGCTGATTGTAGAAGACGAAAAACCGGCAGCCAGGCAGTTAATAAATTTTCTGCATGAATATGGAAATATTAACGTTGTTGAAATTACCGACAGCATTAAATCAACAGTTAAATGGCTGGAATCTAACCCTCAACCCGATCTTATTTTTATGGACATCCACATTGCTGATGGCAGTGCATTTAAAATATTTGAACACGTCAATATTTTATGCCCGGTAATATTCACAACTGCCTACGATGAATATGCCCTGGAAGCTTTTAAGGTAAACAGCATCGACTACCTGCTGAAGCCCATCACCAAAGAAGCCGTTGAAAAAGCACTTGCCAAATTATCCAGGCTTACTGCACCAAATCACCTGCAGGATCAGATTCAGCAACTACTTTTATCATTAAAGGAAAAAAAAAACCATCAATCGCATTTTCTAATTCCGGTGAAAGGTAGTAAAATGATTCCTGTGCTGGTGAGTGACATTGCATGTTTCTTTATTGACACTGGTAAAGTTACAGCCAAAACTTACGAACAAAAAAGTTATACATTCGATTTTACCTTAGATGAACTCCATTCCAGACTTAATCCCCATGATTTCTACAGGGCTAACCGGCAGTTCATTGTTGCAAAAAAAGCCATTAAAGATGTGGATTTTTGGTTTGGCAGCCGACTGTCAATCAACCTGGTTATACCAATCAATGAAAAAATTCTTGTTAGCCGAACAAGAGTATCAGAATTCAATGAATGGTTCGCAGGGAATCATTAAATGTAATCTCAGCCTTAAGCATTTCAATCCTTTCTCAATACATTTCATACCCTGTTTTGTCAGGTTCAGGTCAGAATTTGAACTTTTTGAAAAAGAATCAATCAAAAAGAAACAAAAACAACAAAAGTTCAACTTCAAAAATTGACAAAGTGAAAATAGAAATAAGGAATAAAAATGGGAAAAACAGGTTAACCCGAACCATGCGTATATTACACCGAGACCTCGGATTTATCATGATTGGACTTACAATCATATACAGCATCAGTGGTATCACCTTGATTTACCGCGAAACTCCATTCCTGAAAAAGGAAAGGCAAATTACCCGAACCATAGAACCTAGCATGGAAGTTGATGAGCTTGGCAGTGTACTTCATATGCGTAATTTCGAAATTGTGCGAACCGATGGAAATACAATTTTTTTTAACAATGGCACCTACAATAAGTCAACCGGAGTGGTTGAATACACCAGTAACGAACTTCCCGGGTGGCTAAGTAAAATCAATAGTTTGCATAAAACATCTAACCGCAGTCCGTTGCACTGGCTTGGAATAGTTTATGGCATTCTGCTGTTTTTTATGGCCATTTCTTCATTCTGGATGTTCAAGTCAGGAACCGGCTTGTTACGCCGGGGAATTAAGCTTGCTGCCGTCGGAGCAGCCATAGTTCTGGTTATTCTATTCATTTAAAACAAATTGCCAACTTTTATATAACTAAACTCAAATTTTGCATTCAATTCAACATGTAAATTTTCAACTATGAGAAAAAGAACCATTTCCCGACTAACCTCTGTTTTTTTTGGAACTCTTATTTCATTTCAGGTATTTGCGCAGGATGAAATAAAAATAAAACCTTTACAATCGGAAATTGAATTTGACGGAATACCAACAGAAGCGGCATGGAAACTCAGCAGTGAATTCCCTCTAACCATGCATTTCCCGGTTTATAACAATCCTCCTTCCGAAAATAATGAAGTGTATATAACTTTCGATGATGAATACCTTTGGGTTGGCGCAATTTTGTACTACGAAAATATTTCGGATATCGTTTCTACCAGCAAAAAGCGGGATGAGGAGTCAGAAAATTCAGACTCATTTGGAATTTTGCTCGATACTTACGATGACAATGAAAATGCACTGGGATTCTTCACCATGCCTTCGGGATTAAAAATTGACTACTCCGTTTCAAACGACGGGCAGGGTGGAGGCCCCGGGCCCGGCGGAAATCAAAACTATACGTGGAACTCGTTCTGGGAAATTAAAACAGTAATCACCGAAAATGCGTGGAATGTGGAGATGCGAATACCTTTTTCAAGCTTGCGGTTCCAAAGCGTAAATGACATTACCCGTATGGGATTGATAATCAACAGGACTATCAGCCATGCTAACGAAACTGACACCTGGCCGGCCATCGACACCAAATATGGCAGGGGTGCCAATTTAAGACCATCATTGGCAAGAACAATTATTTTTGAAGGTATTGAATCAAAGAATCCGGTTTACATTTCACCATATATTCTCGGAGGCACCTCCAAAAACTACATTTTGAATGAAGCTGGCGACGAATATGTGAGTACAAGCGAGCCTGAGTTTACCGGCGGGCTCGATGTGAAATACAATCTAAACAACAATCTCACGCTCGATTTCACGGCCAACACAGATTTTGCACAGGTTGAGGCCGATGACGAACAAGTGAATTTAACCCGTTACTCCCTTTTTTTCCCGGAAAAACGGTTATTCTTTCAGGAGCGTTCAGGAATTTTTAGCTATGAACTGGGAGGCCCCCAAAACCTGTTTTACAGCCGTAACATTGGCATTGCTCAGGGAGAACCGGTAGATATTCTTGGTGGAGTCCGCTTAGTTGGGCGGCTCGGGAAATGGGATGTTGGAATTCTTGATATGAATACCACTAAGTTTAATGGAAATCCGGCAGAAAATTTTGGCGTGGCCCGGCTTAGAAAACAGGTCATTAATGAAAATTCTTATGTGGGTGGTATGGTAACTTCCCGCGTAGATTTTGAAGGAAATTACAACGTAGCTTATGGTTTGGATGGAATTTTCAAATTGACCGATGTGGACTACCTGGATGTAAAACTGGCTCAATCTCAGGATAATTCAATCAATACAGAACTATTTTCGGCAGATCCTGTTTTTTTCTCAATCGAATTACAGCGCAGGGCGGAAGAAGGATTTTTATACGAGGGAAAATACGCGTATTGGGGTAAAAATTTTATACCTGGTGCAGGTTTTATTTTTATTAACAATATTCATGAAGTCAGAGGTACGCTGGGGTACGGCTGGTTCCCGGGCGAGAATTCTCCCATTTTTAAGTATTCCTGGGAAAACGATTTTGAAATGACAAAACGGATTTCGGATGGTAAAATTGAGATCATGGAAATCGCCACCCAGTTTAAAATGGATTTAAAATCCGGTTATGGAATCTTTATTTCTCTTGGGCATAACCAGGAAGGTTTGTTATTCGATTTTTATCTGCCAAACAATATTATTGTCAAATCAGATGACTATACTTTCTGGAACTTAAGTTCACGTTTTAATACTCCTAGAACAAAAAAAATTGTAGCTGAATTCAGTATTGATGGTGGCGGCTTTTATGACGGGAAGCAATTTTCTGTAGGTCTTGAACCTGAATTTAACCTCTCGTCAAGTTTGCAACTGGCAGCTGCATATAAATTTGACAAGGTCAGTTTCCCCGACCAAAATCATAGTTTCACAAACAACTTAGCGCGTGTAAAGGCTACTTATATGATTAACACGAAATTATCGATGAGTTCATTTATTCAGTACAATGAACTTGACAATATATTGCTGACCAATTTTCGGCTAAGGTATAGTCCGCGCGATGGAAATGATTTCTACCTGGTGCTAAATGACCTCAGAAACGCCGTCTTATCAGATTCAACCCCGCAATTGCCTGCTTTTTTAAACCAGACAATTCTGTTGAAATATACACACACGTTCCGGTTGTAAAAGCTTTAATATTTAAAAATTATGATGATGAATAAGATAAAACTAATACTAAACATTTTACTTACAATTGTTATGATTCTACTTATGGACCCCCAATCTTTTTATGGATTGGGATTTCATGAGTGGGCTGGATTATTCATCGGCCTTTTCTTCCTGCTTCACAAAGCCTTGAACTGGGTCTGGATAAAAAAGGTAACCGTTGGGTTTATCACTCGTTGCCCGGGACGGACCAGGATAAATTATGTTCTCGATATACTTCTTCTGGCCGGAATGGTTTTAATGATTTTAAGTGGTGTTGCCATTGCCAGAACCATCGATTTTTCATGGCTAAATTTGGGAGGCACACGTAATTTTTGGCGGGTGATGCATACAAGTTCATCTTTTATTACGCTTGCACTGTTTGGTATTCATCTCGGATTACACTGGAAATGGGTGCTCAGGCATTTTAAATCTAAAAAAGACAAAAAATGGCAAAAAGAATTGGCAACCTGATATTTATATTAGCAATTATAGTTACTGGAATAGTCGCATTTAACAAGCTTCATTACTGGGAGCAAAGCATTCGGATTTTAAGTGTAAACAAAGAACAATCATTCAGAAGAGGAGGAGAGCGATATCGCAGTGGTTTTGACAGAGATGAAAGACATGACCGCTCTGAAAGATGGAACAGGCAAAACCTGCGTAATTCGCGTGATGAGAATCGTGGAAGTCGATTCGATGAAGGGCAGACTCTGGTTTTGTCCGACTCTTTGAACCAGTCAGAAAACACCCAAACGGACCGCAGTTCATTCAGAGGCGGGGATTTTAGCAGATATGAACCTCACCGGGGTGGTTCTCGCCGGAACAATAACATTCATCTTGAAAATGCAGGTTGGTTTCTTGCAGCATTTTCTATGTTTACTGTTGTTACAATCTATATCGATAAAATAATAAAAAGAATGCGATCCGGTTTTTTTAGGAAAGGAGTAGCCTTAACCTTTTAATAAGCTTGGGACGGTTAGATGAATTTGAAACTGGTGAGCATAAAAAACTCCTTAACAAGCGGGTTTTGTAAGTGATTATAAATGATTGAGATGCTGCAATAAAAAACCTATCCACTGACAAAAAGAGTGAAAAAATTTATGAGGTGACCCGGTAAAGACTGGTACATGATAAACGTCAAAAAAAACAAACTGAAGTTAAATTTTCCGGTTCTTTATTAATCCGGCTCTTGCAACTGTCATTACCAACACTCCTGCAACAGTAATAAATCCGCCTATTAACTGGTGCGGAAGCGGAAACGTGCCAAAAAACAAGAATGCGCCAATCAAAACAAAAATTCCTTTCAGACTTTGTATAACTGAAGAGCGTGAAGCTTCAATGAAATGAAAGGAATAGTAAAGCGCTAAAACTGCGATAAACGGCCCCAGCAATGCTCCTATAACTATGTTCTGCAAAGCGGAAGCCGGAATATTTAACGACTGCCCATATACAAAGAGCATGATAAATGAAAATACCAACAGCCACACAGAACGGTTTAGGAGAAGCAACTCAGCACTCATTTTGCGCACGTGCACCTTTACCGTAAGCGAAGAAATGGTGGCAAACAAAGCGTTTATAACAACTACGCCTGTCCCGGGGATAAAAAACTTCTGCCACGATGTTTCTCCCGAATAACTAACTGTAAAAGCACCGGCAAGTGCAATTACAGCGCCACCTGTTTCAATTGGACCAAAACGTTCCCCCAAAAGAAAAACCCCTCCAAGAGCAAGCATTACCGGAAACATGTTCCCCAAAAAGGAGGTCACCGCCGGGTCAGGAATAATAAATATCGAAAGATAAAAAGTAGTGGCTGTCAGAATTTCCAATACACCGAGTACAATCAATACCTTTACCTGTTTTCGGTTAAACTCTTTTAACTGGCCCAGCTTTCCTTTGGCCAGCGACCAGGCAAAAATAGCAACGGTACCTACGGCAAACCAATACACCCCAAACTGCGCCAGGTGAACTTCATTAAAAGCGGCTTTGCTGAAAATGTATTCGCTGGCAAAGGCAACAGTGCCTAATAATGCAAAAAAATACCCTTTGAACCTGTCTGATTTCATCTCCCTAATTTATGCAGTGCAGCAAAAGTATAAATTTTTACCTCCTTGTATAATGAGAATGTGCTTCATCCGAAAAACATATTTGACACATTTAAACAAAGCAAACCAGAGAATCAAAATAAACCGGCCAGGAGCCAAGGGTTCAAACAAAACCATGAAAGATATCTTCGCCTAATCAAATTCAATATAAACTCAATATTAACTCAATTATAACTCAATGTAAATTCAATTTTAATTGAGTTTACATTGAATTTATATTGAATATACAATGAGTTTGGTTAGAGGGATTTCCCTTTCATTCAGGAGGATTTTATTTTGGTTCGGTTACCTGTGTGTTTAATTTTCTCCCATGCAGAATGACGGGTAAGATTCTGGTTTTAACAGATTAATTTTAAAGATGCCGAGTTTGAATAGTCTGACTCCCGGTCGCTCCTGTACCATTTAACCGGATAGTTTCGCGGGGCTGCAGACCCACGGGACTTTAACTTTCTAAGTCAAAGATTTAACACTCCTTGAAATCATAAGATCTGATAATTAGGATATCTAATTTCCCAAATGAAAGATGCCGGACTTGGAAAGTCCGACTCTCCGCCGCTTCTGCACCTTTTAACAGGGCAGCTTCGTCAGGCTGCGAAACTACGGGTCTTTGACTTTTTAAGTTAAAGATTGCTTCGTCCGATATTCTCTGCCGTGACAGGTTTTAATGAAACACACCTGCTTAAGTTATACCCTGCTATTCAAACGAAAACCGGGCCTGTTTTACATCCTGACTGTTGGTGCCGATAAATATTTCAAATTCACCCGGTTCAGCCTGATACTCCAGGTTGTAGTTATAAAATTTTAGATCGTCTTCCGTTATTTTGAAACTAACTTCGCGCGATTCCCCGGGTTTTAAATAAATTTTCTGAAATCCCTTTAATTCCTTTACCGGCCGGGTAATGCTGGTTACCAAATCTCGCGTATATACCTGAACCACTTCCTGTCCATCGAAATCGCCCGTATTGGTAACCGTAACCATTGCTGTCAATGTGCCTCCGGCAGAAAATTCCCTTTTATCGAGCCTGACATCGCTGTATTCAAAAGTTGTATAGCTTAATCCGTACCCAAAGGGATAGAGTGGTGAATTGGGTGCATCGAGGTAATTGGAACGGAATTTCTGGAACTCATCTCCCGGCTGAGGTCTTCCCGTGGCACGATGGGCATAATAAATAGGCACCTGCCCTACATTACGCGGGAATGTCATTGTCAGTTTACCCGAAGGGTTGACTTCCCCGAACAAGGCATCGGCAATAGCGTTACCGGCTTCCACCCCCGGGTGCCAGACAAGCAGAATGGCATCGGCAAGTTCCTTTTCCTCAGCGATGGCAAGCGGTCTTCCGGCAAACAACACCAGCACCAGGGGCTTCCCTGTTTTTTCCAGCTCCCGGATGAGCTTTTTCTGCGGATCGGGAATTGTAATATCTGTCCGGCTGCCCGACTCGCCGCTCATTTCCGAAGCCTCACCCACTGCTGCAACAATGACATCGGCTTTTTCGGCCATCGACAAGGCTTCTTTAAGCATTTCTTCAGGAGAACGTTCATCAATATCGATGCGGGTTCCAAAAACATTTACCTTTTCGGCAAATTCAGGATCATTTGAAATGTTTGCGCCTTTGGCATAGAGCACTTCAACTTCCTCTCCCATAAGATTTCTTATGCCTTCCAGGATGGGTACCGAAAGCTGCGGATCGCCGGTAGGAGCCCAGGTGCCGAGCATGTTGTTTTTATTATCGGCCAATGGCCCGACCAATGCTATTGTACCCGATTTCTCAAGCGGCAATACCTGGTTTTCATTTTTAAGCAATACGAAAGTGCGGGCTGCCACCTCGCGGGCTATCGACCGGTGTTCGTCTGACAGAATATCTTTTTCCGGCCGTGCCTCATCGACATACCGGAACGGATCGTCAAACAATCCCAATTTGTACTTTGCTTCAAGCACCCTGCGGCAGGCCGTGTTAATATCTTCTTCAGACACCTTTCCTTCCTTAAGTGATTTTTGCAGGGTGGTTAAAAACCCTTCGCCCACCATATCCATGTCGAGTCCTGCTTTAATAGCCAGTGCAGAAACATGCTGTAAATCGCCCAGACCATGAGCAATCATCTCGTTTACCGAGGTATAATCCGATACCACAAAACCGTCGAAACCCCAGCGTTCACGCAAAATATCGGTAAGCAGCCATTCATTGGCCGTGGCAGGTATTCCTTCCACATCGTTAAATGAAGTCATCACACTGCCCACTCCTGCATCTATAGCCGCCTTAAACGGAGGGAAATAGACATTGAACATCCGGTTGCGACTCATGTCAACAGTGTTGTAATCGCGTCCGGCTTCGGCTGCACCGTAAAGGGCAAAATGCTTCACAGTAGCCATCATGGTACGCGGGGAACTTAAATTGTTGCCCTGATACCCGTTTATCATTGCCCGTGCCACCTGCGACCCCAGGTAGGGGTCCTCTCCTGCCCCTTCGGCAACACGGCCCCAACGGGGATCATACGAGATGTCGACCATAGGAGAAAAATTCCAAAATATACCATCGGCTGTGGCCTCTACGGCAGCTACTTCGGCAGTTCGTTTAATAAGATCCATGTCCCAACTCGCCGACAAACCCAGGGGTATAGGAAAAGTAGTTTTGTAGCCATGAATAACGTCTGAACCAAAAAGCATGGGAATACCATGCCGGGTACCCTCTACTGCCAGCTCCTGAGCTTTACGAACCAGTTCCGGACCGTATACTCCAAAGATACCCCCTACTTTTCCGGCCTTTATCTTTGCTTCCACATCAGTACTGACCGCCTCACCTGTAGGCACACCTCCGCCCTGGGTCAACAGGTTCAGCTGACCAATTTTTTCTTCAATTGTCATTTTGCTCATGAGTTCACTCACAAAAGAATCCATGCCAGGGTACTGAGTATCCTGATTCTGAGCAAAAGAAGGACTACCCGCTAAAAGAATAGCCAACAAGTATATAGTAATTCCTTTCATAACTATTGTATTTTGATAAATTCATTTTTCCTATGTGAAACATTCCTGAAATGCCGTCGAATAACTTTTTGCACGTAAGTAAAAACTTCCCGCTCATTAAGGGATAAAGAAGCTACAATATTCTTACAAATATAATATAGGAATTGTTGAATGCTTCAGTCAATCTTTTGCACACTGGTTTTTAGTGATATCCCGTTTTCATTAAAAGCTTCCAGTTGCAGAATATATTCCTGCCCCTTATTTAAAGCTCTTAATTCATATTCATTATCATCATATATCATAACCGAATTGTTCAGCTTATTTTCTTCAATTCCCCAGTAAAGTGTATACCCCATGGCATCTTCAACAGCATTCCATGAAACGTCGGCATTGCGTTCATCAGACTGCCGTTTTACGGTAAAGGATTCAGGTGTGGCAGGCTTTTCCCCATTGCCGTTTCCAAATACCCTAAATTCACCAATTGCTAGGTACCGGTTTGGAAAATATATATTCCTGAATTTAATGTACCTGCCCTGCACAGGTTCATCCAGTTCAATGTATGCATGAGGGCGGTCTTCCCGGTTTTCGGAAAAATCAACTGTGGTTTCCCATTGCTTACCATCTAAAGAAGTTTCTATTACAAATTGTTGTCGTAAGGTATCGGGTTTTCCAAAAATGCTGGCATTGAAATCCTGGTAATTCAACTGAAAAGCATTTATAGTCATTGTTCTCCCGAGGTCCATTTCGAACCAGAGGGAATCATGGTTACTTTCAGCCACCCACAAGGTGCGGATATTTTCATCGTTTATCATTTGTATGGAATAATCCGGATCCTCCTGTTCAAGCATGTAGCCTTCTTCATGTTCATCCACCACGTTTCGCCTCACTCCTTTAAGCTCCGAGTTTGATTTTACAGGTTTGTCTTTCGATAGCAGCATCCAGCCTGTAAACCGGTATTTGTGATTTTCCACTTCAGCTGCAGGCAAATAATGCGGATAATCGCCATAGGCGGTATTCACATACATCTGTCCATCGTTTTCAAAGCCTGCAGGAAACATGCCTATCCTTCGCTCAAACTTGAAATTTACTGAAATGGCCATTGTAGAAAAATGCCAGTAGTTTCCATTGTTATCCTTAACTGTACTGCCATGACCCGCTCCTTTCAGGAAACCTCCGGGTTTGTATGCTACCGGGTTGTAAGGAGCATATACAAATCCACCCAAAGGATCCTTCGAGGTATATACACCATCGGCATAAACATTCCACTGCGTACCCGGCGCTCCGTACTCAAGGTAGTAGGTACCGTTGTGCTTCATCATCCAGGGACCCTCGATGAATGGATCCAGCTCTGACCTGTGATCCTGTCCGAATCGTTCCCAGCCATGGTTTTCCGGGTCGAGGTTAAATAAATCGACCTGCTCTCCCATTGGTATGTAATAATTATCGGCATCCAGTTCCACCCCCCTGATGGGCCACTTATTAGAGGATTCCTCATACAGGTATACCCGGCCATCGGTATCTACAAAGATGTTTGGGTCCTGAATCCCTCCAGGCGGGTTTATTACCGCAAAGTTTGTTTTCCAGTCGCCCAATTCAGGGTTATCGGTTTCAATGATTGGCCCATATCCTGATGGATCACCATAAACAAGAATTTTGTCGCCTTTAACAGCCGCAGCGGGTGCATTGGAGCCGCTGAAATACCAGCTCTGCGGCCTGATGAATTTCCACTTTCCCATGTCTTCCGAAACCCAATATCCGTGCGAACGTGTAACAAACATATAGAGCTTTTCCCTGAAATTAATGACTGCCGGGTCCGCTCCTGAGCGGTAGGATACATCAGTGTTAGCCCTGTAATGCGACATGTAGGTGTAGTCGATATCCACCGGATTACAGTAAGTCATTGTTGATACCGTTTGCCCTGAAACCATACCTGAAAAAAGAATTGCAATTATGGCAGCCCATACCTTTCTATTAAAATCTCCCGGTGTTTTCATTATTTATTGGCATTATTTGTGAAATGACTTCCGGGAACCTCATAAATGGTTTGTAACCTTTTAAGTTCTGACTCCAGATCCCTAATAATTTTTTCAGTTCCTTCCGTCCCGTAAATATTATTCACTTCAAGTGAATCGTTTTCCAGATCGTATAATTCCCAGGTATCCAGCTCATAGAAATGAATCAGCTTATACCTTTCGGTTCTGACTCCACAATGCTTCCTTACGCTGTGGAATCCCGGGTACTCATAAAAGTGATAATAAAGTGAATTCCTCCATTTCATAGGTATTTCCTCAACCAGCAGGTTGCACATTGAAACTCCCTGCATATCATTGGGGGTTTCTATATTTGCATAATCCAGAATAGTGGGAGCAAAATCAATGTTTTGAGTCATGTGCTTAACAACTGTCCCCGGCTTTATTTCCTCAGGATATCTCATCAGCAGGGGCATTATCATCGATTCCTCGTACATGAACCGTTTGTCGAACCAACCGTGTTCGCCCAGGTAAAACCCCTGATCAGAGGTATATACAACAACAGTGTTTTCAGCCAGACCGTTTTCATCGAGGTAATCAAGTATTTCGCCAACACTTTCATCGACCGATTGAATTGTAGCCAGATAATCTTGCATATAGCGCTGAAACTTCCATTTAGCAACAGTTTGTAAGTCGGTGGTGTCAATTTCAAAATAGCTGTCAACGTTATCGCGGTAAGCTTTCCAAAAACGTTCCTTTTCGTCAGCAGTCATCCTTCCTATCCACACGTGTGGCCAGGGATCATAACGAAGGTTCCTGCTGCCTTTTTCTACCACCATTTTTAAATCGTGGCCTTCGTACATGTCACGATAAATGTTCATCTCCTGCTGCGCGGCAGCCGGTCGTCCTTCATAATCATCGAAATATGTTTCAGGAACAGGAAAACTTATCGTATCGTAAAGGTTGTAATGCCTTTCAGCAGGAATCCAGTTGCGGTGTGGTGCCTTATGGTGCATCATCAGGAAAAAAGGTTTCGACTTATCACGGTTGGTGAGCCACTCTTTCGTATTCTTTGTAACCAGGTCGGTGGCGTATCCCATGTGTTGGGATGTATCCTCCTCGGTTATAAAATCAGGATTGTTGTATTCTCCCTGGTCGTTAAATATCATCCAGTAATCGAAACCGGTAGGTTTGGAATTGAGATGCCATTTACCAATAATTGCTGTCTGGTAACCATTTTCCTGCAACAACTTCGGTAACGTTTGTTGTGTACCATCAAATCCCTGGGCTGTATTTCGCATAAAGCCATGCTTATGGCTGTGTTTTCCGGTTAGAATTGTAGCCCTGCTGGGCCCGCAAATTGAATTGCCGCAGTAATTGGCAGTGAATAAAGCTCCCTGTTGTGCCAGCCGATCGATATTGGGCGTTGGTGCCAACTGCGACAAAGGGTGCCCATAGGCACTTATTGCCTGCATTGCATGGTCATCAGACATTATAAACAGGATGTTTGGCTGCTTCTGCCTCTCTTCCCGGTTACATGCCAACAGCAGAATTAATAATGGGATAATAACTACGTGCAACTTATTCTTCATGTTAATGTTCATTCAATTTATTCACCCTGCTTCGGTTATCAGTCTGTTGTCAACAAACAACTGATCAAATTTCGCTTAACCTGCACTCCTATCAACTGCTGCCACAACTCATAAAGCCTTAATGGTAAATCGTACCACTTTTTTCTGACCGAAATGGTTTTACTACCGCTGAAGTATTAGCCGGCCCTGGTAAGAGATATCCTTATTAAAAATATTTATAATATAAAAACCATCACTGAGTTCAGAACAATCGACCGACAAAACCGAATTTGCGGAGGCTACTTCCTTTGACAACACCAGCCTTCCATCAGGAGTCAGGAAGTTTAACTGAATCGATTTATTACTAACGCTCCCGGGAATGGTAACTTTAACATGCCCGTCAGAAGGATTTGGGTATACAGTAACTTCTGCTATTTCTTCTTTCACAGGAGTATTTGAAACCACCTGGTACTCGAAACCGAGGGTATCCAAACCGGCCTGCACATCAGAATCCTGCATAACCAGTTCCCACAGCAGCGCTGTACGGTAATTTTCGATCATCACAACTATAGGTCCCTGGTCGATACCAATATAGTTTTCTGCCACCCAGTCGAGGTTATCGTTAAAGGCATCGTAAAACCCATATCTGCCAAAAAGCTCCTGCCCTCTCTCCCGGTAAAAGTACTTCAATGCATTCATTGATTCCTCAGGAGTATAGGGCATGCTCGATAAAGCAGCAGTAGGGCTGATGGTCCCATTGTCATTAAACACCGGCTGGTGAGCAGTGTAGCCGAAAGGATCGTCGCTTGCAGTAAGGCCCCAGTTTTCTGCACTGTAATTTGCATGGTCTGACGGATTATCAACAGCATAGGTATGATGTATTAAAGCGGTATTTACATACTCCTGCCAGTAATCGGCATATTCATCCTGCAAACCCCGTGGATCGATTCCCAGGTGCGTGTAATGAATCCAGAACAACGGGCCTCCCCAATCGGGAGCCAGGCTGATCTGATAATCATAAAAAGTACGCGGGTTTACCATGTCCCCATTTCGTGCCCACCCCTCGTGATAAGCTTCCACAGGTATCGGGTGTGTAGGGGAAGAAGCTGCCATAATGTAAGTTATCAATGTTTCCATCCACCCTCTTACATGCATGTTCTTTTGAAAGCCGATGTTGGGCGACCAGTGCCAGATCAGCACATCCAGTCCGTTGCGATACCAATCCCAGTCGATTTCCCTCCAAAGCTCATCGGCTGTTTCCCTGATTTTTACCGATTCAACATCTGAGCCGGTAAAATAGTTCTTCAGGGCAATCAAAGCTGCAGCAACAAAAGAGGTTTCAACAATGTCGCCTCCGTCATCATCTGGAGTGAAGGGTTGGGTTGTCCAGGTTTCAGCATTGTACCAGTGCGACCATGCCCCGTGATAGCGTTCAGTATTTTCAAGAAAATCCAGGATAAGCAGTATCCGTTCTTTTATATTTTCACTTGCTTCATATCCTCTTTCGTTTGCAACAATCATAGCCATCAGCCCCATTCCTGTAGCCCCTGAAGCAACAGTATTTTCATTTCCGTTTGAACGTTCAAGGGCCATACCTGTAGGATGGTGGGCACCTTCCCAGAAATACCGGAATGTATAACGCTGCACCATGTTCAATAACTCCTCATCACTGAAATCCTTTATTTCTGCCGTAGCTTCAGCAAAATCTGATTCGCGCTGCTGAAATAAGGTTACCACCCGGTAAACCACAGTGGAGTTTCTTGCACTGTCGGGCACAAAATCGAAATAATGGTTTTCTGCAGTTACACCCCGTGCTTCAAATGTCTGCCCTCCATCGTAGGAAGCATAAATACGGTAGGTCAAATCGGGTAACGGAAAAGTCCAGTTCAGCTCGGCATGGCTGTCGTACCCTGTAGAAGTAAACAATTCAGCAACCGGAACTTCTTCAATGGCCCTGTAAGCCGATATCTCATCAATCAAAAAAAGCCACATGCTGCCATCACTTTCCGACTGGTTAAATATCACTCCTTTTACTGCAGTAAAATCAAGTTGACTGTTATCAGTGTCGCCAAAGAATATATTCAGCGGGAACCGGATCTGGGTCCACACACCTGCAGGAACATCCTCATTGTAATCGGCCAAAGGATACAAAGCCGAATTTACATCTCCGGTTCCAACATCATTGACAGCTCTTATCCCTATCAACGGTAGGGCTGTTGCCGGCAAACCACTTTCAGAAAAGATGTAGAACGATATGGAATCCAATTCAGTTACATCAACTACCGACCAGTCGTTGCGGTAAATGGTTGCCTTCCAGTTTCCGTTTTCGGCAGAGGTGTAGCTAAATTTCAGGGAGGTGGAACCTGCAAATGCTGTTGTTGAAGCAGGAACTTTATCATTGTATTGTGGTGCATCCGGCGGGTGGGTATGCTCAAAGCTGCTCTCACCCAAGTTATCGATATCAACAAGACCCTGGTCATAAAAAGAGGTATCAGTAGCTTCTGAAAAGAAATACACCTCCTGGGCACTTGTTGTCACTATCAGGCCTGCGATTAATAATATCAGTAAAATATACTTCATCATGTATCAGTTAAAATGAGGGCTTTCAAAGCCTAATCTTTTTAAACCACGCTGCACATCATCGTTATTCATGAACAGTTTCCATATTAAGCCGGTACGGTGGTTTTCGATCATCACAGGCACCGGCCCCTGGTCGATCGCCAGGTAACGCTTGGGATACCATTTGTACTCCTCACTGAAGGCATCATAAAACCCATAGTTGCCCCAAATTTTATCCTTCATGTTCTCATAGAAATAGCGGATTACCGGCAACACCTCATCTGGCGTATAGGGAAAGGAAGAAAGCGCTGCTGTTGGCGAAATCACTCCCAGATCAAAAGAAGGATGATGCGCAGCATAGCCCACCTCATCCGACCTGCCTTCAGGAGGTTTCTCCTCTGTTTGCCCCCTGAAATATCGGGCAGCACCCGGAACGGAATAGCTGGCGGTCAGCCCCCAGTTGTTCTCGCCGTATCCTTCATAATCGTAAGGATTTTCGATGCAATGCTGCCGGTTTATCATTGTATGAGCTACATTTAAAATCCAGTAATCGGCATACCTGTCTCTTAGATTCTGGGGATCGAGGCCCAGATAAGAATAATGTGCCCAGAATAAAGGCCCTCCTTTTTGGGGGTCGGTATGATGTTTTAATTCGAGGGTATATCCATAAGCTCCGCCATCCTCGTCAATTTCACCACCCATTGCCCAGCCTTCATGGTACACATCGGGCAGAATGGCATAAGTTGGTGAGGAGGCAGCAAGCACATAAGTTATAAGGCATTCATTGTAACCTGTAATTTTGTGGTTCATTTGCCAGGCGTGATTTGGCGACCAATGCCAGTAAAGCACGTCTTCACCGTCACGGGTATACCAGTTCCACTCCACTTCACGCCAGAGCCTGTCAATCTGTGCTGCCAGTTCTTTCTCCACTGGATTGCCATCAATAAAATACTCCCTGACAGCAATCAGTCCTGCAACAAGAAAGGATGTCTCCACCAAATCGCCACCGTCATCGTATTGACTGAAAGGCTGAACTTTACCTGTTTCACCGTTTAACCAGTGCGGCCATACGCCATGAAACCTGTCGGCTTTCTCTAAGAAGTCAACAATATGAATCAGGCGCTCCAGCCCTTCCTCACGGGAAATAAAGCCGCGTTCTATTCCTACCAGGATGGCCATCAGCCCAAAACCCGAACCACCGGTTGTCACTATATGCTTGTCGTCCTGCGGATAAATATCGTCTTCATGAAAGCGTTCGCGTGCCATTCCAGATGTAGGTTCTGCTCCATCCCAAAAATACTGAAAGTAATAGTACTGAACCGAGTCGAGCAACTGCTCATCTGTAAGAATGCCATCTTCCCGGTTCGAATCGGCACTTCTTTGTGTTTGTGCGCAACCTGTAATGAACAAAAGCAGAAAACCTATTATTAAACAGTCCTTCATAAATTCTCTTTCTGTTTTAAAATTTATTAAAGGAGACTACCGGAGCATTTTCCGGCAGCCTCTTATTCATTTTATGAGTTGTATCCAAGTTACTAAATTCCTTGCTTTTTCTATCAATTTACTGGTTTAAATCATTAATCATTGTCTGAATTTCCTCCTGTGTAAGCACCCTGTCGTAGATACGTAACTCATCCAACAAACTTAGATCGGAGAAGTGGTCCCATTCTGTAAAGCGCGGAGCTCCCGACATGATTGTAAGCAAATCGGTACCTGTCCAGTCTATTCCGGCATGCTCACCCGTACTTACAACTTCTCCGTTGATGTATACCGTGGCCTCACTTTCTGCAATTGTAAATGCAAAATGCACCCACGTATTTGCAGCAGGGTCAACATCGGCATCGGCACCTCCGTCAAACCAGGTTTCCTCCTCACCCGTGCCAACATTTAATTTAAACCGTTGCATACCGGAAGCGTCCTCTCTAAAAAAGCGGAATCCTTTGGTACGGTCGTTTTGTATATCGGGATATCCGGGGTTCTCAGTATCTTCAGGGCTCATGACAAGAATGCCGGCACGATTGGGTTCTGCATTAATTAACATCCAGAAGGTGGCACTGAAAACCTCATTTTGCAGCCGGTCGGACGGGAAGGTAAGGTAAGCGCCTTCAGCACCGTTATAAGCCTGCCCTGAGATCCCGTCTTCAAATCCCGGACTTCCTACAACTGTTGCATCTTCACCCGTTGCCTGTTCGGTAAAATTATCATCAAACGGCAGGTAAAAGATTTCGTCATACTGTCCTTCCCATTGCGGTGTTTCACCCGATTCTGTCTGAATGATGCCCTGAATTTCCTCCTGTGAAAGCACCCGGTTAAACAAACGCAGTTCATCCATATAACTTAAATCGGATAAATGATCCCAGCCTGTAAACCTCGGTGCACCCGACATTATTGACAACAAATCGGCGCCTGTCCAATCGATACCGGCAAGTTCGCCCTGGCTTACAATGTTCCCGTTAATGTAAACTGTAGCCTGGTCGGCAGCAATTGTAAATGCAAAATGGACCCAGTCGGTTGTTGTAGGGTCAATAGCCGCTGCATCGCCACCATCAAACCAAACTTCTTCACCACCTATTCCTACATTTAGTTTGAATACCTGTCGGGTTGCATCTCCCTCACGGAAAAACCTAAAGCCTGCAGTACGGTTATTTGGCAAATCGGGGTTTGTTGGATCTTCAGGACTCATTACCAGGATACCTGCACGATCGGGATCTGCATTGATGTTCATCCAGAACACGGCACTAAATTCCTGGCTCTGCAATGCTTCCCCGGGAAATGTCAGGTATGAATCCGTTGCACCTGCATAGGCATTTCCTCCTTCAACACTGGCTCCGGCAAAACCGGGATTTCCAACAACAGTTGCTGCCTGGAATGAATTCAGTTCCATATAGTCGCCATCGAATGGCATATAGAATATTTCCCCCTGGTATATCGGCACATAGGGCGGTACTTTATCAAAACTTACACTCTCGGATGTGCTTTTACCCTCCAGATCCGTGGCTGTAACTGTCAGCTCATGCGACCCTATGGGTACGCTGTCGTACTCAAACTCATGGATAAACCGCCTGTAATCCTTAAACTCATCGAATGAAGCTATCTGATTGCCATTAAGTGTTACAGTAACTGTTCCAAGCTCAATGTCATCTGATGCCTCAAAGCTAATCAGTACCGGGGACACAGGCTCCGGTACCTTTATTTCATAACCTGTGGTGGGTGCCTTTAATGTTACCTGGGGAGCCGCTTCATCAGGCCCCGGGTCAACATGGCTGATGGGGTCGATTCCCTGGTCACATGCAACAACAAAAAAAACTGCCACTGTATAGAACAATATATGTTTTAATGAATTCATTTTCTTGATGTTTTAATGTTCATATTACTGGTTTTCACCTAATACGGGCAACAAATCCACCTGGTTTTGCGGATAAGGCAGGAAAATATCCTCAGGAACAACAAAATTTCTTCCCCCGTAACTCAGCTCATTATAGTTCTCTGTCCGGATCATATCGTAATAACGTATCCCCCACTCCATAGCCAGTTCAGCAAATTTCTCGGCCATAACCTGTTCACTGGTCACTCCTGAAACCGGATCCAGACCGGCACGTTGCCTCACAAGGTTAACTGCCTCATCGGCTGTCATAGCTCCACTGGTAGCCCCACGGGTAAGGGCTTCGGCATGCATAAGCAATATTTCGGCGTACCGTATTACCGGAAAGTTTTTATTGGTGCCGTAATCGGTACGGCCGGGTGTCAGTTGTTCGGAAGGCAGGTAATGTTTACCGCTGGAAAATATGGCCCTGGCAAAATCATCAATGACATCGCCCGAAGGGGTGGTGTTGGAAATCCATCCCGGTATGGTTGCATAATTGGGGTCGCTCCGCAGGGAATCAATACCCCTGTTTGTAAAAAGCACACTTGTTTCAAGCCGGGTACGTTCACCCCTGTCAAGCATAAACTTAATCCATTTCATACTGGGCTCCCAAAAGCCCCAACCCGGAGAGGCACCTTCAACGGCCGGAGTCCAGCTTTGGGGGCCATAAAAGGCAAATAAGTGACTGCGTACATCGCCCGCTCCCTGCCCAAAATCGGAATATTGCAGTGTAAGAAGCATTTCATCGCTTAACTTACCCGGCACTTTAAAAAGGTTGTAAAAATCGGGATACAGGCTGAATAAACCGGAGCTTATAATTTGTGAAGTGGCATCAGCCACCCCCTGGTAATTCTCTAACTCAAGCTGCGCCAAGGCCTTTACAGCCAAAGCAGTATAGCTTGTAATCCCTCCCCTGACATCCGTCCGCTGATTTGGCCTTACCGCAGGTAAACCGGGTATGGCTTCATCCATCCTCGAGGAAATATACTGCATCACTTCTGTTTTTGAAGAAACCGGAGTATCCAAAAGTTCTGTCGGATTAGGTGTAGCGGGGATTAGAATATCTCCCCAGACCCGTGAAAGCTGCAACAGCAACCATCCTTCAACCACTTTTGCTTCTGCAATGTATTGGTCTGCCCTGGCTGCATCGACTCCATTTTCTTTAAAAAGCTCAAATTCATCAATTGCCGACAGGGCAATAAAAACATCGCTGTAAAGACCCTGCCAGGCGCTGTTATACATCCAGTAATCCTTATTGTAGTTGAAATAATCGGTTTCTGCAAAATCCTGCTGGTCTCCCAAACCACCATGATTAACATCATCGCCCCTGACAGCAACCAGCGGATGTACTTCCCATCCCAGGTTATAAAACTCGGCATATACTCCTATAAGGGGTAAAATTAAATTTTCAGCATTCGTATAATCGGTTTCTTCGGTAAACTGCCGGTTTTCAGCAGGCTCTTCCAATAAATCGTGACAGGCAGGAAAAACAATTACTACCCATACGATGATAAATAGTTTTAATGAATGAAATATCCGTTTCATAACAATGATTTTTAACCGTTTAAAATTTGATATTCAAACCCAGGGTATATACTGCAGGAATTGGGTAGGTCTGCCTATCTACACCATTAGGCACTTCAGGATTAAACCCGTTGTAGCTGAACAGAGTAAGTGGCCGTTCGGCAGTAAGTGAGACCCGCATCACAGGCATTTCTGTGCCAAACCAGAACTGATCCCTCAGGTTATAGGAAAGCTGAACATTCTGAACCCGGAAAAAAGAACCGTCTTCAACCAGAAAATCACTCATTCGTTGATTCCACCCTTTACGACGCCCCGCTGCTGAGGGGTATTCGTTTGTAGTACCTTCTCCATGCCAGCGGTTAATGGCCAAATCGGCATCCATATTCAAATCGGGCGTCCAGATTACCTCACCGCGTCTGCGGTTAAGAATCTTATTTCCAATCTGCCCCATGAAATTTGCCGAGAAATTAAAATCTCTAAAGGTAATTCCAAGGTTTCCTCCATACATTAAGGAGGGAAAATACGATCCCAAGACCACGCGATCGTCATCATTTATAATATCATCATTATTTTGATCCTCGTAAATCAGATCTCCGGGCTCCAGGTTATTGGCAACAGCAACCGGGTCATTCTGTATCTGTTGTTCATTCTGATAAACCCCCAGCACCTTGTATCCGTAAAAAGCAAGCAACGACTCTCCTATAATTGAACGTTGCCGGAACTCGGCTGACCCTCCATCGATGTATTGCTGGCCAAATAAATCGCGCACCTCATTTTTCAGGGTTGAAATATTTACCCCTACATTGTATGTAAAATCTCTTGAAATGGCATTATTCCAGTTCAGTACCATTTCAAATCCTGAATTCCGGATTGTTCCCACATTCCGCAACACCGAACCACCTATGGCAGGAATATTTACATTAATGGCGGCATTTTTAGTATCTCGGATGTAATAATCCATTTCGGCTGAAAGCTTGCTATCAAACAAACGGGCAGTGATACCAACGTTAACTTCTTCCGTCAGCTCCCACTCAAGCGATGAAAAGGTGCTGGCCGTTGTGGTACCAGCAAGCAGATTATCGTCAATGGCTGTTTGAATTGGAGTGGTGGTACGGGCACCATCACTGGCCTGAATCTTATCGTTCCCCAGCTGCCCCCAGCTGGCACGCAATTTCAGAAAATTAACATAGTTGGTTCCCTGCATAAATCCTTCTTCAGAAAGCACCCATCCCAGACCAATGGTAGGAAAGAACCCCCACTTTTCCTGGTATTTTGAACTTCCGTCAGCACGCATGGTTGCATATAATAAATAACGGCTTGCATAATTATAGGATAACCTGCTAAAATATGAAATGCCGTATTGCCGTAACCCGTCATCATCAACATTGTCAACCGGTATATTTTCTGCCTGGCGAATGTACCACGATTCTTCCTGGTCAATGGGAAATTCAATGCCCTGTGCGGTTAACATCTGCCACGACTCATCCCTGAATGAATGACCAAGCATGATGGATAAATTATGCTCATCAAATACGTCGGTATAAGTAAGCACATTGTCCCAAATCTGGTTGGAAAAGGTTTCGGCCCGTTTTGTAATAGCGGCATTAGGCCTCTGGAAGGCATCGCTTATAAAATAAGGCAGATCAACATCGCGCTGATTCAATACCTCCAGGCTGTGATTGTAAGTCGTTTTAAAATTCAGTTTATTAGGTATGAAGTTGATTTGTGCATGAAAGTTAGCCAGTGTCTGCCGTGTTTTCTGACGGTTGTTGTTAAATTCAAGCACTGGCATTGGATTTTGGCCTCCCCTGTAGCCTATATGCTGGGCACTGGCAAAATTGATTGGCCACGCATCGGTATTTTGTTCATCGTATACCGGCAGAATAGGCACTGCCCAATAAGCCATGCTCCATGCAGCGTCGTCCTGTATATACCGCTGTGCATTACTGAAAATTATATTTGAACCGATTGTAAGCCATTCAGTGGCATTGTAATCAATTTTTCCCCTCAGGTTAAACCGTTCATATTTGTTGTTCATATCAAGGATACCTTCCTGGAAAAAGTAGCTCGATCCAATTGAGTAGGATGCACTCTCCCCTCCTCCTGAAACGTTAAGGCTGTGGTTCTGGATTGGGGCAATACGCATAATTTCATCGTACCAGTCGGTATTAACATCCGGCACATTCGGGTTTATACGGCTCCGGCCGTAGCGCTGCATCGCACTTTGAATATTTTGAATATCAGGCGCTGAACCTGATTCCCTGGCCATTGTGGCAAACTGTTCTGCATTGGCCATTTTCAAAACATTCTGGGGTACCTGGTAGCCAAAATAACCATCGTAGACGATCTCCGCCGGCCGGTTAATACCTCCTGCCTTTGTTTCAATAAGAACCACACCATTTGCTGCCCTTACCCCATAAATTGCAGCTGCCGAAGCATCCTTTAACACTGAAACGGTAGCAATATCTGAAGGATTCAAAAAGTCGATGTTGTCGAAAAACATACCATCGACGACATAGAGCGGCGACTCATTATCCCGCCCGGGGTAGGAGCCGATGCCTCGCACCCTTATGGTAGGCGATTCACCCGGTGCACCGGTATTTACTACCTGGAGCCCGGCAACCTTTCCCTGCAAGCCTTGCATGACCTGGCCGGCAGGAGTCCGCTCCAGCTCATCGGCCTTAACTGTAGTAATTGAAGAAGTAAGGTCTCGAACTACCTGTGTTCCATACCCCACTACAACCACTTCTTCAATATCCACCACATCCTCGGTCATCCGGACATCAATGGTCGTTCTCCCTTCAACAGGAACTTCCTGCGGCTGAAAACCTATAAATGAGAACACCAGGGTAGCCTGTTCCGCTACGTCAATGGTGTATTCCCCGTCGAAATTGGTTATGGTGCCGTTTTGAGTTCCTTGTTCCTGTATCGTTACTCCCGGTAAACCGAGATTCGTTTCATCTGTTACAACGCCGGTTACAGTAATTCTCTGCTGTCCCCAGAGCGTAATAACTAAAAAACTTAGAATGGAAATAATAATTAACCTCTTCATAGTTCATCTGTTATTTCTGTTATACTTCATATCTGCTCTTTATCAAAACTCACGCTGCAAAAATTTTCATTCACTATTCAAAGCACCTGGCAATCTGCTAACTGGTCAACACCAGTTCCTGTCAGAAATACTGGCGTTCCATCAAATAGATATTCGATGAAAAGACTAACCGGTAATTATAAAAAGCTTAATTGTAGGAGCAGGGTTGTGCAAAGGGTAATCACTACTTACAAGTTACGACATAATTCACACTTAAAAAAATCCAAAGAAAGATTTTGAAATTATTTTAGAATTTGCACCCGATAAAGTCGAAAAGATGAAAGCATCATTAAATGCAGCCTTGCTGAGGTTTCAGGAAAAAGTAATGCTATAAGACCTAAAATTCAGAACATTATCATAAATCAGGTTCAATTCATTTTTTTGAGGAGCAACAGAAAAAAGGCAGTCAAATAAAAACAAATCACAAATCGAAAAACCGGCAGTGAACGACCTATATTTTATCCATAATAAAATTGAGGTATATTCGGGGTTTATTCGAGATAAATTCGGAGTAAATTCGTGATTCTACGAATTAACTACGAATTTATAACGACTTAACTACCGATATAATCTTGTGTTAGCTATGAGAAAATAGCATTCAGAAGCTGACCATTTGAAGATGAAACTTGACTGAAGCCTTTGGTAAATCCATTCATAGAGTGGACTTCCTCCTGCCCCGGAAACATGGGAAAAAGGTAATAAAAATCGTTAGCAGATGAGTAAAAAGCAAAAGACGCAGCAGGTAACAAGGTTTTTAGTCCTTTAGCCAATGCGTAATATCAATACAGCCGGCAGGCATCCCAAGATAGCTATTTCGGGAATTTATAAGGTTTTCGCCTGCAGTCCGGTATCAACGTCTGAATGCTGCTGCTGTTATTAATTCAGCGTGTAATTGTACAACAATCCTCCTTCGCTGCCCACAACTAGGTTTAATCCCTCTGAATCTCCGGAAAGTTTACCAATCGAGAATTCACTGTTCCCCTGTAACGGGAATCCTTCATGCAGTTCTCCGTCGGGATTTAACAGGTAAATACGATTTGTTGCAGCATCGGTTACACCCACTTTTTTGAGGTCAGCCGAAAATGTGTATACAGCAGGTTTATGGATTAGTGTGTTATTAAACTTCCTGTTAAACAACTTCTTTCCTTTTTCATTGATAACAGTTACTTCGTTGCCATCGGCAAAAATAAAATCCAGCACCTTGTTTCCATCCAGGTCATCGACTGCAAAGAAGTGGTTTTCGCTGAACCGGGCGGTTCGTTTTTCTTCCAGGGTACCATCGAAATAAATGTAGTAAACTTTACCGTTTTTATCGGTGGCCACAATTTTAGGTTTCCCGTCGAGGTTCAGCACAAGCTGATTCCTTGAATTCTCAAACCTAGAAGGAACTGATACTCTTGTTTCGCCCTGCCGATCCTGAATGTATATTGATGATGGGTCTTTAAAAACGATGTAATCTTTTCCGGCTACACGGAAATGCTGCACCGGTGTGGTAACCTCCTGGTCAGTTTTATCAAAATTCCATCCCTTTACGGGTTTACCTTCCTGGTCGAACAAATATATGCTCCTGTCTTCTCCGGCTACAAAGAAACGGTAGTTACGGGTGTTATCGTAATCAAATACACTCACACCGTTTGTAGCCGGCGATGGCAGTGTAATGGGGAATGGCGCTACATTGTTCCCGTTGCGGTCGACGAGGTAGAGTTTATCTTTTGTATTAAACACATACTGAAGTTTTCCGTTTTTATAGGCATCAACCTGGTGGATATCCGAAAGAATGGGACCTGAAAGAGGGACACTCCAGCGCACCCTGCCCAGGCCGGTAACCTGCTGCAGGTTATTCTGGTTATCCTGAAAAATAATTTCTCGGGACGACGGGCTGGTATGGTTTACTGCAAACTGGGGCTTCAGCCGCACCTCGCTGCCGATAACGCTTTGCCAGGTGGTTTTTGCCTCTTCGCCCCAAACAGGCTGAAAGGAAACAGCAAGCGTGTTGAAAAAAACCGACTTTTCGTGCAGAACCTGCCAATTGACCATACCGAACTTACGGATGCTTTCCTCCTTCTCATTGATAGGCTTTAGAAGCGTTTCAGAAAAAAGCTCATTGCGGTAACCGAAAATCTTGTTTACATCCACATAAACGTTCACATTCGACCTGTCGGACCGGTTCTGGATGAACTTTCGGTAACGCAAATTTTTAGAAAGCGTAGTACCAAGAACCATGTTACGCAAGTACTCATGCAATCCTTCTTCTGTATTGGCAAACACCATATAGTTCCCATTAAAGGAAACGTGAGCGGCACTGGCCATAGTAAAAGGGCTTCCCAGCCATAATCCGGGGAAGGATGGGTAAGGGAACCGGTAGATGGGAAACCTGACTTCACTGTCAACCGAAAACTCAGAAATAAAATCTTCCGGTTTCTTGTCGACACGAGCTGCATAACCTGATATTAAGTTCTTTATTTGTTCTTCGGCTGCTGCTCGTCCCTTTGTATTTAAAATAAAATACACTGTTTTATTCTCCGGATTAACGGGAATCATACCTGCAGCGACAATAACTTCATCATTTATAAGCTGGCTGAACAATTTGCGGGTGTTGGTTCGCAGCCCCATGTCGAATCGCTTCATCCGCTCCTCACGATGGTAATAACTGTCGGAATGAGCATAAAAATTTTCCAGCCGTTCAAAGAAGGCATCTTTATTTGAAAACGAGAAGCTGCAGTAAAACGAGGTGTTTACAGGAAGTATGTTTTCGGCATGGATTCTTACAGGCTGCTGATCGTTAAAGATTGAAAGAAAATGGTTCAGCGAATCGTCGGCTGCGGTAATGCCATGCAGCAGTACATGTTCATTTTCAAACCGGAAATCGAGTTCGCTCCAGGCGGCATAATCCCTGAATTTAGCAGCCTGGGCGGCGGGTCGAAACCTGATGGTAGCACCAAATTCATCGGTTCGCTCCAAAGAATTTCTATTGAGAATATTGCCGAAGAACCCTTCAAAGCGTGCATGGTTTATAAACAGGGCAACACCTTCCGTCCCCGCAGTTCTATTCACTTCCCTGAAGTAAGGGCTTTTCAAAATACCGGGAGTCGACATCTGAAGTATCACCTGTTCCAGGAGAATCTGTTTGGTACTGACAAGAAGCAATCCGTTTGTAAACGAATAATACAAGGGCTCTGTGGTATTATCCCTGAGGATTTCGGTAATTGTGTTCTTTCCATATTCTTTATCCACATACGAATAGCTTTCAGGCGGGTATAAAGCATTAAGAAATGCCTTTAACGATTGTTGCTTTACATTTTGTTCGGCCTTTGTTATCAGGAGGGGGACCATCTGATTCCTGCCCGAATACCCCCAGGCAATTATAAAAGGAGAGGTAAGCAGGCTGTTGGGCAGTTTACCGGTGTTGCTAATCAGTGAATCAGCCTGATGCAGGAAATCAAACCACTGTTTTCCTATTCCTGCTTCGTTCAGCTCATGTATTATTGCATTGCTGAAAGAAACAGATTTTGCTGAGCTTATTTCGAGGAACAGGGGAGCTGATGTCGGAATAGCTTTATAGACAGATGAATCTTTCGAAAAATTAGATTGTTCACCTGAGTAAAAATAGTATCCGGCGGCAGCTGCAAGAATAAGAAATAAAACTATTACAAGGTATCGTTTCATCTTTTCCTGAATTTTCTTCAAAACTACAAAATAGATTTACCTGGACATTTTAATTTCCAAAAGAGTAATGAAAGGTTGAATGTTAATAACTTAAAAGTTGAATTGATGAATTGAGACAATGTGAAATTTCCGGAGCAAGGAAGCGTTCATTATAAAATCAAGCTATGCATCAAGGTCAGGAAATTAGGACAATATCAGATACTGCACAATTAATGTATGGAAAATAAAAAGTGCGGATTTTCTTATTCAAAACAAGAAAATCCGCACCAATTTATTTTTTCATGTCGTCAACAAACTTACAGTTGCTTTGCTACTTCAACTTCATGGAAGGCCTCAACATGATCGCCAACTTTTATGTCGTTGAAATTCTCAATGTTCAGCCCGCATTCGTAACCGTTCTTCACCTCTTTAACGTCATCCTTGAAACGTTTAAGTGAGCCAAGGGTTCCGGTATAGATAACGATGCCGTCGCGGATAACACGGATTCTTGAGTTCCGGTTTATTTTTCCATCACGGACAATACAACCGGCTACTGTACCCACCTTGGTAACTTTAAAGACTTCGATAACTTCAGCAGTTCCGGTGATTTCCTCCTTAATATCGGGAGAAAGCATACCTTCCATTGCTGCCCTGATTTCATTGATGGCATCGTAAATAATGGAATATAGACGGATATCAATCTGTTCTTTTTCGGCCAGTTTTCTTGCACTCAATGAAGGCCTTACCTGGAAACCAATAACAATGGCTTCAGAAGCTGCCGCCAGCAGGATGTCGGATTCGGATATCTGCCCTACTGCCTTATGTTTGATGTTCACTTGTATTTCTTCAGTTGAAAGCTTGATAAGTGCATCGGAAAGTGCTTCAATGGAGCCGTCAACATCACCTTTAATAATAAGGTTAAGCTCCTGGAAGTTACCAATTGCAATTCGTCTGCCGATTTCATCAAGGGTAATGTGTTTCTGGGTACGTAAACCTTGTTCGCGTGCCAGCTGTTCACGCTTGTTGGCAATGTTCCTTGCTTCCCGTTCATTTTCCATTACGTGGAACTTATCGCCTGCCTGAGGTGCTCCGTCCAGGCCGAGAATAATTGCCGGCTCGGCAGGTCCTGAGGTTTCAATGCGTTGGTTACGTTCGTTGAACATGGCCTTTACGTGGCCAAAATACTGACCGGCCAAAACGATGTCGCCGGCTTTTAAAGTACCTGTTTCCACAAGAACTGTGGCCACATAACCACGACCTCTGTCGAGGGTCGATTCAATGACTGTTCCCTTAGCCCTGCGGTTAGGATTGGCTTTCAATTCAAGCAGCTCAGCTTCAAGTAACACTTTTTCCAGAAGATCATCGACTCCTGTACCCATTTTTGCAGATATATCCTGCGACTGGTACTTACCGCCCCAGTCTTCAACAAGGTAGTTCATGTTTGCCAGCTCTTCCTTAATGCGCTCGATATTTGCTCCGGGCTTATCAATTTTGTTGATTGCAAATACAATAGGAACGCCGGCAGCGGAAGCATGGTTAATTGCCTCCACCGTTTGTGGCATCACGTTATCGTCGGCAGCTACTATAATAATGGCAATATCGGTAACCTGGGCACCACGGGCACGCATGGCGGTAAATGCTTCGTGACCTGGTGTATCAAGGAAGGTAATTTCACGGCCATCGTCAAGGCTTACGTGATAAGCACCGATATGCTGAGTAATACCACCAGCTTCACCCGCAATTACGTTGGTACTGCGGATGTAGTCAAGTAACGATGTTTTACCATGGTCGACATGGCCCATAACCGTTACAATTGGCGGACGTGGCTGTAAGTCTTCTTCGGTATCGGCATCTGTTTCAAAAGATTCCTGCAGATCGGCACTGACAAACTCCAGCTTATAGCCAAATTCATCGGAAACAACCGAAAGGGTTTCGGCATCAAGCCGCTGGTTAATAGAAACGAACAAACCAAGGCTCATGCAAGTGGAAATCACTTCATTCACATTTACATCCATCATGGTTGCCAGTTCGCTTACCGAAACAAATTCAGTAACCTTCAGTACTTTTTTATCCTGTGCAGTTTTCTCCTGATCGGCGCTTCTTCGTTCGCTGATTGCAGCTCTTTTATCACGCCTGTGTTTCGAGCCTTTTGACTTTCCTTTTGAGGTCAGGCGGGCCAATGTATCTTTAATCTGCTTTTGAACTTCCCCTTCATCCACCTCTTTTTTAAGCAGAATTTTTTTCTTTCTTCCCGGTGCTTTCTGGATTTTGGAATCTCCTTTAGAGCGGTCTTCCGATTTATCTTCCAGCTTAATCCTTCCGGTTTCCTTAATTCTTTTACGACGCTTTTTATGCAGCGCCTCTTCAGCTATATCCTTTTGCTTCCTGAGCTTTTTATCGGGTAAATCAATTTTACCTACTACAGTAGGACCATTTAATTTACCAGACCTTGCCTTATAAACTTCTTCTTCCTTCCTCTCCTGTTCTTTTTTAACATCTTCCTCCTGAGCTTTTTGCACGGGTTGTTCCGGAGCTTTTTCTTCCGGTCTCGCAGAAACAGTTTTCTGACGTCTCCGCTCCCTGCGTTCTTTTTCCCGCTCTTTTCTTGACTTTTTAGCCGGACGTGTTTTTTGGTTCAAGGCATCAAGGTCGATGCGCCCTATTACTTTCAATTCTTCCACTTTAGGCAATTCGGTTTCAATGGTTTCTTTTTCGGGTTCTTCCACATCCGTTCCTTCTGCTTCTTCGGCAGGTTGTTCAGGCTGTACTTCTTCTTTCTCTATCTGTTTTTCTTCTTCTTTTTCAACTGGTTTTTCCGGTTCAGCAGGTTTTTCTGCCTCTTTAGGAGTTTCTTCCACAGGAGGTTCCTGCTTAGGCATTTCCTCGGCTGGTTTTGCCTCTTTCTTTGCAGGTTTATTTACACTTTCGAGATCAACCTTACCAACAATTTTTAACCTATCCTCATGTTTAGGTTTTTCAATCGGGGCTTCTTCCTGTTCTTTCTTTTTAACTACAGGTGGAGGTGTTTTCTTCGGGGCTGCCTTAGGAATTTCTTCTTCATAATCTTCCTCTTCATCAACTTCTTCTTCGGGCTTGTCATCAATGGTTATAACCTCCTGCTTGGGCCGATGGCTTTTAAGTATGATCTTTTCCGATTCCTTCTTCAGATTAAGATCTATTTTATATTCCTTTTCAAGAAGGGCTAAAGCTTCTTCAGAGACTTTAGTGTTTGGGTTTGAATCATAGTCATACCCTTTTTTATGTAAGAAATCCACAATTGTATGAATCCCTACGTTGAACTCTCTTGCAAGTTTACTAAGCCTTATTGTCTTGCCTAATACCATATTTTAATTTTTCCTTTCCTATCTCCTGATTGTTTAGTCTCTGCAAGTTTAGCCAAAAGCTTTAACAGTAGTTTAGTTTTGGGTTACTTTTTTTATTCAAACTCTGTTTTTAAAATTTTCAGCACATCATCGATGGTTTCCTCTTCTAAATCTGTACGTTTTATTAATTCATTACGTGGTATATTCAGCACGTTTTTAGCTGTATCGCAACCAATCCCCTTAAGGGTGTCAATAATCCAGCTTTCAATTTCATCGGCAAATTCATCAAGGTTCACATCGTCATCATCTTGCTGGCTCTCACGATACACATCTATTTCGTATCCTGTAAGCTGACTTGCCAACCTGATGTTAAGTCCTCCTTTACCGATTGCAAGCGAAACTTCCTCCGGTTTTAAATAAACATCCGCTTTTTTATCGGCTTCATTAATTTTGATATTATTAATTTTTGCAGGATTTAACGCACGCTTAATAAACAGTTGCGTGTTTGCTGAATAATTAATTACATCAATGTTTTCATTCCTTAGCTCGCGGACAATGCCATGGATACGTGAACCTTTCATACCAACACATGCACCTACAGGGTCAATACGTTCATCGTAAGATTCAACCGCCACTTTTGCACGTTCGCCGGGAACCCTGACAATTTTCTTTATGGTTATCAGTCCATCAAAGATTTCAGGAATTTCTAATTCAAACAGGCGCTCCAAAAACACAGGGGCAGTGCGAGAAAGAATAATAAGCGGATTGTTATTTCTTAACTCCACCTTATAAACGATGGCCCTTACAGTATCGCCTTTCCTGAAATAATCAGATGGTATTTGTTCCGACTTGGGTAGGATGAGCTCATTTCCCTCATCATCCAAAATGAGTATTTCTTTTTTCCATACCTGGTATACTTCACCGGTAACAATATCGCCTATTTTATCCTTATATTTTCCGTAGATATGGTCTTTTTCAAGCTCCATAATCTTACTTGCCAAATTCTGCCGCAGGTTTAATATGGCACGGCGTCCGAAATCCAATAATTTAACCTCGTCAGTAACATCTTCTCCAACCTCATAATCGTCGTCTATTTTTTTTGCATCCGTCAGAGATATCTGCAGGTTCGGATCCTCTAATTCGTCATCTTCCACCACTTCACGGTTTCTCCATATTTCAAAGTCTCCTTTGTCAATATTGATGATGACATCAAAATTTTCATCAGTGCCAAACTGTTTTATCAACACACTGCGAAAAACATCCTCAAGGACACTCATCATTGTAACCCGATCAATGTTTTTTAATTCCTTGAATTCGGCAAAAGTATCTATAAGGTTAATATTTTCCATTATTACTTTCTATTTAAATAAAACTACAACTTTTGCGCTTTTTATATCGCTGTATTCAATTCTATACTCATTTACTACCAATTGTTTTTTCTTATGGCCTTCCACCTTTTCACGGGCAGAGGTTTCAAGCAGTATATCATCGGGTGATGCTACCTTAAGGATACCTGCAAGTTTCCTGCCATCTTCTGTTTCAACTTCCAGGTGACGGCCTACATTTTTAAGATACTGTTCTTGTACCTTAAAAGTTTCAGACAACCCGGGAGAAGAAACCTGAAGTTCAAAATCTTCCTTTTCACGGTCAAGACTGCTTTCGATATGACGGCTAACAGCAACGCAATGATCGATGGTAATTCCATCGAAACTGTCGATAAAAACCCTGATTAGGTTGGCGGCATTCACCTGCACCTCAACAAGGAACATGCCCTTCTCAAGCTTTTCATTTACCAGTTGCTCTATTTTCGCCTTATCTATCATTATCAGCCTTAACAAAATAGGGAACCTTAGGTCCCCTAATTCAGGTTTTTATAAAAATCAGCGCAAAAATAGTAATTTCCTGATAAAATACAAATATTTAGAGCCATGATAAATGCCTTAAACCGAATTAATTAAACTTTTGTATTTTTAGCCTCGAAAGTAAAAGAAAACAAGTGACACAATATTATCTGAACAAGAAAAAAATAATAAATGACCCTGTATTTGGGTTCATCAACTTGCAGTCGGAGATGGTGTTTGATCTTCTGGAGCATCCCTACCTTCAGCGGTTGCGGCGAATCAAACAACTCGGCCTTTCTTTTTTGGTATACCCAGGAGCCAATCATTCACGCTTTGAGCATGCCCTGGGAGCCAGCCATTTAATGCGCCAGGCAATTTCAGTGTTACGCCTCAAGGGGCACGAAATAACCGACGAAGAAGCAGATGCAGTTACCCTGGCTATTCTGCTCCATGATATAGGCCATGCCCCCTTCTCACATGTATTGGAAAACACCCTGGTTGATATTGCCCATGAGGAAATTTCGCTGATGATGATGAATGAACTGAACCATCAGTTTAATGGCCAACTCAGCCTGGCCATCGAAATATTCAGGAACAGGTACAAAAAACAATTCCTTCATCAGCTGGTAGCCAGTCAGCTCGACATGGACCGGCTGGATTACCTGAGCCGCGACAGTTTCTTTACAGGTGTAGCCGAAGGTATAGTGGGTAACGACCGAATTATAAAAATGCTTAACGTCTGGAACGATCAGCTTGCAGTGGACTACAAGGGAATTTATTCCATCGAAAAGTTCCTGGTGGCGCGCCGGCTCATGTATTGGCAGGTGTACCTTCATAAAACCGTTGTTTCGGCTGAATACCTGCTCATCAACGTATTGAAAAGGGCTAAAGAGCTGATAGCCGATGGAAAAAAAGTTTTTGCCACCCCTACCCTAACTGTTTTTCTTGAAAATGGATTTTCGGCAGATGATTTTTCAAATAATATTAAGGTAGCCAATCAAAATATCCTCGACTGGTATGCACTTCTTGACGATAATGATGTGCTGTCATCGGTAAAGGAATGGCAGATGCATGACGACCCGGTACTTTCAAAACTTGCAAAAAGCCTTATTAACCGTAAATTGTTCCGTATCTATTTGGAAGATGTACCTGTATCGGAAAAATGGAAGGAAAAAAAACTTAATCAGATTACAAAAAAAATAACAAACGACCCCACCTTATCCCATTACTTCCTTATTACAGGTGAAATAACCAATAATGCCTACAACCAAGACACTGAAAACATCAAAATACTTTTTAAGAACGGAAAGGTAAAAGACATGGGCAAAGCTTCTGATATTAACCTTTCTGTACTGACAAAAACTGTCCGCAAATATTTTGCCTGTTATCCAAAAGAATTGGACATTAATTAGTTTAAACCTATATTTGCATCGCTAAAAAAATGATGAATGGAATTTAAAGCTTCAGACATTGCTGCTTTTCTGAAAGGTGAAGTGGTTGGAGACAGCAATGTCAAGGTATCTGGCATATCGAAAATTGAGGAAGGAGAACCCGGAACCCTCTCATTTCTTGCCAACCCGAAATATGAAAATTATATATATTCGACCCGTGCATCCATTGTATTGGTAAACAATACATTTCAGCCCAGATCGGAAATAAAGTCCACCCTCATAAAGGTAGAGAATGCCTATCAGGCATTTGGCTCGCTTCTGGATTTATATGTTCAGGCAAAAAAAGACAGCAGAAAGGGTATAGAAAGCCAGACGCACATTCATGAAACAGCCGAGCTCGGCGAAGACATTTATATTGGGGCTTTTACCAGCATTGGGCGCAACGCTAAAATTGGCAATGCATCAAAAATTTTCCCACAGGTATTTGTAGGCGATAATGTTACCATTGGCGAAAACTGTATTATTTATGCCGGAGTAAAGATTTACGATGACAGCGTAATAGGCAGCAACTGCATATTGCATTCAGGTGCTGTAGTTGGCTCCGACGGGTTTGGCTTTGCACAGCAGGAAGATAAGACTTACAAAAAGATTCCGCAGCTGGGCAATGTTGTGCTGGAAGATGACGTAGAAATAGGCGCCAACACAGCCATCGACTGCGGCACATTTGGCTCAACAATCATAAGAAAAGGTGCAAAAATTGACAACCTTGTACAGATAGCCCATAATTGTGAGATTGGTGAAAACACTGTTATTGCCGGTCAGACCGGACTGGCGGGATCCTGCAAAGTAGGCAAAAACTGCAGGTTTGCCGGGCAGGTTGGGCTTGCCGGTCACCTTACAATTGGCGACAATGTTCAGATTGGCGCCCAGTCGGGCGTTAGCAAATCAATAAAAGACAATGAAATTGTGTTGTCTTCTCCTGCTGTTAACTACAGGGAAGCCATTAAAACATATACAATCATCCGTAACCTGCCAAGACTACGCGATGATGTAATACAACTTCAAAAAGATGTTAAATCCATGAAAAAAGCTGATTCCGCCGATTCTTAGTAAATTTCTGAAAGCATGGTAAAACAAAAAACGTTAGCTAAATCTTTTGAGATTCAAGGTAAAGGGCTGCATACAGGAGTGAATGTAACCATGAATTTTATACCTGCCCCTGAAAATCACGGGTTTAAATTCAAAAGGGTTGATTTGGAAGGCACACCAATTATTGATGCCGATGTTGATTTGGTAATCGACACCTCTCGCGGTACGTTGCTTGAATACAACGGGGCGCGCATAGGAACCATTGAACATGCACTTGCCGCGCTTACAGGCATGGACCTCGACAATGTGCTTATTGAAGTGGATAACGAGGAAGCTCCCATCATGGATGGCAGCTCACGGTATTTCGTGGAAGCCATTGAAAAGGCAGGAGTTGTTGAACAGGAAGCTGAGCGGGAATATTTTGAAATCGAAGAAAAAATCGAAATGTACGATGAAGTTTCCGATTCCAAAATCATTGCTCTTCCGGATAACGATTACCGACTTAACGTGCTGATATCATTCAAATCGAGAGTGCTGAACAATCAGTTTGCCACACTGGAATCAATAAGCGACTTCAAGGAAGAAATAGCCAATTGCCGCACGTTTGTTTTCCTGCATGAGCTGGAGTTCCTGCTGCAAAACAACCTTATCAAGGGCGGCGAACTAAATAATGCCATAGTAATAATCGATAAGGAAGTTGGGCAGAAAGAACTCGATCGTTTGGCTGATCTTTTCCACCACGACCGTGTTGAGGTGAAGCCGCAGGGGATACTGAACAACCTTGAATTGCATTTCGACAATGAATGCGCGCGGCACAAGCTGCTGGATGTTATCGGCGATTTGGCATTATGCGGAAAGCGGATAAAAGGCAGGATAATCGCCACCAAACCTGGGCACCGTCCTAATACCCTGTTTGCACAGGCGCTAAAGGAAGCCTGGAAAAAGTCGCAAAAAGAGGTACCGCAATACAATCCTGATGAGGCGCCGCTTTACGATATCAATCAGATAAAGGAACTCCTCCCCCACAGGTATCCGTTCCTGCTTGTTGATAAAATAATCTCAAAAACCGAAAAGGAAATAATTGGCATTAAGAATATAACGCTGAATGAACCGTTTTTCCAGGGACATTTCCCCGATGAACCTGTTATGCCTGGAGTGCTGCTGATAGAAGCAATGGCTCAGACAGGAGGAATCCTGGTGCTCAGTACGCTTAAAGGAAAATACTCTACTTACTTTATACGTATCGATAATGTCAAATTCAGAAAAAAAGTAGTTCCCGGTGACACACTTATATTTAAACTTACATTAACAACGCCCATCCGAAGAGGAATGGCCATCATGAAGGGAATCACCTATGTTGGCAGCCGGATTGTGGCAGAAGGTGAATTTATGGCTCAATTAGTTAAACAACGGGTAAGCAACCCGGAATCAGAAAAAATATCATGAAACAACCACTTGCTTATGTACATCCCGATGCAAAAGTTGCAGATAACGTAGTCATCGAACCGTTCGTATCAATTGACAGGGATGTTGTTATCGGAGAAGGAACCCGCATTGGATCAAGTGTAACCATTTTATCGGGTACGCGCATCGGCAAAAACTGCAACATTTTCCCTGGAGCAGTAATCGGTGCCATTCCTCAGGATTTAAAATACAAGGGGGAATATACAACTGTTGAAATTGGTGACAACAATACCATCCGCGAGTATGTAACCATAAATAAAGGCACAGCCTCGAAGGGAAAAACCGTTGTGGGCTCGAACAACCTTTTAATGGCCTACGTGCATATTGCCCACGACTGTGTGGTTGGCAACTATGTAATACTGGGCAATAACACGCAGCTGGCCGGTGAGGTTATCATCGACGACTGGGCCATCATTTCGGGCATGACCGGAATTCACCAGTTCTGCCGTATAGGTTCGCACGTAATGGTAGCCGGGGGATCACTGGTTCGCAAAGATGTACCTCCATTCATTAAGGCAGGACGTGAACCCCTTTCCTATATTGGCATTAATTCCATCGGCCTGCGCCGCCGCAACTTTAACAATGAAAAAATAAGAGAAGTCCAGGATATTTACCGTTACATCTATCAAAAAGGGCTAAATACCGCGCAGGCAGTGGAAATTATTGAAGCTGAAATGCCTGCTTCCCAGGAAAGGGACGAAGTGCTTCTTTTCGTAAAAGACTCTAAAAGAGGTATCATCAGGGGTTATTTCCCCGACTAATGCTACTGTTTGAAGTAGTTTTCATTACCGGATTTTAAAGACATGTTTTGTTCTTGAAATCCGGTAATGTGTTATTGGAGGATATACAATTTTCTTAATTTCCCATATTCCGTTTGTTTCCTTTACACTTTTAACAAACCAGGTCAGGTTAAAAAGAGTCTTGATTGAAAGATTAAACGACCATGAGCCTAATCATTGGCAAAAAGCATTGATTTTTCTAATAAACGCAAGGGGAAAAATACCTAACCGGAGTCGTACATACACCATACCTTCGCCTGACTAAACTCAATGTAAATTCAATTGTGAACGGTGATGCACTGGGGGAGGTATGGCTTTAAAATGCTGCGACTATTGGGACTGGTGGAACAGTTATATAAAATGATTGAAACAATAGCATCAACATATTGTAATCATGTTCCATTTCTGTATATGGAAGTTTCAGGCAGATAAAAAACCGTTTAAACTATTTATTTTGAGACGGTTTATGTGAAGGAGAATTTAAAATATCTTATTCACTCAAATGTTTCCGCCCTTTTGCCTGCAAAGGAATTTCCGAGCCACCGGTAGTGACCAGTATTGCCCCATTGGAATGCTCTGTTATTTCTCCGATAACTGTGAAATCAGGGTCGAATCCCATAGCACTTTATGATTGTTTACTTCAAACAAAATGTGATACTATATTCTAAAATCATGAATTAAAAACAAAAATGAATGGGTTGTTCAGTTTTCAGCGCAATAATGCGGCAATACATTTTGGAGAATATTTTCACCAATAGTTGTATCTTTTAATAAACGCATGTTAACAGTTTTACCACACTTGCTGATTAACCGAACTTCTGGCAGAAATTAAATTGTATTTTCAGATGACGGTGATTTATGATAGAGGTTTAAATTCTTTCAGCTTGCAGAATAAACCAATATTCCGGTTTTTTCAATTTCCCAGGCAAAGGGATTAGAGGAATTGAAATCCTCTTCCATAATGGGATGAGGTTCTATGCGTAGGTCAACATTTCTTCTTAGCCGCATTAACAATTTTTGAGTTGAAAAAAAATCGGGCATGTTTTCGATAACAACTGCAATGTCAATATCACTTTCTTCCCTTTCTTTTCCATGGGCAAAAGATCCAAATAAGTATGCTTTTTTTACCCCTAGCTCCTTAGCTATCAACATCACATACTGATTTACTGTATTTAAAACTCCCTGATCAACCATTTTCTTAATTTTTCAATTCTATCCATCCAGATTAAGGTGAATTCTTTTGTACAAAGCCGGTAAAAATCCTGTTTATAATTATCATACCTTGCATTTAAATTAAATGTCGATATATCATCCAGCCATTCCTCAGTTTCTTCTGTTGCTGATAATCCTGATTTTTTGAATAGCCTCAATAAATCATGCGTAAAAAACGGATGTTTTCCTGTAAACTTAATGTAATGCCCCTTTAATAATTTTTCCAAAACCAAATGGCCCATAAATAAGGCCCAACTATAATCCTCCGAACGTAAAAGATTATGCATAGTCTTATAGTTTTGCTCAGAGGATTCTTTCCAATAGTTAATTACCTTATCAATATTTTCAATTTTATCTTCCATTAAAACGAAGATACATTATTTTTATTAACAATAATACACTTAATTGGTTATGACTACTCCTCGCAGAACCATCATTTTAGCTTTCTTTTCTCCCATGCTCCCAACCCTGGGCCTGTAAAGGAATTTCCGAGCCACCGGTAGTGATCAGGACGGCCCCTTTTGAATGCTCTGTTATTTCTCCGATCACTGTAAAATCGGGGTCGTTTTTAAGTTTTTCAGAATCTTCGGGCGACAGGGTAAACAGCAGTTCATAATCTTCGCCGCCATTCAACGCTGCAACCAGCGGGTTGATGTTGAGCTCGGCAGCCATTTGTTTGGTCTGGTTATCGAGGGGCACCATTTCTTCGAAAAGCCTGCAGCCGACATTTGATTTTTTGCACAAGTGCATGATTTCGGAGGAGAGGCCATCGGATATATCGATCATTGAGGTAGGCTTTATATTCAGCTTTTCGAAAGCATTTACCACATCCACCCGTGCTTCGGGCTTTAGCTGCCTTTCCAGGATGTAATCGTAGCCCTGCAACTGTGGCTGCATTTCCCGGTTCACTTTAAACACTTCGTTTTCGCGCTCCAGGAGTTGCAGACCCATATATGCCCCTCCCAAATCGCCGGAAACAACCAGTACATCACCGGGGCGGGCGCCACTGCGATAAACCAGGTCTTCAGCATTTGCCTCTCCCAAAGCACTGATGCTGATGGTAAGCCCTGTAAGTGAGCTGGTAGTATCGCCTCCTACCAAATCGACACCATAATTTTCGCACGCCAGGTGAATGCCGGAGTACAGCTCTTCCACCGCCTCCACAGAAAACTTACTTGACAAAGCGATGTTAACCGTGATTTGCCGCGGGTGGGCATTCATGGCATATATGTCGGAGAGATTTACAATCACCGACTTGTAGCCTAAATGCTTCAGAGGAACATACATCAGGTTAAAATGAACGCCTTCGGTTAGTAAATCGGTGGAAAAGACAACGCATTTTTCACCGTAATTCATAACGGCGGCATCATCACCCACGCCTTTCAATGTGCTTTTCTGTTTTATCTGTATATGTTTGGTCAACCTGTCGATTAATCCAAATTCACCCAACTCGGCGATTTGGGTTTGTTTTCTTTCTTTATTCATTCCCTTTAATTATTTAACAGTACAATTTTTAACCGGCCTGAACTTTAATTTTAATTAAATATTAATAAAATATCCCACCTGTTCCGACACAATTCAAAACTTCATGCTTATTTCTTTGTTAATAAAAGACATTTTAGTATGCAATCGTTTCTTGCAAGAACAAAATTACCTATAGTTTTATATCTTTGCAATTTATTTGTAAACAGTCACAATAAATGGATTGTTAATCAATAAATGGATTGAAATGACAGAACAAGATAAAATATTATCAGAAGTAACTCAGAGTGAATACAAATACGGTTTTTACTCGAATATTGAAACCGATATCATTGACCGGGGATTGAATGAAGATGTTGTCCGGACAATCTGGGAGAAAAAGAATGAACCTGATTTCATGCTGGAGTTTCGTTTAAATGCCTTCAGGAAGTGGCAGAAGATGAAGATGCCAAACTGGGCTTATTTGAAAGTACCACCTATTGATTTTCAGGACATCAGCTATTATGCCGCTCCACGTAAGAAGCCGCAGTACGAAAGTCTTGACGAAGTGGATCCTGAATTGCTGGAGACCTTCAATAAGTTGGGCATACCCCTGGAAGAGCAGAAGCATTTGGCCGGGGTAGCTGTAGATGCTGTTTTAGACAGTGTTTCAGTAAAAACAACCTTCAGGGAGGTGCTTGCCGAGCAGGGAATAATTTTCTGTTCGTTCAGCGACGCCTTGCAGAATCATCCTGATTTAGTGCGCAAGTACATCGGCCAATCAGTGCCGGTTGCCGACAACTATTTTGCTGCATTAAATTCGGCAGTATTCAGCGATGGCTCGTTCTGCTATATTCCCAAAGGAGTACGCTGTCCCATGGAGCTTTCCACTTATTTCAGGATTAATTCAGCGAATACCGGGCAGTTTGAGCGTACCCTTATCATTGCAGATGACGACAGTTATGTCAGTTATCTAGAGGGATGTACAGCCCCCATGCGCGACGAGAACCAGCTGCATGCGGCAGTGGTTGAAATTATTGCACTCGACAGGGCCGAAGTAAAATATTCCACCGTACAAAACTGGTATCCCGGCGATAAAAACGGGAAGGGTGGCATCTATAATTTTGTAACCAAACGCGGAATTTGCCGCGGCGAGTCTTCAAAAATAAGCTGGACACAGGTGGAAACCGGTTCGGCAATTACCTGGAAGTACCCGAGCTGCATATTGCTTGGTGACAATTCGACAGGTGAATTTAACTCGGTTGCGGTAACCAACAATTTCCAGCAGGCCGATACGGGTTCGAAAATGATCCACATTGGTAAAAATACCAAAAGCACCATTATATCTAAAGGTATTTCTGCCGGACGGAGCAACAATTCGTACCGTGGACTTGTGAAGGTTATGCCGGGAGCTACCAACTCAAGAAACTTTTCGCAGTGTGATTCGTTATTGCTTAACGATACTTGCGGAGCGCACACTTTCCCTTACATTGAAGTTGGCAACAAGTCATCGATTGTAGAACATGAAGCTACGACTTCGAAGATAGGCGAAGACCAGATTTTCTACTGCAATCAGCGTGGTATCGACACCGAAAAAGCAATTGGCATGATTGTCAACGGCTATGCAAAAGAGGTGCTGAACAAACTGCCAATGGAGTTTGCAGTTGAGGCACAAAAGCTGTTGCAAATCAGTCTTGAAGGCAGCGTTGGTTAATGTACCGGAGAAAATATAAAATGATGTTAAATAAAAGCAAGGTCTGGTAACCTTTTGCTAAAAATCATAATACAAAAAATGCTATCAATAAAAGACTTATATGTTTCCATCGATGGGAACGAGATTTTGAAAGGTATTAATCTGGAAGTTAAACCGGGGGAGATTCATGCTATCATGGGCCCAAACGGTTCAGGTAAAAGCACACTTGCCAATGTGTTGGCGGGAAAGGAAGAATATGAAGTAACTCAAGGTGAAGTGACCTATCTGGATGAGGACCTGCTTGAAATGGCGCCTGAAGATCGTGCCCGGGGAGGTTTGTTCCTGAGCTTCCAGTACCCGGTTGAAATACCAGGGGTTCCAATGGTCAATTTCCTTAAGACAGCAGTAAATGAACACAGGAAAGCCAGAGGTGAGAAGGAATTGACAGCCGGAGAATTTCTCAAACTCATGCGCGACAAGAAAGAGATGATTGAGATGGATGCGCAGTTAACAAACCGCTCGGTGAATGAAGGATTCTCGGGAGGAGAGAAGAAGAAAAATGAGATTTTCCAGATGGCTTTGCTGGAACCCAAACTGGCCATTCTGGACGAAACCGACTCAGGATTGGACATCGATGCTCTGAAAACAGTGGCCCATGGGGTGAATGCACTGAAAACACCCAATAATGCCACCATTATAATTACCCATTACCAGAGGCTGCTGGATTATATTATTCCCGATCATGTACATGTACTGTACAAAGGAAAGATGGTTAAATCGGGAGGACGTGAACTGGCCCTTGAACTGGAAGAAAAGGGATACGATTGGGTTAAACAAGAAAATGCAATGCAGTAATGAGTGTTACAACAGAAAAAGCTGATTTATCACTGAAATATGCCGCACATTACAATGAGGTGAAGGAGAATCTTCGTGAAGGCTCTTCGCAGGTTTTGAACGACTTGCGCGGGAAAGCTCTCCAGGATTTTATCAGGCAGGGCATCCCCACCCGCAGGGTTGAGAATTACAAATACACCAACCTGCAGCCTGTATTCGGCCACGATTACGAATTTCTTCATCAGCATCAGCCGGAAAGGGTTGACCTGAATGAAGTGTTCAAATGCGATGTACCGCAGCTTGATACTTACCTGGCATTTGTATCGAACGGATGGTTTTACGAAAACAGCCACCAGTTGAATGAACTGCCGCAAGGAGTTGTAATGGGAAGCCTTGAAAAGATATCCAAAGAACAACCCGGACTACTCGAAAAATATGCCTCACTGGCAAAAACGGAAGAAGACCCCCTGGTTGCTCTTAATACTCTTTATGCCAAAGATGGCTACTTCCTTTATGTTCCCCGTAACACAAGAATTGAGAAACCTATTCAGATTGTAAATCTTTTGCAGTCGGAAAATGATGCATTTGTTACCCAGCGGAACTTTATCCATATTGAGGAAGGTGCCGACGTGAAACTTATATTGTGCGATCATACCATGAACCTGAACAGGTACCTGAGCAATTCGGTAACCGAGGTTTTTGTGGGGCAAAATGCCTCTCTGGAATATTATACGTTGCAAAACCACCACAATAATTCTGCAAGTATTAATTCGGTATTCATTCACCAGGAACAAGACTCCACAGCAAATACCTTGTATTCAACTTTGCATGGAGGATTGGTAAGAAATAACCTGAAGTTTATTCTCGACGGTGAAAATGCCGAAGCTCATTTATATGGTATGGCTTTTATTGACAGGAAGCAGCATGTCGACAACTTTACACAGGTAGTCCATGCAAAACCGCACTGTCAGAGCAACCAGATCTATAAAAACGTACTTGACGACGAATCCTCAGGTGCATTCTCGGGAAGAATTCATGTGGTAAGGGATGCACAAAAAACAAATGCCTTTCAGCGGAACAACAACCTGTTGCTTACCGATAAGGCCAATATGCAGACAAAGCCACAATTAATAATTGATGCCGATGATGTTAAATGCAGTCATGGCGCTACAATAGGCCAGATTGATGAGGAAGCTTTGTTTTACCTGCGGGCAAGAGGGATTGAAGAAAAAATGGCCCGCCTGATGATGATGAATGCATTTACCCATGAAGTAATTCAGCAGGTAAAAGTTGAACCTTTACGTAACCGCATTGATGAACTTGTCGACAGAAGGTTGCGCGGAGATGTGGCCCGGTGCCATGAATGTGCCTATAATTGTGAAAGTTAATTTCATATCCACATATGAATGCAGCACCCGCAAGTTTTTGAAAAGAAAAACCTGCGGGTGTTTTTTATATTTCACCGCATAAAGCAACTGGTGTTACCTGCTTATTTTGATTGACAGGTACAATAAAAAACTTTATGCCGGTTCAAAATGCTTTTTTACCTTTATCATTTGTTTAATAACAAAACAATGACTTACGAAATAGAAAAAATAAGAAGCTGGTTTCCTGTTCTCTCACAACAGGTTTATAAGAAACCGCTGGTATATTTCGATAATGCGGCCTCCACACAGAAGCCTTTGCAGGTGTTAAATGCACAGCAAAAGTTGCATAACGAATTTTATGGCAACATCCACCGGGCGGCACATTATATGGCAGATAAGTCGACTGTGGAATTTGAAGCTGTACGCGATAAGGTGAAGGAATTTATTAATGCAGAAAACCGTGAGGAAATCATTTTTACCAAAGGCACCACGGAGAGCGCCAATCTTGTAGCTGCTTCATATGGAGAGCAGTTCCTTACCCGGGGGAGTGAAATCATTGTTTCAGAAATGGAACATCATTCAAACATAGTTCCCTGGCAGCTGATTGCCCTTGCAAAAGGGGCAAAAATTGTGAAGCTTCCCATTTCCGAAACAGGAGAATTACAAACCGGTCTTCTGCCTGAGCTGATTAATTCCAAAACCAAACTTATATCTGTAACGCATGTATCCAATGTTTTGGGAACCATCAACCCGATAAAACAAATCATTGAAACGGCCCATGCCAAAAACATTCCTGTTTTTATTGACGGGGCCCAGGCGGTACAGCATATTCCTGTTGACGTACAGGAACTTGATGCCGATTTTTATGCTTTTTCGGGGCATAAAATGTACGGTCCCAATGGAGTGGGCGTATTGTACGGCAAGAAAAAATGGCTGGAGCAATTGCCGCCATACCAGGGAGGCGGTGAGATGATTTCGGAAGTAACCTTCGAAAAAACCACCTTCAGTGAAATTCCCTTCAAGTTTGAGGCAGGCACACCAAACATTACCGGTGTAGCCGCTTTCGGTGCCGCCATTGACATGCTGCAGGAAATTGGCCTTAAAAATATAGCAGCATGGGAGCAAAGCCTGCTGAAACATGCCACTTCCCGGTTATTGAAAATTGAAGGACTGCGAATATATGGCGAAGCGCCTGAAAAATCAGGAGTTATTTCCTTTCTGATCAAGGGTATTCACCCGTTCGATATCGGTACTCTGCTCGATAAAATGGGAATAGCACTTCGCACAGGCCACCATTGTGCCGACCCGCTTATGAAACATTACAGCATACCTGGTACGGTGAGGGTATCGTTTGGAATTTATAACACCAAAGATGAAATCGACCGGTTTATTGATGCTCTAAACCGGGCCAGGGAAATATTAGGATAACCGTACTGTTTTACCATACATGCGGTTACTATTTATAAATTAAATCAAAAAATGAAGAAGCACCTTCCCGACTGGTTTATTACCGGGTTACTGCTTATGATTGTGGTTGCATGGCTAAAGCCCGGCATAGCTATGGATTCCCAACTTCTTAACCTGGGTATTATCATTGATGCCGGGGTTGTACTAATTTTTTTCTTTTACGGATTGAAGCTTGCCCCCGAAAAATTAAAGGCTGGTATGAGTAACTGGCGGATGCATCTGGCCATCCAACTAACAACATTTGTTGTTTTTCCGCTTCTGATAATCCCTTTCTACCCTTTGGTAAGGGACACAAACCTTGAGCTTTTCTGGATAGGAATGCTTTTCCTGGCAGCATTGCCATCAACAGTTTCATCATCAGTAGTAATGGTTTCCATTGCAGGAGGAAACATTCCCGGGGCTATTTTCAACGCCAGCATATCGGGTATTATAGGAATTTTAGTAACTCCGTTCTGGATGGGGCTTTTTTTATCGGCCCAGGCGGCAGGATTTGATTTTTCGAATGTGCTGATTCAGCTCATTACACAAATCATTGTGCCGGTAATAGCAGGTTTGCTACTGCACCGTTATTTAATTCACTGGCTGATGCGGCACCTGCCCAAGCTGGCGGCATTTGATAAGATAATCATACTGCTCATCGTTTACGAATCGTTTAGTAAATCATTCTTAACAGGAATATTTGCTGAAGTGAGCTGGGCGGCATTGGGCGGTTTATTCCTGGCAGTAATATTTCTGTTCTTCCTCATTCTGAACTTTACCGGATTCCTGGCAAAGAAAATGAACTTTAAAAGGGAAGACCAGATAACCCTCCAGTTTGCAGGAACCAAGAAATCGCTTGTGCACGGGTCGGTGTTTGCCAGCGTATTGTTCAGCGGCATCAGCGGCGCCGGTATCTTTTTGCTTCCTATTATGATATACCACAGCTTTCAGTTGTTTTACATCAGCCTTATAGCCCGTAGAATGCAACCGGCAGGTTAACCATTGCAAGATGCTTTCCCGGGTAACAGATTTTTTTCAAACAACAGAACCGGTAAAAGAAACCTGCAATACTGTCATCTTTTAGTACATTTCGAACAATTTAACAGGGATTATTTGTCTTCAAATAAAAAATTCCGACATTTGTATCCTTTAATTTGAGATATAGAAAACATGACAATAGAAGAGGTTCAACAAGAGATAATTGAAGAATTTTCGGTTTACGAAGACTGGATGGATAAGTACGCCTACCTGATAGAGTTGGGAAACCAGCTTGATGAGCTCGATTCGAAAGAAAAAACGGATCAGAATTTGATAAAAGGATGTCAGTCGCGGGTTTGGCTTGTGGCAGAAAAAACGAACGGCACACTGCAATTCAAAGGAGAGAGTGATGCTGTAATAGTTAAAGGGCTGGTAGCACTTCTTTTAAGAGTGGTTTCGGGCCGCACACCCAAAGAGATTGCAGAAAACGAACTGCATTTTATTGATGATCTGGGCTTGAAGCAGCACTTATCGCCCACCCGTGCCAATGGTTTGCTGGCCATGGTAAAACAAATCAAGTTATATGCTGTTGCATACAACCGCTTGGAAACTGAAGGAGGGAAATAAAAATGGACAAAAGAATAGATCAGATAATAGATAACCTGAAACAGGTTTATGATCCTGAAATACCGGTAAATGTATACGATTTGGGATTGATATACAATGTTGACGTGGATGAAAACAACATCGCCAATATTGTAATGACGCTTACCGCACCGGGTTGCCCGGTAGTGGACATACTTATGGATGATGTTACCCAGGCAGCACGCTCGGTAGAAGGCATAGAGAATGTAAACGTAGATTTGACTTTCGACCCGCCTTGGGATAAATCAATGATGAGCGAAGAAGCCCGCCTTGAACTGGGGTTCTTTTGAGGCGTTCCAATAAACTTTTATTCATCAGGCTAGGTTGTTGTTAAGCTGGTGAATTAAAACAGTTCTGCATGCATAAGCCAGGTATTACACTACAGCAGATAAAATTGAAAGCCAAAGAACTGGGCTTCCTTGAATGCGCTGTTGTACCTGCCACCTTCCTGGAAGAAGAGAAAGCGCATTATCAAAGGTGGTTGGACAGAGACATGCAGGGCGAGATGGATTACATGACAAGAAATGTAGATAAGCGGCTTGACCCCCGGTTGCTGTTCGAGGATGCCAAATCGGTTGTAGTTGTCCTGCAGAATTATTATCCAAAAAAATCACAGGAAGATACAGAGACACCCGTTCTGTCGAAATATGCTTATGGAACCGACTATCACTTCATTGTAAAGGATAAGCTTCGACAACTGCTTGAATATATAAAAGAAATAAATGGTCCGTGTAATGCACGCCCCTTTACCGATTCTGCCCCTGTACTTGAAAGGGCCTGGGGAAGACGTGCAGGCTTAGGATGGGTAGGAAAAAACAGCAACCTGATATCTACACGGCACGGCAGTTTTTTCTTCATCGGTGAACTTATTCTGGATGTTGAACTTCCATATGATTCCCCCAGACTGGTAAGTGATCATTGCGGCACTTGTACGCGCTGCATTGATGCCTGCCCGACGAATGCAATTGTTGAAAACCGGGTAATTGATGCACGTAAATGCATATCCTATCAGACTATTGAATTAAAAGGTGACCTGGATGAAAACCTGAAGGGAAAGTTTGAGAACAGTGTTTTTGGTTGCGATATCTGCCAGGATGTTTGCACCTGGAACCTGAAGGCATTTCCCAATGATGAA
>JAWLCL010000012.1:0-168182 GCA_041687255.1 Mariniphaga sp. | reverse complement strand
ATAAGGTATTAAGGTTTTGGGATGGGGGTAGATTTTCCTGGCTACTTAGGTGAACAGGGGAAATAAGGTTTTTAAGAAAATAAGGAAAGGTTTAGCCATTATAAACCTTATTTTCAAGAGCTAACCTTAGTAGCCCGGTTTAGTTTCCCTAAATTGTCCTCCGATCTAATTACCTTATTGTTTCATTTTGGTGTGAATCAATTTTTTCCCAATAATCCGTACTTACAGCAAATAAGGTAATAAAGCTTTAGGGTGATGGTAGATTATTTTGGCTACTTAGGTGAACAAATGAAATCAGGTTTTTAAGATAGTTATTGACATTTAAGCTGCTAGAAATTTTATTTTCGAAAATAAACTTTAGATTGCAGGATAAATTCCTGTTAATCACCCTCTGACCTAATTACCAAATTTTGTATATTTATGACTATAGAGCAAAATGAAGTTTATGCACCTTCTAAACTCATAAAATTAATGCCTTATGAGAATTAAATATAATAATCTTTACACGCATTTCATATTTACTACTTACCAAAAAATACCTATGATAAAACCGCAAGTCAGGGAACGGATAGAAAAATATATTACTGGTATTGTAAATAATAAGGATTGTAAAATGTATGCTATTTATGCTAATTCTGAGCATGTTCATTTTTTGATTTCACGATCTCCTGCTGTATCAGAGGAATCTATTGCAACAGTAATTGCAAACAGTTCCTCCGATTTTATCAATGATAATCACTTGTGCAGCGGAAGGTTTTCCTGGCAACAATCTGCTTCCGCATTTTCTATCTCAAAAGGAGATATTGAAAGGGTTTGTAAATACATTTTTAATCAGCCGGAGCACCATCGAAAAAAAACATTTGAAGAGGAGTATAATGATTTTATCCATTATTACCAGAAGACATTAAATCCTATTAAATAGGTAATAAGGTTTTGGGATGGGGGTAGATTTTCCTGACTACTTAGGTGAACAGAGGAAATAAGGTTTTTAAGAGAATAAGAAAAGGTTGAGCCATTAAAAACGTTATTTTCAGGAGCTCACCTTAGTAGCACAGATAAGTTTCCCTACATTGTCATCCGACCTTATTGTTTCATTTTGATGATAATCAATTTTGTCCCGGTAATTTGTACTTACAGCAAGTAGGTTGGTTTTAAAAATGCTTCGTTCAACATCCAACCCCAATGCGACCCGGAATTTCGCTTCGCTCAATTTTAAACACCTTTGAACCCGGAACCCGGAACTTTGAACTTGGAACCTGGCTACCGGAATAGGCAGGTTTTGAACAGTTATTTCTTATGCAATATTACCACCGCAACTTAAGTAGCTGTTTAATAAATTAATAAGCAAACAACGGAAAATCCTTCATCAGCCGGTGAACTTCTTCGCCAACAGCTTTAAGCATTTTTTCGTCTTCAATGTTTGAAATAACATCGTCGATAAGCTGCACTATAACCGGCATCAGATCTTCTTTCACTCCTCGGGTTGTAATTGCAGGAGTCCCCACACGCAGACCGGAAGTCTGAAACGGTGAACGGCTGTCGAAAGGAACCATGTTTTTATTCACAGTGATTTCAGCTTTCACAAGTGTATTTTCCACCAGTTTTCCTGTTATTTCAGGAAATTTTGTACGTAAATCGATAAGCATTGAGTGATTATCGGTTCCGCCTGAAATTACTTTATACCCAAGGTCAATGAAAGCCTGTGCCATCGATTGTGCATTTTTCCTGACCTGCTGCTGGTATTCTCTGAATTCAGGAGCCAATGCTTCACCAAAGGCAACAGCTTTGGAAGCAATGACATGCTCAAGCGGCCCTCCCTGCTGACCCGGAAAAACCGAAGAATCGAACAGTGAAGACATCATTCGTACCGCTCCTTTTTTGGTTGTAATTCCCCAGGGATTTTCAAAATCCTTTCCCATCAGGATAATTCCTCCCCTTGGACCCCGTAATGTTTTATGTGTGGTAGAAGTTACCACATGGGCATGTTTTACAGGATTTTCAAGTAACCCTGCGGCAATAAGGCCGGCCGGGTGTGCCATATCAACCATAAACAAAGCGCCAATTTTATCGGCAATTGCACGCATGCGGGCATAATCCCATTCGCGGCTGTAAGCAGAAGCACCGCCGATTATAAGTTTTGGTTTATGCTTAAGGGCCAGTTCTTCCATTTCATCGTAATCGACAAGGCCGGAATCCTGTTTCACGCGATAAGCCACCGGACTGTAAAGTATGCCCGAGCTGTTCACCGGTGACCCATGGGAAAGGTGACCACCATGCGATAAGTCGAGGCCAAGAAATGTATCTCCGGGCTCCAGAATAACACTCAGTACAGCGGCGTTGGCCTGTGCACCCGAATGAGGCTGAACGTTTGCCCATTCGGCATTATACAACTCTTTAATGCGATCAATGGCCAGTTGTTCGGTCATATCAACAAACTGGCAACCCCCGTAATACCTGTGCCCCGGGTAACCTTCAGCATACTTGTTGGTCATTACCGACCCCATAGCTTCCAGCACCTGATCGCTTACAAAGTTTTCGGAGGCAATTAATTCAATACCGCCCAACTGGCGTTCGCGCTCCATACGGATAATATCGAAAACCTTTGTATCTCTTTTCATTTAAGCATAAACTTTGAAATTAAATTCAAAGGTAAAATATTTTATAGGAGTGATAGGAACAAGAACCACGGAAAAACTCACTATTTTTGAACATTTAATTTTCGGCTTGAAATAAGGGTTGCTGAATTGCAGTTAAATACTTCCGCTGTTTCATTTGATGTACCGGAATAAATCATTTTTTTTATGTCTGACCAAGTTAATGTTTCTTCAAAACGGCCACCTCTGTTAAGCGCTTTATGCATTCTGACTTTTATTGGCAGCACCACCGCATTTGTGGGCTACTTTCTGGCAGCTGTCTTTTTTGAGCAGGTGGGAAGGCTCATCCTTCAATACTCCTCCTGGCATTCAACAGAAACAGTATCGCCCTTGTTCTTTACGCTCCTGATGGTGTTTTATGCGGTTTCACTGATTGGGGCCATACGCATGTGGAAACTGCACCGCGATGGGTTTTTATATTATACTGTTTCGCAGCTGGCCATACTACTTATACCGGTTATTTGGGTAAACTGGAATGCCTTTTCCTTCACCAATTTAATTTTCATACTGGTTTTCATTACCGGCTACGCCTTCAACCTAAAAAATATGAGGTAATTGATTTTCATTGCAGCTTTTTTTCAAAGAAACTTCTTCAGATTATAAATCGGTTCTGCAGAAAACAATGTCCGACAAGCAATGTTAATTGAAAGTGAACTCCAAACAGATTATTAGTATGAAAAGTAAAATTATTTTCTTTGATAAACGCCCTGAAGGAATGCCCGGTCCTGAATGTTTCCGCCACGAGGAAACAAGCATTCAACAGCCGGCAAATGGTGAACTTTTATTAAAAACACTTTATGTTTCAGTTGACCCTTACCTTCGCGGTCGTATGCGTGAAGGAAAATCATATGCAAAGGCATTTAATCCCGGGGAACCAATGCGTTCAGGCGCTATAGCCAAAGTGGTTGAATCTGACAATCCTGAATTTAGTAAGGGAGACTATGTTAACGGCATGCTAAACTGGGCGGAATACCAAATAAATAATGGTGATGGCCTGCTGAAGGTTGATCCCGATGTTGCACCTCTTTCTGCATACTTAGGAATATTGGGAATGCCGGGATTAACAGCCTACCTTGGCCTCATGGAAATTGGTCGCCCGCAAACAGGAGAAACTTTAGTGGTATCAGGAGCTGCAGGCGCAGTAGGAAATGTAGCCGGGCAAATCGGGAAAATTCTCGGTTGTAAAGTCATAGGGATTGCCGGGAGTGATGAGAAAACAGAAATGCTTAAACACGATTTCGGCTTTGATGATGCCTTTAACTACAAAACTTCTTCAAATATTCGCAGGGAAATAGCAGAGAAGTGTCCTTCAGGAGTTGACATTTATTTCGACAATGTTGGCGGTGAAATATCGGACAGTGTTATAATGAATATCAACAAGTTTGCACGCATTATTATTTGCGGAGCCATTTCCCAATACAATGAAACCCGGATGCCTACAGGCCCTCGCCTGCAACCGGTATTACTGGTTAACAGCGCTCTCATGAAAGGATTCCTGGTTAACGATTATACCGAAAAATTTCCGCATGCCACAGGTCAGCTGACACACTGGCTTTTGGAGGGAAAACTGAAAAACCAGGAAACGGTTGTGGAGGGATTTGACCGTATACCGGAGGCTTTTATTGGTTTATTTGAAGGAACAAATAAGGGAAAAATGGTGGTTAAAATTTAAAATACCCCTAATAATAAAGGCTATAATCCCATAAGGAAGACCAATTGGTGAATGTTTCACAGCTGGCATTCCTAAGCGAAGCCTGTCATACAATTAAAGCCTCAATCTGTTAAACATCATTCATCTCAGCGCGTGAAAAGGGGGCAGGGATTCCATCCTTGCCTGGTTCAGGTAAAATGCGTTGATTCCAAGGCAGAATTTCAAATGGCGATAAGGATGGAATCCCTTCTCTCCGGAACGTTGAATTCGAAATTTGGAACCCGGGACTCTGAACCCGTTAGGTTAACTCTTATCCTTCATCAGATTTCAAGCAGTAACTTTCCGGCATCTTTCCCTCCTGTAAACATCGTTCCGGGATTTTCGATCATTTCCTTCACCTTCACCAGGAATCCAACGGAATCTTTCCCGTCAACAATACGGTGGTCGTATGACAGGGCGACATACATCATGGGGCGGATTACAACCTGTCCGTTCATAGCCACCGGACGTTCAAGAATATTATGCATTCCCAATATTCCCGACTGCGGCGGGTTCAGCACAGGCGTTGACAGAAGTGAGCCAAACACTCCGCCGTTAGTTATTGTGAAAGTACCACCCTTAAGTTCATCGACTGAGATCTTCTTGGTACGGGCTTTTTCTGCAAGTTCTCTTATTTCAAGCTCTATTTGTGGAATTGATTTGCTTTCGGCATTTCTTACTATAGGCACCATAAGTCCTTTAGGGGTAGAAACGGCAATTCCAACATCAACAAACCGGGGCGACAGTATCTCATCTTCGTCAATCTGGGCATTGACCATCGGGTGAGATTCCATTGCCAAAGCCACTGCCTTTGTAAAGAAAGACATAAATCCAAGCTTGAAACCATGTTTTTCAATGAACTGCTGCTGGTATTTTTTCCTCAAATCCATAAGGTTTCCCATGTCAATTTCATTGAAAGTGGTAAGCATTGCAGTTTCATTCTTAACAGCCACCAGTCTTTCGCTCAGTTTACGGCGCAATGATGACATGCGTGTGCGATCAGTTTCCCTTGAAACCTTTCGGTGCTTAGTCTGTTGAACAGGTTCGTCCGGCGCCTCCATTGCAGCCTCCACTTCTCTCCGGCCAATGCGCTTTAATCCGTTTATTACATCCTCCACCGATAGCCCTTGTTCCTTCATCAGTTCACGGGCAACGGGAGTAACTTTTACCTGGTCATACCCATCAGTTTTCTTTATTTCCTCTTTGGCAGGCGCTTCTTTCTGTTGCTTAACCTCTTCAACAGATGCTTCCCTGGATTGCTTAACCTCTTCAACAGGCGCTTCTTCTTCAACTTTCTGTTTCACGTCTTCCCTGATGGTTTCTTTCTCTTGCTTCGTGTCCTGTTCAGGCTTAGCCTCAGGTTTAACACTGCTGTCGATTGTACAGACCACAGCGCCTACTTCAACAGTTTCACCTTCGGAAACCTTGATGGCAATTTTACCTGATTCACTGGCTACAATGGTAAGAGTAGCTTTATCCGATTCTATTTCAGCTATTTCCTGGTCCTTCTCCACTACCGTTCCATCTTCAACAAGCCAGGCACCCACTTCCACTTCAGTAATGGATTCACCGGGACTTGGAACTTTTACTTCTACAATCATTTTCGATCTTTTTTATGAGGCTACGTATTCCTTTTCTTCAAAAACAGCATTAATAATTTTTTCCTGCGCCTGGGAATGAATTTCCATTAACCCTACCGCGGGGCTGGCACTTTCGGGCCGGCCAACAAATTTTAATCTCAGTGACGACAGCTTTCGGTTAATAAATGGCCAGGCACCCATATTCTCCGGCTCATCCTGAACCCACATCAAATTGCGGGTATTGTATTTTTTAATGATTTGATCTATCTGTTCATTTGGTATGGGATGAAGCTGCTCAAGCCTTACAATTGCGACCTTCTCAATGCCATGTTCATGTTTATGTTTCTCGAGCGAATAATACAGCCTTCCGGTTGTAAAAACAACTTTTTCAACCAATTTCGGGTTGGCCATTGGGTCGTCAATAACTTCGTGGAACCTGCCGTTTGCCAGTTCATCAATTTTTGAGACCACTTGCGGGTGCCGCAACAGGCTTTTTGGTGTAAATACCACCAATGGCATACGCATTTTCATTTTCACCTGACGGCGCAGCAAATGGAACATGTTGGCCGGCGTTGTAGGTACAACAACCTGGATGTTATTGTTTGCCGACAGTTCAAGGAACCGTTCTATACGTCCGCTGGAATGTTCAGGTCCCTGCCCTTCGTACCCGTGTGGCAGGAACAAAACCAGGTTATTCATCATGCCCCATTTTTCGTATGCCGAAGAAATGTACTGATCGATTACAACCTGCGCTACATTATTGAAATCACCAAACTGTGCCTCCCAGATAGTTAAACCATTAGGTTGCGCCAGTGCAAATCCATATTCAAAGCCCAGCACAGCATATTCCGAAAGTAATGAATTATAAACATAAACTTCTGCCTGTTTTTCTGAAATGTGCTTAAGAGGGAAATACTTTTCATCGGTACCTTCCACAACAAAAGAGGCATGCCGGTGGGCAAATGTGCCCCTTTCACTATCCTGCCCGCTAAGCCGCACAGGATGGCCTTCGCTGGCGAGGGTTCCGTAAGCAAGCAGCTCAGCCATTGCCCAATCAAGCCGGTCATCGTGTATCATCATTCTGCGGTCTGATATTATGCGGTTCACCTTGTTAAAGAATACCAGGTCTTCGGGCAGATGGGTTATTTTTTCTGCAATGCTGATCAAATCATCCCGATTAACGCCCGTATCAACCGATAACTCAAACATCGATTTATTCGGCAGCTCATAAGAGGCATACTCGTTCAGCAAAAACTTACGAATGGTTAACCGCTCGATCTTCTTTGAATCCTCAAACTTCTCCTCCAAAAACTGATCAAAATCCTTTATCTCCTTCCGCATCTCATCGCGCGACATGATTCCTAATTTTTCAAGTTTATCGGCATAAATATCACGCGGATTGGGATGATTGGAAATTGCCTTATACAGCACGGGCTGTGTAAATCGCGGCTCATCGCCCTCGTTATGACCGTATTTACGGTAGCATAGAATGTCGATAAATACATCGGTATCAAATTTCTGCCTGAACTCCATTGCAAGCTGAATGGTATATACAAGCGCTTCCACGTCATCACCATTGACATGAAAAACGGGTGAACGAGTTACCTTTGCCACATCTGTGCAGTAAGTACTTGAACGGGCATCGAGATAAGAAGTGGTAAATCCAACCTGGTTATTTATTATGAGGTGTATGGTTCCTCCTGTGCGGTAACCGTCGAGCTGCGACATCTGTATCGACTCATATACTACACCCTGGGCTGCAATCGCAGCGTCGCCATGAATAATTATGCCTGCTGCCTTGTTATAATCGCATTTGTATACCGAATTAATCCGTGAACGAACCATTCCCTGCACAATGGGCCCTACAGCCTCAAGGTGCGATGGGTTCGGCATAAGTTTCAGTTTAACTTTCTTGCCGAAATCGGTCATCACTTCATTTTCGTAGCCTAAATGGTATTTCACATCTCCATGCCAGATATCTTCCTCGTATTCTTTTCCGTAAAACTCTTTAAATATTTTTTCGTAAGGCTTTTCAAGTATGTTAGCCAATATATTCAGCCTTCCACGGTGTGCCATTCCAATAACAAACTCCTCAATACCCAGTTCCGCTCCCCGCTCAATGATAGCATCGAGTGAAGGGATCAAACTCTCCGCACCCTCAAGTGAAAACCTTTTTTGCCCGACAAACTTCTTATGTATAAAATTTTCAAATCCCACTGCTACTTTAAGATGGTAGAAAACATCCTTACGCTTATCGGGTTCAAGCTCCTGTGAGTTTCGTGTACTTTCCATCCGCTCCTTAAGCCACTGAACCACTTCGGGTTTTCGCATATACACATATTCCACTCCAATTGAACTGCAATATGTTGCTTCAAGATGCTCAACGATGTCTTTCAATTTCGCAGGGCCAATGCCAATATCACTGCCCGCCTGAAAGGTTGTATCCAAATCATCTTTACTCAATCCAAAATTCTCTATGTCAAGGGTTGGAACATATTTTCTCCTGGCCCTGACCGGGTTGGTTTTGGTAAACAAATGTCCTCGTTGGCGATAACCATGTATAAGGCTTAAAATTGCAAATTCTTTATTAATGTCACCCGCAATTGCCATAGCCTGCCTGACCGGGTAGTTGGCACGTGCCAGTTCAAAACCTGCAAAAAAATGTTGCCAGCTTTTATCTAAGGAGTCGGGATTTTCAAGATACGTCTGATAGAGATCATCTACAGTATTCTGTTCCTGATTGCCTACTGATGAAAATTTATCCATTTTTAAGTTTAATATTGGTAATGAAAACAACACAGATTTTTGAATGTTTACCCTAATTCCGGCATTATGACACAAATTTAGGTTTTAATTTCAATTCGCTGAAGCCGCGAAACAAATTTCCTCTCTTCATTTTATTGTACTCCAATTATCAACAAATAAAGATTTTGAAAATTATACCTCGAATAATATTCTTTTGCTCAAATAAATATTTCAAAATCAAAACAAAAAGACATTAAAGTATGTTTTCATAATTATGAAACTTCTGGCAGCAGCAATATTTATTTTTGTTACAGGCGCTCAATGCTTTGCACAAACAACTGAAGGGGAACCGGCAGAAAGCGCCTTCAATGGTACTCGTCTGGTAAATGAACATTCTGTTGACCTCCCCGATAAAGGAGAATTGCTATTTTTAATTCAGCACCGGTTTGGCGAACTCGACGGAGGCTTGTATGAGTTGTTTGGACTTGACCAGGCCACCATGCGACTTGGATTTGAATATGGTTTTGGCAACGATTTTTCTGCAGGTTTTGGTCGCAGCTCATGGCTGAAAACTTATGACTTATTCGTAAAAGCCAGATTCGTACAACAAATTGAAAATTTTCCCTTCACCCTGGCAGCTGTAGCAAATGCTTCTGTACCGACGCTCCGAAATTATTTCCCTGAACCTGAAAACTCATTGTTTTCAAAATCGGCAGCAAGTATTCAGTTATTGATAGCAAAAACCATCGGCAATATTGGATTTCAGGTTTCACCGGGGGTTCTTTCCACGGGCTATCTTCTCTCACAAAATGATAATGTATTATTATTTACCACCGGTATAGCAGGTTCGGTGAAGATATCGGATCTTATTACGGCAAGTGTTGAATACCTCCCTTCGTTTCATTCTTCATTCTCAGGCACTAATCCACTTTCTATTGGTGTAGACATTGATACAAGGGGACATTTATTTCAATTAATATTATCAAACTCACAGCAAATGTTTACCCAGGGTTTATATACCGCTACGCAGGGAAGCTGGAGTGAAGGAACAGTATTCTTCGGATTTAATCTTATACGAGAATTCAGAATTAAATATTATTAAAAATGGAAAGAAAAGAATTTTTAAACAAGGTGGTTATTGGGAGCAGCCTGATGTTTTCAGCATCATTTATATTAAATGCCTGCAGCGATGAAGAAGATGATTTTCCAACTGAACCCGGAAATGAAGATAAGATTACAGTTGATTTAAACAATGAGAATTTTTCGGCGCTGCAAACGGTTGGTGGTTTTGCTTATACCGGCGATATTATTGTTATTCGTTCGGGTGAAAACAGCTATTTGGCACTCTCTAAGATTTGTACGCACCAATCATGTACAGTTTCGTACAATCATAGTGAAGAATCATTGCCATGTCCCTGCCACGGATCCCTGTTTTCAACTACAGGGGCAGTATTAAACGGGCCTGCTGAATCAAAATTGAAGGTATATACAGTTAAAAAAGATGGCAGTATATTAACAATTACATAAAAATCAATGAGATTGTTAAGTTATAATTTCTTTGAAACCATAGTTACTTTCGATACTAACTACTCGAATGAATAATGTTTTCTGATTTTAGTCTGAATATCCCAAACACATTCCAGGCCGGCAGGAAATATCAGGTAGTCGCCTGGTTTAATGGTTATGGAATCGAACTCTGAAATAATTGTAGCAGTACCTTCTACGATATAACAATGTTCGGTTTTCTCATAATACCATTCCATCTTATCCTCATCATGTTCCCATACCGGCCAGGAAAAAACTTCTGCCTCTTCCAATTCTTCCTGCTCGGGCTGTTCAATTTCAATTCTCATTGTTGTCTTTTTTGCAAAAATAAAAAAGAAACCTTTTCAGTTAACTCTATGTTCAAATAAAAAAATAGGTCTAAATGTTCCCATCCTAATAATCAAGTACTATCACTTCCCATTGTGTTGGATTTTTACTGAACCCATTTATGATAGTTTTGTTTACAAGATTCTAAATTATTTGACAATGAGTTTATTTTGGAATGAAAGGTATTCCTCTGAAGGCTTTGCCTATGGGACAGAACCCAATCAATTTTTAAAAAATCAGTTGCAACATCTTAACCCGGGTAAAATGTTATTGCCCGGAGAAGGAGAAGGAAGAAATGCTGTTTATGCAGCTCAACTGGGATGGAATGTTCATGCCATTGACAGCAGTAGTGTTGCAGCAAAAAAAGCTGTTGAACTCTCAAATTCCAGAAATGTTATGATTCAGTATACCGTTACAGATATTAATGAAATTGTATATTCCGAGAATCACTTTGATTGTATAGCAATCATATTTCTTCATCTGCCTCCCGAAACAAGAGTTTCTTTTCATACCCGGATGCTCGGTTTCCTTAAACCGGGAGGAACTCTCCTGCTTGAAGCATTTTCAAAACAGCAACTAAAAAAAAATACCGGCGGCCCTAATAATTTTAACATGTTATATTCAAAGGAAGAATTGCATGCTGACTTTTCTTCAGCTTCAAAATTTGTTATTGAAGAAGCTGAGGTAAAACTAAATGAAGGAACCTACCATCAGGGTGTGGCTTCACTTGTCAGAGTGATTGCTAAAAAATAAGACAGATTTCATTACCTTCGTTTTTTTTAAATTCATCCGACATTGAAAACTTACCTTCTTTTCGTAATAATCATAATCTTTTTTTTATCTGACGGCTATTCCCAGGAAAGCATCAAAGCGGTGAGAGTTGAAACTGCCCCTTCAATTGATGGTCATGTAGTTGAACCTGTATGGGAAGAGGCATACATGGTGGATGAATTTTATCAGCGTGAGCCGGATGAAGGGGCTCCTGTTTCAGAAAAGACACAGTTTTTCACCTGCTACAATGAACACTACATTTTTTTTGCTGTAAAGTGCTGGGATAATCCCAATGACATTACAGCAAAGGAAATGGCCCGTGATGTCAGTCTGGGCAATGACGATCGCATTCAGATCATTCTCGACACTTATCTCGATGGCCGCAATGGTTATTGGTTCCAGATAGGCCCCAGGGGGTCTATCGGTGATGCTCTGATTAGCGAAAACGGTGCTGCTTTCAATAAAGAATGGGATGGCCTCTGGACGGGTAAGGCAACGATTAAAGATTATGGATGGGAAGCAGAAATAGCCATACCCTTTAAATCACTGGGATTTGATAAATACAGTTCACAATGGGGCATCAAGTTCATCCGTCATATTGTTAAAAACATTGAGTCAGCCTATTGGCCTGAAGCTAACCTCAATACACACCGGTTCCAGGTGTCGGACGCAGGAACTCTGGATGGAATTGAAAATATTACACAAGGGATAGGGTTGGATATTTCGCCCTATGTCGTAACTGGTTTGGACAGTAAACGAAATGAAGAAGGAGAACCAAGGCTCACAGGAGGAGTTGACCTGTTTTACCAAATTACACCTAACCTGCGTTCTTCAATAACAATCAATACTGATTTTGCAGAAACAGAAGTTGATGACCGGCAAATTAATCTCACCCGGTTTAACCTCCATTTACCCGAAAAGCGTGATTTTTTCCTAAACGGGGCCAATTATTTTCAGTTTGGCATTGCAGGAGATGATGCAAATCCGGTTTCCCAGCGGCTAATTCCTTTCTTTTCACGCAGAATAGGTCTGGATAAAGATGGCCTTCCCATTCCTGTTAATTATGGGGCTAAGTTTACAGGGCAGCACAACAGATGGAATATAGGCTTCCTGCACATAAACGACAGCCGTGAAACAGGTAATCAGAATTTTTCGGTAATGCGAATTTCACACAACATCGGAAAACAATCATCAATAGGTATTATAGGTACCCGCGGGAATGCTGTTACTTCCTCTGAGAATCTATTAGCCGGCGCCGATTTAAAAATATCAACCTCTACATTTCAGGGCAATAAAAATGCAACCGCAATATTGTTTGGGTTAAAATCGGAAACGAATAGTGTTGATAAAAACGATATTGCCTGGGGTGCACAGGTTGCTTATCCAAATGATTTTATAAATGCACGTTTAGGACATCATCAAATTGAGAAATACTTTATAGCCGGGATGGGATTTGTTCCCAGGACCAATATAAAGGAAACATATGGAGGATTTGAAATAGGCCCGCGGCCGAACAAACTTGGCATAATGCAGGTTTTATCCGGAGGTAGCTTCAATCACATTCTTAACCACGAAAGCGGAAACCTTGAAACAAGGGAAATCAATATTAAACCTCTGGAGATTCGCTTTTTATCGGGCGAAGAATTAAGCTATTCACTGAAAAATCAATTTGAAAACCTGATGTATGATTTCCGTATATTCAGTGATATTGTCATTCCAAAAAATGAATATAACTGGTGGCGTCAGGAATTAAGCCTGAGAACAAAGGGTGCCAGAAATTTATGGGGAGAAGCAACATATGGATATGGCGATTTCTTTAGTGGTACCCGGGAAGATTTAAAACTAAAAGCCAACTGGAAGTTAGCCGTTCCTTTTTTTATAGGTGGAACATTTATACAAAACCATGTTGAACTCCCTGAAGGAAAATTCACTGCCCACATATTCCAGTTAAACGGCAATATATTATTCAGCCCCGATATTACCTTATATAACTTCATACAATATGATAATGCCACCCAAAATGCCGGCTGGCAATCGAGGTTTCAATGGATTATAACCCCTGGGAAGGAGATCATTATTGCCTGGAACTCCTTTTTCCTGCAACAAAACAGTCCCTTTTACATGCAGGAAAGTACACTTCGACTTAAGGTAAAATACAACATAAGATTTTAATTTCATGAAACAAATCACTGCGTTATACGTTCTTTAACATGTTACCATCTTTCCAAACAAATTAAATGTAACGAACGTATAATCCAAAATCGGCAAGATAATTGCTTTTATATTTATTTTATTCAACATCAAAGACCACAAACGTTCTAATATTAAATTAGTTGAATTAAAAGGAGAAAGTAGATAAAAAAAGAATTTTAATCTTTGGAATGTTATAAGTATTTATTATAATTGCATCCGAATTTCAACGAATTCTCGTCTCCACTTTAATTTTCCAAAAAAGATTATCATTTATTTTAAACAAGGATAAGAGAATAATATTTTATACAATGTACGATATTTTAGAATTGAACAAGAAACTTGTCCCTGAATTGCGCGATATAGCCAAGGGATTAAAAATCAAACGTGTAGAAGCCTACAAAAAACAAGATCTGATATATAAGATACTTGACACACAAGCCATACAGGAAGCAGAAAAGAAGGTAAAAAAAGATTCGCCACAGGATCAGAATGAAAAGAAAGAGGAAAGAACATCGTTCAGAAACTTTTTACGAAAAAAACAAGATACCGACGAAAGCCAGGCTTCAGACAAATCAGGACGGGGAAGACGTCCCCGCCGTGAGCGTAGTGAATCAGCCAGCACAGCAGAACGCATGGAAGTCCAGTCAAAAAAGCCTAATATTAAGGAAAGCAATATCCAATCGAGGCAAGACCAGATAAAAGCGATAATCCAGGGCTTTAACGATAAAAACAAAGGGACCAACGAGGAAGGAAAAGCAGAAGAAGTACCTCAGCAATCGCAGCAGCAACAGCAGCAACAACAACCGCAGCAACAAATGCAACAACCGCAGCAGCAACAACAACCGCAAAAACAGCAACAGCAGAAACAGCAAAAAGAAAAGCCTGCAGAACAAAATAAAGAGGATGCTCAACCGGCTGCCCAACAGAATCAAAATCAAAAACCTTCAGGTGACCACCGGCACAAAAAGGAGAATAAAGATCAGGATAAACCAAAAATCCTGAAAAAAGAGCACCGCGAGCATAAGTCACATCAGCAAAAACAAAACGGTTATCAGCAGCAGGGAGGAAACCAGCAGAGTAACAGCAAATATTATGAGTTTGATGGAATAGTTACAAATACAGGCGTACTGGAAATACTGCAGGATGGATACGGTTTCCTTAGGTCATCTGATTTTAATTACCTGAATTCACCTGATGATGTTTATGTTTCCCAGTCGCAGATAAAACTGTTTGGATTAAAAACAGGAGATACTGTAACAGGTACCATCAGGCCTCCAAAAGAAGGTGAAAAATACTTTCCTTTAATAAAGGTTTTGGAAATTAATGGACGTAGCCCGCAATACATCCGTGATCGCGTGCCGTTTGATCATCTTACACCTCTGTTTCCCAATGAAAAATTTGAGCTGACCGGAAACGGTCACGATAACATTTCGACGCGGGTGGTTGATATGTTTGCACCCATTGGAAAAGGACAACGTGGTTTGATTGTAGCACAACCTAAAACCGGTAAAACGGTCCTGTTAAAAGAAATTGCAAATGCTATCGCCGCCAATAATCCGGAAGTTTACATGATAGTGCTTCTTGTAGACGAGCGACCGGAAGAGGTAACCGATATGGCGCGCAGCGTAGACGCCGAAGTAATATCATCGACTTTCGATGAACCTGCTGAAAAGCATGTCCGTGTAGCAAATATCGTTTTGGAAAAAGCCAAACGTCTTGTAGAATGTGGTCACGATGTGGTTATTCTGCTTGATTCCATTACACGTCTCGCACGTGCATACAATACCGTTCAACCGGCCTCGGGAAAAGTTCTTTCAGGGGGAGTTGATGCAAATGCGTTGCATAAACCAAAACGCTTCTTTGGCGCCGCAAGAAATATTGAAGAAGGTGGTTCTCTTACCATCCTGGCGACTGCCCTTACTGAAACGGGCTCAAAAATGGATGACGTTATCTTTGAGGAATTCAAAGGAACAGGTAATATGGAACTCCAGCTCGACAGGAAATTATCGAACAAAAGGATATTCCCTTCAGTGGATATTCCTGCATCAAGTACGCGTCGTGAAGACCTGCTCATGTCAAAAGAAATGCTCGATAAATTGTGGATTTTGCGTAATTACCTCGGTGATATGAATTCGCTTGAAGCTATGGAATTCATGAAAACCAGATTAATGCGTTCAAATTCAGTTGCAGAGTTTCTTGCATCAATGAACGACAGTTAAAAACATATAGCTAATAATAAAATTAAAGCAGGCCCTATTGCCTGCTTTTTTTATTTTTATCAATTATAAATTACATTTACCGGTCGTTTTTGTTATCTGCACATTACAATTTCAATCAAAAACTGTTATTTTTGTGCAAAATTTGTAACCATTGGAATTTTTCTATTCGAATCATAGAACACTTATAGAAAGTACCCATCCTACACTGCGAAGGGAGCTGGTTAAGGCCATTGACTGGTCGCAGCAAATAATCTGCATAAAAGGCTTTCGCGGAGTAGGAAAAACTACGTTTCTTCTCGATTTCCTGCAGCAGGAATACTCAGGTGACAGTTCTGTGTTGTATGTTGACCTGAATAACTTTTATTTCACAAACAGGACCATTATATCATTTGCCGATGAATTTTTTAAAAAAGGCGGAAAAATTCTTTTTCTCGATCAGATTCAGAAGTACCCCAATTGGTCGGCAGAATTACGGCAGTGTTCGCACCGTCTTCCAAAATTGAAGATTATCTTTACCTCCTCACCTGTATTGCGCATAGCGGAAGAAAACTCAAAGCTGAAAGGAATTGTTAAGGTAAACCACCTGGAAGGATTATCGTTCCGAGAGTACCTTAACCATATCACTCAAAACCAGTTTCCTGTTTGTTCGTTAGCCGATATTTTTGAGAATCATGAAAAGATAGTGCAAAGCATTGTTTCAAAAGTGCGGCCGCTTGCTTATTTTGAAGATTACCTGAAACAAGGAATCTACCCGTACACCTTTGATACTCCCAGCTTCTACTTCAACCGACTGTTAAAGCAGATTAACCTTGCCCTGGAGATTGATGTACCATACATTAACCAGATTGAGTTGAAATACCTGCCAAAACTCAGAAAACTGTTGTATATCATAGGCTCGGAGACACCTTTTTCGCCAAATGTTAGTAAATTGGCAGCCGATATAGAAACATCCCGTGCCACAGTTATGAATTACCTGAGGTACCTGAAGAATGCAAAACTAATACAGTTGCTTTATTCAAACGGGGATGAAAATGAAATGAAGAAGCCGGACAAAGTATACATGCACAACACCAACCTGTTGTATGCTATTGCACCCGATAATACCGGCAAAATAAATTTGCGGCACACGTTCTTTTACAACCAGGTAGGTTATAAAAATTTCTTAAACAGTTCAGATGTAGCTGATTTTTTGGTTAACAATACCTACCATGTCCATGTCGGAGGGCATAAGACAGAAGCGCCAAAAGGTCATTTTGCCGCCGCCGATATGATAGAAACAGGACAGGGCAATAAAATACCTTTATGGCTGTTCGGTTTTTTATATTGAAAGCATTGATTAGAAACATTCATTAATAGATAAACAAGAACAAAAATGACAAAGCAAAAAAAATTCATCACTTGTGACGGTAATTACGCTGCCTCGCACATAAGCTATATGTTTAGCGAAGTGGCCTGTATTTATCCGATTACACCGTCATCGAACATGGCAGAAAATGTTGACGAATGGGCTTCGCTTGGCAAAAAGAACATGTTTGGCCGCCCGGTTCGTCTGGCAGAAATGCAAAGCGAGGGAGGTGCTGCCGGAGCTGTTCACGGTGCGCTGCAGGCAGGAGCACTTACCACCACATATACAGCTTCGCAGGGTTTACTGCTGATGATTCCCAATATGTACAAAATAGCCGGAGAATTGCTTCCAACAGTATTCCATGTGAGTGCACGTGCGGTAGCAGGGCATGCCTTATCAATTTTTGGCGATCACAGTGATATTTATGCTGCACGCCAAACCGGGTTCGCTATGTTGGCTTCAGGTTCGGTTCAGGAAGAAATGGATTTGGCAGGTGTAGCCCATTTGGCCACATTAAAAGCAAGAGTACCCTTCCTGGCATTTTTCGATGGTTTCCGCACTTCACACGAAGTACAGAAAATTGAAGCCATCCAGATGGAAGATATTGTTCCGCTGGTAGACCAGGATGCACTCCAGGAATTCCGCAACCGTGCACTGAACCCTGAAAATCCGGTTACCCGTGGTACAGCTCAAAACCCTGATATTTTCTTCCAGGCAAAAGAATCGGCAAACAGGTATTATGATGCCGTTCCCGAAATTGTCGCCCATTACATGAAGGAAGTATCAAAAATTACCGGCCGTGACTACAATCTGTTTGACTATTACGGTCATCCGGAAGCTGAGAATATAATTGTAGCAATGGGATCTGTTACTGAAACCATCAGGGAAACCATTGATCACCTGGCATCACAGGGTAAAAAAGTAGGCTTAATTGCCATTCACCTGTTCCGCCCGTTCTCATTCAAACACTTCATGCAGGCGCTGCCAAAAACTGTAAAACGTATAGCTGTTCTTGACAGGGCAAAAGAACCGGGTGCTGCCGGCGAACCGCTTTACCTTGATGTTAAATCCAGCTTCTACGGCAGGGAAAATGCGCCTCTGATAGTAGGTGGCCGTTACGGATTGGGGTCAAAAGATACCACTCCTTCACAAATCCTCTCGGTTTATGAAAACCTTGAGATGAATGAGCCCAAAAACGACTTCACAGTTGGAATCGTCGACGACGTTACATTCAAGTCGCTGCCGCTGAAAGAGGAAATCGACATCACTCCTAAAGGAACTTACCAGGCAAAATTCTACGGGCTGGGTTCCGACGGAACAGTTGGCGCCAACAAAAACTCGATTAAGATTATCGGCGACGCTACAGATAAATTCTGCCAGGGATATTTCCAGTACGATTCAAAAAAATCGGGCGGTTTTACATGTTCACACCTTCGCTTTGGCGACAAACCTATCCGTTCGACCTACCTGGTAACCACACCCGATTTTGTGGCCTGCCATGTTCCTGCATACATCCACCTGTACGATGTATTGAAAGGCCTTAAAAAAGGAGGTTCGTTCCTTCTCAACTCCATCTGGGATGAGGAAGAAACAAAGAAAAGGCTTCCTGACGCAATGAAAAAGTACATGGCCGAAAACGAAATTAATTTCTACATCATAAACGGGACAAAACTCGGCGATGAAATTGGACTGGGTTCACGTACCAATACCATCATGCAGTCGGCTTTCTTCAAAATTACCGGTGTCATTCCTTACGAAATGGCAGTGGACGAAATGAAAAAAGCAATTGTTAAAACCTACGGCAGAAAAGGTGAAAAAGTTGTTAACATGAACTTTGCCGCAGTTGAGGCAGGTGGTAAAAACGTTCATAAAGTTGAAATTCCGGCTGAATGGAAAAACATTGAGGTAAGCCAAACCAACGGAACCTCAAAACGTCCGGAATACATTGTTAAAGTGGTTGATGTAATTAACAACCAGAAAGGCGACAGTCTTCCTGTTTCAACCTTTACAGGGTCAGAAGACGGAACATTCCCGCTTGGAACTGCAGCCTACGAAAAACGCGGTATAGCCGTAAGTGTTCCGGAATGGCAGACTGAAAACTGTATTCAGTGTAATCAGTGTGCATATGTTTGTCCGCACGCTGCCATACGTCCTTTCCTTTTGACTGATGAAGAAGTTGCGGCAGCGCCTGAAGGTACTGAAACCAGGGTTGCTACTCCTTCTAAAATGTATAACGGATTGAACTACCGTATTCAGGTAACCGTGCTTGATTGTACAGGTTGCGGTAACTGTGTGGAGGTTTGCCCGGCCAAAGAGAAGGCTCTTGTGATGGAACCGCTGGATACCCAGCAGGATGAAATCGCACGTTGGGATTATATGGTGAATGAAGTTTCATTGAAAGAAAAAGTTGTTGACAAAACCAAGTCGGTGAAGAATTCACAATTTGCACAGCCGCTGTTTGAATTCTCAGGAGCATGTGCTGGATGTGGAGAAACACCTTACATTAAGCTAATTACTCAATTGTATGGTGAGCGCATGATGATTGCCAATGCCACCGGTTGTTCATCCATCTTCGGAGGTTCTGCACCATCAACGCCTTACTGCAAAAACACGGATTCCGGTCATGGTCCTGCATGGGCCAACTCATTGTTTGAAGACAATGCCGAATACGGGTTTGGTTTTGCTGAAGGTGTAAACGCACAGCGCAACCGTCTGGCCGACCTTATGACCAACGCATTGAGCAACGGAGCTACTGAGGCAGAAAAAGAAGCATTTGCTTACTGGCTCGAAAATAAAAACAATGGTGAAACATCAGCTGATGCATCAGCAAAAGTTTTAAACGCCATTGCCAACAGCGACAGCAGTTACGCCAAAGAAATCACCAGTCTGAAGCAGTACCTGATCAAAAAGTCGGTATGGGTGTTTGGTGGTGACGGCTGGGCCTATGACATTGGCTTTGGTGGCCTCGACCATGTAATGGCAAGTGGTGAAGATGTAAATGTACTTGTTCTTGATACAGAGGTGTATTCAAATACTGGCGGACAATCGTCGAAATCGACACCTGTTGGTGCAGTGGCAAAATTTGCCGCATCGGGTAAGAAAATCCGTAAGAAAGATCTCGGCGCAATGATGATGACCTATGGCTATGTATATGTAGCACAGGTTGCAATGGGAGCAAATCAGGCTCAGTACCTGAGGGCGCTTAAAGAAGCCGAATCCTACCCTGGACCATCAATTATCATTGCTTACGCACCATGTATCAGCCACGGTTTAAGAGCAGGCATGGGTAATACGCAGGACGAAGAAAAACGTGCTGTTGAATCCGGCTACTGGTCATTGTTCCGTTACAACCCGCTCCTGGAAAATGAAGGCAAAAACCCGTTCCAGCTCGATTCAAAAGAACCCGACTGGAGTAAGTTCCAAACCTTCCTTAACGGTGAAGTGCGGTATACTTCGTTGAAGAAATCGTTCCCTGCTGAAGCCGATGAATTGTTTGCCGCCGCAGAGGAAAATGCAAAATGGCGTCACAGTTCATACAAACGCCTTGCAGCAATGGACTTTTCAAAACCCGAGGAAATTATTGCCTGAACGCAGACAATAAAAACCTGACGGTTTTATAAAATACCAACAGCCGGTACAGAAATGTGCCGGCTGTTTTTTTTATATTCATCACCAGCTGCTCCTTTAAGAAAATTATTAAAATCTGCAGGTGAAAATGATAAATGACAACGTTCAGTTTACAAATTCAGAACATAAGAGATGTTAAGGACTGACAGCAATACAATCTATTGACTTCCATTGCTGAAAAGGTTGCATTTATAAGTTTCAACATTTAAAATTTATCTGCTCCGCTTCAAATGAACTATTACCTGTTCCTTCTGTTCCCAAACCTGTCCAAAGACATACTTTGGCCGTGTAATCGCGAATTTAATACGGCCCAGGTATGCACTATGTATGGTTTTGTAATGCAACTTAAACAGCCGCAAATCAACTGTGCATTTTTAACTGCAAGGGTAAAACTTCAATTTTTACCTGTTTGTTCTCTACAAAGCTTCAGAAAGAATAACAGTGTAGCTTACTATCATTCCTGTGTGGCATCCCATTGTTCGATTGCAGCATTGCTGCCGTTTCGAACCTGGATGTTCCCGACAATATTTTTACCATCTATTCGGCCGCTGAAAACATAACTGTTTCCATTTGCAGGGTTTACAGCTGTGAAGCTTATCCTTTCTCCTGACAGGACAGGGTTTTCAGTTTGTAAAGATGTGTTGCCCGATTTTACATCAACTGCAATTTCCTGAAAATCCTGTTTCACTGACATCGAAAAGTTATTTCCATCGTTTTTCCATGTCCAGTTACCCTCTGCCTGTGCAGGAATGACCCAATAAAAGACATCGCTGTATCCATTCTTTTCATGCCTGTCAGGTTTCCAATCACCCATATCAAAATCGTGTGAAACAATCCGTGTACCGGGCTTCAGATTTGCCAGAAGATGCGGCCGCAGCTTCAGGTTTACCGAATTCAGCAGATACATGGTTACCACACTGGCCCTGCTGAAATCGGTTTTGAAAATATTGTCCTCAATAAATAAAACCTGTTTATCGACACCGGCCTTAGCAGCATTTTCCCTGGCTTCTTTAATGCGCCTGGGGTCAATATCGATGCCATGCCCTACAGCGCCCCGTTTGGCAGCTGCAATTACTATACGTCCGTCGCCCGAGCCTAAATCAATTACATAATCTCCTTCTCCAACATTAACCATATCGAGCATTAATTCAACCACCCCTTCGGAGGTTGGAACAAAAGGAACATCCAGGTTCTGAGCGTTTAGCTCAACGAGGATGAAAGATGAAAAAACGAAACTCAGTGCAAGCAGGCTTATCCACCGCCTTGCCCCTGAGCTTGTTCCCGGATGTTCAGGAGCAGACCGGTAAGCGAGTGATTTGGTGATAACTTTCATAATATAAAATTTAAGTATTGTTGTAAGTATATCAAATTTACAAATTTATTGTGAACGACTGTTACACAAGGCAGCACCAGTTGTATAAAATAAGCAGAACGGGGTTGTAGAAGATAATCCCTCAGATACAGGTCAGGGAATTAAAAAGGAAAAGTATCGGGATTTTATTTGTATAAAAAAGCAGAAACCTTAATCCGGAATTATCAACCGGATTAAGGCTCCTGTTCATGTTTTCAGAGAATCCGCCCACGGGATTTCCCAACAGCTGGCAGGATAAACTTCTCGTCCCGTTTGCATCTCTTTCAGAGCCGCTCACGGGACTTCCCGCCAGGCATCGGGACAGGCTTCTCGTCCCGTTTGCGTCTCTTTCAGAGCCGCTCACGGGACTTCCCGCCAGACATCGGGACAGGCTTCTCGTCCTGTTTGCGTCTCTTTCAGAGCCGCTCACGGGACTTCCCGCCAGACATCGGGACAGGCTTCTCGTCCTGTTTGCGTCTCTTTCAGAGCCGCTCACGGGACTCGAACCCGCGACCTGCTCATTACGAGTGAGCTGCTCTACCAGCTGAGCTAAAGCGGCGTTTGCTTTTTACAATTTTGCCTGTGCACGTGCCACCATATCCTGCCAGACCTGCCGTTGCTCTTTCAGGGCAGCAACCTTATCGGAAGGATCGGTACGGCATTCGAGGAGAACCCAACCGTTATAATCCATTGCCACAAACATATCCATAAGTTTCTGGTAAGGATAATCTCCGACATTCAGTTCCCTTACATGGCAGATATCTCCAAACCTGTCTTTCACCAGGTCAAAATTATATTCAAGACCTTTTCCGTCCAAATCCTGTTCGTTACTGTTCCAGCAAACAGTAGAACCGTTATTTGTAACGTAGTCCATTATTGTTTTTATATTGGGCAACTGCTGGGTTCCGGAGCCATGCACTTCCAGGCGTATCTGTTGTCCCATATCAAGCGCATGACGACCCAGTTCATCAAGTGCCCTGCCTATTTGCTCCAGGGTCTTTTCCTTAGGGATACCCTCATGGAACTGATTGGGCTTAACTTTAACTCCCGATCCTCCAATGTCTTTGCTAAGCTGCAGCCATTCTTTTGTTGTTTCAATGGATTGCTTAAGTTTTCCGGCATCGGGCCAGTCGTATTGTTCGTTGGTTCCCATACCTACAACCTGCACCGGGCTTCCTGCAAATTGTTTTTTTACTTCCCTGCGCTCTTTTTTCGACATGTCGAGCGTGACTCCATGAGCATGTTCCACACGAAGCTCTACTCCTTTTATGCCTGCGGCTGTGCAATTGGTTATTATTGTTGGAATATCCCAATCCTTTGCCCACAGGTAAGTTACTAATCCCAGTTTCATTTCTGCCCCGGGGATGCGGCCTGAACCTGCAAGCAGACTTCCGGGGAGCAAAGCAGCACCGGTAGCTATCGACAAGTTCCTGACAAAATTTCTTCTTGTTTGATTCCAGTACATAGTTTTAAAGATATGATTCATTTATTTAATAAAGATATCAATATGATGTTTATACCACAACAACCACTGCAGAATTTTCAGGGATTTTTTTACATTTGCGCCTTATTTAATAATTAGAAGATGACACAGACTACAAAAGGAATCATCTATACCGACAAAGGGGAGATGAAAGTTGAATTTTATGATGCAGATGCCCCCGGAACTGTAGCAAACTTTGTAAAATTATCGAAAGAGGGTTATTACAACGGGTTAACCTTTCACCGGGTTATACCGCGTTTTGTTGTACAGGGCGGATGTCCTGACGGCACCGGTGCCGGGGGACCAGGCTATACTATTCCCTGTGAAACAAAAGGAAATAACCAGTATCACGATCGCGGGGTATTATCGATGGCACATGCCGGCCGGAACACCGGTGGTTCACAGTTTTTTATCTGCCACAACCGTGAAAACACTAAACATCTTGATGGTCATCACACCTGCTTTGGCAAGGTGGTGGAAGGGCTGGATGTAATTGATGCCATCAAGGCCGGAGACGTTATTGAAAGAATTGAAATATCAGAAGGATAGCATCCTGTATTTTCTGACAATTATTACCTTATAAACCAAAATATTCTGCAAATTTGTGGGAGCAGGGATTTACGAACTGCATAACAGAACTGCAAATGAAAACAGAATATTTCTCCTTCACAAGGCTTAATATTGCGCCTTCGGATATAGAAGAATTAATGGGATTTGAGCCGGGACAATCACCGGCTCCTTTCCCTGATTTAATTGAAAATGGCCTTCGACAGGCCCCGGAGTACTGCCGGATAGTTGGCGGATATAAGTTATTCGAAAAGTTTCATGTTGATGTTAACGGTGAAACCCTGCAAATAGAAGACCAGGTGTTTCATCCGGGAAAAATAGTCGTTACCCAGTTAAAAGAAGCTGCACAGGCTGCACTTTTTCTTTGCACGGCAGGTCCGGGGATTTCAGAATTATCCAGGAAAAAATCGGCCGAAGGGGACGAACTGATGGCTTATGTCCTGGATGTGATTGGTTCGGTAACGGTAGATAAAGCTGCCGGCCTTCTGCAGGAAAGAATTCATGAAGAAGTATCGGAGTTGGGATATGGCATTACCGATTCCTTCTCTCCGGGTTATTGCAACTGGAGTGTCGGCGAACAACAAAAGCTGTTCAGCCTTTTTCCGGAAGGATATTGCAACATCAGGCTTTCAGATTCGTCGCTTATGCACCCGATAAAATCGGTAAGCGGATTAACCGGGGTTGGAATAAACTGTGAACAAACAGGTTATCAATGCAATTGGTGCAACGATCTGGATTGTTACTATGGAAAAGTAAAGCGAAATAAAAAAGCCAAAAAAAAGCTTTAATCTGTTGCAAATATCAAAAGGATACTATTTATTTGCTGTGATTATAATAAACAAGAAAATAAACCATTTCGACTTTGCAGACGTTAGAATTTGATGGTAATTTACATTCACAACACAGTAAAATTTTTTAGTTATGGCACCTAACAAACCAAAAGTAATAAAGGATTATAACAAGCTCGACAAGGATTTACAGGAGCAAATAAAATTTGTTTACTCCGACGGGTTTGCTGATCACCTCATACATTTTTTCGACAAGCACGGCATAAAGGTAACTGCTTTGCCTTTTGAGACAGAAGACAGGTATTACATGCTGCGTATGACCGAAAATGAGGCAATACGTATAGTTGATGAAGACGATGATTTTGATGAAGACGGCTTCCTGAAAGATGAAGTAAAACAGGATTACGAGGATAAGTATGCCGATCTCGATCATGTTGCCGACCAGATATCCTTTGACGATGAAGAGGATGATTCGGACAATGATGACGATTAAAAACGGCTGTTTATCTGCCGGATAAACATCAGGACAGCAACCCCCGCACCTTTGCTGCAATATCGCCTCCCTCGGCCTTACCGGCCAGTTCTTTGGAGGCAATGCCCATCACTTTACCCATGTCCTTCATTGAGGAAGCTCCGGTTCGCTGAATGATATCCATTACTGCCTTTTCGAGTTCATCATCCGACATCTTCTCGGGAAGGTAGGATTCATAAACCTGCACCTGCGTCATTTCCTGAAGGTACAGTTCCTCGCGCCCCTGCTCCCTGTAAATGGCAGCTGAATCAGCTCCCTGCTTTGCCAATTTGGCTATAAGCTTTTGCGATTCTTCATCGGTTAATTCAGAGCCGGCACCTTTTGCAGCCTTTGCTTCAATCATAACCTTTTTAACATTCCGCAAGGCTTCCAGCCGCTCTTTATCGCGAGCTTTCATTGCTGCCTTAATATCTTCATTTATCCAGTCAGAAAGTAACATATCAATTTAGTTTTTACAGTTAATCAACTTGTCCATGAAGGTAAGAGTTTTTGTCGGAGAGTTTATTCTCACTCGTAACCGAGTAATTTGAGTATTTTTTATTGTATTTGGGATCGTTCATGCGCAGCTGCCTTCTTTTATAGGCAGGAATATTCTCCAATTCCTCCAAATCCTCATCACTGGCCGAAGTAAAGTCCATTTTTAAATTATCATTCGAATCTTTTCGTTCTTTCACCGTTTTTGGATACAAAACTTCAAATTCCAGTTCATCCTCCTTGTTTTCCTCTGAACCAGGGAACTCGAATGTTTTTTGATTGGTTGAGGAATTTTCCCTAAGAGGGTACTTCTGACTGCCGGTAATTGCTGATTGCTGTTCCTGGTTAACATTTAGGGGCAATGTTTCCTTTTCAAGGGTTTTTTCCCCGGTTATGTTTGCAATTGTACTTTTACCGAAACCGGTAGCAATTAAGGTTACCGAAATTTCTTCACCAAGGGCTTCATCTCTTCCATTGCCCCAAATTAAATCGGCGTCAAAGCCTGCCTTATTTTGCAGGTAGTCGGTAATTGTACCCACTTCAGCCATTGTCACCTCCTGTGTACCTGAGGTTATATTCAGCAGAATATTTTTGGCTCCACGGATATCGCTGTTATTGAGCAACGGGGAATTAAGAGCTTTCTCCACCGCTTCGGCTGCCCGGTCCTTTCCACTGGCAACACCTGTTCCCATAAGGGCCAGTCCGCTTTTACGCATTACAGTCTCCACATCAGCAAAATCAACATTGATATACCCCGGTACTGTAATAATCTCAGCAATACCTTTAGCAGCAGTAGCCAATACATTATCGGCCTTGGAGAAAGCCTCAGAAATGCCGAAATCGCCATACGTTTCTCTTATACGCTCGTTGTTGATAACCAGGAGGGCATCGACATGGTTCTCCAGGAGGGTTATTCCATCGATTGCCTGCTTAATCCTTCGTTTACCTTCGTTTCTGAAAGGTATAGTTACAATACCGACTGTCAGATAGCCTTTCTTACTGCAAGCCTCAGCAATCACGGGTGCGCCACCTGTACCGGTACCGCCACCCATACCAGCTGTCACAAAGACCATCTTGGTATTTTCGGAAAGGACCTCGTTTACATCCTCTATATTTTCAAGGGCAGCCTGCTTCCCAACTTCAGGCCTGTTGCCGGCACCCCGCCCCTCGGTAAGTGCAGATCCCAGCTGAACCTTAACAGGAACCGGGCTGCTTTCGAGCGCCTGGGCATCGGTATTGCAGATAACAAAATCCACATCACGAATTCCCTGTTTAAACATGAAATTTATGGCATTGCCGCCACCTCCGCCAACGCCCACTACTTTTATTACTGCTCCTTTTTTCTCCTTTGAACCGAATTCTGCTGTATTTTCTGTCATTGTGCTGCCTTTTCAAGTTTTCTAATCTATTCTTCCAACGATTGATCGTTATCATCGAACAATCTTCCTAGTCCAAAATTTTTATAAAACCAACTGTCGATTCCACCAGATGAAACCGGTTGCTTTTTTTCTTTTAACTTCTTTTGTTTTTTCTTGCGGGAATAGGTATCCCTTGTTTTCAGTTCATTTTCTTTTAACGTTGCCGAGGCCGCAAACACTTTCTTTTCCTTTTCCGGAAGAGGTTCCGCCTCTACCAAAACTTCTTCAAGTTCCTGCTCCGGTGAATCAGCTTCAGGTGAAAGAATCTTTGGTTCTTCCTCCTCTTCAAGATTATATTTTTCAGGCTCCTTTCGGGGCTGAAGCAATTGGTTTGGATTAATTTTAAAACCTGTTGCAAGAATTGTAACGCTTACATTATCCCCAAGGTTTTCATCATATCCGTTCCCCCAGATAATATCGGCTTCCTGACCGGCTTTTTCCTGCAGAGTTTCAATGATTTTACCAATTTCACCAATTGTTATTTCATCTTTCCCTGAGATGATATTAAGCAAAATGTTCTTGGTTCCATAAATATCATTGCTGTCGAGCAAAGGCGATTCGAGAGCTTCGTTAACGGCTTTCATTGCACGTCCTTCACCTGTTGCCAGTCCTGAGCCCATAATGAATACATTGCTGTTGTGCATTACAGTATAAACGTCGGTAAAATCGATGTTTACATTTCCGTGCAAGGTAATTATTTCAGCAACGCCTTTAACTGCAGTGCATACAATATTATCTGCCATTTTGAAAGCCTGCCGGGCAGGCAAGTCTCCAAAAATGCTGTGCAGCCGCTGATTACTCACCACCAGCATGCTGTCGACAAATTTTCCCAGTTTGTTGATTCCTTCCATGGCCTGTCCAAACCGTTTCTTTCCTTCAGCAGGAGAAGGAACAGTAACAACAGCAATGGTAAGTATTCCCAATTCACGGGCAAGGCCGGCGATGACCGGAGCGGCGCCGGTACCTGTACCTCCCCCCATGCCCGCAGTGATGAAGAGCATTTTGGTGCTGCCTTCCAACACCTTTTTAAGGTCTTCATAATTTTCACGTGCTGCTTCTTCTCCCATTTGAGGCATGTTTCCGGCACCACGTCCTTCGGTAAGAGTAACTCCCAGCTGGATTTTTACCGGAACCGGGCTGTTCTCCATGGCCTGGGCATCGGTATTACATATTATAAAATCGACACCGGCAATTCCTTCCTCAAACATATGACTGACTGCATTACAACCTCCTCCTCCAACGCCAATCACTTTAATAATAGAAGACGAAGCCTTTGGGAATTCAAAATTTACTAATTCGACCATATTGTAGTCAATTTTTATTTAAGTGCAACATCATCATCGTCGTCCACATAATCCAGTACACCCTGTACCACATTTTTAAACCACGGGGAGAAACGATTTTCCTTTTTCTTCTTTTTCTTTTTTTCTGCTTTACTTGTTACGGGCTCTGCATTCTCAAGTGCCAATTTGAGCAATCCCAGGGCTGTCAGATAATCAGTCCGCTCAAATGCCCCGGGTAAATTCACCGGCTTAAACACCGGATGAGCAAGACGGGTATCCATTCCTGTTCTGAATTTCACCAGTGAAACCAGGTTATTCAATTCTGATGTTCCGCCTGTAAGAACAATACCTAGCCCCAGCTGATCGGCAATGCCTGTTTGTTCAATCTGAAAATAAACACTGTCAATGATTTCTTCCATTCGTGCCTGGATGATGAAAGCAAGGCTTTTGAAAGAAATCTCCTTGGGTTCCCATCCATTGTGCCCGGGAATTGTGACTACCTTCCTTTCGTCGGTAAAGTCACCCAGAGCATGACCGTACTGGATTTTTAGCTGTTCGGCCCACTTGAGCAGTATAGAGCATCCTTCTTTAATATCACGGGTAACAACATCGCCACCAAACGGGATGACTGCAGTATGAATCATTGCCCCCTCATGAAATACAGCAAGTTTGGTTGTTCCGGCTCCGATATCGAGAAGGATGGCACCCATCTCCTTTTCTTCATCAGTTAAAGCTGCTTCTCCCATTGCCACCGGCGACAGGGTTATCTCTTCAAGTATCAGCCCGGCTTTTTCTATTACCCTCTGAAAATTTGTAAGGTAAACTTCCGGAACTGATATAATTTTAAATACCGCTTCAATCTTTCGGCCGGTAACTCCCACCGGGGAAAGATCGGTAATCTCTTCGTCTATAATGTACGATTGGGGAATAATATGAAGTATAGTAAAACCGGGCTCCACCTGCACGTTTTGAGCTTCCAGCAGTAGTTCATCCACATCGGCCGGAGTAACCATTCCTTCCCCCGAAGTTAAGCGTCCGGTTTTGTATTTGACAACCCTCATTGGCTGTGCAGCATAGGCTATGCTGACACTGACAACTTCTTCATCCATCTGCTTTTCAAGCTCGCTTATCAACTGGGTAACAGCCGCAGCAGATTCATCGATATTCAGAACCATCCCCCGCTTAATTCCCCGGGAAGGAACTTTGGCCATTCCCAAAACTTCAAATTTGTTATCTTCATTTTTACGCCCTGCAAAGGCTGCCATTTTGGATGTGCCTATATCAATTACGACCGAAAAATTAGTTTTTGTCCCCATGATTATCGTTTTTTCGCAATTACCTGATTCTTATATTTTAAATTGATCGTTTTATATTTATCCCAATTATTCTGCACCAGTATCTGCTCATAAAAAGCTTTTAAATTGCGCATCTTTTCAGGATAGCCATCAACCGACCCCAACTCAATAATCTGATCACCAACTAACGGGGATAATATCACTCCCCCGCCATTTTCCACATGAACCTGTTCAATTTGAGCTTTCCAGAACGGACTGTCATTCAGGTAAAGCACAAATGGCAGCAACACGCTGCGTGCATATTCTTCGGAAAAGTCACCGGTAGCAACCAGCACATTGGCTGTATAACTCGATGACAGGGGGATCTTTTCCCCTGAAGCATCGAGGTAATACTTTCCATTAGCTGACATTATACGTACTGCCGGTTCCCGATGATTTATTCTTACACCAAGAATGCCGTTGTAGGAAAGGCTGTCGGAAGTTATCATTTTAAACACTTCGGCATTGGATATAGCCGGATGCTTTTCAACTTCCTTTTCAATAAAATCGGTGTTTATCTGATTCAGCTCCTTCCCAATAAGTTGTTTATCCGCTTTGTTTACTAACAGTGCAATTTCTTCTTTACTTACCTGTATTATTTCATTTTCCCCAAATTCAATATAAACAGTCCTGCAGGTAATGCTATTGCTTTCACGGGCAGCAAACGATAAGGTTATTACCATAAACACTGCCAGCAAAAGATAACCAGTCAATATGAAGATTTTGCGTATCATAGTTCTTTAGCTTTCAACACTTCTATAATTTCCCCGGCAATTCCATCAACATCACCGGCTCCCATAGTAAGAACCACCTCCGTTTTTTGCTCTTTTAACAAGCCGGCCACTGCGCTTTTTTCCAACAGGTGCTTGTTGTTGGATTTCATTTTATTAAAAATAAGTTCTGATGACACACCGGCCATTGGTTCCTCCCTTGCCGGATAAATTGGCACCAGGATGGCTTCATCAAGGAGGTCGAGACTGGCAGCAAACTCATCTGCAAAATCCTTCGTCCTTGAATACAAATGGGGCTGGAAGATTCCGGTTACTTTTTTATTGGAATACAGCGCCTTAACTGAGGATATCACAGCCTCCAGTTCAGCCGGATGATGTGCATAATCATCGATAAACACCTGAGATGCTCCCCTGAATTTCACATCGAACCGCCTTAATACACCCTGGTAATTTTCTATTCCGGATTTAATATCGTCGGCAGATGCACCTGCAAGAAAAGCCAGGGCAGAAGCTCCAACTGCATTTTCCACATTAATCAATCCCGGATAATTCAACCGGCAATTTGCAATGATTCCTCCGGGAGTTTTCAGGTCAAATGTATAGTACCCGCCTTCACTCTGCAACTGAAGGTTTATTGTATGAAAATCAGCTTCCTCTTTCAATGCATAGGAAAACAGCTTAGCATTTGTTTTAGTGATGTCAAGTTTCACTCCCTTTTTCAACACCAGCATGCCACCGGGTTTTATTTGAGAGATAAACTTTTCAAATGACTCTTCTACCTTCGACTTATTGCCGTAAATATCAAGATGGTCGGCATCAACGGAGGTAACCAGGGCAATCAGTGGTTGAAGGTGTAAAAAAGAGCGGTCGAATTCATCGGCTTCAGCCACTATCCAGGGGGAATTGGCTGATGGCAGCAATAGGTTGCTGTTTAAGTTCTTGGAAATACCTCCAAGGAAAGCACCGCATCCATCTTTAGAATTCCGAAGTATTATTGCTGTCATAGTGCTGACAGTGGTTTTGCCGTGAGTACCTGCAACAGCAACACAACTGTTTTCATTGCAAATCATCCCCAGTACTTTTGCCCGCTTAAGCAATCCCATGGTTTTTTCCCTGAACCAGCTGAGCTCCTTGTGCTCATAAGGCAATGCAGGAGTGAAAACAGCAAGGGTTTCTGCCGGATTCCACCTTGAGGGTATGTTTCGGATGTCATCATCATAGTGAACATCTATGCCCTCCGATTGCAAAGCATCGGTGAGAGCGGTACGTGTCCGATCGTACCCGGCCACATTCATACCTGTAAACTTGAAATAGCGTGCAAGAGCGCTCATTCCAATACCCCCGATACCGAGGAAAAAAACATTTTTAATATTTTGAAGGTTGTTCATTTTTGTATTAATTTTTCTACTTCATCAACAATTTGTTTTGTTGCTTCAGGTTTAGCAAGCTTCTTAATATTTTTTGACAGCCTTTCACATTCCTCAGGAGAATTTACCAGGCGAATGGCTTCTTCAATTAATTTCTCTTTGATTTCACTGTCAGGTATCATAATTGAAGCGTCTTTTTCGGTGAGCGAAAGGGCATTTTTGGTTTGATGGTCCTCTGCCACATTGGGTGAAGGCACCAAAATAACTGGTTTTGCTATTAAACACAGTTCAGAAATGGTTCCTGCACCGGCTCTTGAAATAATGATATCAGCCGCAGCATAAGCCAGGTCCATACGGTTGAGGAATTCATAGATATGGAGATTTGCCGGAATCTTATCGTTCAGTTGCTCTTTAATTGCACTGTAGTAAATGGAACCTGTCTGCCAGATTACCTCGATATCAGAACCGGCAATGTTTTCAATGTTATGTAATACCGCCTGGTTAATGGATCTTGCACCCAGGCTGCCACCCACTATCAGGACTACCTTCCCCGGGTTCTTCAGATGATAAAATTCGAAAGCTTCCTTTTTGTCATCAATCTTTACCAACAGGTTTTCCCTGACCGGGTTACCTGTGTATATAATTTTCTCAGCCGGAAAATAGCGGTCCATTTTGTCGTATGCCACACATATTGTGCGTGCTCTTTTACCTAACAGTTTATTTGTAATGCCTGCATAAGAATTCTGTTCCTGAATTAATGTAGGAATTCCATATCGGGCTGCGGTCCTCAGTAAAGGTCCACTGGCAAATCCACCCACTCCAATAGCTATTTGTGGTTTAAAATCGAGTACGATTCGTTTTGCCAACCTGTTACTTTTTAGCAGGCCCATAACAAAGGAAAGCATTTTAATGCCGGGTTTTCGCGGGAATCCAGTAACAGGAAGACCCACAATTTTATAACCTGCAGCAGGGACCCTCTCCATCTCCATACGGTTCAGGGCACCTACAAACAAAATTTCGGCGGCCGGAAACCGTCGTTTGATTTCGTTTGCAATAGCCAGCGCAGGAAAAATATGTCCTCCTGTGCCACCCCCACTTATTATAATCCGTTCAACCTGCATACACTAATTATTAATTTCATAATCCTCATCAGGAACATTTACCTGAACCGGAGGTTTCTGAATCTCACGGTTCACCTGATTCTGATAGCTAACACTCAATACACTTCCGAAAGCTATTGATGTAAACAGCAAGGATGTTCCTCCAAGACTTACCCAGGGCAATGGCTGCCCTGTTACAGGTAAAACACCAGTAGAAACACCTATATTTATCATGGCCTGAAAAACCAACAGCATTGTGAGCCCGGTAACCAAAAAGGCCGGGAAGGTCCGGGTAGCTCTTCGTACAATGACAACACTACGGAAAAAGAAAATCAGATATAATAATATCACAAATACTCCGGCAACCAAACCATACTCTTCAACAATAATGGCAAAAATGAAATCATTGTATGCCGCGGCCATATAATTACTCACATCTGAACGGCCGGGCCCCTTACCCAGAATTCCACCTTCATAAATAGCCAGCTTGGCATAATCGGCCTGTGTAATGCCTCTCTCAGAATTGGGGTCCCCATAAATAAAACGGTCGATTCTTCCCTTAACGGTATGCACACGTGTAGGAGAGGCAGGTACATATTTCGCCGCCACATAGGTAGCAGCTACCATTCCAACGCCAAGTAGAATAACAAAAAATAAATATTTAAAAGGAATCCGGCCAACAAAGAGCATGGTAAATATTGAAGCAAATAATAAGGCAGCAGTTGAAAAGTTGGTAATAAAAATCAGTCCGCACACTACGGCAGCATGTCCCATAATAATATAAAAGGCTCTCTTAAGTCCATCCTTCGACTGCTGATGCTTACCAAGCACCTTGGCTGTAAACATAATCAGTGAGATCTTAGCCAATTCGGCAGGCTGGAAAGAAATAAGTCCCAAATCAAGCGTTCGCCCTGTGCCATCCGCCATCCCTGAAAATTTCATGGCAACGGCAACCATCAACAGTCCAATGCTCAGATAAACCAGTATACTTGAAAGCAGGGCATAAAATTTTACCGGCAGGAAATTTACCATTACAAGCATCAACCCCACTCCTGCCCCCAGGAAGAACACCTGGCGAATAAGAAAATGAAGGGTGTTTCCCGAGGCCTGGCGATAGGCAAGGGCTCCGGTTGAGCTGTAAACTATCAGCAGCGACAGCAGCGACAGCAGCAGCAATACAATCCAGATAACCCGGTCTCCCCTGAATATTTTAGCCTGAAGTATGTCCATTACAGATTTCTTACCTGTTCTTTAAATTGTCTTCCCCGGTCTTCATAGTTTTCAAACAAATCAAAACTGGCGCAGGCAGGCGACAGCAAAACCGTATCGCCATTGCGTGAAAGGTAATATGCTGCTTTCACAGCCTCCTCCATACTGGAAGCATCTACAACATCTTTTAATTCACCATCAAAAGCTTCATGAAGCTTTGAATTGTCCTTGCCAAGACAAACAATGGCTTTTACTTTCTCCTTAATTAAAGGCATAAGCATAGTATAATCGTTACCTTTATCAATACCCCCGGCAATCCATACTATGGATTTAGGTATGCTCTCAAGGGCATACCAGGTAGAATTGACATTGGTAGCTTTGGAATCGTTGATAAATTCAATTCCATGAACTTTTAAAAACTTTTCCAACCGGTGCTCCACCCCTTTAAAATCGGACAAACTCTCGCGCAACTTTTCGTTCTTAATTTCGAAAACCATACTGGCAATACCCGCAGCCATAGAGTTATAGAAGTTGTGCTTCCCCTGCAATGAAATATCCAGAATTGACATGCTGAATTGATTTTTGTTATAATTAATGATTAGCTCTTCGTTTAAAATCCCTGCGCCCTGCTCATCCGGTTCATACAAACTAAACGGATAGCAAGCCGACACTATATTTCTTTTAATAAGTTCCTTTTGAATGTTCTCATCGTCCTCGCAAAATATAAAGACATCATCCTCGGTCTGGTTTTGAATGATCCGGAACTTTGAATTGATATAATTTTGCATATTATAACCGTAGCGATCGAGATGATCGGGTGTAATATTCAGCAAAACAGCCACATCGGCCTTAAAATCGTACATATCATCAAGCTGAAAGCTGCTCAGTTCAAGGACATATATATCATAGTTTTTTTCAGCCACCTGCCATGCAAAGCTGCTTCCTACGTTTCCTGCAAGGCCAACATTCAGGCCTGCACTCTTGAGAATATGATAGGTAAGCAAGGTGGTAGTGGTTTTTCCATTACTGCCAGTAATGCAAACTGTTTTAGCTTTTGTATATCTTCCTGCAAATTCTATTTCGGAAATTACCGGTATTCCTATTTCCTTAAGCTTCACAATCACCTGTGCAGTGTTGGGAATACCGGGGCTTTTTACTACCAGTTTAGCCTTCAGTACTTTTTCTTCCGAATGTTTCTTTTCCTCGAATTCTATGTTATAACCGGCAAGTACATCCTTGTACTTTTGCTTTACCGGCCCTGAATCAGAAACGAACACATCATATCCATGCTTCTGCGCCAGTATTGCTGTCCCAACACCGCTTTCACCGCCACCCAATATGATAATTTTCTCCTTCATTTACCTGATCTTTAATGTTACCACTGTCAGTATTGCCAGCATAATTCCCACAATCCAGAACCTTGCAACAATTTTTGATTCATGAATCCCTTTCATCTGGTAATGATGATGAATAGGGCTCATCAGAAACACCCGGCGCCCCTCTCCATACTTTCTCTTAGTATATTTAAAATATGCAACCTGAATAACAACCGACAGGTTCTCAATAAGAAAAATTCCGCACAAAAGAGGGATTAATATTTCCTTTCGGATGATTACCGAGAATACGGCAAGTATCCCCCCAAGGGCAAGACTTCCGGTATCGCCCATGAATACCTGTGCAGGAAACGAATTGTACCATAAAAAGCCGACTGTTGCCCCGATAAACGCAGCCATAAAGACTGTCAGTTCACCGGCATTCGGTATATACATGATATTTAGATAATCGGAATATATAACGTTACCGCTCACATAGGCAAGCACTCCCAAGGTTGCCCCACTTATGGCCGATGTTCCTGTAGCCAGTCCATCGAGTCCGTCGGTAAGGTTTGCAGCATTCGAAACAGCGGTTATTATCAGGATAATGGCAAAAGCATATACCAGCCACTTAAGCCATGATGCAGCATCTCCCGCAAAAGCCACCAGCCATTCGTAGTCGAATTCATTTTTCTTGACAAACGGTATTGTGGTTTTGGTCGACTTAACATCTTCAGTAACATATTGCATTTGTTGCCGGCCGGTTTCCGGGTCAACGACAACCTCCCTCAGGGTAGTTCCTGTCGGGCTCTGAACCTGTTCACGCACCATCACATCATCGCTCAGGAACAGGGTAGCCGCCACAAACAGTCCCAATGTAACCTGCCCTAATATTTTAAATCTTCCTGCAAGCCCTTTTTTGTTCTTCATGAACACCTTGATGTAATCGTCGATAAACCCTATGATTCCCAAAAAAACCGTGGTAATCAGCATTAGCAGGATGTATATATTATCGAGCCGAGCGAACAGCAGAACCGGAACAATAATTGCCAGAAGGATAATCAGGCCTCCCATGGTCGGGGTTCCTTTTTTCTGAACCTGCCCCTCCAGCCCCAGATCGCGCACCACTTCACCTATTTGTTTCTTTTGAAGGAAGCGGATCATTTTTTTTCCAAATGCTGTGGCAATAATCAATGAAAGAATAACCGCCCCACCCGACCGGGTTGAAATGTACTGCAACATCCCTATTCCGGGGATATTTGAGTCAACCAGCCAATCATACAAATAATAAACCATACCTAACTTTCAATTATTCTTCCGTTCCAAAACATTTTTTCACCTCTTCCACATCATCGAAATGATGCCTGACACCATTTACTTCCTGGTAATTCTCATGTCCTTTTCCTGCAATCAGGATAATATCACCGGGATTTGCAATCATCACAGCCGTTTTGATGGCCTCACGCCGGTTTTCGATTGAAACCACCTTGTTCTTGTATTTTTGTTCCACACCAGCTTCCATTTCCCGAATTATCAGAGCCGGTTCTTCTGTTCTTGGATTATCTGAAGTAAGAATTACCTTGTCGCTGCCCACAATGGCTTCTTTTGCCATTTCCGGCCTTTTTGTGCGGTCGCGGTCACCACCAGCGCCTACAACAGTTATTACCTGCTCGGCTCCTGTCCGGATACCGGCTATTGCACCCAACACATTTTGCAAGGCATCAGGAGTATGAGCATAGTCAACTATAGCCAACTTCCCATCCAGGCTCCTGATGGTTTCGAACCTTCCTTTCACCGGAGTAAGGTTACTGATGCCGGAATAAACCTCCTGCGGGTCCTGTTCCAGGTTAACTGCAGCGGCATAAACAGCCAAAAGATTGTAGGCATTAAATTTTCCGACAAACCGCGTCCACACTTCCTGCCCGTTTAAGTTGAGCAACATGCCGTCGAAATGTGACTCCAGTACCTTGCAATGATAATCGGCCATTGCACGACCCGAGTAGGTTAAAACACGTGCTTTTGTATTTTGCACCATAATGCGCCCGTTTTTATCATCCGCATTTGTCAGGGCAAATGCTTCGGCCGGCAGTGCATCAAAAAAGCGTTGCTTTGCCTTTATATATTCTGAAAAGGTTTTATGATAATCGAGATGATCATGGGTTATATTTGTAAATATACCGCCTGCAAACTGAATTCCTGCTATCCGGTTCTGATGAATGGCATGAGAGCTGACTTCCATAAAGCAATACCCGCATCCATTGTCAACCATCTTAGCCATCAGCTGCTGTATTTTCAAAGGATCAGGTGTGGTAAAAGAAGCTGCTTCCTCAACATCGTTTATACGGTAAGCTATCGTTGAAATAAGTCCCACATTATATCCAAGCTGCCTGAAAATCCGGAAAAGCAAAGTAGCAATGCTTGTTTTTCCGTTAGTTCCGGTTACACCTACCACTTTCATTTTTTTCGAAGGAAAATCAAAAAATGCAGCTGCCAGCAATCCTGTTACGAGCAAAGTATCGTTAACCTTTATATAGGTAACCTCATCCCTCAACTCTGCTGGAAGCTCCTGGCAGAAAACAGCAACCGCTCCATTACCAATGGCAGCGTCAATAAAATAATGACCATCGGCATGCAAACCACGCTGGGCAATAAATGCCACTCCCGGGTTTACTTTCCGTGAATCAAATTCCAACCCGGTAATTTCCGGATTAGTGTTTCCTTTTCGGTCGGTATAATCAATATTTTTTAATAATTCATCAAGCTTCATTCTAACCTAGTGTTAAATAAATAACTCCTCCCTTTTGCAGGGTTGAATTGGGTTTCAGCGACTGTTCCACCACTTTTCCAACCCCTTTAATATTTACCTTAAGTCCTGCTTTCTCAAGCGTAAAAATGGCGTCACTTGCCCCCATTCCCAATACATCGGGCACTTTACCCGGCAGGAATTTAACTTCATTAATAACCAGTCGGTCGTTATTCTTCTGTACAGATGCCATTTCGGAGGCCGCAGTTCCTTCAATACCTGGTATATTTAAATCTTTGGCCACCTGAATAATGCTTTCCGGAGAACTTTTTTTGATTTGTGGCAGCACCAGCTTTTGGGGAACCTCCGGCGCATCGATTGCTTCATCAAATAAATTCTTTGCCGCAAACACCCGCTCAGCAATCTCTTTAAACACAGGTCCGGCAACCGAACCGCCATAATAAGCGCCGCCTCGTGGATTGTTAATTGTAACAATAAGAGAATATTTAGGATTATCGGCCGGGAAATAACCTGCAAAAGATGCCAGGTACATGCCCTGCTGGTAACCGCCCTGCCCGGTAGCCACCTGTGCTGTTCCTGTCTTACCGGCAATCTTAAACCATGGGTTCTGCAGCGAACGACCTGTGCCGGTTTCACAAACACGCTCCAGCATCTTTTGTGCTTTACCAACAGTTTCGCTCCTGACAATCATCGGATTTATCACTTCTGTATTGAATTGCTTTACCAACATCCCATTGTCCCTGATTTCTTTAACGAGCCTTGGCTTCACCATACGCCCATTATTGGCAACGGCATTATAAAAGGTAAGGATTTGCAGTGGCGTCATTTTTGATTCATACCCGTACGACATCCAGGCAAGTGTAGTTCCCCACCAGTCGGAATCACCGGGATATTTGAAGAATGGTTTACCCTCTCCCTTCACTTCCATTCCCAGTGGCTTATTCACACCAAAACCATACACACGGTCAACAAAATCTTTGGGATTTTTTTCATATGCCGTTGTTATTATTTTGGCCACGCCTACATTCGACGATTTCTCAAAAATTTCATTAACCGTCATTGGACCATGGCCGCCATATTTGTAATCACTGTCATAAATCGTACGCCCTTTATATTTCCATACTCCGCTGCCGGTATCGTACACATCGCTGGTATCGATCAGGCCATCTTCCATGGCAGCTACAAGTGAGATAAGCTTAAAAGTGGAACCCGGTTCATAACATCCGGCATGGCCCAGGGCATAATTATAATTTTCAGTGTAAGAGCCGTTTTCAAGTCCCAGGTTAGCAATGGCTTTGATTTCACCTGTTTCAACTTCCATCAAAATAGCAGTCCCCCAGTCGGCATTATTCTTCACGAGGTTACGGTGAAGTGTGCTTTCTGTAATGTCCTGCAGTTTAATATTGATAGATGTAATGACATCCATTCCATCCCGGGGTTCAATTTCCGTGCGCAACACCCATCTTCCTGAAAGGTTTTCCCTGTAGCTCACCCCTTCCTCTCCCTTCAGGTACTGCTCATATGCCCCCTCAAGACCTGTATAACCAATGTTGCCATGCACACCGCCATAAGCTCCCTTATTTAAATCGCCAATAGTGCGAAGAGCCAGTGACCCCAGAGGAGTAACACGATGGTTTTCCTGCACCACAATTAAACCGCCACCAAACCTGCCGCGACGCAGTATCGGAAACTTTTTTATCTGCTGAAGCTCCTGGTAATCCACCTTGTGGGGAGTGAGCATGAAGCCCCGGTTTCCACTTTTATAGGCAGCATCAAGTTTTCGCTTATACGAAATTTTTGTGCCGTTTTTAAAGAAAGAAGCCAGGTAATGGGCCAGCGAATCGCTTTCCTCAGCATATACCCTTTTAACGCCTTCAGCTGCCAAATCAATGCGAACGTAGTAACCCGGCACCGAAGTGGCCAGAACGCTGCCGTCATCGGCACAAATGTTGCCGCGGTTAGGTGCTATGCTGATGGTATTTTCTTTCAGGTTTTTGGCAATTTGTTCCCACCGCTCATTCTTGATCTGCTGAACGGACACCATCTTTACCACTGCTAACAATGAAAATACAAGCAGCAGGAAATAAATGACGGCAATGCGGGATACTATTGACTTCCTAATCTCCACTTACGTTTATTTTTAGTGACAACAACTTTTTGTGCCGGTTTCACAGGCTCTTCCAGGCCAAGACCGGCTTCTTCCACCTTTTCAACCACCTCGGAAGGACGACTTGCATCCATAAGCCTTGCAGATAAGGTAATGGATTCAGAGCGCAGTTCATTGATAGTTTCCTGCACCTGCTCAATCTGCCTGATGGTTCTTTCATCCAGGTTACGGTTTGTAATCAGTACAAATGCAAAAAACACCAGCAACGCCAAAAAAGGCAGTTGCCCGGTAAACCGCTCGTCGGTGAGTATTGTACCTCCCAAAAAGGACTTCACTCCCGACTTCTTTTTGCTATTTTTTTTCGTATCAGTCATTTCGGTTTCTTTTCAGCAATTCGAAGCTTCGCACTCCTTGATCGTACATTTTCCTTCAGCTCCCCGGCCTGGGGTATGATAACTTTCCGGTTAATCAATTCAAAGGGACTTTGAACATTCCCATAAAAATCCTTCTCCACTTTACCTTCAAAATTTCCTGCTTTCATGAAATTCTTACATAACCTGTCTTCCAGGCTGTGATAAGTTATAATGGCAATACGTCCACCCGGCTTTAGCACATCGAGTGCAGCAGTTAAAAATTCCTTCAGCGATTCCAGTTCATCGTTCACTTCAAGACGAAGCGCCTGGAAGACCTGAGCCAGGTATTTGTTTTCAATGCCCCCGGGAGCACAGCGTAATGCAATTTCTTTTAACCGGGCAGTTGTATCGATCGAACCAACATTTCTTTCTTTTATAACTTCTTTTACAAGCCGGCCAGCGTTTTTTATTTCACCATACATCCTGAAAATAAAAAGCAGCTTTTCTTCGCTATAGGTGTTAACCACCTGTGAAGCGTCAACCGGCATATTCCGGTTCATCCGCATATCGAGCTTTCCCTCCAGACGAAAAGAAAATCCGCGGCCCGCTACATCGAAATCGTGTGATGAAACGCCAAGGTCGGCAAAAACAGCATCCACCTGATCAACGTTATAATACCTGAGAAAATTTTTCAGGTACCTGAAATTATGCCTTATAAAAAAGAGCCGGTCATCGTTAATTACGTTACCGGCAGCATCTTCATCCTGATCAAAAGCAAACAACTTGCCGTCTCCTATTTTTTCCAGAATAAGCCGGGAGTGGCCTCCGCCACCATAGGTGGCATCAACCACCAGGGCGCCGGGGAAAAGATTCAGCCCCTGAAGACTTTCCGCTGGCATCACCGGTATGTGGTACGGGTTTGACATTTATTCTGCTGCTTTTAACTTTCTTTTCTCCTTAAATCGTTGTATAAACGTTGACTTATCCATCTGTTGGCTTTCATATTCCTCCAAATCCCAAATACGTATAGAATGCCCCATACCAATCAGCCGGACATTTTTTTTGAACTTCCCGTAATCGAGATAATCGGATGGAATATTTATGCGTCCATTGGCAGCCATCTCTACCTTTTTAAAATTTTCATAAAAAAACTGCAGAAATCCATCATCTTCCTCATCAAACGGATCGAGCGTTGACTTAAACGCGTCAACCCTGCCTTTCCAGAATTTTTCAGGATATAAATCCAGGCAGTCTTTATACAAATTCCGCTCAACAACCAGAGGCTCTGAAGCCAGGTCACCCATCTCCTTTTTAAAGGCCGAAGGAAGAACTATTCTCCCCTTGTCATCGATGGTTGCATTGTATGTCCCTGTGAATTCTGCCATTTAAGCGAAATAAAGCTATTTAGTAAGTGTAAAAGTACAAAAATATTCCATATCCTTCCACTTTATTCCACTTTATTCCACCTGCTTACATTGTCCTATTTGTTGAAAAATTGTTGATATTGTGTTTATAACCTGTCAAATGTAATCAATAACCCAAAATACCCTTCACGCATTCAGTATTTTACAAATTAAAATTTCGGACTGCACCATCAGTTAATAACTTCAACTTTTGACCCTGCAAAGAAATTAATAATGAAGTAATACACAAAATCAATTTTTTCTTTTCATGGTGTGCCGGCAAAATCATGGCAGTTAAAACCAAAGATCCAGCCGGATTACAGAACGGTAGAACAGCATTAATAAAACGTACCAACTCCAAGTTTAATTGAATTTACATTGAATTTAGTATGGCCCGGGTATGGGGAAAGTATGATGAAAGACCATTCCGATTAAAAACTGAAACCGCATAAAAATTTCACAAGGGCCATAAAATGAAACTGCTGATTGTATAAATTTGTATACTATTTTTAGTTAATTGCGCAAAAAAACTGAAAGGTGGAAGAAGAAAAAACAGGCTCATTCAAGCCCATCAATATTAAAGAAGTGTTTACAACCAAAAATCCTGCATTGGCACGAGTGATGCCGGGTTTTGTCTACCGCTATATCCATTCATTGCTGGAGTTGGATTTTATAAATAACCTTCTTCAGAGGCACGGACACCATTTGGGCATTGAATTTATCAATAAGGTAGTTGAAGAATTCAATGTTACCATTTATTATCACGGGATAGAAAATGTTCCGGACTCAGGGCGCTTCATTTTTGCAAGCAATCATCCATTGGGAGGCTTCGACGGGATGCTGTTGCTTAAGGCCGTGGATGAGAAGCTGGGAAAGGCCCGTTTCTTAACCAACGATGTTCTTATGAACATTCCACAACTGAAGCCGCTTTTTGTGCCCATAAACAAGCACGGGAGTCACAGCCGGGATGCTGCAAGGGCATTGAGCGAGACCTATAATTCTGATGCGCAGATATTGATTTTTCCTTCAGGACTTGCGTCGCGAAAAATAAAAGGTAAAGTAATTGATCTTGAGTGGAAAAAACATTTCATTTCGAAAGCAGTCAGGTACAAGCGCGATGTGGTGCCGGTGTTTGTTGCCGGCCACAATTCAAAAAAATTTTATCGGGCTGCCAGTCTTCGCAAGTTTTTGCGCATCAAATGGAACCTTGAAATGTTTCTCCTGCCGGGAGAAACAGTACGCCACCGCAATACCGATGTTCATATATACTTTGGCAAACCCATACCTTACACCCTATTCGACAGTACAAGAACCCATCTGCAATGGGCACAGTGGATGAAAGAAAAAACCTACGGACTTGCAGTGAAAAATGCAGCAGCAAATTAATAAACGGTGCAGAAGCATTGTTAATCAATTTTATTAATTTTGCACACCGTTTTCATTTAAAAGAATATTTAATGAAAGAAATTTTAGCGCCGCTTCCAAAGGAGCAAATTATGGCCGAATTAACACCCGACAAATTGCTTCGGAAAACGAATAAGGGAGGTAATGAAATATATGTAATTACACATCAAGACTCACCCTCTCTTATGCATGAAATCGGACGTTTACGGGAAATAACGTTCAGGGATGCCGGCGGCGGTACCGGAAAAGAAACAGATATTGATCATTACGATATTTCCGAGGTACCTTATAAGCAGCTTATCGTGTGGGATCCTGAAGCAGAAGAGATTCTTGGCGGATATCGTTACATTCTCTGCTCCGAAGCTCCGGTAGATGAAAACGGGGAAGTACAGATGGCAACATCGAAGCTTTTTCACCTTTCCGAAAAATTTGTCCGGGAGTACCTTCCCCACACCCTTGAGCTTGGCCGTTCGTTTGTGCAACCTACATACCAGTCGAGTAAAGCCGGCGCAAAGGCTTTGTTTGCTCTCGATAACCTTTGGGACGGGTTGGGAGCCTTAACTGTTGACCACCCTGAAATCAAATATTTCTTTGGTAAGGTAACAATGTATACGCATTTCCACAGCGAAGCAAGGAACCTGATCCAGTATTTCTTTCTTAAATATTTTCGCGACAAAAGCAACCTGGTTCATCCCAAGAAGCCGGTTGAATTCGATTACAACATCGATGAGATGAAGGAAATGTTTACAGGGGCCAACTACAAGGAAGATTACCGCATTCTGGTTCAAAAGGTAAGGCAGTATGGCGAAAATGTTCCTCCGTTAATCAATGCATACATGAACCTGTCGCCTTCGATGAAGACATTTGGCACTGCAATGAATGAAGGGTTCGGCCACGTGCTCGAAACCGGCATTATTGTGACCATCAAAGATATTTATGAAGTAAAATACGACAGGCACATCGAAACCTATATTCAGAACAAGAACGGCGAATGGGAAGACCCGGAATAGCTATTTAATAGGTGCAGCAAACTTCCTGACATCTTCGGCAGTTATTTTCTGGTCGCAGAGAATGATAAGCCGTTCAATAACGTTACGAAATTCCCTGACATTCCCTGTCCAGTTAATCTTCTGAAGCTCGGCAATGGCATCATCTGTAATGCCTTTTTGGGGCATTCCGTATTCATCGCAAATCTGACTGATAAAATGGCTTGCCAGCAAGGGGATATCTTCCAGCCTTTCGTTCAGTGACGGCACATGAATCAGTATTACGCTCAGCCTGTGATAGAGGTCTTCACGAAAGCGACCGTTATCAATTTCCACTGCAAGGTTTTTATTTGTTGCTGCCACCACCCTTACATCCACTTTTATGGGCTTATCGCCACCCACCCTGGAAATAATGTTCTCCTGCAAGGCCCTCAAGACTTTAGCCTGTGCCGACAGACTCATGTCGCCGATTTCATCAAGAAAAAGGGTGCCGCTGCTGGCCTGTTCAAATTTACCCTTTCGTTGTTTCACAGCCGAGGTAAACGAACCTTTTTCATGGCCAAACAATTCGCTTTCGATCAACTCCGACGGGATTGCCGCACAATTAACTTCCACAAACTGCCCGGAAGCTCGGTTACTGAAATCGTGAATGCGCCGGGCAACAAGTTCTTTTCCGGTACCGTTAGGGCCGGTTATTAATACGCGTGCATCGGTGCCCGCCACCCTGTCGGCCATTTGGATGACCTTTTTTATGGCAGTCGATTCGCCAATTATTTCGAACTTCTTGCTGACTTTCTTTTTCAGGATTTTGGTTTCGTTCACCAGTGTCGATTTATCCATGGCATTGCGGATGGTAATCAGCAGCCTGTTCAAATCGAGTGGTTTTTCAATAAAATCGTATGCCCCTTTCTTAATTGACTCCACAGCAGTGTCAATGTTCCCATGCCCTGAAATCATAACCACAGGAGTTTCGGTAGCTAACGGCCCCAGCTGTTCCAGCACCTCAATTCCGTCCATTCCCGGCATTTTAATGTCGCAAAGAATGATATCGTATTCGGTTTGCTTAACCATTGCGAGGCCTTTTTTACCATCCTCAGCCAAATCCACCTCATATTTTTCGTATTCCAGAATATCTTTTAAAGTATTCCTTATGCTTCTTTCATCGTCGATTACCAGTATTTTTGACATATTTACCCCGCTTAGAATTACAAAAACAAATGCTCTCAGGCAAAATTTCCTTAAAAATAAAGAAAATAAACAAAACAGTTGCTTTTATTACACTGCCTTCTCATATAAAACAGCTAAAGAAAGCCTTTTCAGATTAATGCGAGTCGATGTTATTAAGCATTCGTAGAGAATGTTCGAGTGTTGGTGTAATTTCTGTCAGGTATTCATGTACTGCTTTTGTATTTCCCGGGAGAGCATAAACCAGCGAATTGCCCATAACTCCCGCGACACTCCGGCTTAGCAAAGCATTAGGCTTTGACGAACCATATTTATAGCGAATGAGCTCCATAATTCCCGGGATTTCCTTATCAAGCAGCCGCTTCACCACATCAGGAGTTATATCCCTGCTGCCTATGCCTGTGCCGCCGGTGGTAACAATAATGTCAGTATTTTCTTCCGCAGATTTTTGCAGGGCATTTTCCAGCATTGCTTCATCATCGGGAAGTACTATATTTTCAACATGAACCGGCCGATTATGATTTTTAAAGAAATCGCTCAGTAATTTTGATGCAAGAGGTCCGCTTTTATCTTTATAAATCCCATTATAAGCTCTGTCGCTTAAGGTGATCACCGTTACTTTTATTTCTTTTGGCATGTAAGTCATCACATTATCTTTTTCAAGCTTACCAGTTTGAATCACCCTGCAAAATATTCCTTCAACAGGCATAATACAATTCCCCGAAATCTTCATGATTTCGCAGCCTTTATGGCATTTCTTGCCAATCTGGGTCACTTCCAGTATTACTTCACCACATTGAAATCTATCGAGGATATTGGTTTTATAAAGTTCAAGGCCTTCGGTGGTAATGTTCTCACCGAAATCACCATATTTGAATGTACGGTTATTCTGTTCCTCAGCTTTCTTTAAACTTTCAACCCCAAGCAAACTCACCTGCCGGTGCCAGAAACCTGCATGTGCATCATCCATTACTCCTGTCTCAGTTATTGCCACAGAATTCACCGGATTTTTCACAGTTCCTTTTTCTTCCGAAATGTTAAGAGATTTTATTTTTACCTGAATCATTTTTTATATTTCTCAAGAAGTTCGATTTCACTCAATTTCATATTTTTATCAACAGCCTTGCACATATCGTAAAGGGTTAGCAATGCAACACTAACGGCTGTTAATGCCTCCATTTCCACTCCTGTTTTCCCTGTGCATTTGGCCGATGAAAGCACTTTTATGCCGTCATCCTCAGTCACAAAATCAACGGCAACTTTCGATAGTTGGACCTGGTGGCACAAGGGAATCAGCTGGAATGTATTTTTTGCTGCCTGAATTCCGGCAATACGGGCGACAGAAAAAACATCGCCCTTTTTAATGGCATTCGCCCCGATAAGTTTCAGCGTGTTTTGCTGAAGAAAAATCTTACCTGTAGCTCTGGCAACTCTTTCCTGGTCAGGCTTTGCACCAACATCCACCATATTGGCTTCGCCTTTCTCGTTTAGATGTGAAAATTTTTCTGCCATCGTATTTATTTTACTAACCACCAATATTATAAAAACTGTTTTGACTGTTTATTACACCTCTTTTGGGCTTTGAATTCAGGGCCTGCAAAAATGCTTCCCTGACTCCAAGGCTCCTGATGTTGTATTCTTTATTGCTGAACAGGCAAGGTTTAATCATGCCATTTGCAGTCAACCTCAGGCGATTGCAAATTGAGCAATTTCCACCCTCACCGCCTTCCACCTGAGAAAATTCACCTGTTTTTAAATCCATTTGAGTAATGAACCTGACCTGAACACCTTCTTTGGCAGCAAATTGTTTCACTTTATCAACCTCCTGATCATCCTGGTCTGCCAGCCTTACCACATTTATCTTAATTGGGTTAAGCCCTGCTGATTTTGCAGCCTGAATTCCATCAAATACATCGTTAAGATTGCCTCCACGGGTAATCTCTCTATACTTTTCGGGAACTACTGTATCCAGACTAATGTTGATGCGACTTAAACCTGCTGCTTTCAACTGCCGTGCAAATTTTGACAACAGAATGCCATTGGTGGTCATAGTTATCTCCTCAATGGGTTCAACACGGTTAATCATTTCAACTAAATCAACAATGCCCTTCCTTACTAAAGGTTCGCCTCCTGTAAGGCGTATTTTTCTTATACCCATTTCAGCCCCTGTTTTAACAACTTCAGCAATTTCTTCCAGGGAAAGTATTTCTTCCTTCTTCAGTAACCGGATTCCGCCTGCAGGCATGCAATAGGTACAGCGCAGGTTACATCTGTCGGTAACAGAGATTCTGAGGTATGTAATATGTCGGTTATATCGATCGAACATTTATTAATTCTCCTTTATTTATTACTGCAGCACCTCTTGGAAATTCAAGCAGATGCGAGGCTTCAGCCAAAGCATTGATATGAGCTGATCCATGAAATTCTACAGGAACCACCTCCATTTCAGGCGTAAGTTTTCCGGGGATGAACTGTAACCGGCCTGCATTCCTGCGCCGCAACTCTTTTCCCAGAGGATATTTTTGTTGAACAGGTTGAGCAGAGTACCCCATCATGGCCATCAAAAAAGGCTTCACATACAACTCAGCCTGAACAAATGAAGAAACCGGATTTCCTGATAACCCGAAGCAATATTTATCGTCCTTTTGTGCAAATACCATTGGCTTTCCCGGTTGAATGGCTGTTGATGAAATCATAATTTTGAATCCCATCTTTGACAAAACATCAGGAATCAGGTCAAATTCTCCAACTGAAACACCACCCGTAAGTATAACCAAATGGCTGTTATTTAATGCCCCTGAAATTTTATCGGTCAGGGTTAATTCATCATCTTTTACTATACCAGCATACTGCGCCCTGATATTCACTTCTGATAACTGCGCCAACAACTGCGACGAATTTGAATTCCGTAGTTGAAAAGACAGCGGTTTAACATCAGGCTCAACCAATTCGGTTCCCGTGGCAAAAACAGTAACTTCGGGACGACAGAACAAAAGAGGTGTTACCACACCAGCACCTGCAAGCAGGGGCAAATGCCTTGTAGTTATGCGTGTTGATGCCTTTAAAATTTTTTCACCATTTTTAATATCTTCTCCGCGGTAACAAATGTTGTTGCCTGTAGCCGGATTATTACATATCACTTTATTGGGTTCAATAAATTCCGCGTCTTCTTTTTTGAAAACACAATCGGCATCTTCAGGAACCACAGCCCCTGTCATAATTTTATAACACTGGTTTTCCTGCAATTTTTTCTCAGGCAGTTTACCGGCAAAAACTGTTTCTATAACTTCCAGCTCATTTTGCAGGTCGGCTCTCCGGCAGGCAAAACCATCCATTGCCGACTTATTGAAGGGGGGCATATCGGTGTCGTAGAAAATATCTTCAGCCAACACCCGGTTTAGAGAATATTGCAGTTCCACATTTTCGGCCGGCAACGGTGCAGCAACAGATAAAATAAGATCGAGAGCATCTTTATAGTCAAGCATGAACTGTAAATTTTCCATTAACAAAATGAATTAAATTCCAATTATAGGAAAACACCTTATCGGAAGGCAGAAAAACGACTTTTGTATTTTTTCTTATGCCTATCTTTTTTCCGCTATTTTCTCCTATTACATTTAACAGCAATGCAGGTTCAATATACTCGTACAAGCCTCCTGATTCCACAACCACAGGGTTTGCAGGATTTAACTGCTTTACCAGTACATTCAAGGCGTTCAATACCTGGTCGTTTTTTGCCTGTATATAAAATACTTTTTTTGCCCCTGCCTGCAGCATTCGTGAACTATCTTTCCCTGAAATGAAGTTTTCTTCCACAATCACAAAATCTTCTGAACGGTGCACATATTCCTGGTATTCATTCAAGGCATGAAAATGCGGTGAAATCTTAATACCAACAGGTTCATATCTTTCAGCCAAACTTGAAATTATGCTGCACGCCGATAATGTTTTACCAACATTCCGGCCGGTTCCCCGGACAATTATCATATTTGGAAAATAATTCATACTATTAAAATTGCAAATTTTCAGTGGTATAGTATGTAATTCGCATGTCCCGATAGCATTCGGGATTAATAACTTCCGGTTGGTGTGTATTTTTCTTCATGCTCATTTCATTCTAAATCCTTCCGATAATTAATGTTTGAAAGCACATCATCATAATAGGAGACAACTGTTTCAGCGTCTAACAATTTTAACAGGGAAAGCATTTTCAGATTTCCGGTTTTTATCTGTTGCCGAATTACCGGCAAAGCCGACTTGTTATAATAACCAAAAACCGGAAACACTTTTCCTTTCTTATCAGTAACAACCACTGCCTGTTTTCCACTCTTTTTCTGCAACACCAATTCAAACAGATATGGATGAATATTTGGCATATCACATGGGCAAACGATGTTGTCTTCTGTATTTGAGTATTCAAGGGCAGCTTCCAATCCTCCCATTGGACCTGCATTGGGGTAACTATCCTTTATAAGTGGAAATCCGAAAGAAGCATAATCTTCATTGTTCGTACTGATTATTAAACTGGAAGTTATCTTCTTACAGGCTTCTATGGAATATTCCACCATAGATTTACCATTGTAATTAACAAGGCCTTTATCCTGCCCCATGCGTGAACTTTTGCCTCCTGCCAGTATTATTGCGGTCAATTCCATTTTTAAAAATAAAATAGTTTAAAACTTGCAAATAACAGAACTGTAGCCAGCAGATAGGTCAAATTTGCATGGGAGAATTTTTCACGGCCCACCCATGCACCCAATATACTTCCTGTAACACCGGTAACAATAAGCAGGTAAATGTTATCAAGAGGTTGTAAACCTCCACTGGTTGTCAATCCAATTAAACCGCTTGCAGAATTTAACACGATAAAAATAGCCGAAACTGCAGCTGTTTCCTTTATAGTAGCCCAACGAAACAATAAGAGCAACGGGCTTAAAATAATGCCACCACCAATACCAATCATACCTGAGAAGAAACCAAGCACAGCTCCAACAATTATAGCCACTGAAACATTAACCGGATGTATATTTTCAGGTTTTCTTGCCGTAAATAACATTCGGGCTATGGCAATAATCAGGAACACTCCTAGAATTATTTTATATGTAGTTGGATTGATGTTAAGGCGTGCGCCCAGGAAAGACAAAGGAACGGAAAGGACAATAAAGGGGAGAAGCAGTTTAGGACGGAAGTATCCACCCCTGTAATAGGAATAAAAAGAAATTCCTGCCACAAAGAGATTAAGAATTAAAGCTGAAGCCCGCATGTTATCGGGCGTAACAGAAAAAATGGCCATTATAGCCAGATAACCACTTGCACCACCGTGTCCCACAGAAGAGTACAGTACTGCAGTTATAAAAATCAATGCATAAAAAACAATTCCAAATTCCATTAAAATTTTTCTCCTTTCCAATTTATTTCAACCTCTGTCGAATGCGGGAGGACAAGCAGTTTCCAGCCCGTCCCATCGGTTTATTTTCCCTGCCCTGCGGGTTTAGAAAAATAAACTCGGAGAATCACCAACCAAAAATATTCTTTATTTCTTTAACATCCTCCCTGAACTCTTTTTTTGGTTGCTCTTTTTTGAACAGGAGGTTTCTCTCCGCCAGGAGCTGCCACTGGTTGAGCTGCTTCAGGAGCTTCACCGCCCAAGGCCATTCCGGCACCTTTGCGAAGGTTATATTTTAGAATTTCCTCATTGGGACTGCCATTTTCAGGAGCTTCCGGATTCATTATGGTTTCCACCCAATAATTCAATCCCCCCTGCAAAACGTAATTATTTGTATATCCAAGTTGTCGTGTAATCATCCATGCCTGGTTGGCATCATTGGTTCCATTCGAATAAAATACATTCAGCTTCACATCCTGATTGATGTATCCTTCCCACTCCGGATTCAATATATCCACAAGAGGGATATTAATGGAATTGGGAAGACTGAATTTTTCATATTCAGTTGCACTACGCACATCAATTAACTGAAGTGAGGGATCTTTGGAAATTACCATATCGGCAACTGCATCAGGTCCTATAAACTGGGTACCGCTTTTTACCTCATCGAGTAATTGTTCGGCATTAAGCTTATAAGGTTTTGTTGTATCTTCAGGGACTGCGGCAATAATCAAACCTAACGGAATTAATGCTGAAGCCAGTATCAATCGTGCTTTCATATTTTCGTTATCTTTTGATTTTTAAACAAATATATTAAATTTTAGAATTGCTTTCCTGATCATTGATTTAATTTATAATCATCGCGCGAAAATTTCCTTTCAGCCCACTCTCCTATCCAGAACATACCCAAAGCAATTATTATTATCAATAAGGTAAGCATTCCACGGGAGGCGCCAATCATTTCATTCAGTAAAGGAGCACCCATGAATTGTGCATTGTAAAAGCCTTCCCACAGCGGGTAACCCTCGGCAAAAACAAATATGCCAACAAACATGCCACCAATAAATGCCAGGGCATCAATTTTTCCAATAGAGGCCGCACAAAATGATGTTCCGGGGCAATAGCCTCCTAATATAAATCCGGCACCCATAATAATACCTCCTCCGATTGTCGACCACAGATAAGTAGGATTTATGTATATATAGCTAAGGTCAATCCAGTTGAAAAGGCTCATGAATAGCAATCCTACAGACCCAACAATTGCTGCAGTGAAGAAAACTTTTAAAACGGTGGTATCATAACCATAAAACATTCCTGCCAATCTGCGGCTGGAGGAAAAACCATTGGCTTCAAGAACAAATCCAAATCCGATTCCGATAAGAAATGCGAACAATAAATTAGCATTCTGAGAAATTATTTCGTAAACGACAAGTGGTCCCATTTTTATAAAATATTGATGATATAAAACAAATGATGATTAATAAAATCCATTAAATCCAAAGTTTTCGGGCAAAGTAAGCCAAGCCAAAAGCAGTACCAAAAATGGCAGCCATTGATATGAATCCGCTAACCGAAAGCACTGCCATTCCTGTAAGCGCTGAGCCACTGGTGCAGCCACGACCCAACTGAGAGCCAAACCCAAAAAAAGCTCCTCCGAGAGCGGCAAACATTAGCCGTGTTTTATTGGTGATTTTCGGAGATTTTTCAACATTAAATTTTAACCGCCCGGCAATCGCTCCTGATAAAAAGCCACCTACAACCACACCCAACATTTGATAAACCAGCCAGTCGTTCAACGGATTTGAATGCGTCCCGGTATAATCTTTATAAAAAGCAGTATTTTCAACATGCCCCGGAGCCACTGTTTTCACACCTGCCACCAGCACACTTTTGGCTGCACCACTGGCTCCAAGGCCTCTGCCCGAAACCCAGAAAGCAGCTATCAATACGAGTCCCAACAAAACACCACCTAAATAGGGATTCATGTACTTCCAATTATTCATATCTTGAGTTTTTTTTATTATTATACTTCCAGAACATTCAAATATCAATAAAGCCACCGGCTCATCTGACCGGCATAGGCAATAATAAACCGAAGCATTAAGCTTCCAAAAAGAACTAAAACCACAGGAATGAGCACCGGAATATGGTACTTACGAAGTTCCAGAAACTCAAGCACTGCAGGGAAAATCATACCTATTATCACCACAAATACCCAAAATGGAGCAGTATATGGACCTCCCAAAAACAGATTGGCAGCATCAATCTGAACCTCGGTACTTGCAAGAAACCCCATGAACATATGGATAATCAGGAACATTTCAATACCGATAAGCATGATGTCAATTTTGGCAAAATTTATTCGTTCTCCCTTTCTTTTTGAAAAAAGAATAATGACAGCTGCTCCAGCAGACAGTCCTGAAGTAAGGAACAATGGCCCTAAAATGGATGTATTCCAAAGCGGCCTGGCATTAAATGCTGAAAACAGGATTCCTGTGTAAATTCCCAGAATAACGGAGAAAAACAATATTATCCATGCCATGTACTTTTTATACTTTATCAGGAACTTTTCCAACTCCTTAAGTACATTCCACTTCCAGTCCCACGATGGCAAAAACTCCCGGATATGAATAGCAGCCCATGCAATTGACAATGGTGTGATGGCCATCAGGGTCCAGGCTCCCCACGACATAGGCGATTGTATTTTAAACGTAGTATACAGTTGCCAGAAATAAAGTTTGTGCCGCAAATCTAAAAATAAAGCTCCCAACCCAATTATTAAAACAAACGGAACAATAACAGGTGCCCGGCGAACTGCGCCTGCGTATTTATTTTCCTTACCCAAAATGGTATAAAGGCTGGCAAAAAACAATATCCCTGCTGCCAGGCCACCCAAAAACAAATAGAGTGGAATGTGCCAGTGCCATATTTCCAGATGTGGGTCGATGTTGGGATTTAATCTTCCTGAAATAATTACCTCTTCTCTCATTTTATAAATATTTTAAATCAGGTAATACACATGAGGTTTGGTTCCCGCCTCGGGAATCAAAGTTTTATATTTTCGTTTTTTCAGCATTTTCGACACATCACTGTTGGGGTCATCCAGATCGCCAAAATACATGCATTTTGTAGGGCATACTTCCACACAGGCAGGTTGCTGTCCTTTTTGAATCCGGTGCAGGCAAAATGTACATTTATCAACATAACCTTCCGGATGAGCATACCGTGCATCATAAGGACAGCTGACAATACAGGCACCACAGCCAATGCATTCATTCTCTGTGACAGTTACTATGCCTCCGGCTTCATAATGGCTTGCGCCGGTAGGGCAACTTCTTACACAAGGTGCATTTTCACAGTGGTTGCATCGTTCAGACCTTATTTCAATTTCAAGTTGTGGATAAGTGCCATCGGTAACTTCCACCACCCAATCGCGACAATATCCGATGGGAACATTATTTTCAGTTTGGCATGCAACCACACAATCGGAACAGCCAACACATTTTTTTGTATCAATAGCCATTGCATATCTCATGACTGCACCTCACTTTCTTTATTAAACCTGAATGTTACAAAATTTCCTCTCATGCCTGTACCTCCCATTACCGGATCCATCAAAACACGCGTAATTAATTGAGAATCACTTACTCCTTTTCCATATGCCCGTTTAAGTTTTTTATTGCTGTGTCCAAAACCATGAACAATATAAACCGAATCAAAACGGATGCGCTCTGTAACCCTCACCTTTACCGGGAAATCAGATATAATTCCATCCTGGTTTTGAAGGTAAACAAGTTCTCCTTTATTAAATCCCCATTCTTTAGCCACTTTGGGATTTACCCATACTGTATTTTCATCCATTAAATCAGTAAGATTGGCATTATTGGCCGTACGTCCAAAGGTATGCATCGGAGCACGCCCGTAGTTGAGGTGGTAATATCCTGCAGGTGGTTCTGCATGCGGTGTATAAACCGGAAAGGGATCAAATCCTTCTGCTTCAAGAGCAGTTGAATACAATTCAATTTTCCCGGTATTGGTATAAAAATCAACTTCCTCCCCGGGAGCAAAAAACATTTCACCATACTGACGTGGAAGGTTTTTAACTCCTATCCGCTTCATTTCTTCAAGTGAGGAACCTACCTGCTTTAACTGCCAATCCAGTTTCTCTTCAAAAGTCTCCCAGGCAAAATATTCTTCCAACCCTAACCGTTTTGACACCTGCTTAGCCATCCAGTAGGCCGGTTTTGTGTTATACATAGGTTCAGCCGCAGGCATTCTCAATGCAATGCTGGGATTGCGGCCCTGGGCAACCCGAAGGTCGTCCCAGCGTTCCAGGTATGTACATTCAGGAAGCACAACATCGGCATAACCGGTTATATCCATTGGCATAGTATCCACAACTACCAAAAGTTCAAGGTTATTAATCGCTTCAATTGTTTTTTTCTGGTCGGGCAATGTCATGATAAGGTTGGTACCGTTAACTATCCATCCTTTTATATTGCAATCCAGGTCAGGAGATGGAATGGTAGCATCACAAACGCCTGATGCCAGGGCCAGATCAGCTAACTTATACTTTCCATTCATTGCATCACGCCATGTTCGTGTGGGTTTTGGAAACTCCGGATGTGGATAATCGGGCAATCCCATTTTTTCGGGCACATAAAATCCCCCTTTTCTGCCCCAGGAACCAAGCAGTGCGTTTAAAATTGCAACAGCTCTCAACCGTTGGGTATCATCACCATACCAGGTGACATGCCTTCCGGGGTGTATAATAACCGACGGAGCAGCATTTGCCATTTCACGCGCCGATTCCCTTATCTGATGCGGTTTAATGGTGGTAATGCCATAAGCCCATTCAGGTGTAAATGGCTGAACATAACTTTTTAGTTCTTCAAATCCGTAAGCATACTTTTCAATATACTCTTTATCGTACCAGTCGTTGTTTATAATTTCCCGTATCCATGAAAGCAGTAAAGCTATATCGGTAGCGGGTTTTATAGGCAACCAGAACTTCGATTTACTTGCAGCCGTCGAATAACGAGGATCAACAGTTATAATTGCGGCTCCATTATCAATTGCATCCGACATTTCCTGCACCTGCCCATTATGCATATTTTCCCCAAGATGGGAGCCAATCAGGACCAGACAGCGAGTATCACGTATATCCAATGGTTCGGGAGAATTCAACCCCTCACCAAATGTAGCTAAAAATGCTACTTCTCGAGGACCACGGCATTGAGAATAGGAAGGGGCTGCAATATTATTGGAGCCAAAAGCTTTTAATAAATCACCCCAGTAATGACCTCCGGAACCATGAGTAAACAATGCAGTGCATTCAGGTCCATGTTCCTTTTTTATTTTTTTTAGCTTTTCGGCTATAAAATCAAAGGCTTCATCCCAGGAAACTTCCTTAAATGTTTGTTTTCCGTCAGAACCTTTAACCCTTAATAATGGAGCCTTTAACCGATCTTCATCATAGTACATTCCAACACCACCGGTGCCTCTGGGACAAAGTCTCCCATTACAATTAGGATCTTCATCATTGCCTGTAATCTTTTTGATTTTCCCTTCATCGTTTTTATAAACCCATCCTGCACATTGCCAGAAACAGACTTCACAAATGGTAGGTGTACGAAGTGGGGAACCTAAATCTGTGATTTTTTTTGCCTGCATTGCCGACTGGACATAATGCCCCCCAAATAAAAGTCCTGCTGCACTTAATGAAGAAATTTTGATAAAATCGCGCCTTGAACCCGACATAATAATATTTTTAAATCAAGCGAATCCTCAATACATTTTTAATTGAAGCACAAAATTATCTAATTATCTAGATATAACAATACCTAAAAACCCGGAAGGTATTTCAACTCAATTCAGGAATAACTACACTATTGATTATAAATGCGATACAAATAAATGTTTTACAACATGGGGAAGTAATATAAATTCATTCTAAAGAAAATCAAGGGAGAATAATTCATTCAATTGATAAAAATGGATGATGATTTATTTGTTAACCGAACTACTTTTTTCCTCCTCATCCTTAACAATTTTTTCGCTTACCTGCTTTTCCTTTTTATCTACAGATTTCTCCACCTTTTCTATCCTGTTCTTTTTGTCTTTTGATTTTGCTTTATTGAGCCACTTTTTAAACAGGGGAATTTCTGTACTTAACAGAAACAGTCCGCCAAACAAGAATATATATCCGAGTGGAATAAATGGCACTACCATAAAAACAGCACCAAATAAAAGGATTATGCCTCCAACCACAGGTCGCAGGTACTTTTTATGTTCAGGTTTTATTTTTATCCAACTATTCATATAATATCAAGCCATACAAAAACTCAGATTTTTAAGCATTTATTATAGACAACAAATTAATCCCGATAGGGTTCCCAAAAATGAACATAAAGTTTTCGAAACAATAACCGCTAATAGACTGTAACATATACTAAAAATGCCATTAAAATAAGTAACAGTAGCAACTACAAATTGGTTAAAAAGAAGCATGGCCAAAGGTTGCAAATTTCTGCAGCTCAATTACCTCCAGGTTAAAAGTTCCATGTAACTTTTGCACCCATCATTCTAGGAGCACCAGGCACTGCTGTTGGCATTCCCATCAATCCACCCCAATGTCCTGCTGATGAAAAGTACTTTTCTTCCAACAGGTTTTTTCCGTAAACACTCAGGACCACTTTTGGAACATCCAGTTCAATGCCTGCAATAAGGTTTAGCAAACCATAACCATCTTGCACCAGTGCTGAAGAGTTAGATTCGGTAAACCAAAACCCTGAATTCCAGGAGTACCATGGTGTAACAAAAAGGTTCATTCCCCGCACTATTGCAGTCTTGGCAGTTAAACCTGCTGACAGGCTGTGCCGGGGTGAACGGGCAAAACTGTTTCCTGCATTAAGATATGCATTACCATCAACTCCGGTGGAATCAAATTTTGAGTGCATCCAGGCATAATTACCAAACACCTCCACTCCTTTTATGAGGGCCGCTTTTAACGCTGTTTCAGCGCCATAGGAAATTGCTTTTCCGTTAGCTGCAAGCAATCCCTGTTCTGCTGAGCTGCCCCATTGAATGGCATGTACATTTGAATGCCGGCGATAAAAGCCTGTCAGATCCCAATATACCCGTTGTTTAATAATCGATTTCCAGCCGGCTTCTGCACTGTTTATCGTTTCGGGGGCCACAGCATAAGGTTTGCTGTCCCAGGCGGAAAGCAATACCTGTGGTTTTCTACCTCTTGCAGCTTTAACAAAAAAATTGAAATTTTCATTCCACCGATAGGTTATTATGGCTTCCCCGGCAACCGATAAAAAGCTTTCTGACAACTGCTGCTGTTCAGAAGGAAGGTACAGTATATTAGGCGAACTGTTGCTAAATTGCCCCAGGCTTGATTCAGCACCGCCGGAAAACTGTGATTCATGAATCAACTGCATCCGGTCATAAAAAGCACGGGCGCCCCCGGTAAAAAACAACACCTGATTCAACCTGTAGGTAAAATGCAAGTAGGCCTGCGCCGATTGGATCAACCGATCGTGCATGTTTTCCTCATGGTGCTGCCCCGTCAAGGGGAAACCGGTCATAGGTGCAGGATTCAAAGGCTGAGGATGGACCGGAAAACGGTTTTCTGCAGGCATTGTATTGTTTCCCGGTGAATTCAGAACCTCAAAAATCAGCTGATCGTCAGAGGAAATGCCTTGCCACCGGTAGTTCTTTTCCCGGCTGTAACTTAACCCTGCCGAACCGTTCAGTCGGCTCTTCCTGGAGAAATTATAGCGCAGTTCATGGTATAGGAGCTCATCGGTCTGTTCATCTTCCATTTCGATTGCCGCCAGTGCAGTTCCATCAGCATCCCATACACCTGATGCATTGCTTTTGTGAAATGAACTTATAAATGTCAGGTAATTGTGTTCGTTAAAAAAATACCTGTAATTCAATGTTCCATTCATAAGGTCCTGCCTGGAACCCAACTCATTTCCCAAGGTTAATGAAGCAGTGTAATCCAACATTTCTGCACCACCCTCCTCCAACTGAAACCAGGGATTCATAAAAGCCATACCTGAATGATCGTTCTGAATGTAATTGAGTGTGATGTCGAGTTTATGATTATATGCAGGGAGGAAACGCAGCGAAAATCTACCGCCATAGTTTTTCTTACCGTTCAATGTTCCTCCGAATGAATTTTTCACAAAACCGTCGGTTGCTGAATACACACCTGCTGCCCTTACAAAAAGCAGCTTATTTATAACCGGCACATTAACAGCTGCCCGCGCTTCTTTTGTTCCATAATTTCCACCCCCGGCGGTAATGTACCCATTCAGGCGGCTATCGGGCTTTTTACTTATCACATGCACGGCACCACCAATGGCATTCCTGCCAAACAATGAATTTTGGGAACCTTTCATCACCTCTACCCGCTCCATATCAAAAAGCAGAGGGGAAACAGACACGGCATTTATCATTGGCACCTCATCAGAAAAAATGGCTACGGAAGGTGATGTTTCAGTAAAACCGGCAATGCCGTTTGATCCGTTCAAATAAAAACCGGCCTTTCCTGCACCTAACTCTTCATATCCTAACATGGGAATATATTCAGCAACATCCTCAAAATCTGTAACATTTAGTTTATCGGCAAAAGATTTTGTAATTACTGAAATTGATGCAGGTACATCCGGTATATGTTTTTCCCGTTTTTGAGAAGAGGAAATTACCGGTTCCAGATGCATCCTTTCCTGGTCAAGAGCGACATAATGATCATTATAACCTTGTTGTAAAACGTAATCAATGGTTTTGGTACGATAGCCGATGCATGAAATTTTTAAACGTAACCTGCCGGTTGGTAAATCAGAAAGCATGAACTGCCCAAATTCATTGGAATGCACCAGGCGATTTATTCCTAATATTTCTACGCTGGCGCCAGGTATGGGATTTTTCTTTATATCGCGGACAAGACCGCGAAAGATAACCTGGGGCAGGTTTTCATTTACCTGCTCCACGTTACGGTATTTTCTTTTTACTCTTCCCCTGGTTTTGGGTTGAGATACTGCTGTCAACATGAACATAAACAGCAATGAAAATATCAGGGCACGTTTCATATTTTAAGCTTCTTACTTCTCAAAACGAAACGTGTCCGAATAAATTTCCTGACAAACTATTTTTAATTTTAATAACCGGAAGAATCACTACCCGAGACTTCTCAAATAGGCATCCACACCGCGGGCTGCAACATTACCAGCCTGGATGGCATGCACTACAAGGCTTGCGCCTTTTTCTGCATCGCCGGCTGCGAATATTTTTTCCACCGAAGTTTGCTTCCTCTCATCAACCTTTACGTTTCCACGTGGATCGTACTCAACACCAAGCGTGTTTAATAACCCATTATGTACCGGTTGAGTAAATCCCATCGACAGCAATACCAGATCGGTGTCGATTAATTCGGCGGTACCTTCTACTTCATGCATGGTCCAGCGTCCGTTTTCATCTTTTGACCATTCTACCTGCACAATTTCAGTTTGCTTCACATTACCCTGTTCATCACCAATAAACCGTTTGGTTGAGAGGCTCCAGCGCCGGTTGCATCCTTCATCATGCGAACTCGATGAACGCAACGTGTTAGGCCAGTAAGGCCACGGGTTGTTATTATCCCTTTTATCCGGAGGCTTTGGCAGAATCTCAATTTGGGTAACCGATTTTGCCTGCTGCCGGTTAGAAGTGCCCACACAGTCAGATCCGGTATCCCCACCGCCAATAATTAACACATGCTTATCTTTGGCAGTAACTCTTATTTCATCAGGAACAGTTTTTCCGGCAACTGCTTTATTTTGCTGCGACAGGAAATCCATGGCAAAATAAACACCCTTTAATTCACGTCCTTCCACAGGCAAATCGCGTGCCTGTTCAGCACCTACGGCCAAAAGCACTGCATCGAAATCCTGAAGCAGTTCTTCTTTTGAAATATCTTCACCCACAGCCACATTGGTTTTAAAATCAATCCCTTCATCAACAAAAATTGCCAGTCTGCGATCGATAACCCGTTTATTTAATTTAAAATCAGGAATACCATACCGCAACAAGCCACCAATGGCATCGTTCTTTTCGTATACAGTAACATAATGCCCCGCACGATTAAGCAGGTCTGCGGCAGCAAGGCCGGCAGGTCCTGAGCCAATTACCGCTACCTTTTTACCTGTGCGGTATTTAGGCGGGCGAGGCACTATAAGTCCGCCTTCGAAGGCTTGTTCGACGGTAGCACACTCATTTTCGCGAATGGTAACCGGCTCTTCATGTATAGCCAGCACACATGATTTCTCGCAAGGTGCAGGACATATTCGTCCGGTAATTTCCGGAAAGCTGTTTGTAGAATGCAGTATATTATAAGCTTCTTCTGTATTTTCACGGTAAAGGGCATCCTGCCATTCCGGAATTTTACTGTTCACCGGGCATCCCCAGTGGCAAAAAGGAACCCCGCAATCCATGCAACGCGAGGCCTGCAATTTCCGGTCTTTAACATTCAATGTCTGCTCCACCTCTCCATAATCAAATACCCTCTCCTTTGCCGGCCGATAACCGGCTTCCTTGCGTGGAACGTTTATAAAACCTTTTGGATCTCCCATATCTGATAATTCTTTTTACCTGTTATTATTTTTATTCATGCCTTGAAGGATCATCCTCGGTAAGCTGCAATTTCTTCTGCAAATCCAGAAGCTTTTGTTCTTCCAGCACCTTTTTGTATTCAAAAGGAATGACCTTAACAAATTTCGGGAGGTATTCCTCCCAGTTGGTCAGTATTGCAGCAGCCATCATGCTTTGGGTATACAGCAAATGATTGCTTATAAGCGCCTGTAGTTCATTGATGTCGGATTTATCTTCAACGGGAAGCAGATCCACCAATCCTTTATTACAGAAATAATCGAAATTGCCTGACTCATCAAGTACAAATGCAATTCCCCCGCTCATACCGGCCGCAAAGTTTTTACCTGTTTTGCCAAGCACAACCACTCTGCCACCAGTCATATATTCGCAGCAATGATCTCCCGCGCCTTCCACAACGGCATTTGCTCCAGAATTCCTGACGCAGAAACGTTCGCCTGCCACACCTCTTATATAAGCCTCACCTTTAGTGGCGCCGTAAAATGAGGTATTCCCTACAATGATATTTTCTTCAGGCTTAAAAGTTGAACCTACCGGAGGTACAACAATTATTTTCCCTCCTGAAAGTCCTTTTCCTATATAGTCGTTTGCGTCGCCTTCGAGTCTGAAAGTAACTCCATTGACCAGAAAAGCACCAAAGCTTTGCCCGGCGGTTCCGTTGAATGTACAGTTTATGGTATCAGCAGGTAATCCGGCATCCCCGTATCTTTTAGCTATTTCGCCCGAAAGCATTGCACCGGTAGTACGATCGACATTATTAATCGGGTGCGAAATCCATACTTTTTCAGCACCACGGATTGCTTTCCTGGCATCCCTTATCAGGTCGAAATCCAGATGTCCCTTTTCGGGTCTTGTATTGGAATGGGTATTGCGTATGGCCACTTTTTGTGCTTCTTTTGGCACATACAGCAACTTTGAAAAATCAATACTTTTCATTTTCCAGTTGGTAACCTCCGGGTCAATCTCCAGCAGGTCGGAGCGACCAACAATATCATCGAACCTGGTGAAACCCATTTCGGCAAGGTATTCACGTATTTCCCTTGCAATAAACCTGAAATAGTTTATTGTATATTCTGCCCTGCCAATAAAGCGTTTGCGAAGATCCTCATCTTGTGTGGCAATTCCGGCCGGACAAGTATTCATGTGGCATTTGCGCATCATCACACATCCCAACACGATAAGCGGGGCTGTCGAGAATCCAAATTCCTCGGCACCCAGGCATGCAAGAGAAATAACGTCTCTTCCGGTTTTTATTTGTCCGTCGACCTGTAATCTCACTCTTCCCCGCAAATTATTAAGCACCAGGGTCTGCTGGGTTTCGGCGATACCCAGTTCTACCGGTAATCCGGCATGCTTGATTGAGCTGGCAGGGCTGGCACCGGTGCCGCCTTCGGTACCGGCAATAACAATGATATCGGAGAATGCCTTTGAAACACCTGCAGCAATAGTACCCACACCATTTTCTGACACCAGTTTTACCGATACCTTTGCTTTGGGATTGGCAACTTTCAAATCGTAAATAAGCTGTGCCAAATCCTCAATGGAATAAATATCATGATGAGGAGGAGGAGAAATCAGGGTGATACCGGGAGTTGAGTTCCGGGTTTTGGCAATAATTTTATTCACCTTATATCCGGGCAACTGCCCTCCTTCACCAGGTTTGGCTCCCTGGGCAATTTTTATCTGGAGCTCCTCAGCATTTACAAGATAATTGGTTGTTACACCAAACCTGCCTGAAGCCACCTGTTTTATCTTACTGTTGCGATTTGTACCAAACCTTTCAGGATCCTCTCCCCCTTCACCGGTATTGCTGCGGCCACCAATGGTGTTCATAGTTATTGCCAACGCCTGATGAGTTTCAATGCTTATTGAACCGTATGACATGGCACCGGTAACAAAACGCTTCATGATCTCCTCCTCTGTCTCTACCTGGTTAACAGGAATAGGGTTCCGCTTAAATTTAAAACAGCCTCTTATGAAAGCAGGCCTGCGGTTTTGCCGATCAACCAGGTCACTGAATTCTTTATACTTATCGTAATCGTTTGTTCGTGTTGACCATTGCAATAATCCTATGGATTCAGGGTTCCATGCATGATGAAGGCCATTTTGCCTCCAGGCATACACACCGTCATTTTCAAATTGGAACATCTCCGGAGCAACATCATTGTTAAAAGCCTTTTCATGAAAAAGCAACGCTTCCTTATAGATTTCCTCCAGCCCCACACCGCCAATCTTTGTTGCTGTCCCGGTAAAATACTTATCAATAAGTTCATTGCTTACGCCCACCGACTCAAAAATTTGCGCACCGTGATAGCTTCGAAGAGTGGAAATTCCCATTTTCGACATTACCTTTAGCAGGCCTTTATCAATGGCTTTTATATAATTGCTACGGGCCTCCTTATACTCCAGCGAAATTTTGCCTTCATTAACCATCTGGTCGATGGCAGCAAAAGCCAGATAAGGATTTATGACACTGGCACCATAACCGAGGAGTAATGCAAAATGATGCACTTCTCTGGCTTCACCTGTTTCCAGGATAATACCTACCTGCATCCTTTTTTGTTTTTTAATCAGGTGATGGTGAACAGCAGCCACAGCCAGCAATGAAGGAATAGCTGCTTCATCCTTGCTAATATTACGGTCGCTCAGAATAATGTAATTCTTTTTATTGTCAACTGCCTTTTCGGCATCAGCCAACATATTTTCAATTGCTTTATTTAACCCATCCACTCCATCCTTTACAGGAAACAGCATAGGAACAACGGCATGGGTAAACATTTCATCCTTCAGGTCTTTTATTTTTCCCAAATCGGTATTGGTAAGAATGGGGCCCTGAAATTTTATGAGCCTGCAGTGTTCAGGCGCTTCTGCCAGAATATTTGAATGCAGTGAACCAATATAATTTGTAAGCGCCATAACAAGTCCTTCCCGTATAGGGTCTATTGCAGGGTTGGTGACCTGGGCAAACATCTGCTTAAAGTATTCAAAAAAGCGTCGTGGCTTATCTGAAAAAACAGCCAGAGGAACGTCGTTTCCCATTGAACTTGTGGGTTCAGCAGCAGTTTCACACATGGGTTTTATAAGGTCATACATATCTTCCTTCGAATAGCCAAATTCACCGGCATATTTATGAAAATGATCAATTGATGAGGATACCCGGTGCTTCACTTTAATGTCGCCCATCATCAGCCTGTTTTCCTTAAGCCACATGTCGTATGGATTTCGGTGGCTAAGCTGATCTTTAACTTCCTCATCAGGAATTATGATTCCCAGTTGAGTATCAACAAGTAAAATTTTACCCGGCCGCAGCCTGCCCTTTTCTTTAATTTCATCGGCCCTGAAAGTTTGTACCCCTACTTCAGACCCCATCACAATAAGATCATTTTTGGTAATCACATAACGTGAAGGTCTTAATCCATTCCTGTCGAGGGTACCTCCAATGTACCTTCCATCGGAGAACACCATTGAAGCAGGACCATCCCATGGCTCCATAATTGTGGAGTGGTATTCATAAAAAGCTTTCAAACTTTCCGGAATGGGATTTTTTTCATTGAACGACTCGGGTATCATCATACACAATGAATGCGGCAATGTGCGTCCGGTCATATGCAGAAATTCCAAAACATTGTCGAAAGAAGCGGAATCCGATTTATCCTTTTCGATGACAGGAAGGAGTTTCTTCAAGTCTTCGCCATAGATTTCCGATTTCATAAGCGCTTCGCGTGCCTGCATCCAAAGCCTGTTGCCTTTTATGGTATTTATTTCACCATTATGTGCCACTATGCGGAAAGGCTGCGCCAAATCCCAGGTAGGAAATGTATTTGTACTGAACCTTGAATGAACAAGGGCAATTGCACTTTTGAACTTCGGACTGTTAAAATCGATGTAGTATTCGCGCAATTGGGCAGGGGTAAACATCCCTTTATAAACGATTACCTTTGCCGAAAAGCTTGGCTGATAAAAGCTTGATTTAAATTTCAAAGAAGAATCCCTGATTTCTTTTTCCGCCAGCTTCCGCACCAGGTACAACTTCCGTTCAAGTGTATCTTTTTCGAGGTTAGCTCTTACAAATACCTGCTTAATAAAAGGCTCTGTCTGCTTGGCTATCTCACCGGGAGCATTATGGTTAACAGGGACGTCACGATACCCGACAAGAGTAAGACCTTCAGCCTGAATATGCTTTGAAAGCACTTCAATACATAAATCGGCTTCCTTTTGATTTTTGGGAAGGAACACCAGCCCGGTACCATATTTCCCCTGATCGCCGACAGGCATCTTCAGCTCTTCTGTAATAAATTCATGCGGTATTTGCAGTAAAATACCGGCGCCATCACCCGTAGAATTATCAGCACTGATAGCACCGCGGTGATCCATATTAAGCAAAACCTCAAGCCCTCTGCTGATAATATCATGTGAAGGTATACCTTTTATGTGGGCGACAAACCCTATCCCACAATTATCATGTTCATTTTGAGGATTATATAACCCTTGTATTTTTGGCATATTCATCTGTATCTAATTTTAACACTGTTAAGTCCAACCTTCCAATCAACAACAGGAAGGAAAAATGCATTTTGGATATAAATCTGATAGTAATTTAAAGTTTTTACTAACGATTTGAAACCAAAAATACATATAAGATGATACTTTTTCTACACATAAAGAAAAAAAATGTGTTTAATAACATACATTTAACCTATTATTTTCAGATCCAATGAAGATACTGAAATAATGTTTAAGACATTTAAACAGTAAAAGTACAAACTCCTGTTAACCATTTAAAAGCGAAGAAAATGCGGAATCAACCATTTGAAAATTAAATTTCCCCATTGCATTCTCTTTTTTTGCAGTGATTTTGTCAAGACATAAATTCCCGATGCTTCCTTCATGCTCATGAAACACCTCTTTATTAGGCTTATACTCTCCCGCTCCAATTTTATCAGCAACCTGCCGATACGCATCCCTGAAGGGAATTCCCTTTAGTACGAGTTCATTTACTTCTTCAACACTAAATATGTAATCGTACCTTTCATCGTCCAATATGTTCTTGTTTACCTCGATATTAACGACAGCCAATCTGGCTATTGCAAGGCATTCGTAAAGCTCTGCAAAAAGAGGCAGGAAAATCTCCTTTACCGTTTGCAAATCACGGAAATAACCGCTCGGCAAATTGTTAACCACTAAAGATACCTGCTGTGAAGCACCCTGAATTTTGTTACATTTACCCCTTATAAGTTCAAAAACATCGGGATTTTTCTTGTGGGGCATTATACTAGAACCGGTGGTAAATTCAGGAGGAAGTTTAACAAAATTAAAATTCTGACTGTTAAACAGGCACACATCATAGGCCATCTTTGAAAGCGTTGCAGCCAGATTTCCGAGAGCAAATGAAACAATCTTTTCCATTTTTCCACGCCCCATCTGAGCATAAACCACATTGTAGTTCATCGTATCAAACCCTAAAAGTTCGGTGGTCAACTGCCTGTTTAAAGGGAAAGATGAACCATAGCCAGCTGCTGAACCAAGGGGGTTTTGATTTGTAATTTTATAGGCCGAAAGTAACAGTTCCAAATCATCGGAAATACTTTCAGCATAAGCGCCGAACCAAAGTCCGAAGCTGGAAGGCATTGCCACCTGCAGGTGTGTATAACCTGGCATCAGCACCTGTTTATTTTCATTGCTTTTAGCAATCAATGCATCGAAGAGTTCTCCTGCTGCCTCTGCTATTCTTCGGATGCCATCACGCGCATACAGCTTCAAATCAAGCAACACCTGGTCGTTTCGCGAGCGACCGCTGTGAATTTTGCGGCCCAGGTCGCCAAGTTCCTGTGTTAACATCAACTCTACCTGTGAATGTATATCTTCAATTCCTGCATCTATTGAAATCTCCCCGGCAACAGCCTTATGATAAAGTCTTTTTAATGCATCCAGCAAAAACGGCAACTCCTTTTCCCCGATCAGACCAATTGATTTAAGCATGGTAACATGAGCCATAGAACCCAAAATATCAAACGGCGCCAGCCAAACATCCAATTCCCTGTCTTTTCCGACAGTAAATTTTTCAACAGCTTCATTTACCTGTATGCCTTTTTCCCAAAGTTTCATATCATCAAAAATATTTGTTTTTAAATGGTATCCTATGCCTGCCTGTCCGGAAGACAGGGAATTCGCATGAGCATTTTAACATTAATAGGTTGGTACGATTTACTGCTCATGCTCATATCATGATCAAAATAAGTATAATCTGAGCAAAGATATTGATTTTGCATTTGAATCATTTGCTTTGGTTCATTTTATAATTTCTGAAAAAATTGCCACTTTTGCCCGTCAATTGCAGTAGCACAGGCTCATATTCAACTGCAAATACAATAAACATTTAAGCAGGAAGCAATGATAAATAAATACAGGCCTTATATCGTTACATATTCATGGCTGGCAATCCCCCTTTTGTTCCTGCTCTATTCGGCACCGGGGGCACTGGAATATATCTTTTACTTTCCAGATGAAAAGTATTATACAGATGCAGTGCTGCAAATGATTGACCGCAACGATTTTTTTACCCCCTATAAAGCAGACGGCTCTCCCCGGTTCTATAAACCCATATTAACTTACTGGGCACTACTGGGCAGCTATAAAATTTTTGGAATAAGCATTTTTACATCAAGGCTGATGTTTTGGCTGGCAGGAGCATTATTGACGGCTGTTGTGTATTTTATGACCATTTCGCTGCTGAAGAATAAAAAAACTGCCATACTGGCCGCTTTTATAACTGCTGCCAACCCTCTGGTACTAATGAGTGCCGGCCGCTCCATTCCCGATATTTTGCTGGTACTTTTCCTCACCATAAGTGCATGGGGATTTCTAAAGATCATGCAGGAAACAAACCCATCTGCAAAGTTTTACTGGATGGCTTATCTTGGTGCAGCCTTTGCTTTCGAAACCAAAGGACTTCCTGCAGCAGCCTTTGCAGGCATCAGTTTCCTTTACCTGTTGCTTAATCCATGGAAATCAAAAAAATTTAGCCGTTTACTTCATCCTGCTGCTATCATTACAGCCATTGTGGTGGCTTTAAGCTGGTTTATCATCATGTACCTCAAACACGGCACAGAATACCTGAGTTCATTTTTTGCCGACCAGGTGGGATATCGGGTTTCCTCCAAAACAGCACAGGTTCTTAAAAATTCTTTCCTTGGAATCGCAAATCTGTTGGCATTTACGATTCCGTGGATAATAATTGCCTTTTCCTATCCGGCAAAACTGAAACGTTATATTTTAAAAGCCCCTGATGAAACGAAAGCCCTGTTTGGTTTTATTGCCCTGTGGGTGCTTGCTGTAATTGCCATGTCAGGGGCAGTGTTCCGGTTTTACGACCGGTACCTTTTACCTGTTATACCGTTGGTTTCATTTTTCTTTGCAATGGTTATCATTGAGTCGGAAACACGGTTTAAAAAGCCGGCGCTAAAGGTTTTTCTGATCATCAACCTGCTGGTACTGTCAATAAATATATTGTATTCCATTTTTATTGCACCAGGATTAATTCTTGTTGCCGGAACTATAACCGGTATTGCTCTTTTCACACTCTTTTCAGTTAAGACAAAAACAACTGTTCCGGCGATAAGGCTGGCCAATGCAGTTTTGCTCCTTTGGTTCAATCTTAATGTTACCCTGTACGCATTGCTCATACCACACCCGGCAGAACAGCTTGCAGAAACTATAAAAAAAGAGCAATCGTTACTTAATGAACCGGTATATGTTTACGGGAACATACGCATAGCTTCAGGAATAAGGCTATACAGCAATCACCGGCTTAATGTTATCAGCATGGACACCTTATATATGCTTCCCTCAGTTGAAAACCATCTGCTGGTATATGACAAGAAAGAGGAACATTTACTTAATCTGGAAAATTACCAACTGATAAAAGGCTCGGAAGAATGGAAAAGAGTTCCAACAGAACAATTCCCGGGTTTTCTGCAACCGGCAGTTGAAAAACTAAAAAATAGCGGTACAGTATATTATATCGCCAAACCTACTGAAAAATGATACAAAACCTGCAAAAAAAACACTACCTCATCATCGGCGCATGGTTTTTAATAAACCTTTTGCAGGCAATTTTCACAGGCCTCCATTCCGATGAGTCTTACTACTGGATGTTTTCTCAAAATCTGGCATGGGGTTATTTCGACCATCCACCAATGACTGCCCTGTTTATTTATGGTGGATATGCTTTTATTCCGGGGGAGCTTGGAGTGCGTTTGCTACTGATAATGATATCAACTGTTTCTTTTGCACTTATTCTTAACGAACTAAAAGAACAGGATGACATCTTTTTTGTGACGCTATTCATGCTTTCTTTCCCGCTTATTCATACCCATATTGCCGGATTTATGGCAATACCTGATGTTCCGCTATTGTTTTTCACCTTGCTTTTCCTTCTTTTTTACAGGAAATTTCTTGAGAAACCATCCCTACAAGTTTCGGTCGCACTTGCAGTTGTTGCTGCTGCCATGATTTACAGCAAATATCATGCGTTCCTTATAATAGGCTTTACTGTACTTTCGAATCTTAAATTATTACGCAACAAATTTTTCTGGCTCACAGCCGGCATAGCCCTGTTACTTTTGGTTCCTCATGTATGGTGGCAGACCGAACATGGATTTCCTACTTTTAAATACCATCTGATTGAACGTGCCAAACCACTGCGGTTAAAACACATAACCGATTACCTGCTTAACCAGTTACTTATGGCAGGACCATTAACAGGAGTTCTGGTATTATGGAAATTAACAAAGTTTAAAGTAAGAAGTAAATTTGAAAGGGCCCTAATATTTAACATCATTGGATTTTACAGCATCTTTTTCATCCTAAGCTTTAAAAACCGCATTGAGGCACACTGGACAGCGGCTATAATGCCAATGCTAATGCTGGCAACCTATCCGCTAATAAAAAATGACCCTCTAATTAAGCTGTGGTTTAAACGCCTTGCACTACCTGTAATAATATTAATGATGCTTTTCAGATTTTATCTGGCAGCAGATTTCATACCCAATGTGGGACATACGAAAATAACTTTTTATAACAGAGAAGCTTCAGCATTGGAAATAAAAAAAATGGCAGAAGGGAAAAAGGTAGGTTTCTTCAACAACTATGCAGCTATAAGCAACTACATCTTTTATACCGGCGATTCGGCAGTTCATTTATCAACACCATTATACAGATTCTGCCAATACGATCTGTGGAACGAAGAGCAATATGCACATGGTGATCCTGTTTTTGCCATCCAGTCGAAACACATGAACCCTCCCAACCTAACACGTCTGGTCACAGGCCAAATGAGGGGACATATAACCATCGAAGCATTTCAGCCTTTAACAGGACTGGAAATTTACAATGAAATAACACAGCAATCAACCGGAGATTATTCCTTTAAAATTATGCTGCACAACACTACAGACAGGGCACTTTTTACGGAACATGTTTCCTTTCCGGTTCTTGCAATCATGCAAAACAGCACGGAGGTGGTTGTCATCCCCCTTCATAAGACTGATGAGAAAACCATTGAACCCGGAGCCCAGGCTTCTCTTTTATTTACAGTCAGCTCCGAAAAGCTTAATATGAATGAGCCATTTATTGTCTACACCCGCTCAAAGGAGGACATCAGGGGAGAACTTGTTGTTGTTAAATTATAACAAAATGAATAAATCAGTATGATATTATTCGAATCTATAGTAAAAACAATGAGCATGTTTTTTATAATGAGCTAAGCATTAAGATTTGCCGAAAATGTGTTCTATATTCAAAAATTAAAGCCTACTTTTATAAGGCTAAAAACATTGGATGTTTAAATACAACGTGGATCTGGTGAAATAAATAACCTCTTGCACTATCCTGGGGGTTATTTCCAATAATGTTCAGGCAGTTTCCTGCCGGAGCATGTAATCTATTTTTATTTCCAAATAAAATCTGATTTTCGGCAAGTACTTTTTGCCCGCGAATCGCAAATAAAAATTTAAACATCATGAGTAATAATAAAAAATCGATACACGAATTCGACTTTAGTTTAATATGCAACTATTTTTTACATCTGGAACGACAAGGACCGGGAAGTCCGGAAGTAACAACTAAGGCCTTAAGCTTTATCGATAACCTTAACGAAAAATCGCGAATTGCTGACATCGGCTGCGGAACAGGAGGCCAGACCATGGTGCTGGCACAACAGGCACCGGGTCGGATAACCGGCATTGATTTGTTTCCTGCATTTATTGATCGTTTCAACGCCAACAGCGCCAGGTTGGGCTTTAGCAGCAGGGTGAAAGGAGTAGTAGGCTCCATGGACAAGCTTCCCTTTGAGCCGGAAGAACTGGATCTCATTTGGTCGGAAGGAGCCATTTACAATATTGGCTTCCAAAGAGGCTTAAACGAGTGGCGGAGGTTCCTAAAAAAAGGAGGCTATATTTCAGTTACAGAAGTATCGTGGCTTACTGAAAAAAGACCTTCTGAAATTGAGGAATTCTGGATGGATGCTTATAATGAAACCGACACCATTCCAAACAAGATGGCACAGATACAGTCATCGGGATATATTCCCGTGGCAAGTTTTATTCTTCCCGAAAGCTGCTGGACCGAACAATTCTATGCACCTCAGGCAGCGGCTCAGGAAGCTTTTCTGCAGGAACATCCGGGCAATACAACTGCTGAGGAACTGGTTATGAACGAACGGCGCGAAGCGCAGTTGTACAACAAGTATAAGGAGTATTACGGTTATGTATTCTACATTGGTAAAAAAATCTGATTAAACAGAAGAAAAGGATTGACCAGTCAATTCAGGTCAATCCTTTCTTTTCTTTTTAACCGCCATCGTTATTTCAGTGAATTTGATTTCAAAAGGAACTGCAATGAAATAAAGCCATGCATCCTGAACAAAATGCCTCCATTAAACGAAGTAATTCATCGGACTGTCAGTTTATTTCAATAGCCTGCTATTGTAATTTCAAAATCATCAACAAATGCTTTTTGCTTTTCCATATTCCACAGATACACTTTTATCCAGGAATCCTTCTTTATATCTTTTTTGTTTACAGTAACCTCATGCTGCACCGGCCACCAGTTCGAATAAGCTTTAATGAACTTATTTATTTCCAATCCGTACCAAATGTAAGCCCCATCCTGATTTTCAACCGACACCACAAGTTTTGCATTTGTTTTGTCAAAAAAGCAACAATAAACACTGCACATCACAGATAATTGGCTGACACTATCCAAATCGAGTGAATCCAGTTCATACTCAAAACTTGATGAATATTCACCCAATCTGATGGATTTAGTACCTGCATATTTTCTTTCAGTTGAAATATCTGAATCGTTTTGGCTCCAGTTAATTATTTGCTCCTCAAAAGTATTTTTAGAATACATCAGTTTCCTGAATGAATGCTTCGGAATCAAAATCTCATTCATCTCATAAATCTCAATTTTTAATTCCTCATCCCGGTATATGAGTTCATTATTTTCAGAAATATTCCTGGCATAATAAGGCAAATCCTCAAATCCCATCCCAGACAAATTCCGCGTATACCCATTCATAAACAGTATTTTCTTACGGTGGTCGGCGGTGTCGTCATTAAACTCCTTGTAATTTAAAAATCGGATAACTCCATCATCTCTAAACTTGTTGTAATAATTTCCCAGATTTTTCTGAACATCGTTTGTAATTACAGTGCAACTGTCGGCACTGTTTAATATATACGTCTCAAATATTTCTTTTTGTTTTTTGTACTTTACTTTTTGTGCATAATCAATCATAGTTGCAGGCATTAGCGCCATGACTGCAACAAACAGAATGACAAATATAATTTGATTGCTTCTTGCCGGCTTTAACAGCATATATACTCCAAATAAGAAAAGCAAAGGAATATAATGGTAAAAGAAACCCTTCCCTTCGAGAAAAACTGCAACGACCGCTATACTGATTATTGTCAGTACGATTTGAATCCCGTATGTTTTTCTTTTTATAAATCCGGCTACAACAGCGGAGGCAGGAATTGAAACCACCGGAACCAGGAATAGGTAATGCCTGGGGTCAAGGCACATTGGAGAATAGGAAGTAAGGGAAATGGACATGAAGTTCGAAGACAACAACAGCACAAAGGCTGAGGCGATCCAAAATGAAAAAGAATCGTTAATTTTAAAATATCCACTTGACTTTTCCCTAACCAAAAATGCAATCAGGAAAATATATCCTGTTGCCATTGTCTGATAGACCAACATTACAAAGAACTGGTATGCAATCCTTTTAAGCAGTATAGCAACCGGTTGCTTCTCATAACTGCACAGGTTCAGGTAACTGTTATTGACGATTGCTTCAAAACGCTTAAAGACATCTCCGGTAATCAACCCTATTATAATAAAATAAGCAGCAAACACCACTACCCCTGCAACAATTGTGTATACCCAGAATCTCCTATCCCTTTTTAGCAGAAAATCAACACAGATAAAAAAGACCAAAACCGGAATGAATAAAATTACTGTCCCCTTGGCCATAAAACCGAACAAAAGGGAAAAGCTGAGTAAAACTGAATAGAGGAATGGATCTTTTTTGCGGCTGCTGAATTTGTATTGGTGAATGAGAAACAATGAAAGCAATATTGATAAGGCAACATAAAGATCCGGCATTAATTTATCGGAATAAAAGATAAACCAATTGGATAAAACGGTAAGGGCCAAACCTGTTATTAGCGTATGGGGACCTTTATTTTTAAGCAGCTTGTATACAATAACAACAATTGCTATCGCAATTAAGAGCGATGGGATTGCCGAGGCAGAATCAGAAAATCCAAATACGGAATAAGAAAGCGCCGTCAATAGTATTATGGGCGTACGGTATGTAAAATGATCTGTATAATCATGAATTCCTCTGTTAAAATCAACCGCCAGTTTAGCGTAATGTACATCATCGTAACCATAATGGCCAATGTAGCCAAACACATGATAAGCAACGACAGCTAAAATGAAGAATATTAAAATGAAGATGTTCTTTTTTTTCATCAACAATTGCAGTTTTTGGTTACAGTTAATGACCGGATGCAGATTTTTATCAATTATTCGTTGAAGCTACTCCTAATAATCATTATCACCAGAATTCAGTTACATCTAAAGCTGGTAAAGCAAAAGTAATCATAACGCTGCTCATCCATTATCCGGAACACAAATAATTTATTATCAAAAAATAAAACCATGCTTTCTAAAAGCAGAAGCCTCTCACAAGTTAACGTTCCATTGCCCAAATTTTACTTATATACATTTTGACAACAAATCATTACTTAATTAATCAAAATCAAAATATTTTAATTACTTAAATGACTTTCTGAAACAAAAAACCACCAAATATTAAAAATTTGTTAACAAGCTTATCTTGTAATTTTAAAAATAGGGGTACATTTAAATTAATACCTCATTTTTGAGAATAATTATCAAAAATAAGGAGGTATAAATTAAAAATTACATTAAAAAATAGAATTAAACCTCAAATCCATAGGGGGTATAAACAAATTTACAACAAAACAATACAGTCAAAAACTGCTCTTTTATAAATTAAATTTAAAAGTCATGAAAAGAATCCTTTTACTCGTTTTATCAGCATTCCTGCTGAACATGTCATTTACACCTGCTTTGAATGGCCAGGAATGGAACACTGGTCTCGACATATACAGCAGTTACATTTGGAGGGGAACAAAATTTGGCTCAGGTCCTGCCTTCCAGCCTTCGGTAGAATTCAGTACAGGAGGGCTGACAGTTGGCGCCTGGGGCTCCTACAATGCGTCGATCAATGAGGCAGCAGAAGCGGACCTGTATGTTAGCTATGCATTTGCATTGGGAGAAAGCACTTCATTAACCCTTACGGTAACCGACTACTATTTCCCCGGCTCTAACTGGCTTTCCGAGGACTCACATTACATTGAACCAATGGCAACTTTAGCAGTTGGCGGGTTCTCTCTTGCAGGTGCCTTTATGATGAACAGCGGAGAAGGCGATGTCTATATAGAGGCAGGATATGCTACAGGATCTGTCAACCTGTTTATTGGAGGAGGTGATGGGGCGTACACCGTTGATGGAAAATTCAACCTTTGCAACTTAGGAATCGAATCCACTAAAGAACTAAAGATTACAGACACCTTTTCTCTCCCGGTTTCCGGAGCCGCCATTCTTAATCCATCTTCTGAGCAGTTTCACATAGTGGCAGGTATTTCATTCTAAAATATAAAAGCAAGTAACATGAAAAAAATTGAAGCAATCATACGCAAAACAAAGTTTGAAGAGGTCAAGGATGCTCTTCATGAAGCCGGTATAGAATTCTTTTCCTTCTGGGACGTAAGAGGTGTAGGGCAGGCACGTGAAGGCCGCATTTACCGGGGAATTGTTTACGACACCAGCAAGATTGAACGCACTATGCTGTCAATTATCGTCCGTGATAAAAATGTGCAGAAAACAGTGAATGCAATATTGGAATCATCAAGAACCGGAGAAATAGGCGATGGTAAAATCTTCATTGTTCCCATCGAGGAATCCTACCGAATCCGCACAGGTGAAACAGGTGATGAATCATTATACATAAAAGGGAAAGAAGAATAATATGTTAATCAAACCAGCAGGATTAACATCCTGCAATTATAAGGTTTTTAAAAATTTATATTATGGAAGAATTAGCTGTTTCAATTAACAACATATGGGTTCTGGTTGCAACTTTTCTGGTAATGTTTATGCAAGCAGGTTTTGCCATGGTGGAGGCTGGCTTCTCACGGACAAAGAACACAGCAAACATACTCACCAAAAACCTGATGGATTTCTCTATCGGCTCAATATTATTCTGGGTGATTGGGTATACTTTAATGTACGGAGAATCGATATGGGGCTTCATTGGAACTCCTGCACTGTTTTTTAATGACAGCGGGATAGGTGATTATGCCAACAAAACCGATTTGATGTTTCAGACTGTATTTGCTGCCACTGCAGCCACAATAGTATCGGGAGCCGTAGCTGAACGGACGAAATTCAACGCTTACCTGATATTTACAGTAGTGATCACTGTTTTTATCTATCCTGTATCAGGCCACTGGAAATGGGGAGGCGGCTGGCTCGACCAGCTGGGATTCCTCGATTTTGCAGGTTCAACTTTGGTACATTCAGTAGGAGCCTGGGTTGGTTTAGCAGGAACTATTGTTCTGGGTCCGCGTGCCGGCAAATATATTAAAGGAAAAGCGAAAGCCATCCCCGGGCATAATCTGGCTTATGCAGCATTGGGTGTATTCATATTATGGTTTGGCTGGTTTGGCTTTAATCCGGGCTCACAGCTAGGCGCAGCAGGAGAGGAAAACACGCTGGCTATTGCACATATTGTTCTCACGACCAATCTGGCCGCGGCAGGAGGTGCCATATCGGCACTGTTGGTTTCGTGGATGCGCTATAAACGTCCGGCATTATCCCTGGCTCTTAACGGTGCTCTTGCAGGATTGGTGGCTATTACAGCAGGCTGCGATATTGTCAGCCCCGGAGGAGCATTGGTAATAGGGCTGATTGCCGGTGTTATACTTGTTTTCAGTGTGGAAATCATTGATCAGAGATTTAAGATAGATGACCCTGTCGGAGCGGTTTCAGTGCATGGTGTGAACGGAGCATTCGGCACACTCGCAGTAGGATTTTTTGCTACCGAAGGTGGCTTGCTCTACGGTGGAGGATTCAGCCTGTTGTTATCACAGCTGATTGGAGTTGTTGCAATTTTCATATGGGCCTTCGGACTGGGAATGCTGCTCTTTAAAATTATAAAGGCCACTATCGGACTGCGCGTATCGCGAAGGGTTGAAGAAGAAGGCCTTGATATTTACGAACACGGAGAAAGCGCTTATAATTAAAACATTAACAACACCCTCCATTCCTTTTAATCTGTTGTAGTCTGTAAAGGTTCGCTGTCATTGGCGAACCTTTCTTTTGTTGATAACTTCATTTATTTCCTTTTGCATTTAAGGATGACAAACCCGGCGGAATGTTATTTTTGCCCCTTCAAAAAATATAAAAGAATTATGCAAGTCTGGTTTGAATGTAAAGTAAAATACGTTAAAGTTACTGAAAGCGGAAAGGAACAAACAGTAACAGAAAGCTTCCTGCTCGATGCCGTTTCATTTACCGATGCCGAAACACGCATTACCCGGCAGATGCAGGAAATGGTAAAAGGAGAATTCACAGTAACCGATATAAAAAAGTCGAGGATTGCAGAAGTATTCCCTTTTGAAGATGGGGAATGGTGGTTTAAAGCAACCATCAACCTGGTAACTGTTGACGAAGAGGCAGGAAAGGAGAAAAAACTTCGCACCCAATACCTCATTATGGCCGACGACATCCAGGAAGCACTTACCCGGCTTGACGAAAGTCTGTCGTTTATGGTAATTCCCTATGTAGTTTCCTCACTTGCAGTAAGCACTATTGTAGATGTTTTCCCTTACAGTCCGTCGGAATCAATGATCCCGGAAGGTTTTACTCCTGTTCAGGAAGAGTAGCCAATAGCAGTAGCTGCATCTTTAAGGGGAATTTCTCCTTGTAATTTTGTAAATTTACTGTTGGACAAATAAATGATTCGTTATGAAACACAGTGAGGATTACAGAAAAAAAACAAGGAAAAAGGACCGGAAGGAAATGATACAATACATTAACCTTCAGCTTGCAGCGATCGGCCAGCCGCTATTCACAGGTGAAACGGAAGAAGAAGAAAAACTGGCAAGTGCAAGGTTTACATCACTCACCGAAGGTCTAATCAGCAGCTTTCGTGAAAAGTCAAGGCTGCTGACCGGTCACCTTTCGCCGGCAGATACACGCATCCAAAATTTTATTAATGATTATTTAAAGGATCTGGAGATTGAAAAGCCTTACAATGTACCCGACACAACATTTGTATTAAACCAGCCGGGGATGGCCCGTGAAGTAAGCCTTCCTCCCAATGGGAAATCATTTAAAACACAGCTGCTCAAGTCGTACCGATTAAGGCAGGGGATACTGAATAATCCTGCCGCTGATAAGCGGACCACCAAAGGGACCTTTCATATTGTAGAGGGAGGTTTACCGGTGGCACCTGATAAAAAGGAAGTGCCTAAAATCGCCTTTGCCCATTTGCTGCATGAAGCGCTTCATCCTTCTGATGACATTAACATTCTTCCATTTACAGCCAACCAGGAGAAGCAGGCAAAAACTATGGTATCTCTGCTGCTGCGTCCTATTGTTTGCCCTGAAGTTAAAGGGGTTATCAGCCAGAAGAGCATGGAAATCCGTTTTTTTGCTCCCGGAAGCCTGGTAAGCAACCTTGATTTTGTGGAAACTATTTTCGGTAACGCAGGCGACCACAATTTGGCTGAAAATGATGCCGCGCTTGACATTGAACACTGGACAGGGCATACCGGTTGTATTGTTCTTGCACCCCAGCTGACAAAACTGAAAAAGAAAGATGTTGGACTGCCGCATTACGACGATGCCACAGAAAGGCAACGAAACGACGGCATGTGCTGGAGCGATGAAAACGAGCTGTATAATAACGGCAGTGCCTTTAAGGTTACATGTCGTGATGAACGAGGCGTTGTGGTAACCTTAATCGCCGACAACTACTACGGATATTCGAAAAAAGAAATCAAAACCCAGATAAGTTATTCGGCAAACCTCTACGGACTTGTTGAGGAAGAACATGCAGGCGGCGCCATTGCTTTCCCTTGTGGCAATATGGGCGACACAATTTTTGGACAACCATTTTCAGAAAAATTTAACAACCGCTATACGTTCGAAGAAGTAAAAAAACTTCTTGATGGAAGAATAGAAGTAATGTCTGAAAACTACGCCGTCGATAAAAAATATCCAAACATCATTTATATTCATGAAAATGCCGATATCGATGTTGAAAAAGGAACAGTGGAATGGGTACATGATGGAAATCTTCACACATTAACCTTGTCACCCGAAAAAATATATGTGCATCCCACGGGCCACAAATTTCAGCTTGTAAAACATCCCGAGCAGAAACTGTGGCGGATAGTCGACACTGCTCCCGAAGGAATCTTTTGCCACAAACCAAGTACGGTTTCCGGCGGAGGCAAGTCCGAAATATCGAAATCGATGCAGAACGCCATCAAGTATGGGTCTTTTTACATTCAGAACCTGGAAGAAGATTCCAAAATGGCCGATATGCTTATTAACTACGACTATTCCAACCGCTGGAAAAACATCAGACCCGATGCACGCCCTTCAAGACCGTTCCTGAGTCCGCACCGGACATTGGGCTCAGCGGTGAAGCTGCTTACTCCATCTGACCAGTACAGCGATGAATACAACAACTTCCTGTTAAACCTTCCGGTGCATGTAAAACAGCTTGCATTATACATTAAACGGATGTATCGTTCGCATCACGATACAGGTTCATGGAAGGATAACCTCAATGTTGAACTTGTAAATGGAAGAAAAGGCAATGCCCTTCGTTACAAACACAATAAAATAATAGCAAGCTATGTCCGTATTGGCTTTAATCCGGAAGGACAATGGTATCTGCATAAGTTACGTTCCGATTTTATTCCCAGCATAAAGATACAGACCGAAGATGATATTACTGCATCCATCACACTTCCGGCTGGCAGGCTAAATAATTTAAATCCCGAATTTAAAAACAAGAGCGTCAAACTGCTTACCAACTGCGAAAGTTATCTGTTTCAAAGACCTGACGAAGCCATAATAAGGGGTTACGACAAGGAAGCTGAAGAAGATATCGTCAGCGATAACACTTTCCTTACAAATTATGAACCGCTTACCAGGGAGGATGCAGTTAAATTAAATAAACAAGCCATTCATTTCGATCAGTATACGCAACCCGTACAGGAACTCATAAAAAAAGTAGTTGACAGCACTAAGGATGAATATTTTGTTGCACCTTCACATACACGTGTAGTGAATGGTGTACCAACCAATAATCCGCGCTACCTGCAGCGCAACCTTTTCAGATATGAGAATCAGGATTCTTATCTTGCAGAAGTTGGTGTAAGGCTGTATCGTAAAGTACCTGGTCAACAACCGGTTCATTTCACTGTAAATGCAGTTCTTCCTGGCCGCAGGAATAACCCTGCTGACCGGGAAAAAGGTATTCGTCCACTCAGTGTTTACAACCCAATCCACTACCAGGAAGTACCTGAACTGTTTATGGATTTCATCTGCAGCCTTACCGGAAAATCACCTTCCACTACAGGGGCAGGCTCGGAAGGTGCACTTACCAAAGGGCCATTCAATATGCTGGTACCCACTACCGATTTAAACAATGCGTTGCTTTCCCATATACTTTGCGAATACCAGGGATTTAGCTCCGCAGCCGGATATATCGGGCAGGAAAACCGGTTCGACCACGATATAAGTATACTTATCCCTGAGATTTGGGCACGGCTGGAGCCCGAAGACAGGGATGCAAACCAGCTGATAAAAAACAATTCTCTTGAAAAACTGGATGATTTCGAATACAAGGGTGAAAAAATACTTGCCAGCAGGTTGGGTTACCGCATCAATGAAAATTTTGCATTCCGTTGCATGAACAAACTCTTTGATGAACCGCTTGCTGTTTTCAATGAAAAAATGCTCAAACCTGAGTTGCAGGACATGGAAGCCTATGTAGATGGAATCAAAAACATTGTGGAAGCACAGCAAAAAGTAGCCATTCGCTATTTTGAAGATGGAAGCGTTGATGCAGCTATCCCGCCATTGAAAATCCTTCTTCACATTATGGCATATGGAAATTATAACGGCAAGGATTTAAATGATCCCGATCTTCGAAAAGAATTCGATCGTGAATATGTTCTTCAGTCTGATTGGTACCGCAAACGTCTTGAATTGAAGCAGCAAAAAGACAGTGCATTCCTGAAGAAACAGATTGATTACCTGAAGGAATTCATGGCCGACAAGAACAATCATGATTTGGTAAGGGATATGCAAATAAATGCACGAACCGAAGAAGCTCAAAACCGGTTGAAGCACATCGAATCGGAAAACTACCTCGAAGAGCTGGTTGGAACAATTGGCGCTGATATTATCTATAAAAAGAATTAAAATATAAACAAAAGCCTGCCGGCAATTGCCGGCAGGCTTTTTTGAATTATTTAAGTATCAGGCAGTTTAAAGGTTTACCATTACCTTATAAAAATTAAATTCATCACGTCGGATTGGATCAAACTGGTAATACGCCACTGCAATGCGGCATATATCCTGAGTAGTTTCATAAATTTGAGCCACTTCTTTCAATCCATAGGTATCCAACTCATTATCATCCTCCAGTGTCTCAAAGCAACATTTATATTCTTCAATCTGCCGGGCCGATTCAAATATTTTATTAAACAGTGATTCAGGCACCCCCTTATGGGAAATCATTTTACGGGTTTCATCATCAAGGTTAGCGACAAAAGTTGTCAGCAACTTATATAAGCTGAGGTGATTGCCATTTTTTGCATCGCTGTAGTAATCGTTGTATCCCAGTTTCCGGAGCGTATCTTTCAGAAAGGACTTATCATTTTTGAAATCCACCTTCATTGAGGCGCGTAAAATTTTTAAACTTTGCAGCCCTGCCACCATTACCTCATGCCACTGACGATAATCTTTATCTTCAATGCTATCAAGGTTATTGGAATAAAACTTTTCAATGGTATCGTTTATCCAAACATACAGCGAAGTAGCATATTCTGGGTCCCATTCTTTCCGGATGCTCGATAACTCGTAGATGTTTTCCCTAAACGATTTGGCAATTTTTTGGCAAGTCAGGACAGTTGCAGTACTGGTTGGACACATTATTGAGGTTTCCATGATACAGTTTTTTTGAATTAGCAGTTATTACAAATCTACCAACTTAATTGGAAACCATCCCCAAAAAAAAAGATGTTTTACAGTTATGTTATGAAACTATGTTTCACAACATCAATCAATTGCAAACTTAAATCTCTTTACTTATGCCTTTTCTTCAGCTCCCTTACCACATCCTCCAGGCGATAACCTTTATGGGTAAGCAGGACGATAAGGTGGTATAGCAGGTCGCCTGCTTCATAAATAAAATTCTCATCGTCATTGGCCATCGCACCGATAATAGTTTCAACAGCTTCCTCTCCTACTTTCTGTGAAATCTTAGAAGTACCTTTCTGAAACAACGAAGTGGTATAGGAACCTTCCGGCATTTCCTGTTTCCGTTTATCGATAAAATCCTGCAGGTACATCAGAAATTGTATACCGGTATCTTTATTAACTTCAGAAAAGCAAGTATCGGCTCCTGTATGACACACTGGCCCGGCAGGATTCACTTTAACAAGGAGGGTATCATTATCGCAGTCAATTAATATACTTACTACATTCAGATAGTTGCCCGACTCTTCTCCCTTGGTCCATAAGCGTTTTTTTGTCCTGCTGAAAAAGGTAACTTTTCCTGTTTCTTCCGTCTTTTGAAGGGCTTCATCATTCATAAACCCCACCATCAATACCTTTTGCGTCGTATTATCCTGAATTACTGCAGGAATCAATCCATTCAGCTTACTAAAATCAATTTTTTCCTTGTCTGAAAACGTATTCATAATTTAAAGTCAATCGTAAATTAAATCCATATAATTAGCGGATGGCTATTCCTTGTTCCCTGAGATAATTTTTTAATACCGGAACCGGAATTTCATTGTAATGAAAAATACTTGCTGCCAACCCGGCATCGGCTTTACCCTTTGTAAAAACATCAATGAAATGCTCTTTGGTGCCAGCCCCGCCTGAAGCAATAACTGGAATTTTAAGCATATCGGCAAGCTGTGCCAGTTGTTCATTGGCAAAACCATTCTTCGTTCCGTCATGGTTCATTGAAGTAAAAAGAATCTCTCCGGCCCCTCTGTCTTCTGCTTCTCTCGCCCATGAAAACAACTCCTTTCCCGTTGGAATGCGTCCGCCGTTTACCGTCACCGTCCAATGATTGTCTTCATCTCCTCTGGCATCAATGGCCACAACAACAAACTGACTGCCAAAACTCCCGGCCATATCATTAATAAGCTTTGGGTTACGTACAGCTGATGAATTGATAGATACCTTATCGGCTCCCGCACTTAAAAGCTTATCGGCATCACCCACCTCACTTATGCCTCCTCCAACTGTAAAAGGAATGTTTAAATGAAGTGCTATTCGCTTTACCAGTTCAACAAAAGTCTTGCGACCTTCATGAGTGGCTGTAATATCTAAAAATACCAATTCGTCGGCACCATCGGCAGCATATTTGGCTCCCAGTTCCACAGGGTCGCCCACCTCTTTGATGTCTAAAAAATTAATCCCCTTAACGGTTTTACCGTCACGGATATCCAAACAGGGTATGATTCGTTTTGCAAGCATTCACCTTAAACGGTTAAAAATTAAAATTTCAATAATAAAAAATAAAACAAACTCATCAGAATTCCAATTTTTCCTAATGCCACTACTGGCAGTACTTTTTAATATCCTGCAGAGTTATCTTTCCTTCATAAACAGCTTTTCCGGTAATTACACCCGGAACATTCATCCCGGCAAGCTTAATGATTTCATCCATCGATGAAATGCCGCCGCTGGCTATTATCTCAATTCCCGGAAAAGTTTCCAGAATTTCTGCATAAAGTTCAAATGCCGGACCGGTAAGCATACCATCTCTGCCAATATCGGTTGAAATAACTTTGGTTATACCTTTCTGATGATACCCGGAAATAAAATCAAGTACCGGAATATTTGTTTCTTCCTCCCATCCGCTAACAGCAATTTTAGCATCTTTACCATCGGCTCCCAAAATGATTTTTTCACTGCCGTACCTGCTGAGCCATTCCAAAAAGATATCGGGTTCTTTAACCGCAATGCTGCCTCCTGTTATCATGGCAGCCCCGGAATTAAAAGCTATTTCAAGATCTTTATCCGTTTTTAGGCCACCACCAAAATCGATAACAAGATTTGTTTTTTGTGCCACCTGTTCAAGCACTTTATAATTAACAATATGACTGGCACGTGCTCCATCCAGGTCAACCAAATGCAGCCGCTTTATCCCAACATCCTCAAACATTTTGGCTACTTCCAGCGGATGCTCGTTGTAAACGGTTTTGCGGCTGTAATCGCCCTGTGAAAGCCGCACACATTTACCTTCAATTATATCGATGGCCGGAATAATTTCCGTTTTGCTGTTCATACAATCAATTTACTTTTATCGTGCAAAGATACAAGTATATTGAAAAGTACATATCCTTTTGTAAAAGTATACTAAAGAACTTAATACCCGTAACTGAGTCTTTATCCTATTTAAAACAAGACCCGACGCTATAAGTTACTATCCTGGTTTAATTGTCTGTGAATCTTTTTACATTTACCGGGATAGCAATAAGAAGAAATGCACAAAAAAGTCTGCCGGAACAAAACCGGTCCTATTCAGAAATGAAAGAGTCAACCACTTAACTAATTCTTTGAGAAAAGGTGATCTCTACCAATTTTCAATAGCATTCCTGATTCTCCTGTCGCTCATTTTTCCCTTGTAAACCAACAGCGAATATTTCAGAACCAACGGGTGAGAGGTTAATACAGGAATAAGTGAATTGCCGGGAAAAGCGGCATTTTGCATGCTTTTTTCCTTGCGGAGAATCCAGGAATGAGGGTGCCCGGGATTCTTTGGATGATCAACAATTACAATTCCGGCCTTTTTACCTTTTACCCCCATACTACCCGTAACATTAATATACCCCGGTGATTCAACGGCTGTGACCTCTGGCTCCACCTCTCCCCCGGGACCTTCAAACTGAACATCATCGGGCAGAACCATACGCACCGAGAAACCACTGTAGCCCTTTTCATCATTTGAACCTCCTATGAAAAGGTTCTTTTCAAGACTCAATAGTTGTATCTCAAAATCTATCCTCCTGAAATTTTTTTGCTCCGGATGAACAGTAATTGTTGTACTTTCTTCCATGTAGGGAATTTTTTTACCCGACTTTTCCCATTTATCCGACAACCAATGTACCCGGGTATTTAAAACCCCTGAGCCATTTTGCCGGGAGCGAAACTCGACCTCTGCAATGTTCTGTTCAAAGTCTATAAGTTCCCAGGGGTCGCCTATCTGAAGGTTACCAATCCAAACCTGATGCCATGCCCAAAAAATACCGCGGTGGTGAAGATGGTCTTCAGGAAAATCTTCAGTCAAAACGGCACCATCGATGCCCCACAACGGGTGGATGTAATGCCGCCTTTCATACTTTCCTTCTACATTCAGCGGCTCCATCTGGTAAAAGAATACCTTCTCACCCTTTTCAAGAATCAATATCCCCTGCTCTTTTTTTTCCATTGTTACCTGCGCAAATGCAATCATTGTTGCAAATCCATATACCAACGCTGTAAGTAAAATTTTTCTCATCCCGGTTATTTATTTCAGAAGTTTTTTTTAAGTTCATCTGTTACTGAACGCGGTTGCACACACAATTCATTAATTTTTTTTGCAATTTCATTTAATTCCAGCACGTAGTCCGGTGCACATGCTTCGATGGCAGCATGAGGCATTGTTCTTGCAAATGCCGATTCCGGATTCTCAACAATAACAGTACCTCCATATTCTTTAATAGTTCTCAGACCAGCTGCCCCATCATGGTTTGAACCCGTTAACAAAACACCAATTAATTTTTCTTTATAGGTCCATGCTGCTGTTTCAAACAGCACATCAATTGAAGGGCGGGAGTAATTTACTTTCACATCGGTCGAAAGACTGAAGGTTATATTAGGTTCTATTTGTAGATGATAGTTTGGCGGGGCGAAATAAATTGTTGACAATTTAATGGGTTCCTTCTCCTCTGCTTCCTTAACGCAAAATTTTATATTAGTTCCAAGCAGTGACAAATAATGATTTATATTGTTGGTACCTATATGCAAAACTACAACCACGGGTATCTCAAACTTTTCAGACAAAGCTGATAAAACCAGCTTTATTGCTTCCATTCCTCCGCTTGATGCTCCTATGACAACAGCTTGTATCATATTGTTTGGGGTATCTTCCTGTAAATTTTCATTTTCTTGTCAATTACCAAATAATTTGCCTCTTCATCTGAAAATTGCAGACTCTCCTTAGTTCCCAAACATAAAAAGCCTCTGTTGGCCAGGCTTGCTGTGAACAGTGAAAGCACTTTATTCTGCAGGCATTTATCGAAATAGATTAATACATTTCGGCAGAACACCAGATTAATTTCTGCAAAAATTCCATCGGTAACCAGATTGTGGTCGGCAAAAACAATATTTTTTGCCAACGACTGGTCAAAAAGCACCGAACCATATTTTGAGGTGTAATAATCCGAAAGTTTTCCGCTGCCACCCGCTTCCAGGTAATTACGGGCATATTGTTCCATATCTTTACTACTGTATATCCCCTGTTTGGCAGTCATAAGTGCGTTTTTATTAATATCTGTTGCATAAATACGGGTTTTCGACAACATATTTTCCTCTTGTAACAATATGGCCAGCGAATATACTTCTTCTCCTGTTGAGCATCCCGCGTGCCAGATTTTAATGTGTGCATAGGTTTTCAGATCAGGGACTACCTTTTTTCTAAAGACAGCATAGAATTCCGGATCACGGAACATTTCAGTTACTGTAATCGATAGATCCTGCATCAATAACTGGAAGAAATCATTATCCCAAAGAATTAAATTCTGAAGTTCAGAAATTGTTTTCAAACCGCTTAGCTGTAACCGCTGATTCACGCGTCTTCTTAAATGTGCCTTGCTGTAATTCCTGAAATCATACCCATACTTAAGATGAATTGCCTGAAGCAATAAATCAAGCTCCAGCTCCTCGGTATCAAACGTTTTATTAATCAGCTGCATAGCACTGGCATTAATTGCTGATGACATTTTTAATGACTGTTAATAACTCATCGGCACTAAAAGGTTTGGTTAAAAAGTCATCCATTCCTGCAGAAAAACATTTATCCCTGTCTTCATTCATGGCATTTGCAGTTACTGCCACAATATATGCAGATTTACCGTTTAACTGTTTTTCTTCAAACTCCCTGATTTTCTTTGTCGATTCTATACCATCGCATCCTGGCATCTGCATATCCATTAATATCAGGTCATATTTCTTTCTCTGAAACATTTCAAATGCAATATTACCATCGAAAGCAATGTCACATTTAATGCCTGCATTTTTTAGTAACAGCTGGGTTACCTGCTGGTTAATTACATTATCTTCTGCATAGAGAATATTTATGTTTACAGGCATCTTAATTTCTTCAGGAATCCGGTTATTTACAGGTTTCTCATAAATTTCAAACGGTAACTTAAACCAGAATTCCGAACCTTCCCCGGGAGTACTGTTTACACCAATTTCTCCACTCATCAATACTACAAGATTACGGCAAATGGAAAGGCCAAGGCCCGTTCCTCCATATTGGCGGGCAATGGAATTGTCGGTCTGAGAAAACTCCTTAAATAGCTTTTGGGTTCCATCCTTTGATATGCCAATTCCTGTGTCAGTTACTTTAAAAAGCAATACAATCTTGTCATCCTCTCTTTCCAATAATTCCACAAGCAGACTTATGCTCCCTTTATCCGTAAATTTAATGGCATTGTACAGCAAGTTAATCACAATCTGATTTAACCTATAAGGGTCTCCTTTTAAAGCTTTGGGTATTTCTTCTGAAATGCTGACTGCAAGTTCAAGCCCTTTTTCTATAGCTTTAAATCTGACAAGTTCAGCTGTATTATTTATAACCTCAGAGAGATTGAATTCTATATGTTCGAGCTGAATCTGACCCGATTCAATTTTTGAAAAATCCAGAATGTTGTTTACTATATTCAATAAACTCTCACCGGAAGTTGAAATAATGCGAATTAAATTCTCATGTTCTTCTATTAGTTTCTCATTTTTAAGAACATTTGATATGCCTATGATACCATTCAGTGGATTTCTTATTTCATGTGACATATTAGCCAGAAACATGGCTTTCTCGTTTGTTGCCTTTTCAGCTTTATCTTTTTGTATTTGAAGTTCCCGGTTCTTTTCTTCAAGATGCAGAAGCAAATTTTTTAGCTCTTGTTTTTGATAATGCAGGTCTAAAAATACTTTTACCTTTCCAATCAGGATTTCGGGAATTATAGGTTTAGGAATAAAATCTACTGCTCCGGTTTCAATTCCCTTAATAATGTGCAAATCGCTCTGGTGAATGGCTGAAACAAAAATAACGGGCAGATACTGTGTCTTTTTACGTTTTCGCATCAGCGACAGAGTTTCATAGCCATCCATCTCCGGCATCTGAACATCAAGAATGGCCATTGCAAAATCTTCGTTAATAGTTTTTCGTAACGCATCCATTCCCGAGGTTGCTCTGACAAAGTTTACGTTAAAATCCTCCAGCAACATTTCCATGCTAACAAGGTTTTCCGGCAAATCGTCAACGAGCAAAATTTTTGCTTTTTCCATAATTTATTTAAACAGCCATATTTTTAACAAGGTCAATAATTTTTCAACATCCACAGGTTTTGATATATAGTCATTCGCCCCACAATCGATGGCTTTCCTGTAATCATCCTTCATAGCTTTTGCCGTTAGGGTAATTATTGGGATGTTTTCAAATTTTTCAGTATTTCTTATTTTTGTCATGGCTTCATAACCATCCATAACCGGCATCATAATATCCATAAGCACTAAATCGATATCGGGATGATTATTTAACACCCCGATGGCTACCTCGCCATTCTCTGCTTCCAGGACTTCTATTTCCCTTTCTTCGAGTATTTGTGCCAGTGCGAAAACATTTCTGATGTCATCATCAACCACCAGCACTTTTTTTCCTTTAAACACCGGAACACAATTGTTCCCATTAAGCGGCGGTTTTGGAATTCTGTTCTCCACCTGGTGCAGGAATAGCGTTACTTCATCCATTAACCGCTCATCCGATTTTATTCCTTTTATAACTATTGAATCGGAAAATGCCTGCAGTTCCCGAAGCTCCGGTTGCGAAAGTTCACGGGCAGTGTGTATTACCAGGTTGGGGATTGAAATCCCTGCATCCTGAAGCTTTTTCAACAACTGATTCCCCGAGAAGTCGGGCAGCCCAAGGTCCAGAATTACACAATCAAAAGAATGTGTTACCATCATATCAAATGCCTGCTGCCCTGTTTTTGCTTCATGAATAACAATTTCCTTACTTTCAAAAAGCGATTGAATTACTGCACGTGTATTTTGATCATCCTCAACTACAAGAATCTGCTTATATTCTTTTCTCAGTTTACTCTCAATGCTTTTCAGGGAATTATTAAACATTTCCGATTCAGGAGTTATCAGCTCATCGATGGAATTACTTAGAGTATCATCTATCCTTGACACAAGATGCAGGGGTAGTCTGCTGGTGGCCTTATTTTTTCTCAGTTCCTCATATTGTGACCCGGAAAAGGCTGCTGAAAGAATGATGGCATTGGGAGAATTCCTTTCGGCAAGCTTGATTCCTTCCTCAATAGTTTCTGCCGTAAATACACTCATATTCTTTTTACGGCAAAGTTCAACAAGCTTCTGTACCTTCTCCTTTTCATCGTGAATGATCAAAACAAGAAACTTCCCAGGTTCCCTGGCTGGACTCGCCTCTGTGAATTCCCTACTGTTTTCCTCCGGCAAACTGCTGTCGGCTATTACTTCGGGTATAATTTCTTTTTCCTTTTTTAAACTTGAGTCCACTGTTACTAATTCAGAGGCCTCTTCCATAAGTTTTTCAGTTTTTGGCAGGTATATGCGAAAAACAGAGCCTACTCCTTCGGTGCTTTCCAGATGAATTTCACCTCCCAAAGCCTGAGCCAGCTGTTTAGAAATGGAAAGTCCCAGTCCAGTTCCTCCGAATTTCCGGGAAATGCTTCCATCGACCTGCTGGAATGCCTCAAATATTGCATCAGCCTTTCCTTTGGGTATTCCAACTCCTGAATCTTCAACAGCTATAAAGATTGTATTGGAAGAATTCAGGCCGGGATTAACAAATTTTGTTTCAGTTTCCGGAATGCCAAAATTTACTTTTATGCCGCCTGTGCTTGTGAATTTAAAAGCATTCGAAAGCAGGTTTTTAATGATCTGCATCAGTCTTTGCCTGTCGGTGTATATGTGAGAAGGAAAACCGGCAGGGCAGTTAAATTCAAGTTTCAGGTTCTTGTTATCTGCAACAGGCTTAAAAGTAAGGTGTATTTCGGTTAAGATATCTTCAGTAAGAACATCTGCCAACTCGTATGTCATCTTGCCGGCTTCAATTTTCGATAAATCCAGGATTTCATTAATAAGTTCAAGCAAATCTTTTCCGCTCTTATGTATGATCTGAATCGATTTTAGCTGCTCTTCGTTAAGGTTTCCCGTTTTATTATTAGCCAATAATTTCGACAGGATTAACAGGCTGTTAAGCGGGGTTCGCAACTCGTGGGACATATTGGCCAGAAACTCCGATTTATAACTACTAGCCTGTTCCAGTTCCCTGGCTTTCTGCCTCAATTCATTCTGTGTCTTTAAGAGGTTTTCGTTTTTAACTGTGATTTCTTTTTTTTGCCGTTCCATTTCCACTGACTTCACCTCAAGTTCTTCATTTATCACCCTCAGCTCTTCCTGCTGTGCCTGAAGATTCTTTTGGCTTTCGGTCAACACCTTTGTCTGTTCTGCCAGTTCTTCATTGGCTACCCTCAGTTCTTCCTCCTGCGATTTCAATTCTTCATTTGTGGTTTTAAGTTCCTCTTGCTGGGCTATCAATTTTTCATTATGCTTTTGAACTTCAATTTCAAGTTTCTTTAAATGCGTAATGTCTTTTGAAATACCAAACGTACCAATGCACTTGCCTGTCTCGTCATACATGGGCAACTTTGTTACTGATGTCCAAAGCTCCTCTCCCGTTTCATCAGCACCTTCCCGTATAATATTGACAAAACCTTTTCTTCTTTTTATGATCTGCTGTTCTTCATCAAAATACAATTTAGCATCAGCCAACGGATGAAAATCGAAATCGGTCTTACCTATAATTTCCTGGTTGGAGATTGCTCCAAACAGCTCCACCATTGACTCACTTACACGCAGAAATTTACTGTCAACATCTTTAAAATAAATATAGTCAGGAATTGTCTGCAACATTGAGTCAAGCAGGGCTTTTTCACGTATAAGCATTTCCTGTATCTGCCTGTTCTCCTCAAGCTTTTTACTCAGCTCCTCATCGCGTAATTTTAAAACGTCCGCCTGTTCCAATGATCTTTCAAGCAATTCACTGTGCCGGAACCGGGCAACGGCTGCTCCCAGGTTCACCGATATCCGGTCAGCCACCAGATTAATGAATTCCACCTTGTCCTTTGATAATTCGCCAATAGTTGCAAGCTCTATGACCGCTTGAATACGTTTGCTGAAATACATAGGCAACAGGTACAGTTTTGTCGGAATGAGTTCACCGGAAGCGCTAAAAACTTTGTGGTACTTACCTAGCGTATCAAGAACCTGTAACTGAGTCTGCAGGGCAGATTTGCCAATAAGTCCTTCTCCAAGGTTCAACTTTTCTTTAACCTCCTTTTTATCAATACCTGCAGAACCCGTAAATTCCAGATGTTCCAATACCTCATCGAAGACATATACAGCGCCCATTTCTACCTCCAGAAAACTGCACAAGTAGTTAATTATTCGTGTGGACAACTCCTTTACTGTAAAATTTCCTCTCATCTGATCTTCCAGACCACTAATTCCTTTTTGCTGCCAGCTTTCCTTGTCGGTTTTTTGTTTGGTTTGCTCAAGTCGTGCAGCCATTTTATTAAGAGCCACCGTAAGCTCGTCGTTTCCCGACTTAGGTTTTAACTTCTGGGTATAATCCCCCTGGGCAACTTTTTTTGAATAAACAATAATATCCTGCAAACCCTCCTGTATCTCCATAAAAGCATTGGACAATTCCCCTACCTCATTCTGGGTATCAATATTTACCGAAGATTTAAGGTCGCCTTTGGCAATTTTTTTAAAATTCTCAGCCAGTAATGTTATGGGTCTTGTAATGGAACTAGCTATTCTTTTAGAGACCAGAGTGACAATTGAGCCCAGAAACAATACTAAAAAAATTATATATAGTAATAACCGTTTAAAAATATAATCGCTGAATGTAAATATCTGAGCTGAAAAAGTTTTATTGATTGTATCAATGCCTTCCAGTATTTCAGTAAGCTCCTCAATCATCTCAGGCGATTGACTTTCCACATATCTGTCGATAAAGTCTGAAACTTCTTTGCTCTTGAAGGATGCCTCATGAGCTACCAACTGAATTTCTCCCAGTATTTCGGGATCAAGCAGCGAAAGCGCCATCATCATGTTTCCAAGCAACCGTATATTTTCTTTTTCAAAATTAACTCCTTCACTGAAATGATTGTACAAATAGCTTTCCCACTGCTCCCGGGGCATTTCATTTATTAAACTGTCGATGTTTGAAAAGGTCGAGGATATGCCAATAGCTTTCTCCAGATGGTTGTAACTTTGTTCCAGTTCGGCAGTATCACCAGTTAGCTCATAATGGTAAAAATGCTTTACTCCTTCATTAAAATCAGATAAAAACACCCGCTGTAAATTGACAACAATTGTTGAAGTTTTACTTGTATTTAGCAGGAGATTAACAAAGGTCCCCAAAATGATAAAACTTAACAGAAAAATTCCGATTAAAATAACCAGTTTTGATTTCAGACTGAAATCGGAAAAACGATGTTTGATCTTTTTCATTTTAGTTACAGTTGCATTGAAGAGTTGCAAAGTATATAAAAATTGAGAAGATTATCGCTATATGTCCTAATTGATGTATTATTTTTCGTGCAGTAAAAATTCGACAATGCCTTTCACTGTCGATAAACCTTAAGGTGATTTGCTTTTGTTTATGACAAAAAGAAAATGCTGACTGGATTATGTTATAAAATATCCACCCGTATTCTAAAAAATAGTTATTTTTGCATATGCCGTGTTCGTACACGGAGCATGAATTTTCTACAGGTTAGGTTAAAACTAAATTATTTCAAGTGATGAAAATATTATCAGCTCTTTTTTTTACCGCAATTGTAATAAGCGGCTGTGCGTCGAACAACAATGACGGATGGACCGATTTATTTAATGGAAATGATCTCTCGGGGTGGAAACAATTAAATGGCGAGGCAAAATATGAAGTTGTCGATGGTCAAATCGTAGGCACAACAGTTGCCAATACACCCAATTCGTTTTTGGCTACTGAAGAAACCTATTCAGATTTTATTCTTGAGGTTGAAATGTTACTTGTCGATGAATTCAATTCGGGCATTCAGTTTCGCAGCGAAAGCCGCTCCGACTATATGAATGGGCGCGTACATGGATACCAATGTGAAGTTGACCCCTCTGAGCGTGCCTGGAGTGCAGGCATATATGATGAAGCACGCCGAGGCTGGCTTTATCCGCTTGAACTGAATCCTGAAGCCCAATCGGCTTTCAAGAAAGGCGAATGGAACAAGTACCGTATCGAGTGCATCGGTTCCGACATTAAAACCTATTTGAACGATGTGCAGGCGGCCCACCTTATCGATGACAGGACCACCGAAGGTTTTATAGCCCTGCAGGTGCATTCCATCAATGATGAAGCGCTGGCCGGCAGGCAAATCAAGTGGAGAAATATCCGTATAAAAACTGAGAACCTTGAACCTTCGGATAACGAAGGGATACATGTGGTGAATCTTCTTCCAAATGACCTCAGCGATGCTGAAGCGGAAAAAGGATTCTCCCTGCTTTTCGATGGAAATTCTACAGAACACTGGAAAAGTACCTCCGGAGATGATTTCCCTTCAAAGGGCTGGGAAGTAAATGAGGGAAACCTTGTTGTGATGGCCAGTGGTGGCGACCCGGAAAAAAAAGGAGGCGACATAATTACCAGAAAGGAATTCGGACCTTTTGAACTCAAATTTGATTTCATGTTTACTGAAGGCGCCAATAGCGGTATCAAATACGGCATTGGTAACAATGGGCCTTCTATCGGGCTTGAATACCAGATTTTAGATGATGAAAACCATCCGGATGCCAAAAATGGAATAGCCGGAAACCGGACACTTGCATCGTTGTATGACCTGATTCCCGCTCAAAAACAAGGAAGGTTTGTTAACGGCCCCGGTGAATGGAACCGCGGACGCATTGTTCTTTACCCTGATGGCAAGGCACAGCATTGGCTTAACGGACGAAAAGTACTTGAATACACCCGCGGCAGCGAGGAGTTTAAGGAAAAGGTGGCCGCCAGTAAGTTTGCTGATACCGAGGGATTCGGAATGGCTGAAAAAGGCCCTATCCACATCCAGGACCATAACGATGAAGTACAATTCAGAAGTATAAAAATAAGAGAACTTTAACCATGACCGGCAGAAGGACTTTTTTAAAAATGGCAGGCATCGGAATGGCTGCCTCTGCAGTTCCAGCCTGGGCAGGCGCTTCCAATGCCGATACTGTGGCATCCTCAAAGAAATACAACTGCAAACTGGGAGTCGCATCCTACACCTTGCGTAAATTCTCAACCGAAGAAGCGCTGGATATGACCCTCCGCTGCGGTGTTAGTCGCATTACATTTAAAGATTTTCATTTGCCATTGGATGCCGATAAGGAGACCATCAAAAAAACAGTAGAACTTTGCAGAAAAAAAGGCGTGGAATTGTATGGCGCAGGTGTCATTTACATGCGATCGGAAGATGAGGTGGACAATGCATTCGAATATGCCAAAACTGCCGGCATGCAAATGATTATTGGCGTTCCCAATCACGAACTGCTCGATTACGTTGAAAAAAAGGTCAGGCAGTACGATATAATGCTGGCCATCCATAACCATGGACCGGGCGATAAACTCTACCCCAGTGCCGCGAGTGCCTACAACCTGATTAAAAACAGGGACAAAAGAATGGGGCTGTGCATTGATATCGGGCACACCAAACGCATAAACCGCAACCCTGAACAGGACCTGATTGATTTCTTTGATCGTGTGCTGGATATTCACATTAAAGATGTTAGCGCCGCCGCCGCCGAAGGCACAACCGTTATCATCGGCCGCGGAGTGATCGATATTCCCTCGTTCCTTCGTAAAGTGGCGGAAATGGGTTATAACGGAACCCTGGCGCTGGAATATGAAGCCGAAGCAGATGATCCGCTGCCCGGAATGATGGAATCGTTTGGATATACAAAAGGTGTTTTTGCAACGTTATAAAATAAAAAACAAAACAGAATGAGTGCAAACAGAAGAGATTTTATTAAAAAAGTAACAACCGGCGCAGCTGGTGTTGCTATAGGGGGTTCGGTAATGGGAATGCCCGCACGCAGTTATAAACGCATTATTGGCGCTAACGACAGGCTACAGGTTGCCATTGCCGGCCTTGGGCGCCGGCTGGGAGCTTTTTATGAACCCATTGCAATGAAAGAGGCCAATGTTGAACTGGTGTACTTATGCGATGTAATGCAAAAACAACGTGAACGGGCACTGCAGAATTTTTCGAAACACATTAGCTATAAGCCTCAGCTGGAAAACGACATCCGCAAAGTTATTGATGACCCTAAGGTGGACATTCTTATCAATGCCACTCCCGATCATTGGCATGCTCCCGGCTCGGTAATGGCCATGAAAGGCGGAAAACATGTATATGTAGAAAAGCCTTGCAGCCACAATATGTTTGAAAATGAACTGATAGTGGAAACCGCCCGGAAACTGAACAAGGTGGTGCAGATGGGAAATCAGCAACGTTCCTCAGGCCATACCATTCAAATTATAAATGAAATACACAATGGAATTATAGGCACTCCTTACAAAGCCGTGGCATTTTATATCAATTCCCGCGGAGAAGTGCCTGTGCAGCAAAAAGTGCCTGTGCCTGAAGGTCTCGACTGGGAATTATTTCAGGGACCGGCACCGCGCCGCGACTACACCCGCGAAACATGGGATTACAACTGGCATTGGTACGGCTGGGATTACGGAACAGCCGAATCGGGAAATAACGCCACACATGAGCTGGATGTTGCCCGCTGGGCTCTTGGCGTTGATTTGCCGTATCATGTCAATGTGGAAGCCGAAAAACGCCATTTCATTAACGATGGCTGGGAAATGTACGATACCATGGCTGCTCGTTTTCTGTTCGAAAACGACAAAGTAATTGAATGGGATGGCAAAAGCCGTAACGGGTATAACACTTACGGCAGTGATCGCGGAACAATCATTTTCGGAAGCGAAGGCTCTGTGTTTGTCAACAGGGGCAAATACGAGCTGTTTGACCGTTCCGGAAAGATGATCCGCGACAGTAAATCCAGCTCTAATGAAGCGGGCACAGCTCTTGGCGGAGGGGGTGATATGTCGACCGCTCATGTGCTCAATTTCTTCGATACCGTAAGGGGTAAGGCTAAACTTACTGCTCCCATCGATGATGCCTCCCTCAGCATGGCTTTGGTGCACTATTCAAACGTTGCCTACCGCATTGGGCGAGGATTTGATATCGACAACCAGACAGGCCGGATGTACGACCGCGAAGCAATGAAATTGTGGAGCAGAGAATATGAACCCGGCTGGGAACCTACTGTGTAGCGGATTACTTAACTCATTATCCTATAGTATAAGTTAAAGCTCTCCAGGTACTTTACCGGAGAGCTTTTTCATTCCTACTCATACTCATTACATTTTCAGTTGGCAGTTCCGGCCATCGCACTGCCTGATAAACCTTCGAGTAATTCAAAAATAAATGCATATTCAAGTGCAGCATCCTTAATCCATTCAAATCTTCCCGAAGCGCCGCCATGGCCAAAATCCATGTTTGTATGCAAAAGAAGCAAGTTATCATCCGTTTTTAATTCCCGCAGTTTGGCCACCCATTTGGCAGGCTCCCAATACTGCACCTGTGAATCGTGAAAACCGGTAGTAACAAGCAAAGCCGGATAATTTTTGGCTTCCACATTATCGTAAGGCGAATAGGAAAGCATATAATGATAATACTTTTCGATATTCGGATTGCCCCATTCATCGTATTCGCTTGTTGTCAGCGGTATAGTTTCATCGAGCATGGTGGTTACAACATCCACAAAAGGTACATTTGCAATTACCCCTCTATAGAGGTCGGGCTCCATGTTCATGCAGGCACCCATGAGCAAACCTCCTGCACTGCCACCTTTTGCAAACAGCTTATTGCTGCTGGTATAACCTTCATCAATCAGGTGCCGGGCACAGTCGTTGAAATCGGTAAAGGTGTTCATCTTATTAAGCAATTTACCGTCCTCGTACCATTCTCTGCCATAAACCTGACCGCCTCGTATATGAGCGATTGCATACACAAAGCCACGGTCGAGTAACGGTAAAATTGAAAGCCTGAAAGTCGGATCCACAGTAATGCCGTAAGAGCCGTATCCATAAATCAGGGCCGGATTATTGCCATCCCGCTGTACTCCCTTCCGGTAAACCAGCGAAATTGGAACTTCAGTTCCATCTCCTGCTGTGGCATAAATGCGTTTGGTTTCGTAATTGTTTTTATCAAAGTCGCCCAGGATTTCTTCTTCCTTCAACAAGGTACGTTCCCGGGTTTCCAGGTTGTAGTCGAATACCGAATTAGGTGTTGTCAGAGAAGTATAACTAAACCTGAACAGTTTGGTGTCAAAGTCAAGATTTATGTTGCTGTAAACAGTATATATATCCTCCTCGAAATCGATGTAATGCTCTGAACCGCCTTTCCAGGGCATAACCCGTAATTCAGTAAGTCCTTCCTTCCGTTCCGACACTACCAGGTAATCTTTCAGAATATCGAAATCAGCAATGAAAACATCTTCACGGTGGGGAATTACCTCCTGCCAGTTCTCTTTTCCGACAGAGGAAACAGGTGTTCGCATTAACCTGAAATTTTGGGCATCCAGATTTGTACGGATGTAAAAATGATCTTCAAAATGTTCCACTGAATATTCAAGCTCACGCGTCCTCGGCTGAATCACCCGGAATTCACCCTCAGGATTATCTGCCTCCAAAAACCTGTACTCTGAGGTAAGGGTACTTTCACTTCCTATTATCAGGTATTTTTCCGATTTGGTTTTATAGATAAACACTGAAAAAGTTTCATCCTCCTCATAAAAAACTTCCTCATCTTCTTCGGAAGAACTTCCCAATACGTGCTTCATAACACGTTCAGAACGCAATGTGACATCATCTTTCAACACGTAGTACACCGTTTTATTATCGTTTGCCCAGACTATTCTTCCGGTCGTTAAAGGAATAACATCGTCCATTATTTCACCGGTTTCCAGGTTCTTAAATCTAATGGTATATTTCCTGCGGCTAACTGTATCGACACTGAAAGCCAGCAGTTTATTATCGGGACTGACAGATGAACCACCCAACTGAAAGTATTCATGACCTTCAGCCATTTGATTTAAATCGAGCATTATTTCTTCTTCGGCATCTAATGAACCTTCTTTACGGCATAGAAGATAATATTCCGTATCAGGTATAGTTCGTGTATAATACCAATACCCATTCTTCTTATAAGGTACCGATTCATCTTCCTGCTTAATCTTTGATTTTATTTCTTCAAACAGTTCATCCTGAAGAGGCCGGGTATGGGCCAGCACCTGATCCTTATATGAATTTTCAGCATTCAGGTAATCGATAACTTCCGGGTTATCGCGTTCACGCAGCCAATAATAGCTATCTATCCGGGTATGTCCGTGCGTAGTAATTTCCACTGGTATTTTTTTTGCAGTTGGCGGCGATAACCGCTCATTTTTGTTACAGGCCGACAAAAATAATAAAACCAGTGGGAGGCTAAAAATCCATCTTTTCATAACACATATATTTTAAAATCCTTAGCGAAAATACAATATTGGATCAGATTTTCCGATATTTGGCGCATTAATGAAAGGAAGATTCCATTATGAGCAACCCGGTATATTTTGTGGCAATTTATTTTTTATTTGTTCTGCTGCTGGGTTTTTATTCCTGGTTTAAAATAAAAACTCCGTCCGATTACTACATAGCCGGCAAAAAAGGACGGTTACTGCCTGTTTCGGGGAGTTTACTGGCCACAATACTTGGAGGCTCGGCCATTTTGGGAACCATTGAGCTTAGCCGGAGCATTGGCTGGGCTGCCTTATGGTTTATTTTTTGTGCTGCATTCGGCTTGTTCGTACTCGCCCCCCTTGCAAAATATGTAAGCAGATATGGTAAATTCACCCTCCCTGGGTTGCTTGGCCATTTTTTTGGAGAAAAAGCCCGGATAATTTCCTCCCTGGTCATACCTCTGGCATGGCTGGGTATAATAGCAGCCCAGATAATTGCAGCTGCAAAAATCCTTGCCGGCCTTGAAATAATTGAGTATTCCACTGCCGCCATTCTTGCAGGTGTGGTATTTATAGTTTATACCCTTTTTGGAGGCCAGGTGAGCATTCTAAAAACAGATACCTTACAGTCGGTCCTTATAATTTTAGGGCTTACGGCGCTGGTACTTTTTGCGGCACCTACACCTGCAGCAGCGTTACTGCCAAAATTAAACACTGAAGCTTTGTTCAACGATTCATTTACGGGCATCGATTTGCTTGTATTGGTGCTTACTTACTCCGTCACCTTTGTGGTAGGACCTGATATCTATTCCCGGGTATTTTGCGCTAAAGATGAGAAAACAGCTACCCGCAGCATACTTGTTGTAGCTGTAATTTTAATTCCTGTTTCCTTCGGCCTCACCTTTTTGGGAGTTTATTCTGCACAAATCGGCAGCCCTGAAATCATGTCGTTTGCACGGCATCTGCTTCCCGGCTGGTTTTACGGCCTGTTCATTGCAGCCCTGCTATCGGCGGTGATGTCATCGGCCGATACTACTCTGCTCACCTCTTCACTTATTCTCAGCGAACTGTTTCACAGCAATATGGAAGATAAAAAAGGATTTCGCCTTACTCGGGTATTGATAATGATAATGGGAATCTTTAGCATTGTAATCGCATTGTTTGTAACCTCCATATTACAGTCACTGCTGTTGGCCCTCTCCTTCTTTTCAGGCGCATTTGTGGTTCCCATGGTGAGCGGATTGCTTCAAAGAAAAGTAGTAAAGACACAGCTTACAGCCGCCATGCTTTTGGGTGGCTTTACAGCCCTGGCAGGAAAAATCGTTTCATTGGGAGATGCGCAGCTTACAGGTAATCTGATCATCATTGCTGCATTTGTTATCAATGGAGCTCTGCTTTTCATTCCGCTGAAACGATACAACAATTTACCAGGGCTCTAGCAGATGCACCATTCCACCGTGCCGGATAATAACCCTGCCATTTATGCCGGCGGCCTGACAGCAATCCACTCACGATGTGGATAATAACCCCAGCATTTATGCGATGGGCCTTCCGCCGGCCTAAATAATAACCCCAGCATTTATGCTGGGGGCCTGACAGCTAACGCACCACTCCCTCCCAGAGTTCCTTCCTTGCACCTGCGATCCATAATCATGCGGATTATCAACACCCACCATCTGATAAAGATTTCGCCCTGCCAGGCCGAATGATTATAGTCAGTACGTATGCCGGGATATTACCTCCATATAGGTAAAATCATGGATGGGTGCTAAAGCACAGGAGAGAAGATGGTCTTGCTGCAGGGTACCCCCAGCTTAAAAGCTGGGGTTATGAGATCTCTTCGTGGGAGTACAGTGCCTATCAGCCGTTAGCCGAATATACTCCTGCAGACTGCATATAGCCTCATATCTCTTTTGTCAGCTCCTTTAAAAAAACCCTCAGCCCGGGTTTTACCAGTGGCTCCAGCTCAGCCTGAACCTGCCGGTGATAATCATTAAGCCATTGCCGCTCTTCAGAAGCCAGCAGACTGAAATCAACTAATCGGGTGTCAATGGGGCAAAGCGTTAGTGTATCAAAGCCCAGGAATTTGCCAAATCCGGTTTCCTCCCTTTCCACACAAACTATCATGTTCTCGATGCGTATACCATATTCCCCTTGCCTGTATAGCCCCGGTTCGTTCGAAAGCACCATTCCCGGCAGCAAGGGCACTTCATTGTATTCCTGCCTCACTGAAGCAGGGCCTTCATGTACGTTCAGAAAATGCCCGACACCGTGCCCTGTGCCATGACCATAATTAAGTCCTTGTTGCCAAAGCGCAATCCTTGCCAGTACATCGAGGTTGCATCCTTTGGTACCTGCCGGAAATTTGGCCCGCGAAAGGGCAATCATCCCCTTCAAAACAAGCGTAAAATCAGTTTTTTGCTGCGACGTAACCTCACCGAGTAAAACGGTGCGTGTAACATCGGTTGTACCCTGCAGATACTGACCCCCGGAATCAAACAGCAGGATGCCTTCCGGCTCCAGGCTAAGGGCATTCTGTTCATCAACATTAAGATGGACAATGGCCCCGTGCTCACGATAGCCGGTAATAGGCGCAAAGCTTTCACCAACAAATCCTTCCTGTTGTGAGCGATACTCGGCCAGCTTCACTCCGGCAGTATATTCGGTAACTATATTCTTTCCTACATTCTCCCTCAACCAGAAGAGAAACTCCACCAAAGCGACTCCGTCTTTCTTCATGGCCTCCTTAAATCCATTCAATTCTGTCTTATTTTTTTGTGCTTTTAACAAAGCCACGGGCGACAAACCTTCAACAATCTTATTCTCGGACTGCAGAGCACTTAAAACAGCATAACTTGCCGAGGAGGAGTCAAGAAAAACTCTCTTTCCACGAACCGTTTGCAGCCACGGGAAGAACGAATCGTAGGGTAAAAGCATGATTTTTTCCTTTTCAAGCCGAAGCTTCAAGTCGGTAGGGACTTTTTGAGGATCAACAAAAAGCATCCACCCCGATTTACCTGCAATGCCATAACCTGTGAACACAGGGTTGTAAGCAATATCGGAACCGCGAAGATTAAAAAGCCATGCCAGTTCATCGAGGGCAGTGATTACCTGAAAATCGGCATTCAACTTTTTAAGCTCTGATATCAGGACCTCCCGCTTCTCCTTTCGGGTCGAACCCGTTACCATAGCCTCCAGTTCAAAAACAGGATTTTTGGGCAATGCGGGCCTGTTCTCCCATATTTTCTCAAACAGGTCGGGCGTTTCAACGGCAGTTATGCCTGCAGTTTGCAGACTTCCTGCCAGATTACGGTATCCGGAAACAGAAAGCGTCTGCGGATCAAATCCCACCTTGCTTCCGGCTGTAAGTTTTTTACTGAGCCAGGCTTCAGGTGAAACGGCATCCGGAACGCGCAGCTTCATCATTTTAAATCCTGAGCCCTTCAGTTGTTCTTCCGCCTGAATAAAATATCGTGAATCGGTCCAGAGAGCAGCCTCCTCCTGAGCAACAACAACCACCCCATAAGAGCCTGAAAATCCTGAAATGTACTTTCTGGTCTGCCACATTTCAGGCAGGTATTCACTGGCATGTGGGTCGGTACCCGAAATGTACCAGGCATCAAGGTTGCGCCTGAGCAATTCCATGCGTAATGCTTTCAGCCGTTGACGAATTTCATTCATCGTTTAAAATATTGATTTACAAATTTACGAATAGAAGGGGCTGGGATTTTATTAAAATCGATTTCATCCCAGGCATAAAAACGGTAATCGCGGATATCATCCATTGGAGTCAAATCTTCAAACGATTCAGGAATTACCCTAAACCCCAGATCGAGAGTGAACACACTGAATCCGGCATACACGTATTCATTTGTTGCAGAACCAATATAACTTACAGAATTCACTTTCATTTCCAGTTCTTCATACAATTCGCGGACAACAGCCTCCTCGGCCGTCTCTCCAGGATCAATAAATCCTCCGGGCAAATCAAGCATACCGACATGTGGCTCCACACCACGGGTAGTAAGCAAAAGGTTGCCTTTTTCATCAGTTACCAGGGCAGCTACAGCGGCAGCTGAATTCACAAAATACTGAAATCCGCAATCGGGGCACAACAGCGAACGTTCGCCCGAAGCGCCAATGCGGGAAGAACTGCATTTCGGACAGTACCGGAATACATTAAAAGGATGAGTTGATTGCATCTAATCTATTACATTTAAAGCCTTGAGCCAGTCGTAAAACAATTCGGGCCACCGGTCAACAGGCAGGTTTTTTTTATTCATGCCAAAGCCATGGCCCCCCTGGCTGAATATATGCATTTCGGCAGGAACATTATTTTCCTTCAGTGCCAGGTAAAATTCAACCGAATTACGGGGAACCACTCCCTTATCATCATCGGCAAGGACCAAAAATGTGGGTGGTGTATCAGGAGTGACATGAAGCTCATTTGAATATTTTTCAACCAGTTCCCAGTCGTTGCCTTCACCAATCAAATTTTTCCGTGACCCCATATGTCCGAATTCCTCCCTGAAGGTGACTACCGGATACAGCAGCAACATAAAATCGGGACGGCTGCTTATGTTATGAAAAGCAGTGGTTACCTCACTGCTGCCACTATCGAAACGGGTGCCAACAGTAGAAGCCAGGTGACCTCCAGCCGATGAACCGGCTATACCTACTTTTCGGGGATCGATTCCCCATTTGGCGGCATTTCCCCTTACAATACGCATGGCCTGACGCGCGTCTCCCGAAGGAATTTCAGCGTGCCCGTAGGGTAGCCTGTACTTAAGTACAATACCGGCAACACCTTTTCCCTTAAGCCATTCGGCCATCTCGAAACCTTCGTGGTCCATTGCCTCAATCCAATAGCCTCCCCCGGGGCAAATAACAACTGCAGCCCCTGTATTCTTGTCCTTCTCAGGAAGAAAAACATACATCTCCGCTTCCGATACATTGCGGACCCTGATCCCGTCAAATTTCTCTTCCGGCTCATTCATCCCGTTATGATTGGGGGCTCCGTCGGGCCAGACTTTTAATGTAATGTCCTGCGATTTCAAAACTGATGTACTTATTAAAAAAACTATCGACATTAAATAAGCTTTCATCCTATTTTGATTTAGAGCCAACAAAATAATAAGCTTTGTCGGAAAAAAGAACATTAAATGTGGTAAGAGAGCCATATATCCGGGTAATGTATTGCTGAAGATTCACCTTTTCCTCATCGGAAAGGACACTATGGCTGTTGATGTTCTGCTCCAGTACACGAAGGCGGTCGCGCAACATGATAATCTTATGAAAGAATGCTTCTACCGGAATTTCCTTAGGCTTCAGATCGGTGTTGGCCGGTTGCAACAGCAAAGTGCCGCCTATCCACTTATCACCAAGCGGTACCACTTCATTGAGAGCACTGTACTGATCGAGAACGTACTTTAGCACATTTTCAATTTCAGAAAGATTAATTCCTGTTTTTACAGCTTCACCTTCTTTTTTTTCAAGGACTGTTAAGTCTGGATTCCTTTTGGTAATTTCCATCTTCCCCCCTTTTTCAAAAAAGATTTCCCACGCTGTCAGTTTATCCCTGCTGACAATTCCCTCACCATACCGGGGATGTTTCACACGCGTTCCTGCAGGTAAGTCTTCCATATCGTAATTCATTTAATTATACCAAACATAAAAGTACAAAAATTTGCATCTTAATAAGTGTCACAGGGGCAGGTATTACTATTTATTTAAAAGGTGAATCGGGTTCACGGGCAAACATTTTGTAGGACAATTTATCGATAAAAGAGGGAAAGAATTTGGCAAGAAACACTGTAAATTTCCCTTCCAGGAAGGTCAAAATCAGCTCACGCTTTCTGTTCTGGATGGCCTTAAAAATATGAGCAGCACAAGCTTCGGCCGACATCATCTTGTTTTCGTTCCGCGGAGTATTTCCCTGCGGAAGGCCATTGGCAACAAGGGCATTTTTCCGGATTTCGGAAGCAGTAAATCCGGGCGCTGCAATAAGCACATGCAATCCGTTTTTAAGGTTTTCGGTACGGATAGTTTGTAAAAAACCTCTGACAGCAAACTTGGCAGCTGAATAACCGCTTCGTCCGGGCAGACCAAGATAGCCGCCAATGGAAATCACTCCCACCAGCGAACCTTTTGTTTCAAGCAGATGGGGCAATGCAAATTTAGTACAATAAACGGTGCCCCAGTAATTGACATCCATCACCTGCCGCAGCACACTAAGCTCGGTATTGTGAAACAGCGCCCGCATTGATATACCGGCATTATTTATCAAAACATCAATGCGCCCGAACCTTCGTATTCCTTTTTCAATCAATTCGCGGCAGTCGCTTTCAACGGTTACATCAGTTTTAACTGCAAGCGCCCGCGACTGCCCAAATTTTTCTTCCAGCTCTTTCAGCCGGTCCTCCCTGCGGGCAGCTAAAACAAGGTCCCAGCCCTCACTGGCATATTTTTCAGCCAATGCTTTTCCGATACCTGATGATGCACCTGTAATTACAACAACCTTCTTTTGCATATAAATATCCCGGTGTTTCTCAAAAAAGATGAAAATTTATACGACGAAAGTATAAAATTTTGGTTTGCCAGAAGAATAAAAATTGATTAAACCTCTTCCACCTTGCTTCCAATATACGTTTAAACAGGTTTAATCGCTCATTACTACAAAAATTTCGCCTGTATTAAATTTTCACAACTGCTCATGCAACTAAAAAATAACGTGCGGTTCTCCCAGTTAATTATTTGTTTCGAGGATCCCTGATTAAACATACAACATACATTCTCCATACATGGGGCGTACCAAATTCAATGTAAATTCAATTAAACATGGAGAATGAACGGTGAATGCAGGTCTGAAAAAAGGAGCAGATATGACCTCATGTCGATGTTCTCATCGGGAATAAGATTCAAATTAATCACCGGTCAGGTTACCGGCAAGCAGCGAATCCTATCATCTTTTAATTTGTATTAATAATTTTTGGCAGCCCGGTAGGTGCTGAATTGTAAGGTGAATATTTTCAGGAAAATATATGAATATGACAAAAGTTAGGGGTTGCAGCTGTTTAAATCAGCTGCAGAGTGCAGGCAGATTGCAAAAAAGTAAATCATCAGGTACAGATATCCGGAACAAAAAGAGGCGCCGTTTAAGCGCCTCTTTGGTATAAAACCCCACCTTACCTAAAAGAAAAAATCACAAAAAACAGCTATTCACTAGTTTCCTTCTGTACTTTCTTCAGTACCTTCACCATCAGTTTCACCTCCGGTAGTATTTGTTTCATCTGCTGTTTCAACAACAAAATCAAGTTCAGTTATTACTCTGGCTTCAACCGTTACAGGTACTTCTTTACTATAATCACCCACCTCCAGAAGCATGATGTAAGTTCCGGGAAGTATGCCGGGCATTGAATAGAAACCATCTTCTACCTCGGTAATGGCTGAAGTTATCTGTTCATCCTCCTGAAATAAAGTCAGAGAAGCTTCTCCTATTGGACTCCCATCGTCATAAGTAACTGTTCCCGAAATTTCGCCGGCAGCTGTTTGAACGTTGGCAACAGCACGCACAACCGGCTTAAATATAAAACCATTGTTATTGTTAGGATTTCCCCGCATAACAAACGAACGGCTTAAATCAAAATCAATTAGCACTTCAGCCTGCAGGCCTTCAACCACGTCAAGTGCGGGTTCAAGTTTTATTTTAATTCCGCTGGCATCCCCACTTGGAACTTTCAGATTATGAGTAGTTCCGTCTTTTAACAATATGCCTGCATCAACAACATGCAACCTGATTTCGGCATAAGCACCGGCAGGAACGTCTATTTCAGCCATACTTGCTGTCAAACCGTTCCTTAGCTCAAGAAGGTTATAAGTTTCAGCTTCTTCCAATTCGATAAGAATAACTTCCTCCTCATCAATTGCTTCTTCATCCAAACCCTCCGTTGGATTTTTATGCAATTCTATCCAATCGATGGTTACATTTGCTTCTTCTACCAAATCAACCGGAAAAGGAGCATCTGTGATTTTAAAAACTACGGTCCCTTTTCCTTGATTTTCAAGGCCTAATTCATCTTCAGAAAGGTTGTTGCAACTCATCATCAAGCCTAAAAGCAGCATAAAAGCTGTTCCGGCAGTAATTTTAAATAATCGCGTCATGTTAATAAATTTTAATCAGTAAATAATAATTCTGTATTTATCTCTAAAAGCGTATTTCAACTGTAATGGCTCACAAACAATTTGCAGAGCGTTTTCCAGGCTGCCGGTGCTGATGTTTCCCGTAAAATTTTTACCTGAATTTTCCTCCAAATCAATGTCTACTTCAAAAAATTGTTCCAATTCAAGCAGGACCTCTTCCAAGGCAACATTTTTAAAATTTTCGCTGAATTTGGCAAACGAAGGATATTTGTTTTCATTAACAACAGTTTCTTTTTGGGCCGATTCGCCTTTGCCCAGAAAACGGGTTCCCGGCTCAAGCATCCATGAATCTTCCTTATAACTGGTTTTTACTTTACCTTCATAACACTGAACGGTAAACTGGTTTTGCATTTCATTCACCAGGAACCGTGTACCAAGCACCTGCACTTCACCCTGTTTAGTTTTCACACGAAAGCCTGCACCTTTTTCGACCTCAAAGTAGGCCTCTCCCGTCAGAGTTACATTTCGATTCCAGAAATACCTGCGGTATGACAGGGAACTGCCATCATGCAATACTATTCTCGAATCATCAGGTAAGCGGAATGCATAAGCTTCTCCACTTTCCGTCTGTACAGTATGAGTTGCAGTAAACAACCAAAAGCCAATCAGGATTGCAGCAGTGGCAGCAACAGAAGCAGCAGCAGTTATGTACCAGGAAATTTTCCTTGCCGGTTTCTGTTCTTTTTCTTCAATTTTATCCATTAGCTGACGAAATACCTCATCCTTCTCTGAACGTGTATCTACTTTGTAGCTTTTTAACAGCCGTTCAGCTTTTTGGGGAATATCGTGCCCGCTATTTTCTCTTTTTTTCATTTTATAAAAAATGCCAAAATTTATCTGCATTCAACAATTAGTATATCCATCAGGAATGTAATACCCTACCCCGTTTGTCAAATAAAATTATAACCGGTTAAAATTTAATGTCAATAAAGAATACCGGAGTAGTGCCAAGGGCTGAAACATCGGATCTTACCGTCATAGAGCCTGCATCGGAAGAAAAACGAAGGTAATTTACCTCTACAATATTTGAACGGTTAAATACATTAAGCAGCGATGCTCCTGCATTTAATAAAAAATACTTGTTCTTAAATGATTTAACAAGGGCCATGTTCACCTGGGAAAAATCAGCAGAACGCACAAAATCCTCCTTTTCCTGGTTTAATACATGCCTGTATATGGGCAACCCGCTTGCCCATTGCCAGCTGCCTGTTAATGACCAGGTTTTCCAGCTTAGCATTTCCGTCAGCTTCAGGCGATGAGTGCGGTCGTTATAACCGGGATACCATTGGTTACCAAAAAATCCATTTATCTGCTCTTCTGAAACTGAATATGAATATGCTGCCATATGGTTGAAGATAAAATGTTTCTTTTGCAAAAACAGGTCGATTCCTTTCTTTTGCTCTTTGCCTTCTCTCAGGACGTAGGAAACATTCTGGTTATTTCCCTGTTGATTTAACTCCGCAAACATATTTACTTTTCCCCCGGAGTTTTTATGATAGGCTTCAAAATCTGCAAACCATCCGTGTTTATGAAATTTGGCTCCAATGATGTAATGCTTTCCTGAAACGATGCCTTTTCCTTCCATTTCTGGTAAAAACCATATGCGGCTGAAATGACCTTCGCTGTCGAATCTTCTGATGCCTGACAGAAACTGGTAATAAACACCGGTTAGAAAATAGAGCTTCATATTTTCTGCAGGTTTGAATTCAACCGCACCACGAGGTTGCCAGAAATACGTGTTACGTGAAGGATCATAATTGGTGCGGATTCCCCACCTGAACGAAAGCAATGGAGACGGATCGATGTATTGCTGAATGAACCCGTTAAGAAGAATTAACTCGCTGCTGCTTGAAATAGAATCTATCTGCAAATCATCGTATAAACGGCTTGCAAAAAAATCGTAGCCATACCTGTTGAAAGTCCCTCCAATTCCAGCCTCACTGGTGAATATGCCGGATTTAAGCTGTGATTTCCATTCTGCACGGTATTCTTCAACTTTATTAAAGCCGTTATCAATATCATGGATTTCCCGCGTATATGTTCTTTCACGGGTTTTAGCCAATCCTTTCCCTTTACCCTGACCTTGTCCCGGACTCACTATGGTATCGGTCAAAGTTTGCAATTCACCGGTCTCATCAACACTGCTTTTTTCCAATTTTGAGAATCCTGCTGTAAAAGTATGGAACCAATGGGGCGAGGCCTGCCAGTTTAAGTTAAGGCTTAATCCTAAACTTTCACTTTGCGTATTTTCATTGCGGTAGAAATCTTTAGTCTGCAACAATTCAAAATCTCTTTTCTGATTATCGTTACCATAAAGCAGGTTTAGGTTCATTTCAAAATTTTCGGCCGGATGAAAGCTGATTTTAGCATTCACATCCTGAAATTTTACCAGTGGAATGATTGTAGAAGTTACAGGATTTTGTTCCGAAGAAACAACATCATCAATTAATCTGAAGTAGAGGTAATTCTGCCAACTGTCGATAAAAGAGCGGCGCCAGGCAGCAGTTACTGATAATTTTTCGGTTACCGGCACATTAGCAAGAACATTTGTATTCAGCAGATTTGCCGACAGATCGAGATAAGGTTTATTGTTCTTGCCCGATTTACCGGTAAGTTCAATCAATCCGGAAACCCGCCCGCCATATCCTGCATCAAATCCTCCGCGCGATACAAATGCCTGCTGAACAAATTTGGCATTCAGCACACTCATATTTCCCAACAAATGGCTGGTCTCAAGTACGGGAATACCATCAAAAAGCACAAGGTTATCGGTAGGTTCACTTCCCCTGATTGAAAGACCAGAGGTGCCGCCATGAATAAAATCCACTCCCGGAATCAATAACAATGCATTACCCATATCATCGTTTGCAATTCGTGGAACCGATGCTGCCTTCAGCGGATTAAATGCTACTTTCTCCGGTCTTGGCGACGCCTGTAAGACGCGGCTTTCATAATGCACCACCTTTATAACATCAACCATTATAGCAGAGGGCTTCAAATGAAAAACAACCTGTTCATTAACCGGCACTAAAGTATCCAGCCGCTGATATCCCAGGTGGCTTACAAGCACCCGTACTGAATCGCTTTCCGGTACAATGAAATTAAAAAAGCCAAGTTCATTGGTCATCCCCCCCTTGTTTCCTTCAGCTGCAATGTTGCAGTAGATAAGATCTTCACCTGTTTGGGCATCGCGAACATAACCATACAACTCCAGTTGCCGCGTCCTGGGAATAGCAACAGGTTCCGGCACAGAAACAACTTTTCTTATCAGAAGCCAGGTGCCGTCTATCTGCTTGCAGTCAATTTGATGTTCTTCCTTCAGATATTTAAAAAACTGCTCTAATGTGCTGTCCTTAAAGATAAAATTTGTTTTTATATCTTTAAAAGAATCCGCATCATAGGCAAATCGGGCGCCCCACATTTGTGAGACATCTTCCAGCAGAACAGTTAAAGGTTTATCGCCAGAAGCTTCAGAAATATCCTGTTGGGCTTTCCCCTGATTAAACAGCAGCATAAGAAAAAAGAAAACCACACAACTTAAACAGAAGCTTAGGTTAACCTCAAGCTCCCGCTTCTCTTTCGCTTTAAACATCTCAATTTCCATAACTAAAGCTTTCCCCCAATTTTCTCACGGAGTATAGAAAGAGCTTTGCTCATCTGTTTTTCTACTGCCTTAACGCTCACCCCAAGAGCTTCGGCAATTTCCCGGTAACTCAAACCATCAATTCTGTTCATTAAAAATACCACGCGGCACTTTTCGGGAAGCGCGGCCAACGATTTCTGCAGCTTTTCATCGAATTCCTTCATCTCCAGAATATAGTCGGGAGACTCATTTTCAACATTTTCGAAAAATGAAGAACGGAATTTCAAGTCATATTTCTGTCTGCGTATGTTCTTTAAAAAACAGTTCCGGGCTATTGTAAAAAGGTAAGACCGAAGCGTTTTTTCTTCAACACTCCGGCGTTTATCCCATAATTGCAAAAAAACATCCTGTGTCAGATCTTCTGACAATTCAGCATCACCTGAAAGATAAAACAGATAATTCAGGACAAACTGATAATTCTGATCAAATGTATTTTTAAACCAACTTTCCCCGTACTTTTCAGCGTCCATTAGTCAGGTTAAAGTTATATGACTCCCAATTTAATGTCGAATATTTCGATAAGCAGGAACGATTAGTTTATGCCTTTACCTGATAGAGAACGCATAAATTGTTGTTGAATTATACATTTCACCCGGTTTTAGTAAAGTGGACGGAAAATCAGGCTGATTCGGACTATCAGGGAAATGTTGAGTCTCCAGGCAGAATCCTGTTCGTTCAGTATAAGGTTGTCCGCTGTTCCCGATTTCTTTTCCGCTTAAATGGTTACCGGTATAGAGCTGAACCCCGGGTTCGGTAGTAAAAACCTCCATGTACCGGCCGCTTTCAGGTTCAAATGCGCTGGCAGCAAATGCCAGTTCACCGGGTTCCTTATCAATCACATAATTAAAATCGTAACCCGCACCGTATTTAAGCTGGGGATGATCGGCATCAATTTCTTCGCCTATAGCTTTTGGACTGGTAAAATCGAGCGATGTTCCACTAATATCCACTATATCTCCTGTTGGAATCATGCTTTCATCTTTTACCGGAGTTGACTTGCCGGCATTGATTACCAGAATATGATCAAGAATATCACCGTTGCCTTCACCTCTCAGGTTAAAATAACTATGGTTGGTAAGATTAATATGCGTAGGTTTATCGGTAGTTACTTCATAATCTATGCGGAGTTCATTTTCATCGGTTAAAGTGTAGGTCACTTTGGCTTTTTTATTTCCGGGAAAGCCAAATTCACCATCAGGGCTTTCAAGAGAAAATACTGTAACATTTCCATTTTGCTCATAATCCCACACTTTCCGGTACCAGCTATCAGGGCCGGAATGCAAAGTGGCTTCCCCGTTATTCACCGGCAGATTGTATGTTTCACCATCAATTGTAAATTGTGCACCGGCAATACGGTTTGCAAAAGGGCCAACAACAGCTCCGTGACTTGCACCGTATTTTTGATACTCATCAATAGAATTAAATCCCAGTACTACATCAGCAAAGTTTCCTTCAGTGTCGGGAGCATAAACTGAAATGATTTTTGCTCCGTAATTGGTAAGAGTAACCACCATTCCGGAGGCATTTTTCATAGTGAACATCCGGGTTTGCTTCCCGTCAATCACTGCTTCAAAATCCGATTCGTTGTAAGGCATTTCAATTTCATTTTCAGTTTTGGTTGTACAGGCTGTAATAACAGCAATCGATAAACAAAGGATTAGTTTTTTCATTACATTCTACTTTATAATTTGAAAAGCATTCCCATGAATAGCCTCGAAAATCCAAATTTTCCGAATGAATGATATTCTTAACCATCAGGGACGCTTTTTAATGTTTCTGATTCATTTTATCAATGAGACTACTCCAGCTACAAAAATATAAAAATAGATATTCATCTGACTGTTTCTTCTCTTCAGATAAAATAATAATGATTGACAGCATTATATGGTCATTTACTAATCAATGCGCCAGTATAACTAACTACCGGGTTTCATATATGGAGGTAAATTATCCAAGGGGATTTCCACCTCCACAACGTCACCTTCTTTCCATTTTTTTGCAATTTTACTGTAACTTCCGGGGTTAGCGAGGTATTTAACTCCTTTCACAGTGACGGAAGCATCTTCTGCCCATGAGGGAATACGCACATAAACTTCCATATATTGTTTTGTTTCCATACTAAAGTTAATGCGGGCAGTATCCGTTTCCGGGAAATCGGTTTCCAGGTTCACCGTTATGTTTCCTCCCAATGAATGCTCAAAATGTATTGAGGCCGGAAGGTACAGGTTTAAATGAATAAAATCGGTATTTCGTGTAAACACATAAGGCAAAATAAGCGAATCGGGCGGCATACCAGGGGTTGCAAAAAAATATTGATATACAAGGCGTTCAAGCTCTTCAGCAACCATGGCATCGCCGGTAATTTGAAAAAGAAACCCGGTAAGATTGAACCATAAAAGTGCTTCTTCTTCTGATAATTCCCTGTTTCTCACCTCTTGTCTGAATTTATTCCAAAAAAACCGGAACCGGTCTGATTCAAACTGGTCCTTCGGGTCGAAAAATTTGAGCCTTAGCCTTGCCAGGCTATCCAGTGCCGGATGGTTTCCTTCGACAGGGTTCCCCGGACGATTATCATAAAAATCTCTTTTTTCATACTGAATACCGGCACCTTCAGGAAGAGTCCTGTAGGTAACATATTCCGGAGATTTATCAGTAGGGGTACATGAAAAAATAATAAGAAAAGTCAGGCCGGCAAATAAAATGTATCTCATTCTTAGTACGGGTTCGATTTGAAAACAATAACAGACAAACAGAAAGCAGGGTTCAGCAGATATTAAAAATAATCGGGCACAGCTTGTAACAGCCAGATTCAAAAAAAATAATTCTGTATATTTGCCGCTGCTGCTCTTGCGAAACCTTACTCTGCGTTAAGCAACACGGCTTTTTTCATAAAATGCAAGTTCCAAAAGAATTACATAAGCATCAAATTCAAAAGGGATACAATGTCGGGAATCAAGTTAAAAAACAAAAGTTTCATTGGCATCGATACTGACCGGTTAAAATCCTTTTGGAAAGACATTAAAGAATCGATTGGGGGCACTGAACGTGATTTCACAAAAGCCCCTCTTGGGCATGCCATATTGATTCTTGCAGTGCCTATGGTACTGGAAATGCTTATGGAATCGATATTTGCCGTAGTAGATATTTTTTTCGTTTCCAGGCTGGGTTCAGAAGCTGTAGCCATTGTAGGCATTACCGAATCGGTAATGACAATTGTTTATGCAGTAGCTTCAGGCTTAAGTGTAGCCACCACAGCACTTGTAGCTCGACGCATTGGTGAAAAGCGAAAACAGGAAGCAGGCGTTGTTGCTTTCCAGGCTATTCTTGCAGGAATTTTTATTTCATTCATAATTGCCTTGCCGGGCCTTTTCTTTGCAAAAGAATTCCTTATTCTAATGGGGGCTTCGGAAACAATGGCTGAAGAAGGAGCTCTTTATCCGGCTATCATTTTTGGAGGCAATGCCGTAGTGATGTTGCTTTTCATTATTAATGCGGTATTCCGCAGCTCAGGTGATGCTGCCATTTCAATGCGCGTGGTGTGGTTTGCCAACCTGATAAACCTGGTTCTTGACCCGTTGCTTATTTTTGGTATTGGCCCCTTTCCTGAACTGGGCCTTGCGGGAGCTGCCATTGCTACAACAATCGGCCGTGGACTGGCGGTTATATACCAGTTTTACCTGCTCTTCAGGGGAAACCACCGAATAAAACTGTATGTGCAGAGCATACAAATAAAAGTAAAGGTGATGCTGGAGTTGCTGCAAATTTCGGGTGGCGGCATATTGCAAAACCTGGTGGCCACATCAAGCTGGATTTTTTTGGTACGTATAATTTCGGTCAGCGGACCGGATGCACTGGCAGGATATACCATCGCCATACGTATCATCTTGTTTTCACTTTTGCCCGCATGGGGCCTCAGCAATGCAGCATCCACTCTGGTGGGTCAGAACCTTGGAGCCAAACATCCGCAAAGAGCAGAACAATCAGTTTGGATTACAGGGTATGCAAACATGACGTTCATGGGAATAATTGGATTGATAATGGCCTTGTTTCCTGATTTCTTCATAAGGCTTTTCATCGCCGATGAAGCCGTAGTTGAATTCGGAGCAATGGCATTACGCATCATCAGTTACGGTTTTATTTTCTATGCCCTGGGCATGGTTCTCATACAAGGATTTAACGGCAGCGGTGATACATTCACCCCAACAAAAATAAACCTGCTCTGCTTCTGGCTTGTAGAAATTCCGCTTGCATACCTGCTGGCCATCACCTTTGATATGGGACTAAAAGGTGCAAGCATAGCCATTGTTTCAGCCGAGAGCCTGTTGGCCGTCATTGCCTGGCTTCTTTTCAGAAAGGGCAAGTGGAAGCTCCGTGAGGTATAATCCCCCAGGTAAATATTGGGGTTATAATTCCTGGCATGGCTGATTGGATGCCTTGCCCCAAGGGGTTACTATCCCCAGCTTTCATGCTGGTGGCAACAATCAAACTTACAATCTCCTCTCCCGTGCTTTAGCCCCACTCTTTCATGCCGGTTTAGCAGAGCCGGGCCCAATGCTCTTTCTCTTGAAACCAATAAATTTTGTATTTTCGGAAAAAAGTTATTCATGATGCGTTTATTACCTATAATCTGTATTTTCATGGCCCTTGCAACTCATGCACAAAATAACGAAGACAGAAATTCCCTGATCTTTGACGAAAAAAAAGCAGGTTACCTGTACCACTTTGCCTACGACTGTATCGACAAAGAGTATCCAAATAAACCGGGACATGTATTGGGTAACGACAGTTACCTGTCGCCCCCCCGCGAACTGCACCCGGCATTTTATGGTTGTTTCGACTGGCACTCATCGGTTCACGGACATTGGACACTTGTTATCCTATTAAAAACTTTTCCTGAATTCGAACATAGCGATGAGATTTTAACTAAGCTAAAAAAGAACATCACCCGTGAAAATATCCTGAAGGAAGTGGAGTATTTCGATGATGAGCACAACAAAGACTTTGAGCGAACCTATGGCTGGGCATGGCTGCTGAAACTTGACGAGGCATTACAGGAGTGGGATTCGCCTGAAGCAAGGGAAATGCAGAAAAACCTGAAGCCGCTTACGGAGCTGGTGTCGGCTAAATTTATTGAGTTTCTCGATAAACTTATTTACCCCATACGCGTGGGAGAGCATACAAATGTTGCCTTCGGAATGTCGTTTGCCTACGATTATGCCCGGAAATATGATTCCGCACTGGCACAAAAAATAGAAGAAAAAGCGCGGGTTTATTTTATTAATGATGAGAGTTGTCCGCTCACCTGGGAGCCGGGCGGATTTGATTTCCTGTCGCCCTGCCTGCAGGAAGCGGCATTAATGCAAAAAGTGTTGCCTAAGAAGGAATATAAAAAATGGCTTAAAAAGTTCCTGCCGGGGTTTGAAAAAAACCCGGACAAGTTTCTGGAGCCTGCCGTGGTAACCGACCGCAGCGATGGCAAACTTGCACATCTCGACGGACTTAACTTCAGCCGTGCATGGTGCCTTTTTGAAATGGGCAATGCACTTGGGAATCAAAAAATGTTTGATTTGGGAATCCGTCACTTTAACTTCAGCTACGATAAAATGGATTCGGGTGAATATGCAGGGGCACATTGGCTGGCCTCCTTTGCTACATATGCACTCATAAAGTATGAAAATAACAATTAGCAAAAAACAAATAACAAGATTACAAATAACAAATATCAAACTTACAAATAACAAATATCAAACTTACAAATAACAAATAATGAGATTATAAATAACAAGTAACAAGCTTGTAAAAAACAAATGGAAGATTTATAAAAAACAAACCCCAGATTAATGTGTTACCTCAATTTTAAAATCGGTAATTTGGATTTTTAAGATTGAAATTTGTCTTCTGCTACTTATTTGTGATTTGTATTTTGTGATTTGTATTTTTAAAAATTATGGATATAAATATAAAAGGAAAGGTATTTATGGTCGCTGCTTCCAGCAAAGGGCTTGGGTTTGGAATTGCACAAGAGCTGGCCCGCAATGGAGCTGCAGTTTGTATAGCAAGCCGCAACCGGGAACATGTGGAAGCTGCAGCACAAAAATTAAGGGAAGCAACGAGTGCTGCAGTGCTTGCCTCGGTATTCGATGCTTCAGATGCGGGTTCCATAAAAGCATGGGTAGATGAGGCAGCACAAGCCTTTGAACGTATCGACGGACTGGTAGTGAATGCAGGAGGTCCGCCCCCGGGTAATTTCGATGATTTCTCTGATGACGACTGGCATTCAGCATACAACCTTACGCTTATGAGTGCAGTACGGCTGATTCGGGGCGTGCTGCCCCATATGCGTTCAGGAGGGGGAGGCTCTATTTTAACTGTTACATCAATGTCAGTAAAAGAGCCGATAAATGGCCTGCTGTTGTCGAATGTGTTTCGTTCAGGGGTAGCAAGTCTTGTAAAAAGCCTGGCCAATGAGCTGGCCGATGAAAACATCAGGGTAAATAATCTTATACCTGGCCGCTTTGATACCGACCGCGTAAAAACACTCGACAATAACCTTTCGGAAAAACAAGGTATACCGGTTGAACAGGTTAAACAACAGCATGAATCGGGCATCCCTTTAGGAAGGTACGGAACAATTGAAGAGTTTGGCAAAGCAGGTGCATTTTTACTGTCGGATGCAGCATCCTACATAACCGGGGCTAGTCTGGTGGTGGATGGTGGTTTGATTAAAGGTATATAATGTACGTTTGCACTACAAATCAGTACTCTGAAACAGTTGCACCAAACAACAATCAATTTAAGAGCAGTGGGTTTTACAGATAGCTGTTCGTTAAAGTTTACCTGTAATATTATTTAAAGCAAATTGAAGATTAAAAAAATTTCATCAGGCAAAAACCAAATTCCGGGCATTAAACGACTAAAGTTTATTTTGAATCTCAAATATTTATGAATTGGGAAGTAAAAACTTCAACCTTATATCACTTGTAACAAGAACATAATAGGACAAATCATTTCAGAGTATCAACCTTATCTATAGGCTTGAATTCATATCGTCATGATTTTGGCTTATTTTGCAGTTAAAATGATCTCCTGATAAAATGGCAATTATTAATAAAGGAAAAGCAAATCAGAAAAAGATAAAATCAAATATCTTTTCTCTGCTAAAACCGTATAAGTTTTTGGTGGTGTTGCTTGTTCTGTTTGCACTTTTGGGAAATGCTGCCAACCTGGTAATTCCAAAAATAATATCCCATGGCATCGATTCCTACACTGCCGGCAATTTTATCCTGAAAAATATCCTGTTGCAATTTCTATTTGCAGTAGCAGTAATTTTTGTTTTTTCACTGTTGCAAATGGTTGTTCAAACGTATGCCTCCGAACGGGTGAGCTTTGATCTCCGCAAGCAGCTTTCTGAAAAAATATCGCGGCAGAGCTATTCTTTTATTCAGAAATCCAATCCTTCAAAACTGCTGACAAATCTTACCTCCGACATGGATTCCGTAAAGCTTTTTGTTTCGCAGGCAGTCACCTCCATTGTATCGTCAGCCTTTATGATTCTCGGCACCAGTGTGCTGCTGATTACCATTAACTGGAAACTGGCGCTGCCGGTGATTTTGATGATTCCAGTAATTGGTATTTCATTCAGTTTTGTATTAAAACGGGTAAGGATTTATTTCAAAAAGAGCAGGGAGGTCGTCGATTGGTTAAACAGGATAATCAATGAAAGCATATTGGGAGCAGCCGTAATAAGGGTGCTCAATGCCCAACAATCGGAATACAGGAAGTTTATGGCTGCAAGCACCGAAGCCCGCGATTTGGGGATTTCAATAGTAACCTTGTTTGCAACACTTATCCCGCTTATCACTTTTGTTGCAAATATGGCTACGCTGACAATTCTTGCCCTTGGTGGCCATCTGGTAATTTCAGGAAATTTGTCGCTCGGAGATTTTGCAGCCTTTAACAGTTATGTTTCGCTGCTCATCTTTCCGATTATTGTTATCGGATTTATGAGCAACTTAATCGCCCGGGCTACGGCATCGTATGAACGAATCGACAATGTTATGAAAGCCCCTGATTCAGAAGTTGCCGGCACCATTGACAAGCCCCTTCAGGGCAGCATCAGATTTAATAATGTCACTGTGAGGTATGACGGAAAACCGGCTTTGCAAAGTGTTTCCTTCGAAATAAAAGCCGGCACACGTACAGCCATAATAGGACCGACGGCAGCCGGTAAAAGCCAGCTGCTGTACCTTCTTACCGGTCTTGTGAAACCGGATGAAGGCACAGTAGAATTCGACGGGGTAAATGTTGACGATTACAACAGGGAGAACGTCTACAATCAAATTGGTTTTGTTTTCCAGGACAGTGTGCTTTTTAATATGAGCCTGAGAGAAAATATTGCATTCAGCAACACCGTTACAGACAGTTCACTGGAGAAAGCAATCCACACAGCCGGCTTAACGGAATTTATAAGAACTCTGCCTCAAAAACTTGACACCGTAGTTTCAGAGCGTGGAACAAGCTTGTCGGGAGGTCAGAAGCAGCGCATAATGCTGGCGCGCGCCCTGGCATTGAACCCTAAAATTCTCCTGCTCGATGACTTTACCTCGCGGGTCGATCTGCAAACGGAAAAACGAATTCTTCAAAATGTAATCAGCAATTATCCTGATATTACGCTTGTTTCAGTAACCCAAAAAATTAAGCCTGTTAAGGATTTCGACCTGATAGTGTTGCTTATGGAGGGCGAAATGATTGCAGCCGGCAGTCATCAAACCCTTCGGACTACCTGCCCGGAATATGTTCAGATATATGAATCGCAAAAAAGCACAAGCCACTATGAATTATAATCTGAATACAGAAGACAATATGGGCCGGCAAAAACCCGGTTTCAGTTCTCTGAAAAGTTTGGTGGCTCATATGGTAAAAGAAAAAAAAGTTCTGGTGATTGCCTTTATTGCAATGGTGGTAACCGCAGCATTTAATCTTGCCGGACCTATTATAATAGGATATACCGTCGACAACTATATCCAAACCGGTCGGTTCAGGGGAGTCCTTATTTATAGCAGCATTCTTTTGGTAATGTATGTTATTGCTTTCGGAGCTGGTTACCTGCAAACCAAACTAATGGGCACAGTCGGACAGCGAATGCTGTTTAATCTTCGCAATTCGGTGTTTGAAAAATTACAGGAATTGCCTTACGCTTTCTTTAATCAAAATAAAACCGGTGATTTGATTTCCAGGATAAATAACGATACCGATAAAATCAACCAGTTCTTTTCACAATCATTAATGCAATTTTTACGCTCTATCCTGATGATGACTGGGGCGGGAATATTTTTACTTTCGATTCACTTACCGCTTGGAGCGGCAACACTTGCACCTGCTTTACTGATATTGATTTTCACAAGGGCAGTTTCATCATTTGTCAACCACCTGAATGCAAGAAGCCTGAAAAGTGAAGGTGATTTAAGTTCTGAAGTACAGGAGAGCCTGAATAATTTTAGGGTAGTCATAGCTTTTAACCGGCGCGATTATTTCCGGAAACGCTTTGATTTAATTAACCGGCACAACTATTCAGCTGCAGTGAAAGCCGGTGTTGCCAACAATGTATTTTTACCGGTATATACCTTATTCTCTAATTTAGGTTCTGTAATCGTCCTCATATTAGGAATCTGGTTCATTTCACAAGGGCAGTTCACCATTGGGTTATTAATCAGCTTTATCGCTTATGTAAACAGCTTTTATAGCCCTCTGCGCCAATTGGCTTCATTATGGGCAAGCTTTCAGGTTGCCCTGGCTGCCTGGGAAAGGGTCAGAAAAGTGTTGGATTTGGAAAATAATCTTCCCCAGGTGAAAGCAAATGAAACCGAACCTGCGGCAGCCGTAATATCGTTTCGCAACGTTTCCTTTTCCTATTCAAACGACAATGAGGTATTGCATCAAATAAGCTTTGATTTAAAAAAAGGGAAAACCTATGCATTTGTTGGCCCGACAGGTGGTGGAAAAACCACTACCGCATCCCTTGCAGCCCGGCTTTTTGACCCGGTAAAAGGAAAAGTGCTTTTGCATGGTCGCGACATTCGCTCCTATGCGCCAGAAGAACGGGTAAAAAATATCGGATTCATTTTGCAGGATCCTTTCTTGTTCAGCGGAACAATAAGAGATAACATCCTTTATGGCAACAGTGAATACCAACATCTTGACAATAACGAACTCACCCGTATCTTTCATGAGTCGGGCCTGCAATCGCTGATGCTACGATTTGAAAAGGGGCTGGAAACCAAAATTAATGTATCGGGCGACGGCCTTAGCCTGGGGCAAAAACAACTTATAGCATTCATGCGTACCATTCTGCGTAAACCTGATCTGCTTATTTTAGATGAAGCTACAGCAAACATCGATACTGTAACTGAAAACTTGCTGGAGGAGATTCTTCAGAAACTTCCGGCTTCCACAACAAAACTGGTAATTGCACACCGATTGAATACCATTGCCAATGCCGATGTCATCTACTTTGTCAACTCCGGCGAGGTAATCAGGGCCGGTTCGCTTAATGAAGCCATTGAAATGTTGATGAAAGGGGATTTATCGAGTTAAACAGAACAGTGTGTTCTGAGAAAATTATCTGACTATAGTCCTTTCCTTCTTTCATCAGGATTATCACCCGATTCAAGATCCCTGTCGCCCTCATCACTTTCTTCGGGAGCATTTTCTTTTCTCTTTTCTCTTTCATCAGGATTATCACCCGATTCCAAATCCCTGTCTTCTCCATGTATCACATTTTCCAACAGATATAATTCATCTATACTCATGACAGTTGTTTTTTGAATTGTACAATGATTTTACAATAAACATTCCACCCGGGCTAAAGGGCCAGAGAAATCAATGAGCAATCCTTTTAACTGAGGGCAATATTGCAATAAAGACTAACTGTTCAGTGTTGAAGCGCAGCGGAATTTAAATATTTTAGAAATCCCTGTTCCAGGTTTCGGTTTCAAAGGTCCGTTGTAAAGGGTTTCCATTCTTCTCTCCATTTATTATTCTACCTCATAACCAACGCATTTCACCCGAAACAGGCAAGGACGGAATCCCTGTCACCTTTTGCATAAAATGAAACATTTGAGAATTAATGGATTGAGACTTTAGTTATATAATAGAAACCTATAGGTTTTAAACGAAGAAAAATAGTGGACTGATTGGCACAAAATAAAATTCAGCCGATGAAAAAAAAGAATTTAAATTATGGGGACAGAGTGAACAACTGAGGACGAATTACACATTTTGAGAGTAAGATAGGGTAACTTCAGGTTCTTCTGATGAAAATGAGACAAAAGCCTTAATAGTCAGTCGCATGATTAATCTAAAGCTGAAGTTGTGATTAGGGGCCAGAACCACCGGGTGCTGCCCGGAGGTCACAAAAAAACCCGGAAGTTACTCCGGGTTTTTTAATATTTTTCACCTAAAATATACAGTTCACTATTTTACTTTATCAACTATTGCTTTGAACGCTTCAGGCTGGTTCATGGCCAAATCGGCCAATACTTTCCTGTTGATTTCAATGGCGTTTTTCTTGAGCAACCCCATAAACTGCGAATACGACAACCCTTCGATACGGGCTGCGGCGTTAATACGCTGAATCCACAATGCACGGAAATTGCGCTTTTTTGTTTTCCTGTCGCGATAGGCATACTGTTGCCCTTTTTCCCAGGTATTCTTGGCTACTGTCCAAACATTTTTACGTGCTCCGAAATAACCTTTCGTCCTCTTCAGAATTTTTTTCCTCCGGGCACGTGATGCTGCATGATTTACACTTCTTGGCATACTTTTTACTTTTTTTGGTTACCGGCGGCTTCTCCTTCATATGGGGAAAGCGCTTTAAGGCACAATAACCGGGTTAATTACTCTTTTTACTTATTAAAAGGATTTTACTTCATACTCAGCAAAAGCTTCACGTTACTCTCGTTGGTCTTGTCAATGGTAGTCCAGTACGTGAGATTACGTTTACGTTTTGTACTTTTTTTAGTCAAAATATGGCTTTTGTAGGCATGTTTCCTTTTAATCTTCCCTGTTCCGGTGAGCCTGAAACGTTTCTTGGCGCCGGAATTTGTTTTCATCTTTGGCATATTCCTACGTGTTAAAATGTTATCAAAGAACTGTATTATTTCTTTTTAGGTGAAATCATCATTATCATTCGTTTGCCTTCCAGTTTAGGCATCTGTTCAACCGTACCTATATCTTCAAGTTCGGTTGCCAGCCTTAGCAGAAGGATTTCCCCCTGCTCCTTAAACAGTATTGAACGGCCTTTAAAAAACACAAAGGCTTTTACTTTCGCTCCGTCCTTCAAAAACTTTTCGGCATGTCGTAATTTAAATTCAAAATCGTGTTCGTCGGTTTGCGGCCCAAACCTGATTTCCTTAACTACCACCTGCACAGCTTTGGCCTTCATCTCCTTCTGTTTCTTTTTCTGCTGATACAGAAACTTCGAGTAGTCGATGATTTTACACACCGGCGGATCGGCTTTGGGAGATATTTCCACCAAATCCAACTCCTGTTCATCTGCCATGCGAAGAGCATCTCTCAGGGGATATACACCCTGTTCTTCAATATTTTCTCCTACCAACCTTACCTGTGGCGAGGTAATGTTACGGTTAATCCTGTGTTGTGGTCCAGTATCCCTTCTCTGGAAAGGTGAACGGCCGGGCCCTTTTCTTTTAATAGCTATAGTTGTGTCCTCCTTTATTAGTTATACAATCCGGATAATTGATCTCTTACTTCCTGTGTAACTAAACCGGCAAAGTCGCCGATTTGTTTAGTTCCAATATCTCCTGCTCCCTGGCGGCGCACCGAAACGGTTTCTGTTTCATGTTCCTTTTCACCTACAATGAGCATATATGGAACCCTCTTAAGTTCGTTGTCGCGTATCTTTCTACCAATCTTTTCGTTACGGTCATCAACGACGGTGCGAATATCGGAATTATTTAGAATATTTGAAACTTTTTGAGCATATTCATTGTATTTTTCGCTGATTGGCAGCACAACAGCCTGCTCGGGAGCCAGCCACAACGGGAATTTTCCGGCAGTATGTTCAATAAGAACGGCAACGAACCGCTCCATGGAACCGAAAGGTGCACGGTGTATCATTACCGGCCGGTGGCGGTTATCGTCGGCGCCAATGTATTCAAGGCTGAAACGCTCAGGAAGGTTATAATCCACCTGAATGGTTCCCAGCTGCCAGCTGCGGCCCAGTGCATCCTTAATCATAAAGTCGAGCTTCGGACCATAAAATGCAGCCTCTCCCTTTTCGGTGACAGTTTTCAAGCCTTTTTCCTCACATGCTTCAATAATTGACTTTTCGGCTTTATCCCAGTTTTCGGCTGTACCAATGTACTTTTCCGGCTTATCAGGGTCGCGAAGCGATATCTGAGCGGTATAATCGTTAAAGCTAAGGGCTTTAAAAATTATAAAAACAATATCGATTACCTTCTTGAATTCATCCTTAAGCTGGTCGGGACGACAGAAAATATGAGCATCATCCTGTGTGAAACCACGAACGCGTGTCAGGCCGTGCAACTCACCACTCATCTCGTAGCGGTATACGGTACCGAACTCAGCCATGCGAACCGGCAAATCTTTATACGAATGTGGTTTGGCTTTATAAATCTCACAATGGTGCGGACAATTCATGGGCTTCAGCAGGTACTCCTCCCCTTCGGCAGGGGTTGTAATTGGCTGAAAAGAATCTTTCCCGTACTTTTCGTAGTGTCCCGAAGTTTTGTAAAGCTTTACATCGCCAATATGGGGGGTAATCACCTGGTCGTAACCGTATTTTTTCTGAACCCTTTTCAGGAAATCCTCAAGCTGCATGCGTAACTGGGCACCTTTGGGCAACCACAGCGGCAGTCCCTGCCCCACTGCTTCCGAAAAGGTAAACAGTTCCATCTCCTTGCCAATTTTGCGGTGGTCACGTTTTTTGGCTTCCTCCAGCATAACCAGGTATTCTTCCAGTAATTTTTGCTTGGGAAAAGTAACACCATACACACGGGTAAGCATACGGTTCTTTTCATCACCCCGCCAGTAGGCACCGGCAATGGAAGTAAGCTTCACAGCCTTTATATAACCGGTATCGGGCAAGTGAGGCCCCCGGCAAAGGTCAGTGAAGTTGCCCTGTTCATACAAGGTTATTGTTCCGTCCTCCAGTTCGCTTATCAGTTCCTGCTTCAGTTCATCGTTTTTCTGAGTGAACATTTCCATCGCATCCCTTTTTGAAATCTCTTTCCGGATGATAGCATTTTTCTGCCGGGCCAGCTCCACCATTTTCTTCTCAATTTTCTGCAAATCCTTCTCAGTGAGCTGCTGCCCGTTGGGAAGTTCCACATCGTAATAGAAGCCGGTATCGACGGTTGGTCCTATGCCGAATTTTGTTCCCGGATAGAAAAATTCAATGGCCTCAGCCATGAGATGCGCCGATGAATGCCAGAACGCTTCCTTTCCTGCACGGTCATCCCAGGTATGAAGTTTCACTGAAGCATCTTCAGCAATCCTGCGATTAAGATCTCTTATCTCCCCGTTTACTGAAACCGATAAAACCTCCTTGGCCAGCCTTGGGGAAATGGACTGTGCCACTTCCAGACCGGTTACCGGTTCAGAAAATTCTCTTACACTGTTATCAGGAAGTGTTATTTTTATCATTTTTCGTTTTTCTTTTTTTAAGAGGTGCAAAGATAATGATTCATATAGAATTACTATACTGCAGGAAACATTGTTCCAAGATTTTTAATATCAAATTTTCAGAAAAGATTCCTGCTCTTCCAATGCATTAAATTTTATACCCCCGGCAATCATCCCTTCACCCCCATATGTCGGTTAAACAACATTACAATTTATTCTTTCTTTTTGGCCTCATCCCAATACTTATCCATCTCGGCCAGAGTCATGTCTTTCAAACTTCTACCTTTCATTAAAGTTTTACTCTCCAAGTAATTAAACCGACCAATAAACTTCAGGTTTGTACGTTCAAGAGCAGCTTCAGGATCCACTCCATACAGTCGTGCAGCATTCACTAAAGCAAAAAACAAATCTCCAAATTCGGCTTCAATTTTATCTTCATCAACATTTAAAATCTCGCTGCTCAGTTCTTCCACTTCTTCTTTCACTTTATCCCATACCTGCTCCCTGTATTCCCAGTCGAACCCAACTCCACTTGCTTTCTCCTGAATACGGTTGGCTTTTACCAATGCCGGCATGGCAGCAGGAACACCTTCCAGCACCCTTTTATTGCCCCCTTTTTCTTTCAATTTCAACGACTCCCAGTTTTCCTCCACTTTTCTCGATGAACCTTCTACATCAACCTCACCAAACACATGCGGATGGCGATATACCAGTTTTTCATTAATGCCATTTAGCACATCACCAATATCGAAAGCCCCTTTTTCGGAGCCTATTTTTGAATAAAAAGCAATATGAAGCATCAGATCGCCCAATTCCTTTTTTATTTCGTTCAAATCATTTTTAAGAATGGCATCCCCTAATTCATAGGTTTCCTCAATGGTGAGCTTTCTCAGCGATTCAAGTGTTTGCTCCCTGTCCCAGGGACATTTCTCGCGCAATTCGTCCATTATATCCAGCAACCGCTGAAATTCTTCGATTCTTTTATCCATAACCTTCATTTATTAAGGCGAAATTAATGATTCTGTAAAACTTAAAGCGGATTGCCAAGAATTAGTTGCCTAAAATTTAAAACGAATTTATTTTTGTAATTTTGAATCTGTAACCATTTAAAGAAAACTATTGGAGAAACAAATATACCTGGAAGGGATTGACCCATTGGAATTTTTCGGAATCAACAATGTAAAGATGGATTTAATCAATACACTGTTTCCAAAAATTAAGATCAATGCACGAGGGCACATTCTTTATGTGCAGGGCGAGGAAACTGAACTCAGGAATTTTGAAAAAAAATTCTCACTGCTGCTCGATCATTATTTTCAGTTCAATGTTATAACCGAAGAAATTATCCTGCAAATACTTTCTACAGGTATTTCCACATTGGACGAAAACGGGGTTACAGAAAAAGACATCATACTGTTTGGCAACAGCGGCAAGCCCATCAGGGCACGGACACCCAACCAGCGTGTTTTAATAGATGAAAGCACGAAAAACGACCTCATTTTTGCCATAGGCCCTGCCGGTACGGGCAAAACCTATACAGCCATTGCACTGGCGGTGAAAGCCCTTAAGAACAGAGAAATAAACAAGATCATTCTTAGCAGGCCGGCAGTGGAAGCGGGTGAAAATCTTGGATTTCTTCCCGGTGATTTAAAAGAAAAAATCGACCCTTACCTGCAACCGCTTTACGATGCCCTCCAGGATATGATCCCTCCCCGGAAACTGGAGGATTTCATGCGCGACGACATTATACAAATTGCTCCCCTGGCTTTTATGCGCGGCCGTACCCTTAGCAATGCCTTTGTAATCCTGGATGAAGCCCAGAACACAACGATAAACCAGCTGAAAATGTTCCTTACGCGCATGGGCCTCAATGCCAAGTTTATTATTACAGGAGACGTGACCCAAATCGACCTTCCGAGAAGGAGCAATTCGGGACTGATATTCGCAATGCGCCTGCTTAAAAAAATCGACGGCATCTCAACAGTGCAGTTCAACAGGAATGATATCGTTCGCCACCGTTTGGTGCGGGATATCGTAGATGCCTATGAAAACTACTACGAAGAACAGGCTGAAAAAGAACAAGGCATGGGCGAAGGCGAAGGTGAAAGAAAAAGCAGAGGGTTCGGCAGAAAACAACGAGGGGAAAACAATTAGAAAGTTCTTACAGGTTCAATATAAAAACTGACAACAATGAGTAATGCATTAACAAAAACTAATTTTGATTTTCCGGGGCAAAAAAGCGTCTATTATGGAAAAGTACGCGATGTTTACAACATCAATAATGATCTGTTGGTAATGGTTGTTACCGACCGCATATCGGCATTCGATGTGGTGTTGCCAAAAGGAATCCCCTACAAAGGACAGGTGCTGAACCAGATTGCATCAAAATTCCTTGACGCTACAGCCGATATTGTACCCAACTGGAAAGTGGCAACGCCCGACCCCAATGTTACAGTTGGTGTGTTTTGCGAACCTTACAAGGTAGAAATGGTTATCCGCGGATATTTAACCGGTCATGCCTGGCGCGAGTACAAAGCCGGCAAACGTTCCATCTGTGGAGTACCCATGCCCGAAGGAATGAAGGAAAACCAGAAGTTTCCCGAACCGCTGCTGACTCCAACCACTAAAGCAGAAGAAGGTCATGATGAAGATATTTCACGTGAAGAAATCATCGCACAGGGGCTGGTTGATAAAGAAGAGTATGAAATGCTGGAGGACTATACCCGGAAACTGTTTCAGAAAGGTACCGAAATGGCAGCTGAAAAAGGGCTCATTCTTGTAGATACCAAATATGAATTTGGAAAAAAAGACGGCAAAATCTACCTCATCGACGAAATACACACACCCGACTCTTCGCGCTACTTCTACGCCGATGGATATGAGAGAAGAATGGAAGCCAATGAACCGCAGAAACAGCTCTCGAAGGAGTTTGTACGCCAATGGCTTATTGAAAACGGATTCCAGGGAAAAGAAGGCCAGGCTGTACCTGCCATGAACGAAGAGCTGGTAAATTCAGTTTCTGAACGATACATCGAGTTGTACGAAAACATTACAGGCGAAACATTTGAGAAATCGGATGCATCAAAAATCAACAAACGCATAGAAAAAGCGGTAACTGAATTTCTGAACAAAAACAATTGACATCTATAGATGCCTTTCTCTTTTTACCGGGAGAAAGGCATTCTTAATTACATACAATGAAAAATAAACTTCTGATTTTCCTAATCCTTCAACTCCTTTCCTTCCAACTGATTGCCCAGGATGAATACACCCTGGCAAAAAAAGATCAACCTGCACCTGATTTTTCTTTTGAAACTCCTGATGGAAAAAAAGTCCAGCTGAAGGATTTAAAAGGTAAGGTTGTATGGCTCACTTTCTTTGCCACATGGTGCGGCCCCTGCCGGAAAGAACTGCCCTATCTTGAAAAGGAGGTCTATGAAAAATACAGAAACCATACTGATTTCCGGTTACTTGTAATCGGAAGGGAACATTCACGTGAAGAACTTGATAAGTTTATAAAGGATACAAGACATAATCTTCCATTTATTCCTGATCCAAAAAGGGAAATCTTTTCGAAATATGCAACCCAGAATATTCCAAGGAATTTCATAATTGATAAAAACGGGAAAACAGTTGTTTCATCGGTTGGTTTCAATGAAGAGGATTTTAACAAGAAGATAGAAATATTGGAATCATTACTAAATTCTTCAAAATAATAACAAACCGAAACCACCATTTATTTTTCTGCAATAAATCATTATTCTTCCAACCCCTATTTAATGAAAATGATTTAACTTACACCAGTTAAATCATCATTAAATTCATACAAAAATGAAAACAACTTTTCTAAAGGCTTTTGTATTTTTATTACTGGCCGGGTTCTTCAATGCATGTAATGATACACTCATTGAAGAAGCAACTGATGTTGAGCCACTGTTTAAATCAGCACAAAGCAATAAAATATCGTACATTGTTGTGCTGAGTGATGAAGAACTCAATGCTGAGCTCGCTGATATTAAAGGTTATGAAATGCGGCAGCAGGCTGCAAAAAATGCAGCAGAGAAGGTATTGAACCGTGCTGCAGTAACTGATGGTGAACTGGGTTTTGTATACAGCACTGCCTTGAAAGGATTTTCAGTTAAGATCCCCCCGGGACAACTAAAAAAACTTGTAAACGATCCTTCCGTATTAAGAATTACAGAAGACCAGGTAATAACCCTCATTGAGCCAAGTGCCAGACCCGTCGGTGGTGATGTGCAGGCCGCAGCACAAGTCATCCCCTGGGGCATCAGCCGTGTTGGTGGCAGCTCTGAATATACAGGAAAAAATGTTGCATGGATTATTGATACCGGAATTGACCTAGATCATCCCGACTTAAATGTTGATCCGGAAAGGAGTGCCTGGTTCGTAAGCCGTGTCAGTTCAGCCAATGATGATAATGGCCATGGTACCCATGTTGCCGGGACAGTGGCAGCATTGAATAATGGCATAGGTGTTATAGGAGTGGCAGCCGGAGCTACTGTAGTTCCGGTTAAAGTACTGGATCGAAGGGGAAGCGGGAGTATATCCGGCGTAATAATGGGAGTGGATTATGTTGCAGGAAACGGCCAATCAGGAGATGTTGCAAACATGAGCCTTGGAGGGAGCTATTATGAAGATTTAAATATAGCAGTGGAAAATGCCGCAGCTAATGGAATCAGATTCTCTCTTGCCGCGGGAAATGAAAGCACCGATGCAAAAGATAAATCCCCTGCAAGTGCTGAAGGGACTAACATTTATACAGTTTCAGCGATGGCAGAAGGCGATTTATGGGCCTCCTATTCCAATTACGGCAATCCGCCTGTCGATTATTGTGCTCCCGGTTCATCTATCTACTCTACCTATAAGGATGGAAATTACGCAACAGCCAGCGGAACCTCGATGGCTGCCCCTCATGTGGCAGGGTTGCTTTTGCTTGGAAATACAAAAACCGATGGAACTGTCAAAAACGACCCGGATGGAACTCCTGATCCAATCATGGTGTATGACGGAACTGTTACACCTCCTGAAAACAGTTCACCAACTGCAGGCTTTACCTTTGCTGTAAATGGACTAGATGTGCAATTCACAGATACCAGCACCGATCCCGATGGAGACAACACCATTGCAAGCTGGAATTGGAATTTTGGAGACGGAAATACATCCACTGCCCAAAATCCATCGCACACATATACATCCGGTGACACTTACACCGTAACATTAACTGTTGCAGATAATGAAGGAGCGACAGATTCAAAATCACAAAGCATCACGGTTTCAGAAAGCTCCGGTAATGAAATTACACTCACTGCATCTCTTCGCAAAGTAAGGGGGATAAGACTTGTTGATTTAACCTGGGAAGGTGCATCAGGTACAAGTGTGATCGTCAAAATCAATGGAATTGCAGATGATGTACCTTTGGAAAATAACGGAACAACAACCCTGGATATGGGAAGAGCTTCCGGTACATATACCTTTCAGATATGCCAAATGGATGACACTACATGTTCTAATACAGAGACTTTAGTTCTTTAATGTAGAAACTATTTCAATTTTTAAAAGCACAGTCGTTCCCTGACTGTGCTTTTTTATTTACTGCATCCAAATAAAACCCATCTTTGTCTTTTATATAAAAAGACCTATTTTTGCCCTTGAAAATAAGAAATTTAAAAATGCAACTGCATAACAGAATAAACAAGGAAGAGCTCAAAAAGCGGTTGATGGAAGAAACTTTCAGCCGCAAAACCATTTCTTTCTACAAATACCACTACCTGGAAAATCCGCAGGAGTTCAGGGACAGCATTTACCGCGACTGGTTTGCGCTGGATTGCTTTGGCCGCATCTATGTTGCACGTGAAGGCATCAATGCCCAGATGAGCGTTCCGGAGCATCATTTTAATGCCTTCATTGAAACCCTTGGCAATTACGATATATTGAAGAACATTCCCATCAAGTTTGCAGTCGAAGACAATGGCAAATCATTCTACAAGCTCACCATTAAAGTACGGCCAAAACTTGTGGCCGATGGACTTGATGATGGCGCTTACGATGTCACCAACGTTGGGAAACACCTTTCCGGCCTGGAATTCCACGAACTGGCCGGAAAAGAGGATTCCGTAATAGTTGATATGCGCAACTTTTACGAAAGTGAAATCGGCCACTTTGAAGGAGCCTTTTGCCCCCAGGCCGATACATTTCGCGAAGAGCTGGAAATAGTAACTAATCTGCTCGAAGAAAAAAAGGATAAAAAAATTCTGCTCTACTGCACCGGCGGAATCCGTTGCGAGAAAGCAAGCGCTTACCTGAAACATCATGGATTCAATGATGTAAACCAGCTGCACGGGGGAATCCTGGAATATGCCCGGCAGATAAAGGCGGCAAACCTGGAGCCGAAATTCATCGGCAAGAACTTTGTTTTCGATGAACGCCTTGGCGAAAGCATAAACGGGCAAGTCATTTCCCGCTGCCATCAATGCGGTCGGCCCTGCGATACCCACACCAACTGTGCCAACAACAGCTGTCACCTGCTGTTTATCCAGTGCCCCGAATGTGCTGAAAAATATAAAGGGTGTTGTACTCCTGAATGTCTTGATGTTTTAAATAGCCCAGGTGTTGCTGAAAAGTCTAAAGCTTTCCGGTTCGGAAACAGGAAGAGGTACAGGAAAAGCCTGGCGCTGGTGAAGGAGGAAGAAAAAGCATCAAATACCAAATAACAAAAGACAAATAACAAGGCTTCAAATAATAAATGACAAAACAACAAATAACAGATAACAAAAACCAAAGAGGTAAATAACAAATATCAAAAAGACAAATAACAAAAACTCAAATTACAGATATCAAAGCAATAAATCGCGTAAAAAAAAGCATCAAAAAACAAAAAATATGTATCTGTAAAAGTAAAAATCTTTTGTCAAACTCTCAGAGTCTTACATCAATTCAGAAATGATTAATTAAGCTGTCTTATCTTTGATAGTTTTTTGAACTTTTTTTTTTGGAATTTTAATTCTTGTTTATTTGTTATTTGAACTTTGTTTTTTGGAATTTCAATTCTTGTTTATTTGTTATTTGATGCTTGTTTTTTGGAATTTTAATTCTTGTTTATTTGTTATTTGAACTTTGTTTTTTGGAATTTCAATTCTTGTTTATTTGTTATTTGATGCTTGTTTTTTGGAATTTTAATTCTTGTTTATTTGTTATTTGAACTTTGTTTTTTGGAATTTCAATTATTGTTTATTTGTTATTTGATGCTTGTTTTTTGGAATTTTAATTCTTGTTTATTTGTTTTTTGTCTTTTGGAATTTTCTTTATTTATATGAACAACTTCTGGCAAAACATAAATACACCTGTCTTATCCCTGGCCCCCATGGAGGATGTCACCGATACGGTTTTTCGTGAAATTGTATTGGGCATGTCGGCACCCGGTAAACTGAATGTTGTTTTTACCGAATTCACATCAGTGGAAGGCATGAATCATCCCGACGGCAGGGAACGTGTATCGGAGCGGCTGGTTGTTAATGAATCGGAACGAAAGCTGCTCGATGAAAAGAACGTAAAGCTGGTGGCGCAAATATGGGGACGCAATCCTGAAATCTATAACAAAGTGGCCAGGTACATAACAGAAAATTACCAGTTCGACGGGCTGGACATCAATATGGGCTGCCCGGTAAAAAAAGTAATCAAAACAGGTTCATGCAGTGCGCTAATTGGCGAACCGCAGCTGGCCCGGGAAATCATTCTGGCAACAAAAGAAGCTACTCATCTGCCCGTAAGTGTGAAAACCCGCACAGGTATCAAAAAGCACCAGACTGAAGAATGGATCACACAACTTCTGGAGACCGAACCGGCAGCCATTATTCTTCACGGCCGCACGCAAAAAATGCAGTCGGAAGGTGAAGCCAGCTGGGAGGAAATCGGCAAAGCAGTTAATGTAAGGAACCAGGTAAGCCCGCTAATTCCCATTCACGGCAACGGCGATATATTTTCTATGGATGACGCGCTGCTGAAAGTTCAGGAAACCGGGGTTGACGGCATAATGGTTGGCCGTGGAATTTTTCAGAACCCCTGGTTCTTTAATCCGGTAAAAATTGAAACTACCAAGGAAGAACGAATTCAAAAATTACTGGAGCATACCCGCTTGTTTCAAAAAACCTGGGGTGGCATAAAAAATTTCAACATCCTGAAACGGTTTTACAAAATCTACCTGAACAGCTTTCCAGGGGCAGCCAAACTGCGTTCCGACCTGATGGAAGCAAAAGATTATGAGGATGTTTACCGATACTTCAAACAGGATTGAACAACTTTGTCTCACCACCTCCAGCTACTGCCCGGCACCGTTAAATGCTTCTCATTATTAAAACAGAAACACCAGCAAGTTTATACAATAGACATATTCGGTTCATACAAGTGACATATTTGGGCTGAAGGCCCGGCTTAATTCAGCCCGGCGGCAACGCCCCGGGTACACTGTTAGCTCCACCTGTTGCCTGCGCCCTGTAAGGGCAGCCTATAATATCATACTGTAACAAGATTGCCTTATGAGCCAATAATTCAAAAACTTACATCAATCCCCTTCAATCTCCCTTATCAACCGCAATGCATCATCTCGCAGTGGCTTGTATTTAATGTACCATATTAAAAGTCCAACTAATAATGCCACAAATATTGCCCCCCAAAACATGAACTGTATCCCTATCATAAGTCCAATTCCATTTTGACTAATAGTCAGCCCAATATCCATCAAAACCAGTGCTAAGCCAACCCAGGTTACTCTTAGCTGAAAAGGTTTGTACCTGAATGCAGCTTTTTTTAGCATGACTAAGGTCGGCTGGGAATAATCAACATATTTATACTCCCGGTAATATTTACCAAAGAACAATGCAAAAATTAAAAAAGCCAATACCATAAAAGCGCTGCTTATAAGATGACGCAAATCTCCGGAGTCGAGATAATGCCGGATGCCCATAACCATATAAACCGGGATAAAAATCCAGTAAACAACCTGAATGGCCCGGCTTAAAGTGGCATAATTGGAGTCTTGAGTTTTAAGCCGTTCAACCAGCCGGCTGATATCACTACCTGATGTTATTTGATTATTCGAGTTCATTATGGGTTCCTTTCAGTTTATCTTTTAATTGTGCTTTAACACGGTGTATTTTAACTTTCACATTGGGTTCGGTTATCCCGATAACATCGGCAATTTCTTTCATGGACAGACCTTCGAGCATAAGTGAAATCAGCGCCTTATCAATAACTGACAACTGGTTCAGTTCACTTTGCAGGCACTCGAGTTGCTTTTCCTGCAACATTTTTTCCTTAAGTCCGTCTTCCTCCAGCACTACAGTCAGCTTGTGCAGATTACCGTTTACCATAAGTTTCATGTTCCTGTAAGCCTTACCAGTGAAGGACAGAGAAGTGTTAACCGCAACTCGGTATATCCAGGTACTCATTGCCGAATCGCCTCTAAAGCTATCAAGGCTTTTCCAGATGTTAACAAGCACCTCCTGGTACATATCCTGCTGATCGTCGGTATTGGAATTGTAATACCTGCAGATGCGCTGAATCCGCTCCCCGTTTTCAGAGACGATTGCATTGAATTTTTCTTCCTTGTTCAATTTTCAGTAGTTTTTTTGTCTATTTAGTAAAGGAAAAAAAGAATAGTTACATTTTTTTTATTGTTGTTTTCTAAAAATATTTCCCGAAAGCATGTATCGTGCTAATTGCAAGAAAGGAAAGTCAGGAGGGGGTGGGTGGATTGCAGTCAGATCACAAGCATAAATACTGGGGTTATAATCCCTGTCGGCAGGACATTGGAGCCCGCTGCTGATAGCAATTGCTCTCATGCAGAGAGACTCTATAACTCCAACTTTTAAGCTGGGGAAAACAGACAGCCAGACCACCTCCTCCCCAAACCTTCTGGACAACTTAACATTGGAGCCCGCTGCTGATAGCAATTACTCTCATGCAGAGAGACTCTATAACTCCAGCTTTGCTTGCTGAAAATAGCAACTGCACTCCAGCGATAAGTCTCTATAACCCCAGCTTTACCCGATGATGATAGCAACTACACACCTGCAGTGAGACCCCATAATCCCAGCTTTGCCCGATGATGATAGCAACTGCACACCTCCGGTGAGTCTTTATAACTCCAGCTTTTAAGCTGGGGGGAACAGACAACCAGACCCCCTCCTCCCCGGGGCTTCAGCCCTGAATATATACTATAACCTGGCTGAGCTAAAACCCTTTTAGAAGTATTGAGCAAAATAACCCCGCCGTTCAACCTGAAGCCTGCATCAACTGTTCTTATTCAAATGAATCAAACTTACTGAAAAGCAATCACCTTCAACTAACCGGGCAAATATTCATAAATCCTGATGATTATTCAAACAATTTACCTCCTGAACGTGTATTTATAAAAAACAGTTTTCCTTAACATTTCAGAAAAGCACGTAACCCAATGGCAGAAAGCGAAAAAAAGCAAAAAACAAAGTGGCATTCGATGAAGGCAGAGGAAGTCATCGAAAAGCTGGATACCGATAAAAAAAACGGCCTTGGTGATGAGGAAGTATCCAAAAGACATGAACAATACGGAAAGAACAAGCTTCCCAAAGGTAAACAGAAGCCCTGGTGGAAGCGGCTGTTGGAACAATTCAACAACGTACTGATTTATGTCCTTATGGCTGCTGCTGTTGTGACAGCAGTTTTGGGGCACTGGATCGATACCTGGGTAATACTTGCTGTTGTAATAATCAATGCCGTGATAGGGTTCATCCAGGAAGGAAAAGCCGAAAAGGCGCTGGAAAGCATCAGCAAAATGCTGTCGCTTGAAGCGGTTGTGAAGAGGAATGGCGATAAAAAAACCATACAGGCCGAAGAGCTTGTCCCGGGAGATATAATCCTCCTGAAATCGGGCGATAAAATTCCTGCCGATGTACGTCTTTTTAAGATTAAAGATTTACAGGTGGAAGAATCACCCTTAACGGGAGAATCAACTGCAGTGGATAAGACAACTGACCCTGTTGAAGAGGATGCCATTCTCGGGGACCAGACTTCAATGGCCTTTTCCGGGACAGTAGTTACCTATGGGAAAGCCACAGGTGTTGTTGTTGCCACAGGATCGGACTCAGAAATTGGCAAAATAAACAAAATGATTTCCGAGGTAGAGGATATCACCACTCCCTTGCTGCAGCAAATAGAAAATTTCGGAAAATGGCTGTCAATAATAATTCTTGTTATAACTGCCGGGTTCTTTGCCTACGGAAGGTTCATTACCGGCAGGGATCTGGACGATATGTTCCTGGCGGCAATAGGCCTGGTGGTGGCAGCCATTCCTGAAGGACTGCCGGCAATTATGACAATTACCCTGGCCATTGGCGTTCAGCGTATGGCAGGGCGTAATGCCATAATCCGCAGACTGCCGTCGGTAGAAACCCTGGGTTCGGTAAATGTTATCTGTTCCGACAAAACAGGTACACTTACCCGTAATGAGATGACTGCCAAAACTGTAGTAACAGCTGAAAAGGAATATACTGTTGAAGGCTCGGGATATGAACCTGAAGGAAAAATCCAGATAGATGATAAAGAGGTTAATCCCGGGGAGGATAAAGTACTTCATCGCCTGCTGCAAACAATCCGGTGCAGCAATAACTCCGAAATAGAACAGAACGATGAAGGAGAATGGACCCTTACAGGTACTCCCACCGAAGGAGCCTTGTTAACCCTCAGCTACAAAGGGGGCATGAAAGATTTCAAACCCAAACGTCTTGACCAGGTGCCTTTTGAATCGGAACATAAATACAGTGCTTCACTGAATAAAGTGGACGATGATGTTTTTATTTTCGTTACCGGAGCACCTGAACGGCTGATTGACATGTGCGATAAACAGTTTACTGCAGAAGGGAAAAAAAAGATAGACAAAAAGTATTGGGAAAAGAAAATGGAAGAAGTGGCGGCAAAAGGGCAACGTATGCTGGCCGCTGCTTTTGAGAAAGCCGACAGCAGCCGGTCGGAAGTTGAAAAAGAGGACGTAGAAAAGAATAAAACATTCCTTGGCCTGATCGGCATAATAGACCCTCCGCGGGAAGATATTATTAAATCAATAGAGAAATGTAAAAATGCCGGCGTTAATGTAAAGATGATTACCGGTGATCATGCCATTACCGCCAAGGCAATTGGTAAACAAATCGGTATAGGAGACGGAGAAAAAGCCAAATCAGGTAAGGACCTGGAAGAACTGAGTGATGAAGAAATGCGCGAAGTGGTAAAGGAATACGATGTATATGCCCGCACCAGCCCGGAACATAAATTACGGCTGGTAAAAGCCCTGCAGGAAAATAACAAACTGGTAGCCATGACAGGTGATGGAGTAAACGACGCCCCGGCCCTGAAAAAGGCAAACATCGGCATTGCAATGGGCATCAAAGGAACAGAGGTTTCAAAAGATGCCTCGGCAATGGTTCTGGCCGACGATAACTTCGCTTCCATTGTAAATGCCATTGAGGAAGGACGCACTGTTTACGATAACATCCGCAAAGCTCTGCTTTTTATTCTTCCCACAAATGGTGCTGAATCACTGGTAGTGATGTCAGCCATCCTGCTGGGTATTACAATGCCCATTACTCCCGTTCAGATTCTCTGGGTAAATATGGTTACCGCTGTTACCCTGGCACTGGCCCTTTCTTTCGAACCCATGGAGGAAAATGTGATGGCGCGGCAACCCCGGGGATCGGACGAATCCATCCTGGGAAAATTCTTTATCTGGCGAATTGCTTTCGTTTCTATCCTCATCGGGGGAATAACCCTGGGTATATTCCGCTATATGCTATCGCTCGATGCAAGCGAATCTGTCGCGCGAACTGTGGCAGTCAACAGCCTGGTTGCCGGACAGCTGTTTTACCTGTTCAACAGCCGCAAAATAAAACTGCCCGGCATCGGAAAAAATTTCTTCAATAATAAATATGCCTTTTATGCTGCAGGCGCCTTGATATTGCTACAGATATTTTTTGTTTATGTTCCTTTTATGAATAACTTTTTTGATACAGAACCCATCGAATTAACTTATTGGTTATATCCTCTGGCGGCAGGTGTTGCCGTCTTCCTGATTGTGGAGACCGAAAAATTTATAGCCCGTAAAATCTCAAAAAGCAAGAAAAACTGATGCGGGGGCCGGACCGGGAGTCAGATTTTGTAAATCCGACATTGATTATCTAAATCGATAAATTAATCTGATTCCTGAAATCTTTGACTTAAAAAGTGAAAGTTCCCTGCGTCGGCAACCATAAGGAGCTGTACCATTGTCGGTTGCAGGGACAACAGGGAGTCGGACTTTCCAAGTCCGACATGGACAGTCATTAAACCGGCTTAACGACCAAAAACCAACGTTCACCCCTTTTTTAGCACCGTTTATTGAAAAAATTGCCCTCATTTGGAACTTTCCTGTTAATTTCAGGCAAAATTTTACCATGAAAAATCAGCTGCACCGCAGAGCATTTTTAAAAACCGGTACCCTTGCCTGTTGTACACTTTTTCTTGAAGCCAATGTTTCGGCTGTTAATTGCTTTTCTATTGCAGGAAACACTGTTCCCGATCCGTCAAAAATGAATTACTGTGGTCACAAGTGTCCGGAAGATTGTAAGTTTCTGGAAGCATCTATAAAAAATGACCCGGTGCTGAAAAAAGAAGCCTATGAAATCTGGGAAATGAAGGAAAGGTTCGGTGTTGAAAAATTTGAAGCCGAAAAAATTTTCTGTTTTGGATGCAAGAACAAGGAAAAACCGGTGGGCATCCGTCTTCAAAAATGCGATGTAAGGGCTTGTGCTATAAGCAAAAAATACGATGCCTGCATTGAATGCGACATTTTAAGCACATGCAATAAAGACCTGTGGGAAAAATTTCCTGAATTTCATCAATCGATTATCAAACTGCAGTTGGCATATATAGAAGCAAATAAATAAAGGCATAAAAACAGCGTTTAATATTATTTACCAGCATTATGAAAACGGCATTAATTATAACTGCATGCATCTTAATGTTCGCATGCAGCAAAAAAGAAAGCAAGATTTATCAGTGGCGCGGTGAAAACCGTTCTGGAGTATCAGAGGAAACGAACCTTCTTAAAACGTGGCCCGAGGCAGGTCCTGAAGAAATCTGGTTTACCGAAGGCATCGGCAATGGGTACGGCTCTCCTACCGTAACGGAAGATGCTGTTTACATTACCGGCGAAACCGACAGCCTGGCCTGGCTGTTCTGCTACGATTTAAGCGGAAACCTTTCGTGGAAAAAGAAATACGGAAAAGAATGGGCGAAGCATTACCCGGGATCCCGTTCGGCACCTACAGTTGTCGATGACCTGGTATATGCCGGAACAGGAGTTGGTCATCTGGCATGCCTCAACCGGACCAATGGCGAAATAATCTGGACAATAGACTATGTTACCGATTTAAAAGGGGCGCTTCCCTATCACGGCTACTCGGAAGCCCCGGTTATCGACGGCGATAGAATATTCTGCACTCCCGGAGGGAAAGAACATAACGTGGTTGCCTTAAACCGCTTTACAGGTGATTTGTTGTGGTCGTGCAAAGGCATGGGCGAACGGATGGGCTACAACCCCGGAAACATTTTTGAAATTGCCGGACGCAAAATTTTCGTCACCTTCTCCGCCTACCATCTTCTGGGCATTGATGCCGAAAATGGTGAATTATTGTGGACACACCTCCAGGATAATACCCCGGTGGAGAAACGTGAGCCGGGAGTTGGCGACACTCACAGCAACAACATCTATTTTGAAGACGGCTTCATCTATTATGCTGCCGGCGATGGCAACAGGGGCGTAAAACTGCAACTGTCGGCCGATGGGTCAGATATCAGCGAGGTATGGAGAACTACTGATCTTGATACATACATGGGCGGGTTTGTAAAATTGGATGATTACCTCTACGGTTGCGGAACCCGCAAAAAAGACCTTAAGAGTTTCAGCGCCATATCGGGCGAGATTGTCGACTCCCTCAAAATGGGCACAGGGGCAATCATTGCTGCCGGAAACATGCTTTATTATTACAACTGGGCAGGGGAACTTTCCCTGCTGCAGCAAAACCAGGGACGTATGGAAAAAGTAAGCGCCTTCAAAGTAAAAAAAGGAACAAAAGAGCATTTCTCCCATCCCGTCATCAAAAACGGTATCCTTTACCAGCGCAGGGGCGATGCATTGATGGCCTATGACATTCGCGAAAAGGAGAATACGCTGGCAAAAATGTGAATTTTACCTGTGCCGGCAGGGATCAAACATAGGCAGATAAAAACGAGAAACAAAGAGTTCCGTCCCGCATGGGACGGGAGAGCTTTCCTCTCGAAATTCCTTCTACCCGGATTCTGTGCCTATGGCACATTTCCCTTCGGTTTGAATTCCCAATCCCGTCAGGGATTAGATATAGGTAGAACAATGATGCGAACACGAATTTTCGTCCCGTACGGGACGATACAAAACCTGAACCTGCCATCTTTCTAACCATATCTCGTGCCTATGGCACATTTCCCTCCGGTTCGAATTCCCAATCCCGTCAGGGATTAGATATGTATTTACAGTCGATTATCCAATCCTGTTGTTTTTGCTTCATGTCATTTTATATTCCCTCCAAAATACAAATCTGCATTAATTAAAAACCATACCATGGCCATACCCGGGCCATACTAAACTCAATGTAAATTCAATTGCACATGGAGATGGTATGGACTTGGTACGGATTTTAAATAGGGAGGGAATAGGCAAAAAAATGGTGCAGTGCTCCCTGTTTCATTTCGGGAGGACTAACTGAAAAGGAACTTAACTTTAATTCATGGATTTACTTGACGTGTGTGGAGAAAATCGTTGACTTGCAAAGTCAACGTCCCGGTGGCCGGCAGGACAAAAAAGCCGGGGTGCCGAAAAGTGCAGGGGCCTCCGGGAGTCGGACTTTGCAAGTCCGACATTTTCAACATCATTCTCAAAAGAAAAAAGGAAAAAATCTAAAGGATCATAACCGGATTCGACAGTTTTTCAGCTTCTTCAGCAATATAATTTATAAATCCCTCTTCTGTTTTCCACTGGTCCTTATCGAGGCCCCATACGGAAAAGAAATAATGTTTTGCAGGCTTTCCGCTTTCGCAATTCTGTCCAATATAACAGGTTTCTGAAATAATATTACTGAACCCTTTTTCAGGTACAGTTTCAAATCCCAGCTTAAAAAAATCAATGTCAGTTGTCCGGCCTGTCTTACCGGCTTCATTTTTGGGCACTATCACTGCCATTCCAAGTTCATCGTTGTTCAGCGACTGAATGTCATGGGTACCGATGACCTGAAAGTTACCGGCAGCAAAGTCAAATGGTTCTCTCTTCAGATGACTGGTAACAATACCCGTTACTATCTGCGAACCATCCGGGGCACCCTGAACGGTAACGTCCGACTCAAACCAGTACTTTCCGGGGTAAACCGATATGCGTTCCACTGCGGCCAGCATTTCGCCATCGACATCCCAGCCGTCGTATCTTAATTCGAACACTGAACGTACAGGGCCTTCAGCCAGTTTCCGGTATTCATAAACCTTTGTTGACCCCAGCCGAAAGAGGGAATCGTTTTTAAGCAGGGCGATGCCTCCCGAACCAAGGGAACTGCCACAATGCAACACATCCATACCCCAGTCGGCAAGTGTATGGTAGTCGCCCAGTTCAGAGGTATGAATTTTATCGGCAATCATCATGGGCATCCGTTTTCCAAACAAATCTTTCACATTCCGGCAATCGAAGTAATTGCGAAACCCGATTTTATCGTTCTCCCAGTTAACGCTTTCGCCCTGTGCAATAATTTCAAAGCCATCGGCACAAGACGGGGCCCGGTAAATATCAACTTCCTGGTATACCCCTCCGGTTTGTAGAATTCCCAGCCGCAGGTTAGTACGCTTCTCAAATACAGGAAGAAAATTGATGTCGTTAACCCAATCCACATTCACTTCCAGGGTTTCTTCCGGTGCAAAATTCAGCAGCAGGGCTACCTCGTCCCATTTGCCGTCACCATTCATATCATCCAGCTGAAAAGGAATCAGGGTACCATCGGCATATCTAAAAAAAGGGAATTCCCAGCTGGTATTCCCCGTATTTAGCTGCAACTCTTGCCTGGAAAGCACTACAACCTCATCGGGCCGATTAAGATTTTGCGGATTTTGAAATGAAAGGGAGGCTTCTTTTTGACAGGAACATACCAATCCTGCAGTAAGAATAATTAAAACAATTTTTATCTTCATTCTATTCAGGTAAATCGTTTTCTCCTTTTACATAGCCGAAGTTGGCAAGTATTCCGCCATCGACATACAATACGTGGCCATTTACAAAGTCACTGGCTTTAGAAGCCAGGAACAGTGCTGCATGTCCCACATCTTCCGGCTCTCCCCAGCGGCCGGCAGGAGTACGGGTCATCACCAAATCGTTGAACGGATGATTTCCCTCCCTGATAGGAGCTGTTTGGGCAGTGGCTATATACCCGGGTCCAATGCCGTTGATCTGAACATTGTATTTTGCCCACTCGCATGTCATATTGGCTGTCAGCAGCTTTAAACCTCCTTTTGCAGAAGCATAGGCCGCCACTGAATTTCTTCCGTAAACGCTCATCATGGAGCACATGTTAATGATTTTCCCGGAACGTTTATTGATCATGCCCGGAGCAACACGTTTGGAAACAATCAGCGGAGCTATCAAATCCACTTCAATAACCTGCCTGTAGTCGGCAACCGGCATATCGAGAATGGGAATCCGTTTAATGATTCCGGCATTGTTGACAAGGATATCAACTAGCCCCACCTCTTTTTCAATCTCCGTAATCCCTCTGTCTACATCAGCTTCATCGGTAACATCAAATTTCAAGGCATAAGCTTCAATACCTGCTGCCGCATATTCCTTCCGACAAATGTCGAGCTTTTCTTCAGAAATATCATTAACACATATTTTGGCTCCGGCTTTTCCAAGCACTTTTCCAATGGCCAGACCTATACCATGCGTACCCCCGGTAATAAGGGCCACTTTCCCGGATAAATCAAACAATTCCTGTATCATAGTATTTAATTATCTCAAATCGGTTGCTTTAATATGATCCATGTCGGTATAATCGAGGTTTTCACCAGCCATACCCCATATGAACATGTAGTTGCTGGTTCCGGCTGCCGAATGAATGGACCAGTTGGGCGAAATCACGGCCTGTTCATTGTGCATCCAGATGTGCCGGGTCTGGTCGGGCTGTCCCATGATGTGGCAGATGGCCTGGTCATCAGGAAGGTTAAAGTAGAAATAAACCTCGTTACGACGGTTATGCTGATGTGGGGGCATTGTATTCCAAACACTTCCGGGTTTTAATTCGGTCATGCCCATCTGCAGCTGGCAGGTTTCAACAACGGTGTTTATCAGTAACTGGTTAATATCCCGTTCGTTTGAAGTTTCCAGTGACCCCATATGCAGCACATTGGCATCGGCCAGCGTCACATGCTTCACGGGGCATTCTTTATGAGCCGGTGCCGAATTGATGTAGAAATGAGCAGGATTTGCCGGGTCATCGGAATGGAATTCCACCTCTTTGCTTCCCTTTCCGATGTATAGGGCATCTTTGAAATTCATTTTATATTCGTTTCCATCGACCACAATGGTGCCCGGCCCTGCAACACTGATTACCCCCACCTCTCTGCGGTAACAAAAATAACCGGCTTTTAGCGGATCGATTGTTTCAAGCTTTAAAGGCTTGTCAACCGGAACGGCCCCACCAACAATAAAACGCTCAATTGCCGAGTAAACCAGACGGATGTTTCCCGGCTCCATTACTTTTTCAACTAAAAATTCTTTTCTGATGCGTTCGGTATCGTACGTCCTGAAATCATCGGGGTGGTACGCATACCTTTCCTCATAAATTGTTGCCATGATATTTTATTTTTGTAATTCCTGTTGTCGTTTTAATGCTTCAAGGTAATAATAATCGGCGTAATTGATGGCCACATCGACCTCACTCGAACCGGGCAGATTTCCAACGCTGTGTTTTAGAATAAAACCTCCGTTGGCCCCGCCGGTAGCACGGTATTCTTCTGAAGTCAGGCTTTCCATCATTTCATTTGCAGCCTGCAGCCAGGTGTCTCCCCTATCGGAAAGGGTACTCAGTTCAAACAATGCCGAAGCCGTAATTGCCGCTGCCGAAGCATCGCGGGGAGCATTGGGAATTGCGGGATCATTAAAATCCCAGTAAAAAACATTGTCTTCAGGTAAGTTGGCCAAAAGAAAGTCTCCAATGTTTTCAGCAGCCTCCAGGTATTTTTCATCACCGGTTTCACGGTAACACATTGTAAATCCATAAAACCCCCAGGCTTGCCCACGTGCCCATGCCGACTCATCGTTCAATCCCTGATGCGTTTGCTTGGCAAGGATTTCACCTGTAATGGTATCGTAATCCATTACATGAACAGAGCTCCAGTCATCGCGGTAATGGTTTTCCAGCGTTACATCGGCATGCGATACTGCAATGTCTCTGTATTTCATATTGCCGGTTTCTTTGGAGGCCCAAAATAACATTTCAAGGTTCATCATATTGTCAACAATTACCGGGTATTGCCAGTTGCCGAAATCCCATGAACGAATGACACCCGTATTAGGGTTAAAACGCTTTATCAGTGTTTCAGAAGCTTCCAGCACAACATTCTTATATTCTTCATTACCGGTTATGCGGTATGCATTGCCGTAACTGCAGAAAACCATAAATCCCAGATCATGTGTGTTTTTAAGGTATTGTACGCCATCGAGTTTGACGGTATTTTCAGTAGCTGTATTTTTCCAGAATTCATCACCAGTAAACTCATACAAATACCAAAAGGAGCCGGCAGGAAAACCGCATGTCCAGTCGTTGCTTCCCACCATCCAGTATCCTCCATTATCATCGGGATAAGAGCGGGGAACTTTATCCTCAGGAATTTCCTGTACAAGCACTTTCATTTGATCGCTCAGTTCAATGGTAAGTTCTGTAAAATCTTTCCGAATTTCCTTGTTCACAGAACAGGCAGAAAGAACAAGCAGGGTTAGTAAGATTAATAAGCTTCTCATATCTTAAATAAAATTTAGTTTACACAAATATAAAATGAAAACCCAGACTCTGCAATCGATTGCAGAAATAATAAAATATTAACTACCTTTACTTTAAAAAATGGATAAGCAATCGGAAATTACTATCCACGACATTGCCCGTAAAATGAACATTGCAGCCTCCACTGTTTCAAGAGCCCTTAATAATAATCCTATAGTAAATCAGGAAACTCGCCGGCTGATAGAAAGGACCGCCCGTGAAATGGGATACCGGCCCAACACTATGGCGGCCAATTTAAGAACAAGGCGAACCAATACCATTGGCGTAATACTTCCATTGATAAACCGTTACTTTTTCTCTTCTGTAATAAGCGGAATAGAGGACATTGCATACAAAAACGGATTTGCCGTTACAATTTCCCAATCGAATGACAATTTTGAAAAAGAAACAAAAATTGCCCAGAATTTTTATTCAAACCGGGTTGATGGCATTATTGTTTCCCTTGGGATGGAAACCAAAAGCTTTGAACACTTAAGGCTATTTTCAGAGAAAAAAGTACCGGTTGTATTTTTCGATCGTGTGGCCGATGATGTTTCGGCTCATAAAATTGTTGTTGATGATTACCAGGGAGGTTATCGGGCAACCGAACATTTAATCGCAAGCGGCGGAAAAAGGATTGCACATATCGGAGGTCCTCTGAACCTGAACATCTACCGTGACAGGCGTGATGGATTTAAGACTGCAATACATCATGCCGGGCTGCCGGTTGATGAATCAATGATCATTCATAACAGTCTGACCAGGGCCGATGGTACCAATGCAATAAAAAGGCTGATGGCAAATCCAAAAAAACCGGATGCCATTTTCTGTGCCAACGACACCACCGCTTTAAGCGCCATTATTCATCTGCGCGAAAAGGGAATAAAAGTTCCCAACGATATTTTAATTGTTGGGTTCAGTAATGAACCGTTTTCTGAAGTGGTTACTCCTTCCATCAGCACCATAGGGCAACCGGGTTTTGAAATGGGGCAAAAAGCTGCGGAACTGCTTATAACAGACATAAAATCGAAAAATGCTGACGATTTGTTTCAAAAACTTGTGATGCCTACCGAATTAATAATCAGGGATTCGAGTGTAAGATAGAGAAAAGGGCAGCTCAACAGCTGCCCTTTATTAATGTTAACCCCCAAACACACAAGCAATACAGAACGTATTGCACTTCAAATATAACAGGTGTATTTTAATTAACAAAAAATAATTAAAAAAAACTTCTACAAAGGCAAACATTTACCTTCTAAAATCTGTTACATCAGGTTAATCTCTAACCAAATGCAATTCTTATTTATTTTCTTTGAAATCTTCAACGAGACCTTCCAACAACCAATTAGCAAGCGCCTGCCGGTTGCTTGAAATGATAAAACGCTGCTGGTCGCGGCGATGGTTAATATTTCCCAGCTCGATGTATACAGCTACGGGATAGCTGTTTCTGACAACATACAAGTTCCTGTCGGATACCGTTCCCTTATATCCTCTTCCGGGCTGATGAAGGTCATATTTTTGCTTAAATTTATTTTTCAGAATTTCAGCTGCCTTACGGCCCGATTTGCTTTGCCGGTCGTGGTAAAAAAACACATCAATATTTTCGCCATGGCTTCTGGAATCGACATGCAAAGCAATCATCCGCTGAAAGCTTCCTCTGTGTTTTGGATACAAGGCATTAACGGCCTCAGTCCGCTGCCTAAGCCTTCTCAGCTGGTTTATTGGAATCCTGTTGTTGGGATAACAAACTTCATCCTTATCGGCTTTCAGATAGCTGTCGTCGCGAATTCCATCATTAGGGTCCCGGGTAATGAGATAGACCATTGCGCCATGCTCAATTAGTTTCCGTGCCAGCCGCAGGGTTACATCATAGGCATACTCATCTTCGCACAACTGCCAGTTGTTGTACCTGCCAACGGCCCCGGGATCAGGACCCCCATGGCCCGCCACAAGATAATAAACAGCACCTTTCAACTGATCGTCGACTATATTTACATCGGCATATTTATTTCCAAAAATTTCATACCGCAAACTTGTGCCGCCAGATTTCACGGCACTTCCGCCACTGGTTTCGGGAAGCCGGTATTTCATTCCGGCATAAAGTGTGTTTTCCCTGCCGAGCCGCTCTTTATTCAACTGAATAAATGCATCCATATATTCTCCAGCAGGCAACCCATTGCGGGTCAGGAGCCTGTAAATGCCTTCACCTTTTTCCGCAGTAACTTCAACATTCTGTGCCTGAACTTCATTAACAGAGACTAATCCGATTAAAAAAAACGTTAAAAAGATGCAGGAAAGCAGTTTTATGTGAAGTTTTGACATAAACATATCTGTTTTTTACCTTTTTTTGCCGATTATTATCAAACTAAGTGCTAAGATAATTGTAAGTTTCTTTAAAAACTTTTAAAAATGCGTAGAACTTTCAGCTATACCCTGTTGATAACTTGTTTTTTCCTTGCGACAGCGTGCAAAACACAGTATGTGCAAACATCAACGGAAAATCGTAATATGATTGTCGCTGACACAATTATCCCAATCGACAGTCAAATTGTATACATGTACTTACCTTATAAACAGAAACTCGAAAAAAATATTTCACGGGTAATATCAGTTACACGTGAAGAAATGGCCAAAGACAAGCCGGAAAGCAACCTTACCAACTTCCTGGGCGATTTGCTGCTTGCAGAAGGAAAAAAAACAGCAGGGGAAAATGGAGAGCAAATAGAACCTGATATTTCTTATTTTAACTATGGCGGTATCCGTACATTTTTGCCAAAGGGAGAAATAACCGTTGGGAAAATTTTTGAACTGATGCCCTTTGACAATGAAATGGTTTTTTTGAAACTTACAGGCAACCAGGTTCAGGAATTTCTGAACGGCATTGCAGCCAAAGGAGGAGACAGTGTGGGAGGTGTAAGATTTACCATTTCTGACAATAAAGCTACAGGCATAACTGTCGATGGGCAAAATCTTAATCCGGATAATGAATACTGGCTGGTTACCAACGATTATGTTGCGTCAGGGGGCGATGGCTATAATGTATTGACCCGTAGGCAGGAAATGGTTAATACAGGCAAGTTGATCAGAGATGCTATTATTGATTACATGGAAAGGAAGCATAAAAATCAGGAAGAAATTCATGTTGAACTGGACGACAGAATTTCATATGAAAATGAACAAAACAACGGGCAATCGTCCCGATAGTAACTTTAATCTGCACCGGTAAAGAAAAAACAGATGAACAGAAGGATATTCATAAGAAATATAGGACTAGGGGCTACAGGTCTGGCATTGGGCACCCCCTACAGGGGATATGCAGCCAATGATTTTGTAACCATTTCAATTCTTCATACCAATGATATGCATTCACATGTTGAACCTTTTTCAGACACCAGTGAAAGGTACGACGGAAAAGGTGGGATTGCCAAGATATCGGCACTTATAAAAAATATCAGGGAAAGGAATCCAAACACGCTTGTTTTCGATGCAGGCGATTCCTTTCAGGGCACTCCCTATTTCAATTATTTCGGCGGTGAGTTTATTTACAAATTAATGAGCGCTGCGGGATATGATGCCGCCACTATAGGGAACCATGAATTCGACAATGGACTGCAAGGATTAAATGAAGCTTTGTCTGCTGCAAAATTTCCGGTAATCTGTTCCAACTACGACTTTTCGGATACGCTGTTAGCCGGCAAGTTTCCCCGATGGAAAATTTTCAAAAAATCGGGAATCAAAATAGGTGTTTATGGGATTGGTATAGAATTAGATGGACTCGTTTCCCCCGTGCAATATGGGAAAACAGTATATCTTGATCCGGTTAATACAGCTGTTGAAATGGAAACTTTCCTTAAAAATGAGAAAAAATGCGACCTCGTAGTTTGCCTTTCACATCTGGGACACAAGTATCGTGACGACCGAATGAGTGATATAATTTTAGCAGCAGAAACACGGTATACCGATTTAATCGTTGGAGGACACACTCACACTTTTCTCAAGGAGCCACTTACCCTTAAGAATAAAGCCGGGAGTCCTGTGCTGGTAAATCAGGCCTGGTGGGGAGGCCTTGTGCTGGGTCAGGTCGACTTTATTTTTGAACGTGTTACAAAAGAAAGAATAAATACTTTAGCCAGCAATACAATATAGATATGAGCCGAAAAATTCGTTTGCTGCTTTCTGTATTGACCGGGGTGCTTCTCAGTCTGGCGTGGCTTTCATTGCCCGGGTGGACCTTATTTTTTGCTTTTTTCCCTTTGTTGCTTATAGACCAGTATTTTGTTGACAATAAAGCACACTATAAAAGTGTATCGTTTTGGGGATATGCTTTACTTACCTTTCTGGTGTGGAACGGCATAACTACATGGTGGATTGCTTATGCCACTGTTGTAGGGGCAATGCTAGCCATTCTGGCAAACTCATTTTTAATGTCGTTGGTCTGGTGGCTGGGACATGCAGCCCGTCGCAGATTCAAACCAAATCTGGGTTATATTGCATTGGTCGTTTTCTGGATTTCCTTTGAATATTTTCACTACCATTGGGACATTGAGTGGCCCTGGCTTAATATCGGAAATGGATTTGCCAACAATATAAAAATAATACAGTGGTATGAATATACCGGTACCCTTGGCGGAACCTTGTGGGTGCTGGCAATAAATATTTTGCTGTTCAGGATGTTTGTAACATATACCATCCGTCGTTCTGCAAGAAAATTGATTTATCCGGCATCTGTTTTAATTGTGCTGATAGCAGCACCGGTAATCATTTCCTACAGTATCTTTAATTCTTATGTTGAAAAAGGCAATCCGTTGAACGTGGTTATTGTTCAGCCAAATATTGATCCTTATAATGAGCAGTATGATTTTCAGGCAGAGGAAGAAAAACTTCAGAGGTTTATTGAGCTGGCAGAGGAAAAAACAACCGAAAAAACCGATCTGGTAATCGGTCCTGAAACATTATTCGAGCGCTGGCCCGACTGGAATATTGACCGGTTGAGCAATAATCTTTTGTACAATCAGCTGAACGATTGGCTGTCAAAATACCCGAATACAGATTTAATATTTGGCGCCTCCACTCATAATATCTATCCGGGAAAAGACAGCGCCTCATCTACTGCCCGTGAATCAAACGGAACCTATTACGATGTGTATAATTCGGCAGTTTTTGTAGGTCAGCATGATGAACAACAGTTTTACCATAAGTCAATACTGGTACCTGGTGTAGAAAAGATGCCACTAAGAAGATACCTCTGGCTGTTAAACGATGTGGTTTTCGACTTAGGAGGAACAACCGGCAGTCTGGGACAAATGGAAGAACCCTCCAATCTCATCCTTACAAAAGGCCTTGAGGCGGCGCCGGTAATCTGTTACGAATCGGTCTTTGGGGGATACCTGTCACAATTTGTCAGGAAAGGAGCAGAAATGATTGTGGTGATTACCAACGATGGCTGGTGGCGCAATACGCCAGGGTACAAACAACATTTTTCCTTCTCCCGGCTGCGTGCAATTGAAACAAGGCGGAGCATTGCCCGGGCAGCAAATACCGGTATCTCAGCATTTATAAATCAGCGGGGTGAAGCCTTTCAGGAAACACCCTGGTGGACTGAAACGGCAATTGCCGGAGAAATAAATTTAAATGATGAGATAACTTTTTATGTGCGCTATGGAGATTACATTGCCCGCATCTCTATGTTTGCAGGCGCCTTGCTGGGGCTGTTCCTGATCGTAAAAAGCTTCATAAAGGAATAAAAAAAATCCGCATCAATTCCGTTTGCGTAAAACCCCTGATTAACAGGATTTGAGCGCCCGGCTGTTCGAACTTCCAATGGTCTTTCGACTCACCCCGACATGCGTCGGGACTACGAGGCCTGTTCTTGCAACCGTTGAGCTAACTCGGTTTAATAATTTCTGTTGAGTTTACCAACTGCTGAATCGATGCGGATAATTTCTTATCTTTTTATTTAAAGAACTCATTGTTTATGTATCAAATGTAAAAGTATTGGTTGTCATTTGCAAATATTTCTGGCATTATAAAACGTTAAAAAAAATAATGATTTGACAATGATTAATTTAGATCTTCCTTTTTTTATAAAATAATTTACTGTACCCCGAAAAAGATATATTTATCGGTTTAAAAAGCGTATTTTGATGTAAACCATTGGACTGTTGCTGTTGCTGCTTCACATGCCACACCTGTTTTTTCTGAATATCAATGTTTTACAAACCAACAGAAGCCGGAATCCATCCCAAATAGATTAGATTTTTTCTAAATTGGCTGCACATGTTCGAAAAAAGGTATTTTGTCATGTCGGCATTAAAATAAATCTATAAATTTGCCACCTTTAAATAGCAAATCAGGAGTGAAGGAAAAAGTGATCAAGCATAAGGCATTTGTAAAAGAAGTTAACAGTTCATCCTTGATTGTCAGCATAATGAACCAATCGGCATGCGCTTCCTGTCATGCGAACGGAGCATGCACAATGGCTGATGTCCGGGAAAAGGAGGTTGAGATAACGCATTATGAAGGCTGTTATTCCTGCGGACAGGAAGTTTCTGTTTTATTTCGGGAATCATTGGGATTTCATGCTTTGTTTTACGGTTATGTATTACCCTTTTTGGTTGTTTTAACAGTTTTGATAACCGTTTTTTCAATTACAGGCAATGAGTTACTGGCAGGGCTATCGGCTTTAGGCGTTTTGGCCCCTTATTATATAACATTGTATTTCTTTCGTGGCTTCTTAAAAAAGGTTTTCAAATTTGAACTTGAAGAATCGCATAAGTTATGAGCATTACTATTATATATACAATAGCTACTTTAAGTATTATTGGAACTGCCGCAGCAGTAGTTCTGTATTTTGTATCCCGGAAATTTTATGTATATGAAGATCCTCGGATCGATGAAGTAGAAGAAAAACTACCTGCAGCAAACTGCGGGGGATGTGGATATGCCGGATGCAGGGCATTTGCCGAGGCTTGTGTAAAAGCGTCCAGTTTAGATGATTTAAATTGCCCTGTTGGGGGTAACGAAACAATGACAGAGGTAGCCGCAATATTGGGACTGGAACCGGTAAAAAAGGAATCAAGGATTGCATTTATCCGTTGTAACGGCACCTGTGATCACCGTCCCAAAACCAGCCAATACGAAGGCGCTTCTACCTGTGCCATAGCGGCATCGGTATACAGTGGCGAAACCGATTGCCAGTGGGGATGCCTCGGATACGGCGATTGTTTTGATGCTTGTGATTTTGATGCTATTGAATTGCGCTCCGATTTGGGTGTCCCAAAAATAATTGACGATAAATGTGTTGCCTGCGGAGCTTGTGTTGATGCCTGTCCGAAAAACCTTATCGAGCTGAGAAAGCAGAGTCCAAGGAACAGAAAGGTTGTGGTGGCTTGTATGAACCAGGATAAGGGAGGCGTTGCCCGGAAAGCCTGTGAAGTAGCATGCATCGGATGTACCAAATGTGAAAAGGAATGTAAGTTTGATGCAATTACAATTAAAAACAACCTGGCATTCATTGATTCCGACAAGTGCAAACTTTGCCGCAAGTGTGTTCCTGTTTGTCCGACAGGTTCCATAATTGAAGAGAATTTTCCGCCACGAAAAGTAAAAGTTGAAGAAAAAACCGTACTGCAAAATAATTAAGAATGTTAAAGACGTTCAAAATTGGTGGGGTACATCCACCTGAAAACAAGTTATCATCGGGTAAACCCATTGAAGTTCTGCCCCTGCCTGCTACAGTGTTTATACCTGTAGCTCAACACATAGGCGGTCCTGCCGTACCTGTAGTAAAGCGCGGGGATGCGGTAAAAGTAGGACAACTGATTGCCAAAAGCAGTAGCTTTGTTTCCACCAATATTCACTCATCGGTTTCTGGCACCGTTAAACGTGTCGACTTTCAAGCCGATAGCTCAGGGTACCCGAAACAAGGCATATTCATTGATGTGCAGGGAGACGAATGGATTGAAGATATCGATCGGAGCGAAGTTCTGGTAAAAGAATTTGATTTCGACAGTGAAACCATTGTTAAAAAGATCCAGGAAGCCGGTATCGTAGGGCTTGGTGGAGCTACTTTCCCCACACATGTTAAACTGGTTCCTCCAAAAGGAATGAAGGCAGAAGTATTGCTGATCAACGGTGTGGAGTGTGAACCTTATCTGACCTCCGATCACAGGCTGATGCTTGAAAAGCCGGACGAGGTGCTAACCGGCATTCGCCTGCTGATGAAAGCGCTTAAAGTAGAAAAGGCAGTTATAGGAATTGAGAATAATAAACCCGATGCTATAAAGATACTTTCAGAGAAAGCAAAAGCATATTCCGGAATTTCAGTCACTCCGCTTAAAGTAAAATATCCGCAGGGAGGAGAGAAACAACTCATAAAAGCAGTCACCGGAAAAGAGGTTCCTTCAGGTGGATTGCCAATTGCCGTAGGTGCAGTTGTAAACAACATAGGGACAGCATTTGCAGTGTATGAAGCCATCCAGAAAAATAAACCACTGTTTGAGAGGGTGGTAACCATAACAGGAAAAAATGTAGCGAAACCTTCAAACTTCCGTGTTCGCATCGGGACCCCCACTTCTGCTTTACTGGAAGCGGCGGGTGGAATTCCGGAAAAAACAGGTAAGATAATAAGCGGTGGCCCTATGATGGGCAGGGCTCTGGCTTCTATAGATGTACCTGTCACCAAAGGAACCTCAGGTATTTTGCTGATGCCTTCGGAAGAATCACACAGAGACAATGTGCTGGCATGCATCAGGTGCTCGAGGTGCGTTTCGGCTTGCCCTATGGGTCTGGAGCCCTATCTTATGATGACTCTTTCCGAAAAGCAAATTTTTGACCGGTGTGAGGAAGAAAGAATAATGGACTGCATTGAATGTGGTTCATGCAGTTATACCTGCCCGTCCAACAGGCCTTTGCTCGACTACATCCGCTTTGGTAAAGGAAAAGTAGGACAAATAATACGTTCAAGAAATAAATAACTATTCAACCACCCCGCTTAAAGCCGGGTAAAAAAAATTAAACTCAAAGACTGAAAATGAGTAATATTTTTACCGTTTCACCATCACCCCATGTTCATTCAGCTGAAACAACCAGCAAAATAATGTACAGGGTGGTTTATGCCATGATACCGGCACTGCTGTGGTCGGTTTTTGTATTTGGACTTGATGCCCTGAGGGTTACACTTATTGCCATTGTGGCTTGTCTGGCTTTTGAATATTTAATTCAAAAATACCTGATGAAAGTTAAACCCATGGTAACCGATGGTTCCGCATTGATTACCGGCATCCTTTTGGCTTTTAATGTTCCTGCCAGTTTACCCTGGTGGATTATGATTATTGGTGCACTTGCGGCAGTTGGAATTGGCAAACTGTCGTTTGGAGGTTTAGGAAGCAACATCTTTAATCCTGCACTGGTGGGAAGGGTATTCCTGTTGATTTCCTTCCCGGTACAAATGACTGCCTGGCCTGTGGTAAGGGAACAGGAAGTTGACGGATTAACAACAGCCACACCACTTGGAATTATAAAAGAAGGAATTTCCTCGGGAATTCCGGTGTCGGAAATTTCCCAACAGCTTCCCTCATCGACTGATATGTTACTGGGGCAAATGAGTGGCTCCTTGGGAGAAATTTCGGCCCTTTTGCTGATTCTTGGAGGAGTTTATATGCTGTTCAAAAGAGTAATAACCTGGCACATTCCGGTTTCAGTGGTAGGCACAGTGGCTGCCATTGCGGCTTTATTCTGGCTCATCGACCCGCAGAATTACGTTAACCCGCTTTATCACATTCTGACAGGCGGATTAATGCTGGGAGCTATTTATATGGCAACCGATATGGTAACCTCCCCAATGACGCCTAAAGGCCAGCTGATATTTGGAGCCGGTATAGGTATTATTACCATCAGTATCCGCATGTTCGGTGCATATCCTGAAGGGATCTCCTTTGCCATTCTTATAATGAATGCGTTTACACCACTCATTAACAATTATGTGAAACCTAAACGATTTGGAGGGAAATAAAATGGCAAAACGCGAATCAACGTTTATTAATATGGTGTTAACGCTTTTTGCTGTCACCTTTATAGCAGCTGCCACCTTGGGCTTTGTTTACGATATGACAAAGGAAGCCATTGAAATGGCTAAAATAAAGGCGCAAAATGAGGCCATTGAAAAAGTGCTTCCCGATTTCGATCGATTGGGTGAATCGTATAAAATAGCAATTCCATCCTCTGACGACAGCCTTGAGTTTTTCCCGGCGTACAGAGGAGAGGAACGTGTAGGAGTAGCCATACGAACATTTACCAACAACGGTTTTAGCGGTTACATTTCTATAATGACAGGTATTGACAGTTCCGGAAATATATCAGGCTTTGAGGTTCTGGAACATGCAGAGACTCCGGGTTTGGGTTCAAAAATGAATGTATGGTTCAAGGATGAGCAGAAACCCAAACAAAATGTAATCGGTAAAAGCCCCGAAACCCACTCCTTTAAGGTATCGAAAGATGGCGGAGATTTTGATGCCATAACTGCATCTACCATTACTTCACGTGCTTTTTTGGAAGCTCTTGAAAGGGCTTACGATGCTTATCAAAAAAATAGGAATGCAACTACTGCAAATGCAGTAACCCAATAAAAGAAGAAAATGAATCAGTGGAAAAATTTTACCAAAGGATTTATAAAGGAAAACCCGGTTTTTGTGCTGCTGTTGGGAATGTGCCCTACTCTGGGAGTTACCTCCTCAGCAATTAACGGATTGGGAATGGGGCTGGCAACTACATTTGTGCTTGTTATGGCCAATATTGTTGTTTCACTAATAAAATCCCAGATTCCCGATAAAGTGCGTATTCCAAGCTTTATTGTGATTATAGCAGCATTTGTAACGGTAGTGGAATTGGTAATGGAAGCCTATCTCCCTTCGCTATTTAAAAGCCTGGGTATATTTATCCCGCTTATTGTTGTTAACTGCATCGTGCTGGGCCGCGCCGAAGCATTTGCTTCCAAAAACAGCATAGGTAAAGCGGCTATTGACGGACTGGGAATGGGTCTTGGTTTCAGCTTTGCCCTTGTCCTGCTTGGTGGTGTGCGTGAATTGCTTGGCAGCGGAAGACTTTTTGACTTCCCGATTTACTCGGAAAATTACGTTTCCCTTTTGTTTGTTCTGGCACCAGGAGCATTTATTGTACTGGGGTATTTGGTTGCTATAATAAACCGTGTCAAAAAAAATTAACTGATTACCGGATTAAAAATTCTGAACAATGAATTACTTTGTAATAGTTTTAGGGGCGATACTTGTTAATAATATTGTATTAATGCGCTTCCTGGGAATTTGTCCTTTCCTGGGGGTTTCCAAACGAATTTCCACTGCTATCGGGATGACTTTTGCAGTAGCTTTTGTAATGGTGTTGGCTACAATAGTTACTTACCTGATACAGGTTTATATCCTTGATGTTTTCGGATTATCATTTCTGCAAACCATTGCTTTCATTCTGGTAATTGCCTCCCTTGTGCAGCTGGTTGAAATAATAATGAAAAAAGTGAGCCCTTCCCTTTACCAGGCTCTTGGAATTTTTCTCCCTCTAATTACAACCAACTGTGCCATTTTGGGTGTGGCCATCCTAACCATTCAAACCGACTACAATTTAGTTGAAGGAGTGGTGTTTGCCGTTGCCAATGCTTTTGGTTTTGGTCTGGCCCTTTTACTCTTTGCAGGCATACGCGAGCACCTCGAATTACAAAATGTTCCTAAAGGACTTAAAGGAGCACCTATAGCACTTATCTCTGCCGGGATACTTGCTATGGCATTTATGGGTTTCTCGGGATTGGTGTAACCTATTTCAGGGTTCCGTCTTTTAGTTGTATTGTACTTTTCATTGAACATTTGCTGAATTTCTTTCAGGAAATTTTTGAATGTCAGTATCTTTTACCAATTTTATGCACGTAATAATAAAATCAGCATGAAATGAAAAAGTTATTGTGCGTTCTTTTATTTGCGCTTACCTGTATAACTTATTCAAGCGCTCAGTCAAAAATGCAGTCGGTATATGAAATCAGGCATGCCTTTGATTTTTATCTTCACCACAAATCAAATACTGCAGCAATAAGTGCCAACTCTTCTGCCAATGATGTCCGGGGGTCAGCTTATTTAAACGATGATTTTATTGAAGGCACTGTGTATACCACTTCAAAAACAAAGTTTGTGGCCGTTCCGCTTCGGTACAACATATATAATGACCAGGTTGAATTCCGGAACGCTGAAGGACAAATATTTGCAATTGCCACACCTGAAGTCATAGAAAAAATTGAAATTGGAGAATGCAAGATAGAATACATACCAATTCAGGCTTCAACAAAAGTGTCAAAGAGCTTTTTGGAAGTTCTGGAAAAAGGTGAAGCTTCCCTGTATTGCAGGCAAAAAGTAATCCTGGAGCAGGCACAGAGTGCAGGGGCTTATAAGGCAGCCCAACCTGCAAGATTTATCAGAAAAGCTGATGAATATTATATCCGGATTGGTAAGGAGGCAGCAAAACCTATATCAAAAAAGAGAGACCTCCAAAACATTTTCAGCCACAAGGGGAAAGATATAAATGCTTACATAAAAAACAACAAGATAAGACCGGGCAATATAGAAGCGTTAAGGGAACTTGTTATTTATTACAATTCATTGTAACCGGTTTTTACGTTTAGATTCCCTGTATTTCCTTTCACACAATTTTCTCTTTACCTTCATCTTTATATTTTATTAATAATCCTTATGATCATTTCATTTGTATTGGTGGAACCTTCCACACCTGAAAATGTAGGAGCCGCTGCCCGCGCAATTAAAACAATGGGGTTTAACAACCTGCTTCTGGTAAACCCCTGCAACCATCTCAGCGATCCGGCTCGTTGGCTGGCACATGGTTCAGGTGAAATCCTGGAAAATGCAAAAGTCTTTTCAAGCCTTCAGGAGGCAGTTGCTGATTTTGATTTTATTATTGGAACCACTGCAAAAAACCGCAGTGTAAAATACGATTACCATCCTTTGCATCAGTTGCCGGAAATTGTGAACTCGAAAGGGAGTACAATAAAAAATATAGCTGTTGTATTCGGACGAGAAGAATCAGGATTGCGCAATGAGGAGCTGAGACTGTGCCACCTGGTAACAACCGTGCCGATGAAAACCACCTTTCCGTCACTGAACCTGGCACAGGCGGTAATGCTTTATGCCTGGGAATTGTCAAAAATAGAATACAGTACCACGACAGCCTTGCCCGACAAGGATGAAGAAAGCTTTAATTCAGCTTACCAAAAAGCCGGAACTCTTCTTCAGGAAGCAGGCTTTAAAGAAGACTCTGCAATCTACCCGCGTTTTCTCGAACGAATCAGTATGTTAAAAGAAGGAGACATTCATCTTCTCCATTCTTTTTGCAACAAATTGCTCACAGGAAAAAAATAATAAAATGTGATGCAACATTGAAAAAAAAGTGTCGTCATTAATTCAGAACTGAAAAAATTGGAAAAACAATTTCAAAATATTCATCAGGATTTGATTGACCAATGTTTGAATGGCAGTCAAAAAGCCCAGTTCCAGCTGTATAAACTATATTACAAGAGCATGTACAGCGTGAGTTTGAGAATAGTGAACAATGAAGCGGAAGCGGAAGATATAATGCAGGAGTCGTTTTTAAAGGCGTTCAGGAAAATAGATACCTATCGCGGAGAAGTAAGCTTCGGGGCATGGTTAAAAAAAATAGTAGTAAACCGTTCTTTGGATCATTTGAAAAAAAAGAAAGTGAAATTTGAGGAAATGAGTGCCCACACCTTTCACCTGGCCGACGAAAACGATACCTATGAAGAGGTGGATGTGGAGAGCATAAAGCGGGCAATAAGGCAATTACCCGATGGCTACCGGACAATACTGAGCCTCTACCTCATCGAAGGATATGATCATGATGAAATAAGTGAAATACTGGGAATCAGCAATTCAGCATCGAGAACCCAGTATTCACGCGCAAAAAGCAAGTTGAGAGATTTATTAAAAGGAAAAGAAATCATTTTATACAACTGAAAATGAAAGCAAAAGATAACATAGAAGACCTGATTTTAAGAAACCTGGAGGGATTGAATGACGACGAACCCGGTGAAGGACACTTCGAAAGGTTTGAAGCCCGTTTACAGGCTATGAATCAAAAGAAAAAGGTTTTTTCGCTCGATGTAGTGTGGAAGGTAGCCGCGGCAGCAGTATTTGCGTTCCTGGTAGTTAACCAGGCAATCATCTGGTTCTCTGCTGACCCGGCAATTAATTCTCCTGCTGCAGGAAATACAGAAATGTCACTGGCCACTGTTTCTGCTGAGTATGAAGAAGTGGAATTCTACTATACAAATGCAATAAATGTTGGACTTAACCAGTGGGAAAAACTTGTTAACCAGGGATTGATTTCTGCGGAAGAACAGCAAATGATGCAAAATGAACTGAATGAATTTGAAGAAGTTTTCAGTAAACTGCAGAATGACCTGTCATTGAGCCCAAACGACGAAAGGGTGATAAATGCCATGCTTGAATATTACCAGACTAAGCTTAGTTTAATAAATATGATTGTAGAAAAATTGCAGGAAGTAAAACAAAAAAATAATGAAAATCATGAAACCGAAAGTTAGAACTTTTACAGCCCTACTGATAACATGCCTTTTAATTGCAGGAACGACCGTCAGGGCTGAAGAAAAAACAAAAGAATACAATGAATCGTGGCCGGTGAATTCGGTTGAGACGCTGGAAATAAACAACCGCTTCGGAGAAGTCAGAGTCACAGATAAAGGGGGAAACAATGTTACAATTGATGTGCTGGTAACCGTGGAAGCCTCAAACGAAAGAAGAGCACAGGAACTGCTCGACCTTATAAATGTTAGTTTCAACAAAACAGGGAACACTGTAACAGCTGAAACACATATCAGCAGAAGTTTCAGCAGTCGCCAGAGTTTTTCCATCGATTATGAGGTAAATATCCCAACCGACAAGAACCTGGATATAACAAACAAATATGGAAATACTTTAGTGAATGTATTGAATGCAGATGGTACTTTCGATATTCAATACGGCAATATAACCATAAATGAGTTGAACACCCCCGATAACGGAACGGCAGAACTTAACCTGGCTTATGGTAAGTCAAATATACAAAGCGCCCGTAATATAACCGTAACCGTGCAGTATTCAAGTATGAATTTTGGTTCGCTTAACGATTTAAAACTTAATTCAAAATACACAAAAGTATATATCGACAAAGTTGGTTCTGTCAATGCTGAATCAAAATACGATACGTTTGATTTTGAGGTCGTGCGCTCTCTGAAAGCCAGCACCAAATATACCAATATAAAAATAGAGGAGCTTGCTGAAAGCCTGAACCTTGACGCAGGCTATGGCGGTATTAAGGTAGACAAAGTTGATAACAATTTTAAAGACATATCTGTTACCAGCAGCTATGGCCAGGTGGCACTGGGCATGGAAGATGCAAGTTATTCAATCGATGCCAGCTGCAACTATTGTGGTATTTCATATCCTGAAAATAATTATTCAGGAGACAAGATAAGTGAAAATCATACAAAGATTATCAAAGGTAAGGTTGGCAACGACTCAGGTGGCAGCGTTTTCATTAAAAGCCGCTACGGAGAAATAAAACTTGACTGACAGAATGAAGTAAGAATACACAAACAATGCCTTTGCCAACTGCTGCAAAGGCATTGTTTATGTATCTTTTTTCAGTTTGGCATAGTAACCGGCCTTATATAAATCGTACAACAGCAGCATTGGTTTCCGACCGGTAAGATTACGTTCCATAAAGTGTCTGAAAAGTTCATAAAAAGAGCGAATAACCAGAGGCGGACAGAATCTTGTTACCTTCTGGTAATGATGTAAAAATTTTACTTTCCCGGAAAAGTCAGTATTTGCTTTCAACAGTTTTTCGGAGATAAAAAGAAGGTTTTCCAAAGCCTTTCGCGTCTTCAGAATGAACACCTTCGAATCTTCCAGGCCTGTATGCTCTACAGGGTTATTAATATGAACAGGATGTACCCCCTGCTTAAATAAATCGTAACCCAATAATGTATCCTCATGACCATAAGGACCGATATTTTCCCGGAAACCTGTCTGCAGAAATACCTTCCTGTCAATTAAAAAATTGTTCGAAGTAATAATAAACCCCTTGCTCTTATTCCGTTCGTCGGCTGAAATCGCTTCGCGTTCACGCCCGTATACCCATCGCAACAGCTTTCTGATATCGGCAGGTTTTTCAGCAGCATAAGCGGTACCTCCGCACAAAACACATCCGGATGTTGCATGCCTCAAATAGTTTGCAATGTAATTTTCAGAGATAAGCCTTGAATCAGCATCAATAAACAACAGGAATTCCTTTTCCGATTCAGCTGCCATCTTATTTCTGATCGCTGACCGTCCCAGGTTTACCGGCATCTCTTTATAAACAATATGGGGAAGAACTGCCAGAGGTTGATTTATCTCTCTCACTTCCTTGCTCGAACAATCGTCGTAAATCCTGATTTCAAAATCAACACCACTGGCAGTAGCCTGCCCGACAACCTGCTGAACAAGTTCTTTTACTGCAATATTGTAAACCGGAATGTTTATTGAAAGCATAATACCTGACGATGAAAGCGGATGAATTTACTTAAACATTACGAATTAAATATTTTTAATCCTGTTTTTCAACATTAAACTTTATTTTTGGCACTAATAATCATGAAACGAACATGAATTTTGGAATACGATAATCAAAAACATACATGAACAAAATTCATTGTGAGTTACATCCGACCACTGAAAATAAGAATTGTACGGATAAAAATGCATAAAAGGATTATAATAGTTACTGGAATCATTCTGGTGTGTTTAGCATTCATCAGCAAAGGGCAGGAGCTGCAAATAGAGGTGCAATTTAAACAGGCAGCAGGAAAGGAAATCTTTCTTGCGAACCACTACCTGGGAAGCATCTACGCAAAAGATACCCTGCTGCTCGATAATGAAGGCAAAGGTGTTTTTTCTGCTGATACCTTGCTGCCCCAGGGTTTGTATAAGATCTTTGCCGATGAAAACAACCATTTTGATTTCCTGCTTGGCGCCGACCAGCAATTCAAAATGATAAATGAAACCTTTCAATCGGAAACTATCCGGATTGAAGGTTCAGAAGAAACTAAAGCTTTTGTGGAATACACCCGTTATCTGAAAAACCTGCAACAAAAAAATTCAGCGATACGTAAGAAGATGGAAACTGCTGCGGCGCATGAAAAACAGTTGCTCTTTGCGGAAATGGAAAAATTGACAGATGAACTACACAGCTACTGGGACAAAACAGAGGCTGAATTTCCCGATGCGTTCCTTCCTAAATTTATAAAGGCAAATCATGTCCCTGCACTGGATATTACTACTCTTCCATTAGATGAACAGCAAAACGATTCCATCTTGCTTATCAGGCGTTTTTATTATCAGCAGGAACATTTCTGGGATAATTTCGATTATACCGACGAACGTTTTTTGTATACTCCGTTTTTTAAGCAAAAACTTGAGACATGGTTTTCGAAGGTTCTGTATCAAAATTACGATTCAATAAAGCAACCCGTATTTGAATTTATTGAACAGGTAAAGCCCCATAAAAGGATTTTCCAGTTTGCAGTTTCATACTTCCTGAACAGCAGCATAAACAGTAAAATCATGGGGATGGACGCCTTATTTGTTGATTTAGCCCGGGAATATTACCTGTCGGGTGAGGCATTCTGGGCTTCGGAAGAGGCGTTGGAAAAGATAAGGGAGAATGTACTGTTTTTTGAGCATAACCTGATTGGCAAAACTGCCCCGGATCTTACGCTCGAAGGAATCGACGGCCAGTATTACAGCCTCCACCAGGTTTCGGCAAAATATACCGTAGTGTTGATATATGAACCCGGCTGCTCTCACTGTAAGGTTTTGGTCCCGGAACTATACAATGAAGTGTATTTGCCATTCAGGGATAAAGGACTGGAGGTGTTTGCCATTTACTCCATGGACAACAAGAAAGAATGGGAAGAATTTCTGGTGGAACATAACCTGCACGATTGGATTAATGTTTGGGATGAGCATCATGTTTCCAGGTTTAAGATATTGTATGATGCACGGACAACACCCGGTGTGTACCTGCTGGATGAAAACAAAAAAATTGTCGCAAAGAAAATAACGGTTCAAAATTTAAAAGGCATATTGCAACAGGAAATGCACTAATCCATTATCATCTTTTTTTCATTAACATGCTTCAGGGCCTCTCCCACTGCAGTTTCAAATGAAGGAAATAAGGAATTCCGACCTATTATTCTGTACACTTCTCCCCGCTCCAAATCAGCATGTACTCTTTCGTTTACTCCTGAAAGAATCACCTTTGTACCGGAATCATTTAATATTTTAAGTGCAGCCTTTAAATTGTTTAGCCCTGTTGAATCAATAAAAGGTACATGCCGCATCCTTAAAATAACAATTTTGTTATTCAAACCAATCGATTTCAGCACCTCACAATACTGTTTAGCAGACCCAAAGAATAAAGGTCCGCTGATTTCATAGATACTGATTTCTTTTGGCAGGTTTGAATAGTCTTCGATTACATCGGTATCAATCAAAGTCTGAGGCACATTACCAAGGTCGGCCATTCGTTTCATAAACAACAAAGCAGAAAGTACAACTCCAACCTGAATGGCTACCGTTAAATCTACAAGTACGGTTAAAAGGAAGGTTGACACCAACACAATAATATCGAAGAACGATCCTTTCAGAATTGATAAAAAGGAACGCCATTCGCTCATGTTATATGCCACAACAATCAGGATTCCGGCAAGCGCCGACATGGGAATAAGTTTTACCCATCTGCCAAAAAAGAGCATAATAAGCAGCAGGGTAACTGCATGAAACATTCCTGCCACGGGTGTTCTTCCTCCGTTTTTAATGTTTGTTGCCGTACGTGCAATGGCTCCTGTTGCCGGAATACCGCCAAAAAACGGTGTTACTATGTTAGCAATGCCCTGTGCGATAAGTTCTGTATTCGAACGATGCCGGCTGCCAGTCATTCCATCGGCCACCACTGCCGAAAGAAGCGATTCAATTCCCCCAAGAAGGGCAATTGTCAGCGCAGGCTGAATATAGTTGCCCAATTGCGAAAAATCAACCTGTGGTAGTTCAATTTTAAACGAACCGGGAATCTCTCCAAAAAACGATTCAATGGTTAATACCGGAAGGTTAAATACCTGCACCAGCAATGTTGCGGAAACAATGGCAATAAGTGAACCGGGAATCCGCCGAATGAACCTTTTGGAAAACAAAACCAGTAGAATTGTCAGTAAGGCAATACCCGTTGCATAAAAATTAAGAGTGCTTATGTTTTCTATATATGAAGACCATTTATCCGGAAAACCTGATGGCACCTTCTCAATATCAAGCCCTAAAGCATCCCTGATTTGTGTGGAGAAAATCACGACAGCAATCCCGCTGGTAAATCCCACTATCAGCGGGTGGGGGAAATATTTTAAAAGCGCTCCAAGTTTTAAAAGACCAAAAACAACCAGGAACAATCCTGCCAGAATGGTGGAAATTAAAAGCCCGTTAAAACCATATTGTGTAAGTATGCCGTAAACAACAATTATGAATGCGCCGGTGGGGCCTCCAATCTGCACACGGCTGCCGCCTAAAAAAGAGATAATAAAGCCTGCAACAATTGCCGTTATCAATCCTTTTTCAGGTGAAACACCAGAAGCCACTGCAAAAGCAATTGCCAGTGGCAGTGCCACAATTCCAACAACAGTGCCCGACAGTAAATCGGATGAAAACTGACGGCCGCTATATCCTTCCCTGAGAACAGTAAAAATCTTTGGTTTAAATATCGATTCCACGTTGATGCATAAAAAATTGCGCAAAAGTAGAATGTTTTTAAAGCCGTAATATTTTTAGTTGAAATAAACTACCGGAAGAAGCATTTCATTTAACAAATGAAATTAACCCGGAAGGTGAACATGAAATTAACCCACGGAATATTTCAAATCTATACTTATCAATAAACAGCATGCATTGGTTCTGTTACATAAACAACGGTGGTTCAATATCATTAAAAGTGCAATTTTTAATTGTTACAGCAGGAGATTTACATATCGCAAAAAACACTGGGACAACAATCAACTACTGATGTTACTTTTTGCTTATGCTCATTTCATTTTTTGTTTATATATTTAGGAATCAAACGTGACAAAACACTATGAAAAAGCTGACAAAAAAATTAGTACGCTCTGCTCAGAAATCATGGGCCGACGGCATTCTCAGAATCGGTCGTGCCTATCGAAAAAATGACGACTACAGGTTGATGGCAGAAGAATTCATAAATAACCACTATGGATATAATGAAGGAATCGTCTTATTCAAACCTACCCTGGCATCCATAGAACAATTCCGCGACACCTTTGAAAAGGCGCATTCTTATTTTGTTGCAGGCAACCCTGATTATCCTGAAGACCAGGGATTCGCTATTAAACACTGGAAAAAAATCAAGTTTGATAATACCGGGATAATGATAATGGGTAAGCGGGCGGTTGCCATGGGGAATTATTTTTTTACCGATGATACCAAAAACACTGTAAAAGTAGAATATACTTTCGGATATTTTTTGAATGAAAAGGATGAGATTAAAATTAATTTGCACCATTCGTCAATACCCTATTCAAAAACCTAAAATTAACACAATGAAACGATTTTCACTTTTCCTTTCTGCTCTTGTTTTACTTGCAGGTATGCCGGCAACAGGACAGAATAATTCAGAAATCTCAAAGGGAGTAAATTTAATTGACACACAAACCTATTCACTGGAAGAAAATGAAGTATTGCTCAAGCTTTATGCAGGACTGCGCGTAGCAGATGTTTCCGATGGTATGGATATGGTGGGACTTCCCAATACAGGGCTTGTCAACCCGGAGATTCATGCCGACTGGATAGATGTGAAAGACATGTCGCACATTATACGTGGTATTGCTGTAACTGCGCGATACGTTCCCACTCAACGTTCCGACAGGCCTGAACCGGGCCAGGACTTTGCCGAATGGGAAGGTAATTTTTACAGCACCTGGTCAACAGAAGCCTTTGCTGAGGCCATACAACCCGGTTCGGTTGTTGTACTTGATGACGTTGAAGACAGAGATATTGGTTCCATTGGCTCCAACAACATTCTTTACTGGGTAAAATTAGGCGCTGTAGGCGTGGTTACCGATGCAAGCTCGCGCGACACCGATGAAATAGCCTTGCAGAAAGTGCCGCTTTACCTGCGCAAAAAAGGGCGTGGCATACGTCCCGGAAGAAATGAACTGGAATCGGTAAACCGCCCGGTTGATATAGGCGGAGTGTTGGTAATGCCGGGCGATGTGGTAGTGGCCGATGGCGATGGTGTGGTAGTAGTTCCCCGAAAAGTGGCCAAACAAGTGGCAGAATTTGCACATGGTATTTTAGAGAAAGATAAGGCAGGAAGAAGAAAATTATATGAAAGTCTGGGAATGCCAATGGACAGGACTGTAGAATAATAAGTTAGATTTAATCGGTACAAATATTGCGGAAGAGGAAACATCACCGGAGTTTTAAAAAATTAACTTTTTTAGGAAAAAAGTACGGTGACGTTTGCCTGTAAAAAAATATATATTACTTTTGCACCCGCCTTTGAGAAACAAAGGATACATGAGGATGACTCAGTAGCTCAGCTGGTAGAGCACATCCCTTTTAAGGATGGGGTCCTGGGTTCGAGCCCCAGCTGAGTCACCAGGAAAATTAAAAAGGAAAGTCGTGAGGCTTTCCTTTTTTTAT
>JAWLCL010000011.1:0-179649 GCA_041687255.1 Mariniphaga sp. | reverse complement strand
TCTTGATAACGGGAACTACTTTACCCAGGCTGGAAGCGTCGGGCCAATAGCTGCAGGTACTGTCATCACGGAAACAACTACAATCTATGTAGCTGCAGGTGAACCGACGGATGATGAATGTTATTCGGAAAACAGCTTTACCGTTACAATCACCGATGGTCCGGTTGCCGATGCTCCTGCTGATGTGACTACGTGCGGTTCGTATACTCTGCCCAACCTTGAAAACGGAAGCTATTTTGCACAGGCCGGAAGCGTTGGACCGATAGCGGAAGGAACTATAATTACTGAAACTACGACTATATACATATATGCTGCTGATGCTGCTTATCCGGAGTGCTTTACTGAGAATAATTTCACCATAACAATCACAGGTACACCAGTGATTGATGCTCCTGAAGATGTTACTGCATGTGACATGTATATTTTGCCTCCGTTAAACGATGGAAATTACTTCACCCAGACAGGTGGAATTGGTCCAATAGCGGAAGGAACCAGAATTATTGAAACTACAACAATATACATATATGCTGTTGATGCGGCTTATCCGGAATGCTTTACTGAAAACAGTTTCAATGTTGAAATCATCAAAAACACACCGCCACTGGCTGGCAATGACAAAGCCACCACCATGCAGAATGTGCCGGTTGACTTAGATGTACTTGCTAACGATCAGGACAGCAATAGTTCAATTGATTCCAGTTCGGTAACCATAGTCAATCATCCTGCCAATGGCACGTCCTTTATTCGCAGTGGCTCCGGAATCATAACCTATATTCCGGCGCCGGGCTTTTACGGAATAGATACGCTTATTTACTCGGTCTGCGATGATGGTATTCCATGCGGTCCGATGTGCGATACTGCACTGGTGGTAATAAACGTTAAAGCACCTAACCGGCCGCCGGTGGCTGTGAACGATTCCTTCACTGTTATGTGTTATCCACTGATAGAATACCTGCTCCCGAATGATTACGACCCGGATGGAGATGATATCCGAATTATACAGTGGCCAATGGTAGATGTACAGCATGGTACGGTGACTATTGAACAGGATGGCGCCTTCATTTACATGCCTGACAAAGGATTTGTAGGTATCGACACTTTCGTATACCGTATTTATGATGATGGCATTCCTGAATTGTGGGATGAAGCAATGGTCTGGATAAACGTACTGCCTGAAGTGGATTGCGATAACCTGCCGGGTGATGACGACGAAATACCCACCGAGTGTGCGCTGATGATACCTGATGGTTTCTCACCTAACGGTGATAATGTACACGACTTCTTCCAGATATTCTGCATTGAAAAATATCCCGAAGCAATTTTGCACATCTTCGACCGTGCAGGTAATAAGTTGTTTGAGAAACACAATTACGGAAACCTTGAATACTGGGGCTCGGATGAAAATGCCTGGTGGTGGGGCACTTCTGAACATAAGCTGACACTCGGCCGTGGGACCCTTCCGGCAGGCACTTACCTGTATGTACTCGATCTGGGAACGGGGGAGGCAAGAACAGGAACGGTGATGATAGCATATTAGAATGAAGAAATAGGTCTTGAAGTTGATCCAAAAGCTTTTAGAGAGTTTTAATATTGAAATTTTTGTAATTTTGAGTGTTTGAGGAAGCCTGGAGTTTGAACTGGATTCATGCAAATGTTGGCAAAAAATCCCCAAAGACCTAAGATTCATTGACGCCCGGGCCTCAAATTTTTAAATCCGGCATTCCTCTCATTTTCTCTAGGTTCAGTGACTATTTTTTTGTTATCAAATCACGAAACCACAATTTCACAAAAAGGATTTATATTATTATTCCGGAGTTTTGGTGGATAATCTTTTTTAACATACAATAAACTTCTTCAGCTATATATCCTGATAAATTCCGGTTAACAATCCTTTTCTTTCATTTTTATTCATGGCCGTCCCATCATCCAGTTCAAAAGTTATTTTCCACAATCCCCTTAATTCATTCAGGCTATAACCGGTGGCTTTATCCTCCGGGTACAATTCATTTATTTTACTTAAGGTAGCCGGTTCTATTTCCTTTTCCGGTCCATGACATTGCAGGCAGGCTTGCATAGCCGTCAGTATAGGCTTGTAATATACCACCTGCCCTTCTTCAACCACCACGGTATCGTGTACCATTTTTGTATCGTGAACTGAAAGGAAGTAGTCCCACAACTGCTTCTCGGTTTCCGTTTCCAGGGCATTCTCCGGATTCCTGTTCCTAGCCGATACCCTGGAAATATTACAGTCGCATTGATTGTTCAGGCTATCGGTTATTCCCGATGCCTCCAGGTTGCAAAATTCCACTGCATATAATGCACCCCCTTTTTTCATGGCTTCAGAGACATTTGAGAGCAGGGCCGATTGTGCCTGAGCTGAAATTTCACTTCCATTTTCAAGGTAACGGTTATAGGTTACAGCATCCAGGTTGTTTTGTGAGTTTTGATTGCTGCACGATAAGATAATTATTGCAGCAAAAGCAAGCAGTAAATATTCAGTAAGTTTCATGTTTAAATTATATTTGTTTAAAATACCATTAACCTGTAAAACAATCAAGACATTACGGTTGATAGGGATGAAAAAGAGTTCTGCTTCATTTTTGCCGGAGTAATCCTGCAAAACCTCATTTATCATTGTTTATTTTACTTTAATAAGTTACATTTAAATTCTGAAAATTTAACCATGTTACCTGTACAAATTTACATTTTACAAGTACCTAATCATCTAAAAAACTGACCTGAATAATGAAAAGTAAAGCTTTTAAATCCCTTTCCATTTTACTTTTATTAATTCTTACCGGATGTTCTGATGAATTTCTTGAAAAAAAGCCAATGGGCTTATATTCCGAAAATATATTTTATAATGAAAAAGGAATCGATGCATTATTAATCGGAACTTATGCTCTTGTTGGAGGCAGTTCGCTTTGGGATGTTTCCTGGGGAGCCTCCATTCAAAACTGGTCGTTTGGTTCAGTGGCTTCCGATGATGCATGTAGAGGAAGTGAATATATCGATTCAAACAATTTACATGAAATTGAGGGATGGGAAGTTGGCTTTTACAATTCTTTTGTGGCAGATAAGTGGAAGTGGGCACAAATGGGTATTTTCCGTACAAATATAGTTCTGAATATCATTGAGAAGACACAGGATATCTCCGTTAAAAAAGCTTCTTCATTCAGGGCAGAAGCATTATTTTTAAGAGCATTCTTTTATCACGAAGCACGGCTGGTTTTCGGAGACTATATCCCGCTGATTTCTGAAAAAACTGAAAAACCTGAATTGGTTTCAAATATTAATCCCGAAGGAGCTGTGCTGGAATTTATTATCAGCGACTTAAAATATGCATGGGAAAACCTGCCTGAGGAGCAGTTTCAGCCGGGAAGACCTACCAGGTATGCAGCAATGGCGCTGGCAGCAATGGTTTATCTGCAGGAACCCGACTATGAAAAAGCCAAACCATTATTGGATACCATCATCGAAAGCGACCGCTATTCACTGATGCCCAATTTCTTTGATAATTTCAGGATAGAAAAAAACAACAATGCTGAATCCATATTTGAAATTCAGGCCAATGTAAATGATATTGAAGAATCGCTGAATGCCGAAATGGGCATTGGCCTTAATTTCCCTCATGGTGGGGATATTGGCATGTGTTGCGGATTCCACCAGCCTTCGCAGAATCTTGCCAATGCCTTCAAAGTGGATGAAAATGGCCTTCCGCTCTTTGAAAGTTTCGATGATGAAAACCTGAAAAATGACCAGGGAATCAAATCGGAAGAACAGTTCATATCGGCAACAGACTTACTTGATCCCCGGATCGACTGGACCTTGGGTCGCAGGGGCATTCCTTACCTCGACTGGGGCATCATACGAGGGTACGACTGGATTCGAAAGCAGAGCGATGGAGGTCCGTATCTGCCTGCCATGAAAACCTTTTTTTATAAATCACAACGGTATGAACTTTCCACAACCACAGGATGGATGACCGGCTTAAATGCCAACAACTATCGTTATCTAAGGTATACCCACATTTTGTTGTGGAGGGCCGAAGTGGCTGCATGGGAAAACGATTTGGAGCTGGCCAGGGAACTTGTCAATGCCATCCGGCGCCGTGCAGGAAATGAATTGGTAATGGGCAGGGTGCTTATTTATGAACTTCCTGATTCGGTATACCCGTGGGGTGCAGGTTCAACGGACGAGGATTATCTCGCAGGCGGTGCGGTGGATTGGTCACAACCTGCAGCCAATTATAAGATTGGATTCTACGACTCTTTTGCAAATAAAGAGGAAGCCATGAAGGCAGTTCAGTGGGAACAGCGTCTGGAATTTGCCACCGAAGGAAGACGCTTCTTTGATTTACGCCGCTGGGACAACCTCCCCGACAGAATTGGAGGTAAAAGCATGGCCGAACTATTAAATCGCTTTGCTAGAAATGACCTAAGAATCAGGAGTTTCATGAGCCATGCCATTTTCAATGAAAAAGACAAATATCAGCCGGTGCCTAAATATTACATTGACGCCCAACCGGGAATAATTGAACAGCGTCCGGAATACAAATAAAGAAATTGTATTGTTCAGAATAAGAAGCGAATTGTGGTATTGTTAATGCTACGGCTTCCAGGGCCACTTAACGCAATCTTTGATTTCAGGAAACAGAACATAATCTGCTTTTCCTTTCATGGCAAGTGTTTTTACATTTAACTCCTGCAACTGCTCCAAAGCGGCATTCATCGTCTTTCCCGAAACCGACACATCGTCAACAAGAAGTATCCGTTTGCCCTGAAGATCCCCGGCGGGTTTCTGAAGCAACCTGGGCTCTTCGTAGCGTGGGGTATTCTTTTCATCACGGTAATTCAGCACCATAACCTGCAACTCTGCATTCAGATGAAATGCCACTATACTAGCCGGCACAATGCCTCCCGAACCAATACCAATAACAACATCGGTTTCGGGTAATTTTATTTGCTTCAGCCGGGAAGTTATTTCTCGAAAAGATAAAGGAATCATAATGATTAACATTTATTGAAAAGCTAGGAAAATTAAAATACAAGAATAGATGATTTTATCCGCTTTTGCAATTTTATTTTAATCCTTGGAAAACGGTTCTTTTATATGGATTGCATCCCTGTGTTCCCGAGGTACAGCAGCGGCCATCTGCTCCGTCATCACCTTTCAGTGCCGGCGCTGCAAAGAAGGAGGGATGCCATCCGTTCATTCCTCAATTAAAAGGACTGAACACAGTTTCATTAACTACTCCTCCCAAACAGGAATCTCAACATAAAAAGTGGAACCTTCTCCGGGTTGGGTTTCAAACCAGATGTGTCCTGAGAAATTTTCAACAATATTTTTCACTATAGCCAGCCCCAGACCCATTCCGCTGGTTTTGGTTGTAAAGCTGGGACTAAATAACTTGTCGCGCAACTCTTCCGAAATTCCTTCCCCGGTATCAGAAACGGCTATAACTGCCATATGATCCCTGCGGCTGAGGTTAATTTCTACCTCTCCTGTCCGGTCTTCAGGAATCGACTGAATCCCGTTTTTTACCAAATTAATAATAGCTCGCGAAAGCTGATCACGATCAGCGTTTACCTGAATATACTCAAGCCCATTTGGGTGGAAATTAATATTTATCCGATCATGTGCTTCAAACAGTTCCATAACTTTCCGAAGCTGTTCAGCCAAATGAAAAACCTGGTTGCGGGCAGTTGGAATTTTAGCAAAATTTGAAAATTCAGTTGCAATATTTGAAAGATTATCGATCTGTTCGATAAGTGTTTGAGTAACACGATCAACAAACTTATAATATTCCTCCCCCTTACCACGTGTACGTTGCAAGTGTTGAATATTAAGCTTCATAGGCGTAAGTGGGTTCTTAATTTCATGAGCGACCTGCCTTGCCATTTCACGCCAGGCCGACTCGCGTTCAGAGCGTGCCAGTAATTCAGCGCTTACAGCCAGTTCATCAACCTTTTTATTGTACTCCCTCACCAGACTTCCGATTTCATCGTTTCGGGTATAGGATATAGGCTCATTCCGCTTTCCCAGCTCAATTTTACGAAGATTCTCCTGTATAAGCACCAGGGGACGGGTAATCTGATTGGCAATGAAAATGGCGACAATAATACTGGCCAGAAAAAGCAAAACATATAAATTTATAAATGCCACAACAATGGTAGATAGTTCCTGACTGTAACGGTCTTGTTTAACAAAATATGGAAGATTTATAACTCCCAGATACTTACCCCTATTATTTATAACAGGCCGATATGCCGACAGGTACGACATTTTTCCTATCTCTTCAGGTTGAAAAAAGCTAAACTGAAAATTATTAAATATTTCATTAAAGGCTCTGGCGTTCATACGTCTTGACACCAATCCGCGATAGAATATTTCGGGCCTCGAAGATGCCACCAGATTACCTTCGGTGCCATATATATTGATGTCGGTACGAAAAACATTCGACATACGAGCCAGTTCCCTGTTTAACCATTCCACAAGGTCAGGTGTGATCTCTGACACCTCCTCCAGCCGCATATCAATCTCCTTGGCAATGGAAACCATTTTTTCGTTCAAATCATTCTGATGCTTTTCCTTATATTCCCGGACATTATACCATATAGTGACTGCTGCCACAACCAACAGGGAAACAAAAACTATTGAGATAATGGCCGCCTGTATCCTGAATTTAAGATCAAACTTTACTGTCCGCCTCCTGATGGAGGGAATGGCAATTACCAACAGAATCAATACCGACAGAAAATAGAAAACAAACAGGTACGGAAAGGAAATAAGGTAATCGATAAAAGTATATACCTCTCGCGAAACTATTACGTAATTATTTTCACGTGTATGATAAATAAGGTGCTCCATTCCGTCCCACCTGTTAAATTCAAATTCTTTATCTGAGGTAAGGTAAGAATGAACATACAGATTATAATTATAATCGCCATGCATGTCAGTAAGCTCCCCACCGTAATATTTAGCGTAATCGAGCTGCTTATAGCTTTCGGGTTTAATCATTGATTTATCGATAAGAAGCTCCGGGAAACCAATCCCTTCAAATAAAAGCTCGGAATTCAATTCAATAAATATTGAAATTCCTTTTGCTTCTGATGCATGCTGATAATGCAACCACCCGGTATAGGAAATGCGGCCATTCATATTGTCCATAAAATAAAACCGGGTGCCGGGAATACGCATTCCCTGGGAGTCAATCATGTCTTCAAAAAAATCGATGCATGGAGCCATTTGATTGTCGGCCTCAATAAGCAAACTGTCGGCACCGGAACAAATCAGGATGCGCAGATCGTACTGGCTGAAATAGCCGCTGAAATATTTATCATCAAGATACTCTGCCAGACCTTCCTCCTCAATGAGCAACAATGGAATGTTGGGATCAACATTGATTGAATCCTGAATTTCTGAAAGAAAAACTTCGGCAGCAGGGTCACGTTCTGCCACAAGATTAACTGCCATCAACTGCTGAATATTCCGTTGCTGCTTGGCAGTTGTGGTATAGAATACAACCAGTGAATAAATCGATGACGCAGAAACAAATATAACGAGGTAGCTGAGTGTAAATTTTTGCAGGTAATTCTTACTGAACAGAACAGCAAGCAATGTTGCCACAACGAAGAGCACCAGAGCTTCCACTGAGATTTCCCCATAAGAAAGATGTTGCAGACCGCCAAAAACAAAGGCAATGACAACGGAAGCAAGAAAAAGGTGTAAGAAATGAAAATCGTTACGGAAGTAATCAACTATTCTGACAGTAAATAAAAAAACAGCAAGCAGAAGCAAGCCTACTGAAAAGATTGCTAAAACACTTTGATATGAAATTTCAATAATCCGGTTCAGAGAAAAAGAAATTGTAGAATTAAATACCAGCTCATGAATGTAAAAATGAACCAGCAGGTATGTGGCGCCTGAGAATAACAAAAGCAACATCCCGACAGCCTTTCTGGGCAGGTATGAATCGTTTTGAATTTCCTCCACATTAAGGTATTTTCCTATATGATACATCCAAAACAAAAAAAACAGTGATAACAGAAAAAAATCGCCCAACGAGGGTAACCAATTGCTGAGGGCAAATACCGAAGGGCTAAAAAATCGCATCAGGGAAAAAACCTTTGGAACGTTAAACATAAGATGAAGCCAATAAACCAGGAAAAGAGCTACGGCCAGGCCACTTACTTTAACCAGAAATGTAGTTCTCGAATAAATAAATTCACGGTTAAAATAAAACAGAAGAAAAAGCAAACCCAACAGGTATAAAACTCCGGGAAAATAAAGCTGCCCCTTAGTGCAAAGAAAAAATCCCTCGGGCTTTATGGAAAAAAGATACTCTCCCTCGATGTTATGAATTGGAAATAAATCATTCGGACTGCCCTTTACCAGATCATAGGAATCGGGCAGCCTGTAATCACCAAAAAAGGAGTTGACAAGAAACTCATTTTCATGCTGATACTGATGCTTGATGAGATGGAATCCATAAACTTGAAAATGGTCTGACTGCTGATTATCAACCATATAATATCCATTAGGCAATTGCATCAGGCCTTCCTCTTCTGGAAAATCGGAAAGGTTGTCGTAAAATGCTATGGATCGGTCGGACCAGAAAATCAAACTGTCGTCAAAAAAAACTAAAATTCCTATGCCTTCTTCATCAAGAGTAAGGTTTCGGTAAATTATTTCCCAGGAAAAATTACCATCAAACTCTTCTTCCCTGACCAACGATGCTACTTTATTTATACGGTCATTCAGGATTTTTTCCTTTTCATGAAGCTCTTCTTTAAAATCGTTAATGAGTAATTTTTCGGGATGCCGGTTGAGCAATCCATTTTCAGTGATTGCAGCAGCCAGAAAAAAACTGAGGGCAAAAATAAGGTAGCTGTATCTGTTCATTTTCAAAACCCGCTATTCATGATGATAGGATTCGCCTTTTAATATGGTAAAAGCCCTGTACAACTGTTCAACGCACAAAAGTCTTGCCAACTGATGGGAAAAAGTCATTGGTGACAAGGAAATGGAAGAAGCAGACAGCTTATACACTTCATCGGAGAAGCCATACGGCCCCCCGACAACAAGAACCAACTCCTTCAGTCCGCTGGCCATTCTTTTCTGAAGAAAACCTGCGAATTGCTTAGATGTAAAGGCATCCCCTCTCTCATCAAAAAGGTGAAACTCTTTAAAATTGCCCTGTTTGGCCAATATGAGTTCTCCTTCACGAATCTTTTGCAATTCAGGTCCAATGTTCTTACCTTTTTTTATATCCTGAATGATCTCAAGGTTAAAATCAACATAGTGCCTAAGCCGTTTCGCATACTTTTCAATTCCCTCCTTTAAATATCTTTCATCGGTCTTCCCAATAACCAATAAAGTTAGTCTCATGCTGATAATGAATTTTATTTTTTAAATTTACCAAAAAAAAGAGTTATACCACTTTTTGCATGGTTTTTGTAAAACATAGGACGCTTTAGTATAAAAAAAAATAAAAGAAACATGCCATCAACAACGAAAAAATTGATTCTGATTTTCTTTTTAACCGGTGCTTTTTTTATTTCGATACCGGCAAAGGCACAAATCACCAATGAAATCATTTTAAGCCTGCAAACCGGCAACGCAAAAAATCTCGCAGCTTATTTTAATCAAAATGTAGAATTGGTTGTTCAGGAAAATGATAATGTTTATAGTAAAGCCCAGGCACAGCTTATTGTAAATGATTTTTTCAGCACCCATTCCCCGCAGAACTTTTCAGTCATACACCAGTCGGGAAAAGAAGGAGCCCAATATGTAATTGGCAACCTGGACACAAAAAAAGGTTCCTTTAGGGTTTATTTTTTACTGAAAAAAAATGACGGAAAAGATTATATCCACCAGCTAAGAATTGAAAAACAAGAATGACCCTATGGCAAATGGGCTTCTAAACCGGAAAACGTATAAGGAAATAGGAGATCAACTAACAGAAAAAGCACGCAAAGTTTCGCTGCCCTTTTTCGAAGGAATTCCTGTATACGATGTTGCGGTTTTTTTCTGGCACAGCATAGTAAATGGTGCCATAACTACAAGAGCATCAGCCATCGCCTTTTCTTTTTTCATCGCCTTATTCCCTGCCGTACTTTTCTTATTTACACTGATTCCCTACATTCCCATCCGCAATTTTCAGAATGAGCTTTTTCAGCTGCTGCATGAATTGCTTCCGGAAAGTACTTTCACCACTGTAGAAGATACCCTGACCGACATCATCATGCGCCCTCGCGGAGGATTGCTTTCATTGGGGTTTATCATGGCCCTGATATTTTCGACAAATGGACTGGCATCGATGATGACAGCTTTCGACGCCACCATTCACAGCATTAACCGCCGGACCTGGATAAGTCAACGCCTTGCTGCCATACTGTTACTTATTATCTTATCGGTATTACTTTTTTTTGCAGTTGCCCTTATTGCCGGAGGTCAAATAGTTATCGGCTATCTTCAAAACAGCCTGATTCTTCAGGATCGCTTCACTATTTTCCTGATTAATTTCGCCAAATGGCTTGTAATTATCCTGCTTTTATTTTTTGCCACTTCATTCCTTTACTATATGGCGCCTGCAAAGAAAACCCAGTGGCGCTTTTTTTCGGCAGGCAGCACACTGGCAACTGTTCTCAGCCTGGCCGCCTTAACCGGTTTTTCCTATTACATAAACAACTTCAGTCAATACAACAAGCTTTACGGCTCCATCGGAACCCTGCTTATCATTCTGTTTCTAATGTATTTGCTGTCACTGATTTTATTGATAGGGTTTGAACTGAATGCCAGTATTTATCAGGCAAAAACCGAAAAACAGGAGGATTAGATTATTTCCCCTGTTTAAACAGAATTTCCTTTTCCTGCTTTGTAAGGCTCTCATAACCCGACTCTGCAATCTTGTCCAGTATTCTGTTTATCTCGTCCTGCTGAACATTCTTTATCCGGTTATATTCATAATCATCCCGGGGTGCCTGCTTGAAGGTCACCTTCATTTTTTCCCTGGGCCTGAATACTTTTTCCAGGCCTGCAATTGCTTTGGGTACAAATGACCCACGGTCCTTTCCCCTTCGTAATTGTATTATATAAAACCACCCCCATGCTGCGCCGCCCAAATGCGCCAGATTTCCACCCGGATTAGAAGTGGAGATGCTTATAATTGAAAGCACAACATAAAATGCCGAAATGTATTTCAACGGAAATCGACCAATGAAGAAAAGGTGAATTTCCCGGTTGGGCTCATACACTGCTATGGCCATTAATATGGCAAATACCGATGCCGAAGCCCCCAGCATGAGTCCATAACTTTGCGAGAATACCGGGAAGATATTAAATGCAAGAAGGTAAACAAACGCTCCGGCAAGGCCTCCCATCAAATACACACTTAACAGTTTTTCGCCTTCAAAATTGTACAAAAACAGTTTTCCGAACCAATATAAACCCAGTATGTTGAACAGCAAATGTAAAAATCCCTCGTGAAGAAACATATAGGTTACCGGCGTCCAAGGTTGGCGGAGCAGCATACCCAAATCGGAAGGTACGGATAACCATTCAATCAACGGTGAAGGTTGTCCGGCCAAATAAAAAAACAAGCCTATTACCTTTATTACTAAAAAAACCCCCAGGTTTACATAGATCAGCCGGGTCAGAACGGAACCGTGCCTGAACGTTTGTTTTATGTCGGACCAAATATCCATTTAATAGAAATGTGTGGTTTTCTTATTCCAGTATTTAATCAGCAGATAACCAAACAGCATGCCACCCAAATGCGCAAAATGAGCAATATTACTTCCCGGTTTTGAAAAACCAAGGTAAAGTTCTATTAATCCGTAACCTATAACAAAATATTTTGCCTTAATTGGGATAGGAGGAAAAAGCAACATCAGCTGAGTATTGGGGAATAACATCCCAAAAGCGAGTAATACGCCAAAGACAGCACCCGATGCCCCTACTGTAGGTATATTCATTTTCAATTCCTTTATCCTTTCCATCAGGCTTAAACCTTCAGAAGCATAGGCTGAATTTGTAGGATTGTCGTACCAGGTATTAATGAAATCACGAACCTGGACAGAAGACTGAGGCAGGTATTTTTTAACATACTCATCCAGAATCTCCGGTGAAGGTGTGTTCCTGAAAGCTTCAATGGTGTTGTTGATGGAACTAAACTCGAGGTAATTCACAAAGGTGTGCAGAGCAATGGCGCCAAGGCCGGTAACAAAATAGTAGACCAAAAACCGTTGAGAACCCCATACGCCCTCCAATACCCGGCCAAACATATAAAGGGCAAACATATTGAAAAAGAGGTGCCATATTCCGCCGTGCATAAACATATGGGTAATAACCTGATGCAAACGAAAATTTTCAGATTCAGGATAGTAAAAGGCAAGATACTCTACAAGGTCAACACCCGTATTTCGCAAAATAAAAGTTGCAATTAACAACAGTATATTAATAATTATCAGGTTCTTGACAACCGGCGGCATTGAACTCATTACAGGACGATAATTCATAGATGTATTTTATTTTTATGCTCCGGCAAATGCCAGGCCATAATTTTTAAACTGCAAGATAACGACATCTTGTCATTTATTAAAAGCCTTTTCAAAATCTTCCAATGGAATTATGGTCAAAACTTTCTTTCCCTCCGGAGAATAATTGGGTGTTGAACAGGCAAACAAGTTATCGATAAGATGGTCGATTTCCTCCTGTTTTAAGGGAGTTCCATAATTCAGTGCCGATGCTTTTGCAAGCGATATGGCTACCTGCTCTCTCACTTTCGTGCGGGCATCAACCGGCGAATTTTTATATTCCTCGAGCAGCTTTTCCAGTATCTGCTCAGGCGAAGCTACATCGAGAACACCGGGCAAACCGTTAATAATAAATGTGTTTCTTCCGAATTCCCGTATATCAAACCCCAGGGCCAGCAAATCTTCCAGAATTTCACCAAGCAGGGTCGCATCACCGGCATCCAGTTCGATTGTTTGAGGGAAAAGTTGCTGCTGACTGGCAACCGCTTCCGATTTTAGCACTTCCAAAAACTTCTCAAATAATATACGCTCATGTGCCCTTTTCTGATCGATAACCATCAACCCTGATTTTACCGGCGACAAAATAAATTTCTGCTTAAGCTGCATCGCCTTTTTCCCGGAAAAATTATCGGTTGTGGAATTCCCGTTTGCATCTTCATCTCCAAACGAAAGGCGCAGGTTATCACGTTCAGATTCATGATTAGCCGAACCGGCATACAAATCCTCCCAATGCGCCTGGTTGCTTCTTTCCCATCCCGGAGCATTCCGGTTTCCTGCTGCTGATTTCCTCTCCTGGTCAAATGGATTGTAGTCGGGGTTCACTGTTATTTCAGGGAAAGAAACCTCCTTTTTATCTTTTCCAAATACAGGTATGTCGATGCTTCCGCTCTGATCGAAATCGATGGAAGGCACAACATTATGACGCCCCAGGCTCTCTCTTACGGCTGCATGAATGATTTGCCAGAGCGCCACCTCATTTTCAAATTTTATTTCAGTTTTTGTAGGATGCACGTTTATATCAATGTCGGAAGGATCGACTTCCAAAAACAGGAAATAAGAAGGAAAAGCATCGGAAGGCAGCAGCTTTTCGTAAGCTTGCATAACAGCCTTATTAAAGTACGGATGCCGCATGTACCGTTTGTTAACAAAGAAAAACTGCTCTCCCATTGTTTTACGGGCATACTTCGGTTGCCCGATATAGCCCGATATGCCCATCATGCTGGTATTTTCCTCAACAGGCACCAGGCTTTGATTAACACTTTTCCCAAAGATTCCTGCTATCCGCTTCCGTAAATTGGCCGCTTCCAGTTCGTAAAGCAATGAATTATTATGGTATACCGAAAACCGGATACCCGGATTTGGTAATGCCACCCGCTGTATTTCATTAATGATATGCTTTATTTCAGTCGAATTGCCTTTCAGAAACTTCCTCCGGGCAGGCACATTGTAAAACAGGTTTTTTACAGTGATTGAAGTTCCGTCTGCCAGAGCTGAAGGTTCCTGTGAATGAACTTCAGAGCCCGAAATGAGGATATAAGTACCCACTTCATCTTCTACCCTCTTTGTGCGTAATTCCACCTCAGCAATGGCCGCCACCGATGCAAGCGCTTCGCCTCTGAATCCCATGGTTCGTATACAAAACAAATCGTTGGCTGAGCTTATCTTTGAAGTAGCATGCCGTTCAAAAGCCATCCGGGCATCAGTCGGCGACATACCGCTCCCGTTGTCGCTAATTTTTATAAAGGTCTTGCCCGCATCCTTAACATGTATAGTAATCTCGGTTGCACCGGCATCCAGTGCATTCTCCACCAACTCCTTCACCACAGAAGCCGGCCGCTGGATCACTTCTCCGGCAGCAATCTGATTCGCTACCGAATCGGGTAATAATTGAATAATATCACTCACTTAAAATACAAAATCAGAATAAAAAAACAGGTAAAAGATGAGTGACAGAATCATTATAAGGATTATCAGTCGGGTATTTGATGCCTTCCGGGCACCGGGCGATGACTTTGAAAATCCTTCCTGTGCCCGTCTGAACTGTCCCTTTATATTGGGCCGGTATACCCGCCCGTCGTCCTTTTTCTCATCAAATATTCCAAGCTCTTCTTTTATTCTGCGTTCCCTCTCATCACGCTCCTCCTTGTCGGGGTCGTAAAAACGAGGAGTGATGTTAAATTTTTTTGTACCCGGTGTATAAAAAAACCGTCCAATCATAGTGTATTATTTGTTTTTACAAAGATACGATTTATTCACAAAATGCATTCCAAATTCAAGGCAAAGGCTATGACATGGCCAATTAACTCTGACAGTGTTCCGAAAACCTGTCAGAGTTAAGGTAAGTAAAAATGACCTCATCCCGACATCTCCAGCACCTCATAAAGCTCCTCCTCAGAAAGCAACACCGGATTGCCCTTCATACTACTTGCATTCTTCGCTTTTTCCACCAGCACAGGAAAATCGGCTGAAGTAAGCCCAAAGGAAGGAAGCCGGGGTATTTGCAGTTTTTGTACCATCCGCTCCACCCATTCAATACCATCAGGGGCAGCAGCTTTAGTATTACCTGTAAGTATCCGTCCCAGCTCGTTGTACTTTTCGATTGCGAACTGCAGCTTTTGTTTTTCAACCGCCATATAATTTACCTTCATAACAGCCGGTAGCAGGGTGGCACACACAGCGCCGTGAGGAACTGAGAACATTCCGCCCAGCGGACCGGCAAATCCATGCACGGCACCTAATTTAACATTGGCAAGTGCCATTCCCCCAAGCATTGAAGCAAAAGCCATGTCTTCACGTGCCACACGATTGCTGCCGTCATCATAAGCTGTTTCTAATGAAGATGCAATCCTGTGCATTCCCTCACGGCACAGCATGTCGATAAATGAATTCGATTGATTTGAAACAAAAGTTTCAAGAAGGTGGGTCAAAGCATCCATTCCGGTAGCAGCGGTAATATCAGGCGCCATCGACATGGTCAGCTCCGGATCAATGACCGCCATCCGCGGAAACATCAGGTTGCTGCGCAGGCTTACCTTTACTTTATGCACAGGTGAAAGAATGACAGCATTCTTTGTTACTTCAGCTCCCGTGCCGGCAGTGGTCGGAACGGCAAAAAACGGCAGCGGACTATTTTCCAGCGGCTTTCCTTTGCCTATCACCTCCAGATAATCGGTAAGATTTCCTGCATTGGAAGCCAGTGCAGCAATGGCCTTGGCCCCGTCAATGGCGCTGCCGCCACCCAATCCAATAACGACTGTACAGTCATTCTCCCGCGCCAGCTCGGCTCCTTGTGAAACTACCTCTATTGTCGGCTCTGAAGGAACAACAAACTTTACAACTTCAAAATTCTCCTGCTCCAAAGCCTGCACCGGAAACTCATGCCTTGCAGAATTCTTTCCGGTTACCAGTAAAGCCTTATTGCCATACCCCTTAAGCATCCCCGGCAGAGTTTTGGCCTTACCTGCTCCAAAAACTATCTTTGTTGCCGTAGCAAATTCAAAATTTAATCCCATCCTTCTTCATTTGGAAAAACGTTTGAATACTTAATGCTGCTACGGGGTTCCGCCATCATTACCTCAACGGCATCGCACCATTTCCTGTAATGCCCGGTCTCCTTATGCCTGGCGGCATCTTCCAATTCACGATAAACTTCCACGAGCACAAACCGGGAAGGATCGTCCTGCTGCTGCACCACATCAAAACGGGCAACCCCCGGCTCCTGCAAGCTGTTACGGGCATTCTCAACGGTAGCATTGCGAAATTCTTTAATAAGATTCTCTTTTACATGAACAAACACATGAACGATGTACATAGTATTACCTTTTTCCAACCAATTTACAAAAAATATTGGTCATCAGAAACCGGAAACTGGTCATTTGTCATTGGTGAATTTAATGTTCGGAGCTAAAGCCAGGGGAAGGAGGTGGAAGGGTTTACTATTCACAGCACAATAATGTCGGACTTGGGAAAGTCCGACTCCCCGAAGGCCGCACACCGGAACCACTCACCTGCTGAGCCCAAGTCAGCAGGTAAAGTTACCCGGAACACAAAACTTTGAACCCCGGAACAGCTCTTGGTCCTCTGCCCCGCTCAGCGTCAGGGGTGAGGGGGAAGGACCTGCTACTTAGGTTAGTTTTAGCAATAAGGTTTAAGAATAATAAGGTTGGGACCTGCTTCGCTCCAATGATACAACTATTTCGCTGTCCTGCAGCTTTATTGGCACCCGGAACCAGAAACTCTGAACTCTGAACTTCTTTAAACTGTGAACCTTAAACTTTAAACTTCTTTATTTCTGCCTGAAATAAACCTGAATAGGCACCCCCCTGAAATTAAAATTCTCACGAATCTTATTCTCGATGTAGCGCTTATAAGGCTCGCGGATGTATTGTGGCAGGTTGGCGAAAAGCGCAAAGGATGGCGTTGGCGAAGGCAATTGGGTAACAAATTTAATTTTGATGTACTTCCCTTTCACCGAAGGAGGCGGATAATTTTCAACAGCCTCCAGCAGTACTTCGTTCAGCTTCGAGGTCTTAATGCGTTGCTGCCGGTTTTTAAACACCTGCATGGCCACATCCAGGGCTTTATGCACCCGCTGTTTAGTCAGGGCTGAAATGAACACTACGGGGACATCGGTAAAGGGAGCTATGCGTTCCCTGATTTCAGCCTCCATTTTTTTTGTAGAATGCTGGTCTTTCTCTACGATATCCCATTTATTCACCAGAATGACAACTCCTTTCTTATTGCGGACGATAAGGTTAAAGATGCTCACATCCTGCGCTTCCATGCCCCGGGTAGCATCAACCATGAGCAGACATACATCCGAACTCTCGATGGTTCGCACTGAACGTAACACCGAATAAAATTCGATGTTTTCATGCACCTTTCCCTTTTTGCGAAGACCGGCAGTGTCGATAATAATAAAATCATGCCCAAATTTGTTGTATCGGGTGTGTATGGAGTCGCGTGTGGTTCCTGCAACATCTGTAACAATGTAGCGATCTTCGCCGAGCAGGCTGTTAATGAACGACGATTTACCAACATTGGGTCGCCCCACCACTGAAAAATAGGGCAGTTCATGTTCCTCCTCCGCTCCCGCATCATCGGGAAACTGCTCAGCCACCTTATCGAGCAAATCACCTGTTCCGCTTCCTGTCATCGATGAAATAGTATAGATATCTCCCAACCCCAGCCCGTAGAATTCCTGGGCATCGGCAATGCGCATGTTGTTATCCACCTTATTAACGGCAACCACCACTTTCTTTTGGGCCCTGCGCAAGATGGCGGCAATAGCATCATCGAGGTCGGTAATTCCCGATTCCACATCGGTAACGAAAAGTATAACATCCGCCTCCTCGATGGCCAGATGCACCTGCTTGTTAATTTCGGCCTCGAATACGTCATCGGAATTCACCACATATCCCCCGGTGTCGATTACCGAAAACAATTTGCCGTTCCATTCCGCCTTACCGTAATTGCGGTCGCGGGTAACCCCCGACACCTCATCAACAATGGCTTCACGTGTTTCGGTGAGCCGGTTAAATAAGGTTGATTTGCCCACATTGGGGCGTCCTACTATAGCTAATATTCTGCTGCTCATTTTTTATTCAATGTAAATTGTTGGGATGACTGGTTCAAATACCTTATTACTTATATAACCCCTAGCGGAATCAATAGGCATCGTAACCGAAATTTTTAAGCTGCTTTTCTTTTTCGCGCCAGTCTTTGGCAACTTTGACAAACAACTCCAGGAAAATCTTCTTTCCAAAAAATTCTTCGGCATCAATACGGGCTTCGCTGCCCACCTTTTTTATCATTTTCCCCGCTTTCCCGATGATAATACCCTTCTGACTGTCGCGGGCAACATAAATCACAGCCTTAATATCGATAAGGTTATCCTGTTCTGTGAACGATTCCACTTCCACCTCTACCGAATAAGGGACTTCTTTCTGGAAGTTAACCATGATTTTTTCACGGATGATTTCCTGCATGAAAAACCGTTCATTCCTGTCGGTGAGTTCATCCTTCCCAAAGAAGGGCGGGTTCTCAGGTAAAAGCTCCAGGATGCGGCTAAAAACCGGCTCCAGGTTAAACTTCTCCTGTGCCGAAACCGGAAAGATGCTCCCCCCTGGAAAAACTTCACCCCAGTAGTCGAACAACCGGGTTACAGCCTCCTGGTTCGATAAATCAATCTTATTGATCACCACTATTACCGGCACGTTTGACTTGCGGATACGTTCGATGTACTCCGGATTCTTACCCGGTTTCTCCACCACGTCGGTTACAAAAAGAATTACATCGGCATCGATAAGGGCAGTGTCAACAAACTTCATCATTGTCTCCTGAAGCTTATATCCCGGTTTCAGTATTCCGGGCGTATCGGAATATACAATCTGGAAATCCTCGCCATTAACAATGCCTTTGATGCGGTGACGGGTGGTCTGCATCTTTTGAGTGATGATGGACAGTTTCTCTCCCACCAGGGAATTCATCAGGGTTGATTTTCCCACGTTTGGGTTCCCTACAATATTTACAAATCCTGCTTTATGTGTCATTTTTAATGTTTCTGCTTTCTGTTGTTGTTCCTTTTTCAGGAACTACTAAACTGTTTATTAACCCTCTGCCTTTCACAAAAAAATCTCATGCCTGACAAACAGCTAAAAATCAGCGCAAAGATAATTGAATTGCATTACCCTGTGAAGGTTTTTTTAATCATTTTCGAAATCAAACAAAAACTATTGCCCCAATCCGGGCCGGGAAGCCTCTCACAAATGCCATCGCCCATCCAGGGCTATAGGGATGTCCGTGCCATCATTCAACGGGCGCTGCCCGTTGCTGCTGCCACAGCTCCGTTGGGGCATTGAGGAATCGTGCAATATTCCGTGGCACTGCCCGAGGTTGCAACCATAGCACTGATAGGTGATATGAACCGAACCAAAATTTAATGAGCAATGCCTTTTTTTTATTACCAAAGTTCCATTGGAGAGGCAGGGCAACGCCCTGCAAGCATCAGCATCGGGCAGCGCCCGATGAAACCGATTACCGCCTGTTCCGGTTTTCGGGGCAACGCCCCATTGGCTGATTCGTAATGTTGTGCCATCGCCCATTCAGGGCTATAGGGATGTCCGTGCCATCATTCAGCGGGCGTTGCCCGTTGCTACTGCCATAGCCCCTGTTGGACAATGAGAAATCGTGCAATATTCAGTGGCACTGCCCGAAGTTGCAACCATAGCACTGATAGGTGATATGGACCGAACCTCAATTTAATGAGCAATGCCTTTTTTTTATTATCAAAGTTCCATTGGAGAGGCAGGGCAACGCCCTGCAAGCATCAGCATCGGGCAGCGCCCGATGAAACCGATTACCGACTGTTCCGGTTTTCGGGGCAACGCCCCATTGGCTGATTCGTAATGTTGTGCCATCGCCCATTCAGGGCTATAGGGATGTCCGTGTCATCATTCAACGGGCGCTGCCCGTTGCTACTGCCATAGCCCCGTTGGACAATGAGGAATCGTGCAATATTCAGTGGCACTGCCTAATGTTGCGGTTATAGCCCTGTCAGGCGATATGGACCGAACCACAATTCAATGAGCAATGTCGTTTGTTGTTGCCAAAGCTCCATTGGAGAGGCAGGGCAACGCCCTTATGGCAATAGCATCAGGCAGCGCCCGATGAAATCAATCCATACCACTCCTTCGTTTCGGGGCAACGCCCCATTGGCATATAATTTTTTTATAATCATTAATTTTTTATATAATTTTAATGAATTTATGACCACAATAAAATTAATTAACTATGCCACAATCATTATCAAAAGTCTATGTTCATCTGACATTTAGTACAAAAAATCACGAAAAATTAATTGATGATCAAATTAAAAATTCTTTATTTGAATATTTAGGAGGTGTTTGTAGAGGTATCTCATGTAATCCAATTCAGGTAGGTGGTCACAAAGACCACGTGCACATTTTGTGCTTACTGTCAAGAAAAGTTACCCAAATGAAACTCGTCGAAACAGTAAAAAAACAATCTTCAAAATGGGTAAAAACAAAGGGAAGTAAGTACGCCAAATTTTATTGGCAGGATGGGTATGGTATTTTTTCAGTAAATCCTTCTCAAATTGAAGTTGTAAAAAATTATATTTTAGATCAGGAAAATCACCACAGGAAAATAACCTATAAGGAAGAGCTGTTGGCTTTTCTAAAAAAGTATGAGGTTGAATACGATGAACGGTATTTGTGGGATTAAATCATATCAAACCTCTTCTTATATGCCACCGCCCCTACAGGGCTAAGGTGAGGCCGTGCCAACAATCAACGGGCGGTGCCCGTTGCAACTGCCACAGGCCCGTTGGGGCAAAAAGGAACCGTGCGTAATTCAATGGTTATTACCCGTTGTTTTTACCGCAACTCCCATCAGGGCTATTAGGGCGAAGCCCTTCTGGCATTAGCATAGGCCAAAGCCCTATGAAAACCAATCCAATCCATTCCGCCATTTCGGGGCAACGCCCCATTGGCAGTAAATATTTTGCCAATGCCCCTACAGGGCAAGAGTGAAGGTTCGTGCCATCATTCAATGGGCGGTGCCCGTTGCTACTGCCACAGTCCCGTTAGGGCAAAAAGGAACCGTGCGTAATTCAATGGTTATTACCCGTTGTTTTTACCGCAACTCCCATCAGGGCTATTAGGGCGAAGCCCTTCTGGCATTAGCATAGGGCAAAGCCCTATGAAAACCGATCCAATCCATTTCGCCATTTCGGGGCAACGCCCCACCGGCACTCATTTTGTGCTGTTAAAAGAGATTAAAAACAAATTCCCTACAGAAGCTACTCTTTGAAAATCAAGCTTTTTTACTTATATTTAGAAAATAGAGTTAATTGAGGTTTTAATCGTGAAAACAAATCTGGACAAAATAGCTATCAATGTTCATGCACGGAAAATCCTACTGACCATCCTGGAGGAAAATCCAACGCTGGACCAGATCCTCCGCAATTCGAAAAATGAACAGGAAGCCAAAGACAGCATTAGTGAATGGATTACACCGCTTCTAAAGAAAAGCCCGGCAGCAGAAGCATTTTTCCATGAAAACAATCCCGGTCATGAGTTATATTCTTCACTCACATGGAAAGATTATGCTGTGATAAGGCTGCTCGACTATATCAGGTATGAAGGAGAAGCATGGCCCGATCAAAACATATACGGAGAGCCGGCCGAAACAAACGCGATAAAGATGTTGTGGCTGGCCACTAATTTTGGAATAGGTGGAGCAAAACCTGATTTCTTCCTCGATATGCTGTACCTTTTCAGGCAACTTAATGAAACGCTTAAAGCTGAAATCCCTGATGCCAAACAGGTAAAAAAATGGATGGACCGCTACCCTGCGGGAATGGAACCTAAAATTGCCGGGTTAAGAAAAATCAACCGCGATCGCATTATCCGCATCCTTATCCGTAAAATGGAGAACGGAGAAATCAGGAGCAATCATTACGTTTTTGAACCGGGCATGACCCTTGAGCAAAAGATTGCCCGGATGAATGAGTGGTGGAATGAATCCCGCTTTCACCTTACGTTTGCTGTTCGTTCGCCCGACATGCTTAACGAGCTGCTTGATTTTTCGCTCGAACAGGAAACCATGGACATATTGTATGCGGCAAAGGAAAAAGGCATTCCCTTCTTCATCAATCCTTATTACCTTTCACTGTTGAATGTGCGAACTCCCGGCTTTGCCGTAGGCGGCGATTTGGCCATTCGTTGCTACATACTGTACAGCAGGCAACTTGTTGAAGAATTCGGCCGTATTCAGGCCTGGGAGAAAGAAGACAAGGTACAGCCGGGCAAGCCCAATGCAGCAGGATGGGTCCTGCCCTCTCACAACATCCACCGGCGGTACCCCGAGGTGGCCATATTCATTCCCGATACCATGGGACGTGCCTGCGGCGGGCTCTGTGCCTACTGCCAGCGGATGTACGACTTCCAGAGCGGACGTTACAATTTCAACCTTACAAAGTTAAAACCCAAAGAAACATGGAAGGAGCGCCTCCCAAAACTGCTCTCCTATTTTAAAGACGATGCCCAGCTGCGCGACATCCTCCTCACCGGTGGCGATGCTTTTATGAGTTCCGACAACAGCCTCAGGAACATCCTGGATGAAATTTACCGCATGGCGCTGCGTAAAAGGGATGAAAACGTGCTGCGCGACAACTATAAAAAATATGCTGAAATGGTGAGGGTGCGCATTGGCACACGGCTGCCGGCATACCTTCCGCAACGCATCACTCCGGAGCTTGTAAAAATCCTTTCTGATTTTAAGAAAAAAGCATCCAATGCCGGCATTAAACAATTTGTAATTCAAACACACTTCGAATCGCCCATGGAAATTACCCCCGAAGCCCACAAAGCAGTGCGGATGCTTCTGGATGCCGGATGGGCCGTTGTCAACCAGCTGGTATTAACCGCTCCTGCCTCCAGGCGCGGACATACGGCAAAGCTGCGTAAAACACTTAACGACATTGGCATACTTACCTATTACACCTTTACAGTAAAAGGATTCAGGGAAAACAGCGCCAACTTTACCCCCAACGCCCGTGCCGTCCAGGAAGAAATGGAAGAAAAATATCTTGGACGACTGCCGGAGGAAGAAATGCCGGAAGTACAAAAGATGATGCATCATACTGCCGGGATTATTGAAAAACTGGCTGATCTGAGAAAAAAACATAACCTTCCTTTCCTGTCTACTGACCGCAACATTATGAACCTGCCCGGAGTGGGGAAAAGTCTTTCCTTCCGTACAATCGGCATCACCCGTTACGGCCGCAGGATACTTCAGTTCCGACACGACCGGACAAGAAACCACAGCCCCATCATTGAAAAAATGGAAACAGTGGTTATTGTGGAATCCAAAACCATTGCCGGTTACCTGCGCCAGATGGAAGACATCGGGGAACACCGGGAAGAATATGAAAGAGTGTATGGTTATTCAATCGGGGAAACTGAACCGCGGATGCCCATGTACGAATATCCCGGATACGATTTTCATGTTGCGGATGAATTCACCCACCTGGAACTGGAAGATGAAGGCAATAACCAAAACACTTTAAAAGCAGGTGAATTCCTGATAACCTGAATCAGCTGTTACTCATTCCGCTGCGCCCGTATGTATTCCATCACCTCCAAAAAGGTGCCTGTATAATACTCACTGCGGTGCCGGCTAAGGTATTCGAGCAGTTTTCGATGTTCACCGGAATCCACATTCAGGTAGCCTCCGCCAACACTGTGAAACATGAAAATTGCCACTGTACCTTTTTCCCGTGCCGCTTCCACGAAGGCTATCATTTCCTCCGCTGAGTTATCTTCTACCATCCAGCTGGGAGCCATGTATATGTCATACCCCTCCATTGCAGAAGACATAGCCCCTGCGCCGCGGGCGGCCCGGAAAAGCGGCTGAATTTCCCCGCTGAAATCCTCATCTCCAATTCTGTGATCTCCGCAGGTATATGCATAAGAACGTTCTTCCTTCCCGTCAACAGCCTTTAGCAGCGAATTGGCCGTTTGCAGCTCACTCATCAGCCGGTCAAGCGTGTAAGTATTCAGATCGTATTCCGATTTTACCCAGTCGTACCGCTGCCCGTCGCACGGATGAAAAAGCGTATGATTGCCCAACTCATGCCCCTTTTGAGCTATCTGACGCCATTCGTCCATCCGTTTGTACAAACTCGGCGACTTTCCGGTAACGTAAAATGTTCCTTTAAAGCCGTATTCATCGAGTTGCGGGACAGCAACATCGAGATGGCAGTCGAGCCCATCGTCGTAAGTAAAACACACTGCTGCCTTTGCATTGCCGGGCCAGCGAAATTGTGCATGTGAAGTTTCTTTTGCCATTAAAAAAGTGACTAAAACTAAAATTGGCAACATACTTATTTGCATCTCATTAAAATTTTTAGTTCTACAATAGTCATTATAAAAGCTGAAATTTTAGTTTAAATATAACCATTCGCTTAGATTTAGAGAAAAGAAATCATTGCAAGGCTGTAAAATTTGCTTTCCTTTCCCAGGTAATTGTCCATACCGAAACCATACCTTGACCGTATTAAACTCAATGTAAATTCAATTAGACATGGCGGTGGTATGGTTTTGACAGGTCGGGGGTAAGTTCCAATAACGGGCACAGTTTATAAAAAACGAGGTTAGATTTTTTCTGGTTCGTTTCCCGGCAACCCTCAACAACAATTTTTTGGATTGTTGGCAATTCAACTCATTTGGAGATTTCACTATATGCATGTTTAGGAAAATGTCGGATTTGCAAAATCCGACTCCCAGGGGTACGTGCTTTCAGTTCATTTTCTTTACAAAAATTCGAATTGTTATGGTGCGCTGCACCTTTTTGGAACGAAAAGTCTCAGGCAAGCTACAAATATATCGGTGCGCTGCACCTGAATTCCTCTTGAACATCCTACTCTTTAAACTTTCAACTTTAAAATTTCAACTACTCCTACCTTCCTCTTTAAACTTTGAACTTTAACCTTTCAACCACTCCTAACTTCTTCTTTAAACTTTGAACTTTAAACTTTAAACCACTCCTACCTTCCTCTTTAAACTTTAAACTTTAAACCACTCCTACTCGCTCGCCAGCCCCATTGCCGCCTTCACGCCGTCAGCACCGCTGGAGATGATTCCTCCGGCATAGCCGCTGCCTTCGCCAATGATGTACAGGTTCTCAAATCCCTCGCACCTGCCGTTGGGTTCCCTCAGCACCTGAACCGGTGAGGAGGTTTTGCTTTCAAGCCCCAGTAACTGTCCGGTTTCAAACCCTTTAATCTTTCGGATAAAATCGGCCAGTCCGGCCTGCATCGATTTGACCACTTCGGATGGTAGCAATTCCCAGAGCGGGGCATTGACGGTTCCCAGCGAATAACTGCCGGCAAAGGTACTATTCCCTGCTTTTTGGTTCAGGAATCCGGTAATGCTGCATGCCGGTGCCCGGTAATTTCCGGTGTAGTTATAAAATGAACGTTCCAATGCTTCCACCATTTCCAGTGCTTCAAGTGGAGAGACTTCTTTTCCGGCAAGTGCTGCGGGATGGATTCCTGCTACGCAGGCCGCATTGGCAAACTCCCCGTTACGGCGGTAGTAGCTCATGCCGTTAACGATGTTTGTTTCGGGGTAAGCGGCTGCAGGAACAACCATTCCTCCCGGGCACATGCAGAAGGAAAACACCGCATGGTTTCCGTCGGCTGGTGAGGTTAGCCGGTATTCGGCAGCTTTTAATCCCGGAAGTGACTCATGGCCCCACTGTGCCTTATTAATGATTTCCTGGCGGTGCTCCATGCGGCTGCCCAGGGCAAAATTCTTGGTCCGGAAAGGAATACCATGGCGTATAAGCATCCTGTAGGTTTCATAGGCCGAATGACCTGAAGCAATGAACAGTGCCCCTGCATGCAAAGTTCCGCGGGATGTAATCACTTCGGTTACCCGTCCATTTTTAATTACGATGTCCTCCAGCATTGTTTCAAACAGCACTTCCCCGCCCAAATCCTGAAAATGCATGCGCAGGTTTTTAACTATCTTCCGCAGGTTGTCGGTTCCCAGGTGCGGATGTGCCAGGTAGGCAATCTCTACAGGTGCACCTGCTTTAATGTATTGAGAAAGAATAAACTGTTTTTCTTTTGAAATGTGCTTGGAACGGGAGGTAAGTTTTCCGTCAGAAAAGGTTCCCGCGCCTCCTTCCCCGAAAGCGTAATTGTTTTGGGAGCTGAAAACTCCCTTCTGCTCAAATCCGGCCACAGCACGGCTACGAATACCTACTTCCGAACCACGCTCAACCAAAGTTACCCGAAAACCTGCTTTTTGGAGCACAAGGGCAGCAAAGAATCCTGCCGGCCCGCTGCCAACAACTACAACCGGATAATTTCGTTTTTTAACAGGTATTCCGAGTTGCGGCTGAGGCGGTTCTTCACCTCCCTTCAGCTCTTTGGAATGAACCCCCACCCGGAGTTGCCACCATACATTAGGTTTCTGCCGGGCATCGAGGCTTTTTTGCTCCATCTGAAATGTAAAATTACGAATGCGAAGCGCCTTGCCTATCGCTTGCCGCAGCTGCTGTTCAGTATATCCGACGGGTAACTTTAATGAAACCGATTTAAATCCCATTGGGTAAAGATATATGGTTTTGTAAAAATATTAAACGGGCTGATTCCAAAAAAATGTTTTGCAGGCTGTAACGAAACACAAAGCAGCTGCGTCTCACATTACAAACAGTACAATACCCTCCGGGATTTTATTCTTTAAAAATTCGGTCATTCACATAGAAAAAGCGGGTGTTTATCGATAAAATTGGAAAAAGTGTAAGAAACCGGGGATATTTATACTCATAAAAGCAGAGCAACAGAAAACAATACATTTTGAAAACAGAAAACAATACAGTCATGATTCATTTAAACAATTTACATAAGTCGTATGGTACAGGCAACAACAAGTTGCATGTATTGAAAGGAATCGATTTGAATATACCTCGGGGCGCCTTTGTTTCCATCATGGGATCATCGGGGTCGGGCAAATCCACCCTGCTCAATATCCTGGGTATTCTCGACAATTACGATGAGGGATCATATTACCTTGACGGGATGCTTGTAAAGGACATGTCGGAAAAGCAGGCAGCAAAGTTGCGAAATGAAATGCTGGGATTTGTTTTCCAGTCGTTCAATCTTATTTCATTTAAGAATGCCATGGAAAATGTGGCCCTTCCCCTTTACTACAAAGGAGTCAGCCGTAAAAAACGCAACAAAATTGCCATGGAGTACCTCGACAAGATGGGTCTTTTGCCATGGGCAACCCACATGCCGAACGAGCTTTCAGGGGGACAGAAACAGCGCGTGGCTATTGCCCGGTCGCTTATATCGGAACCTAAAATCATTGTGGCCGATGAACCTACCGGCGCTTTGGACACCGCTACCTCCTATGAAGTGATGGAAATACTTAAGGAGATTAACGACGAGGGAATAACAGTTATCATTGTTACCCATGAGCACGATATTGCTGCCATGACGCATCAGATTATCAGGCTGAAAGACGGCATCATTTCAGAAATCATCCAAAACGGTGATTTGAAAGAATGGAAACAGCAGTATACGAATGCACGCGTAACCGCCTGACAGGCTTACCCGGTTAAAGCCGCATCAAGTCAACATGAAGCAGCGGCATTCCCAGGAGTGTATTACATTTTCAACAATTAATTTTTACAACAATGTTCGACATCGATAAATGGCAGGAGATACTGGCTACTATAAAAAAGAATAAAATGCGGACCTTCCTCACCGGTTTCTCAGTAGCCTGGGGGATTTTCATGCTGATGATTTTGCTGGGGTCGGGCAATGGATTAAGCAACGGAGTGGCCCAGAATTTTATGCGCGATGCAGTTAATGCCATGTGGCTTTGGAGCGGGCGTACCAGCATCCCCTACCAGGGTATGAAGGAAAACAGGCAGATACAGTTTACAAACAGCGATTACGAGCTTATAAAAGACCTGCCCGGCATAGAATACACCTCCGGCCGATACTTTATTTCAGGAAATATGTTTGCCTACGGAAGTGAATCGGGGCAATATACCGCCATTACCTGCCACCCGCAGCTCAGAGAGGTTGAATCTATTGAAATTACAAGTGGCCGGTTCATTAACGAGATGGATATCCGTGAAGCCCGCAAATCGGTTGTGCTGGGAAAAGATATTTATGATGCACTGTTTAAAGGGAAAGAAGCCATTGGAGATTACGTGCGGATTAACAATGTTCCGTTTAAAGTTGTGGGAATCTGCCGTGAGGGAGGCGGCACCCGCCACCGTAATGCCTATGTGCCGGTTACAACAGGCCAGAAAGTGTTTAACGGCGCCAACCGTCTGCACAATTTTGCCCTGACCATAAATGCCGGCAGTGTTGAAGAAAGTAAAATAATTGAAGAAAGGGTTAGGGAAACCCTTGCCCGTAAACATAAATTTGATGCAACCGATCGTGCTGCACTGGGCTCCTACAATAAGCTGGAAGATTACCTTCAGACCATGCGGATTTTCCAGGCCATAAAGATATTCATCTGGATAATTGGCGCCGGTACCCTGATTGCCGGGGTAGTTGGGGTAAGCAACATCATGCTGATAGTAGTTAAGGAACGTACCAAGGAAATTGGCATTCGCAAAGCTATAGGTGCCACTCCGGGTTCGGTTATCGGACTGATTTTGCTTGAAGCTATACTGATAACCACAATTGCCGGGTACATAGGACTTGTATTGGGCACAGGATTAATGGAAGGGATAAACCTGCTGGTGGAACAACAGTTTGAAGCAGCAGCTGCAACCAACAACGGAAACGGCGATATGATATTTCGGAATCCGACGGTTGATATAAACATTGCTGCAACAGCCACCATGCTCCTTATTTTCGCCGGCGCGCTCGCAGGATACATTCCTGCAAGGCGTGCTGCCCGAATTAAACCCATTGAAGCGCTTCGCGATGAATAATGAAGCAGATATGAAACAGTACCTGAAAAATGAAACTTGTAATTATTAACTGAGATGTTTGATTTAGACCTTTGGAAAGAGATTATCGATGCGCTGAAAAAGAACAGGATGCGCAGTTTCATGACCGCCTTTGGTGTGTTCTGGGGAATCTTCATGCTCATCATCATGTCAGGTGCCGGGCGTGCACTGGAAAATGGGATTATGGACGGCATTAAAGCATTTGCAACCAATTCGGCCTTTTTCTGGACCGAACGTACAAGCGTTCCTTATGAAGGATTTAAACGCGGAAGAACCTGGAACTATAAAAATGCCGATATCCAGTACCTGAAAACAAACCTGAGCGATGTGGAATATTTATCACCACGGCTTTTCGGCCCCAACACCTATAGCGGCGACAATACCGTCAGGGGAAGCAAAACAGGCGCTTTTAATATTTACGGCGACTACCCTGAATATTTTAAAATTGACCCGTGGGTGCCGCTTAAAGGCCGGCTGCTGAATGAAATAGACATCATGCAAAATCGTAAGGTTTGTGTAATCGGCGAAAGGGTGGAAGAAGTGATGTTTGAAAAAGGAGAAGATCCCATTGGACAGTACCTTAAAATAAACGGCGTCTATTTTCAGGTGGTGGGAGTTGTAGATCCGCAGACACGTGTAAATATTGGCGGTGGACAAAAAAATGAAGCCATAATGATTCCATTCTCCACCATGCAGCGTGCCTACAACATGGGCGATGTGGTACATTTCTTTTCAGTCACCTCCCAGCCGGGAATACCTGTAAGCAACCTGGAGGAACGCCTGAAAGAATTACTGAAAGAGCGGCATCATATTGCTCCCGACGACCTGCAGGCCATCGGCTCATTTAACATTGAGGTGGAATGGAAAAAATTTAACGGGTTGTTTAACGGGATACAAATACTCACCTGGATTGTGGGCATTGGGACACTGCTGGCCGGTATCATTGGTGTCAGCAACATTATGATGGTAATAATAAGGGAACGCACCCAGGAAATAGGCATTCAACGGGCAATAGGAGCTACCCCATCGAAAGTGATACTTCACATAGTAGCTGAAAGTGTTTTCCTGACGGTGCTTGCCGGTTATATCGGACTGGCATTGGGGGTAGGATTGCTCGAACTTCTGAACATTGCACTGGAAGCCGGTGGTGATGAGGTATTTTTCCGCCGCCCGGAAATCAGTTTTAAAATGGCTGTCGCGGCCCTTTCGGTGCTGGTGTTCTCCGGCATTTTTGCCGGCATGATTCCGGCCCGCCGGGCGGTAAGCATTAAACCCATCGATGCCATACGGGAAGAAAAATAAAAACAGAAAAAGAAACAATAAAAAGACAAAGTCATGAAAAAAGTATTTAAAATCATTGGAATCGTTGTACTGATAGGAGTATTCGCAGGAACCCTGTTTTTTCTCTACAACAAATCAAAAAAGAAACCGGATGTGTTTGAAACAAAAAATCCGTTTGTAAGCAATGTGATTTATAAAACTGTTGCCACAGGTTCGGTAGTGCCACGTTTTGAAGTTGACATTAAACCGCAGGTATCGGGAATTATTGATGAATTGTTTGTGGAAGCAGGCGACCGGGTTGAAAAGGACCAGGTGGTGGCCCGTATCAAAATCATCCCCGATATGGTGAACCTTAATTCGGCTGAAACAAGAGTCAACAGGGCGAAAATAACTTTTGAAGATGCAAAAATTGATTATGAAAGGCAGCAAAAGCTTTTCGACAAGGAAGTTATATCGTACGAAGAGTTTAAAAATGCCAAAGTATCCTATGATTCTGCAAGGGAAGAATTAACTGCTGCAGAAAATAATCTGGAGCTTATAAAAAATGGTGTAACAAAAAAGGCAGAAACCACTACTAATACACTGGTAAGGTCAACTACCTCAGGAATGGTGCTCGATGTGCCGGTAAAGTTGGGAAATTCGGTCATTCAGTCAAATACTTTCAACGACGGGACAACCATTGCCACAGTTGCCGATATGAGCGATATGATTTTCGAAGGGAAGGTTGATGAAACAGAAGTAGGGAAAATCAGTGCAGGCATGCCCATTGAGCTTGAGATTGGCGCCATAGAAAAAGAGAAGTTCCAGGCGGTACTGGAATACATTTCTCCCAAAGGGGTAGAAGAAAACGGTGCCATACAGTTTGAAATTAAAGCAAGTGTAAAACTTGTCGATAATCAGTTTATCAGGGCCGGGTATAGCGCCAATGCAAACATAGTGCTCGACAGGAAAGACAGCGTTCTGGTAATACCTGAAGGATTGCTCAAGTTTGAAAACGACTCATCGTTTGTTGAGGTACAGACCGAAATGGAGCAGCAATTTAAAAAGCAGTACGTTCAAACCGGCTTGTCGGATGGTATAAATATTGAAATAACCACCGGTCTGAATAAAGAGGATAAGGTGAAAGGTGAAAAGATCGATCCTAAGAAACTGAAAGAAGCCGGGAACGGACAAGGTTAGTTATTGAAAAATGAATAATATTACGGGATAATTACACGCTGCAATTGTACAACTGCATTACCTGCCGGAGTATATAATATGTGCTGATGAACAGTTGCAGAACAAATGAACCTGAAATAAAACAAATAAAAATGAAAAATATAATTTCACTTATCGCCGCAATAGTTTTCATCCTGTCGGGACTTGGAACAACCGCCCAGGAAAACTGGTCGCTCCAGAAATGCATCGATTATGCGCTTGAAAATAATATTGTAATCAAGCAGCAGCAGTTGAATACGGCATACAACCAAAACCTGGTAAGCCAGGCTAAATCGGACATGCTGCCCAACCTGAATGCCGGGGCTTCCAACAACTACAGCTTCGGGCGTTCACTGAATAACGATAACGTTTATGAAAATGTGAATTCCACGCAGCTGAACGGGTACGTTTCCTCGAACCTTACCCTTTTTAACGGCTTAATACTTCAGAATACTGTCAGGCAAAGCAAGCTCGATTTACAGGCTGCCATTTACGATATGCAGGAAACTAAAGACGACATAGTCCTGAATATAGCTGCTTCCTACCTTGAAATATTATTCGCCGAGGAGCTGGCACAAATAGCGGAAGCACAGATTGAAGTAACAAAACAACAGATAGAACGGACCCGTAAACTGGTAGATGCAGGAAGCCTGGCGCGTGGAGCGCTCCTCGAAATTGAGGCACAATTGGCCCGTGAGGAATTGCAGCTTGTAACCGACCAAAACCGCATACAGCTGGCGTACCTGAACCTTTACCAGTTACTTGAGCTGCCCATCGAGAAAAGTTTTAAAATTGAAGAGCCCAAGCTTCCGGAAATAAAAGCACATGTAACAATGTCCAATTCGTTTGATGTTTTTAAAAATGCAATGAACACGCGTCCGGAAATCATGGCGGCGCAGTTGCGGGTAGAAAGTGCAAAAAGCCAGCTGGCCATTGCCAAAGGATATGGTTATCCTACCCTCAGCCTGGGAGGCAGCTATAACAACAACTATTTCAACATCTTAAACAGTGAATTCAATCAGCTTTCTTTCCGGGAACAAGTAAAAAGCAATGGCAGGTATGGCTTTGGTGTTAGTTTAAACATCCCAATCTTTAACCGTTTTCAGGTGAAGTATGCCGTTTCAAATGCAAAGTTGCAGATTCAGGATTATGAATACCGGTTACAGACAGCATCCAACATTCTTCGGAAAGATATTGAACAGGCTTATACCAATGCTCTGGCAGCTCTGAACAAGTACATCTCAAGCGAAAAAGCGGTAGAATCGATGGAAGAAGCATTCCGTTACACGGAAGAAAAGTTCAATGTAGGAATGATTAACACTGTGGAGTACAACCAAAGCAAGAATTATCTTACCATAGCCCGCTCAGAGCTGTTGCAGGCCAGGTATGAATACATCTTCCGCGCCAAAATTCTTGATTTCTACAATGGTACACCCATCGATTTGTAATGGAAAAGCATTAAGTCATAACCCGTACCATTTGCGGGTATTTGCAGCGTAAACTTTATCGACCACCTCCCGCGGAAGTTTCAGGCCTTTAAACCGGCCGTCGATTAAGTCACTGCTCATTTCGTTATCTGTAACCAGATATTCCCAGTCGGCCAGCCAGGTTTGGTGCAGACTGTTTTGGAAAGCCTCCTTATTGCCACCCCGGTCGATGATATCGGTTCCATAAAGCAGGCGATCCTGGTAACGTATAAAGAAATCACGCACCTTTTCGCGGTCCTCCACGGTCTGATAGTAAAGCTGCCCCATGCGGGCCGCCATATCCATTGCAGCATTGGGATAACGGTCGAGAAAGCGGGTCATTTCATCAACGCTCCATTCAAGACTGGCCAGATGACAACCTATGAAAACCAGGTCAGGATGTTTATCCAGCAGCCTGTCGCGGGCAGCCATCTGCTCCTCATAAGAAGGAAACTCAGGATGGAGATACATGTGGTACTGCGGATTATTTGCGAAATAATTGCTGTCGTTTTTTGTTGTCATCTCATCAAGAGGCAACCAGCAGTTTTTAGGCTCCCCAAGATGTCCGACAAGAGGAATTCCTTTTTCTTCGAGGTGACGAAATATTGGCGTTAACTGCGGGTCATCAACCATTATCAGCTTACCTTCACCATTTTTATATTCCATGCCGATGTTTTTCCACACCTTCACTGCAATGGCACCGTCGGCAATGCTTTGATCAATCCAGGCGATTGTATTTTCTACCCAGCCCGGTTCATCCCATCCGTCGAGGCAGAAAGTGGCAGTATATGCAGTAGTGGCCGGATGTTGCTCTTGCAAGGCATTTAAGTTCTTATGTGCCTCGACAACACGTTCACACCCCCCTGAATAAGTATTGATATTTAGCAGCATGAAGTTATCATTTTGCGCCATCTCTACCGAGTTTTCATCCTGGGTATAGATATGATAATGGGCATCAATCTTCTCCACTTTGGTAAAATCGTCCATCGAATAATGGTTGCTCTGTCTGCAGGAAACAAGTGATAACAAGGCAAAAATCAGGAACAGGTAATAAGTTTTCATTGTTGTACGGTTTATTTCTTCGCTATGAATTTAAAAAAAATGTTGTTAATGCCGCAGCTTTGTAAGTACAATTCATCAAATTAATTCAAGAAAACTATTTTTGAAAGAAAAAAATGATTGAATTGTTAAGGCTCCGGCGCAGCATCCGGAAATTCACAGAACAACCTGTTGAGGCTGAAAAAATGGATATTCTGAAGGAGGCAGCGCTTCGCTCCCCCTCATCAAAAAACATAAATCCATGGGAATTTATTTTTGTTGATGATAAAGAGGTAATTCAGAAGTTAAAGCAATGTAAACCTCACGGAGTAACTCCATTGGATTCTGCCCCGCTGGCAATAGTTGTCTGTGCCGATAAAAATAAAAACGATGTATGGATTGAAGATTGTTCAATAGCTTCCATACTGTTGCAACTAACCGCGCAATCGCTGGGACTGGGAAGTTGCTGGATACAGGTAAGAGAAAGGCAACATTCCGAAACGCAATCTGCTGAAGAGTTCATACAGCAGTTATTAGACATTCCTAAAAATTTCAGGGTGCTTAATATTGTTGCTGCGGGATATCCGCAAGCAAACAGAAAAGGAAAACCTGCAAGTGAGCTTCAGTATGAAAAGATAAAAATAAACCGGTTCTAAACAAAGTCAGAACCGGCTTTAAGATAATATCCGAACTGTTTGATTAATTCAGTTCGTACCATTTGGTTTTGGTAACATACATTCCTGATTCCAGACCAGGATAAGTGGCGTAAGTTGTTAAAGCCTCCGAATATTCAATCGGTTTATCTTTAAGATATTCATAAAGTTTTATGTAATTTATCAGAGCAAAATCAACCGAATAGCCCGCAATAATTATATGCCAAAAGGCTTCCAGCCTTTCATTAGATTCATATATAAGATCCGACTCTACGTATTCGAAACTATCTGGAGAAAGCAATGACTTAATCTTATTATGAAAATTTAATGTGGTTTTACTTTTCATCTCTTCAGTGTTTAAATGAACCGTAAAACTAGACAACAGGAAAAAAAAACAGCAAATCCAAATGCTGTTAATTAACGTTACAAACGCTGAATCTGATCAGCTTTATGCTGATGTCTCATCTGAAAAATTAACAGCAGTCCTTCCTGTTTAATTCCTTTATAGGGCAACTGCCTAAGCCCTGCAGCACAAGTCGGCCATCAGAAGAAATTTTCGCTTTCAGGAGTTGATATCAGTGGGACATCCTCTTCGCAATCAAGATTAATATTAAAACCTTCAGGCTTTTTAAAACTCATTTCCTCAGTATACCCCAGAGAAGGGTCGGCCAATACCTTTTTAAAGAAGTACCCCCATACCGGCAAAGCCATATTGGCTCCCTGTCCGGAAGCAATGGTACGGAAGTGAATGCTTCGCAGATCGGCTCCGGTCCACACTCCTGCAGTGAGCCGTGGCGTTATCCCGATGAACCAGCCGTCGGAGTGGTTTTGGGTAGTACCCGTTTTTCCGGCTATAGGCATTGTAAATTTTCCATACCCGTCACGGTTTCTGAGCCGGATTCCGGTACCACCATCTATGACACCCTGAAGCAAATTTACCATCAGGTAAGCGGTTTCTTCATTAAATGCCTCATGCCGTTCAGGCTGGAATTCAGCAATAACATTACCATACCGGTCTTCAATCCGGGTTACAAAATAGGGCTGCACATGCACCCCCTGGTTGGCATACGTATTAAAGGCACCCACCATTTCATAGAGTGTAATATCGGAAGTACCCAGGAACATTGAAGGAACAGGATCAATGGGACTGTAAACCCCCATACGCTTCATCACCTCTGAAACCACATTTGGATTGAACTGTTTCATCACCCAAGCCGATATCTTATTGCGGGAATTGGCAAGCCCCCACTTAAGGGACACCATTTTTCCTTCATTTTCTTCATCAAGATCTGCATCCTTAGGCTCCCAAATGGTACCGTCGGGCAACCTGAATTGCTGGCTCACATAAGGAACCTTGGTACATGGCGTATAACCATTTTGCATGGCAAGGGTGTAAAGGAATGGCTTTACGGTAGACCCAACCTGCCGTTTGCCTCCCTTTACCATATCATACATGAAATACCGGTAATTGGGCCCGCCAACATATGCTTTTACTTTCCCCGATTCTGTTTCCATGGCCATAAACGACGAACGGAAATACCGGAGATACCACTTTATAGAATCCATTGGCGACATGATGGTGTCAATCTCCCCCTTCCATGAGAAGATGGTCATCTCAACAGGCTCCCTGAAGTTTTTCTTTATTTCATTGAAACTTTTGCCCTGATTGTTTAATAAACGGTACCGTTCGCTTCGCCTGATTTCACGATTCATTAACTCCTCCACCTCTTGATTGGTCATGTTATTTGCAAAAGGAGGATTCTTGAGATTTTTCATACCTCCGTCGAAGTCAGGTTGAAGGTTGTTTTTTAAATGATACTCTACCGACTCCACAGCATACTTCTGCATACGTGAATCGATGGTTGTAAATATCCTCAGCCCATCGGTATATAAGTTATAATTCTGTCCGTCAGGTTTGGAATTCTTGTTACACCATCCATATAAGGGATTGGTTTCCCAATCAATTGAATCTTCCTTAAATTTCTGCATTTGCCAGGAGCCGTAGTTTTTTCTTGCAGGCTTATTTGCAGTAAGTGTTAACCTCAGGTACTCCCGAAGATAAGGGGCCGGACCTGTTTTGTAATCCACCTTATTAAAACTGAGATCAAGCGGAAGCTGTTTTACTGAATCCCTGACCTCATTCGAGATGTAGCCATATTTAGCCATCTGGTTCAAAACCACATTGCGACGATTTTGCACAAGCTCAGGGCGCCGCACCGGATTGTATAACGATGAGTTCTGGGCCATTCCCACCAGCATAGCTGACTGATGCAGATCAAGAGAATCAGGAGGAATACTGAAATAAACACTGGCGGCCGACTTAATACCTACGGCCAGGTTGAGAAAATCGTACTTGTTGAGGTACATCAAGATGATTTCTTCCTTGGTATAATTCCGCTCAAGGTTCACTGCAATGACCCATTCCCTGAACTTTCGGAGTACCAATTCAGGTGCGCTTGAAATGTCTTCCCTTGGAAATAGCATTTTGGCAAGCTGCTGGCTTATGGTACTTCCACCTCCCGAACTTGAATCACCTGTAATAACTCCCTTAAAAACACGTAGAAGGCCCCTGGCGTCAATACCTGAATGCCTGAAAAACCGAACATCTTCAGTAGCTATCAAAGCATCAATCAAATGAGGCGGAAGATTGCTGTACTGAACTGAGGCCCTGTTTTCATTGATAAAGTACTTATCGAGAATGGTTCCGTCTTCCGAATAGATTTCAGAAGAAAGAATATTAGGGGGATTTTCCAGTTCCTCAAAAGTAGGCATGAATCCAAGAGCTCCCCTTGCGATAAGCACAAAAAGAATTACCACTCCGGCGACTCCCAATGTGAACAAGCTCCAGAATATAATGATGTATTTTTTCCAGTTATTATTTTTTACTTCCTTTTCTTCGGTCATAAAACTCCGTTATTATTTTTGTTCGACAAAGATATATCTTTCAGTTTGCCAAGCATTAAACCAAACGAAATTCCTCATGTAATATTTTATCAATCAGCAAATAAATTAATCATTTCCAAACCCATAGAAATAAAATAATTACATTAAATTTTGAACTTAGCATTTCATTTTCTTTAATTTGCAGAAATTTCCATATTATAAGTGGCGTTTTATTTAGAAGATATAATATGGAATTCGCATGAGAATTTTAATAATAACTAAAAAGTATGACTTAATGCTCATGCTCATTTCATAACAGAAAATAGCAGTATGCAGGAAAACCTTGTTATAGTTGAGTCCCCGGCAAAAGCAAAAACCATTGGGAAATTTTTAGGTAAAGATTTTACAGTTACTTCATGTATGGGGCACATACGAGATCTTGAAAAAAAAGATTTTGGAATAGATCTGGAAAACAACTACCAACCTAAATATGTCATAACACCCGACAAAAAAAAGATAGTTTCAGAACTGAAAAAGCTTGCCAAAGATGCCAAAATGGTATGGCTTGCATCGGATGAGGACCGCGAAGGAGAAGCTATAGCCTGGCACCTTAAGGAAGTATTGAAGCTGAAACCAGAGCATACCAAGCGGATAGTATTCCATGAAATTACAAAAGAAGCAATCGACAAGGCCATAAAGAATCCCAGGTCTATTGATGACCACCTGGTTAATGCACAGCAGGCAAGAAGGGTTCTGGACCGTGTAGTTGGCTTTGAGATTTCCCCTGTACTTTGGAAAAAGGTAAAGCCCTCCCTCTCTGCCGGACGTGTGCAGTCGGTGGCGGTAAGGCTTATTGTAGAGCGTGAGCGGGATATCATGAATTTTGAAAGCGATACCTGGTACCGCATTACCGGCATGTTCCTTACCACTGACCAAAATGGGAATCCGGCAGAATTAAAAGCCGAATTGAATAAAAGATTTCCTACCAAAGAAGAAGCCAATGCTTTTTTGGAAAGTTGCCGCACCGCTGAGTTCACTGTTGCCGATGTTGTAAAGAAACCGGCGAAACGTTCTCCCGCACAACCGTTTACCACCTCCACCCTGCAACAGGAAGCCAGCCGGAAGCTTAATTTCTCTGTTGCACAAACCATGGCAGTTGCCCAGCGCCTTTATGAAAATGGAAAAATAACCTACATGCGTACCGACTCGGTGAACCTTTCCGATTTGGCAATTGGCAATGCTAAAAAGAAGATTACCGAATTACATGGTGAAAAATATGTAAAAATCAGGAAGTACCAGACTAAATCGAAAGGAGCACAAGAAGCGCACGAAGCTATCCGGCCTACCTATATGGACCAGGAAACGGTTTCGGGTTCAAACCAGGAACAACGTCTTTACGAACTTATCTGGAAGCGGACAATGGCATCTCAAATGGCCGATGCACAACTGGAAAAAACTACCGTCACCATTTCAGTTTCCACTGCACAGGAAGAATTTATTGCTTCGGGAGAAGTAATAGTTTTTGATGGCTTTTTAAAGGTCTACATGGAATCGACCGATGATGAATCGGGAACCAGTCCTGCCGGCCAGGATATTATCCCCCCGTTAAAAGCCAGGGATTCATTAAATATGGAATCAATTGTAGCCACCCAACGATTTTCACAACGACCTCCTCGTTTTACGGAAGCTTCTCTTGTTAAAAAACTCGAAGAACTGGGAATCGGAAGGCCTTCTACTTATGCACCAACAATAACCACTATCCAGAACCGGAATTATGTGGTAAAAGAGGATCGTCCAGGAAATGAAAGGGCATACAACATTATTACATTAAAAAACAAGAAAATTTCAGCTAAGGTAAAAACAGAAATTACCGGAGCTGAAAAATCAAAGCTCTTCCCAACCGATATTGGCATGGTAGTCAATGATTTTTTGATGGAAAACTTTGAACAGATCATGGATTATAATTTCACAGCCAGTGTAGAAAAGGAATTTGATGACATTGCTGAAGGAGAAAAAGTGTGGAATGAAATGATCGACAAGTTTTACCAACCTTTTCACGGGCAGGTGGAAGATGTTCTGAAAAATTCGGAGCGATCAAAAGGGGAACGAATTCTTGGAGCAGATCCGAAAACAGGAAAGCAGGTTTCAGTAAAAATAGGCAGGTACGGCCCGGTGGCACAGTTAGGGGTTGCCAATCCTGAGTCAGAAGACGAAAAGCCACAGTTTGCCAGCCTGCGAACCGGACAGCATCTTGAAACAATAACGTTGGAAGAAGCCCTCGATTTGTTTAAGCTTCCCCGTGATTTGGGCGAATATGAAAATAAAAAAGTAACCGTGGGCATTGGGCGCTTTGGGCCTTACATCAGGCACGACAATAAATTCGTCTCACTGGGTAAGGAAGATGATCCCCTTACTATTGAGCTGCAACATGCTGTTCAACTGATAGAAGCGAAACGGGAAAAAGAACGAAAAGCTGTAATCAGGGAGTTTGACGAAGAGCCTGAACTGAGAGTATTAAATGGTAGGTGGGGACCTTACATCTCCTACAAAAAAAAGAACTACAAAATTCCAAAAAAAATGAAGGCTGAAGAACTCTCTCTGGAAGATTGTAAAAACCTGATAAGCCAGGCACCTGAGCCAAAAGGAAAGGGAAGCCGAAGAAAAAAATAAGCAACAACAGGCAAATGATATAACATTTGCCTTTATTTTTGCATAAATCTCTTTTAAATGAACTTAACCGATTACTTTGATCCGGTTGATTTTTCTCAATTAAGTGCTGAGAACTCACCATTGGGAAAATATGGCCTGGGTGCGGCTGTCGAATCATTCAGCAGCACAGTAACTCTTAAATCGCTCCTAAAAACCAATGTGGCAATTTTTGGAGTACCGGAAACAAACGGTAAGCGACAAAAAAAAGGAAATTTATCGTCCGATTTGGTAAGAAAATCTTTGTACAGGCTTACATCTTTTGAAGGGAGCATGAAAATTGTAGACCTTGGTAACCTGAAGCCGGCAAAGAGTCCCAAGGGAACAATAATGGCAATGCGGGATATTTTGGAGTACCTGAATGAACTAAACATTGTGACATTAGTATTGGGTGGCAGCCAGGAACTGACTCTTGGCATTTGTGAAGCATTCAAGAATGAAAGGTATTTCTGGTTGTCGGCAGTTGATGCGGCTCTTGACGTAAAAAAAAGAACCGAAACATTGAATTCCACCAATTATCTCACCAGGCTGTTCAGGAAGTTCCCCAATTTATTTCAGTTCAGCCTGATAGGATACCAACAGCATTTAACTGGTGAACAACTGATACAAAAAACCAGCCTTTTTGGAAGCCATCTTAGACTGGGCGCATTGCGCGATGATATAAAACAAGCTGAATTGCTGTTGCGAAATTCCAATGTGCTGACGTTTGATATGGGGGCAATAAAATTCATTGAAGCACCTGCCACCTCATCACAGAATCCCAACGGGTTACATGGCGAAGAGGCTTGCCAATTGGCGCATTATGCAGGCTTAAGCCCTATGCTGTCGGTTTTTGGGTTATTTGAATTAGTTCCCGAAAATGATAAGAATGGCCTTACTTCATCATTGGCTGCAGAAATATCATGGTACTTTTTAAAGGGGGTATCGGCCAGGAAGCAGAGTATTTTAAGAACTGCATACAAGGTAGAAATAGAAGGACTTGATCATCCGCTTGTATTCAGGCACGAAAGGGAATTAAACCGCTGGTGGTTTGATGTCAGAGGGGTGAACGGTGAATTTATTGAGATAGCCTGCTCAGAGGAAGAATACAGGCAGGCAGCTGCCAATGAAATTCCTGAACGATGGCTCAGATTCCTTCAAAAAATGGATAATCAGTCAAAATAATAAAATAATGCGTACGTTCTTAGCTTAACTGGTTAACAGAAGTTTGTTACAAACAACAATTTTTTATTTCTTTAGCCTTTGATGCAAAAACAGACTGGATTCTCATCCATTTTATTGTATGAAAAAAATTATTTCTTTTCTATATTTGATTTTTATTATTAATTTGGCAGCATTCGGTCAGGCAGACCCGCTGTTTACAAACAATATGTTTTATAAACTGGGAATGAATCCCGCGTATGCCGGAGCCGATAATGCAATTAACGGACTAATATTAAACCGATATCAATGGGCAGGATGGGAAGGCGCACCAGAAACTCTCGTATTTAGTGTGGACGCTGCTACGAATTTATTTGGCACTTCCGGAGGCCTGGGACTTAATATAATAAGCGACCAATTGGGATTTTTTGATAACATACTAATTAACGCCAATTATGCCTACAGAACTGAATTGAGCATTGGCACCCTGTCGTTGGGGATGTCAGCAGGCTTTTATAATCAAAGTATTAATCCGGACTGGCAAATTCCCGACGGAGACTATTATACACCTTTCGGTACCGACCCTTCTATCCCAAAAGGAGAAGCAAGTCAGCTTGCATTTGATGCAGGAGCAGGAATCTATCTTTTTTCCAATAATTATTATTTAGGACTGTCAGCCACTCATCTAAATGAGCCGGAAATTGAATACGACGAATCTGCAAGATTATATTTACCAAGGCATTATTATTTGATGGGCGGATACAATATTCGTTTGGCGGATCCGTTATTTGAGTTACGACCTTCGTTCTTGTTCAGATCCGACATTGCCATATGGCAGTTGGATGTAAACACAAATATCGTTTATAACGACAAGTTTTGGGGAGGTATATCATACAGGGTAAATGACGCTGTTGCCTTGTTGATGGGCCTTGAGCTGACTAGCGGATTAAAGGTTGGCTATTCGTTTGATTTAGTCACTTCGGCCATCAGGCATTATGCATTTGCGTCGCATGAATTGTTTGTAAGCTATTCGGTCACTTTAGAACGCAGCCGAAGCCAGAAATATAAAAGTATAAGATATTTATAAAAGAAAGCGATATATTTGAGCTATGAAAAAATTTCTTTTTTATGCACTTGTACTCATAACCCTAATCAATTTCACCAGTTGCAACCCTTCGGGGAACGGTGAATTGGTTGGAGTACAAGATCGACCTAAATGGCGAGAAACACAGCCCTACGGGATGGTATATGTCCGCAGGGGAAGTTTCAATATTGGCCCCAGTGATCAGGATCCGGCCATGTCAGGAACCCCAACCAAAACAGTCTCGCAAGATGCCTTTTGGATGGATGATACAGAAATCACAAACAATGAATACCGCCAGTTCGTAAACTGGGTCAGGGATTCCATTGCCCGTAAAATGGTGGGAGAACAATACCCCGAATTTCTTATTACCGAAGACAGGGAAGGTAATCCAATAGACCCACCCCGAATTAACTGGAGAGAGCGCCTCAGATGGGATGATCCCGATTACCAGCTGGCAATGGAAGATATGTACCTGCCCGAAAACGAACGCTTCTTTGGAAAGAAAGAGGTTGATACCCGTAAACTGGTTTATGAATATTGGTGGATTGACCTGCAACAGGCCGCTAAACGTAGCAACAGCTATGATTTCCAGAATCAGCGGTATAACGGGAACGTATACAACAGCACAGGTGAATTGCAACCTATTGAAAACCGTTCAGCTTTTATTATGAACGACCAGGTGCATGTTTACCCCGATACCCTGGCGTGGATCAGGGATTTTACCTATTCCTACAACGAACCATGGGCAACCCGTTATTTCTGGCACCCAGGGTTTGATGAATATCCTGTTGTTGGTGTTACCTGGAAACAGGCAATGGCTTTTTGCAACTGGAGAACAAAAATACAAACTGAATATTTAACCACCAGAAGACAGCCGTCACTGCAGGCATACAGGTTGCCAACTGAAGTGGAATGGGAATATGCAGCCCGTGGTGGTAAAGATTTTTCAATGTACCCGTGGGGAGGCTATTATGCCCGCGATGAAGACGGTGTGTTCCTTTCCAACTTCAAGCCGCTGCGAGGAAATTACGTTGAAGACGGTGGAATTTCTACGATGAAGGTGGGAAGCTATGAACCCAACCAGTATGGGTTGTACGATATGTCGGGGAACGTTGCCGAATGGACAGAAACCGCCTATGATGAAGCCGGTTACAACTATTTCAGCGACCTAAACCCAACCTTTACCTATAACGCCCGTCCGGATGACCCGCCTGTCATGAAACGGAAAGTTATCCGCGGAGGTTCATGGAAGGATATAGCATACTTTACCCAGGTATCAACCAGGGGATTTGAATACCAGGATACAACAAAATCATTTATCGGGTTTCGTTGTGTCCGCTCAACATTTGGAGATGAATTTAATTAATTAACAAAACTTTAACCTCATAGAAATGAATATTGGTGAATTATTCAAGACAAAGCGCTGGAAAACTTTCATGGGATATGTTTATGGATGGGGAGCATCCATAGTTATGATCGGAGCCCTGTTCAAACTCCAGCACTGGCAATTCGCAGGTTTATTCCTTACCGTTGGCTTAATTACTGAAGCTTTTATTTTCTTTTTATCAGCTTTTGAACCTACCCACGAAATGCCGGAATGGTCAAAAGTTTATCCTGAACTTCGCGATGATTATGAGGTGATGGAATTGGATGATTATTCCAAAAGAGGAAAAAACGGCTTTAACCAGCTGCTCTCATCATCAGAGTTCTCACCTGAGTTGTTTGACAAGGTAGGCCAAAGTCTGAATAACCTGTCGAATGCGGCTAATGGGATTAGCGACATTTCTTCAGCCACGCTTGCCACCGATATGTATGTCAAAAATCTGAGCACCGCTTCGGAATCAATGATGTCATTCGCGGAAATTAACAATCGTGCAAACGAAACAGTTAATTCTTCAGTTGAAAAGCTGATACAATCATACTCCACCGCATCTCAGCAACTTTCTGACACAGGCAAAATCTCTGTCGACAAGCTGAACAGGAGCAGTGAGGAGTTTTCAGTCAGGCTTTCAGAAGCAGGAAATAAACTTGCAGAAACAATTAACGGTGCATCCGGAAAATTTTCAGCCGAACTGGAAACAGTGAGCCAGGGTTCCAGAGTATATTCAAGCAGCCTGGAAAAACTGAACCAGAACATTAATGCTCTAAATCAAAGCCTTGAATCACAACTGATGGGTACAAAATCACAGTTTGAAGCCAGCCATAAATTCAGCAGCGATTTAACCCACATGAATGAAGTACTGGCATCTTCGGTTTCCGAGTTGCAAAAATATAAGGAAAACGCAGAGCAGTTAAATAAACATCTGGAAGCGCTTAACACCATTTATGGTAATATGCTGGGCGCATTGAGTTACAAAAAGTAAAAATTTGAAGTAACCGAATTATGGGTTCAAAGAACTGTCCGGAAACTCCGCGGCAAAAAATGATAAACATGATGTACCTGGTACTCACTGCCATGTTGGCTTTAAACGTGGCAGCCGAGGTACTTGAGGCCTTCAGGGTGGTGGATACCAGCCTGAATGAAACCCTCAAAACAGTGGACATGAAAAATGCACAAGTCTATGCTTCTTTTGAAAGGGCCTATGCTGAAAACGAAACCCGTGTAGGGGAATGGAAGGATAAAGCCGATTTTGTGCGTCAGCGTACCGACAGTATGATTTCCTATGTTGCCGGCATAAAAGAAGAACTGGTGCGGAAATCGGGCTATAAGCTTGTTGATCCCGATAACAAAATAGTTGGCGACGAGTTTTATTATGTAGCAGAAAATGGAGATACGCTCATCTTAAGAAAAGAAGACGATTTGAATGTCCCTTCTGAATACATGATTACTCAAAAAAATGCAACGGAATTAAAAGAGTCAATCAATCAGTACAAGAACGAACTGGTTTCTTTGATTAGCGAAGATGACGTTGAGCTAAGGGAGACGGTTTTAACTGCTCTTGATACTTCTGACCCACCGGTAAACCTTCGTGAAGGTGGTGAAAAAAAATCATGGGAAGCCGAACGTTTTCTGGATAAACCACTGGTGGCCGTGCTGACGCTTCTTTCAAAAATTCAAATTGACGTTAAAAACTCTGAAGCGAATGTTATCAATCATCTGTATGCCCAGATTGATGCAGGATCATTCCTTTTTAACAAGCTTGGTGCAAGGGTAATTCCCAGTTCCAGTGTTGTATTGCAAGGCGATGAATACGTTGCCGATGTTTTTCTGGCAGCTGAAGATACCACCCAGCAGCCCGAGATCTTTATCAATAACCAACAGGTGCCGGTAACCGACGGGAAGGCAACATTCAGAGTAAAAACTTCACAACCGGGAACCTTTACCTGGGAAGGGCTTATAAAGTACAAAACTCCTTCAGGGGCTATAAAAAATTATCCTTTCAGCCAGGAATACCAGGTAACGCAACCATCAGTTACCATGTCGGCCACCCAGATGAACGTGTTTTACCGCGGGTTGGAGAACCCGTTTGATGTTGGTGGCGGAGGCATTCCCCAGGAAAACCTTATTGTATCAATGACCAATGGCACAGTAGAAAAGCAAGGCAATTCTTTCATTGTCAAACCAAATGAACTGGACGAACAGGGTCGCAGAACAACTGTTTCGGTTCATGCCAATGTTGGGGGTGAAAGGCGATTGCTGGGCACCACAAACTGGCGTGTAAAAAGAGTTCCCGATCCCGTGGCACAGGTTGCCGGGACATCAGGTGGCAATATCCGTAAGGAACGACTGCTTGTTGAAGATGGCGTAATGGCTGTTTTGGAAGATTTTGATTTTAACTTTAAATATACTGTAACTCAATTCCGGGTAGAAGTATCCGGAGCAGGTGGTTATGTCACTCCCTGGGAAAGTAATTCAAACCGCTTTACCGATGAACAAAAGGAACAATTCAGAAGACTTAATCCAAATAGTTTGGTATATATAACAAATATAAAAGCAGTTGGCGATGACGGCTCAGTCCGTGATCTTGACCCAATTGGACTCAAAATTCAGTAAAGATGAAAAAGTTAATTGTTTATATAGGAATAGCAGTTTTAATGGCAGCCGGAACAGGATTCCGTGCTAAGGCCCAGATAATCAATGGAGCATATCAGTCAACCGATGTGAGCCAGAAAAGACCAATGCCTCTGCCTTCAGTGCGTGAAGCGGATGTATTTTGGTCCAAGAAAATATGGCGCATTATCGATATGCGCGAAAAAATGAACCTCCCGCTCTACTTCCCTACCAATGAAATGGATGGAAAACAGAACCTGATTTCCCTTTTACTTGAAGGAATCAAGAGCCAGCAGATAATCCCTTATGATGCAAGGCTTGATGATGATTTTAAGGTCCCCATGACCTTTGAACAGGTACAGGAAGCTTTTGGTGCTGAGGCAACCACGGAAGAAACAATCGATTTTGATACCGGCGAGCGCAAAACAGTTACCATCCAGGGAGAAATAAGGCCCAATGAAATCAAGCAGTTCCTGGTTAAAGAAGAATGGTATTTCGATAAGCAGTCATCATCGTTAAACGTGCGCATACTGGGTATTTGCCCTATTCGTGAATACACACGAACCGGTGATGAGACAGGGGAGGTGTTGCGCCAAAAAGTATTCTGGGTATATTACCCCGAAGTGAGAGACCTGCTGGCTACCAATCTTGTTTTGAATCCTTATAACGAAGCACAGTCAATGTCGTTCGATGACCTGTTCATTAAACGTTTTTTCAGCAGCTATGTCGTTCAGGAGTCAAATGTATATAACAACAGGGAAATCAGCGCATATCAAACAGGCAGAGATGCAATGCTGGAATCGAAACGAATCGAACAAGAAATTTTTAATTTCGAACAGGACCTCTGGGAATATTAGAATTAGTAAGCAATTAATAAGCCTTATGGATTCATAAGGCTCTTTTTTTCAGTTCAATCTTATAATTGTTAACGAACACAAATATTATCAACCAACAGGAATGAGAAAAGCAATGTTATACATAGTTCTGGCCTCCGGAATGCTTTTCCATTCGTGCAGGAATGAGATTGTTCAATACCTGCCTGGAGGTGAACGCAATTCGAAAAACTGGTTCGAATCGACCCCATTCGGTATGGTCTATGTTCCACGCGGCTCATATGTAGTGGGTCCTTCCGACGATGAAGTGCTTAATACAGGCCAGACTTCAAGAAGGGTTACTGTGGAATCGTTCTGGATGGACGATACCGAAATAACAAATAATGAATACCGCCAGTTTGTTTATTGGGTGCGCGATTCAATAGCCCGCAGGATGCTTGGAGAAACCTATCCCGAATACCTCGTTACAGAAAATGCCGCAGGCGTGCCGTTGGATGCGCCGGTAATCAACTGGAGTGAAAAAATAAACTGGCGCGATCCGGACTACCAGATGGCACTAAACGACTTGTATATCCCGGAAGAGGAACGGCTTGCCTTCACTAAGGAAATCGACAGCCGGAAACTCATTTATGAATACAGCTGGGTTGATTACAAGCAGGCAGCCAGCCGCAGAAACAGTTATAATTTCGAGAAAGGACAATACGAGGGGAATGTCAGAAACCAACAGGGGGAAACCATACCCGTTGCCAACCGTAGTTCGTTTCTAATGCGTGATATGGTACCCGTGTATCCCGACACTCTTAGCTGGATACGTGATTTTACGTATACTTACAACGACCCACTGACAATGAAATACTTTTCACATGTGGCATTCGATAATTATCCGGTAGTAGGGGTTACCTGGAAACAGGCCCGGGCTTTCTGTACCTGGCGAACAAATCTTCAAAATGAACATAACACCCGCCTGAATGAAATTGGAGCCCATGATTACAGGTTACCCACTGAAACCGAATGGGAACTGGCCGCACGCGGAGGTCGCACAAATACGGTTTATTCATGGGGGAGTTACTATACACGTAACGATAACGGATGCTTCCTGGCAAACTTTAAACCCCTGCGGGGAAATTATGTTGCCGACAGCCCAAACTCAACTACAACAATGCAGGTAGGCAATTTCGATCCAAACGATTACGGACTGTACGACATGTCAGGAAATGTGGCTGAATGGACCAGCAGCGCATTTTACGAATCAGCATACGATATTGCCAGCGACTTAAACCCTGAGGTGGAATATAATGCTTCACCCGATGATCCTCCCGTTATGAAGAGAAAGGTTATACGCGGGGGCTCATGGAAAGATATTCCCTATTTCATACGGAATTCCACCCGTTCCTACGAATACCAGGATACAGCAAAATCATATGTTGGATTCCGCTGCGTGAGAACCTCATTCCGCAATGAACTGCATAACCGTTAGTAAACGGTATGACTGCCTTACAGGCTAAATTTTTGGTACTGCCTTTTCAGGTAATTCAAATCTTTTTTCAACCAAACAGTTATTTCCTCTAACGTCATTGAAGGGTTGCGGCTTCCATGTTCTGCCCCGCCTAAATCGTATTCATAGTGGATCGACACCGGAGCTTCTATATTCATTGATTTGTACAATCTGAAAAACTCATTGAAATTAACCATTCCCTCCCCCAGTGGAACATTTTTTATTTTCCATTCATTCTGACCATCTTTTTCCCAAATGAAATCCTTAATGTCGATGGTCTTTATCCACGGCGCCAAAAGCTTCATTCCCAGAGGCCAGGAAACAGCTCCTTCAACTGTGGCATGGCGGATATCGTACTGAACCCCCAGGAAATCCGGATCACGATCTTTAAGTAAATGGTGCAAATCCCAAACAGGTCCTCCTACTCCACGTCCTGAATGGTTCTGGTAGTCGCCGTGAACCCCATACTCCCTGTTAACTTTTTCGAGCTTTTCAAACATCCGCTGGTGATCCTCCAGGTTCTGAGGAATTGATTTTGAAGCATCGTAATTTAGATATCCTGTTCGATAATATTTTATGCCCAAATCGGCCATTGTTTTAAGTGTCGGACGCGTGAACCTGTCGTCTGCATTAATAACATTGGTTGTTATCATTTGTGAATCAATACCGGCTTGCCGCAGGGCCTTAACAGCTGCCGGCAAATCCGTTTCCACATTTTCAGGCAACACCTGCCCGCCCTCACGGACAGTCATGTCAGCTCCGGCAAACCCCAATTCAGCCAATACTTCAGCCATTTCCTCATACGACAAAAACTGCAATACCTTGGTAAAAGCATGAACAGGACGTTTCGCATTCGCAATACAAGAAGCCGAATCTGTTAATCCTGAATTTGCTGAATGTGCGGTATGAAAGCCAAATGCCATACCTGAAACTAATGCTGTGCCATTGGCAATAAACCGGCGACGGGAATTGCTTTTCATTGGTTTTTTATGTTATTGTTACCAGAGTTCAATTTACTAAAAAAAACATGAAATGAGCATGAGCATTGAAACACACCAATTGATCATGATTGACCCGATGGAAACCGTTACATGCCAATTCCTTTTCAGCCGGAACAGAAAGGCATGTTTTCTTCCTGTTTTAATTATTTGAAAAGGTATTCCTGAAAAACACACTCTTTCAACTATAAACGTTCTGCTTTCAAAATTGAATGTTAATGCCGGTGAAAACAGTGGTTCCCGGCATCGGATAACCATAATTAATGCTGTAATCCTGGTCAAGCAGGTTTTTACCCGAGGCAAATAGCTCAAAACTATTGTTCAGCCGGTATGAAAGCATGGCATTTGCCAGGGTATAATTTTCCTGTAACGGAGAAGGGTCACCTGTAAAGATGTATAATCCTGAAATCTGCTGCACCGACAGGTTAGCCCTGAAATCACCAAATGTATAAGTCCCTTCTATGTAAAACTGATGCTCGGGTGCAGCCAAACGGGGCCTGTCGAGGTGAAGGTAACTGTAATTTGATGCAAAGCTCAGGTTTGAAGACACATTCCAGCTTAATTCCAGTTCAACGCCTTTATTTGAAAATGCCCCCACATTCTGCCTTTTCACTGGTGGCGGCGGGGCATCATTAGGTCTTACCTCAATGACATTTGTCCCCTCAAGAGCAAACAGGGCCAGGTCGACCCTGAATTTGTCATCACTGCTTTTCTGACTCATGCTCAGCTCATAATTTGTAATCCGTTCAGGTTCCAGCTGCTGGTTGGGAGCAAAAAGGTAAAGTTCCATAAGAGTAGGATTTCTGAACCCTTTGGACCAGGAACCTTTAACCGTTGTATTTTCTGTTGCAAGGAATGAAAAACCAGCCTGTGGTATTGTTTCTGTTCCAAACATTGAATTGTTCTCCACTCTGAATCCGGCGCTGAGAATCAGCTTCTCTAAAATTGTTTGCTGTACGTATGCATAACCTGCATAATCTGAAACGCTGTGCCATACATCGGCAGCTCCCGGTGCCCCGTCGTTAGCTATGCCTGAAACCGATTTATAATCGAAACCCACTGTCAGCCTGTTTCCGGGCAATAACCGCAACCCCTGGTAAAGACTGATACCCTTATGCCGGTCCTCCGATTCCCATCCGTTGGTGAAGGAATGGTCGCCAAAATTATAAAATGCAAGCAATCCGCCTTCGGCTTTTTCATAATGATTTTTAACCGACAGCGAGGTTTTACCCCTTAAAATATCAATACCAAAAAACATGGGATTAAACACTGTACCGGGATCCTGAGCATTGAAATCGGCAATACTCACATCAGCCGAAATTTCAAAGTTTTCATTCAGTTCATAACCCGCTTTCAAATAACCGTTCACTATTTTAAAATCAGAGGTATCGCGGTGTCCGTTTGTGCGATCGTGATTCACCGAAGCAAACACACTAAACCCTCCTTCCTTAACTCCGCCGCTGGCCATATATTTTTGGGTGTTAAAAGACCCGTACGACACCCGGGCTCTTCCTGAAAATCCTTCCTCTTGCTGTTCTCTTGTAATGATGTTAATAACACCCCCCATGGCATTCGAACCATAAAGAATAGAAGCAGGACCGCGAATAACTTCAACCTTTTCAACATCGGATGAAACATAGGCATCGGGAAGCGGATGACCAAACAATCCCTGGAATTGCGGATGCCCATCGATTAGCACCAGTACCTGTGTATTTGGAGCTGTACCACCTACTCCTCTCATGCTGATTTGACCTGCTGAACCGGTACCTACACCAAAACCCGTCACTCCACGCTCGGTCACAAAAAGGCCGGGAATACGGCGGCTTAAAACCGGCAAAAGCGCCGACTCATTGCTGCGTTCTATCTGACTGCGTTCCACTGTTGATACAGTCAGGGGAACATTTCTGCGCGCCACCTCAACACGCGAACCCGTAACTACTACTTCATCAATATTTATAGTATCGGGATAATAACTTACCTGCGCTGAAGATTTGTGACCTGCACTTGCAAAAGTTAATGCCACAACAGTCAGAAGAAAAAATTTGCTGATTCGTAAGTTCATGTTTTTCATTTTAGCTAATGTGTTACCATTTTTTCATTTCGTGTTACCGTATTGCCAAAAAAATTATTCTGCCTTACTCATTACAAGTTTACCGTGTTGAATACCCTTAATGCCAATCAGTTTATCGGAAATTTCGGTAAGCCTTCTGGAAGCGCCCTTAACGGCTACAATTTCCAGGTAATTGTTTTCATTAAGGTAAAACCCTTGTGAAGAAAGTACCACATCGCGGTATTCAAACTGCAACTCAGAAGATCGTTTCATTATATCGGTTTTTTCATGATTAAATACCAAAACAACAGCCCCTGCAACAATATTATCGCACCGCCATTTTTCTTCTGCCAGGTTTTTTTCAATCAGATACCGGATGGCCTGTGAACGGTTGGCAAACTGATTGTTTTCAACAAATTCATCAAGCTCCCGCAGAAGTTCTTCATCAAGTGAAACCCCAAAACGTGAAACGGCCATAGTAACACAAATTATTAAATTCGTGTTACGAATATACAACTACATTTTCAAAAGTGAAAAAAAATTTAACTTCAATGCTTCACCAATTTACGTTGATATGCTTTCCCTGAAATGTTTACCTTAAGGAAATAAATGCCTTCAGGCAGGTGCGCCCAATTAAAATTAAGGCGCGAACCATCCTGCCTGTGTACTTTTTGCCCATTCAAATTGTATAAAAGAATCTCTTCAACCGGTTTTTCTCCCGGCACGGAAACTGTGATATACCCCTGGAAAGGATTAGGATAAACTTTTATTTCTTCGTCGTACTGAACAAGGGATGCATTTACAGCAGCATCGGTAACAGAAACCAGCCAGTAATCGGGATCGATTGCAGCATGTGCCGTTTCAAATCCCGGCTCAACAATAAATTCCTGGTTGTCATGTGTATGGATAAGCCTGAAATCGGCAGAATCGTTTTTTTCCGGACTGTACAGCCTGATTTGAACAGGCATCTCAAAAAAGTCGACCGAAGGATGTGAACTGTCCTGAAAAATCGTCAAAGTTGTTTGACCCTCATCGCCTGAAAATTCCAATGAATAAATTGGATACCCTTCCCCGTAATACCAGTCGTTGAAAAACTCCGTCAGGGTGGTATCACCGGCCGCTTCCATATGCGCCACAAATTGCCCGTGCCGGGCAAAACCATTTGCCACCTCAGGATCATTATAATAGTTTCGGAGGCCGCTGAAAAAGGTTTCATCGCCCAAAACCCACCGCAGCATATGCAACAGGTAAGCTCCTTTTGAATAGGAAAGTCTCCCGCTAAAAAGAGCTGAGATGTTTGTAGTATCTTCGACATATACAGAGCCCGACGGAAAAGAGGTAATTTCCCTTAAATTTCTTTGTTTCCATTTGCTGAAACTTTCCTGGCCGGCAATGTTCTCGACAGCAAGCCCTGTAAGATAAGTGGCAAACCCTTCATTCAGCCAGATGTCATGCCATGAACCAAGGGTAATGTAATTTCCAAACCACTGGTGAGCCAGTTCATGAGCAATCAGTTCGAAGCTAAAATTCCCCATAAAGCTCATGGTCTGGTGTTCCATTCCGCCTCCCCATCCAAACTGTGCATGACCATATTTCTCTTCAGCAAAAGGATATTCTCCGATTAAATCTCCAAAGAATTTCATCATGTCAACTGTTACAGGCGTTCTTTCCTGTGCCCATTCCTGGCTTTCAGGATAAACAAAGTTGAGAATTTCTACCTGCCGTCCGTCATCCAGTTCCAGGTAATCGGAATAATCAACGTAATTAGTGACAGCAATAGCTACCAGGTAGGTTGCTATAGGGTAGCGGTGTTTCCAGTGCATAGTACGGTATCCGTCAGCAACCTCTTCAGAAACAAGAACCCCGTTACCGGCAGTACGATAAGGTTCAGGCGTAATAACAATTACATCGATGGAGTCAATTTTATCGGAAAGCGACTGCTTACAAGGCCACCATTCCATGGCGCCATAAGGTTCAGAAAGCGTCCAGATAACAGGAATGTCGTCAGGACCATGGACCGATTGGGTAAATGAACCAAACCCTGAGCTTGCAGGTTCTCCCTTATAAAAAACAGCTACCGAATCAACTTCATCGCTGGCCAGGGATCTTGAAAGATGCAGAACAAGTTTGTTCCCGTTCCTGGAAAATTCAATAATGTTACCGGCATGTAACACCGAATCAACCATTAAAACAGTATCCATGTCGAACTCAACCTCCGCCAGTTCATCAGTAAGGCTTTTAATATAAGATGTCACTTTTCCCCCAATGTATCTTATACCCGGATCAACCAGCCATTCCATTCGCTGATAAATCAAATCGTAGAAACCATAATTCTCCGATTCTGTATATTTAAATGCTTCGATATTATGTGCAGGATCCATTTCCGCACTTTTTTCCGAAATGGTTTCAACAGAATGCTGAGCCATTAAATTACTGAAAATCAATAATAATAAACTAAGAATATACAAATGCCGGGATTTCATTTCAAAATACTATTTCTTTTCAGTGACAACAAAAAAAAAGTTTAAAAGTTTGGCTGGCAATATTATGGCTGCTGTCTGCAACTCAGTTAAACCGAATAATACATCGTACTACAGGTCTGCCAGCACGAACAGTAAGGTCAGAAACTTTTGGAACGAATAAACCCGGCTAAAAAGATTTTTTAATGACTCCCGGAAGTTACCTTCGCCTGATTAAACTCAATGTAAACTCAATACAAACTCAATATTAATTCAATGTAAACTCAATTATAATTGAATTTAATATGAGTTAACATTGAATTTATATTGACTTAACAATGAATTTGGTTTAACCCAGATAAGGAACAACTATAATATATAGCTGCCGGAATTTATTGTTACACCGGTATAAAGCAAAAAAAAGCCGTCGGCTGCGACGGCTTTTAATCAATTATTTTAGTTGAATTACTTTTCCAGTTCTTTCCACACCAGTGCGCTTGCTCCAACAATTGCAGCATCGCCGGGTTTCAGTTTTGAGGGAAGAATTTTGATTTTATCTTTAAAGATGGGGAGTAAATGATTTTCCATATGCTCCTTAGTTGGTTTGAAAATGAAATCGCCGGCGGCGGTTGGCCCACCAAAGAGGAATACGGCTTCAGGGCTCAGGTGGTGAACGGTGTCGGCAAGCCCTTGCCCAAGCCATGCACCTGTTTTTTCAAAAACTTCAAGCGCAATTTTGTCGCCCTTTACAGCTGCATCATAAATCATTTTCGAATCGAGTTCGTTGTACGAATAATTGGCCAGCGCACTGTCGACCGCGTTGTATTGAACCATGAGTTCAAAAGCAGTGCGTTTCATTCCCGGCGCCGAACAATAAGCTTCGAGGTGTCCCAGTGCACCACATCCACACCTGCGCCCTCCGGGAACCAGGGTGGTATGGCCACATTCTCCGGCAAATCCGTCGTGCCCGTAAACCAGGTCTCCGTTTACAATAATCCCGCTTCCAACACCGGTACCGAGAGTAAACATTACGAAATTTTTCATGTCCTTTGCACCGCCATAAATCATCTCACCTATGGCTGCAGCATTTGCATCATTGGTTAATGCAAGCGCTTCCATTTTAGGAAAATGATTCCTAAGCAATTCCACCAAGTGAACCACTCCCTTAAACGATAGGTTTGGCGCATATTCAATTGTTCCGCTGTAATAATTGCCGTTTGGAGCTCCGATTCCTATTCCAAGAATCTCCAAATCCTTGTTTAAAAGTTTCACCGACTTGATAACCTCATTGATGGCCGCTGCCAAATCTGAAATGTAGCGATTTATATCGCCATGAGAAGGAGTTGGGATATTATCCTTTACCATCACGTTCCCCTCAGGGTCAACAACTCCAATTGCAGTGTTAGTCCCACCTATATCCACTCCTATTGCAACTCTTTTAATCATATAATTTAATTTTTAATTGATTTTTTACTTATTTTATAAGAACTACTGATGCTTAAAAGGGATTGCGGAATAACAAAAATTAATTTGGTTACCAAATCCTATCGGTTTGTCTTTAAAATTGTTATTTCTTTGTTCCATCTTACCAGGTTTTTGTTGATATAATAGTTTTTAAATAATTATAAATCTGGAAAGGCAAATTTAAAAATTTTCATCAATTCTTTTCGTTATTAAATGAATTTTGGCACCGGAAAGAGATGATAAACACAATAAAATGAATTTTCAACAGCTTCTTTTAAAGGAAAGAAATCAGCAGAAAGATGAAAAAAGTTTGGAAATACATAAAAAAAGGGTTAAGCTGGATATTACTGGTGCCGGTATATTTTTACAAATATGCCGTTTCACCGTTAACACCTGCAACTTGTCGTCATAGTCCCTCCTGTTCTACATATGCCGTGCAGGCTTTAAAAATACACGGTCCGTTCAAAGGATTCTGGCTGGCTACCCGCCGAATACTAAAATGTCATCCCTGGGGAACTCATGGATACGATCCGGTTCCACCAAAAAAGATAAAAAAGTATAAAAATTGAAACTATAAGTTTAATTTTGTGGCATAATATGAAAATCTTTTTCATTGTCTGGCTAAAACTGCATAATGAAAGGCGACTATTAAAGAAATAAAAAACACAAAAAATGAAGAAGGCTCTGTTGTTAATTACTGTTGTTATTGTTCTGTTTTCATGCACGTCCAACAACAAACAATCGGAAGATCAGGAGAAACCTGTTGTTACAGTAAGTATTCTTCCGCAGAAAACATTTATTGAAAAAATTGCAGGCGATGATTTTAAAGTTCAGGTACTGGTACCTCATGGAGCAAGCCCTGAATCGTATTCATTACTGCCTTCGCAATTAAAAGAGATATCGCGTTCCCAGGTATGGTTCCGGATGGGTTATATTGGTTTTGAACTGTCGTGGCGCGAGAAGATTGAACAAATTAACAGTGACATGAGGGTAGTAAACCTCGCTGAGGGGCTTGACCTGATAGTTGGTGAAGAAGTTCAACACGGCGATCATGTTCATATAGAAGGTGTCGATCCCCACATCTGGATGTCACCACGACTGGTAAAACAAATGTCGGAAGAGATGACCAGTGTGCTTTCAGAAGTGAATCCTGAAAAGAGTGATGAATACAGGGCGAATTACCAGGAGTTTGTTAAGGAGATCGACCGGCTGGATGCAGAAATCAGAGCTGCATTAAAAGATTACGAGGGAAAACCATTCGTTACATTTCACCCGAGCTTGTCGTATTTTGCACGGGACTACAACCTGGTACAATACCCTCTTGAGTCGGGAGGAAAGGAGCCAACGGCACAGCACATGGCAAAGATGGTGGAACTGGCAAGAAGTGAAAACATAGACGTGGTTTATATACAAAGTGAGTTCGACCGTGAACATGCCCGTGTTTTTGCAGAAGAAATCGACGGGGAAGTAGTGGAAGTATGGCCATTAAATCCGAAATGGGAAGAAAACCTGGAAAATATTACCCACCTGCTTATTGAAAACTTTTAATGGATGCACTTTTAAAAATAGAAAACCTTTCGGCAGGTTACGATAAAACTCCTGTATTATGGGATGTTAACCTGGAAATATTTGAAAACGATTTCCTGGGAGTGATAGGCCCTAATGGCGGGGGTAAAACCACCTTACTCAAGGTAATTTTAGGCTTGCTGGCTCCAATGAAGGGGAAAATCATGTTCCGCCACGACATCAGCAAGCGAAAGAAACCTATCGGCTATTTGCCGCAGGTGAGACATATCGATCGCAGTTTTCCAATTACAGTTTATGAAGTTGTACGTTCAGGATCATTAATGGCCAGCAAGGTAAAGCAGGATGCTGCTGAAATCAAACACCGTGCTGAACATCTGTTGAAAGAGATGGGAGTAGACCATATCAGAAACAAAGCCATTGGGGAATTGTCGGGCGGACAAATGCAGCGGGTATTTTTATGCCGGGCTTTGCTGAGTGATCCCAAAATACTTCTGCTTGATGAACCCGACACCTTTGTTGACAACAGGTTTGAAGGAGAATTGTATGAAAAGCTCAGGCAACTGAACCAGCACATGGCAATTGTTCTTGTATCGCATGATATGGGTACCATATCGAGCTACGTAAAAACAATTGCCTGTGTAAATGGCGAACTGCATTACCATCCTGACAATATGATTACCCAGGAACAATTGAATGGATACAACTGCCCCATTAAATTGATTTCCCATGGCGAAATTCCTCATACCGTATTAAAACGACATCATTGAAATGAACGACTTTATTGATCTGTTTTCCTACGATTTTTTTCAAAAAGCTTTTCTTGCAGCCGTATTTGCCAGCATCTCATGCGGAATCGTGGGAAGTTACATTGTATCGCGGCGTATTGTGTTTATCAGCGGAGGGATAACCCACGCCTCATTTGGGGGCATAGGACTGGCCTTTCTCCTTGGTTTTAATCCACTTTTGGGAGCGGTGGCATTTGCAGTGGGTTCGGCGCTTGGCATTCAATTCTTTACAAAAGTAGCCCGGGTTCGCGAGGATTCATCCATTGCCATTTTCTGGTCGTTGGGTATGGCCCTGGGAATAATTTTCGTATGGATGACACCGGGATATACGCCAAACCTGATGAGTTATTTGTTCGGTAACATCCTCACTGTAAGCATTGCTGAACTGTGGTGGATGTTTATATTGAATGTGGTTGTGGTTCTGACATTTCTGCTTTTCTTCCGGAAAATCCTTTACATTGCATTTGATGAAGAATTTGCCCGCGCGGCAGGTCTACCCGTAAACCTGTTTAACTATCTCACCATTACACTGGTAGCATTAACCGTAGTGTTAAACATACGGGTGGTTGGTATAATTCTTATCCTGTCGCTTTTGACAATTCCACAGGCAGCTGCCAATCTTTTCACCAATAATTTTAAAAAATTGCTGATTCTGTCATCAGTTATTGCATTTATAGGAACTCTTGTCGGACTGTTTGTCTCTTACTTCATGGATATACCTTCAGGTGCAACCATCATTTTCACGCTGGTCATCATATTTGGCCTGCTCAAACTTTATAAAATAGTGTTCTAGTGCTGGGAAAAGGTAAAAAAGAAAAGCATTTCATCTGCCCGGCCTGTGGTTTTGGTTTTTCGAACCTTGATACCGACAGGGTTTGCAGCAATTGCTTTGCATGTACCGGATGTGAGATATATTACTGCCCGTCCTGCGGGGAAGAAGTGGTTGTAAGGGCAAAAAAACCCATGGGCGGGCAGCAAAAATAAGCTCTACCTGTTGTTTGAAAAATATTTCACGGTACCGACTTTCAACTCCATTGTTGCTTCCTCATCGCAAACAATTACAGCATGCGGATGCATCTGAAGCGCCGACAAAGTCCACATATGGCTGATGCCTCCTTCCACTACTCTTTTAAGGGCCCTGGCTTTTTTATATCCATTCACGATTATCACAACTTCACGTGCATCGAAAACTGTTTGCACCCCAACAGTAATGGCTTTCCTTGGTACTTTTTCCAAATTATTATCGAAGAACCTTGAATTGGACAGCACAGTTTCAAAATTTAAATTCACTACCCGTGTTCGTGAACTCAGCGAAGAACCCGGCACATTGAATGCGATGTGTCCGTCGGCTCCCATTCCACCCAAAAACAGTTCGATGCCGCCGTATTCCTTTATCTTTTCTTCATAGTCCTGGCACTCCTTCTCTAGTCCGGCAGCATTGCCATTGGGTATATGGATGTTTTCTCTTCTTATATCGATACGATCGAACAAATGTGAATTCATAAATGAGTGGTAACTTTGAGGATGTTCTTCAGGCAGCCCCACATATTCGTCCATATTAAAAGTCACCACATGTTCAAAAGATACCTCTCCCTCCCGGTGCAGATTAACCAGCTCACGATAAGTACCTTCGGGCGACGATCCTGTTGGCAACCCCAGCACAAAAGGCCTGCTCTTTGAAGGATTAAAATTATTTATTGCATCAACAATATGACGGGCGGTCCAGCGACTCACCTCTTCGTACGATTTGTAAATTACCAGTTCCATAACGATTCGTTTTAAGTTATAAAATTCCTTCCATCGACTTCCCCAATCTTGAAGCTTCCTCCAGGAATTGCTGAACGTTCAGTTCACGCAGGTAAACCATGCCATGAGTTGCCCGGAGTAGTGGGGAATTATTTTCATAAAAAAAGTTTTTACCCAGTAAAAACTGGATTTGTTTATGCTGTTCAAACCAGTTTCGCTGAGTAAGTTCGCTAAACATTCCATCGTGCTGATAGCTGGGGAATGAGGCATTAACCTGTGTCACATAGCATTCAGCAAACGACTTGTTCAGTGTAGCGAGCGCATTCAGCGAAACAGGCACAATAACTTCCACATCCCAGGGATTATATTTAAACCATACATTCCGGTAACCTACAATTCGCAGATTGCTCAGGTCTTCCTCCTTATCCCACTCTTCCACTGCCCGGGCTATTGCCTGCAACACCTTATAATGCGTATCGGGGCCGCTTCCCTGGGGATCCATGGCCAGGCTTATCACCGTTGGTTTATACTTTCTAAAATCCTGGAGTATGGGATAAACATCCTTTTCCATATCAGGCTTAGCCCCCATTACATTATCCTGATAAAAGCCCAGCCTCAGATGATGAACATTCCGGACCATGATTCCATAATGTGCCCACACCAACTCTTCTTCGAACTCGCGGATCATTCCCTTCAATTTCTGCACCTTATGCGGGTTAACGCTGCCACTGTAACTGTTCTCCATAATCGACAGTACTTCATCAATAACTTCGAGCAGGGTACTTTTGTTTTCAACTTCCCAGATTGAAACCAGTGCACGAATCAAACGGTGACATACCCCACGCCGCTTTTCTTCGGGATTTTGTGCCGCAATGTTATCAAGATAGTGATAAATATCCTTATCCCATTTGTACTTATAACCGCTTTCAAAAAAGTCGGGATAATCAAGCATTTGTATATGTCCGTTATTTATCAGGTCTTTAGTATCCTGTAACAAACTGAACAGAAAACTGTTGGTAACAGCAGTGTATCCGGAAGTTAAAACCGAAAAATGCAGCTCATTGGAAGCTTCGCGCGACTGACGGTTTGTAAGAGGCATAATCCCCAGCATGATGTCATCGTGATGAGGACCGGTATGGTAATAAATCTGATTTGTTTCCCGTTGCATTCCCCTTTCCAGTTTCATCAGTATGGAATCTAATACCGACTGAACCGTATTCTCGTTCAATCCGGGTATACGGCTGCAGTATTTATCCTCTTTCAAATCGTTCAAGGTAAGTTTACCTCCGAATTTGTTTATTTTCTTACAGAGCTCGATAACAGCCCGTTCAGTTTTTTTATGTGTCCATGGTCCCTCACTGTAAAAATTGTCAACAGCATCTTCAAGGCTAACTGATGCGCCTTCTGTAAGGTAAAAGCGGCTGTTTTTCAGTCGGTTAAGTGATGTAGCGGGATATACAACTGTTGGTTCACTTTCAATCGAATGCTTGATGGTATCGGCGATGGCTTCACCGGCTGCATAAATTATGGCTTTATTGTTGGGGTTAAAACCTATTGTACCAAGACCTATTGTAATTACCAGGCGTCTTCGCGATACTTCAATCCCACCTAAATCAGTGGCAGTGACTGCCTGGGTTTCAAAATTAGTCCGGGTAAGGCGGGTGGAAGAGAAATGGTCAGATCCCCTGGTATTAAAAGCAATATGTCCATCAGGCCCTATGCCCCCCATAAAAAATCCAATACCTCCCTTATCGCGTATCCTGTTTTCATAATCGGTACACCACTGATCGATTTTAAAAATCGATTGTTGCTGAATTTGTTCCTGCCGGTTTTTAGCTTCCCGGTAGCGCAGGCTTAAATCAATCTGAAAATCAGGAAATACTTCACTGAAATGCTTACCATCAGCCAGTTCAATCTTATCGGAATTGATAAGTAGCGCCTTGTGAATATTAAATCCAAGCTTTTCAATATAGTTTTTAAGAATAAAATTATAAAGACTGTTGTGCTGTGAAGAACTGATGGGATAGAAATCGCCCATTTGTACCAGCTGCAGCTCATTTAGTGAAGGCCTGGAGCCTGTAAGACCATATTTCTGCCTTAATTCAACTCCCTTAACTGTATCCCATTCATTAAGAACCAGATTTGTAAACTGCAGGAAATATTGAGCTGTTTTTCCTGTAGGCAGACTCACTACACCATTTGGATTTTCACAGGCCCATTCCAGAAAGCTAAGAGCTGAGAGCAATCCAAGTTTTGGAAAACTGTCCACTGTAATATAAGGCATGCGTGTAGAGATATCCTGCAGCTTTGATTCGCTGAAGAATGCATTCTCAACTGTCGAAAAATTTAATTCCATTTTACAATATGTTTTGTTTCAATAAACGTTCATAATGAAGCAATCCGGTCTAAGGCATAGGCGGCTGCACCTATTGGGCCGGCTTTTTGTCCAAGTTCAGAAAATTTAATTACTGTATCGTTACTGATATCCCGGTTGCTAAAGGTATTAATTGCCTGCTGAACAGGGGCAGTAATCAGATCACCGGCTTCCGAAACCCGGCCTCCCAATACTATAAGCTCGGGATTAAATATTTGAATAAGGTAAACAATTCCTTTACCAAGCCAATGTGCAGCTTCATTAATTATTGAAATTGCAAACTGATCACCCCGTTTAGCTGCTTCAATGACAACTGAGATATCAATTTTATCGTAATCATCCTGAACCAGTTCCTTTATTAAAGATGATTTACCTGACCTTATGCCCTTTATTGCCACATTCGCAATGGCATTGGCCGAGACAATTGTTTCAAGGCAGCCTTGCTTGCCGCAACTGCAAAGAATCCCATTGTCGACTATAGGCAAATGTCCAAATTCGCCCGAGTAGCCCGACTTTCCGGCATACAACTTCCCATTGATGATGATTCCCAACCCTAACCCCCAATCAACCTGTACCAGTAATACATTCTTTTTATTCTTTGCAAGACCAAAATGCTGTTCGGCAAATGCCCTTAATTTTGCGTCGTGACTAATAATTACCGGCAGTCCAAAAACCTCCTGTAACTTCCCCGACAGGTTTTCAACTTTCGGGAAATAGGTTTTATTTATATCCTGCTTCTGATTAATTAATCCCGGAAGTTCAATCCCAACTGCCAGCACTTTTTCTTTATCAATGCGGAACTCCTGGAACATTTTGTAAAGTTCTTCGCTAACCCTTGAGAATATTTTAAAATCGGGCTGCATTTTTACCGGGAAAAAGTGGTATTCACCCAAAGGTTTATTGTTGCAGTCAAAAATAGAAATGATGGTGCGGTTAATGTTGATAGTTATTCCAACAACATAAAAACTGCCGTCTATCAGGTGGTACATGTTGGGTCTCCGGCCTCCACTGGAATCACCTCTGCCCATTTCCTTTACAAGACCTTCGTCGATAAGTTCCACCAAAAGACTGTTAATTTTTGGAGTACTTAGTTTAATCATGCCCGACAGCTTGCTGTTGGACATCGGGCCATGGAAATAAAATGCTTTCAGTATTTGCTTTTTATACTGAATTTTCTTTTGTTCTACACCCTGACTTTGATTTCTGCTATTTTTGAAAAGCTTTTCCATTAAAAGGTATTTCTTCTAACAAAGGTTGTAAAATTTTTGTTTCTAAGCAACATCTTTTTAATATTTTTAAAAAGATTTCAGTCTTATTATAGTTTAACTTTTTTAAGATAAGTGCAATTAAAGGTTCCCGTTTTTAGCGTGTTTTATAAAAAAAACTGATATTTATGCTCCTAAAAGTAATGGTTTAAAACTGTTTGTTTATGCGCCCGTTTATCATTTCCTTTTGTTTGCTGATCCTGACATTCCAATCATCGGGACAGTCAAGAAAAATTATTCGCATTCCGGATATACCAGGCTACCTTACCTTAAAGTGCGATTTTCATACCCACACAGTTTTCTCTGATGGTACGGTTTGGCCTACAGTAAGAGTGGAAGAAGCCTGGAGAGATGGCCTGGATGCTGTTTCAATTACCGACCACATCGAATACCGTCCGCACTCGAAAGATGTTGATGCCGATCATAACCGTTCATATGAGATAGCCGAACCACTGGCCATTAGTCGCAATATTCTGCTGATAAAAGGAGCTGAGATTACGCGCAACATGCCCCCCGGCCATTTTAATGCGTTGTTTATACACAATGCCAATCTCTTAAACCGTGAGGATGTGTTTGACGCCCTGAGGGAAGCGCGCGATCAGGGAGCTTTTATTATCTGGAATCACCCGGGCTGGAAAGCACAGCAACCCGATACTACACTGTGGTGGGATGACCATACCCGCCTGCTGAACAGCAACATGCTGCATGGAATTGAAGTTTTCAACTACAACGAATATTATCCTGAGGCCATAGATTGGGCAAGAGATAAAAAGCTGACGATGTTTGCCAATACCGACACCCATGAACCAATAGCCATGGAATATGACCTGAATAATTCTCACCGGCCAATGACACTTGTTTTCTCAAAAAGCCGCACTGAAGAAGGGATAAAAGAGGCATTGTTCGGCCGTCGCACAGTTGCATATTATAACAATACCCTGGCTGGAAAAGCCGGTTTGCTGGAGCCGCTTTTCTTTGCTTCCCTGCAAATTACACCTTCTCCCGGACTGCTTATAAATGGGGAAACCCGGAAAATTGAACTCCTAAACCGTTCAGATATCGATTTTGAACTTGAACTTGTTCAACCAGGTGTAGGCTTTGATGCCACTCCTTCCCTTACAGTGAAGGCAAACAAGGTAACAGCCATAGAATTAAACGGCAATTCCGATGAAGTGTCAGCTATGAGTGAACTAAAAGTTTATTACAGGGTTAAAAACATGATGCTGAATTCAACCGATAATATGGTAGTTACTTTATCAATTCCCAACGTTCAATAAAAAGTTATAAGCTTATGTCCCCCGGAGATAATTCCCCGTTGAAAGAACATACAATTACCGGCAACATTGAAATAGCCCCCGATGTGCACCTGATTTCTTTTCAGCGCAAGTTCGATTTTATTCCGGGGCAGGTTATAAAGCTGGGCCTGGATAACAATCACCCTCCACGCATTTACAGCATCTGCAGCGGCAACCAGGACACGGATGTATCAGTATTATTCAATGTTAAAAAGGGCGGAATATTGACACCACGCCTGGCTTCACTTATCCCGGGCGATAAAATACTAGTTTCTGAACCTTACGGCAGTTTTCAGGGCACCAGCGACCCTGCCTGGTGGATTTCTTCAGGCACGGGAATTGCCCCATTTTACAGTATGTTTCGCTCCGGTCTTGACAGCAGCAAAAAGCTGATACATGGTGTAAGCCATCTCAACCAGTTCTATTTTGAAGACGAACTGGAGGAAGCTTTTGAAGAGCAATACATTCGCTGTTGTTCACGAGAGTCCTCCTGCAACACCTTTCCAGGCAGGGTAACCGATTACATCTCTCAAATGAAGCATTTGCCCGATGTAAAGTATTACCTCTGCGGAAAGGCAATAATGGTAGTTGAAGTTCGCGACCTGTTAATATCAAAGGGAGTGCCTTTTGGAAACATTGAAGCAGAAATTTATTTTTAAAATGACATCTATAGTTGTAACTTAATTTGTTACTGACAGACATATAGAAAATATCTCACTTTTAAAAATGTATAATTAATTAAACTACAATGAAAAAATACTTCTTACTATTTCTGTCTTCCATGTTTTTCCTGGCGCTTGCAAACAATACACAGGCTCAAAATTTACAGGAAGTTCTTGATAAACACTTCAAAGCAGCAGGTCAGGAAAACCTTCTCGAAAAAAAGACCTATACTGTTGAAGCATCTATTCAACAGATGGGAATGGAACTTCCAATGACCATGAAGCTCAAACGACCAAATAAATTCAGGATGGAAATGGAGATGCAGGGGCAAAAGATGGTTCAGGCTTATGATGGTGAAAATGGCTGGATGATTGCCCCCTGGATGAGTTCAGAGCCGCAGGATTTATCGGGCGCCGAATTGGAGCAGGCAATGGAGCAGGCCAATTTTGACGGGGAATTGTACAACTATAAAGATAAAGGAACTGAAGCTTCGTTGGTCGGAAAAGTAAATGTAGAAGGAACTCCAATGTTTAACATTAAACTCACCAATAAAAACGGAACTGTAAAAAACTATTTCATTGATGCTGAAGATTACCTTATCCGCAAGGTTAAAGCCCGGGTAAATGCCCAGGGACAGGAAGTGGAAGTAGAACAAAACCTGAGCGGGTATGAAGAGTTCGAGGGAGTAAAGATGCCCACAAAAATAGAATCTAAAAACCCTATGGGAACGGCAGTTATCGAGTTTAAGGAAATTAAGTTCAACGAACCCATGGATGATTCCCTTTTTCAGAAACCATAGTATTAAATATCACATAAAATCAGTGAATCAAAAGGCTGTTCCGGATCTGGAACAGCCTTTTTTCACACTACCTCTTGGGTGTCAGGCGAATAACTTCATCAGGGTCATTAAGTACAACATAAATTGCGCCATCAGGTCCTGCGGCTACATCCCGCACACGTCCGGCCCCCTTAAAAATTACCTGCTCATGAACCACTCTGTCTTCTTCTATCTGAAGCAACCGTACTTCTTCATATTTTAATGCTCCTACAAGCAACCTGTTATTCCATTTTTCGAATAAATCGCCGGTATAAAAATCAAGCCCGCAAACAGCAATTGAAGGTTTCCAATACAGGTTGGGTTGTTCCATCCCGGGCATATGGGTCAATTCGGTAATGATGGTGCCGTTATAATTTCTTCCGTAGGTTATTGTTTCCCAACCGTAATTTTCCCCTGCTTCAATAAGGTTCAGTTCATCGCCTCCCATAGGGCCATGTTCGGTAGTCCACAGCTCACCGGTTGAAGGATGAATAGCCATACCCTGGATGTTGCGGTTACCGAGGCTAAACAATGTTTTCATTGCAGTATCATCATACAGAAAGGGATTATCTTCAGGTATAGTTCCGTCCTTAAATATGCGGTGAACCTTTCCATTTGGAAGGGTTATATCTTGTGCCTGGTAGCCGGCCCCCCTGTCACCGATAGCAAAATAAAGATGGCCCCAGGGGTCGAAAACAATACGACTTCCATAATGGTGACGAGTGGTGCGGTATGTTTCAGGTGGCGCTTCAAACAAAACCTGTTCGTTGGTCCATGAATTGTTTTCAATCTTACCCCGCACAATACGTGTCATTGCAGGAGGCCGGTCGCCCTCGAAATCGGTCAGCGCATGACTGTAGGCCAGATATATCCACCCATTCCGGTCAAATTCCGGATCCACGGCAACATCAAGCAATCCTCCCTGTCCCTCATGCAAAACCTTAGGTGTATTAGCCACAGGTTCAGCCTGCAGTTTTCCGTTAATCACCATTCGCAGTCGTCCCGGACGTTCAGTAATAAATGCGGTATCGGTGCCAATAAAATCGATCGCCCAGGGTATTTCCAGGTTATCGGCAAAGGTTTCCGTAACCATGAAATAATCCATTGTTTCAACAACTTCCGGCACCGGCGGCTTTTGAACACCTTCCTCCTGTTCCACTTCACGAATGTATTCCACAAGTGACCTTATTTCTGCATCAGAAAGGGAATTCTCATACGATGGCATACCCAAATGTGGAATACCGTGCTTAATGTTTCGTGTGATGTAACTGTTTTCGGCACCAAATTGCCAGGCACCATCAATAAGACTGGTGGCATTGCCTCCATCCAGGTCAGAACCATGACATTGTGCACAATACTGCTGATATAAAGCTGCGGCATCAGTTTGGCCGGCAACATTTCCAGTGTATGAAATTAACATAAAGGCAAACAGAAATGTACCGGCTTTTTGTTTTAATAAGTTCATATGGAAAATGATTTTTAATTTCTCTTTCCTATATAAAAAACCAACAGGCAAAAAGTTTATCTGTTAACCGAATTTTTGTTCAAAAAATAAAGATCCGGAGTCTATCCAATGCAGTATGTATTCAAATAATCTTCATATTAAAGCCCGAAGAGATTTCCACAAGCTTCAGGGATTCATAACACGTTCAACACTATCCCATAACAACTGCGATGTTTCATCCCAGCTGAATTTCCTGTACTGCGAATATCCCCTTTCGATGAGATCAGCTCTTAAATCCTCATCTGTGGCAATTTTCAGCATGGCATCAGTTATTAGACCAATATCATGAGGGTCAACATATAGAACTGCATCACCGCCCACTTCCGGCATGGAGGTGGTGTTGGAACAAACAACCGGGACCCCGGTGCTCATGGCCTCCAGGATTGGCATGCCAAAACCTTCAAAAAAAGGTACGTAAAGCAACGCCAGGGCAGCTCCGTAAACCTTTACAAGTTCATTTTCGGCAACACGTCCGGCAAAAACAACATCCTCCTTAAATGATAGTTTTTCAAGAATTTCAAAAATACCGGAAGTTTTGTGCATCTCCCCTCCTACTATCAATAATTTTATTTGCCCTGTATAGTTGCGCCTGAAAACATCAAAAGCATTTAAAAGACCTCCAATGTTTTTCCTGGGGTGCAATGCCCCGACGTATAAAAAGTACGAATCCCCTCCAGTGTACTTTTCCCGCATGAAGCTCTTTTCCTCCGGAACAGATGGTTTTAATCCGCCTTTAATCCCATCGTAAATAACATCGATTTTGGAACCATCAATTCCATATGAAGCTGCTATATCATTTTTTGAGTAATTTGATACAGTAGCAATGCGGGCGGCTTTATTCGCAAATCGCGGAAAAAAATAATTATAATACCAGCCTTTCATCCGCGGCAAGTCTTCAGGCCTGTGCAGGAAACTTAAATCGTGTATTACTGCAAGTTGAGGTATATCTGTTTTCAATGAAAGATAACCGTCGGGTGATAAAAAAATGTCGGCTTTATACTTCTTCAGCACATAGGGAATGCTGAATTCAAACCAAACATAAAAAAGAAGCGGATGCCGGGCAGGTGGACCAATTATTACCGGAATTATATTTTTTGAAAAAATAAATTCACTGGAATAAGGTCTGTCGAAAATAAATATGAATTCATGCTCAGGATGATTGCAGGTAATCCGCTTCATCGTTTCAATGGTAAACCACCCGATTCCCTCGAGCTTATTTTTCAACAGCAGCCTGGTGTTTATTGCAATCCTCATAATTTAAGTTGAAAATAACTATAAAATTCCAATATCTTTGTTGTATAACTAAAATTAATAAAACGAACAGGATGCAATCCATTTTAGCTGATAAATCTGAACAGAAAATTGGAATTTATAAGAAGTAAACTGCCAACTGTTAAGCAAAATAAACGAATATGAGGCACTTTTCAGAGCAAAAATGTTTAAAGATAGCTTCGGTTATAAATTTAAAGATCGTAGTAAATTTACATTTAGCATAAAAAAGCAAAATAACCATTCACCTATGAAAACATTCACCAAGTACATTTTACAGAAAATCCTCGGATTTCAACGCTATTTGTACCTGTTTGCATTGTTTGTAATAGCAAAAATCAGGTGGGACAACAAGGAAAAGGATTTTTTTCATTTTATGAGCATGTTACCTGAAAAAGGAACAGTGCTCGACCTGGGAGCTAACATTGGAGTCACCAGCTATCATCTTGCAAAGGCTTTACCGAAAAGCATCATTTATTCTTTTGAACCAATGGAAATTAACATGAATGTACTAAGGCGAATCAAGAATAAATTCGGACTGAAGAACATCAGGGAGTACCAGCTGGCAGCAGGCGATGAAAACACTCAACTTGAAATGGTTATGCCGGTGATTGAAAAGGTACCTATGCACGGTCTTAGCCATGCTGTCCATAAGGATATCAGGGAAAACAATACCGGACTGCAGTTTACAGTTCCAATGATAAGACTTGATGATTTCATGGAACTTAAGACAACCGCCCTTCGAATTACAGGACTAAAAATTGACGTGGAAAATTTTGAATATTATGTTCTGAGAGGTGCAGAAAATATTATAAAAAATCACCAGCCTGTAATCTATTGCGAACTCTGGGATAACGATAACAGGAAGAATTGCATTGACTTTCTGAATAAAATGGACTATTCTGCGTTTGTACTCCATAAAAAGGAACTGGTGCCTTTTAATGCAGTAAAGCACCACAAGCACAATTTCTTTTTTGTTCCGGATTCACTAAATAATTGATGTGTTTTGAAACGGAAATTTGTAACAAACCTGCTGTTATTGCTGACTTTGAACCTGCTAATCAAGCCGTTTTGGATATTTGGCATTGATCGAACCGTGCAAAATCTGGTAGGTGATGAAAGTTATGGATTTTATTTTGCATTGCTTAATTTCTCATTTCTCCTGAATATCCTTCTGGATTTAGGCATCACCAATTACAACAACCGTAACATTGCACAGCATAATTTCCTGTTATCAAAACACCTGTCCAACATTGTAGGGTTGAAATTTTTACTGGCATTTATTTATGCTGCATTCAGCCTTATTGTGGCTGCAATAATCGGATACAGCAAAATACAGATTCATCTGCTGGTGTTTCTTATAATTAACCAGTTCCTGGTATCTTTTATCCTGTACCTGCGCTCCAACATCAGTGCGCTTCACCTGTTCCGGACCGACAGCATTATTTCGGTTCTTGATCGCTCCCTGATGATAATTATTTGCGGAATACTTCTGTTTACCCGGTCATATAGAGAACAATTCACCATAAGCTGGTTCGTTTATGCCCAATCGACAGCATATCTGCTCACGGCAATTATCACCTTTGCTGTTGTACTGCAAAAATCTGGAAAAATAAAGATTAAATTCAATCCAACTTTTTATCTGGTATTTCTTCGAAAGTCCTATCCTTATGCCATTCTTATTTTACTGATGGCATTGTACAACCGAATTGATTCGGTAATGCTGGAAAGAATGCTCCCGGGCAGCAGGGGACATGAGCAGGCGGGTATCTATGCACAGGCTTTTCGCCTGCTCGATGCAGCTTCAATGTTTGGGGTGCTCTTTGCAGGGTTGTTGCTTCCTATATTCTCCAAAATGATTAAAAATGGGAAACCGGTAGGCCAAATAGTGAAATTATCATATACATTACTTATTGTTCCGGCCATTATTGTTGCAGTGTCAAGTTTATATTACGACCAGGAAATAATGTCGGTACTTTACGAATCAAACACTGCATATTCAGCTGATCTGCTCGGGCTGCTGATGATTGGTTTCACCGGAATTGCCACCACTTATATATTTGGCACGCTGCTTACTGCCAATGGAAGCATTAAGCAGCTGAACCTGATGGCTTTTGCAGGCATGATAATCAATGTTTCACTGAACCTTGCACTGATTCCACGTTTTGAAGCATATGGCTCAGCCTATGCAAGCCTTACCACTCAACTTTTTACCGGCGGCATCCAGCTTGTATTGGCGCTTCATATATTCAGGCTTAAACCGGGAGTAATCTATATTCTTCAGCTTGTTTTATTCACAGGTGCAGTAGTTCTTTTGGCAAGTTTAACAAAGAACTTTGAAAACTGGCTTAATGGTTATTTATTAACCATTGCCGGTTCTATTTTGGTTGCCTTTCTTCTAAGGCTTGTGAATTTAAAAGATATATTTACAATTCTTATTTACAGGGAAAATGAATAATCCGGGGGTAGAGGAGCTGCAAAAAAGTGATAAGTACGAATTGCTATATGAACTGGAGCATCAGCAGGTAAAGGAATTTGTTATCAACCAGATAACATCCGGGTCCAGGATTGTGAAGGGTTATATGATTTATCAGCTCATTATGATACTTATTGGATTATTTTTTGCAACCCGTCCACTTGTACTGGCTATGAGAGGAAATTATCAGCCATTGTTCCATCTAATCGCTGCAATTTTATTCACCTTCACCTTATTGATTCTTATCCATGAATTGCTGCATGCACTTGCATTTAAAATAACAGGAGCAAGAAAGGTTTCAATGGGAACATACCTTAAAAAATTCATTTTTTATGCTGAAGCCGATCGCCATGTGCTGAACAGGAAACAATTTACCCTGGTTGCCCTCACTCCCCTGTTAACAGTAAAAGTGATTAGCCTGGCAGGTATTATCATCACGCTGGGCACCCCGGCTGTCTATTTTTGGATTTTCGTAATGAGTGCACACAGTCTTTTTTGTGCCGGCGATATTGGAATGCTTGATTACTTTTACCAATACCGCAATTCAGAACTGTACACATTTGATTTAAAAGCTGAAAAGAAAAGTTATTTTTACCGCAGAAAAGAGGCACTGCCTCCAAATGAAATAAAATCCTCCGAATAAAACCATCAGCCATAACCTGATTTTTTGTAATTTTATGAAAAACTTACTGTTATGACAACAAATAAAAAAAACCGGATTACTAGAAGAAATTTTATTAAAGTATCAGCAGCTTCCACAGCCGCTGTTTCTATGATCCCAATGAACAGCTGGAGTGCAGAAAAAGTTCCGCCTCCTATGAAGCGCAAGTTTGGCAAGCACGACTTTAAAGTCACCACTTTCGGATTGGGAGGACAGGCTTCGCTCCAGTGGACACCTGAAGATGTAGACCCTGTGCCAATTATCATGAAAGCCTTTGATTTAGGCATTAACTATTTCGATACTTCCAATTTATATGCAGGAAGCCAGCTAAATTTCCACAAGGCTTTTCAACAAAAAAACCTCATTCCCGGTGAAGAAAATTATAATGAAGAGCTAAGGGAATCAATTTGGCTCACCAGCAAAACAGCCATGCGTTGGGGCAAACCCGGCTGGCCTGAGCGGGAAGAAGTTATTAACTGGTCGAACGGAGAGGATGTAAAGTGTGCAGTTGATGACGTAAAACGATCGCTCACCCAGCTGTTCGGCGACAATAAAGGATGGTATCCTGAAGGTTCGTACCTCAATATGGTGCTTATTCATACCCTGCACAATAATCAGGAAGTTGACGTGCTGTATGAAGGGCTTGAAACACCCCTTGACCCCAACGGTAATTTCGGGGCACTGGTTGCCCTGCGTGATCTGCGCGACGGGACTAACCTTACGGGCATGAACCCTAAAAACGAGAAACTCATAAGGCATATCGGATTTTCGGGACATAATAACCCACCGGCTATGATCGACATGATTCAGCGTGACGAGTGGGGCATTCTGGAAGGAATGCTGGTTGCAATCAATGCCAACGACAAGCTGATGTTCAACATGCAGAACAATGTCATTCCGGTAGCGGAAGCTAAGGGTATGGGTATTATCGGAATGAAGACATTTGCCGATGCAGCCATGTACCACAAGGAACCGACCTGGTCAAATAAACCCGAGCATGTATACAGGCAGGTTGGAAAGCCAGGCTTACCCAGTCGTCCGCTTATTGAGTATTCACTTACTACCCCGGGTGTTCATACTCTGATTATCGGCATAGGGCAAATAGATGAAGACCCTATGAAATGCCAGTTGATTCAAAATTATTATGCCTGCCAGATTGAACCAGATGGATTAAGCGCCAACGAAAGATTAAAAATAGAACAGATGGCTGCCGACGTGAAAAATGGCAAAACAAACTATTTCCAGATGGAGAAAGAAGCACTTACAGGTCCACGGATGCTGCAGAAAAAAGAAAAAGATGGCAAGAGCATTATTACCTGGCAAACTGCATATGCCGGTGACGAACCCCTTGACCATTATGAAATTATGGTTGACGGCAAACTGGCAGGAAAAGTGAAACATAAACCACAAACGCTTAAGAGTAAACCTTTTGCTATAGAAACAGATTTAAGTGGTAGTGAAATTATAGTTGCCGCTGTTGATAAGAAGGGAACCCGTACAGAGGCAAAACTGGCATAGCAACTGCCGCCTGGAATAACAGAATAAGGCTGTCGTAAAACGATGGCCTTATTTTTTACTTTAATGAGCCGTTAAGCTTCATAAGTTTATACGTTAAAATATTATCGCAACATTCATTTTTGATTGATAAATGAACCAAAACTGTTCTTAAAGGTTGAATTAGCAACAACAAAAACAAAATAATGGTGGACAAATTATCTGATCCGATTGGCCGTTTAATGGGCCTTCGCTATAAATCACACCCCTGGCACGGAGTATTTATAGGGAAAAATGCACCGCAAGAGGTTACTGCATTTATAGAAGTGGTTTCAACCGACACGGTAAAGTATGAAATAGATAAGGAGAGTGGCTATCTTAGGGTTGACAGGCCGCAAAAGTTTTCAAACGTAATTCCTGCATTGTATGGGTTTATACCCCAAACGTTTTGCGGAATAAAAGTTGGAGAATACTGTAATAAGAAAACCGGCAGGAAGAACATCACCGGAGATGGTGACCCTATCGACATTTGTGTTCTTACTGAAAAAACTTTGGCCCATGGCGATCTCCTTGTAAATGCCCGCCCCATTGGCGGTTTTCGAATGATTGACGGTGAGCAGGCTGATGATAAAATAATCGCTGTATTACTTAACGATACCGTCTATGGACATTTCAAAGAACTCAAGGAAGTCCCCGATATTGTAATTCAACGGCTGGAACATTATTTCCTTACCTACAAAGACATGCCCGGACAAAACAGTAACACCGAAATTGCTGCTGTCTATGATGCAAGTGAAGCATGTGAGGTAATTGAAATTTCAATGCAGGATTACAACCAACGCTTCGATAATCTTGGCAAATTGCTTGCATGATTTAAAAAGGAAATATCGTAAAAGAGAGAAAAAATTAGATAACAATATAGGCTTAATCAAAAAGTAACTTCTCTTTGGAAATTCTCTTAAAAATCCTTCCTACCGGATAACGCCGGTATGATTCTTCGGCCCACTCTGAATTGTTATAAATCCAGCTGAGCTGAGCACGATGGTCACTAGCAAAGGCCTTGTCATTCTTTCTTTTTTGCTGAAACTTCTTGTTAAATTCCGGATGTTCATTCAGGTACTTCAGTGCATTCTCTTCAAAACCATAAGAAGAAAAATACTCCCTGTTATCAAGGATGCCATCAAAAAAGTTCCATCGAAAAAATGAATCGGAAGCTCTGGGCTCCAGCATTTCAATCACATAAGCCATCTTTTGCTGCCGCACAGGTATTAATAAATCACCGGCATAAAAGTTCATCTGCAGCCTTTCACTTCGGGTTACTACCTCTTCGTGGTAAAAATGACCGTTATAGGGCCGCTCAGGACTGCTAAATTCTTCAATATAATCCATTTCCACCTCCAATACAGTATCGCTCCTGAGCCGGTAAAATTCTACTCCGTTCAGAATAAGCCGCTCCACAACCCTTTTCCAGGCCTGGGGAAGGATATAATATTCCGGAACCTCCACATATTCTGATGGTTTATATTCATTGTAATACCTCAGTGAATCGGTAAACAATTCATCTGTATTGTAGCCGGGGCGGGTCAACCCTGTTACTTTACTCATTTGATTTTCATCAAATTCGTACCCTTTGAATTCAATGGTTTCAAAACGTGAAGAATCAAGTTCAAAAGCAACAGGGTAATATTTAAGCGCCATCGATTCGGATATCCCTCTCTTCCTGGAATCAATGATTTCTTCTGAATTATCAGCAACAAATTCAGCCAGAGCCTGAATGAATTGTCTGGTCGATTTCACTCTGTCGGCATATGGCTTATAAACCAGGGTTTCGGTTATCATTCCATAACAATGAAAAAGCCGGGCAAACCCTGATGAATAACGTGGTCCTTCCTGTGTCATCTGAATTCCCTTTCGGGGATCATCATAAAACCAATCAACGTAAGGAATGAGCTCGTAAGCTCCTTCTTTCATTCTGTTATACAACCCGGGCAGCATTTTTTCACGAAGGAACTGTTCCTGCAAGGGCGGGAACAAATCGGGCTGAGGGGCTATCAGTGTAATACTGTATTGGTGATCGGAACCATTGGTAGTATGGGTATCGAGAAAAACATCGGGGTTCCATTCATGAAAAATGCGGGTAAAACTTTTAGCGTTCTCAGAATCGCATTTTGTAAAGTCGCGGTTTAAATCAAGGTTGGCTGCGTTCCCTCTGAATCCTGTTTCAAAGGGAGTGGTTTGATTGGCCCTGTTGTAGGCGCTGCGGTGCAAAAGGCCGCCAATGTTATAGGCAGGTATTATAACCACCACTGCCTTTTTAAGAAGCGCGCCCATTCCATCCTTGTTACGCAGGATATCATCGGCAAACTGCAGACTGGCATCAATACCTGAAGGTTCGCCGGCATGAATGCCGTTGTTTATAAGAAGAACAGCTTTCCCTTCTGCTTTTATTACAGCCGGTTCAAATTCCTCTTCACTGTTGATTATAAAAACATGCAACGGCTTTCCGCTATCGGTGAAACCTTTTTCGAGCAGTACTGCATTTTGATAATGTGCATCCAATGCCCGGAACATTGAAATTACTTCAGAATAGGTTGGAGTATAATTTTCTTCGTATTTCAGATTCAACAACGGCTGCCCCTGGGAATAGCAAATAAAAGCAGCAAGAAGAATAATTGCCAGAAAAGGTAATTTTAAACGTAGCATGGCGAATAAAAGAATCAGATTCAATGGAAAGCACCTGGCATGGTGCATCAAAAACTACTTACGCACAAGGTTGATGTTGGAATAATGAAAACCGTTTTTTTCATCGTACAAATCTTCACGTTCCACTTCCTGCCATTCATTGAAATCAATCTCAGGAAAGAAAGTATCGGCATCGAACGATTTATGTACCAGGGTCAGGTACAACTTGCCCGCCAAAGGATAAAACTGTCTGTACACCAATCCGCCGCCAATAACAAATGCTTCCTGTTCATTTTCCACCTTATCAATTGCCTGATCGAGCGAATATACCATTTCACACCCTTCAAAATTATCCTCCTTACTGTCGGTAATTACAATATGCCTCCTGTTGGGAAGAGGCCATTTAGGAAGTGAGAGCAATGTATTGCGGCCCATAATCAGCGTATGTCCTGAAGTGATTTGTTTAAAGCGTTTCAAATCATTGGGAAGGTGAAACAACAGATCATTGTCCTTCCCGATGGCAAAATTTTGAGCTACCGCTACAATAATAGAGATGTTTTTATAAAGCATAGTGGAACATGTTAGTAAAACAGAGGCAATGTTCTATTATTTATAAAATTGCCCTTTTTGGTCTTTTCCTGTTCCAAAGAAAATAATTTTTTAACTGACAATGCCTTAACCTTTCCAATTTTTTGTCTGACAACGTTTAATTATTAATCATAAAAGGGGTGATATCAGGCGTTTTAGTTAATACTTAACCACATTCGGCAATATTTCTGTTCAGCCCAAGTAACTATATCACAATGCTTTTAAAGGATGCTCAATTTAAATTATCCATAAAGTTAACTCTGCAGAATGATCATGGGACCAGCCTGTTTCTATTCACCCTGACATGATATGTTCCTGCAGATATTTCTACACTTTCGCACATGCACTGCAGGAATTTGACATTTTTAAGATAAAAACCGATGGATATTTCACCATAAAAGGTTTTATCTCCCGGAGAAGCAGTTTCATAACTTCGTCATAGGGACCGGTCAATAAACTGCTCATCATTCCCGGCTCTATCTTTATGGAGTTATTCTTATTTAGTGCATTAATAAATTCATCTATCTGCTGCTGATGGTTTTCAGATAACGGGAAGTAGCTTATTTCAACGGTTATTTCCATTGTCTTTATTTTTTGTAACTGAAGCGGCAATAAATACAGGTTGCACGGTATTTTGCAAAGAAGTATTGTCCAAAAGCTTATAATCCGGTGACAGGTATATTCCGGCAGAAAGTGATGGGGTTCCAAAACGGGAAAGCAGCATGTTAATCTCATCAGGAGTAAAGAACTTTCCGTATTTGAACACCGGATCACTGTCCTTGTTTTTCCCGATTTCTGATAGGGCATTCAGGCAACCCACTATGAATCTACCTCCGGGAGCTAGAACACGATTGACTTCATCCATCACACGGTTTATATCTTCCACGAATTCGAGCATTGTTATTGAAGCAACTATTGGAAACCGGCCATTGGAAAAAGGCAGGCTTCCTGCATCTGCTTTCATAAACATAACATTCTTTATTTTCTTTCCTTTAGCTATTTCAAGCATGGCATTTGAATCATCTAAAGCTGTAACAGGAAATCCTGCCCGGCTAAAAAATTCGGACCAGTGTCCTGTACCGCACCCCAGCTCAAGCATCATTTCTTTAGGAAGGTTCTGTAAAAAAGGATGAATCAACTTCTTTTCAATCTGGTCAATTGATTCGCCTGTTGCAGACCGGTAGAAACTATCGTATTCAGCAGCAACTGAATGCTGCTGAAACACATTCTTGTATTTACCTTCAGTCATTGAAATATTTAAATGTTTACCTGCACCCAAAATTACAAAACCTAATCACAAAACATCAACCAGCAGGTTTAATTAACATGGCCGAAAAAATAAACCTGCAATACTGTAAATGATGTAATTTTACTTCTTTTCCCCAGCACCAATCAAATACCTGCTAACCCAGCTGCTATTTTTCTGATACTATTGTATTATGTTTTCCCATAATGATAAATTAAAATATCGGCGATTTTATTAATTATCAGCCATAAGCAAAAGATGTGCAGGTAAAGTTATTTTTTCTGCAGCAAGAGCGTTTATCGGCTATTTATCTTGTTGGAACCCGCTATCCGGATTTTCTGCCTTAACAGGCGTGGGACGGACCTCGGGCGGCTGATATCCGAAAGCTCTTATTCTTCCAACCATTAAAGAAATACCAATACCAAAGAATCCCACCACAGCAAAAGAGGAACGCAACCCGGCAAGTTCAGAGATATAACCAATAAGCGGCGGCCCCAGCAAAAAACCGAGGAAGCTTACACTCGATACTGTAGCCAAGGCTATCCCCGGCGGCACACGGGTTTGATTACCTGCTGCACTGTAAACGGTTGGAACTATACTTGACACTCCAAGTCCCACTACCATAAATGCAATTGTTGCAGGAACAAGCAGGGGGAACAGCACTGAAGTGAATAATCCGGCCGAAATCATCAACCCGCTGATCTGCAGGAGCCGTTGCCGTCCAAACTTTGAGATCAGCGAATCGGCCATAAAACGACCTGCTGCCATCATTATCATGAAGGAGGTGTATCCCAGCACCACCATCGAAGCAGGAGCATTCACCACATCTTTGAAATAAATGCCGCTCCAGTCGAACATAGTCCCCTCACTGGCCATACTGAAGAAACCGATAATACCAAGCTGAAGAAGGATGGCGTCGGGTTTGCCAAAAAACCTGCGCCGCGGCATACCTGCTTTTAGTTCACTCTTATTCTCGATAAGGTGCATATGATTGAATCCCAAAATTACCCACACAATCAAAACTACACTGATAAAATGCCATTGGGTAGCAACTTTCAGATTAATCATGACCAACCCTATAAGAGCTCCTGTAAATCCTGCCAGGCTCCATCCCCCGTGAAAGGAAGCCATAATGGAACGCTCGTAAAGTTTTTCAACAGCAATGCCTTGTGAATTAATGGAGATATTGCAAAGGTTTCCCGCCAGACCAAAAAGGAACAAGGCAATTGACAGCTGCCAGGTTGCGGCCACAAAACCGATATTAACCAAACAGATACCATAAGCCGGAAGCGCAAATAGCAACATACGCGGACTTCCATATCGGGTTACCAGCTTCCCGGAAACCGGCATCATTAAAAACTGCCCTACCGGGAGGGCCAGCAATACAGTTCCAAATAAGGCATCGCTCATCTCCAGCGATGTTTTTATATCCGGTATACGACTTGCCCACGACGAGAAACAAAGTCCCATGCCAAAATATAACAATGCCACCGCCCAACGGATGCGCTTCTTATTTTGCAACAGTTCCATTTGATTAATAACACCTTTTGACGTGTCGGTCATTTTCCTTTTTATCGTAAAAACCTGTAAAATTATAAATCAGTAAATGCCCTCCTCCTCCGGACCATAAATTCATAACTTGTCTTTAAACTTCTGACTGTGCATCAAAACATCAGCCATGATAACCATTTAAAGTTCCACTAACATACCAAACCCTTTTCACAACAATTGTTGGATAATGCTGTTCAAAGCCCCTTTCCTTTTAAAACCATTTAAGTGGAAAGTATCTGACCTGAAGACTTTTTTGCCTTCTTTACAATTAATGATCATTACAATTCTTCAGGTTGAGGGAGGGAAGAACCTGAGAATTTTGACATTACCAAACCGGTATAAGTTTTGGAAACCGGAATATCAGGAACCAGCTCATGATCGATGCCCAGAAATATGCCATTATGTTCTTTCCTAAGAACTTTAACCTTATCAAAGTTAATAATGGTCGATCGGTTACACCTGACAAGAGAAGTAGCAGCAAATTGTTGTTCAATTGTCTTCAGGGTATTCCGGATCATAAAAGAGGCTATTTTCCCTTTATTCAGGTAATGAATTTTTACATAATTATCTGCAGCATCTATCCAAAGTACCTGATCGCTTCTTACCGATAACCGCAACTCCTTCTTCTCATCAAAAAAATTCAGCATGCCCTTCACCGGTTGTTCAATTATTCTTTCACTGCCTGTAAACCTTGCAAGCTTCTTGTTCTTATCTTTCAGCGAAAAGAAAAGCCACATAATGGAGTAAGGCAGCAACAAAACCAGCGCGGTATTTATTACCGACTGCCGCATCATTTCCGAAAACAACCGGGGGTCATCAAGGACAAGGCTCTCAAAAAGGGTATAAAATGTTGCCATTGCCAGAATTTCAGCAAGAATCCAAAGCGCATACTGCCAATAGAGCAAGACATTTTGCCGGGTATAGTGATACATTATAATCCGACTTATTACTACCACCAAAACTCCCGTCAGTATTACCAGGCTGGAAAAAAGAAAAAACATGTCTTCTGAAACAGGAAACCAGTTCCTTGAATCAAACGGTTGATAAATGTTTATAAATACCAGGGCAAATAAAGCCGTGAAAATTATCAGCCGGATAATATTCCCTTTTTCATTTAAGTATTCAGGAATTTGCTGGTTCATACTATGGCATTATTCATTCGGTTTTTTATTTTTCCTGCAATATGTTTCTCCTTACAAAGTTAATTAATCGCAAATCTTTAGCAATCATTTTTTTTCGATTGTATAATTTCATCCCATATATCGATATTTCGTCCCTGAATTGGATGTTTTTTCCCCAAAACAATGCATTGGAACCATAATTTTGGACAAAAAATCCTATCACTGTTATTTTGCATATAAACTTCTACTAAAAACAGCAAAAGTATATGCAAATCGGCAAGTTTCTGCAACGGCAAAAAGAGCTGCTAATTCATTTTCGGGAGCCAAATATTCAAAAATCCCGAAACAATTTATGCAGTATCGGATGGTTTACTTTTGAATCGGAACTTCCCGAAAGCTTTAAATCAAGGAAAGATACATTCATATTACAGGATGCACTTATAAAGGAGAACCAGCGGTTCACATATCCTGTTTTCATCCCGGCCAGGCGGACAAACCGAAAGTCGTGTATCCTGCTGCTGCATGGGCTGAATGAAAAAAGCTGGGATAAATATTTAGTTTGGGCGGAATATCTGGCCGTACAAACCCGCAAGCCGGTTATCCTTTTCCCCATTGCTTACCATATAAACCGGGCGCCCGCAGAATGGGGAAATCCAAGGAGCATGTCAGTGCTGCTGGAAAAACGAAAAAAAGAAGCAGGAAATCCCGGCTCACTTAGTTTTGCCAATGCTGCATTAAGCAACAGGTTGTCAGAAAACCCTTATCGTTTCTATAGTGCCGGAGAACAAACCATTAACGACATTACAAAGCTTGCCCGGCAAATAACGACCGGTAAACATCCCCTTTTTGATGAGAAAACCATAATCGATTTTTTTGGTTATTCCATCGGCTCTTTCCTGGCAGAAGTGATGTTAATGGCCAATCCTGAAAAATTATTTTCATCTTCCAGGCTCTTTGTTTTCTGCGGAGGGGCCATTTTTAAAAACATGTATGGAGAATCAAAATACATAATGGACCGGCAAGCTTACGAGCGGTTGTTAAACTATTACTGTAATGAATGGCTAACCGGAATCGAAAATAAGAGCAGTAGTAAATCTGTTTCCGGTCCGTTGCAGAATGCCTTCAATTCCATGATTGCCCACGAAATAAATAAGGATGTAAGGGAACGATTTTTCTTGAAATGGAAAAACCGAATAACCGGCATTTCTCTGTGGAAAGACAAAGTAATGCCTTTCGATGGTGTAAAAGCATGTATGGGCACCCAGCTGGCCAATGAATGTTTTGAGCTGATGGATTTCCCCTTCGATTACAGTCATGAAGCTCCTTTCCCTGCATCCGGGAAAGTGGATGATAAAACCCTTCTTACGGCCTTCCTTTCTGTCTTTAACAAATGTGCCGCTTTTCTGGCTTAGGCTTGTTAATCACTTTGCGACATTAGCTTCAAGGCAATTAGCCAAAACCAACTGAGCGAGAAATCAATTATCTCCAAGACTGCTTAATCCTGCCTCTCAATTGCATTTTGAATTCTGAAAAAATCAAAATCAACATACCCTCCGGGAGTTTTTGTTGCATAGTTGAACAATCCAAACCGATACCCCATAAAATGCGGCAGGGTATATTTCATTTTAAGCTGAGTACCAATCGGCGTCCATTTTTTGCCATCATAGCTGTAGTAAAAATCTGCCACATCTTTACGGTTAACAAAGTCACATTCTGCCTTAAGGAATAAGGTGCTTTGCTCCATAGGACGGCTTTCCACCTCAACCGGAACATCATCATGGGCACTAACCATTACAATTTTACCTGAACCATCTTCAAACTTCACACCCACCAGGCCATACTTTTTCTGCAATAAGGCAAGGCCGGTAAAATCACCTTCTTTCATTCCTGAAACATCGATAAAGGTTACCCCTGTGCATTCAGGCCCAATGGTTCTTTGAGTTAATGTATTCCGAGCCGATAAAAAATCCTTATCTGTACGTCCTGTAGTAAGACGTAAATATCCTTCCCGCTGATGAACTGACCACAGCTTATTATCGGGATTATGGTTCCACTGCCAAACCAAAGGCAGTTCAGGCTCCTCCTTTTTACGCATAAACTCGTCGGGTGCCACTATGCCCGGAATTAAACCGTGGGAGGCAGGAAGGTCAAGTTCATCAGGCACCTTACCGTCGACTCCCAATACAGGCCAGTCGTCTTCCCAGGTAACTGGTGCCAGGTAGGGGATTCGCCCTACAGCACCATAATCGCGAAAAAGATAAGCATACCATTCGCCATCCGGGGTATCAATTAGCCCACCCTGCGCAATGCCTCTGTCCTGCAGAACTATGCGGCCTTCATAGGGGCCGGTAATGTTTTCGGCCCTGTGAACAACAACTGTCCGCATTCCATTCCTGGGCCAGACAATGTTAAACAGGTAATAATAACCTTTCACTTTAAAAAGCTGAGAACCTTCTGATTGAAGCATAATGTTATCACCGGCAGGCTCGCTCGCATTCTCAATCAAAACCCGTTGCGTGCCTTCTATGACTCCTGAAAGATCTTCATTAAGTTCGGCCAGCATTAGTTTACCTGCACCCCAAATCATATACACCTTACCATCATCATCAAAGAAAATGGTGTGATCGTGATAGGAGGGTTTGAATTTATTTACTTCCCAGGAGCCGTTTTCTATGTCATCGGTTGAATAGATATAAGTGGTGCCGGTGGTGCCGGAAAAAGTACCTAAATAAAAGGTCCCGTTGTGATACCGCAAACTGCTGGCCCATGAACCTCCGCCATAGGCATTTTTACCTTCCTCCAGGTTCAGCTCCTCCATATCCTCCAAAACAGAATAGCAATAATTTACAATCTCCCAGTTTACCAAATCCTCCGACTTCATTATAGGCACCCCGGGACTCATATGCATAGTGGTACTGCTCATATAATAGGTGTTCCCTACTCTTATCATCGATACATCAGGCACATCAGCATGAATAACTGGGTTCTGCCCCCTGCCATTTTCTGCAAATGAAAATGTTAACCACAGAACTACAAATAAGATGGTGTATACTGACTTAACGTTCATACGATGATATAATCTATTCTGCTGCATACATATATTGTTTTTGTCAAGGATGAGCATCATTACCTGAAGTAGCATACAAGCCAATTAAGCTGCCCGTAAAACCTCCTGCAACATTTGTTGAAAGAATATCGCCCGAAACTGTGCCTCCAAGATTAACAAATTCACTTCCTCCTGTTGAATAATTAAACCGGTAATTATCGCCCTCTGCTTGTATCTGCAACTGTATAGGACTGCTGATGTCAATTTTTCTGCTTGCCACAATTTCTGATTTTCCTTTTTCTGTCCGCTCCAGCAAAAGGTAATAATCATTTTCACTTTTAGTAATTCCAAAAACATAATTAAACCGCTCGCTCTGGTAGCAAACCAAACCGGCCAGTTCTGTTTCTGAACCAGGCACATAGTCAATTATTGTGGTTGCTAAAAAATTCTTATGCATCTGCCTGTGAAAAAGGGCAGAAATTGGCGCAACGGCTTTTATGTTCGTTTCAAACGGAGTTATCTGCAGTCCATTCGTTGTAACTGCAATAAATTCTTCCCGTGGCCCCCTGATCCCAATCCACCTGTAATCCATTTTTTCTGAAGAAAAATCATCAGTGAATTTAAAATTTCCATTTGGAAAAAATCCTTCATCATCTGTATTATTCACCACTCCACCTGGCATTTTCAATTTAGGCTGAAGAGGAATCAGGCCGTTGATAAATACCGGAAATTCACCGCTCCAGTCAACCGGAAGGATAAATGTCTCGCGGCCGGTATTCACCCTTCCTTTTTCATTGGGGCGAACCGCTAAGAAAACACCGTACATGTTTCCATCGGGCCCTTCCACCAAATCGGCATGACCGGCCCATTCCACCGGGTTTGCACGTTTGGGATTAAGGTAACGCTGCGATAAAATAGGATTGTTTTTCGCAGGTTTATAAGGCCCCCGTGGGCTATCGCTAACAAATATAACCTCGCTGTGCCAGCCGCCTGTTCCCCCTTCGGCACACATCAGGTAATAACGGCCTTTCCTTTTGTAAATATGAGGCGCCTCAATCCAGATTGGTTTTTGAGTAATATCGACCCCTCCATCAACAATAATTTTATCAGAACCCGGAATAACCTGATCCTTTTCCACATCATAATCCCAAATTTTTATGACCCTGTGCCCCTCGTAAAGTTCCTTTCCCCTGTCGGGTGCATCATTGTGTATTACATATGCTTTACCGTCATCATCAAAAAAAAGAGAAGGATCGATTCCATTAAATTCCAGCTTGTATGGATCGCTCCACCCTTCGAAGGGATCTTTTGTTTTAACAACAATATTACCCATGTCACCCGCAAACTGGGTGGTAATCATATAAAACATATCATTATTGGGGTTATATTTTATGGCAGGCGCATAAACACCGGCACTTATCCCTGCATGCTCTACCTTTAACTGAGAAGGCCTATCCAGTACATGACCGATTTGCTTCCAGTTAACCAAATCATTCGAATGAAAAATCGGTACTCCGGGAAACATGGCAAATGATGAATTTACAAGAAAATAATCATTCCCTTTGCGGGTAATGGAAGGATCGGGATAACATCCCTGCAGGATAGGTGTATAGAATTCATCATCCCGCAGTGGATTATCTTTATAAACCTCATCGTTACCCTGATAAACAAACTGTGAATAAACCGGAGCATTCTGAGGCGGATTCCCTTCAGGCTTTTCAACGGCACTTAATTCAAAAGTTGCAAACAACATAAAAAAACCGGGAATGAAAAACGACAAAAACAAAGTTGAGTTAAATTTTATCATTTTGATTCAGTGTTACTTTATTTGATACGATAAAAAAAGTAAATATTACTGTTAAAAGAAAATTACCGGATACTTTTTTTACTAATATTTACCACATCTTCAGCTCTGTTTTTCCAGGTATTAAATGTTATATACATTTAATCTGATGAGAATGAAAAAAAGAACCCCGGCCGGCATCTTTCCTTGTTTTAAAACAAAGAAACTAATTCGAAAAAGCTCACAGTAACACTACTCCCGGTATGCTGCCTTTCTCAGCCGGTCCATTATGGCCATCCCAATACCTGTTTCAGGAACCGGTTCTGCCACTATAAAATCCACATCACTCTCCTCCAGTTCATGCATGGCTGCAAACATTCTTACGGCATATGATTTTAAATCGTTGTTTTCCGATACCCGGATGACCTTGTTGTATCCTTCTTCCAGATTACCTGAAAATGACAGAAGCCCTGCCCTGCTTTTATCAATGTCTTTTAGATTACTGCCGTAATCAATTATCATCGTTTTAGTTGGACTGTAATGCGATTTCAGCATACCAGGCGCTGCAAACTCATCTACCGGAGTGGCATCATCAAAGGGAATCACCTCTTCCAGTTCTTCGCGGGTGATTATACCGTTCCTCAATATCTGAAATCCTATGTCAGTGACAGCAACAATGGTGGATTCAATTCCTACTTTTGTACTTCCGCCATCAAGAATATAATCCACTCCGGGCAATTGCTTTTTCACATGAAGAGCAGAGGTGGGGCTAATCCGGCCAAATTTATTGGCGCTGGGTGCAGCAATGGGGCGCTCCGACCTGCGGATGAGTTCCAGTGCAATTTCGTTATCGGGCATTCTGATGCCCACTGTTTGTAATCCTGATGTAACTATATCGGGTACAATATTGCTTTTAGGCAGAACAAGTGTTAATGGTCCGGGCCAGAACTGGTCTATCAGGCGGTAAATCTTTTCCTCAATATTAAGTGTAAGCTTTGCTATATCCTGCTTGCCTCCAATATGTACGATTAGGGGGTCGAATGCCGGCCGTTCTTTCAGTTCAAAAATTTTGGCTACAGCCAGCGGATTCAAAGCATCAGCTCCCAAACCGTAAACGGTTTCAGTGGGAAAAGCAACAAGCTTTCCTTCCCTTATCAATTGCGCAGCAACATCAATATCACTCCCTGTTTTATGCATGCCCCTTCTTTATTGATTCAAAATGGTGGTACAAAAATAACAGTCCCCCGCTAAAACTTATCATACTTGCCAAAAGAACAGCATTTCTGTAATTCCCAAAATAATCGAAAAGCAATCCACCGCTTAAAGGACCTGCAATTCCGGCAATGGCATACCCAACAAATACATACGGGTAAACTATTCCCAGGTTATTAACTCCATAAACCTTTGTGGTTTCTTTTGCAAAAAGAACAAAATTGCCGCCAAAACCAAATCCAATCAATACTGATAGCAAGATGTATGAAACATTATTCAGTTCCATATATCCCATTAAAAATATGGCAACAGCCTGTATAACCAGCGCCATAAAGATAGTTATGCCTGCTGCAATGTAATCGCTTAAAAAGCCCCAAAACAACCTGCCGGCAAAGTTGGAACCAGCAAAAAAGGAAACACCCAGTATCAGAATATGGTTGGTTATATTATTTTGACCGCCGATAATCTTAAGGCTTCCAATGATGAGCAATCCGGAGAATGTGCCCAGAAAAATACCACCAAACAATCTTCGAAACATTTTGGACGAAAGAAACTTTGTATTGTCCAGGTTTCGTACTTCAGCATTAACCCGGGGCTGCGAAATAAAATTTGACAGCAGGAATATTATTGTTCCATAAGATACTCCAATAACTGTAAACATTTTGAATATGCTTCTGCCCGACTCCAGTACCATCTCGGCTATGGGCGATAAGGCTATAGCTCCCAAGCCAAATCCGGCCGCTGCAATTCCGGTTATCAGTCCCTTTCGTTCAGGAAACCATTTCACAGGAACAGTGAGTGATACCAAATATCCGAAACCGGTACCAATACCGGTTAATAAACCTGCACCAATGAAAACGATGTAAAAGTTACCGTTTGAAAAGCCTGCAAGCAAATAACCCAAAGCAAACAACAAACCGGAAATATAACCCAAAAACCTCGGCTTCATTTGTCTGGCCAGCCGGCCGGCATATATCATGGTAACAGGAAATACGGCAATTACAGTCCCAAAAATCAGTTGTGTCTGGGTATTGGAAAAACCATGCTTTTCAATTAGTTCCGAGGCCGTTATACTCCAGGCATATACCCCTCCCAGGCACAGCATGATGATAAAGGAAGATAATGTTGTCAGGTATTTCTTCATTATAAACGTCTGAATCTAAAAATCATAAAAAAATAGCGTTCCGTTTGATGTTTAAATGTTTATCGATTTGTTTTTTCTGCAGGGGTTAAATGTAAAAAAAATAGCATAAAGTCACGATTCAGGACTAAAAATAACCTGAAGCCTCATCACTTAAAGCATAACTATTCATTTATGGTTAATCTATCCACGCAGGGATAATTGCCCGGCACACTTCACTTAACAAGTATTTTTTCGCTAAATATCGGCTTGTTTCCTTCTCCTGTGAGCCTGAACAGGTAAAGGCCATCTGAAAGCTGCCCGATATTCACCGGCTTGTTATCCCACACGCGCATTGTCCGCACAAGGTTCCCCGTTAAATCATAAACCTGAAGCCCCGCCTCAACAGGAGAACCAAACCTAAAGGTAATTTCCGTACTTGCCGGATTGGGATAAAACTTTATATCTGTCTTACTCACATCAGTCACACTTGTTGAGGGCCCCGATGAATAATAGTATTCACCCTTGGAGAAAGGAACCCATTCAGAACCAAGAAAGGAGTAACCCTGATGTTCAATCAGCTGGTGATTCATAAAGTTTGGAACATCATCATGATAAAACCAGGGTAAAACAAGTTGATCATAAGGGTATGTGTTTTCATAAGTAAATTCTTCCCTCCAAAATTCCACCCAGTTATTGTCCGATTCGTTCCAGTTGTAATCGACATAGAAATCAACATTGTTATTATCAGAATATGTATAGACTTCTCTGTCTGTCTCAATCCACTCCTCAATAGTTGCATCCCACTCATAGTCGGTAAATTCCATAAGCCTGTTATTATCATCATACACATATACCTCCTTGATTTCATTTACCCATCCTCCGGCATCGTCATCATCAAAAAGCTCAAATTGTGTAAGATTACCATTCTCATCGTAGGTATATTGCGAACTCCTGCTCAGGGACCAATCAAGCGTATAAATGTATTCAAGCGTCGATAAAGGCCTGTTGTTCTCATCATAGGTAAAATCCACCCGCCATACAAAATACCATTCTTCACCGGGATCATCTTTCCACGATTCAAAGGTTTGAACCAATAAGTTATTGTCATCGTAGACATAATCCTTTTTCCATCCTGCAAACCATTGCTGACTTAATGAATCATATTCATAATCGTAATACAGCAACAGGTTGCCAGCGTCATTGTATTCATACTCCTCCCAGCCATCAAGTACCCATTCATCAGTCAGCTCATCCCGGAAAAATGCCTCATACTTTATTATTAAGTCATTTTCATTGTACATATATTCTTCTTTAAAATCTAAATACAACGCTGTGTCGTTATAGATATAACCCAACAGGCTATCAAGACGCTGGAGCTCCTGGTTTGCATTTTTTATAAAAGACTGGTTCAATTGCTGATAACTGAACTTTTGGCGATGTGCCTTTTGAAAATCTTTGATGCCCTCTTTTTGAGGGAAATAATTTTTGCCGAATGGCTTGTGGTATTCTTCCTGTCCGTATACAAAGATGGAAAAAATGAAGCTAAATAGAAGCAAGTAAAATTTTTTCATGATCGTACATTTTAAATTGTAAATAAATGTCTATATATCTGGAAAAGAAAATTTTACCCCACCTGTATGTTAATTGTTTTAACAAGTGAATATAGCTTTTGTTTAGTGCATTTATTCAGAGATTTTAATTTAATTTCCGGGCTTCAAACAGTTGCATCTATAAAAATGAAATTTCAAAAGGCACACCTAAATCGACGGTCCGGATACGGTTTATGCAACCAAACAAATCAATATGGTCACCAAATCATTCTTTTCATTTCTGCCGACCCTCCGTCTTTTGTTCAAACCTTCTGTCAGCTTTAGGATACCCGTCTGCCTACTGCCTTCTAAATCATTCCGGTCTCACAACCTGTAGTAAAAATTTATACCAACAGCAGGAATAAAGGAGAAAGGTACTTTTTTTCCCGACAAGAAGGTGAAGGGTATAACTCCCGCATCCATTCTTAAACCTACACTATCAGTAATATCAAATTCCCGCCCGGCACGAAAACCTACCAGGATGGCCTCTCCAAAATCAACGAATAAAATTTTCCCAAAAGGCCAATATGAAAAATTTGTTCGCAGATACCAGGGAGATATATTATCTAATTTGGATTGATCCTTAAAATGATAATAAACATCTCCCGAAAGGGAATAAAACCCGGCGAATGCAGTCCCGATACTCACTCCAAATGTCATTTGCGAAAACTGGTATTGAACACCTGCATTTGCAAGTTCCGGAAGTCCCATACCAAATGATGCACTGAAATTGCCCTGGGAATAACTTTTAAAGAAAAACAGCAGAATCAGAATGTGCAGAATCAAGAGTTTTTTCATTTTTGATGCCTTTAACCTGTTGCGAATAAAAATAAGAACAGCCACCATTTCCAAATGTTTCTCAAAAATCCGTAGAGCTGAATGTTAACAATGATTCCAATTGCGGTTGGATTGTAGAAAAAGCGAACAACCCTTTAATGGAATTTCCTGCGGCACAACAGGACTTCAGGGGCCATACACAAAAAAATGACCGGCAATATTTTCATGTTCAGGCATCGGCAAACAGGGCTTACTCGATTTATCCCTTACAAAAATACCAACCGAAAAAAATTAAAAAATCTATAACAAGAAGAGCATCATTCGCCAAATGAATATTATTCCCTGTTTCAATAATTTTTAATCAACACCTCATCAATTTCTCCGCGGTCAGCACCGTTTGAATTTACAGCACGACTTGCCTTAACAGTAATTATATTGTATTTCCGGTATTGTTCTTTAATAAATTGAGCAGAGGAATTTGACTGTAAAAATTTTATGCCTCCTGAATTCAAAGCATCACATGCTTCCCTTAACCTTATCTGGTCAAACCTGTCCCACCCCCCCTGTACATAGCCGGTAAAATTAGAGCTTTCCGAAATGGGATGGTAAGGCGGATCCAGATAAACAAACGAATTTTCATCAGCCAGTTTTAAAATTTCTGTGTAATCTTCATTTTTAATCGATATGTTGTGTGAATTCAGAAACCTGCTGACAGCCTTTATTTTTGCTTCATTTAAAATGTTTGGCTTTTTATAACGTCCGAAAGGTGCATTAAAGTTACCCGCTTTATTAACCCTGTATAAACCGTTGTAACAGGTTTTATTCAGGTATATTAATCTTGAAGCCCGCTGAACATGAGTTAAGCGATCGAAATCATCCGTCCGGTCAAGGGCACGAATCCGGTAAAAATAATCCGCTTCGTTGAAATGCTTTTTAAGATCGTCGATAAGTTCCTCAGGAAAGTCTTTAATTACATTGTATACATTTATCAGTTCCTTGTTTGAGTCGTTTATCAGGGCATTGTAGGGTTGCAGGTGAAACAAAACAGCGCCTCCGCCAACAAAAGGCTCAATGTACCGGTGTTTATCCATTCGCTCGGGTAAATGTTCCGCAATTGAAGTCAGGAGTTGCCTTTTACCTCCTACCCATTTTAAAAACGGCCTTACCAAACTTTTAGCTTTTATCATCTCATGCTTTTTTCTGACACAAAACATAATATCCCGCAAAATAATAATTTCTTCTCCGGTTTCACAGATGGCATTCATTATACATCACTCCGCCCATCATAAAAATTTCGGACTGCACCCGAAACAGTATATTGCACGGGAAATAATAATTTAATGACCGATTTATATTACCTCAATCTTTCTGAACGGGGGTAAGCGATTCAATTTTTAATTCAGGTATTTTTCGCACTTAAACTATACCCTCCCCTAATCAAATTCGCAAATTTGCGAATTTGATTAGGGGAGGGTATGTCGAATGTAAGATGAAGAACTGAAAAAACAACTGTTAAAAATCTAATTTCATTGCTGAGTGCCTTATGCCGGCAGGAAGGAAATCTTATAAATATGACATTAAAAGGCACATATTAAATGAAACCTGCAGAGAAAACAATTTAAACAGGCCTTCAGCGGTATAAGACCTTATTTCATTCACTTCAGAGCCATCACTAATTACGGTCAGAATAAATGTGAACCTTTGGCAGGGTTCAATATCCCGGCATCATATTTATCCGGTCACTTTATAGAATCATTTCGCCTCTTTTTCTTAATTTAGCCCCACACCAATGGATTCATTTTAAATTCGACAAATGAACAACAAACTTATTTGCAGCGCATTATTATCTGCTGCTTTTTTCCCGGGAGCGCTGGCCACAGAGAAGCAACCGGAAGAACCAAAGCCTAACATCTTATGGATTACAATAGAAGATACTTCGCCTCAGTTTATAGGTTGTTACGGCAATGAGAATGCCCACACCCCGAATATCGACAAGCTGGCTAACGAGGGAGTACGATTTACAAATGCTTTCTCTACCGGAACAGTATGCTCTCCCAGCCGCACGGCCATCATTACCGGGGTGAAAACCTACCGGGCAGGCACAGGCAACCACCGCAGCAAGTATCCTGTTCCGGATTTCATTAAAGGGTTTCCCTATTTTCTGCAGCAGGAAAATTATTACACCACCAACAATCAGAAAACGGATTACAATGTGGCGGGGGAGCAGGAATTTATTAAAGAAGCCTGGAACGAAAGTTCAGGAAAAGCCGGCTGGTGGAACCGCAGGCAGGGGCAGCCATTCTTTGCTGTTTTTAACTACAACGAGCCGCATCAGTCTCGAACAATGACCGAAACTTATGAGTGGTACGAACAAAATGTCCTTAGCCACCTCTCTGCTGATGAACGTGTTGGTGATGATGAATTTGACATGCCTCCGTTTTACCTCGACAGCCCTGCCATGCGGAAGCAGTTTGCCCGGGTCTACAACTCAATTGCACTTACTGATAAGCGGATTGGTGAACTGCTCAGTCGCCTGGAGAAAGATAATCTGAAAGACAGCACAATAATTTTCTTTTATGCCGACCATGGTGAAGGTATGCCAAGGGGAAAAACCAATGGTATCAATTACGGTTACCGGGTACCATTCATTGTTTGGTTTCCGGAAATGTTCCGTCATTTATCGCCCTGGGGAACTGGTGGCGTAGTCACAGATGAACCGGTAGATTTTACCGATTTGGCTCCCACCCTCATCAGCCTCTCGGGGGGTGAGATTCCCGGTCATATGGAAGGACGGCCTTTTATGGGCAGCCGGCGAATGAAACCTGTGGAGCACCTGTATCTGTCGTCCGACCGCTCCGACAACGGAATCGATTTGGTAAGAACAGTAACCGACGGCAGGTATGTTTATTCCCGTAATTTTATGCCTTTCATCAATGAAGCACGCTACATACGATATATGGAAATCGGAGAAATTAAGCAGCAGATGCGGAGCGATTTAGCTGCAAACAAATTGAATACCTTGCAAAAAAGCCTATTTGAGGCACGTCCTGCAGAATTTCTTTTCGATATCGATAACGATTTATGGGAGACAAAGAACCTGGCCAACGACCCCGAATACCTGCCGGTGCTGAAAAATATGCGGGCATTGATGAAAAAGGAAATTCTGGAGGCACGCGATGTAATGCTCCTTCCGGAATATGAAATTGCAGGATTACCGGATGGAACAACTGCGTTTGAGTTCAGGCTTAACAAGAAAAAATTCCCGGTGGAAAAGATTTACGATGCAGCTTCACTGGCCGGATTCAGGGATAAAAAGATTGCATCGCAACAAATCCTGCTGCTGGATTCACCCGATAAAATTATACGATATTGGGCCATTTTAGGTTTGAGAAGTCAGCCGGCTGCCTATATAGAGGCAAATTCAGAAGCGATAAAGAAGTCGATGAATGACAGTTATCCTCCCGTAGCAGTGACAGCAGCAGCCATCGCCTGGGAAATGATCAATGATAAGAGCGCCGAAGAAAAGCTAAAAAGCTTCTGTGCAGATAAAAACCTTCAGCTTTCTCTTATGGCCATCAATTATTTGCTTTACACCGAAAACAAAGAACCGTTTGCAGAAACCATCCGTCAGGTGCACCGGATGGAAGGAAGGGATTACAATGTACGCGCTGCCTGCATGGATTTTTTGGGAAGCTTGGGGTTGGTGCCCAATACACCGGATTACCGGGAATGATGTTTACCATTAAACCGGCATACTGAAGGGGCATGCCTGCAAATTTCCTTCTTTGCCTTCTTAAAATCGAGGGGCATCACATCCCTCTGGCATTTTCTTTATTCATACTTATTGAGTTCTGCCAAAAGATGAAATAAAGAAACAAACGCATTAATAAGTAAAAAAACCTGTAATAAAAACAGAAAGATAAGAGCTATTAAATTGATTTCGTTCAATGAATAACCTGCGCTCAGGTAAAGCAACTCGAGGTGAAATAAAAGCAGTGGGGTAAGCAGGTAAACAACCTTGATTATGTATTCCTTTTCCCTTTTAAACTCTTTTCTTTTAGCTTTATCAGGTATTTTATTTCTGACTAAAGAATTCAGCTTTATCAATAGGATTGGATAGATAAGGAATCCAATTTTCAATAACCAGGTTGATGTCATAAAACTTAAATTTTTATCGACTTTCATAATGCCTCAGGAGATGGGGAAATAATTTCATCACACATTTAACCAGTTATACACCGGTGATATATCTTCATTGCAGGAGAAAAGCCACAGAGATAAAATACTTGATGATAACACATCAGCCCTTCCGGCAGAAAACAGCCACAACCCCCAAACAGTTAAATCATTACGATAAGTTACAACTTTAACTTATCAGAAACAAGTTCTCCCAATAAAAAGCGCAATTTTTTGTCTGCTCCTAAAAAGTTAACAAGAATCAATATTGGATGGTTTATGCTAAAAACAAACAGAAGAGGAAACTTATGATTTCCTGCTCAAAACACCCGTCAACGAATTCGCAGGAGCCGGTTTCAGGTTGGATGTTATAACCGCAGGACTCAGGGTTGCCTGAAAACATTAAGCATTTGTTCTTTTGCACTGTTCAGGGGAGGAACAATCAAATAAAAAGCCTTTCCTGCGCTAAGGCAGGAAAGGCTGGAATGAATAATTCAACTTTTAAATAAGAATAGTTGGTATATATATTTTTATTACCTGCGTCCTGAACTTCTTTCGGAAGAAGACCTTGAACTGCTTCTTGACGGTGCAGGTGCAGACTGCCGGCTGGATGAACGTGATGAGCCAACTCTGGCACCCGAAGAACGGGAAGATGACCTTGCAGGTGCAGATTTCACTGCCGGTTCCGATTTCCTGGCGCTTCTGGTGGAAACCCTGGAAGAGGACCGGCTGGGAGCCGACTGCCTTACCGAGGGGCTGGATGACCGCCCGGAAACTGCAGGTGAAGGTCTTTGTGAAGAGCGCTGCCTTACCGAAGGAGCCGAGGTTGACCTTTGGGGAGCAGGTGATGCTGACTTCGTATTGTATCTTTCTGTGCTCCTGCCAACTGAAGGCCTGGTGGCAGTCCGTGCAGAAGAGGATTGCTCAGTCCTGCGGGTGACACTTGTCGCATTTCGCTGCGAGGAACTCCTCTGGCTCCTGTCTGTGGCTATTGTACCTGATTTACGTTCCACTCCGGTGCTGCGGTTAACGGATGAACCGGTAGATGATCTGCCGGAAACACCAGTAGCTGAATTGCGATTGGCATTACTTCTCACTTCTGCTCCTGAGCGGGTAGCACTTCTTCCTGTGGTTACCGATGAGGATCTTCTTTCAGCAGATGAACCGGATTTAACCGAAGCCCGCTGTACAGAAGTGGCTTCTGATCTTCTTACTCTTGCAGAACTGGTATTCAATGAACTGCGACCATTGCTGGCACGGGTGTATAACCGTTCACCAACCTCTCTGGTCTCGGGCTTTGAATAGGTGTATCTGTAATTTCCTTTATTGATGTTTACTACCACTGTGGGTGAATAGGTCCGTACATGGGTGTAATAATGGTTGCTGTAATGGTGGATACGGTAACGGTTCCATGGCCTGTAATAGGCGTAATAATGATGGTGCCAATGGGAATGGTACCCGTAATAAGCATGCCAGTAGAAAGGCCTCCATGGGTTATAGTACGAAGGATAATAACCCCAATCCCATGACGATCTCCATACAACATAGTTCGGACGAAATATAAATGATATCAGCGGCCATGTTGCAACTTCGTATGTGGTTGTTCTCACTACAGTAACATCACGGGTTCTGCCAGGTGAACCTACATAAGCAGGATTAACAGTTTCGCCACTATCGGCATAATAGGGCTCAATGATATAATTTCTTCCATATAAGGCCTCATCTCCTATAAGCTGAAGCTGAACCATTCCGTTATTGAATTTCTCAATGGTAAATACGGCAACATCCTGAGTCTCGTTCCGATCGAGTACCGCCCGAAGTACGATAGTGTGAATATTGCCATCAACATAATCCATGACCTTGATATAATCGACGTAGTTATCTCCATTCAGGTCAAGATTGTTAATTCTTGAACTCTCATCGTTCAGGCTTCGTTCAAACGCTTCAATGGTTTCCGATTCCTGAAACAGCTTCATTACTGCATAAAGATTAAGGTTGTCGCCAGGTAAACCCAAATATTCTTCAGGAAAATCCTGCGCATGTGCCATGTTTAAGCTCGCGGTTAAAAGGGCAATTACTGATATGATTACGAATTTTTTCATGACTCTTTGAATTACATTAAGAATTTCGGCTATTTAGCCTGATAAAAACAAATCCCGTACCATTTATTTACACAACACATAAATAATTGATATTGAATCATTTATACTCATAAAAAAGTTACTGAAATGGCTTCGTGCATTCATAATCATCATGCTGTTTTTGCACCAAAGCAGTTATTTCAATAATTAAACTACCTTTGCCGACTTTATATTATACATGACATTCAGAAATTTAGGAATCATAGATCCTATCCTTAAAGCTTTATCAGCAGAAGGATACACTCACCCGACCCCTATTCAGGAACAATCAATCCCCATTCTTTTAAGTGGAAAAGATTTGCTGGGTTGTGCCCAGACAGGTACAGGAAAAACAGCAGCCTTTACCATTCCAATCCTCCAGCATCTTTATTTGGAAAGACAGCAGGCGGTTGGTCAAAGAAAAGTCAGGGCACTTATCGTCACCCCTACAAGAGAGCTGGCTATTCAGATAGGCAACAGCCTGTCGGTTTATGGCAGGTATACGGGAATCAGGAATACCGTCATTTTTGGCGGAGTAAAGCAAGGCAAACAGACTCAGGCTCTCCGGCAGGGAGTGGATGTACTGGTGGCCACGCCGGGCCGTCTGCTCGACCTGATGAACCAGGGATATATCTCACTCAGCAATGTGGGCTATTCGGTTCTCGATGAAGCCGACCGTATGCTTGATATGGGATTTATCCACGACATAAAAAAAATTATTGCAAAGCTGCCTGTAAAACGTCAGTCGTTATTTTTCTCAGCAACAATGCCTCCCGACATCATTAAACTTTCAGCAAAAATTCTTGGTAATCCCGAAAAAGTAAGTGTAAAGCCGGAAGTTACCACAGCTGAGAAAGTGGATCAATCAATAGTGTTTGCAGGGAAAAAAGAAAAAACCAATTTGCTGGTCTACCTCCTGAAAAAGAATCCGTCCAGTTCTGCTCTGGTTTTTACACGCACAAAAAGTGGTGCAGATAAAATTTCCCGCATACTGAAGAAGTCAGGGGTTGATGCCAATGCCATACACGGTAACAAGTCACAGGCAGCCCGTCAGAAGGCCCTTGAAGCATTGAAAGCAGGACGTACAAATGTTTTGGTGGCAACTGATATTGCAGCACGTGGTATTGACATTGATGAATTGCAACTGGTAATAAATTATGACCTGCCGAATATTCCCGAAACATACGTACACCGCATAGGCAGGACCGGCAGGGCAGGCGCCGGAGGAAAGGCCATTTCATTCTGTGATGCAGAAGAACGATCATATCTGCGTGATATTGAAAAGCTGATTAAACAAAAAATACCTGTTGACCGGGAAAATATAGTTACCGGAATAGATGAAAAGGAAACACCTGACAGGTCGCAGCGCCAGTCGTTTAAAGGAAACGCACAACGCAGAGCATATCAGCCTTCAGTTTCTCAAAACAATCTGTTAAAGAAAAGGATACCTGCTGATTCAAAACAAGAAACTTCAGTATTGGAAATTAAGAAGGTCAGAAAAATACTCCGGTTAAAAAGAAACCAGAACCATTGAAATTTTCCATATAAACCTACTCAACCATAAAAGGGATATTTGCTGTTCCTGCCTTATTGTTTCCGTCGTATACATATGCAAACAGCCTGTATTCCCCCTTTTCGGCAGGGGCCTTAAACATGATCTCACCATCGGATTCTGAAAGAATATCAAATGAAACATCCTCAGGTTCATGTTCCCTTGCTCCGCCCTGGCTTCGCTCCACCACTTCGGTAAGTATTACCCACTGATAGGTGAGTGAATCTCCGTTGGGATCGGAAGCATTCACCCTGGCAACAATCTGCTCACCTGGCTTTAAATACACATTGTCCACTGCATTTTTGCTGTTCAATGTTAAGCCGTCAACCATAGGGGCCCTGTTTTGAGGATAGCTGCCCGTCCAGTAGCGGGTCAGTTCATCAACAACAGCAGTTGATTCGCCCGATTTCAGGAACATACCGTACCAGGTGGGTGTCCTTTCCTGTTTTTGCCCCCAAAGGAATGCATACCCGCCCATGCATTGTCCGGTAGGATCGTTGACGATGCCATTTTGTATCCTTTCATACAATCCCGAAGCCTTTTTGGCTGAAGGTTCTTCTATTTCCCTGCCCCATTCGGTGTGCGGCATCTCCCAGTGGCCTATGGGTCCGTACTCGGTAACTACAAACGGTTTGGTAACTCCTGTGGCTTTCATCTGGTCGCTGATGCTTCCGAGGCCGCCATATACCTGCACTGAAATGAAATCGAGATCGGGGCACCGTTCAAGGGCCACCTCAATCTGCTGTTTGTTTACTCCTGCAAATGCCGTGGTAACCGGGTGGTTTGGATCTTCGCTGTGAATATAATCGACCATATCTTTCAGGGCGTCGTATACTTTTGGATTCACCGGAGATTGATGGTCGGGGCTAAGGTTGAGCTCATTGCCCACCACCCAGCACAACAGGGCAGGATGGTTTTTAAGTTCATCAACAGACTGTATGTTTCTTTCATACTGTTCTTTTACAGCCGCTTCATCATTGTAGTCGAAATGGTGCAACTCCTGACCCATACCTATGCCCATGGCCACCATGATGTTGTACTTATATGCAGAATCAAGTATTTGCCTGCCGTTCCTGGGGCTCCAGGTCCTGATGGAGTTTCCGCCCGACTGCTGCAGCAGGGCCAGGTTACCACTGCCACCCGCACCTTTTAACTCGAACAGTTCACCATTGACATAAAAATTGTACTTACCGTCAACAGCTTTTATTTCCACACGAGAGGGAACCTGCATCGGATCTTTGCTCTTGGCAGGTATGCATGAAACCACAACTAAACTACCCAATATAATTGCAAAAATGCTTTTTATAACTTTCTTCATCCTGTTTATTTTAATCATTACCCCGAACATCAAGGTTCATCGGTTAAATAGTACTTCGTTAGAATTTTTTAAGCGACGAATATAATAAAATCAAAATTATAACTTGTGACAGGAAAATTTTCATTCACCAAAAAGAAATTATCTCCTGATGAAATTATCCTTTCTAAAGAGAATAATATATATTTAGCTGCACATCAATTGATACACTATTTACAGGATGACTCTGTTAAAAAATATTCTGATGCTCTTGCCGGTAGTTCTATTTGCATGCGGAAACAGCACCACCGAAAATTTAACCCGCGGGGAAATCCTGAAGAAAGGCGCTTACCTTTATACCACTAATGGATGCAATGTTTGTCACTCGCTCGATGGCAGCATTGTGTATGGTCCACCCCTAAACAATATTTATATGAAAGAATTAACCGTCATCCGTGACGGCAGAGAACGAACATTAAAAGCCAACCGTGATTACCTTATGCGGGCAATAGAAGATCCCGCCTATGAAAAGAATTTGCCATACCGCAATAAGGAGATGCCGCCTGCTTCGCTGCCAAAAAAAGAAGCCGAACTGCTTGTTGAATACCTGATTGCTCTTGGCTCCGACGAGTCAACGAATTAATGATAGGCATTATAACTTTTACAAAGATCAGGAATCAATAAATAATTACCGGGAGCAAACCTACTGTAATAAAAGAAGGGCTAATAACCAACCGGTTAATAACCCTTCATTTTTTAAGTCAAGAATAACTTGCCTATGCCTTTAAAATATCTGTTGTCAGATTATTGATGCTGGTCTCTAGGGCTTCGAATGGTTTTCCATTACCCTGGTTGTCATCCTCAACAAACATGTATTTCATGCCTGCCACTTCTTTCGCTTCCAGAATTCGTTTAAAGTCAATAACTCCCTCACCAACAGCAGTTATATCGTCTTTAATTACTTCGAAATACGGTTCCTGGTTTTCGGCCATATCTTTCATATGAAAAAGCTGGAATCTTCCCGGGTATTTGTTAAACATTTCCACAGGGTCTTGTCCTGCTTTTGATACCCAAAACAAATCAATTTCCATGGTAATTAAATCCTTATCCATTTCCGGCATAAAAATGTCGTAATAAGGAACAACACCATTAATATTTTCGAATTCAAAATTGTGATTGTGGTAACCAAACTGAATGCCAACATCTTTCATGATACGACCAACTTCGTTCCAGTCGGCAATCATTTTCTTATAAGTTTCGATGTTCCGGTCTTCTTCATTTACCCAAGGCTGCACGCAGTACTGCACTCCCAGCTCAGCATGGTCATCGGCCATTTTCTTGGCATTGTCGAGGGTTATACCCGCTGCTTCCACCTGTGTATGGCTGCTGATGATTTCCATTCCCAGGTCGTTCACCATCTTCTTAAATTCAACCGGCGAGAAACCATAGAATTTTCCATTGGAATAGCTTGCCAGCTCAAGATTTTTATATCCGAGGTCAGATATTTTCTTAAGCGATCCTTGTACATCGGCATCCATTGCATCACGGATGGTGTATAGCTGCAATCCTACCCCATAGCTTTTCCTGTCGGTGGCAGTAACCGATTTACAAGCCAAAGGGCTAAATGCCATCATTCCCAAGGCACCAACTGCTGAAAGCCTTAAGAATTCCCTTCTGTTTTGTGAAGTTTTCATAATTATTAATTATCGTTTTAAATTTACCTTTAACAAATTCCTATTTGATTAGAGAGGCTGAAAATAATACAAAACGGTTATTTAGAAACAGAAAGTTAATGATTTTTATAATTTTTTGCCTAAAAATCATCTTTTTAGAAGTTCAAAATATGAATATATCATTGCATGAACTAAAGAAGTATTTCCATTCTCATTTATTTAAAGCATATGAATTTTCATTAAACATACTTCCCAACAATACTTTCCGGTTAACGTTCGTCGTATAATTTCAGAATTGATTTAATTCTATTTATCTGTTTTACCCGGGGCAAGGAAGTTGAAAAAGTTAGTTTTTAATTTTCTTTTTTATAAAAGTTTGATTAACTTGTAGTTTACAATAACCAAATTTAATCAAGTTGCATCTCAAACGGTATCAAAATGAACATTCTTAATAAAAACAGCCTGCTTATCAGTGAGGCTCCCGTTTTTAAAAAAACATCCCAAAAAAAAGCAGAAACAAGGCAAAAAGTAAAAATCTTATGGACCGGTGGTTTTGATTCTACTTTTCGAATGGTGCAGCTCTCAAGGTTAAAGGTTGATATCCAGCCGTATTATGTTACCGATGAACGCAAATCGGAAGAATTGGAGTTAAAGGCAATATCTGCTATTACAAAGGATATTGTAAACCACCCTGAAACAAAGTGTGTCGTTCATCCATTAATCATATATAAAACCTCGGATATCGAACCTGATAAATTGCTGACAGAATCTTACAACAAATTGTATAAAAAAAATTTACTGGGAAGCCAGTACGACTGGCTCGGTCGTTTTGCAAAGATGGTTCCCGGTCTTGAATTGTGCCTGGAAAAAAGCGATACAAGTAAAGCTTACAAATGTATTCTGGCAAATGGCAGGGTTTTAAAAGTTAAAGACAAAGCATTAAGCCATTACATTATTGATGAAAATAATTCAGATCCTGATTTTTACAGAGTTTTTAAAAACTACCGCTTACCCTATCCCCTTTTTACAATTACCAAATTGCAGATGGTGGAGGAATTCAAACGATTAGGCTTTGAAGATACGATGACTAAAACCTGGTTTTGCCATTCGCCATTTAAAGAGGAACCTTGCGGTGTTTGTAATCCCTGTAAATCAGTTATAGAAGAAGGACTGGCTTTCAGAATTCCGCCTCAGGGATTAAAAAGATATAAGTATTATTTAAAGTATGGAGATAAATGGTGGTACAATAAAGCTCTAAAAATTCAAAGATTAATAGCCGGCTTCAGCTAACAATTCGTTATAAATACTACATTATAATACTGGAATACAAGTTTTTAAAATTCATAAATACTTATAAAAGTTATTCAACTTCCATTTGAATGTGAAGCAGCGAACCCGGGTGGTATTTATTTACCCTTGCTTTTCATCAGCCAGTAAAGCCCTTTGACATCAAACTTTATATCATCGAGACGCAAAAGGACGAATATTTTTTCCGTATAGGCTACAATTCCCCAGCCAATGGCCAGGTAAAACATCCATTCATAAAACCCCCAAACAAATAATACAAAAAAGAAAATGCCTTGAATATAGCCTGCCGTTACAGCTGAATATATATGAAGCCCCGGAATTTTACCAAAACGGATAAAAGAAACAATATAACTTAACACGAAAACAGCCAGAAAAAGGTAAAGGAACCAGGCATGAGGCCGGATTTCCTCCCAACGGAAAAGGAAAACTCCAAGCAAAGCAAGAATATAGGTGCCAATATCAGCTGTATTGTCAAGTGCCGCACCAAATTTTGTGCGCAGATTAAAATAACGGGCAATACTTCCATCCAATATATCACTTACCAAACTAATAACCAATAATGTTACAAACCATTTTTCGTTTCCTGCAAGGGCAAGAAACAAAATTACCGGAAACATTACAAGACGGTAAAAACTAATCAGGTTAGGTACATTTATTATATTTTCACCCTTTACTAATACTTTCATTTTTTCAGTTTATTTTTTACTTGCCTGCACCATAAAATTACGATTCACTTTAAAGAAACAAAACCAGCATCAGAATAACGCTTAATGGAATAAACAGGTTATCGCTGCCTTTCCAGCTAAACATTTCAACCAAAGTACTTAAAGCAGCAATTCCCATTGCAAGCCAAAAGGTTTTTAAATCGAAAACCATCCGGTTGAAATAGAGTGCTATGATGCTAATAATAAAGCTGGACACAAAGAAAGTTGTGGACCCCAGAATGGTTTTGTTCAGCTTATATCCAAAGATGCGAATCCGGTGATTGTAAATTTTCATATTTATCCCCATTATTCCGGCAGCCGGATCACTAATGGCAAGTATTAGTATAGGCAGGATAAAATAAAACGTACTGTCAACTTTGAGTGAGACTAAAAAGGTAACATAAATAGAAATTGGAAGAAGATAACTTCCTATTGATTTCCTGGTAATGTCGTGTATCGACTTGAGTTGTGTACCATGCCGGCTAATATACAGCACTATAAAAAAGAAGGATGCCAATCCCAGTACATACCAATGATCGGTGAAGAGATACGGAAAAGTTACCGTTGAAAGCGTGGCGGTAAAATGAGCTATTTTTCTTGTTACCTCTCCTTTTAACCCAAGCCGCCGGTAAATAAGCTCTGTAAATACCAGCAACAAAATTATTGCAACTAAAAATATGAAAGTAAGCGCTATTTGATTTCCCATTTCATTTAATGCTTTTACTCATTTGTGTTTATTTTTTAAATTCTGAATACAAAATCGCCAACTACAACAAATGCCCCAACTGCTATAAGGCTGTCGAAACGGTCAAGAAAACCTCCATGCCCCGGCAACAGCCTGCTAAAATCCTTTGCATTATATTTTCTCTTGTAGTATGAAGCTGTTATATCTCCAAGGAAAGCAAAAACTGTAATGCCAAAGGCAAGAACAACCGGTCCCAAAAAAGTATCTCCAACCAAATCATTTAACAAATAAGAACTTAAAACTGCAACAACAGCTCCGCCCGCTAATCCTTCCAAAGTTTTATGAGGACTAATTTTTGGCAGAAGTTTGGTTCGCCCCCATAATTGACCGGAAATCTGACTGAAACTGTCGAAAATGGATAATATCAGAAACGAATAAAGTATCAGCCCTGAATTGAGTCCGGTAAAGAAATAAAAACCAATTGCCAGAAAACTGAATATAACTGCCGACAACATAAAGAATGGTTTTTTAAGATACCCTGCCTTACTATGGATGCTGAACAATTCATAGAAGCCAACAGCAATAATCACGACTGAAATTATCCTGAAAAGAGCTGGCATAAAAGCAATGCTGAAGAACAACAGGTGAATTATGAAAAAGTAAGTAATGAATTTTAACCAGCTTTTTTGGGCTTCTTTTTTTTCTTTTTTCCGGTTTATAAAAAAGAATCCAATAAAACCTAAAATAAAGTAAGCCAGAATAACAAAATAGATGGTCCAAATCATTTTACATGCTCATTAATTCAGTTAGCAACTATCAGTAAAGTTCCAAAAATTAATAAAACCACGGCATACCACAAACGGGCAGGAGACTCAGCCTTGTCGGTTTTTATTCCAGCCAAAAACCGAGGCCCGGTAAAAGCGCCTATTACAGCGCCCGAAGTAAGGAACCACACCAGTGTCAGGTCCATTTTTCCAATCAGGAAATGGGTACTAAGGGCCGAAAATGTGGTAACTGTAATTATCATCAGTGATGTGCCGGCTACCACCTTCAGAGGAATGTTCATTGACAGGAGGCCCGCCAATACAGGCGCGGCTCCGCTGGTTCCAAAGGTTCCTGTTACAACTCCGGCCATAAAGCCATAGTACGATCCTTTCCGGTTCCTTTTTCTCCCGCTCATTTCCGGCACCTCGACTCCCTTTTTTCGGAAGTTCTGAAGACGCCAATAGCTTATCAGTATCTGAAGGGCAATTAACATGGAATATATTCCAAAACCAGTCTTTAATTGCCCGGATGTTAACAAGTTTGAAAATCCTGCACCTGCAACTGCTCCCAAAATTCCTGCAAGAGCAAATATCCCTCCTATCTTAACATGTATGTGATTGCTCCGAAAATGCCCGATTGACCCTACAATGCAAATTGGTAAAGTGGCAGCAAGAGAGGTTGCAACAGCAGTCTGGGTAGGAACATTATATATCAGAATAAGTGCCGGCAGGAAAAAAAAACCTCCTCCACTGCCGATTACGGAAGCAAAAAATCCTATGGTAAAACCAATAAGCGGCAACCAGAGATAACTATTTTCAAAAGAAGAGTGAAATATCATAACGATCTGTTTCTCTGTAACCATCTAATAATTAAACTAAATATAGGATTAATTTTTCAAATGAGCATCCGGCTATAATCTTGATTCAATTTCCTGCACCTAATGTTTAACAAAACATTTCTATAATTTAATGGTTCATGGAATTTTAGGCAAATTATTAAAAACAGGCATTACTGAATAAGCATAAAATTGCTTTTATACTTTATCTTCAATGAAAAACGGCATGTAAAAAACATGCCGTTGGTTCAAATCATGAATGTTAAAAAGTAAACTTAAGCTTCAGAAAGAAATCTCTGCTGAAACTCCTGCCAAACCTCCTGAGGGAAATGGGCAAGCGCTTTCTCAACCAGTTCGCCTCCATCCTGCATTACAACAGCCGAAGGACCGGGCATCGCTTTTGCAGTCGATACAGCAAGAAAATCCTTCACCCGTATTAACTCATTTTTTGCCCATTCGGTAGCATCCTCAGCCAAAAAACAGGAGCCGGTATCGGTTTTCCAGTTTGATGGTTTCAAAGCGTACATCCAGCCATGGCGGTAAGGGTCATCGCGCACCACTGCCGGCTCGTCAGAAATTAATTCATTGATGCTGCACACTTCTCCTGTAACAGGAGATGCCAGTTCCAGGGTATTCCCGTTATAATGAATGCGAGCCATAGGTTCTCCCTTACCAATAATTTCGCCGGTCGATTTGTACAAATCTACCGACACATCGCCTGTAAGGTGTAAAATCAAATCGTTCAGGCCTATTTTCGCTTCACCATTTTTCTCCAGATGTGCCCAGGTATGATATCTGCTGAAAAATATGCCCTGGGGAAGCTTCAAAGTTGCAACTGTTAAAAATCCGGGCTGTTTTTTTAACTGCTCTTTCGACTTTGCCTTTTTGCTAATCATCATCCAGAAAGGCACCAGCAAAGCAAAAAAGAAAACAATTATCAAATACTCAAGAGCCTTGGTTTCAAAAATATTGTTGTATGTAAATCCTTCCATAACTTGTTTTTTTATGTTACCGGTAATATATCGCGGCAACTGGTTAATGTTTTGCTTTTGCCCATGAAGGGGATTCTTTAAAAACCGGCATTCTGCTTATCACCCACCTGAATATCCACACCTGGATAAGAATGATGCTGATGCTTATCACAATTTCCATCCATGAGGGTGTATATTTTACAGCGGCATCCCAGCGGAAGGCAATAATCGATACGTTAAGCCGGTTCAGAATGATTCCCAAAAGGGTAATGACGGCAGCTATACGGGTCAACAGAATGCTTGATGTCTGAAAGCTGCGGATAAACAACAGCATGGGAATAAGCACAAAGCCCAACATTTCAAGAAGGAACCAGTAACCCATAGGGGTATTAAGGTATTCCAGCCGATGACCGTGAATAAATATCAGGATGTGCAGGAAGAAGTAAATAAACATGCTGAAAGCACATATCCGCGAAAGGCTGTCGAGCATATCCTTTCTTTTCCTGCGGGTTTTTTCATTCATTTGATCAAAGAAAACCCGCTGACTAATGGAACCTTCAAAAATGATCATCGATATTCCGGCAAAAACACTGGAAATAAGAAACATAAGTGGAATGAACTCGGAATACCACAACGGATGAATCTTTTCTCTTGCCATTAAAAAGAGAGCTCCTAATCCGGCCTGGTGCAAAACAGAAAGTGTTATGCCAAAAATCACGGCTCCCACAGTCAGTCCCGTCAATATCCGGTGGGCACGTTTCGAGCCCAGCCATTCGGCAATTGCAGGCGAAAACTCCATCAACTGAGCCAGGATATAGAGCAAGAAGTGCCATGAAACCAAAAACAACACAGAGTTGGCACCAAAATTATTACCTATTATAGGGTTAAATATATTCCATGGTTTGCCTAAATCGAGCACCAGCGCTCCGGTATAAAAAAGATAGGCTAAAAAACCGTTCAATACCGTTACCCGAATGATGGAATGAAATTTATCCACCTTTAAAATATAAACAATAAAAGTAAGTACATAAGCCCCCCCGGCAAATGCTACCCCGGTAACCACGTTGAATCCTTTCCACAATCCCCAGGGGATTTCCTGTGAAACGTTGGAAACTGCACCCAAACCATAAACAAAACGAATGGCAATCAATACAAGGCCTGTCAGAATTATAGGAATGGATATGATGTTAAACGGGGTAAGCCACTTCCCCCTCGGTTTCAATTCAGCGAGTATAAAACGCCAAACGGATCTGCTTTTTTTGTTCTTAGTTATTGGAAATGCCGGACTAGTCATGATCTTCATTTTTTGATGGTTTATTACTGGTAGCGGCATGAATTCCCAGAAGTACAGAGGGAACCAAAACATCAACCGCCGGAACACTGTAAAGGAAACTTTTTGTTAAAGCCGGGTACGATGAATCTTGTATGCGGGTATCAAAACCCAGCTCTTTAGGAGGTACAGGCCCTAAATATAAATACCCCGTACCACCGGCAGTGTGTTCACCATGAATATTATCAACATACATCTCCGGCCATTCGGCAATTCTTTTACGGGCTTCCGCAATCAGTTCACGCCTTGTGCCAAAAAAAAGTGCATCACCACAAGTTTCCACACAAACAGGTATCTCACCATTAACAATCCTGTCGTAGCACATATCGCATTTCTGAATCTTAGGATTGATGCTTGCGTATTCGAATTTCGGCACATCAAAAGGGCATGAAATCATACAGTAGCGGCATCCCATGCATTTTTCTTCACGCCATATAACCGGCCCCTCCTTGGTTTTATGCATGGCATTGGTAAGGCAGGCAGCCGCACAGGCAGGCTCATTACAATGCATACACTGGTTTCTGACATAAACTTCACCTTCCGAAGTTTCGTAACTGTTCATTACACAACGTTGCTTTTCGCTGGTTTTTCTTAGAACACCTGCTTCCAACTCATCTTCCGGCACAGGAAGATCGTGTGATTTTGCACAAGCCTTTTCACATGCCCGGCATCCGATACAGATACTTGAATCATACAAAACACCGTAAAATTCAGTCTCTTCTTCATTGGTATCTGAGGCACCGGCAGCCTTAAGACCCATTATGGTCAGGCCGGTTATGCCCATGGCTTTAAAAAATTTACGTCGGTCGATACTCATAACTTATTCTGTTAATTTTATATGGATTAATAGTTATTTCGATGCATCTATAAATTGTGTCTGGAAATCTTCCCAAATTGTGGGTTCGAGATCTGCCAGAACGTTGTTAGTAAGCTCACCGCCATCCTGTAATACAACATGATTGTATACAACGGCATTTGAATTTGCCGAGAATGCCAGGAAATCTTTAAGCCGCACAAACTCGTCCTCAAGCCAGTCTTTAAATGTATCGGCCATGAACATAAATTTCATTTCCCTCAGCCAGTTCGACGGCTCAACCCGGTAAACCCATCCCGATGAATACGGATCTGTATTTAATTGCGAAGGATTATTTATCAGTGAATCGTTCTGCGCTTTTATATATCCTGTCACCGGAGAATAAATATCAAGATGTTTTCCTTCACGGATGATGGTTAAAATTTTTTCTCCTTTCCTGATTTTCTCTCCCGGGGCTTTCATTTTTATCTGCGAAAGCATTCCCGTAACATGTGGCAGAAAGTCATCGATACCAACCTTTACATGTCCATCTTGTTCCATAAAGGCCCAGGTATGTGTTTTATCATAAAACAACCCTGCAGGGGCCATAATTGAATTTACATTAAGCGCTGATGTAATAACTATATCTTCGCTCTGAATGCCCGATTTCCGCTTTTTACCTGCTCTTACTACAACATACGCCAGCAAGAGAAAAGCCAAAGCAGCAACAACAGTTATCCAGATTGTTGGAATTCCGGATGCCGGCGGAGTAAAATCCGATGTCATTGCAGGTCTAAGTGCAAGCATACCGGCAGTCTTCTCCCGTGTCGATAAACTACTAAATCCCATTGTGGCTAACGTTTCCTGCCCATCATCAATCACCCATTCCAGGAATTCATTTGAAGCCTCATCCATTGGCAGGGAGGTTGAAGCAGCAAATACTTCACTGCACAGCTTCCTCGGATATTTGCCTATCCAGGCTCCGCGGGTTAAATCGGCAGGTGAAGCATAAATGTTTTCAAACCTGTCAATCTGCCCGTTTTGGTTCTTATCAATTGGTACGATATAAATACCCTCGGCAAATTCATTTTCACCCTGATTCAATACATCGCTCAGCCGGCAAAAACCCACGGCATATTCATCCTTGCGAATAGCGGATAAAAGCTCTTCAGCAGAACTTACTTTTTCAGCTCCAAGCGACGATTTGCTTATTCCGCAGAATGCAGCCAGTTTTGAAGACAATAATTCACAATCGGTGACATAAACCCGCAGAGGAACATTTCGTAAATCTTCATTTAGCAACTCCTGTTCTGCATTTGCTGATATTAATTGTGAGAAATCTCCTGAAGTCATGCCCTCTTTGCTAAGCTTCTCACGCAAAGGGTTTTTTGCATTCATAACCGGGACAATAATTTCGTGCCCAACAATTATTTTATCTGTCTGACCTTCACTTCCGGAAACAGGATTATCGCTGGAAAAGAAATAAATACTTCCTTCAGCAATTTCATCTGCTTCAAAACTGACCGATATTATCTGGTCTGATTTACTTTCCCGATAGGCAGAAATCCATTCTGTGATAAGATTTTCCAGATCAGGTGAACTTATAACTGATATTTTACTGCCAGTTGCCTGTCCGCCTGCTTGATCATTATTTTCTTTAGCTGAGTACACAACCGTACTGAAAAGAAAAAACGACCCCATTAAAATTAAAGCTAAATACGTTTTCATTTTTATTCTTTTAATTGATTGCCTTAAATTTTGCATTAAGTTGATTTTTAGTTATTTAATTCACTACCACTCTAATAATCCAAATTGGATGCCAATAAATTTACAAGCTGTAATCCATTGTACTACAGTAAATTACAAAGCAATGTGCGATAATTTTAAACAGAGCCCTTTGTTGAATTTTTAAACAGTGCGTATTAATTTGCTGCCTATATCATTTATTTTTAATAACTTACAGCATATGTTGAATTTATTAACAGTGTAAGCATTTTAAACAGTTTTCTGCCATATCCTTAAGCTTATTCTCCTGTACAGGCCGGAAAATCTTAAAAAAATTCAAATTTTCTTTTTTTAGGGAAGCCAAACCTTTTGCGGGAATTGATACCAAAGTTCTCCAACTATAGTTTCTATTGAATGAATGAGTATCTACCGAATTGTGAAAACGAAAGCAGATAACGGATACAGTTTGTACTCCGGAAGATTCACAGATAGATTTTCTTACATATTCAATACCTGGGCCTTATCTTCTCCTAATTAAACTCAATGTAAATTCAATATAAACTCAATGTAAATTCAATTATTTACGAATTTATGTTGAATTAATATTGAGATAATATTAAGTTTATATTGAGTTTAACTACTGTCAGACATCACGTAATTAAGAACTTCATATCTCAGGACATCAAATATTGCATTAACATATGCACGAAGTGTATAAACTAAAAAAGCCGCGGGATAATTGCTCTTCGGTTTATATGTTTAATCGGACAAATCAAAAACCTCTGCCGCTATTTTCCTTATGCCACTGCAGTGGTTTGTCAGCATAGTATTTAACAGTCCTTTTAATTGCCGGGCAATATTGCATGAGGAATAACAGTATAGAATTCCCAGTTCCAGGTTTCGGGTTCAAAGTTCAGGAGATTAGGGATTTTATCCTTGTTTCCATTTGAAACTCTGCCTTTGAACCAATGCATTTCACCTGGACCAGGCAAGGATGGAATCCCTGTCTCCTTTGCATGTGATGAAAGATTTGGTAATTAGCGGGTTGAGGGTATTGCTATATGATAGTTTAACACAAGAAAATCAAGCAGACAGTCATTAATATGTTGCCAGTTTCACAACAGTTTAAATGCCTTTTCAGTCAGATTCCGGAAGTACTGCAAAAAGTTAAAAAGAAAGAATAATTTGTACTAAAACAGGAGACCAGTGCAATTACAAATTAACAATACGGAATAAGATAAAGGCAAGTATGCAACCAACAGGGACCATCATGTAATGGACATATGACGCACATATATTGGTTACATTGCACGTTTGAAAATTAATAAGAGACATCTTCTTTTAAATGGAAAATACTCTTGCTGAATGAGGAAACAGCTACCTTTGAAGATCGGGCACTTTTTCCCGGTAGGGATAGTTTTCAAAACCTTCTTTTATATCGGCTCCTATATAATCAAGCTTTTTCCTTTCCAATAAGAAAAACAGGCAGATCAGAAACAAAACTAATGCACCAATGCATTCAAAAATTTCACTTCCCCCCGACTTATAGACATCCATTGAAGAATAAATTGTTCTGTAGGTAATCCAGTTCAGGAAGAAGAAAACACCAACAGAAACGGGTGGAACAGGAATTTTCAACCAATTGGTAAAACTTTTAATGTAACGGTTATGAAACACGAGTATTGGCAGTAAAATACCGTATGCAAGCGTGCCAATCCTGAAAAGAAAATTCATTTCAAGAAACCGGCTCAGTCCGCTTTTTGCTTCTCCGTTCAAATTCATTTGATTAAACAGTTCCATGTTATGAAGTGTGAACTCCTGCTGCACATTTTTTTCCTTAATGGCTTCAGGTGTTTCAAAACCCAGAAGACGCTGTCCCCAGGATATTTCTTCACCGGCGGCAAAGAAAAAGAAAACAAAGAATAGCAGGAAATAGATATTCTTAGTACGCCTGAAAAGGTGAAGACCTATGAAGGCGGATGCCAGAAAAAATAACACTGTCATCCATTCGAAAAACTTATCTTCATCAGTCAGCGCCTCAACAACAGCTGCTTCAAGATAATAATACAGGGAATAAGAAATCATAACTGAAAAGATGGATACCAGGATATAATACTTCATATATTCCAGTTCCTTAAGGTACTTGATTAAATTCATCACGGTGTATTCGATTTTTTTTGATTTTTTTTGATAACCCAAGGTAATTTAGTAAAAAAACAACGATTTTTCATACTAAAAGGTTTAAAAAATGAGCATTTAGTCAAAATTTACTAAAAAAGGCACTCTCATTCCATGCATCTGAGTTAGTTTTGCATTTTAAATGATATGCATGTAAATTCAAAACCGATGCAGTTCATTTAATTATATAATTATTATTGTTTTATAATAATTTAGATTTAAAGAAAGAAAGTTACTGATTCAGTTTAATATATATACAAAAGCATATGAAAGTGGATAATCGCGAGCAGGCAGTTTTGGGCATTGGCAATGCGCTGGTAGATGTAATAAACGTTTTAAAAGATGACTCGCTGCTCTCACAGTTTGGGTTAAAACGCGGGAGCATGACTCTTGTGGATGAAAAACTTTCACAAAAGATATTTGAAGCTACTGCAAACAACGAACGGGAGATAACTACGGGAGGTTCGGCTGCCAACACCATACATGCGCTTTCGATGCTGGGCATTCCCTGCGGATACATAGGTAAAATAGGTGATGATGTGCTTGGAAAGGGATTTCTGGAAGAATTCAAACTTAAGAATATTCAAACACATCTCCTTCTAAGTAAAAAGGATACCGGCCGTGTAATGGCACTTGTAAGCACCGATTCAGAGCGAACAATGGCCACCCATTTGGGGGCAGCTGCCGATTTGAAGCCAAAAGAGCTTTCGAAACAGATGTTCGAAGGGTATTCAGTTCTTTTTATTGAAGGTTACCTTGTACAGGATCACAAACTGATTGAAAGGGCCATAGATTTGGCGCGTGAGCAGGACCTGAAGGTTGCCCTCGATTTGTCGAGTTACAATGTAGTTGAAGCGCATCTTGAATTTCTGAAGCAATTGGTGAAGGAAAAGGTGGATATTGTATTTGCAAACGAGGAAGAGGCATTCTCATTTACCGGCAAAGAGCCGGAGGAAGCACTTACAGAAATAGCTTCGATGTGCGAAATTGCAGTGGTAAAAACAGGTAAAAAAGGCTCTATTATTCAGCGAGGCGCAGAAAAGGTAAAAATTGGAATTGTTCCGTCTGATGCCGTCGATACAACAGGAGCCGGTGACACTTATGCTGCCGGATTTTTATACGGACTGGCAAAAGGCTATGATCTTAAGAAATGCGGTAACATTGCCGCGCTTATTTCCGGTAAAGTTGTAGAGGTTATGGGTGCCAAAATTCCTGAGGCATTCTGGCCCGGCCTCTTAAAAACAATTAACAGCACCGATTAAAACAATCCGTGAATCTGTGCATCTATTTTATCGATAATTGAACTTAAATCTTCCGGATTAGTGGTAAAATCGAGATTGTCGACACTGATAACCAGCAGTTTTCCCATTTTGTAGCCTGAAATCCAGTTTTCATACCGTTCGTTCAGCTGCTTAAGGTAATCGATACGGATTGAATTCTCATAATCACGGCCTCGTTTTTGAATCTGATTAACCAGAGTAGGTACTGTAGCCCTAAGATAAATAAGCAGGTCGGGGGGCTGAACCAGGCTGACCATTAAATCGAACAACGATTTATAGTTTTTGAAATCGCGCGTACTCATTAACCCCATACTGTGAAGGTTGGGGGCAAAAATTTCTGCATCTTCATAGATAGTACGGTCTTGTATAACTGTTTTTCCCGATTTCCGGATGTCAATAATCTGTTTAAAACGTGAATTCAGGAAATAAATCTGCAGGTTGAATGCCCAGCGCTGCATGTCATTATAAAAATCATTCAGATAAAGATTTTCGTCCACATCCTCGTAATGCGGCATCCACTTGTAATGTTTGGCCAATAATCCGGTAAGGGTGGTTTTTCCTGCCCCTATGTTTCCTGCGATAGCAATATGCATGGTTTTGTTGATAAAAGTTCGAAATTAATAAAATAAAACTACTTTTCAATTAGCTCGAGAAGCTCCTCGAGGTACTTTCTGTTGTTTGACAGGCGGGGGATTTTATTTTGTCCTCCTATCTTGCCCCTGTTCTTCATCCATTGATAAAAGGTTCCCGACGGAGCCACTACCAGGTGCAACTGCTCCAGGGTGAGGTTTTTGTACCGTTTGGCCTCGTAATCAGAGTTCAGTTCCTGCAGGCTTTGGTCAAGAATTAAGGCAAAACGTTCAGCATCGGCCGGTGCTTTTTCAAACTCAATGATCCACTGATGTGCACCCTTGCTTTTATCGGTCATAAACACCGGACCTGCAGTATATTCATTTACAATTGCACCGGTTTCCTGACACGCTTTTTGCAAGGCATTTTCTGCATTGTCGATGATAACTTCCTCTCCAAATGCGTTAATAAAATGCTTTGTACGCCCGGTTATCTTCAGCCGGTAGGGTTGCTTGCCTGTAAACATGATGGTATCACCTATAATATAGCGCCACAAACCTGCATTTGTAGATATAACAAGCGCATAATTTTTATTCAGCTCCACATTTTCAATCGACAGCACTTGTGGGTCATCCTTACCGAACTCCTCCATCGGTATAAATTCATAATACACCCCATAATCGAGCATCAGCAACATATCTGAACGCGAAGGATCATCCTGTATGGCAAAAAATCCTTCCGATGCATTATAGGTTTCCATATAATGCATGCTTTCCGAAGGAATCAGTTTCTTATATTGTTCCCGGTAAGGTTCAAAATTCACCCCTCCATGGGTAAATACTTCAAGGTTGGGCCAAACCTCCAGTATATTGCTTTTACCGGTTTTTTCAAGAATCCGTTTTAGCAATACCAGGTACCACGATGGCACACCAGCCAGCGATGTGACATTCTGATCGAGTGAAACCTTGATTATTTGTTCGATTTTTTCCTCAAATTCCGGAATCAGGGCTATTTCTGCAGAAGGAATCCGTATGAAATCGGTCCAGAATGGTACATTCTCGATTAATATTGCCGAAAGGTCACCGTAGTATGAATTATTGCTGAAGTTATTTATCCGGTGACTACCTCCCAGAGTAAGGGTTTTGCCTTTCAGTACTTTCGTATCGGGATAATTCTTTATGTATATGGCAAATATATCCTTCGGCCCTTTCAGGTGACAATCTTCAAGTGCATCTTTGGTAACAGGAATGAATTTACTCTTATCGCTTGTTGTCCCTGACGATTTAGCGAACCATTTTACTTCACCGGGCCACAAAACACCATGTTCACCTTCCCTCAGGCGGTCGACAAAAGGTTTTATGTCGTCGTAGGTTTGCAGGGGCAACGCTTTTTTAAAAGCTTCCAGTGAATGCATTTCACTGAATTTATATTTTTTGCCCCACCAGGTATCCTGGGCCTTTCTCAGCAGATAATGCAGCGTTTCCATCTGTATGTTCGCCGGATGTTCACTGTATAGCTGTATCTGGTAATTACGTTTTAAATTCAACCAATTGATTACTGAATTGAGCAATGGCATATTTCTTCCAATTTATTATCCTGAAAAAACAGATAAATTTACACGGTCATTAGTAAATGGCAACAACGACAAATTTCAATCTCCTGTCTGCCAGTTATCCTCAATCAAATTTGTCGGTATTTATAAGAAGCAAATATACTGTTTTTTTAGGCAGCAGGCAGAACTATCAGGAGCAGATTGATACAAATTTAGAGTAGACATATAGCTCAGATGTATTTTACACCTATGACTTTGGCTCCCAATTTAGAATGATTACAGTTATTTATTTAAAACAATACGGAAGGTGGTTCCTTTCCCCATTTCCGACCATTTAATAAAAATTTTCCCTTTATGGTAATTTTCGATGATTCGTTTGGCCAAAGACAATCCTAACCCCCACCCCCTTTTTTTGGTTGAGTAACCGGGTTGAAAAATGGTTTTAAAATTTGCTTTGGCAACTCCTTTACCTGTATCGGATACATCAATAGTCAGGGTATTTTCTTTTTCCTGCAGGAGAATGTTAATACTACCGGTATTGTCCATGGCATCGATAGCATTTTTGCACAAGTTTTCTATCACCCACGAAAACAGGGCGGCATTTAGAGGAATAAGTGGCAGGTTATCTTCTCCTAAAATAAGGTTGAACTTCACCTTATCCGATGAACGGGTTTTCAGATAGCTTACAGTTGAAATAAGCACCTCTGCGATATTTGAAGGCACCAATTCAGGTTTGGAGCCAATTTTTGAAAAACGCTCAGTTATTTTCTCCAGCCGGTGGATATCCTTTTCAAATTCTTTTATCAACTCAGGGTCAATATCCTGCAACTTCAGAAGTTCTATCCAGGCCATAAGTGAAGAGATGGGAGTTCCGAGCTGATGGGCTGTTTCTTTCGACATGCCGACCCAAACCTGGTTTTGTTCTGCACGCTGGGTTGCACTGAAGGCTGAATAGGCAGCAACAATAAACACAATAATAACTATCAGTTGCACAAACGGGTAATAGCGCAGGTTTCGCAAAAGATTCGACTCACGGTAATACAGCAACAAATAATCGTTTTCAGAAAGATCGATGCGGATGGGTTCAGCATGATTTTTCATTTTTTCAAGTTCCTTATTCAGCACATGTTGTCTCCGCCCTTCACTGTAGCTGATATTGGCGCTGTAGTTAAAACTGCCGTCGGGTTCAATAATTATTACGGGAATGGTGGTGTTCTGTTCCAATATAAGCTGGATAAGCGTAAAATAAGCTGTTGTTATCTGCTCTACATTTGCTTCATTGCTGTTTTGAATTCCTGCCTCTGCAAGTCGCTTGGTGGCCTCAGCCCAAAGCTCCACCTTTTTACGCTCCTCGTTCGACATCTTTTCCGTAAGCCAGTTGGTATAAAGTAAAGAGGCAACACCAATAAGAACTGCTATAACAAGCAACAGTATTTTTCCACGTTTTCTTTTCAGGTAAATATCCAAGGCAAGCTATTTTAAATATTCTTCTTGAAAACGGGAATAATATACAATTATTATCCTATTTAACAAGCATTTCACGAATAGCCCGCACAATTCCCTGCTTATTTATTCCACAAATCTCATACAACTCTTCAAGTGAACCATGTTCAATAAACCGGTCAGGGATTCCAAGCAGTTTAACCTGTGCCGAAAAACCTTTTTCGGCCATATATTCGAGTATTGCGCTTCCGAATCCTCCTTTTACAACACCATCTTCAACAGTAAGAATTTTTGAATAGTTTGCGAAAACGGTTTCAAGCAGCTCCTCATCAAGGGGCTTAACAAAACGCATGTCGTAATGCGACACCCTGATGTTGTCATCAGCAAGTAATTTCACTGCTTCCTGAGCGAATATTCCTGACTTTCCAATAGTAAGAACGGCCAATTTCTCTCCTTCTGCAAGTTGCCTGCCCTTGCCAACAGGTACTTTCGCGAATGGTTTTTTCCAGTCTTCAATAATACCGCTTCCTCTTGGATAGCGGATTGATATCGGGTTACTCACCTCGTCCAGTTGTGCAGTGTACATCATGTTCCGGAGATCCACCTCATCCATTGGAGCAGCTACTATCATATTGGGCAAAGTGCGCATATAGGCAAGGTCAAACACCCCATGGTGCGTAGGTCCGTCTTCCCCAACGAGGCCTCCGCGGTCGAGACAGAAAATCACAGGCAGGTTTTGTATAGCAACATCATGAATCACCTGGTCGTAGGCACGCTGCATAAAAGTAGAATAGATATTGCAAAAGGGAACCATTCCCTGGGCAGCCAAACCGGCCGCAAAAGTAACGGCATGTTGCTCGGCAATGCCAACATCGAATGCCCGGTGAGGCATTTTTTCTATCATTGTATCCATTGAGCAACCCGAAGGCATGGCAGGTGTAATGCCAACAATACGTTCATTCAGTTCTGCCAGTTCAACCAATGTTTCACCAAACACATTCTGAAATTTTTTCGTCTCCCCCTTTTTTGATTTGCCGGCAAGAATTTCACCTGTTATTTTATCGAACAATCCAGGAGCATGAAATTTGGTCTGATTTATTTCAGCCTGTAAAAAACCTTTCCCTTTTTTGGTGACAATATGAAGCAGTTTAGGACCGGGGATGTCCTGTAAGTCATTTAACACCTCGGTAAGGTATTTCACATCATGACCGTCGATAGGTCCGAAGTATCTGAAATCAAAAGCCTCGAACAGGTTGTTTTCTTTCAGAAGCATATTTTTGAGGGCGTGCTGGTTTTTTTGAATAAATTTCCGGGTACTTTTACCAAAACCATCAAGCTTACCCAGCCCCTCCCACACTTCTTTCTTAACTTTATTATAGGCATGCGATTTAGAAATATTGAGCAGATACTGGCCAATGACACCTGCATTGGGATCAATGGCCATGTTATTATCATTTAAAATAACAAGAAGATCGGCTTTACTTCCCCCTGCATTATTAAGCGCTTCAAAAGCCATACCGCCAGTCATCGCTCCGTCGCCAATAATGGCCACAACTTTTCTAGCCTTCTCTTTTTTAAGATTCGAGGCAAGCGCCATACCCAGAGCTGCAGAAATGGAAGTGGAAGAGTGACCTACACCAAATGTATCGTATTCACTTTCTTCACGGCGCGGAAATCCGCTTATACCCCGGAACTTACGGTTGGTATGAAAATTATCGCGGCGCCCTGTAAGTATTTTATGGCCATAGGCCTGATGCCCCACATCCCAAACCAGCAGGTCGTATGGAGTATTGTACACATAATGAAGCGCCACTGTAAGTTCTACCACTCCCAAACTGGCTCCGAAATGACCTGGGTTGGTTGAAACTACATCAATAATAAAATCTCTGAGCTCATCACATACAGCAGGAAGATCATCCGGGTTCAATTTCTTTAAATCGGCAGGACTATTTATCTGTTCGAGTATTTTTTCCTTAACTTTAGTCATTTCAAGCGAAAATAATTTTCAAAGATACAACAAATCCAATACTTCGTTTTGTTCACTCTAAGTAGATAATTGATTTGTTATGAATCTACAAAAAAAGTAATTTTATGGGAAATTAAAATTTAAAAAAAATGAGAACAGTAAATATTATTCTGCTATTGGCCGGCCTAACCTTAGCATCATCCTGTGTATCAACAAAAAAGTTCAACGATGTTCAAAACAGGTTAAATAATGCTGCATTGGAAAATGATCAACTAAAACAAAGAGTTTCCAGGTTACAGACAGCCAACACTGAGCTGGAAAGTACAAACAGGCAGCTTTCCGAAAAAATAAAAAACCTGTCGGCTCAACTTGAGGAAGCATTATATGATTTGAATGTACAAAAGCAAAGAAATGCCTCGCTCGAAAAGAGCATAAAAGATTTGAACGAGCAGCTTGAGTTGCAGAAAAAAGGCAGTTCTTCAGAAATTGAAAAGTTGCTTGGAGAACTCCAGGAGGCACGGAATGATTTAAACCAGCGGGAAGACAAACTGCTTGAGGCAGAAAAGACTCTTGAAGAAAAAAATGCCCGGTTAATGGAACTTCAGGAAGCTTTAGCGCAGCAGGAACAGGCAGTAAAGAACCTTAAAGAGAAGGTGGCGCAGGCATTGGTTGGTTTTACAGGCGAAGGGCTAACTGTACATGAGAAAAACGGAAAGGTGTATGTTTCCATGGATGAAAAGCTACTTTTTAAAACCGGCCAGTGGAATGTAGACCCTAAGGGGCAGGAGGCATTGCGTAATCTGAGTCAGTTACTGGCCGACAATACTGATGTGAATATTATGGTGGAAGGTCATACCGATAATGTTCCTATGCGAGGTTCGGGCGTAGTAAAAGATAATTGGGATTTAAGTGTTATGCGTGCTACCGCAGTGGCTAAAATACTAACCCAGAATCCGGATTTGAATCCTGAACGTATTATAGCTGCAGGTCGCAGCGAATATGTGCCTCTTGCCACTGAAGATACTCCCGAAGCAAGACAGATGAATCGCCGCACTGAAATAATTCTGACTCCCCAGCTCGATGAATTGCTGCAGTTAATTGAAATGAATTGAGTTTTTCGTACTTAATAAAAAACCTGCAGCTGCGAAATTTAACCCGGCTGCAGGCTTGCTTTTTATTGCTCTGTTCAGGGTATCATTTATTTTTATGTTTCGAAACAAAATTTCCAATATGTACCAGTCCATCAAGGGTCAGCATATTATCCACATGCTGAATAGTTTTCGAGAAAGGTGCAATAATTGAGCTTAACCCTCCGGTAGCAACCACCGTAACATTTTCACCAAGTTCTTTTCCGGTGCGTTCAATAATTGAATCGACCAATCCACTAAAACCATATACTATACCCGCCTGAATGGCCTGGGTAGTATTAACACCCAACACCGACGGAGGTGCAGCCAAATGTACAAATGGCAACTGAGCAGTTTTACCGGCAAGCGCTGCAACAGCAGTTTGCAAGCCCGGAGCTATAGCTACACCTTTAATTTCATCGTCTTTGCCTATGGTAGTGAATGTAAGGGCAGTTCCAAAATCAATTACTGTGGTCAGCTTTCCAAACTTTTGGTGAGCAGCAACTGCATTGGCAACCAAATCAGCCCCAATTTCATATGGATTCAGAATTTTCACCGGAAGCAAAGAATAAATATCAGGATTCACCACCGTTACTTCAACGGTTTCGAACAATACCTGGAGCATTTCACTAAACGGACGAACCAATGAAGGAACAACAGTGCTTAGTATGATGCTATCCACTTTAGGAAAATCAATCTTCCCTGCCATAAACAACGATCGGAAAATTACTTCATACTCATCAGCTGTTTTCAATGGGTCGGTTTGAATTCTCCAGTAATTCTGCCATTTTTTTTCATGATGTATACCAAAGACAATATGAGTATTGCCAATATCAACTGCAAGTAACATGTGTATATGTATTATAATCTTTTTATGCCCAAAAGATAAAGCTTTTATGTGGAGCAGGATTTACAATTTTGAAAATTTAATGATGATTTATTTTATCGCCTCATTGATAAATGCTCTGGTTATAGCATTTTATTTTTATTACATTGCGCTTTATAAATTTAAAGAATATGGCAAGCATTAGAAATCTTAAAAAAGATATCGATTTGTTAATGTCGATGGTACTAAACGACTGCTTTTACGTTGTAGAATACAATCCAAAAGTAGATTCGCAGGCAGTAATGAAAATTGCAGGCGATGCCATTGAAAAGCATCGCGAATTCCGCATCCGCGCCAATCATCCTGACGGGAAAAATGATCCTAAACTGGTAAAGCAATACTACGATAATTTATCAAAAGAAGTACTGGAAACAACAAATACATTATTTGAAAACCTTTCCGAAGAGGTAAAAAAGGTTGATTAACAAAAAATAAATAGCCTGCAGAGGCATTAGGAGCTTAAATCGTTATTGGCATTTAAGAGTTCAGATTCAAGTTCTTCGGCTTTCTGAACAAAGAATTTGTAACCCAATTGCTTTGCCAGCAGCCTGGTTTCCTGCAGGAGGGTTAATGCTTCTGCTGTTTTATTCTGAAATTCAAGAAAGTCATAACGCACCAGGTTTACATTAATCTTCATGAAATGCTTCATGTGAAAAGGAAATCCGGCAATGTTCACCTGGCGGTATAATTCAAGGGCCTGTTTCTGTTCCCCTGTATGAAAAAGGGAACGTGCATAGCACAATTTAAAAAACTGAAAAAAACCTGATGACTGGTTTTGAAATGAACGTTTCGAATCCTGAAGGTATTCTGCAACAAACCGTGTTTCTTCAAAAAAGTTACAAGTGTTAAGATGATATACAACAATGAATTCAAAACCGGGATTAAACCGTAACGACTGCATCCCCTTCAAACGCAAATTTTCACTGGCAGTCAGAAACTTTTTCAGCATGTCCTCTTTTTGCTTGTAATTATTCAAAGAGGCATACAAGAACCAGGTAGAAAAATAATATCCAACACTCAGCGGTGAATTCAATTCGTCAAAATTAATTTGACTGATACTTTCATACTCCAATGAGCATGCCTCAGAATCGTTTAAATAAAACCCTTTCAGGAAACGAATAAAATGAAAAATCATTTTGCCATTAGTTGTTTTATTGTTTTTAATAAAAGAGAGCAGGCTCTTTTCAGGGAAATTCATCAAATTATCAAGATCAAAATATTCCTCAAAATATAATTTCTGACCTAATTCTGTTTTAGCAAATTCAGGAAGCAATACTTCACTGAGCCTACTGTTTGTTCTAAAACATTCTACAAATGCAGTTTGAATGGTTCGCAGCGCTCCGGGAAGGGAATCCTTACCCGCATTATTGGAGATATTAACCTGCCTTTCCATTGCGTGATGAAGCTGTTTCAAAAAAGAAGCATTATCCTCAAAAAAAGCAATCTTAACTATCCATGCCAACAACGAAAACTGTAAATGAATTATGTCACGGAATTTTTTAAACACAAGATTTATAAGGGCTAAACTAAACCCTCTTTCCCTGATTACTGACCGGGTTAGCAAATATTCAAAAATATGATTGTTTGAAAACCTTACATTTAGCTGCACTTCGGGTTGATTGGAGGAGTCGATAAATTCATAGAACAAGCCTGCTTTAATCAATTCCTGGTAGGCAATCCGGCATTCAATTCCCTCGAGCAACTTTTCTTTCGTTACAAAATTGTAATTTCTATTGGTACTGCATATATGAAGAAATTTCTTAATAAGCTGTTGCTTTTCTTCAGCAAACGGCTGAGAGAAATAGAAGTATTGCAGCAAACGATTTATAAATTCAATTTCGGTAAACTCTTCATGCAGTGTGCTCTCATCACGCATGAAGAATGAAAAGAAACGAGGAGTATTTATAATTTTTAGAATTTCAGGATATTTTAAGCCTAAATGATAATAAGCGAGATTACGTTTATGTTTGCCAAAAGCCTGCTTAATCTCATCATCAGTAAAAAGTGGAATATTTATAACATCATTCTGATTCTTTTGAAAAAAGTTAATCTTAAAAAAAATATCATCCAGCAACGGATTATTAATTACCAGGGAAGTAAAGGTATCAAGATTATCAGGCCTGCAGGTAAGAATTACTTTCAACCATGGACTTTCGTTGTAAAGCATCATCAGCCGCATAATATTTTCGGCAAACTGGTAATATTTTTCGCGAACGGAAAATACATAATCGACATCGTCAATCAAAAGAAAATATCTAATTTTTTCCGGGTTTGACTTTTGATTCTCATAGAGTTTCTGAATCGTTTTAAAATCAACATCCAGCAATTGGGTAAGCAATTCATTTTCTTGAGCCAGATTATAAAAGCTAAAAAATATCCCACCATCAATCAGACATACAACATCATTCCTGAATCTTTCATCTTTCCCACTAAAATAGGTTCTCATCCACTGCAATAACAATGAAGATTTCCCATAGCCGGTCGGGGCAATAAGCATTGTGCCCGTTTTTCCTGATTGCATAAAATCTTCAAAAAATTCCTCTGCAAAGGTTCTGTGAATAAAAGTATCATTATTGTATCGTACTTTACGTGACAGAGAAGTAAAACTGATTTTGGTTATTACCTCAAAGCTTTCTTTCAGCACATGCGCATTGTTCACATTTGAATTGCCGGCAGCTTCACTTTTATTCGACTCAATAAATCCTTGCCAGTTTTCCGCTCCCAGGAAACTGGAAAAAGTATCAAGTGTATAGTTTGAAGGGTTGAATGGTGAATGAGTCAGCCCAAAAAATCGTTTAATGGTAGACATACTTAACTGTCTTCCTGTCTCACGATAAACCTGCATGGCAAGCAGCTTGCAGTCTTTTGAATATTCAACCTTCTTACCGAACTTTTGTTCAAGTTTATTTTTAAGTAGTTCCTTATATTGAATCTTTTCTGAATTATTATTGTGCATTCTTTTACTTCCTCTGTTTTCGTTCTTTATTTCAATTCAGACAATGCTGCTGTTTTCAGGAAAAGCAAGTCTATTGCTGTGCTGAATACGTTAATAATAAACAACATAAAAGGAAAGGCATGTGCTTGTTGCTACTGTTAAAGTTAAGAATAAATCAGCAGATTAATACAATTAAATGTGTCATAAATGAATAAAATGAACAGAATAATGAATCACAAATAAATTTATTAACTTGATTGTGTTAATATCTTTGCACTTCTAATCTGAAAAGAAACCTGCAAAAAACAAAAACACATTTAAAATTGTTTTTTAAGTTGATTTAATACAGAAGAGGTTATGAAGTACAGCATGAATTATTACTCCAAACGGAATCGGGATTTTAAGGATACTTATCTGCAGATTCCAAAAGTTTTTGAAACAAAAACAACCAGGGAATTGAAACAGGTTACTGAAGAAAATTTTGTGGAAGAAAAAAGCAGGAACCAATTTGTTGTTCCATGGCAGCTGCCATGAAGATGATTAATTGAAAGGATACGCCACCAAAAGCAGAAGCACCGGCAAACACTTATTATTCTTCACCAGCTAACAGCTGGCTAATTTAATATCCATACTCGTTTTATTATGGATTAGGATTAATATGGTATGACAGTGCCTGCTTTTGGGGTGGTTTTTTAAATCGATGTTATTTTCTTATGCAGTAAGCAGCAAGCAAACAATATGAAATCAATTGCCCTTTGCACCAAAATCCACATACCGGTGATTTACCACAAGCATCCGTTTTCAGAGATGAAAATTACCGATAAGTTTTACAATGAAAGGCAAACCCGCAATCATGCAGAACAATTGGCTGAAAATAAATTATTGCCTTTCCTGCAATCGGCTGAAATGTTACTGGACCAATATGGAGACCGTTTTAAGATGGCACTTTCCATATCAGGGATTTCAATTAAGCTGCTTGAAAAGTACGCTCCTCAGGTGCTTGAGGGAATCAAGCATTTAGCAACGAAAGGAGCAGTTGAATTCATGGCCCGACCCTGGTCAAATTCAATTCTGTCGTCGTTTATCCAGAAGGAGCTGACCCTTCAGACAAACCTCCACAGAAGAACCATTAAAGCTACTTTTGGGCAGTTGCCCAGAGTCTTCATGGCAGACTTACCATTGAATACAAAAAATTATTCTGATTTTAAGCCTTTTCAAGGATGCAAAACAATTTTTACCTGTTCAAATCACCTGAGAAAAAATTGCTGGGAAGAAAATATTTTACATGAGAAAAAATCACAATTTCTGATAAACTATTCATTAAGTCAAAAGCTCCAGCATCTCTCATCTTATGAATTTAAAAATCCTGAATCAAATACTATCGCTCCTTTTTTAAGATACCTCAGGAAGCACGTCTCGATGGTCAGGCCGCTGGTTTTGGTGTTCGATCCACTGGCTAAAAACATTTCCAACTACAGTAAATGGAAGAAAAACATAGAGCTGCTCCTGAATAAAACGAAATGCTCTTTTTACTCACTCTCCGATTTGGAGGAAATTGCAAACTATTTCTCCATCGACAACAATTATTCGGAAGAAATGATGGAACAGTTTAAAGCCCCTGATTACTGGCTGAAGAATAACATGCAAAAAGAAGCATTTAAACAGTTTAAAAACATCTATAAAACAATAAATACAACCGGTTCCGCCTATTTACCCGAAGCATGGGATTACTTGCAGGATATTAACAACTTCCTTTACATGAGCGATTCATTCTTCCTGGAAGAATTTTCAAAACAGAATTTCAATCCTTTTCGAAGCCCACACGAAGCATTTACAAGCTATATGAATGCCATCAGCAATTTCTGGATCGTTAGCCACAATAATTTAAAGTCGGTTATAAGAACCAACTTTATTATTTCCCCGGCCAGTAACTGATTATAATATATTCTCCCACACATATACCCGCCATTCCCTGAAACTCTCCTCCTTCATCCTCTCCTGAATGGAGCGAGAGTTTCTTTTTCTATTTATTCTTAAACGGGTCGTGCATTATTGTACCTCTGTGCAAAAAAATATAGTTGTTGTCGAACACCTTTGTTATTCGGCTGATTTATATGTCGGAAAAAAATAAAGTTCTATTTTTACCACGGAATTCATGCTAATGATATACTTAAGAGAAAATATTAAGTTTTCATATATTTTACTTTTTACGGTAATGTTGTTTACCGTTAACCAGATGTTGCAGAATAAACATGCACACGTTTACGGCAACGAAATAATTACTCATTCCCATCCACTGGAGAAAAATAATGATGCTCCGATAAAAAGTCACAACCACACACAGGCAGAAATCTTTTTTTACGGTTTGATAGCTTTCGATTATTTCGCCCATTCAGAGGAACAATTCTTCGAAACCGGTACAATCTCAACACCAAACATCTTCATTCCCACTGAAGAACAATCTCCTTATATTGTCTGGCTTTACAATACCGACTCACGTGATCCCCCGGCAGAAAACTGCTGACATTCCTTTCCACCGATATTAAATTTGCAATTACTGCAGGCATCAGTACAAATCACCATTTTTAGGGATTTCACATGACAGGCTGCAAAATTATTTTTGCATTCGTAAAACTTAAGCTTACCAAATATGCGGGTTGGTAAAAAAATCAAAAACTAAAATACATCAATGAGATTCTTTGTAACATTACTTTTCCTTCTGATCGGATTTTTTACAGTTAATGCCAGCGAACCTGAAAAATTACCGGGTACTCAAGTCGTAATTACCGGAACAGTAACCTCTGATAATGATATCATTCCTTTTGCCACAGTTTTTGTTAAAGGAACAACCATAGGTACAGCTGCCGATGCAACCGGCAGTTTTAAACTTTTAAACCTGCCTGTTGGTCAACAAACAGTAATTGTATCAGCCGTAGGCTATAAGCCCTATTCAAAAGAACTTTCACTGAAAAGCAACAGCAATATCGAGGTAAAAATTGAGCTGGAGCCTGATAATATTGGAATTGAACAGATTATTGTATCGGCCGACAGGAATTCCAGGAGTCGCCATGATGCTCCCACTATAGTAAACAGCATTGGCCCTAATTTACTCCAGCGCACCCAAAGCATAACGCTCAGTGATGGGTTAAACTTCTCTCCGGGCCTTCGTATGGAAAACAACTGCCAAAACTGTGGCTTTTCACAGCTAAGGATGAACGGACTGGAAGGCCCTTATACTCAAATCCTGATTAATTCCCGGCCTGTGTTCAGTGGGCTTGCCGGAGTTTACGGGCTTGAGCTTATTCCGGCTAATATGATCGATCGGGTAGAGGTAATCCGCGGCGGTGGTTCTGCCCTTTATGGAAGCAATGCCATTGCCGGAACTGTTAACCTGATTACAAAGGACCCTGTGGCCAACACTTTTACAATTGAAAGCAGTTATGGCCTGCTGGGAAAAGCCTATATAAACCCTTCTTCCGATTTCAGCCTGAACATGAACGGCTCGTTTGTCTCCGACGACTACAAAACCGGATTGACTTTGTTTGGATTCTTCCGCAACCGCAACCCATTTGATGCTAATGACGATGGATTTTCCGAATTGTCGTCGATCAATAATAGCACGCTTGGTGCACGATTCTTTCAACGTATAGCCAACCGGGGAAAACTTACTTTTGACTATTTTCACATCAACGAATTCAGGCGCGGAGGAAATAAGTTTGAACTCCCTCTGCATGAATCTGACATTGCCGAAAGTGTAGATCACAGCATACATTCGGGGGCAGCTACTTTTGACCTGCTAATGCGTGAAGCCGACAAGTTTTCTGTATTCTTTTCCGCCCAACAGGTTAACCGGGATTCGTATTACGGTGCGAACCAGGATCCTTCAGCATACGGCGAAACACTTGATTTTACATTTTCATCAGGCATTCAATACCTTAGGCAATTCGAACAATTTTTAATAGCTCCTGCCTCTCTGACCACAGGTCTTGAGTTTAACGGCAGTAACCTGCAGGACTTTAAACTGGGCTATTACGATTACGAAGAAGACATTCATTTTGGAAATACTCTGGTTGCCGATCAGCAACTTTCTTCTCAGGCAGGTTTCTTCCAGTTGGAATGGACAGCCGATATGTGGGTGCTCACAACCGGAATGCGCTACGACCATTACCGGGTTGCTGATCGTACAGGAGAAACGAATGAGGTAACAGGAAATGTTTTTAGCCCCCGCATTAGTCTTTTGTTCAAACCCGGACATCACTGGCAGCTGAGGGCGGGTTATGCAAAAGGATTCAGGGCTCCCCAGATATTCGACGAAGATTTACACATCGAAACATCGGGCTCGCGCAAGGTATTGCACCGAAACGACCCCGCTCTGAAACAAGAAACTTCAAACAGCTTCACTGCTTCGGTAAACTACACCTGGAATGAAGGAAAGTGGCAATATCAATTCCTGGCAGAAGGTTTTCTCACCCAATTGATGAACCCTTTTGCCAATGAATACGGCACTCCGGATGATAACGGGGTTGTTATCTACACACGTACGAATGCAGAAAAAGGGGCAACTGTAGAAGGTGTTAACCTGGAATTCAATGCCTCCCCCTCCAACAGGTGGCAAATGCAGTCGGGATTTACCTTCCAAAAAGCCCTTTTTGAAGAAGAGCAGGAATTTAATCAAAAACGTTTTTTCAGGTCTCCCGATAACTATGGCTACATCAGCCTCAACTATTCACCTTCGCTGAAACTCAACCTTTCAGCAACCGGTAATTATACAGGTGCCATGCTCATCCCCTATTTCGGTCCTGAATTGGAAACCCCCTCAGAAGGAGAACTGCGTACTTCCCAGGCATTTTTTGATGCAGGAATAAAGGCTGCTTATACCATCAGGATTTCCGATGTCTTAAAACTGGAATGGAATGCAGGAATAAAAAACCTTCTGAATTCCTATCAAAAAGATTTCGATACTGGTATTGACCGTGATCCTGCCTACATTTACGGGCCAGGAGCCCCCCGCACCGTTTATTTGGGAGTAAGGATCGGCAACTTGCTTTAATCTGATTTGCAGCTGAATGTGTAAAGTTTATTAACAGTCGTTAATTTAGTTTGCGGCAGACAAAAGATTATTAATTTTGCAACGTTCTAAATGAAAAATTAAAGCAATGAATCAACCCGATATCCAAAATATCAAAGCAAAAGAGAGAAGAAATAACATTATTGTAATTGTTCTTTCGGTAGTTCTGGTTACCCTGGCTGTCCTTTATTTCATGAAAGACAGGGAGCACAGGACCATTGTTAAGGAGCTGAACAGGGAAAAAGATTCCATCCAGGTTGAACTGAGTGGCCTTGTTTACCGTTATGATTCGCTGTCAACCGAGAATGATACAATAAACGAACAGTTATATTTGGCCCAGTCGAAGGTAAAGAACCTGCTGACGGAAATTGAACAAACGAAAAAGGTAAGCCTCCAACAGATAAATTCCTATCAGAAACAGGTAACTACATTGCGCGGCATCATGCGCAATTTCGTGGTGCAGATCGATTCTTTGAACCGTCGCAACCAGGAGCTGCTGGCCGAAAACCTCGAAGTAAAGCAACAATACAAACAGGTAGAGACTGAAAAACAGCAGCTCACAGAAGAAAAACAGATGCTCGAAAAAAATCTTGAACGTGCTGCTGTGTTGCAGGTACGGGAACTGGTAGCCGATGCTTTGAATTCAAGGAGTAAGGAAACACGCTTTGCCAATCGCGCCGAACAGTTACGCGTTTATTTTGTGCTGGCTGAAAATGTTACCGCCAGACGAGGAACTAAAAACATCTATGTACGAATAATGCGTCCCGACCAATTGCTGATGAGCAAATCGGAAAACAATATTTTTCAGTTTGAAGACTTAAAAATTCAATACTCTGCCATGCGGGAAGTGGTTTATGAAGGACACGACCTGCCGGTGGCAATTTTCTGGGATAACAATGGAGAAGCCGATTTAATGCCGGGGAATTACACAGTCGACCTGTTTGCCGACGGACATAATATCGGGACTACCTCAATAGAACTGAGGTAGTCCGTTAATATCAGGCATGCCTGAAAATCGGTTCTGTATCTTTTGCCAGAGCTTGCAGGTGCCGGGTTTCTTCAGCGGTAATCGATTCATATTCATTCATAAACTCGAGAGCTTTTAAGAACAAGGTATTTTTCCCCGGGGGAATGGCTGCGGTTATATTTTTCGACAAGGTAAATTTAAGGGCCATTTTCATTACCTCTTCATCAAGTATTGGCTTATACCACACATTTTTATAGTATTTTTCTTCACCTTTCTTCAATCTTGTCAATGCCATTGCCTTTAATGCCAGGATACCCATTCCCTGCTTTTCAGCCTCGGCATATACCTGTGGTCCAAAATCGCCTGTATTCCAGCTGGCAAAATTAATGGGAAACAATATTGAATCGAACTTGTAATATTCCATGGCCCTTAGGGCAGCATCCACATCGTGTGCCGAAAACCCTACATGCTTTATCTTGCCATCTTTTTTGGCCTTTTCAATCGTTTCCATTACACCACCGGGCGCAAACGCAGTTTCCACCTCATCAACTGAAGTAAGAGCATGCAGCTGGTAAAGGTTGAAGTGATCGGTCTGAAGCAAACGCAATGAATTCTCAAGTTCTTCCTGAGCCCCTTTTGCATCGCGCTTATTGGTTTTACATGCCAGAAAGCAGTTCTTTCTGTAAGGTTTCAATGCCGGCCCCAGAAGCTCTTCAGCATTTCCATAGGATGGAGCAACATCATAGTAATTCACCCCCAAATCGTATGATTTGGCTACCAGCTCGTTGGCAAATTCCTGTGGATTATCGTTTAACATTATACCTCCAAAACCAATAACCGAAAGTTTTTCACCCGTCTTACCAAGGGTGCGGCGCGGAATTTCATAATTTGGCGCAAAATTGTTGCCAAAGCTCCGAATGGCAGGAATAGTCAGTGCAAAAGTGCCAATAGCACTGTCCCTGATAAATTTTCTCCGTTTCATAATTCTTTTTTTTAGTCTTTATGCTTATGTACTGAATTCAATAATTAAAGTGGAAACTTCAATCTTTTAACCATACCGATCCTACAATATAGCCATCTCTCTAAAACCACTTATCTAAGTTACTAATTTTTACAGAGATTACCAGTACCTGTTTCTGCTAAAATGGTTGTTAAGCACTCTGTAAAAAGAATGCTCACGATTAATTGTGCCTGATTATTTGATGAAAGGGGCCGGTAAAACCAAAGAAGCAAGGCTTAAAAACCAGCTTTTTTTTGAAATGAAGAGTCGAATGAAAATTCCATGATATGTTTTACAATGCCGGTGTAATCCTGTATTCCTTTTTCAACCCGGTTTGTTTTCAGGTAGGCATCATTAACTCTGGAAGCAACAGCCTCAACCTTTTCATTTCTCAAACCCATCCAGTGCTCTCTTATTCTGCGGATATCTTTTACCACCCGTTCATCGAGGCTGGAAATTACTTCACGAAACCCTTCCTGGCGAAATCCATGATTTATGAAATATCTTAAAGCAATGAGATTGGCAGAATACTGCAACTGCCTTGAATTACTTTTACTGCACACCAGCCAGGCGTAAAAATTAGCTTCAGCTTCACCGGTAATGCCAAACTGGTGGGCTTTTTCATGTGCCAGCACAAACGGATATTCCACAGGCAATAAGAAGCTGTTGATATGCACTTCATTAAAAAACGGACCGAAATATCCGGAAATACCTGCCTGTGCAAAAAAACCACTCAATGTTATATCCTTTGCCCTGCGGCTGCCTGCAGGGTAGTCCAGCTTCAGAACAGGAGCAAGCTGCCTGTAGGAATCTTCAATCAATCGACTAATTTCAGCTTTATCAAAATCTTCAAACGTCGTATAGGAATTGTTGGCAGCTTCTGCCAGATCTTTAAAAACCTGCATAAACTCCTCTGCGTCGGATGTCCGTGGTTCAATATCAAGCCGGTCATTTACGCCGGCCCTGAAATAATTTAATCCCCACAACAGGTAAAAAAGCACATATCCCGCGGCCAAAATATTCAAAACAATAAAACCCGACTTCTTCAAGGTGATCTTCCTTAAAACAAGCAGCGCTAGAACACTTATCCCGGTAACGATCAGCAGAAAATAAAACAGATCGTCGAGCGAGAAAGGAACCCATTTACTCAGGAAGGAAATAAAGGAAGCCAGAACCGGATACACCCCCTGCGAATAATATTTTTCAACAATCAAAGGATAATGCGACAGAATCCTTATTAAACCAAACACCACCACTGCCAATGCAGGAATTATTAACCACCTTATTATTTTAAACCTGTCTTTCTTCATTTATATAAGCAAAAATACCTGTAGCGATTCACACCAGCAAATTCATTCAATTTTTGTGCCCGTTAATCAAAAACATTAACTTTTTTATTTAACGTGTGTTATAGTAATTTAGTAAACTTATGAAAAAATTACTGTCTGCATGCGGGTCAAGTTTCTGATAATTTTTCTGATTTTTTCTGTCGGTTCCCGGAGCCAGTCCAGGAATACTTCCGATTGGTTTGATTACGGCAGCAGCCATATAAGCAAATGGATCCAGATAGCTCCCGGAAAACTTGGCCCCAATGCGCTGCCGGTTCCGGAAATGGACTATGCCGATATTGGCAGCCTGTCGTGGATTACAACAGGAGCTCATCTGAATGTAATGAAAGGAGATACAGCAGTGAGTTCATACCTCGACTTTCACTGGGTAATAGCTCCCGAAAAAGTGGCGGTAAAAATCTGGGGATATCCGACAGAAACTTTCCGTACATCAAATCAGGTGCGCGACTGGCGCCAAATATACTACGACGATAAAGGATGGATGACAAGTGGTGGAGATTTGTGGATAAGTACCTTTATTCAACTGCTGAAGCATCGAAGGGTATTACCTGATCTGGCAGTTAATTATTCCATGAAAACCACCACCGGCTCTGTTTTGCATGGCCGGTATACAGACGGTCCGGCGCACTATTTTTATGCAGCCGCAGGAAAAAGTTACTTCCCCGAAAATAAGTTTCTTGATGAAGTTCGTTTTGCTGCCATGGGAGGTATATACATTTGGCAAACCAACAAAGTGGAAATGGCACAAGACGAAGGTCCCCTGCTTGAAGCCGGAATAATGCTCAGACACCGGAACTTTCTGTTTTTTAACGAAGCCGGCGGATATGACGGTTACGGTGCATACAGTTACATGGGGGTGGAGGAATATAATTTTCCGGTGGTCTACCGGACAAAACTGGTTCATCAGGGAAATTCCTTCGACTGGAAACTGGAATATAAAACCGGATGGAAAGACTTTAATTATACCACGCTCAAACTGGAATTGAGTTATAAATTCGTTTTATAAACTGAATTTTCCACGACAGGAAATTCTTTTCAATGCATCTTATTTATCATTATTCCCGCATTTAAAGCTGATTTTTTTTAAACTTGCAGTTTAAACAGTTTTTAATCCGGTTCATCTTATGTTAAAGCTAGTATATCTGTCGATAATGCTCATAATCCTACCTTCAGCATTTGCATCAAATGAAATTCTCGAAAGAAAGGTAATGGAAGTACATCACAAAGCACTTACTGTCGATACTCATGTTGATACCCCTATGGCTTTGCTTGAGCAGGGACTGGATTTGGGAAAGAAAAACGAAGCGCCCGGAAGCCGGGTTGATTTTGTACGTATGAAAGAAGGCGGACTCGATGCCATCTTTTTTGCAGCGTTTACAGGTCAGCGTGAACGTACGCCGGAAATGGTTGAAGAAGCTTACCGCCTGTCCCATCAAATGATTGATTCCACCTATGCAGCATGTGCCAGGTATCAGGATATTGCACATATCGCAACTGCACCTGATGATGCCGCCAGACTTAAGTCACAAGGGAAAAAAGCAATCTATATAGGCATGGAAAACGGATTCCCCCTGGGAACAGATTTAAGCCGGGTTAAGGAATTCTACGATCGGGGGGTGAGGTACATTACCCTCTGCCATTCAAAAAACAACGATATCTGCGATTCTTCTTCCGATGCAAAAGGTCCTGAGCATAACGGTCTGAGCAAATTTGGTGAGAAAGTGGTTAAAGAAATGAACCGCCTGGGCATCATGGTTGACGTATCCCACGTATCCGACAAAGCCTTCTTCGATGTTGTCAAACTCAGCAAAGCACCGGTAATTGCCTCCCATTCAAGCGTAAGGGCTATTGCCAGCCACCACCGGAACATGACCGATGAAATGATTAAGGTTTTGGCTGCAAATGGAGGGGTAATCCAGATATGCCTGCTCGATGACTATGTTAAAGATCCCGATCCTACAACCGAACATTTTAAAAAAATGCAGGAACTCAGGAAAATCTATAATGCTGAATTTGAAAATAAGAATGAAGCAGAGCAGGAAGCATTCAGGGAACTGTGGCGCGCGACCCGTTCAAAATATCCTAAGGAATTACCAACAGTAAAAGATTTGGTTGACCATATCGACCATGTAAAAAACCTGGTGGGCATCGACTACGTTGGAATAGGAAGTGATTTCGATGGCGGTGGCGGCCTTAAGGATTGTCAGGATGTCAGCCAGTTCCCCAACATAACCCGCGAAATGCTCCGGCGGGGTTATACCGAAGAAGAAATAGTTAAGGTTTGGGGAGGCAATTTCTTTCGTGTTTTCAATGAAGTGGAACAAGTTGCAGCAAAATAAACCACATCAATTGGTCTGTCACTCCAGATAACTCCTGAAGGAGTTCATTTCAACTAAAAAATTTCATAAATTTGAATAGGCCATCATAATGTATTCATTAAAATAAAATTTTTTGGAAAATGTCAGCAGCAATAGGTCATCCGAAGCCGGTAAATTCTGGTTCACCCTCGACAATGCTGCAAAAATATTCCCTGCTGTAATTAATAAAAATTTTACTGCAGTATTCAGAATAACTGCAGCATTAAAACAACCGGTACAGATAAAACCTTTAAGGAAGTCGGTATTGCTGGCAGAGCAACGTTACCCTTACCTGAGGGTAAAACTTAAGGAAGGATTTTTCTGGTATTATCTTGAGCAACATTCCCGTCATTTTCCGGTTGAGGTGGATGAAAAACCTTATTGCCGAAAATTTGAAAAAAATAACCTCCTGATAAGGATAAGGGCGAAAAACAATAGGATCAGTGCAGAATTTTCCCACATCCTGACGGATGGCTCCGCCGGATTGGAATTCTTAAAAACTGTCCTGATTTTATATTCCAAAGAATGCGGAGCTGACATTCCGGAGGAATTTTACCGGGATTTGGAAAGCCGGATAAATGAAGAGGAATATGAAGATGCTTATAAAAGATACTTTAAGGCAGACATTCCCCCCATGGTTAAAAAGTCAAAAGCCTTTCATCTGCCTTATCCTCTTAAACCCACTCCCCGGCTCTCCCTGCTTAATGTTATAATACCCATTAAACAATTGAAAAAAGTGGCACGCGAAAAAGAAGTAAGTATTACTGTATACCTGGTGGCCGTTTACCTGTTTATTTTGCAGGAAATTTATGAAGAACTGAATGTCCCCGGTAAGTTTAAGAAGAGTAAACGATTGCGGATACAGGTGCCTGTAAATCTACGCCAGATTTTACCATCAAAAACAATGCGAAACTTTTCCCTCTTTGTTATGCCTGAAATTGATTTACGCCTGGGGCATTATTCCTTCGACGAAATCGTTAAATCGGTGTTTCACCAGACTCAACTTGAAACCGACGAAAAACTTATCAATAAAAATATTGCAAGGAATGTGGGAAGCGAAAAGAAAATTTACATTAGAAGCATCCCTTTATTTATAAAAAGTCTTATCCTGCGACTGAAGTATTATTCACTTGGTACAAGCCAATACAGTGGAGTCGTTACCAACTTAGGGAAAATTGAATTGCCTGCTGAAGCAGAAAAAATGATTGATTATTTTGTTATGACTCCACCTCCTCCTAACAAAATGCTTAAAATCAGTTGCGGGATTGCAGGATTTGGCGGGAAACTTGTATTAAGTTTTGGAAATGTTACCCGATCGAATGAATTTGAAGATAAATTTCTTCAATTCCTTCGCAATCAAAACATTCCGGTTGAATTGGAATCAAATAAGGAAAACTTATGAAACAGTGTCCAAATTGTGGAGTTGAATCGGAAGAAAATGCCAGTTATTGTTCTTTATGCGGAGAACCTTTATTTGATGGAGCTTCAATAACCCAAACGTTTCAGAAATCGGGCAGAATTGGACGTGAGCAAAGAGTATTAACCGATTTCCAGCAGTTATCGGGGATTCAGAAAAGAAAAATATTTTGGAAAATTTCGGGGCTGATTTTCATTTCAGCAATAGTGCTTACCCTGCTAATCGACTACCTAAGTAACAACGCCATAACCTGGTCGAGGTACCCTGCTACCATAAGTGTGGTGCTGTTCATAAACTTTACGTTAAATACTTTCCTGCACAACAAATGGATACCCCTGGCAGGTCTTAGCTTTCTGTCGTTCGCCCTTCTGTTTTTCCTGTTTGATGCTTATGCCGGTGGAACCGGCTGGAAAACAGTGCCTGGAATCATCATCTTACTGGTAGCTTATAGCACAGTTTTTACACTTGTTTATTTAATACGTAAAGCAAAACAAAAAGGATTGAATGTAATTGCCTGGTCGATTATCGCTGCAGGTATTATCTGTGTATGCATCGATGGACTTATTTCTTTGTACAACAACAGTAACATCATTCCTGGTTGGAGCCTGATAGTTATGGTTTCGGCCCTATTAATCTCCTTTCTTTTACTGTACATCCATTACCGGTTAAAAAAAGCAACCGATTTGAAGCGCTTTTTTCACATCTAGAATCACTGTAATGTATTTACAGTTAACTGAAAAAATGAATCAATTAAAAAATCGACCACAATTCATCCCACAAATCACGTCCCAGAACAAAAAACAGAACAAGGCTGGCGACCCATCCATGATAAAGACCCAGAGGCCAAAGGTTTCTCCACCTAAAATAGGCCAGTCCAAATAAAAGTTCCATGAAAAAGGTGAAAACAACCAGTGGGAAACTTGGATAATGTACCAAAGAAAATACAGCGGAAATTAATAGTATAATTTGAATTTTGCTAAGCCTGAAAGTTTGGAGAGCAAATAAATTTCGGGCTACAAGTGCAAGTATTAAAAATTGCTGAATTATTCCCCAGGCCGGATACAATAATAGTATTGGTATAACATTTCGGTTAAGAAAAGTAGCATTAAACTTAATCCCATACCAGATAACCCCTACAATTGCAGCCAGTGCAAAAGGTGAAAGAAAATAAAATGCTTTTTTAAAATTCTTTTTGCGGAATCCCCATTGCTTTAGTATCAGGTTGTTCCGGCGGTACCTTAAATATATAAAAGTTATCCAGAATAAACAGGCAGCGACAATATAAAATACCCTCAACTCAAGCCAGTCCATGAATACATACTTCATAACTCCTGTCAATACAACGGCGCTTATTTCAATCCAACGCCACCTAACTCTTTCCGTTATTTCAGGCATCTTATAATTACTTTGAACCAGCTAAAGCTTTATTTCCTGAAGCTTGGACTTTAACTGAGACTTCATTAAATATACTCGAAATTTTCACAGCCAGCGCTACTATCTTGAAAATAAAAAGGACACGTATCACTGATTAATACGTGCCCTTCGGTATTTCTTATTAAATATTTTCAATAAATCCTCCCCATTAAGCATTTAAGGATTAAAAGTTTCCGTTGACAATACAATCTGATTACCGGGATATCGTGGATTTGTTCCATGTTCAGCAGTTACAAAAACCCGAAAAGGCTCATAGGAAGATACTGTTTCAAGGGTAGCCTTTTTCTGGTTCGACAAAAAACTGCTGGTGCTTCTTAACTGGCCAAGGTTTTCGGTATTACCCTGCCTTGTTTCCATCCAAACCACATAAGTTTCCTTTGCCGGATCCAGCCGCTCAATATCAGCGAGATCCTTTATATTTACCTGAATCCTGTAATTATTATTATCGTCCTGTTTTACTTTAACGTTGCCTTGCGCAGCCGGAACAACTGCTGAATTTTGAAATTGAACAGTCTGGGCACATGAAGAAAATAAAACTACAGCTATTATAAGAATAAAATTTCTGAGCACTAAATTTGTTTTCATAATGTTTGCATTTATTGTCATTTAAAATAAACAATCATTATACAGGTTTGTTTCATGCGCTGAAATTCACTTTAATCAAAACTCCCACAAATGACTGTACAAGGTAGATATTTAATTGTATGGAAAATAAAAGTCTTTATTAACTTATAAGGGTATCACTGTTGAATAAAAATCAAAAAAAGAAATCATAAAAATAAGACCTCAGCGAACTGAATAAATCAACCACTTCCACAAGGCCACTGAAACCTAATACAACACTTTAAAAATAATAAACTTATTGTAATATAAAGCATCGTATCGGATACTGCAATCCTGTTCCGGATTCCAGCTTCTAAGTCACTTTATTCAATAAATGGAAAATAAACCGGCGGGTATAAGCCTGCCGGTTTATTTTTCGCAGCCAATCAGGCCACATCCTTTTTAATTTTTCCTACTTTGTCCGATATGTTCTCCAACAAATCATCAAACTTATCCTTTACTGAATCAAGATATTCCTCGCTCATTTCAGTAAGTTTTTCACGTGTGTCTGTTCCTTTTTCCGGTGCCAGTAAAATTCCGGCGGCAGCGCCTGCAACCGCACCAAGTAATACACCAAGTAAAACTTTTCCTGTACTCATGCTTGTTGTAATTTTTAATTTAAACTTCGATTGTATCTATTTTCGTTTGATTTGGTTTTGATTTCAAAGAACCAAAGACCAGTTTATACCCTCCTGCCGGTAAATAACCGGATAAGTACGGCAATAATCGCTATTACCAGTAAAATATGAATAAGCCCGCCTGCACTGTATCCAAGAAATCCGATTAACCAGGCTATAACCAGAATTACTGCAATAATGTAAAGAATGTTGCTCATGTGGGTTAATTATTAAAAGTGTTAAAACCATTAAATTTCAAATGCTGACATAACAAACTTTTGTTTTTATTACATCATCATCACTGCTTTTAACATTTTAACCCGCGGGTTTGTTTTATGCTTTTGCTACTTTATTTAAACCAACACGGAAAGGTATAATGCGAAACTCCATCAGATTACAGGCATTTAAAATGTATACTCTGTAACTGAAAGTAAAGTAACCCGTGGTAATAAATTTCCTGTCTGACTTCATATCTGCACTATACATTAGACATACCCTGGCCGTATCAAAATCGCAAATTTGCGAATTTGATACGGGCAGGGGCCGGTGAAAACAAGAAGGTTGACTAATAAATGGACCTTTCTTTAGCAGGTAAATTCCGCCAATTAAATTATTGTCCGGAATGCGGCTTTATTTGTATAACTAAATTATGTCTTAACGAACAAATTCACCTGTTCCGGTAACATAACATTTTTTTCTGTAAACAGTTTTGATTGAACAATTGGTTACCTGATGGCGTTTTTCAACAACCAAGAGGTTAATAAATCACAGGTATGGATACAGAACAAAGTAAGTATGTCATTCCGGGCGAGGCGCGGATTGGGCATGTTCATCTTAAAGTGTCGGATATTGAGCGTTCGCTGAATTTTTACTGCGGGTTGCTCGGTTTTGAATTGGTAATGCGTTACGGAAATGAGGCGGCATTTGTTTCGGCAGGAGGTTACCACCACCATATCGGGCTTAATGTTTGGTACAGTAAAAATGCCCCACCGCCCCCTGTGCGTTCTACGGGGTTATTCCATGTAGCAATTGTTTATCCTACCCGTAAAGATTTGGCGGAAATACTCAAAAGGCTGCAGGAGGTAAGTCATCCATTTAAGGCATCCGACCATGGAGTTTCAGAAGCCATTTACATTAACGATCCGGATAAAAACGGGCTGGAACTTTATTGGGACAGGCCCAGGGAGCAATGGCCAACTACAATGGAAGGAGAGGTGGATATGTATACCCAACAACTCGATATTGATGATTTGCTGAACGAATTGAACCGTGCATAAAAACTTCCGTCCAAAGGATATCAAACCGGAAAACTTCGGCAGAAAAGAAGTGGGCTGTACTGGATTCGAACCAGTGACCCCTACCCTGTCAAGGTAATGCTCTAAACCAACTGAGCTAACAGCCCTTCAATAAACAACGCAAAAATAATCAAAAACAGAAAAGAGGCACGCAAAAGTGCCTCGAAAAGTAAATTATTTTGAAATGTACTTGCATTTAACCGGGTATAAAAAAAACGGAACCGGCAGCTAATTAATGCACGCCAGGTTCCGTTTCAGTATTTTGTGATACAAATAATTCTACATGAAAAATTTAAGCACGAACAATACGGCAAGGATTGCCATAACCCATGAGATATCTTTAACTTTTCCGGTCAGCAGCTTCAGCAACACGTAAGCCAGCATTCCGAAAACAATACCTTCAGCGATGCTGTAGGATAATGGCATAACAATAATTGTTATAAACGCAGGTATCGATTCGGTGAAGTCATCGAAATTTATTTTCACAATAGGCGACATCATAAAGAAGCCAACCAGAACCAGGGCAGCTGCAGTAGCTGCGGCAGGAACCATTGTGAATAATGGGGCAAAAAATATAGCCAGCAGGAATAAACCTGCAGTTGTAAGCGATGTAAGGCCTGTTCTTCCTCCTTCAGCAACTCCGGAAGCACTTTCCACATATGTGGTTACAGTGCTTGTTCCCAACATGGCGCCTACAGTTGTACCGATTGAATCGGCAAAAAGCGCCTGCTTTGCACGGGGTACACGTCCCTTATCATCCAGCATTCCTGCTTTTGATGATACTCCTACCAATGTTCCAACCGTATCAAACATATCGACAAACAGGAATGTGAACAACACAATCAGCATATCGATTGTAAAAATTTGTGAGAAGTCGAACTGAAACATTATTGGCGCCAATGAAGGAGGAGCGCTCACCAGATTTCCTTCAGGTAGTTGTGTTACACCGGCAGGAATACCTGCAACAGTGGCTGCAAAAATACCAATCAGCAATGCTCCCCTTACTTTAAGGGCAAGCAGTACTGCAGTAAGCACAATTCCACCCAATGCAACCAGTACAGCCGGCGAGCCCATGTCGCCCAATCCTACCAGGGTGGCAGGATTATCAGCGATAATACCTGCATTCTGCAATCCGATGAAAGCAATAAAAAAACCAATCCCCACTGAAATGGCATGCTTCAATGACAATGGAATGGCATTTACAATAAGCTCGCGAATATTAAAAGCCGTAAGCACCAGGAAGATAATTCCTTCAAGAAAAACAGCTGTAAGTGCAAATTGCCAGCTGTAACCCATGCCCAAAACTACAGTGAAGGCAAAAAATGCATTCAATCCCATTCCCGGGGCCAGGGCAAAAGGAAGCCGGGCAACCAGGGCCATTACCAGGGTTGCAACAAACGCCGAAAGTGCAGTCGCAGTGAACAGGGCATTTTTATCCATCCCTGTTGCACTTAAAATATCAGGATTTACGGCCAGGATATACGCCATCGTCATAAACGTGGTGACACCTGCCAGAATTTCGGTTTTTACCGAAGTTTTGTTTTCTGTAAGTTTAAAAAACTTATCAAGCATAATTACTTTTTTTAGAAAGTTACCTTAGCACCGATTGTAGGCATTACATTAAAACCTTTCATTCCGCCAAAATTGGAGCTGAGTTCCACCTCCGAACCCAATGAAAAGTTTTTATTTATATTGTACCAAAGCTGTGGCTCCGAGAGGAACACGAACTTTGTAGTTTCAGTATCACCATCAACAGCAAATGTAAAATCTTCTCTCCAGAAATCGGCAAATCCTGTAAAGGAAAACTTATTGTTGCCAAAATTATAGTACCACACTCCGGTTAACTGGAACGATGCATCGTGTTTTCCGCGAATGTACTTGTAAAGCGGTTTAATTGAAAAACCTTTTGAGAAATCGGCAGAATTCCACGAATAATCCAAACCTGCCAGCCAGGCTCCATTTATGGAATATGCCAACGCTGTTTCGTCAACAAAAAATTGACCCATACCTCCATTGTATTCGGCATGAAAACCTACAGGAGAAGTTTCAGGTTTAAATACACGTGCAATTTCCCAATAGGCCAAACTTACACCTTCAGCGCCTCCGCTACCGTAATCCATATCAATGAAGAAAAAAGTATTACCATACTTGTCGGGTTTAAACATTTCAACAGTAGTGGTAAAAAATCCTCTTCCTTCGCCCATGTCATAATGAAGCTGAACGTTTTGAGCTTTTGCAGAAATAAGGGTGGTTACAAAAACGAATAACAGTAAAACACGTTTCATAATTTGAGTTTTTGATTTATGGTCGCAAAAATAGGTAAAGTTCTTAATCGATAATGGAATTTGGAAATCAATTGCTTCACTTTTTCATTTTCTTCATAAAAGCCAAACAATCAAATTTATTATTGGTTAGAAAATGATTCATCCGGAATCAAATAACTGTTGTCTTAATCAGATGAATTAACTGATAAACAACAAGTTAAAAACAAACCTTATCTACAGGAAGTTAAACCTTCGGGTTAGACAATGGATAACATACTTATGTATGGAACCGAAATCTTATTTATCAGAAACCCCTTTCAACTGAAATTTTTCCTGCCAACAAAAAAAAATAGTATTTTTCCCCGTCAATTTTATAATAATGGAAAAAATTAACAGGAGGAAGTTTATACACAAAAGCAGCATAGGTGTGGCAGGCACAATGGCATTAGGCTCAGGCATGTTATTATCAGGCAATACCCACCGCGGGCAGGACATGATTGACACAGTCGTTTTAGGCAACACAGGCATGAAGGTTTCGGGGCTTGCCCTTGGAACCGGCTCCTATGGCTGGAAACGCACTTCGAATCAGAAGAAGCTTGGAGAAAAAGGCTTCATCAGCCTGGCAAGGCATGCTTACGACAGGGGCATTCGTTTTTTTGAAACTGCCGACATGTACGGGACACATCACTTTGTGGGGAAAGCGGCAAAGGAAGTGGGCCGTGAAAATGTCACCCTGCTTACAAAAGTTATGGTACATTCGCACAACGACTGGCACACTGCCGAACCGTTCCAAAACAGTTTAGACCGTTTCCGAAAGGAACTGAACACGGAATACATTGATATCATGCTGCTGCATTGCATGATCGACAGCCAATGGTCTGATGAATTCAAAAAGTATATGGAAGGCTTTTCGGAAGCAAAAGAAAAAGGTATCATTGGAAAAGTGGGATTATCGTGCCACGATCTGGGAGCATTGGAAGTTGCAGCGAGTAGTGAATGGGCCGACATTATACTGGCACGCATCAACCATAACGGAGCAAGAATGGATGGCTCTCCGGCTGAAATAATGGCAGTGCTGAATAAGGCTAAAACCAACGGTAAAGGTGTGATTGGTATGAAGATTTTTGGTTGTGGTGAATTGACCGGAGATGAAGATCGTGAAAAGTCGCTGAACTATGTCATTAAAAGCAACAATGTCGACTGCATGACCATCGGCTTTGAGTCAACCGCCCAGATTGATGATACCGTAGAACGGATTTTACGCATCAGGAGGTCATAAAACAAAAGACCCCGGCAGCGAAGCCACCGGGGCTATTTTTTCATCGGGAAGATAAAAAAATATGGGTCATCTATTAAAGATATGTAAAGGTACAGAAGTTGTAATCAAGTTCCAAATTTATTTTTCAGCAATATTCACGCAAGGCTTCATGCAAAAATTCATTTGCCTTATAAAGGGTTCGGTATGTTTCTGCAGCTTTATCTAGGAAGCTGCCTTTCAGCAATGTTTCATCAGAAACCGGTTTAGAAAAAGCAAAGGATTTATAACGGAGCAACTCGATAAACTCATGATCTTTGGGAAAACCTTTTGGAGCAGTTTTTAACCGATCGTCATACATTTCGGGTAGCTCAGTTTTAAATTCAGGATCGTTTATAATTTCAGAGAATTCATGACCTGCCGAAGCAATATGGTCGCGCACTGCTTTCAGGGGCGCAGCTGCAGGCATATAAAGGCCTCCTCCAATGAAGCTGTTACCCGGCTCAATGTGAAAGTAGTATCCGGGACATTCGCTTTTGCGGCCCCCTTTGGCTATAAAACTTCCGAAATTAACTTTATAGGGCCTTTTGTCGTTTGAAAACCGGACGTCTCGAAAAATACGAAACATACAATTTTTGGCATCGAGAAGTGGTATGCTGTGATCGAATTTCCTGATTTCGTTGATTAATACATCGGTTATAAAAAGAATTTTTTGACGACTTTCAACATACCATGGCTTATTGGCCTCAAACCATTCCCTGTTGTTGTGTGCCGATAATTCTTTAAGAAACTGCAAAACTTTTTCCATTCCCTTCTTTAATTTTTTACATTTATGCCAATGTAAACATTTTTCAGTAATAATGAGTGCTAAAAAGTATGCAATAATTGTGGCAGGAGGCAGTGGGAGCAGGATGAATTCAGTGGTTCCCAAACAGTTCATAAGCGTTAACGGGAAACCCCTTCTTATGCATACGTTTGAGGTTTTTATGGAGTATGACAGGAATTGTGAATTTATACTTGTTTTGCCCGGTACAGAAATTGACACCTGGAGAAAACTTTGTGAGGAGCATTCGTTTCAGATAAGTCACAAAGTTGTGGAAGGAGGAAGCACACGCTTTCATTCAGTGAAAAACGGGCTTGCTCAAATTAAACAAGACGGAATCGTATTCATACATGATGGGGTAAGGCCCCTGGTTTCACAGCAAACCATTGAGAACTGCTATCAGACAGCCCTGGAGAAGGGAAATGCGCTGCCGGTATTTGCATCTCCGGAATCGGTCCGTGAGGTTAAAGGAGCACAAAGCAGAGCAGTCGACCGGGAACGTTTCTTTTTGGTACAGACACCACAAACATTCAGGGTATCTTTGATTAAAAAAGCCTATCAAAAAAGATATTTAAAAAAATTTACCGATGATGCCTCTGTTCTTGAAAGCCGGGGAGGGAAAATAAACCTTGTCCAGGGAAACCGCGAAAACATCAAAATTACCTGGCCGGCAGATTTAAAAATTGCAGCTGCCCTGCTAAATAGGTAACTGAGTTACCGGTGAAAATTAGCAGCTAACCTGTGGAAAATCTCCTTTTACCCCTTCAAATATTTTAATTTAAAGGCATCAGGCTGCTATTCACCGATTCACAGTTTATACACCATTTCAAATACCTATATTTGCGCACTTCAAAAAACACTGTTGCAAAAAAAACAAGTTGGTTATTAATGATGTTGAAGTTTTCGATACACATATAAGTGTAACTATTTAATTGGATTGAAGGATGAAAAAATTTATTACCCTGTTGCTCATGCTTCCCTTTTGTTTCCTGTTAACGGCAGGAGTCGCAGCCCAGCCGCGTGAGTTCTCACTGGAGGAAGCCCAGCGTTATGCTATGGAGCATTCCTATGTATTAAAAAATGTTCAACACGATGTTGTTTCGGCACAAAAGGAAGTATGGAAAACAATTACCATAGGCTTACCACAAGTTGACGGGACAGCAAACTATAACATGTTTCTGAACCTGCCTGTATCTCTTATTCCGGGAGAGTTTTTTGGAGAAGAACCGGGCACCTATATTCCTGTCAAGTTTGGCCAGGATTATAATTCCGACTTTGGGTTCACTGTAAATCAGCTTATTTTCGATGGCTCCTATATTGTAGGGATTGGTTCGTCAAAAATATACCTTAACCTGGCAAAGCATGCAGCGGAAAAGGCTGAAATAAATATCCGGGAGGCTGTAGCCCAGTCGTATTACCTGGCTTTGATTGGCATAAAAAACAAGCAAATCATGTTGGATAACCTGGCAAATTCAAAAAACCTGCTCAAGGAAACCCAGGCCTACTTCGATAACGGATTTCGTGAAGAACTGGATGTTGACCAGATGAAAATCATGGTTCGCAATGCAGAGAATGAAGTCTTAAAGGCAGAACGGGAAATTGCAGTAGCTAAAGTTGTTTTAAAATATACTCTCGGGTACCCAATGGACCAGGAAATAGAACTTACTGATAATCTTGAAATTTTCTTAAATCCCGTTATAACGATGAATCAGACCAATGGCTTTGAGTTATCGGAACATATTGATTACCGCCTGGCAACCACAAACTACCAGGTGTCGGAAAAGCTTTTAAAGCTCGAAAAAGCAGCCTTTCTGCCCCGCCTGAGCGGATTTTACAGCTATTCAAAAACGGCTTATGGAAATAAGGCCAACCTGTTCAGATCTTCTGTGTCCTGGTTTCCTTCCTCACTTGTAGGCCTTCAATTGACAGTTCCAATATTTAATTCGGGACAGAAAGTTTTAAGTGTTCAGCAGGCAAAAATAGAAATGGAAAAAGCTTCCAACGACCAAAAACTTGCAGAAACAACACTTCAGAAAGATTATCTGACTGCTGCTGCCGAGCTGCAAACAGCCAGGGAAAAGTATGAAAACGATGTTGAAAATTACCAGATGGCAGAGCGGATACTGAATAAAACAAAAATAAAATTCAGCAACGGATTGTCAAGCAGCACTGAACTCTCTCAGCTGGAGTCTCAGTACCTTCAAACTTATGGTGCATATGTGGCATCAATTATGCAACTATTGCAGGCCGATATTCAAATGAAAAAAGCGCGTGGAACATTATAACACCAGAAAACAATTAGATTATGAAACAGATATTGATAATTTTCTCAGCTGCATTATTATTAGGGGCTTGCAACAGCACTACAATAAGTGATGAGGACAGCAAACGAAAGGAACTCCAGAAGTACAAACAACAGGTAAATGAGCTTCAGGAAAAAATTGCAGTTCTGGAAAGTGAACTCGCCGGGGTAAAAGAAGAAGATGAAATAAAAGTTTCGGTAACCGAACTTGACAGTAAGCAGTTTGAACATTTTATTGAGGTAACAGGCCTGGTGGAAGCCGACCTTGATGTTAATGTAAGCCCGGAATCGGCAGGCATAATAGAAGAGATAATGATATCCGAAGGCCAGCAGGTGGCCGCCGGTCAGGTATTGGGAAAACTAAATACCCAAACTCTTGAGCGCAGCCTTGAAGAATTAAAAATTCAGCTGAGCCTGGCTCAGACAAACTTTAAGCGTCAACAGAATTTATGGGACCAGAACATTGGCTCCGAAATGCAGTATCTTCAGGCAAAAACAAATATGGAAAGCCTTGAGAAGAAAGTTGAAAGCCTCAGGGCACAAATCAGCATGTCGGAAATTACATCGCCTGTTAATGGTGTTGTGGACATTTTATATCAAAAAGAAGGTGAAATGGGAAGCCCCCAGGTTCCCTTTGCAAAAGTACTAAACATCAGCAAAATAAGAATTTATGCCGACATCTCTGAAACATACCTTGGCAGTGTCGGCAGGGGTGACACAGTAAACATATCATTCCCGGCACTGGATTTAAATATGAAGGCTCCTATAACACGTGTAGGGAGCACAATTGACCCAAATAACCGTACTTTCAGGGTTCGGATTGACATAAATAATCGCGGCAATAAAATCAAACCAAACCTGATGAGCATAGTAAAATTCCGCAATTATGTGGCACAGGATGCCATTGTTGTTCCTACAATGTTGATTAAAGAGGACTTCCAGGGGAAGTATACGTTTATTGCAGAAAGCGGAGAAGGAAACACGAGAGCAAAAAAAGTGCATGTTAAAACCGGAATGACTCAGAACAACAGAACAGAAGTAACTGAAGGACTAAGGGATGGTATGAAAATTATCTCGGAAGGATATAACCAGGTTTCCGATGGCACCCTGATTCAATTTTAGGCATTACAACAACTGAATAAAAGTTAAAAAAATGGGAAAGGAGAAAGAACCAAACCTGCAGAATATTCAGCGAAAGTTCAGACCAACATATCTGGCTCTAAAAAATAAAACCACAGTCTACATTCTTACCGGTCTGTTGGTATTTTTTGGGCTGTTTTCATACAACCAGATGCCAAGGGAGCTGATGCCTGAGGTAGTGATACCATACATCTTCGTTCAAACCGTTTACCCGGGAAACTCACCGGTAGAAATCGAGAACCTTATCACCCGCCCTATTGAGACAGAGCTTAAAGGAATGCAGGGGGTTAAGCAGATATCTTCCGGGTCGTTTCAGGATGTAAGTACAATATGGGTGGAATTTAATACCAACGTTGAAGTCCAGCAGGCATTACAGGATACCAAAGACCGTGTTGACAAAGCCCGTTCGGAACTGCCTGACGATTTGGATACCGATCCGCTGGTAATGGATATCAATTTTTCAGAGTTCCCCATTATGAACGTTAACTTATCGGGTGATTTCAGCATGCGCGACCTGAAACGTTATGCAGAAATCCTTCAGGAGGAATTTGAAGGATTGGGTGAAATTTCGGAAGCCAGTATCAGAGGGGTTGAAGAACGTGAAATTCAAATTGATGTAGACCCTTTCAAGCTGGATGCGGTTGGATTAACTTTTGAAGATATTGCACTTGCCGTTCAGTTTGAAAATGTTACCATTGGAGCAGGAGAATTTACCGCCGATGAAACCCGGCGCATCATACGTACAGTTGCTGACTTTAAAAACATTGATCAGATTGCCAATACCATTATAAAGGTTACAAACGGGAAACCGGTTTATATCCGCGATGTGGCAACAGTTGTTGATGGTTATAAGGAGCAGTCGACCATTGCCCGGCTGAACGATAAGCCGGTGGTTACCCTTTCAGTAGTAAAAAAAGCCGGAGAGAATATTCTTGAAGCTTCGGAAAAAGTAAAGCAAGCCATTATTGACCAGCGCGAAATGGGTTACCTGCCTGCCGGTCTTGAAGTAATAACCACCGATGATTTATCTTTCTACATCCGTGATGAAATACAAAACCTGGAGAACAGCATTATTTTAGGAATGATACTGGTTGTGTTTGTGCTATTTCTGTTTTTAGGATTCCGGAATGCATTGTTCGCAGGACTTGCCATCCCCATGTCGATGTTTCTCTCCTTTATAATTCTTCAGCAAACAGGTGTTACATTAAATAACATGGTGCTCTACTCGCTCATTCTGGCACTTGGGATGTTGGTTGATAATGCCATAGTTGTGGTGGAAAATGTTTACCGGCTCTACAATTCGGGATATTCATTACTTTCAGCCACTAAGAAAGGAGTCAGCGAGATTGCCTATCCGATTATTACATCCACATTGACTACACTGGCTGCTTTTTTCCCGTTGCTGATGTGGGAAGGCATGGTGGGACAGTTCATGAGTGTGTTGCCAAAAACGCTTATCGTGGTTCTGGCCTCATCGCTTTTTGTAGCCCTTATCTTAAATCCTGCTTTTATTTCATCGTTTATGAAAATTGATGATATAAATGTAAAGCTGAACATTAAAAAAACACTTAAACAGGCCGGCATCTTCCTTCTGATTGCAGCATTGTTTTACTTTGCCCGTATCTGGCTGTTGGGAAACATATTGGCAACAGTTGTTTTATTGATGGTGCTTAACCTTATACTGTTACGTCCGCTGGCACGTTGGTTCCAGAACCGGTTTTTGGTGTGGGTGGAAAATATTTATACACGCCAGCTCCGCCATGCCCTAACAGGTTTCTGGCCATACATCTACTTTGGAGGAACCGTTGCGCTGCTTGTCTTTTCAATTATTTTCTACTTTTTTATAAATACTCCACGGGTTGTATTTTTCCCTGACACCGATCCTCAAACTGTTTTTGTAACAATGGAACTACCTGTTGGCACATCACTTGAAAAAACGGATGAAGTTTCCGATGAAGTTGAAACAATTATTAAAGAAACACTGGAACCGGTAGCACATGTAGTGAAATCGGTCACCACTACTGTTGGTGTGGGAAGAGGAGGAACATTTGAAAATGATGCCAGTCCAAATAAATCATTGACATCCATCTCATTTCTGGAATATAAATTCAGGGAAGGAATAAGCACGGCCAAAATCATGCAGCAAATCACTGAAAACCTGCACGGTTTTGTAGGAGCAAAAATTTATGTAGATAAAGATGATAATGGACCGCCTACCGGTCCTCCCATTAACATCGATATTTCAGGCGACGAATTTGAACAGCTGGTACTCATATCAGAAGACTTTTTACGCATAATAAAAGAAGACAACATTCCAGGCATTGACGAACTAAAACTAAACGTCAATGTCAATCAGCCCGAAATGGTGGTAAATGTAAACCGTGAAACGGCACGCTTGTATGAACTCTCTACCCAACAGATAGCCATGGCATTCAGAAATGCCCTGTATGGTTACGATGCCGGAACATTGAAAGATGGCGAAGAGGAATATGATATTTTCATCAGGCTTGCTGAACCTTATCGCAATGATGTTTCTACTCTTATGAATCAAAAGGTGGTAATTAATGATAATAAAATACCTATTTCTGCTGTTGCCGGCTATGAATATTCCTCAACGTACGATAAAATAACACGTATCGATAATAAACGTACAATTACCATCAATTCAAATGTTGTGGAAAGTTATAATGCCAATCAGATCAATCAGCGCATCCGCCAGCTTCTTAACGATTACCAAATGCCAAAAGGCTATACCTATTCGTTTACAGGAGAACAGCAGGAGCAGGATGAAAGCAGTGAATTTCTGTTCTTTGCACTTCTGGTATCGGTGGCTATAATCATGACTATACTGGTTACTCAGTTCAACTCATTAATCCGGCCGCTTATTATTATTGCCACAGTGATTTTCAGTACAATTGGCGTGTTCCTTGGACTTGGAATTTTTAACATGGAGTTTGTAGTAATCATGACAGGCGTTGGAATTATATCACTGGCAGGTATCGTTGTTAACAATGGAATTGTACTGATTGACTACATCGACCTGGTAAGAGTGCGTAAACGTGAAGAACTGGGATTACCAAAGGAAGCATTTCTTCCTCACAAAACCCAGATTGAAGCATTGGTGGAAGCCGGGAGAACGCGTTTGCGGCCTGTTTTATTAACCGCCATTACGACTGTGCTTGGGTTGATTCCCCTGGCCATCGGACTGAACTTTAACTTTTTTACCCTTTACACCCGTTTCGATCCTCAGATTACAATGGGAGGTGAAAGTGTAGCCTTTTGGGGGCCAATGTCATGGACAGTTATTTTCGGACTGACGTTTGCGACTTTCCTCACCCTTTTACTGTCACCGGTAATGTACATGATAACCATCCGGATTAACTATCGCATTAAAAAATGGACCGGTAACCTTCCGGAAGTAAACCGAAAAAAGTAGGTGATGAATAAAATCCGGACCGGGAAAGGAGCAACAATTTTTTCCCGGTCCGTATTATTTTCATTTGTCAAACCAGCGAATCTCCCTTTTGAATCCGCACGTCGGTTACAAACTGTTTGATTTGTTGTTCGTCTTCCTTGCGACATACCATAAGTGTGTCGTCTGATTCAGCTACAATATAGCCATCCAGACCTTGCAACACGGCAACTTTTTCTTCAGTTATATTAATGATACAGTTACTGGTATCGTAGGTAAGAACGTTTTCGCCATTAATTACATTTCCCTGGATATCTTTCTGCTTATTATCGTAAAGGGAGCCCCAGGTACCCAAATCACTCCATCCGAAATCAGCGGTAAGCACATAAACATTCTGTGCTTTTTCCAAAATTCCATAGTCGATGGAAATGCCCTGGCATTCGGAGTAAATTTTGTTTATGAAGTGAACTTCATCTTCAGTATTGTACAATTTCTCACCTTTGGCAAACAAAGCTGAAATATCGTGGAGATGTGTTTCGAATGCGGAATTTATTGATGAAAGCGACCATAAAAAGATACCTGAGTTCCAGAAAAATTCTCCGCTATCGACAAATATTTTAGCCATCTCCAAATCCGGTTTCTCAGTGAATGTTTTCACCTTAAACAGGTTATCCAGATGATTGAACTCCACTCTTTCTTTAACCTGTATGTAACCATATCCGGTTTCAGGTCGGCTGGGTTTAATACCCAGGGTAAGCAGGAAATCATTTTTTTCAATAAACTCAAGGCCCTTTTTAATCTGTCTTACAAATTCCTCCTCCTTAATAATCAAATGATCGGAAGGGGCGACTATAAGATTGGCCCCGGGATTTTTTAATTTTATTTTATTCAGGGCATAGGCCACACAAGGGGCAGTGTTTCTTCGCAGGGGTTCAAGCAAAACCTGCTCATCTTTCAACTCCGGGAGCTGTTCTTTTACCAGATCCCGATATCTGACACTGGTTACTACTAAAAAATTTTCTTTGGGTATGAAAGCAGCAAACCTGTCGTAAGTTTGTTGAATAAGGGTTTTTCCTGTTCCAAGAATATCCAGAAATTGTTTGGGACGGCCCTGACGGCTCAATGGCCAGAAACGGCTGCCTACGCCGCCGGCCATGATTACGCAGTAGTTATTCTCCATCGAATTGTTTTTCTTTTAAAAGCAAAAATATCATTTTGACTGAATTATTTGTGCCAAGCACACTACTTGTTTTTGTTAAAACGTCAATTATTGGTTAATGTTTTATATCAGCCATTATTGTTGTAATTTTAGCCTCGAAATACAGCTTCAGGATTCAACAGCTGTTTTCCGAAGCATCATTTAATGAACCGGACAGAATACAAATTGCAAATACGATAATACATAAACTATTGCTTTATAATAAATTACAACAAATATGAGATTTTTCTATCATATAGGTCAGTATTTTTTAATGCTTAAAAAGGTGTTTGGCAAGCCAGAAAAGCATAAAATGTACCTGCGTCAGCTCTTACATGAAGTTGATTCACTGGGAGTAAGTTCCGTTTGGCTGGTAATTATCATTTCAGTTTTTATAGGGGGTATTATGGTTATCCAGTTTGCCTACAGCATGGCTAATCCCCTGTATCCTAACACTCTTGTTGGATTAGGCACGAGAGACACGCTAATTCTGGAGTTTTCCTCCACAATGATGGCTTTGATAATGGCAGGGAAAATTGGGTCAAACATTACTTCAGAAATTGGCACCATGCGGGTAACGGAACAAATCGATAGCCTTGAAATAATGGGTGTCAATTCTGCCAGCTACCTGATTCTGCCCAAAATAATTGCAGTGGTGTTTATATTTCCGTTTTTGTATATAATAAGTGTATTTTTCGGACTTCTCGGAGGATTGATAACCGGACCAATTGCAGGAGTCATCACTGCCGCAGATTACATTGCAGGAATACAATGGCTGTTTTATCCTTATTACGTTACGTTTTCTATAATCAAGTCACTCTTTTTTGGATTCCTTGTTGCTTCAGTACCGGCATATTTCGGTTACTATGTTCAGGGAGGAGCACTTGATGTAGGGAAAGCCAGCACCCTGGCTGTTGTGAACACCAATGTGCTTATATTGTTGTTCGACTTAATATTAACCCAATTGCTGCTGACATGATAAAAGTAAAAAATGTATATAAATCGTTCGATGGAGAAACCATCCTTAAAAACATTTCCACTCAGTTTGAACAGGGAATTACAAATCTTATAATTGGCCGGAGCGGGTCAGGAAAAACCGTTCTGGTAAAATCCATTCTTGGTTTATATGAAATTGACAAAGGTGAAATCTGGTACGATGATATAAACCTGACTCAGATGCATGAAAAAGAACGAAAAAAGATGCGAAGCGATATTGGTATGGTTTTCCAGGGAGGAGCTCTTTTTGACAGCCTGTCGGTAGCGGCCAATGTCAGATTCCCTCTGGACATGTTTACCAATAAAACGGCAAAGCAGAAACAGGAAAGGGTTGAATTCTGTCTCGACCATGTTAACATTGAGCCAAATGCCTACAAATTATTCCCAAGTGAGATAAGCGGTGGAATGCAAAAAAGGGTAGCCATTGCCCGTGCCATTGCCCTTAACCCAAAGTACCTGTTTTGCGATGAACCAAACTCAGGTCTCGACCCGGAAACATCTACTGTTATTGATAAACTTATCCAGAATCTTACCAAAGAGTTTAAAATGACAACCATTATAAACACTCACGATATGAATTCTGTAATTGAAATCGGGGAATTTGTTCTTTTCATTTCAAAAGGCGAAGTTGCATGGGAAGGATCAAACAAAGAAATTTTAAAAACAGAAAATAAACAGCTCAATGACTTTATCTTTGCCAACAAGCTTTATGCACAAATGAAAGAAGAAAAGGAAAGTAAGTGATGCTATATCAAAATTAAAAAAAAATAAACATCTGCCTGTTTAATATCAATAAGTTAAATAATTCACATACCACCTGGTTATTTATCATTCAGAATGAATTTCAAACAGAATTAATGCTCTGCCATAGGAGCAATACAGGAAGTATATTTTAGTAATTAAACAAACTGAAGATTTCATAAAAATAAAATCATTTTATAAAAGTTTTTATATTTTTGCATCCTGAATTCAAAAGGGAACGTTTCCCGTATACTGACCTGTGGTGTAATTGGCAACACGTCTGATTCTGGATCAGAAGAGTCCAGGTTCGAGCCCTGGCAGGTCAACACAGATTATCAAGGAGTTATGGTTTAAATACCATGACTCCTTTTTAATTTCCGCCGGTTTTTAGGGGATTTTGAGAGATACTGGCGGTCATTGGGTCATCGCAAATGATATGAATATCAGTTGACAAATATTACTCAGTAACATTGGTCACGATGCAAGGTGTGCCTCAAAAATTTGGACGCAATCGTGAAAATCAGTCAGAAAAGGTTATAGATGCAATGCGAAAATATTTATCAAATCATTGCCCCCTTCACGCAGAGCTAAGGGGCACCTTTATTGCGGTATAGGAAGGCATGGTGCGGATATATGTGTGAATCATGTAATAATTCCCGGAAATTGTATAACGCCTCATTTGACAAACTCCCATATTTTTGAATTGTATAATTGGAGAATAAAAGTTATACATGAATGCTCAAACACATTAAAAAATAAAATTATGTTCCATCACGTAAAAGAATTACAGTTCAATGCACGGGTTTCTAAACCTGATGTGCGTTTTGCAAAATTACTCCTTGAACAATTTGGAGGACCCAATGGAGAACTAAAAGCAGCCATGCAATATTTTGTCCAGGCATTCGGCTGTCGAAAAGCATATCCTGCCGAATACGACATGCTCATGGATATTGCAACCGAAGAATTTAGTCATCTTGAAATTGTTGGAGCAACTGTACAAATGTTACTCACGGGCGTAAACGGTGAACTGAAAAATGCTGCTGATGAATCAGACTTGACCAAAATGCTGGATGGAAAAGCGGCAAAAGAAAACTACATACACGACGCAATGATAAATCCGCATTTTTTTATTGTCAGCGGAGGAACACCCACACTTACCGATAGCGTTGGCAACCCCTGGAGTGCTACATACATTATGGGAATGGGAGATTTAACAGCGGATCTCCGTTTAGATATTGGTGCAGAAACAAGTGCAAAAATGGTTTACGAGAACCTGATGAAATTTACAGACGATGCTTTAGTACTTGAATCCCTGCGTTTTTTAATGACCAGAGAGGTTGCACACTTTCAAATGTTTCAGGCAGCATTAGACAGTATTCAGCCAAACTTTCCTCCCGGCATTTTACAAAGCGACCCGAAATTCAGCAACAAATATTTCAACATGTCGAATGGCGAAGAGTTTAAAGGTGCCTGGAATGAAGGCAAAAGTCCGGAGATGGGTGAAGAGTGGCAGTTTATCGCCAATCCACTTGAGCATGTTGAAGAAACCAATGGCTTACTGGACGAGAAAGCTAAGGGAACACAGAGAACAGAAGATACTGTTCAAAAAACCAATAAGTCATTAAGTGCTGAGCGGAAAGCAATAGTCGATGAAGCAACACTTCCTGAAAATGGTGTTATGAGTTGGTCAATTTATGAAGAAGAAGCTGAAGCCAAATCAAAACCGGCAAATTAAAAACAAATAATAATAGATAAACCCGCTTCATAAGCCTCCCCTTTGGGGGAGGTTATTGGGGCTAAAAATAAAATTAATATGAGAACAGGTAAATCTGTATTAGGAGCACTTGCAGGACTTGCCATTGGAGCAATAGCAGGTATTTTATTCGCACCCGAAAAAGGGTCACAGGCACGCAAACAAATTATGGATAAAAGCGATCATTATGTGGATGAAGTAAAATCAAAATTCAATGGTTTACGAGATTCACTTACAGAAAAATTAAAAAGCACTAAAAAAGATGTTGAAAATTTAGCAAGAAAAGGAAATGCAATAGATGTGCTAAACGCACTCATCGTTATCAACAACGATAGAATAGAAGGTTATGAAACTGCATCAAAAGAAACTGAAGAACCCGATTTAAAAAAATTATTTGCACAATTCATTTCAACCAGTCAAAAATGCAAAAAGGAATTAGTTCGTGAGGTAAACACCTTGGGTGGCGTGGAAGCCGAAGGTACAAAGGTTTCAGGAAAATTCTTTCGTGTATGGATGGATGTCAAGGCAGCGCTCAAAGACAAAGACCGCAAAACAATTCTTAACTCTTGTGAGTACGGGGAAGATAAAGCATTAGAAACTTATAATAATGCATTAATGAATGATCATTTAAGTGCAGAACAACGAATCATGATTAACTCCCAAAAATCATTATTAAAAGCCGACCATGACCATATAAAAGCATTGCGCGATGCTTTATTAGTTGCATAGATAAGCAAAATCAATAATTAAAAATTTATCCAGGGAAGAATAACCAAAACACAATGAACAATATTTTTAAAGGATTGCTTGCAGGTTACGGAGCAATGAAATTAGGCGGTGGCTGTTTGGGAACTATTGTGGTTTTTATTATTATCTGGATTGTGCTGGGGCAATGCAGTTAATTTATAAAACAGATCATTATGTCAGCCGATAATGGCGTAATCATGCAGTATTTCCATTGGTACACTCCTGCTGATGAATTTGTGGAAACAACTGGCAGAAAATACAGAATCCCGGAATGGCTGTTTTAATCAGTAATGGAAATGATGGTATAAAGCATATGGAAACAGGTTCCCATGAAACAACTTGTTTTGATATTACCATAAACTGCACTGTAACTGCAAAAGGAAGAATGTGGAGAATATAGTTGCCCGGCTGGTTCTGTTTCGGTTTAGGTACCAGAATGAATACAATAACAAACAATATCAACAAGGGCGAATAAAAAACAAATACAATAATTAAGACATATAAAATGGTTTGAAAATGGATTCTTAGAACATAACTAAAAATAATGGATTCAGATATTATCATCGTTTTGTTGATACTTACTGCAACCGTGATATTGCTGGTTATCGATGTGGTGCGCATTGATATTGTTGCCATTGGCTGTATGCTTGCATTAGGATGGACCGGAATTTTAAATCAGCAGGAGATGTTTTCCGGGTTCTCGAGCAATGCCGTAATTGCCATGCTGAGCGTGATGATACTGGGTCGCGGTATTGCCCTTACGGGTATCATGGATAAATTTTCAAAATTTATTATTAGCAAGGCTGGCACCCGCAAACGAAACCTGATAAGCTTACTATCTCTTTCAACAGGTTTCCTGTCAGGGTTAATTCAAAATATTGGTGCAGCAGCCCTTTTTCTACCCGGAATATTACAGGTTTCGCGCCGTACGAAAATTCCCGCATCAGCGCTTATTATGCCCATAGGATTTGCAGCCATACTTGGGGGAACCCTTACCATGGTTGGCTCGGGCCCACTCATCCTGATAAATGACCTGCTAAAAAATGAAGGGCATGAAGCCTACAACTTATTTAGCGTTACCCCAATTGGAATTGTACTTCTTTTATCGGGAATTGGCTACTTCCTGCTGTTCGGAAATAAAGTTTTACCTGAAAAGAAAGTTGGGGAAACAGGAAAAACAGAGCAGGAAAAACTGGTTGAGAAACTTAATTTACCAAACAACATCAGGTTACTAACCGTAACCAGTGGAAGCTCGCTCACTGGAAAAACAACAGAAGAAGCAGGATTATGGCAAAAATATCATGTTAACCTGTTAGGTATCGGAAAGGGGGATGATGTGGTTTATGCTCCCTGGCGTGAAACCCTCTTTGAGGATGGGCAAACCCTTGCCGTTTTGGGTTCTGCTGAGAACATTGAGCAGTTTTCAAAAGACTTTCAACTGGATGACGTCTCAAAGTCACGGTATTTTTCTGATGAATTAAACCCCAATGTCAGCGGCTTTGCCGAGGTAATAATTCCGCCGGGATCAGAACTCGCAGGGAAAAGTTTAAGGGAATATTCTTTAAGAAAACGCTATGCAGTTGAGCCGTTAGTACTATTCAACACAGGAGAAAGAGTGGGTGGAGACTTTTCGGACGTGGAGGTCCGACCGGGTGATACCCTGATTGTTTACGGCAGGTGGGTGAACATGAAAGAATTAAACGAAAGCGCTGATTTTGTTGTGCTCACCGGGTTTGAGGTGGATAAAAAAGATAGATCAAAGTCGTGGCCGGCAATTGGCTGCTTTTTATTTGCCATTACCCTGGCAATGGTTGGTTTTCCAATTTCAATGGCTTTTCTGACCGGCGCTCTTTGCATGGTTCTTACCCGGGTATTGAATATCGGAGAAGCCTATAAGGCCATTGAATGGAAAGTGGTTTTTCTGCTGGCGGGATTGATTCCATTGGGAGTGGCCATGCAAAAAACCGGTGCTGCCATGTTCCTTGCCGAATCCATTATGAAAGTGGTTATTGATTTGCATCCCATTTTCATTGTAATTATGGTTGGGGTATTATCAACCGTTTTTTCACTTTTCATGTCAAATGTGGGAGCAATCGTAGTGCTTGCTCCGCTGGTAATGAGTATGGCCGGCATTGCAGGAATTGATCCCAGGCCACTTGCCCTTATGGCAGCCGTTAGTGCAGCAAACTCTTTCATTCTGCCCACACACCAGGTGAATGCCTTCCTGATGTCGTCGGGCGGGTATCGCAATGCCGACTATTTAAAGGCCGGGAGTGGAATGACAATTCTTTTCCTGACCATTGCAGTTTTAATGTTCTATTTTTTCGTAATTTAAACAACATAATAAAAACACACAAAAAACAATTGCTATGCTTATTAAACATTATTTCATCGAAAAGATTGCACACAGTTCATACATTCTGGCCGGATCGGATGTTTGTGCCGTTATTGACCCTCAACGCGACATCGATATTTACATTGATGAAGCCCGTACACTGGGAGTAGAAATCACACATGTTTTGCAAACGCACATGCATGCTGATTTTGTTTCGGGACATATGGACCTTGCCGATAAAACCGGTGCTAAAATCTATGTGGCCAAACTGGCCCAATGCTCCTTCGATCATATAGCATTAAGCGAGGGCGATACAATAGAGCTTGAAGATATTGTTATTAAAATACTGGAATCCCCGGGGCACTCTCCTGATCATTTGTGCTTTGTGGTGGTGGATTCAACGCGCGGTAAAGATCCTGTTTGTGCTTTTGTGGGCGACACTCTGTTTGTTGGCGATGTAGGCCGCCCCGACATTTTTCCCGATATAGCCCAGGAGCTTGCCGGTAAATTATTCCACAGCCTGTTTGATAAGATCTTAAAATTACCCGACTTTTGCGAAGTACTGCCTGCACATGGTGCCGGTTCTCTCTGCGGACGGGCAATGGGTGCAAAGTGGCGCTCAACAATTGGTTACGAAAAGAAATACAACGCTCCACTGCAAATCAGGGATAAGGATGAATTCATAAACTCGCTTACCGATTATATGCCCCCTGCGCCCGACCACTTCAGCCGGTGCAACGATATCAACCGCCAAGGGCCTGTGCTTGTTTCACAGCTACCCCGTATGAAAGAGCTTAATACAGAGGCCTTCAAGGAAATGATTGAAAAAGGAAATGTTGCTGTTGTTGATACACGGAGCTATCTTGCATTTGGCAGCCAGCACATTCCCGGTTCGTGGAGCCTGGACTCCGACGGTAACCTGCCTACATTTGCAGGATGGGTACTGCCCATTGACAAAGATTTGCTTTTGGTATCAGACAGTTTTGAAGAAGCCGAAGAATCGAATGTCTGGCTCAGGCGTGTGGGGCAGGACCGCGTTGTGGGTTATCTGGATGGCGGTATGGCTGGTTGGGTTACGAAAGGTTACAAAACCAGTTATGTTACACAAATTTCAGCTGAAGATTTACATGAGATGGTTACAGGTTCAGAAAAATTCGTTTTGCTCGATGTGAGAGCCTCAAATGAGTTTGATGACAGCCATATTGAAAGGGCCATCAATATTCCTGTAGCCGATCTGCGTGAAAGACATACTGAATTCAATCAGGAAGATGCGATCATAGTGATTTGCAGCTCAGGAAATCGAAGTAGTCTGGGCGCAAGTATTCTGCGTCAGCATGGTTTTAATAACCTGTATAATGTTGCCGGAGGTATGACCGGCTATAGTGCTGCAGGATACACCAAACGCTGTACTGTATGTCAAAATCCACACGGTTCAAGATTTTATTCAAAAATTGAAGATATGATCCATTTTAAACATTAAAATATGGAAACAATTGCTTCAATTTTTACAGATACCTACTGGTCACCCTATGCCGTTGGAATAGGAATCGGGCTTCTGAGCTGGCTGAGTTTTTTGATTTCGGGCAAACCCATTGCCACTTCCACCACATTTGCCCGGACCGGTGGGATGATTGAAGAAATGATTGCAGGGAACAACGCCAAACAAAGGCCCTATTTTAAAAAAATCAAACTTGAAATTAACTGGCAATGGATGCTGGTTGTGGGTGTTGTGATAGGGGCATTCCTTTCGGCAATTATCTCAGGCGATTTCCAGGCTGGTGTTTGGGTACCTTCACTTTGGGCTTCAGCTTTTGGCGATAGCGCAGTACTAAGGGTCCTTGTTGCTCTGGCCGGGGGTATCATACTGGGTTTTGGGGCCCGCTTTGCCGATGGTTGCACCAGCGGGCACGGCATCAGCGGAACACTGCAACTTGCTGTATCAAGCTGGATCTCTGCCATCTTCTTTTTTGTCGGGGGGATTATTACTGCCCATATCATTTATTTTTTTGCTTAGTTTAAATCAGCATGAACACAAAAAAACAACCTTCACAAACAACCCGGAAGGATAAGGATGCAGAAGCTGCGAAGGATAAAAGGCCATTGTTCTTTGGATTGGGGTTCGGCATCCTGTTTGGCTTCCTTCTGCATAAAGGTGGTGCAACCAAATACGATGTGATTGTTGGCCAGTTGCTGCTCACCGACTTCACAGTATTAAAAATTATACTTTCGGCAGTTGTAACAGGTATGATTGGGATCTATTTCATGAAATGGCTTGGCTGGATTGAACTATCGATCAAGAGCGGCTCGGTGGGTAAGAATGTGATTGGCGCCCTAATATTTGGTGTTGGCTTTGCCGTGCTTGGTTATTGCCCCGGCACCATTGCCGGCGCCATTGGCAACGGCTATCTGGATGCAATAACTGGTGGGCTGGCAGGCATTATCCTGGGTACATGGATTTTTGCTGTGATGTACCCCAAATTAAAGGATGGCATCATAAAAACAGGCGATTTCGGCGACATTACTTTTCCGCGCCTGTTAAAGGTAAACGACTGGGTGGTGGTTGTGCCTGCAGTTGCTCTGATCGTTCTGTTGCTGCTTTGGTTTGAGAAAGCAGGTTTTTAAGAAACAACTCAATAGGGAAGTCTATCTGAAATGTGTTTTTGAATACCTGTACATTGTCATCGGTAGCATTGGTGTGGAAATTATTGTATGGTAGTGGAATTAACCATTTAAATATTATTCAAATTGGAGTTCAGCAGGATTGAAACATAAGTCAATATACCGCACGCGGGAATCGGTGCGTCATCAGATTGCTGCCTGCCTGTTGCTGGCGCCGGAGTTCTGATTTGTGCTAATATCACTGCCACGGTTATACATTCAACATTTGAGGAGAATGCCATTCTGGCCAGTATTGTTGTTATCAGAAAAGTGATCAGCTAATTACCTGATCAAAAAATTGAGAAATTTATACCTTAAAGAAATTTAAATATAATGAAATGAAAGAAGTAAACACTCCGGATTATATCGTTACAAACCCGGTTAACCTGAATGAAATTCCAACAATTCTGGAAACCGGTAAATCGAAAAAGGAAAAGAAAAAAGCACTTAAAAAAGTCGGGAAGAAGCTTGCTAAACTACAAAACACCTTGTATGCTCACAACCGTTATGGGGTGCTTGTATGCTTGCAGGGCATGGATACATCAGGTAAAGATAGTCTAATAAGAAAAGTGTTCAGTAAGTTTAATCCACGTGGTGTTGTGGTTAATAGTTTTAAATCACCAACCAGAAAGGAACTGCAACACGATTATTTATGGAGACACTACGTCGCTATGCCGGAAAAAGGAAAGTACGCAATCTTTAATCGCAGTCATTATGAAAATGTGCTGGTAACAAGGGTAAATCCTCAATATTTGCTTTTCGAGAATATCCCGGGCATCAAAAAAGTGGAGGATATACCTGCTGATTTTTGGGATAAGCGATTTAACCAAATCAGAAATTTTGAGGAACATATTACCCATAACGGAATAATTGTTTTTAAGTTTTTTCTGCACCTGAGCAAAGAGGAACAAAGATTACGGTTACTGAGAAGGTTGGAAAAAAAAGATAAAATTTGGAAATTTGCACCCGGCGATTTAAGTGAAAGGGAGCTTTGGAATGAGTATCTGAAATACTATGAAGAAGCTATAAACAAAACATCCCTACCCCATTCTCCGTGGTATATTGTACCAGCCAACGACAAACCCACCGCAAGATACCTTGTTGCAAAAATCATTTATGATAAAATGGTACAATACAATAATATTACCGAACCTAAGCCGGATGATAATCTTCTGAAAAATATAGATAAATACAAAGAAATACTTTCAAAAAAAGATGTTTAACAAAGTTTCAAAAAAGAATCTATGACTAAGGGTAAATTGATTATAATAGGCGGAGATGCTGCAGGTATGACAGCGGCATCCAAGGTCAGGCGAGAGCTGCCTGAACGTGAGATTATTGTGTTCGAGCGGGGAAATCATACTTCCTACTCTGCTTGTGGTATGCCCTATTATATCGGTGAACAGGTGGAATCGGAGGAAGATCTGATTGTCCGTAAACCTGATGTTTTCAGGCAAAAACAGAATATTGACGTGCGAATTCACCACGAAGTGATTGAAATCGACCCGAAGAATAAACGCGTAAAGGTTAAAAATTTGGATGAAGAAAAGGATTTCTGGGAACACTGGGACGACCTGCTTATTGCAACAGGAGCCTCCCCCATTGTGCCCAACATGGAGAATATTGATGCCAGTGGAGTTTTTGCCCTTTCAACGCTGCAAAGCGGAATGGATGTATTCAACTTCATAAAGGAGAAAAAACCGGCCAGGGCAGTAGTCGTGGGCGGTGGCTATATTGGAATGGAGATGGCTGAAGCTTTTCTCAGCCGTTTAATGGATGTTACCCTGATTGATATGGCTCCGCAACTCATGGCTACCCTTGATAAGGATATGGCTGACCCTATTCTTGAATACATGAAGGAACAACAGGTAAAGGTTTTTCTAAAAGAGAGATTGGTGAAGTTTGAAAAGAATGCCGGTGGCAGCATAAAATCGGTAATAACAGATAAACAAGCCATTCCTGCCGATATTGTTATTTTGGGAATGGGTGTGAAACCCAATTCTGAGCTGTCAGCCCGGGCCGGCATAAAATTAGGTGCAGGTGATGCCATCCAGGTAAATAAACGCCTTGAAACATCTGTACCCAATATTTGGGCAGCAGGCGATTGTGCCGAATCCTTTCACCTGATTACCCAAAAACAGGTTCACGTTGCCCTGGGCACCGTTGCTACCAAGCATGGACTAGTTGCAGGCATCAATATCAGCGGCGGTAGCGCTGAATTTCCAGGTGTTTTGGGAACAGCCATTACAAAATTCAAAAAGTTGGAAATCTCGCGCACAGGACTATCAGAAAAAGAGGCAAAAGATTTGGGAGTTGATTACGAAGCCGGGACAATTACTTCAGTTTCCCCGGCAGGCTACTATCCCGGTTCAGAAAAAATATGCGTGAAACTTGTGGTAAATAAACAAACCCAACAGATTTTGGGCGGACAAATCGTTGGATTCAGGGGGGCAGGAAAACGAATCGACATTATTGCCACGTCAATTACCGCAGGGTTAATCGTGCAACAATTGATTGACCTTGATTTAGCTTACGCCCCTCCATTTTCCAACGTTTGGGATCCGGTACAAATTGTCGCAAGAAAACTTCGCTAAATCTAAACCATAAAAGGGAAAATTTTACAACAATAAATTTACTTTGAGTCGAACAGTTTCAATGCATATAATGGTCCACAGGTTCGCTCATGAGAATATGGAGTTTTAAATAGTATAAAGGCAATACATTTATGACATATGATTGATTCTGGATCAGAAGAGTCCAGGTTCGAGCCCTGGCAGGTCAACAACATGAAAAAGGAGTACCTGTACAGGCTCCTTATTTTATTTTTTCAGATATCTTTTACCGAAATGCATAAAGCCCTGAAAGCTCAAACTAAAAGCTTATAGCATCATGAATGTATATTTAACAAGCCACCACTCTTAAAGTCATCTGCAACTATAATTCACCTTTTCTGTTGCGGGAAAGAAGGACCTTCATATGCCTAAAATCACAGAAAACATAACAACATTTTTCACCCCTTCCCTGGCAAAAGTTTGCACAGGTGAATCGGTAATATTAACAAAGTTGGGTAAAAAGGTAACTTCAAATGAAGGTTTTATAAAGGCATTTTCTCCAACTTTAGGAGCAAATCCTCCGGCTAAACCCAGGTAAAGAAAATTGTAAAACTGACGGGCATCAGTATCAATGGTTTCGCTTCCCGAATTATAACCCTGCTCCTGAAGTATCCACCATGAGTGTCTCCCATGTGTTTTTGTAAACAGATGAACTTCGGCGACAATTCCAAAATACCAACAAAATATTTTCTCTGGCTTATAGTTTTTTGTGTAGATCACTTTCAGATATGGACTAAAGGAACTGTGGTCAATATTCAGTGTACCCCCTCCTCCCAAAGCATTCCCCGGCCCTTCATTCTGCGAAAAATTATAATAGGATATCCCTGGGGTTAAAATCAAATTTGAATCGCCTGAAAGATAAAAAAGCCCAGGCTTTTCGATAAAAAAACTGTAATTGGGTAAACCAGAAAACCTGGATGGGTCGGAATACAAACTGGGGACTAAAAAAGATACTCCTCCTCCAACATTAACAACTCTTTCCTCCGCCATGCATCGTGAATCATGAAAATAAAAAAACATAAGAAACACTGCGAAAATCAATAAGCTGCGGTTCATTATAAGTTTTAAATTGAGTTGCATCAGTATTATACGAATTTACTAAAAATTAATATAAATCAATCATTATATTAACTCTTTCCCTATACTAAAAAATAATCAACAGGTACTATTGAATTTTGGAATACTTTTTGTTTTTTTGTCCTACCAAAGCAATAGGATTAATAGTATAGAAACAATAACATTTTAAATTTGAAGATGATGAAAAGTATAAAATTTTACACTCTGGTTATAAGCGCATTAACAATTATGGCAGTTACTGCCAAGGGGCAGGATGTATATAAACTGCAACCTCAAAATAGTAAACTGACAGTGGAAGGTACGTCTACAGTTCACGACTGGGAGGTTAAAGCCACCGAATTTAATGCAGAAACAAGTTTGAAGGTCGATCAAAACAACGTTTCACAGGTTTCCAATGTGCAGTTTACCACTACAGCGGAAAGCCTTGAAAGCGGCAAAAACCTGATGGACAAAAAGATTCAGGAAGCCCTTAAGTCAAAGAAACATCCTGAAATTAAATTTTCTCTAAAGGAAAATGAAGTTATTAATGGAGAAAAAGCCACCATATCAGGTATGTTGACCATAGCGGGCAAAACAAAAGAAGTTGATGTAGAAGTAGATTTTGATACTCAAAATCCACAATCTCTCGGAGTAAAGGGACAAGTACCTTTAAAAATGTCAGATTTTAATATTGAACAACCAACAGCTATGATGGGCACTATTAAAACCGGAGACGAAGTTTTAGTGAAGTTTGACCTTAAATTCCAACGCAGTAACGAAGAATTTTCCAGAAAATAATTTTATAAAAAAAACCAAATCAAGTTAAGAACATGAAGAAAGTGATTTTATTGGCTGTAGCGCTTATTGGCAGCATCGGACTTTTTGCACAGCAGTTTGAAAAAGAAAAAGCTGCAAAAGATGAATTTGAACAGGTGAAGGTAAGAGTGGGAGGAGATTTTGCCCTTCAGTTACAAATGTTAGAACATGAAGCCCCGGTGGAGTTGATTGATTTGAAGAAAAATTTTAATCTTCCAACCGCTAATTTTAATATTACTGCCGATTTGGCGCCGGGAATACAGCTTTTTATGAATAATTACATGTCTTCCCGTCATCACAATGAAGCATGGGTTGAAGGAGGCTATCTGACCCTTGATTATCTTCCATTTTTACCTGCCAGCGATAACATCATGAAATATTTGACAATAAAAGCTGGTGTGATGATGCCAAACTATGGCGATGCTCACTTTTTTCGCAGCAACAATGCTGATGTTATGAATAATCCCTTTGTAGGGAACTGGATAATGGACGCTTACACTACCAATCCCGGCCTGGAACTGATGTTCCGCAGTAATGGATTCCTCGCTCTTGCAGGTGTCAATAATGGAAGAATGAATTATGGAAGAGGTAATGATATTGGCGAAGATTTAGTATTCAACTGGAAGCTTGGATACGATACCCGGGTAAATGATGATCTGAGGCTCAGGGCAACAGTATCGGGATATCATGTCGGCGAAGGTCACAGCGGTTCAACATTATGGGATGGCGACAGGGCAGGTGCACGTTATTATAATGTAATGCAGCTTGCTACGGCCGAAGGCGATAATTTCCGTTCCGGACGCTGGAGCCCTGGCAGTGGTCAGACCGAGATGAACAGCTATATGGTAAACCTGTTTGCTCAATTCCATGGGCTGGAAGTTTTCGGTATCTATGAAACCATGAAAGGTGTTCGTAATTCAAATGATCAGCATTTCACCCAAACTGCCCTGCAGGCTATATACCGTATTGGTGACGTTTATGCAGGCGCACGGCTAAATAAAGTTGACAACCATGATGGGTCAACGGTAAACCGGACAAACATTGGCGGTGGATGGTATATGATAGATAACGTGCTAATGAAGCTGGATTATGTTGTCCAAAATTATGAAGGCCCCGCCCATGGTGAAATTAATGGAGGAAAATTTAACGGATTAGTGCTTGAAGCAGCAATATCTTTTTAATACTTAAAATCATGTTAATGAGCTGCCTGGCCTGAAAATCAGGCGGCTCTTTTCACAAAAAAAATGATGTTCAGATATCTCAAATACATACCGATTCTAATATTTGTATCCTTTTTTTCACTGGCAGGTTTTGCGGTGGGAAAAGAAAAGAAAACTGCTGATGAACCGTGCAATGGATTTGTAGTAATTGAAGGCTCATCGAATGTCAATCAATTCCAATTTATTAATACCGAACCGGAAGTACAAAATTCTGCCGGCAATATTCAGGAGGAGAATTTAATCCATATACCGGTTCATTCTTTTGAGACCTCCAATAACCGTATGCTGAATGATTTTTATGACATGGTGAAGGCAGGTAGACATCCTTACATAAAAATTGAGATAGAACCAAGGGGAAGAGCGGATTTCGATGAAGTTACCGGAATGACCAACTTCAGGACAAAAGTGACAATTGCAGGAAAATCGAACAGCTATGTTGTGCCATCCACTATGTCGGAATGCGATCAAAGTGGTTTTATGCTGAAAGGTGATCTGCAGGTGAAATTAACCGATTTTGACATTGAACCTCCCACCAAACTTTTGGGAGCTGTTAAGGTAAACGACGAGGTTTTTATTAAATTTGCCTTTAGAATGCAGCACGAAGGGCAATTGACTGAACAGATGCAGGAATAAGTTCAAAAAATATTTCAAACTGCATTTATATTAAAAATGAACAATTTAATAAAGAGGAAGTGAAGTTTAGTACCAAAACAAGATATGGAGTAAGGGCTGTCCTGGAAATCGCATTAAACCAGGATGAAAATGGTATTTATCAGAAAGAAATTGCTAAAAACCAGGGCATCTCCTATAAGTATCTCGATCAAATTATGAATTCACTTAAAGTTGCAGGTTTGGTTACCAAAGCTGCCGGCCGTAAAAGTGGATATGTATTAATGCGCAAACCCTCTGAAATTACTGTATACGATATACATAATGCCTTTGAACCCGGCATATGTGTAATTGATTGTGTTTCTCCGGATTATGAATGTAAACGTAAGGACATATGCTCACTGAAAGGATTTTGGGGAAAACTTAATCACCAGATTGTACAGTATCTTAAATCAATTACTATTTCAGACCTCATGAAAGATCAGGTTGAACTTGAGGACATGGTGGGAAACTCAAAAATGAACTGACCAATAGGTTCTGATTAAATTTTGCAACTTTTTATAAAAATTATATAAAACATTTTCATAAAAGCTTTTGTTCCTTTGTAGAATATGTTAAAAACATTCAGCCATATCATAATTACACTCTTGTTGCTTGTTGCAACAACAGGCATGGCTGTGTCGAAACATTTCTGCAATGAATTTCTGATTTCAACATCTTTGTTTGCAGATGCCGAATCCTGCTGTGGAGAGGAATCGTGCTGCCACCATGAAACAGATTTTTTTCAGCTGAAGGAAGACTTTCAACCTTCACTTAACACCCAGGTTCCCTGCACTGTAGAAATTGATCTAATGATGGCCGATAGGGCTCTGCCAATGATTAATGATACAGAAAAACTCAATGAATCCCAATTCATTGAAAATAAACCACCCTCACCGCCAAAAATCCAGACTTTTCTTTCGCTGAAGCAGACCTATCTTTTATGATCTGATTTGTTCATTGCAGAATTGCTGTACCGGATTCTCCGGCGCATAATAAGCATATTCCAAAAGGTTGAACAAAAAAAATCATAATCGATTATAAAATGCTGAATAAACTTATACGATTTTTTCTTGAAAACAAGCTGGTTACGGTATTGATACTTGCTCTTTTTGTTGGATGGGGTATTATAACCTCACCCTTTGGATGGGATACCGGCTTTCTGCCACCCGATCCGGTTCCTGTGGATGCCATTCCCGATATCGGGGAGAACCAGCAAATAGTTTTTACCGAATGGATGGGCCGCTCGCCCCAGGATATCGAAGACCAGATATCGTATCCTTTAACAACTTCGCTGCTGGGTATACCGGGTGTGAAATCAATCCGCAGTTCTTCCATCTTTGGCTTTTCCAGCATCTACATCATTTTCGATGAAGATGTGGAGTTTTACTGGTCACGTTCACGCATACTTGAAAAGCTGAATTCACTGCCTTCGGGGTTACTTCCTGATGGAGTCCAGCCAACCCTGGGACCCGATGCCACTGCCCTGGGGCAGGTGTTCTGGTACACGCTCGAAGGCCGCGACAAGGAGGGCAATCCTACCGGTGGCTGGGACCTGCACGAAATCAGATCTGTTCAGGATTTCTATGTAAAATACGGACTTAATGCCGCCGAGGATGTATCAGAGGTGGCTTCAATAGGGGGTTTTGTACAGGAGTACCAGGTAGATGTAAATCCCGATGCACTGAAAGCTTTTAATATTTCACTGACCGATGTAGTCCAGGCAGTGCGAAAGTCAAACCGTGACGTAGGCGCAAAAACAATTGAAGTAAATCAGGCCGAGTACCTGGTCCGCGGACTGGGTTATGTTGAAAGCGTGGAAGACATTGAAAAAGCTGTTGTGGCAGTAAATGAAAATGTTCCCATAAGGGTAAGCGATGTGGCAGTAGTTGGTTTAGGCCCTGCCACCCGCAGGGGCGCGCTCGATAAGGACGGCGCCGAAGTGGTTGGCGGAGTTGTTGTTGCTCGCTATGGCTCCAATCCATTGCAGGTAATTAACAATGTAAAGGAAAAGATACTTGAAATTTCCCCGGGCCTGCCTTCGAAGGTGTTGCCCAACGGCGTGGAAAGTCAGCTAACCATCGTGCCGTTTTACGACCGCACCCAATTGATTTACGAAACACTGGGAACACTTGAAGAGGCTCTTTCCCTGCAAATTTTGATCACCATCCTGGTCATTATAGTAATGATATACAACCTAAGGGCTTCCATGCTTATCTCCAGTTTGCTGCCCATAGCCGTTCTAATGGTATTCATTGCAATGCGCTATGCCGGTGTTGATGCCAACATTGTTGCACTCTCCGGCATTGCCATAGCCATAGGGACAATGGTTGATTTGGGTATTATACTCTCAGAAAACATTGTGAAGCATATGGATGAAGCTCCCCCTGGACAAAAGCTGATTGACACAATCTACAAAGGAGCCTCTGAAGTGGCCACTGCCATACTGACTGCCGTTTCAACAACTATCGTAAGTTTTATCCCTGTATTTACCATGCAGGCTGCCGAGGGAAAACTGTTCGGACCGCTTGCTTTTACCAAAACATTTGCGCTGATTGCGGCATTAATAGTTGCCCTGTTTATCCTTCCCGCCTTTGCCCACTGGTTCTTTGGAGCACGGGTTAAGAACAAGTCTTATGCAAAAGCGATAAATTTCATCCTTATTCTTGCAGGTATTGCTGCTGTTATTGCAGGAGCTGTATGGGGAGGTATAATGTTGCTTCTGTTTGGCATTGCCGGAGTGCTTCAGGAATACATCATGCCAAAACAAGGTGAAAATTTGAAATGGTACCACCAACTTTTAAAGCATTCAGGATTGATAATTGCCGGACTTGGAGTGATATGGCTTCTTGGAAACTACTGGATGCCTCTGGGCGCCGGTAAGAGCCTGTTTCTGAACATTGTGTTTGTTGCACTGATGGTGGGCATTATTCTTGGGGCATTCAATGTACTTGAATATTATTACAAGTCAATTTTAAAATGGTGCCTGAACCATAAAGCCATCTTCATGGCAATACCATCGGTCCTCATTCTATGGGGAGTAATAATATGGATGGGATTCAACACGGTATTTGGTTTTGTTGCCAATGGTCTGGATAAACTGAACGTGAATATACGAACCACCGATGTGTGGTCGGGACTGGTTCATGCCTTTCCCGGTACCGGAAAAGAATTTATGCCATCACTCGATGAAGGCAGCTTTCTGCTGATGCCTACTTCCATGCCTCATTCAGGAATGGAATACAACCGTAAAGTGCTGGCACAGCTCGACATGCTGGTAACCGGCATTCCCGAAGTGGAACTTACGGTTGGCAAACTGGGAAGGGCAAATTCAGCGCTCGACCCCGCTCCCATCTCAATGTTTGAAAACGTAATCAACTATAAGCCGGAGTATATGCTTGATGATCGCGGTCGCCGTATGCGGTTCAAAACTGACCGCAATGACCGGTTCATACTGGCATCAGGCGATACCCTCTCCAATGAAGATGCACTTGAGCAAAAAGTCGCAAGGAACGATTTAATTCCCGACAAACGGGGGAATTATTTCCGCAACTGGCGGCCACAGATAACATCGCCCGATGACATCTGGGATGAAATTGTTAGGGTTACCCGTATTCCGGGAGTGACTTCGGCACCAAAACTGCAACCCATTGAAACACGCCTGGTAATGCTCCAGACCGGCATGCGGGCCCCTATGGGTATAAAGGTTTACGGCCCCGATTTGAACACCATAGAACAGTTTGGGCTGGAGCTCGAAGAAATACTGCAAAATGTTCCGTCGGTTAAATCAGAAGCCGTTTTTGCCGACAGAATAGTGGGAAAACCTTACCTGCATTTTAACATCAATCGTGAGGAGATTGCACGCTTTGGCCTTAATGTAGAAGATGTCCAGCAGGTGATTGAAACTGCTGCCGGTGGCATGAATGTAACATTTACTGTTGAAGGGCGCGAGCGTTATCCGGTGCGGGTACGTTACCCGCGCGAGCTTCGTGATGACCCGGAATTGCTGGGACGGATATTGATTTCAACGCCTACCGGGACCCAAATACCTCTGGGGCAAATAGTGGATTTTGAATACGTTAAAGGACCACAGGTAATTAAAAGCGAAGAAACATTCCTCGTAGGTTATGTTTTATTCGATAAAAATGAAGGATTTGCAGAAGTTACCGTGGTAAACGATGCCCGCGATGCCATCCAGGCAAAAATCGATGCCGGGGAACTGACTGTTCCACCCGGTGTGAGCTACAAATTTTCAGGAAGCTATGAAAACCAGGTGCGTGCAGAAAAACGCCTGTCGGTAATCGTTCCCCTGGTACTGGTTATCATTTTCCTGATTCTCTATTTCCAGTTCAAATCGGTTACAACCTCCCTGATGATATTTACCGGGGTGGCAATGGCCTTCAGCGGCGGCTTCATTATGCTTTGGCTTTACGGACAGGAGTGGTTTTTTAATTTCTCCCTTTTCGGTACCAACATGAGAGATTTGTTCCAAATGGACCCGGTAAACCTGAGTGTGGCCGTATGGGTTGGTTTTATTGCTTTGTTTGGATTGGCTACCGACGATGGTGTTGTAATGGGAACTTACCTCGATCAAAGTTTTGCCCGCAACAAAACCGATAATCTGAAAGGCGTACGTGCTGCAGTGGTTGAAGCCGGTCAGCGCAGGATTAAACCCGCAGTTATGACCTCGGCAACAACTATTATTGCCCTGCTGCCCATACTTACGTCTACCGGCCGCGGCGCCGACATTATGATACCAATGGCTATCCCCGCTTTCGGAGGTATGCTGGTGGCAGCAATTACCTACTTTATTGTTCCCACCCTGTATTCAATGAGAGAAGAGCAGAAAATTAAAAACAGGAAGTCATGAAGTCAATTATTACAATAACACTATTATTTTTTCTGACAACAATCCATGGGTATGCCCAATCGCCGGATGAATATTTTAAAATTGCAGCAGAAAACAATCCAGGATTAAAAGCCAGTTACAAGGAATTTGAAGCTGCCCTGCAAAAAATTCCACAGGTGAATGCGCTGCCCGATCCGTCGTTCTCATTCGGCTACTTTATCTCACCCGTTGAAACCCGTCTGGGGCCGCAAAGAGCACGTTTCTCACTTAACCAGATGTTCCCCTGGTTTGGCACATTGAGGGCCAGGGGCGATGCAGCTGCATTGCAGGCCGAAGCCCGTTACCAGGAGTTCCTTGATGACCTCAACAACCTGTATTACCAGGTGGCTGCAGCCTGGTACCCCTTATATGAGCTTAACCGTTTGCAGCAGTTGGAGCAGAAAAACATCAGTATTCTCGATTCTTATAAAAACATTGCCACCCGCAATTTTGAAAACGGCAACAGCCCAATGGTTAATGTGCTCAGGGTAGATATAATGCTAAAAGATGCACAGACACGGCTTTCAATTTTAAACGACAAGGAAAGTGCTTTGCTTTCGGCATTCAACAATCAGTTGAACCGAAATGAAGAAGCTCCGGTAAGTATTCCAGACACCTTGCTTGTGGAAGATTTTTCCTATAGCCTTAATAAGGATACCCTGCTGGCACGTAACCCCAGGCTTGCCGAACTGGAATTACGTTCCCGGGCCAGTGAAGTAAACCGGGAAATTGCCCGGAAACAAGGGCTTCCCAACCTGGGCATCGGCCTCGATTATGTTATTATAGGTAATTCCAATGCAATGTCGGCAGCCGATGCCGGAAAGGATGCACTGATGCCAATGCTGTCGGTAAGCATACCCATTTTCAGAAAAAAATATAAAGCAGCACAGGAGGAAGCATTGTTAACGCAGGAAAGCATTAATCTTAAAAAAGAAAACACACTGAATATGCTTTCTGCAGAATACGATCAGGCCATTTTCAATATACAACAGCAAATAAAGATGCTTGAATTATACGACCAGCAAATCCTGACGACAAATCAATCGCTGAACCTGTTATTCCAATCGTACAGCAATTCAGGAAACGATTTTGAGGAGGTACTTCGCATGCAGCAACAGGTTTTGCAATATGAAAGGGAAAAAGCCACAGCTCAGAAGGAATTGCTTACAGCGCAGGCAAAAATTAATTATTTAACCGCAGTAAAAATCAATGACAATGAAAACAAATAATAAAACAATACTTATTGCCGCAGCCACACTTGTTGTCGGGTTACTGGCAGGATGGCTTATTTTCGGCGGCTCAGAGCCTGAAGCTGCCGATGAGCTAATACAGGTTGTCGATACAGCCGAAGATACAGAATGGACCTGCTCGATGCACCCGCAGATAAGACAGGACGAACCGGGCGATTGCCCGCTCTGCGGCATGGATTTGATTCCTGTAGAAGATGAATCGCAGGAAGGAGTTGATCCGATGTCCGTTAGCATGTCGCCCACCGCCATGCAACTGGCCAATATAAGCACTACTGTGGTTGGAACTTCAGCACCTGTAAAAGCCGTCAGGCTCAACGGAAAGGTGCAGCCCGATGAAAGACTTGTTGTGTCTCAGTCGTCACATATACCTGGAAGGATAGAAAATCTGGAAGTAAATTTCACCGGTGAATATGTCAGGCAGGGGCAGACCATAGCCTCCATATATTCTCCGCAGTTGGTTACTGCACAGGAAGAGCTTTTTGAGGCTGCCAGCATAAGGGAATCGCAGCCACAGCTGTTCAATGCAGCCCGTGAAAAGCTGAAAAACTGGAAGCTGTCGGAACAACAGATCAATCAGATACTCGAATCGGGTTCTGCATCCGAAACCTTCAACATTAAGGCCGATGTATCGGGTTATGTAACCAGAAGGAGCGTAAACCAGGGCGATTATATTGACAGGGGGAAAACCATTTATGAAATTGCCGATCTTTCAAGGGTATGGGTAATGTTTGAAGTATACGAACAGGATATGGCATGGGTGAACACAGGTGATGAAGTGGAATTTACTGTGCAATCGCTGCCGGGGCAAACCTTCCGGGGAGAGATATCCTGGATGTCGCCGGTAATCGATCCTCAGACAAGGGTGGCACAGGCCCGTGTGGTAATGCCCAACAGCGAACTGAAGCTTAAACCCGAAATGTTTGCCACCGGGAAAGTGGAATCGGAACTTAGCGCCGGCGAGGGAGATCTGGTTGTACCAAAAACCGCTGTAATGTGGACCGGTATACGTTCGCTGGTATATGTAAAAAACACAACAGCCCAGGGCGTAAACTTCAGTATGCGGGAAGTTACGTTGGGTCCATCGCTGGGCGACAGCTACCTGGTGGAAAACGGCCTCGACGAAGGGGAAGAAATTGCTGTCAGCGGCACTTTCAGTATCGATGCAGCAGCACAGCTTTCAGGAAAACCCAGCATGATGATGCGGCCTGACAGCAAAACAATGGATGTTCCGCAGGAGTTCCGTGAACAGATAACAGATGTGGCCAATACTTATTTTGAAGTAAAGAATGCTTTGGTAAACGACAATCCGGGGGAAGCAGCAACAGCGGCAGAAAAAGTAACAGCAGCCCTTTCGCAAACCCAGATGAGCCTGCTTGAAGGAAATGCGCACGATCACTGGATGATGCTGCTTGAACCCCTGGAAAAAAGTGCTGGAATGATTGCTGCCACCGATGATATTGAGCAACAACGCGAACATTTCAACACGCTTTCGCAGCATGTGATTGAGATGACTGAATCATACGGACTGGAAATCGACAAGGTATACCGGCAATTCTGTCCCATGGCATTCGACGATAAAGGAGCTTACTGGCTCAGTGAATCGGAAGAAATTCTGAATCCCTACTTCGGTGACATGATGCTCCGCTGCGGAGAAGTGACAGAAACCTACCGTCAGGGGCAGAAAGTATATGGCGAAGGAGAGTCTGAAAGAGCTCCCGCAGCTGCAGGTCACAATCATTAATTCAGCATGGAACACAAGGCACAGTGCATAGGGCTAAGGACCGAAGCCGGGAGTATAACCCCAGTATTTATGCTGGGGGTCGGGAGTCGGCGATGGATTTCATCCTTCTATTTTACAGCAAACGAGAATGGAATCCCTTAATTTCCCATAGCTATTCATCAGGCTTTGATAATCACATTACAAAATATCTGCCGCCTGATTGGTATAAAGTTGAAGTTATAAATCTATGGTAATTCCGTCAATTGCCAGGGCTATAATATATAAAGCCAATTGACCAAAGATTATCGTGTTTGAGTTTTAATTATTTGAAAGTTTTATTTATTAACCAAAATGTAAATTTATTATGAATTCAAAAATCGTTCTTTTATTGACAGTTGCCTTATTTACCGGCACCACATCTGCATTTGCAGGCAGTAAAGCAAAAACAGAAAAGTTTAAAGTGCATGGCAACTGCGGCATGTGTGAAAACCGTATTGAACAGGCAGCCAAAACTGTGGAAGGGGTATCGTTGGCCGAGTGGGATAAAAAAACAATGTTTATGACTGTGAGTTTTGATCCGGCTAAAACCGACGTTCACAAAGTACATTCAGCCATCGCCAAGGCAGGCCACGATACTGAAATGCAAAGGGCCAGCGATAAGACCTACGAAAAACTGCATAGCTGCTGCAAGTATGAACGGGCTGAAGTGAAACCTTCGGAATCATCGGCCAACCCTCCTGCGGGTTCTTGCCCCCACAGCAAAGCTGCTGCAAGCTGCTGCGGCTAATGTAGCTTTTTTAAAGAATAAACCCTTTCAAAGGAACAGGTAGTTGTTGCCTTGTCTTTTGAAAGGGTTTTTTTTGGATTTTAATGCTTTCGGCTAAATGCAATTCTTAAAAACTAAAAGTATATAATCTCTTTTGGTGACTGGAGGAAAAAATGATTGCAAACGCCGATAAAAAACTTTTAAACATTCTGGAATTTAATTGGTTTTGTTTTATGAACACAAAATTAATAGGTTATGAAAAATATAGAAACGCTCAAAGTCACAATGATTTCACTGGTATTTTTAATATCAGGCAGTTTATATGCACAGCAACCGGAATTACAGTTTTACAGGCCCAATAATAAGCTCGGGTTGAATGTATTCGAATTCCCCAAAGAAGATACAGTGGCATTCGATGGATTAAAAGTCAGGGTAGGAGGCGATTTTGCCATGCAGTTCCAGATGTTGAACCAGAGCAATACCCAGGGCAACCTTGTTGATTTGGGTTCAGATTTTAATCTGCCCTCTGCAAATTTTAACCTCGATGTACAGTTGCTCGATGGGGTAAGGATGCACCTGACCACCTACCTGTCATCAAGGCACCATGCCGAAGCATGGGTCAGGGGCGGATACCTGCAGATGGACAAGCTTAACTTTATAACACCAGGATTTCTGGAGGGGGTAATGGACTATACCTCCATACGTATTGGATTGGATGAATTCAATTACGGCGATGCTCACTTCCGGCGTTCAGATAATGCCAGCACCCTTTTCAATCCGTTTGTAGGCAACTATATTATGGATGCCTTTTCAACGGAAGCATTCGGGGAAATTTATATCCAGGGCGACTGGTTCCTCGGAGTAGTAGGGCTTACCAACGGAAAATTAAATCAGAATGTACAGGTGAATCCCAATACCGATAATAAACCCAGTTTTTACGGGAAATTGGGATTTGATGAACAGATAAATCCCGATCTGCGGGTCAGACTTACAGGTTCATGGTACATAAACCAGGGAACCACATCGGGAACCTATCTTTATGGCGGCGACCGTGCAGGAGCAAGATATTATTATGTAATGCATACGCCCGGAACTGAAACGGAACCTGCACAGGGAGGCGACTTCGAAGGCCGGTTTAATCCAAGGTTCCGAAAGCTCACTGCTATCCAGATAAACCCATTCGTAAAATTCGGAGGTCTTGAATTCTTCGGAATTGTTGAACGTGCAATGGGTGATGCCGAAGTACAGGGCGGTACCGAAGGCGAATTTACGCAACTTGCCGGTGAATTGCTTTACCGGTTTGGCTTGAGCGAAGAATTCTATCTCGGAGGACGATATAATGTAGTAACGGGCACGCAGCTTGAAGATGACCCCACCGATCTTGAAATTACACGGTTCAATATTGGAGGTGGCTGGTTCCTGTCGAAAAATATTGTTACCAAACTGGAGTATGTAAACCAGCAGTATAAAGGCGACGCATGGACAGGCCGTTTTGCAGGTGCCGAGTTTAGCGGAGTTGTGCTGGAGGCTGCCATCAGCTTTTAATTACCGGCAAAAAATCAATACATAATATGAATACCTGTTAATCATATAAACCTTATCCAAAATAGTATAAAGGATTAGGATTAGGTATATAGTATATTTGTATTTGATTGAAGTACAAATTAACAGGTATTTAAAAACAGATGAATATGAAGACAAAAATTATTGGCATTTTTATATTTCTGCTGGCAACTACAACAGCAGTTTTTGCAGGAGAGAAAACAAAGAAATTCGAAGTAAAAGGCAATTGCGGCATGTGTGAAAAACGCATTGAAAAAGCGGCTTTATCGGTTGAAGGTGTTTCCACAGCCGACTGGAGCAAGGAAACAAAACAGGTTGAAGTAACTTTCAACGATGAAAAAACTTCGGTCGATAACGTTCAAAAGGCAATTGCCAAAGCAGGCCACGATACTGAAATGCATAAGGCAAATGATGAAGTTTACAACGAACTTCCGGCTTGCTGCAAATACGATCGCACAGAAGCACAGACAAAAATGCAGGGTCATGAAGGCCATGATCATTAATCGCAACGAATAGTTTAGTAAAAAGGCTGTCCTGATGGGGCGGCCTTTTTCTTTTCTGTCAATAATTTACCTCCGTCGCCACGATGACCAGACACTTCATATTTTTTAGCTGTTATTCAGAAGGAGACGCTCTCTAAAATGGTTCTCTTTTCCTCCATAGATAAGTCGTACTAAATTCGGACTAAACTCGCAATTTTCCGAATTTAGTCCGAGTTTGATCCGAAGTTGATACGAAGTTGGTGAGAAATTGATAAGATGAACAGGTTTTGGTGACTCGACTTTTAAAACTTTGGTGAAAATTTAAAAAAAAGCTTTTCTAAAGTCCGGAATTTTGGAAAAGTTTAACAGCCTTGTTACCAAAAACCTTTAAATAAAAACTTTTCCAAAGCCTTGAATTTTGGAAAATTTTAACTTCCCCGATACCAAATGCATATTAACACCAAACATATAGCTGCAGGTAGCAAAACCGGGTAAATTATAATATTTAATGAGAGTTGAACTAAAATGAGCTTTTCCAAAGTCCGGAACTCATATATAACTGACAGTATTTCGGATGAACATAAGTATCCCTCTTACCTATTTTGCAGGCATTGTTATGCAGCATTTAATTATCAGAAAGGTT
>JAWLCL010000010.1:0-180700 GCA_041687255.1 Mariniphaga sp. | reverse complement strand
CGGGTAGATTGGTTACTACCGGGTTGCTAAAAAGTGTTTCAAAGTACTTATCCCCACTTTATGGGCTTTGCACGGCGCAACGGAGAGCGTTCCTGTCCGGTAGGACGGAACGATGGAACGAGAATCCGCAGTTGCTAACCGCACCGACCCCGCTCTGCAATATGTACTTTGTTATGGGCTTTAATTTATTATATAACATGGAGTATCTGTTACTTCTGTTTCACCACTAACTAAATCAATTTTTCCTTGAATGCATGAATTTTCTTCATTTTCATACTCTGCCCAAGCTTCAAGTATTAAATTACCTGTAGACTCATCAACGTAAATTTCACTTACGCATAAAGTATTTACATTTGCATCTTCAGTTAATTTATTTAATGCGTCATTCATTGAAGAAAAATTAATTTCTGAGTTTGACACAGAACTTATTCTTGTATAAAAGCGATTTTGGTCAATAGCGAGTCTTATTTCATCCTTGGATAAATATTCATTTCTGGGCAATTCAGGATAAAGATTACTTTCACTGTTAATTTTTATCATAAATTTATCACATCCATATGCTATTGCCCAGCCCATTTGAATTTTGTAGCAAATGCGGTATGAAACTCCCTCATTCCAATTATCTATATTGGATTGACAGAGGATAACATGTTCGTCAAAGAAAGAATCACTTAAATTGTTTTTTTCTTTAAAAAATTCTTCCCAAGTATGTAGATAATCCAAACAAGTTTCTGAGGTGCACATTGAATCAATTTTGTAATGATTAAGATAATCATACTCATCTTCTTGAAAACATGTTACAGTTCTTTCCTGATGGTCTTCTTTGCAAGCCATCAATGAAACAAATAAAATGAAACAGATAAAAATAATTTGATTATTCATGGTTTTTATTTTTATCAATAGATGTGTTTTTAAGTTAATTAGTTGCGTTTGTTATTATTGCCCATAACGTTTAAGTATAAGCGTAGTGCGGGATTTCAAAGCGATTCACTTTCTTCCTACCGCAAAGTTTATTAGGAGCAAAAATGCTCATTTTTAGCCGTTCAGCCCGCATTACGCTTATACAATGTTGGCAAATCGTTATTTTTTTCTTTTCATTTTTAGTTCTGTTTCACTGTCTTCAGGGTCAACAAATTTTATTGTAAAACTCTCATTGTTAAATTGAACAATTTCAAAACATCCACAGCATAGACATTTGGTATCTGGAGTCGGATAGGTTTCTGTGCTGTCAGTCTTGAAGTCGTGAACTACAATTTGTGATGATGAATTCGCATAGGCTTTGTAAACTCCGATTTCATTTTCCTTGTCAAGATAGAATGGATAGTTTCCGAGCCAATTGTCTTCACCTGTCTTTTTGTTGATTACTCGAAGTTGTTCTGGGTTTCCTGACCCGTCACCACGATGCTTTACGAGTATGTAATTTTCAAAGTCAGCTCCTAATTCTGTATAGCCGCGAAAGTTGTCTTGGTATCTTAGGTCGAGTTCGATTTTCTCGCCATTTTTCAAGATCAATATCATTCCTTTTAATAAGGTGTCACTGATATAGAAAATCTTGGCTCCATTAGTCAACTGTGTGGTCGAATCGATATGATTTTGAAAATTGTCAACGAGCAAATTGGCTTTGTCGCTGTCGGCTCCGCTGATTTGTCCATACGAGACAGTCGAAATGAGAGTAAATAATATGTACAGAACTGTCTTCATTTTAATGTTTGCCAACGTTATGTATGTTTATTTAACTTATTTCTACTGTACCCTAAATACAATAAAAAACTGATAATTAAATTCATATCCATTTACAAGCATTTATAAATGTTTACAACCGGATAAAACTGCTGCGTGATCCGGCAACCAACTTAGCATATGCATCGCGATTTACCTTGTGGTGTTGGGAATTCATTAAAGGGTCTTTTGGCCTGATCATTTGGTTCAGTTTAAATTTGAAAGGCAAGATAAAAAAGAATAATTAAACAAATGATGCTTTGCAGCAGAAATCTGAAAGGATGTCTGAAGCGGGGTTGCAGCAGATTTATGGATTAAATGGATTTTTCCGGGCAGCATTTACAAGGAAGGTAGTTGGGGGGTGGTTGGGCTATTGCCAATCCCCCAGCATATAAATGCCGGGGTTATTATCAAGGACGGTGGAAAAATGGAACTTTAAAAGATTCCCGGTGATTGCGTTCGATTTCATTCTTTTAATTCTATCATTATTCTATTCTGCTTGTCTTTTGAGTTTATGATTTCAAGTTTTGCAACTGATTTTGTTTTAATGCCAGTAATTTTTGCAAAATCATGCTTCCATAATAGGCACCTGACACAGGCAGCCATTGGAAGGTTTAAATTTTTCAAGAGCAAGATAAAAAGAATAATTAAACAAATGATGCTTTGCAGCAGGATAATAATGTACAGGTTCTTCTCGCTTTACCGGTGTTTTTCCAGAATTACCAGTATCCTTGTATTCAATTAATGTTGGTGATACAAACTTACTGTTATCCAGTCTCTGGACGTCAAGCTGTTGCATCTCTGCTAAAGGAAATATTATTTAAAAGGATTGTTTATCATTCAATTTTTGATTATCTTTCAAATAAGTGGAATTGAACGACTAAACGTATAAAACCTCCCGGGAGGTACTACAGAAGTTTTCGGACATTTAACATTGAAAAATAAATTTAACGTAGGAAGGAACGGTATTGCCAACCATTACTAAAAAGGGAATAACGCTCACCAATCCTTTATAATTACAAACCTCCATGCTTGAGAACTTCACAAAGATCATTGCCCGTTTATTTGGGATAATAGCACAGCTCCACCATATGGAAACCTCCATTGATAAAACAACAGGTATCCTGGATAGGAGTCGCAGCTGTCGGAGCTGGTGCAATTACACTGTTAAGCAAAAAAGAAAATAAAGTAATTGTGAATGTAATTGTGAACCGGGGAGAGAATTAAAATTGAAAAGGAGGAAAACTATGAATACAATTCCTAAACAGCGAAACAACGCAGTTTTAATTTTTATGATTAACCTGATTTTCTTCGGATTACTATTCTCCTGTGCACCGGATGAATCATTTGAGAATATTGCAGAGGTTACCATACAGATTCAGATACCTGAGTCGGATAACCTTAAAAGTGCAGCATCAGTTACCACAATCAGAAAGGTTATTATCAGGGTAACCGCCGGAGGCAAAATTCTTGATAAACAGGAATTAAACATTACAGGAAATACAGCCCGTGGAGTCCTTTCAGTTACTAAAGGTGAAAAAAGGACATTTACCGTGGAGGCCATGGATGAAAATGACATTATTCAGTGGCTGGGGTCAACCACCCGTGATATAAATGATGATTTAACAATTGATATTGAAATGGAACCTGTTCTGCCGGAAGTCTCCAACCTGCAGGCAGCAGTAGCAGAAAATGCAGTTAACATTTCATGGTCACAAAACTCGGATAATGATTTCGGGAGGTATGTACTTTATCGATCACTATCGGAGGATGAACCGGGTGACAGTCTCTTTTCAACCTCTGTGGCAGGTGAAACAGAATTCAGGGATAATTTTGTTTCAGAAGGTCAAAGTTATTTTTACACTCTGCTGGTATTTGATACTGAAGGATTAACTGCAACCAGCAATGTAATTCAGGTGGATGTACCTGTTACTTATCTGTTACCTGTAAACCTGGTGGTGGTTTCAACCGACAGCACAAGGGTGGTGCTTTCCTGGTCAAAAAATAATGAACCGGATTTTGCCGGTTATGAATTGCAACGATCTTCAGAAGAAACAACAGGTGAAATCATATTTTCAACATCTGTTGCCACTGACACAACATATACCGATAACGATGTAACAGAAGGAAATACCTATTTCTACACATGCCTCGTCACCGATACCGCAGGCTACAGCACCAACAGCAATCAGGTCCAGGTGGATATCCCGTTAATTCCTCCAACACCAAGCATTTTAGAGGCAGCATACGATGGATATGTTTACCTCTCCTGGAGTGAGAATCCCGATTCCGATTTCTCATCCTATGAAGTTTTTCGCTCGGAAGTTGAGGATGAATCAGGCGAAAGCATCTTTTCGGGCACTGATGTTTCCACAACTGAATTTGTCGATGAAAATGTTGTGGCCGGAGGAATCTATTATTATACTGTGGTTGTGTATGATCTTGACAGATTAAGTTCGAAAAGCAATGCGGTTGAAATTACCATTCCACGCATCCCACCAACGCCGGTAACGTTAACCTATGATTTTAGTTCCAACAGCGAACTCCCCAATCTTTTTTGGACCCCAAACACCGATTCTGATTTTGCCAGGTATGAATTGTACCGTTTATTATCGGGCAATGACACCTGGGAAAGAATTTACTCAACAGCAGATATTTCCGAAACTTTTTATTTGGATGAATCAGTGGAGGCCGGCAATACTTATTCCTACAAGCTTATTGTTTTTGATACAGAAGAGTTAAGTGCTGAAAGCAATACAGTTCAACTTGAAATCAGCGCCCCCGGGATGGTTTACCTGGAGGGATTTCAGGAAGGTGATTATGCATATCTATACTGGAAAGAAAGTTCTGATTCGGATTTTTTGCGGTATGATTTGTATAGGTCGCAATCGCAGAACTTTTTAGGGGAAATAGTTTATACTTCATATCGAAGTTCCGATACTCAATTTCATGATCAGGGTGTAAGTGAAGGGAATACTTATTACTACACAGTGGTGGTTTATTACACCAACGGATTTTATGCAGAAAGCAATGAGATTAAAGTAATCCTTGATGCAAATCCTCCCAGTCCGGTTGAACTGACAGGAGAATACCAGATAGTCGATAGTTTGCTGATGATTGGGCTCAGATGGTCAGAAAATAACGATTTGAACTTCGACCGGTATGAACTTTACCGCTCTGGAACAGATAAAGATATTGGCACAATCATATTTTCAACAAATAAAATTACCAATACCTATTTTGAGGATACCAACATAAAATACAACAGCATCTATTTTTATACGATAGTGGTTTACGATAAAAGTGGATTAAGTGCAACCAGCAATATAGTAAGGGTTTTAACACCTTAGCAATCGGGAAGCAGGATTGCAGCAATGGAATGCCGTCGATTTCCTGTAGAGACGTAAATTTGACGTCTCTTTTTTAAATATTTTGTTTAAATCGTTGCCGGTGGTGGTGGCGGCGGCGGTGGTGGTGGCGCTGCCGGTGGCGGTGGTGGTGGCGGTGAAATACTTTCATTCAGTTTCATTTCATTTTCAAGAAAATCAATCATTGCCGAAGCCTTATTTACAACTTTTATTATTATCCCATTCTTATCCACTATTATATGAGTTGGATATAATTGTAAATTCAATTTTTTATCAATAAACTCTTTTTGATTGGGAACTACCTGATATTCAAAATCTTTTAGCTGTAAAAAATTCTCTAATTCTGCTTTAGAATCCAATGCTAAACTCAGGAATGTAATATCATTTCTCTGTTTGTTTTTTTCAACCAAATCATTTAGTTCCGGAAATTCAGCAACACATGCTTTACAGTTAATAAACCAGGTTTTTAGAACCAGGATTTTCCCTTTTGTGTTCTCATTGGTATAGATGTTCCCGTTTAAGTCGGTTAAGTAAAATTCAGGAAGGGACAATCCTTCCATTTCTAAATGTTTAAGGTTTGTCAGCGATTCATTTTTTATTGTGCTTCCAATACTTTCATTTGCACCAGAGTCCAGCTTAACAAGTTTATATGTATTGACTTTATTGCCTGACTTCATCTTTACAGGGATGTAACTGGCAGTAATCAATTTCTCCAAAAACTGCTTTTTTTCAATCGTATCTGACTCTTCATCCAGTCCTGTAAAATTTGATGATAAAGAAATGTTATATGAATGGTAAGCCCACCATTTAATAAAATCAGATTCAATTTCGTTTAAGTCAACCTTGGGTTCGAAATTTTCAACTTCTTTGGAAACAGAGTTCTTTTCGGTCTTTCCTTTTTCCTTACAGGAAAACAGAAGAATTGAAAGGGTTAATATCGCAATTAAATTGGTAGTTGTCATTTTTTATTAATCAGGCACTGGTTTTTGTTCAATCGTTTTTGTGTATTTGAAATAATATAAACTGTCCATCATTTGCACTCCGGCAGGCAAATCGTTAATTTTAGTGCCGGTTACATCAATCAGCTTGAGTTTTGAAGTTGTGCTTAGGGCTGAAATATCCGACAGTTCCTGATTGCCGTTTAAATAAAGCTGCTCGAGATTTTCGCAATTGTTTATTCTAAAATCCAGCTCCTTGAAATTATTATTTCTTAAGGAAAGTACCCGCAAATTTTCAAGTTGACCAATCCAGGCAGGGAGCTTTTTCAGCTTGTTATTGTCCAGAATCAATACCTCAATTTCAGGATTTATTGCCATTACCGGGAACTTTTTTAAATCCTGGTAACTCATGTCCAAAACTTTTGAACCTCTTAATTCTCCTCTGCCGTTAAAAATAACTACAGAAGTTTCATCTTGTGCAAAAGATAAAAAGCCGGACAGTATTAATCCAGCAATAATAAAATAAAATTTTTTCATGCTTCTATAATAGGAATCTTATACCGACGCCATAGGTTTTTTTAACTTTTTCAAGAGCAAGATAAAAAAGAATAATTAAACAAATGATGCTTTGCAGCAGAAATATGAAAGGACATCTGAGTCGGAATTGCTGCAGATTAATGGAGACAACCAGTCCACCTCCACTCTCTTTAGGCCTTTTCCTTTTTAAACATAAACACTATTCAAACTTAATCACTTCTGATAAAAATTTGGCCATTTTAATTAACTCTTCTTTTTGTTCCTTACTGATGCCCTCCGGGTCGAAGTGCATGATGTCGTTCCGGATTTCACGAATTCTGTCGAGGTGCTTAATAAAATGGGTTCGTTCAATATTAAGCTGCAACCTCTCCCAGTTTTCCGGTTTTTGAATAACCCTGATGTAATCGCCAAAACTTAAATCATCGATGTATTCAAACGCTCTTTCATAATCGCCTATCTGGCAGTATTCCCTTAGTTCATCGACCAGGAACTTTCCGTCAAGGATTTGCCGGATATGATTTTCTATTTGTTCCAGGAGTAAAAAAGGTTCTGAAACCATCAGAAAACGGGCAGTGATATCTGTCATCGTAACAATTCCGCAAAGCGATTTATCCGTCTTTTGTACAAGCACAAACTGATTTTCAAGAATAATAGAGACAGCATCAAGGAGCGGAGTTTCATAATCTACAATTGTTACATCCGTTGAAATGAAATCTTTCACCAGTTCTGAGTTGCCATCACCTGAAAGTCCATATCCGACAGATTCCCATGTTATTACTCCATGCACCGTTCTTGAGCCGGAAACTACAGGCAATTGCGAGAAATTGTGCATCATCATTAAAGTGATTGCTTCTTTAAGCTTTGCTTCCCTTGTAACCGTTACCGGAATTTTATTGGCAGAATCGAGCAGCCCGATGGTCTGAACGGGGTTCATCTCTTTTTTGCTCCTGGCTCTCTTTTTATGCCGAAGTGAAATCTCTTCATCCATTCCGCTTTCCATGTAGTCGGGGACAACTTCCAGCTGATTGTCGTTTAAGAAATCATCGACATGACGACGGTTTCCCTTGGTTCGTTTTTCCAGATTAAAAAGTGAAAACAATTCCCTTGAGGTGACTTTAACCTCTTTATCTGTTTCTTTTAGTTCCTGAACTATTTTTTTTAATTTATTGCTTGTCTTCATTTCTTATAGTAACTATCATAAAACAAATGCAACAGCTCAATGGAGGAATCTTAAAAATAAAACCGGGAATTAACACTATGTATTTGTGCCGCAGGCATTATTCGAAAGTTCTCTTATCCAAACCATAGGGTTTGGTTAAAAGTTCAATCGGATGCAAAAAATGCACTATTCAGCATATGAAGAGATGCAGGATATAGTGTCTGTACCAGATGATTAGTGATTAATTTTCTATGTCCCGGTTTCAAAGCTGTTGCATCATTTTCCTATGTCGATGTTCCGAAGAAGTTTGAATTGCATGAACATGAAACCGGCAATTTCCACAAAAAATCATGCTATTTTTGGATTATCATATCAATCATGGGATAAAAAAATCCTTTATTTATACCGGGATATATTCTTGTTAATAATTTATGAAACTTATAGTCAATGGAGAACGGCATCAATAACCGGTTAAAAAAAGATACAACATTAATTTTTTTTGCCGGTAAATTCAAAGCTACTTCCAACTCATGAAAACTAAATCCTCTGCCTCTCCTTAAAAAATTCAAATATTTTTCATCTGAAAGCTCATGGTATAATTCCTTAAAATTAGGCCTTTTGCTATATTTTGAATAATCATAGGCAGCATTATCAGATAACCAGTTAAAAAAAGGCAATCCTGATGTATGACCATCATAATACCATAACGTGTTAGGAGTTTCAACAATGCTTAAGTATTTACCTTTGGGCACTAAATCATAATATTTCCTCAGACTGGCAATCCTCTCTTCATACAACATGTGTTCAATACATGCAAAAAAGATTATTAAGTCAAATTTATGATCTTTTACCTCGTCATATACATCAGTTGCATTTCCATAAATAATTTTTGCCGGTACATTATAAATTGCACATCTGTCTTTCGCAACTTTTAAAGCTCCCTCATCAATATCCACAGCGGTCACATTGGCCCCTTGTTCAGCAAATGCAATTGTTGAGGAGCCGGTTCCGCAGCCTATTTCCAACACATTGGCACCTTTCAGCTCTATTGTTTTATTCAGCCATGGAATATAGGAATACCTGTCCTTTTCCAGTCTGCCGGTTAAATGGTTGTTCAAATCATTTAAATAGGCTTCGGGCAAATAGTTAGTTTCCTTTCTCCATCCCTGATGGTAATTTTCCCTTATAGAAGATTCAATTTTTTGAAGTTGTGAACTATCCAGCTTAATTTGATTTTTCTTCAAAGTTCCAGGGATTTGGCTACTTTTGATTTGGTTATAAATACCCCTTGAAATTGTTTTAATCATTATTTATCCTCCTCAATAAAGTTTTTAAAAACATTTCACGGAATCCCTTTTAGGCTCCTCATGAAAATTGTCCTCTCGGGATGGTAGCACCAGCGTCTTTTACTTAATCAGTTGATCTTATTTATCTGCAGGCAGAAAAATTTCTTTCGGTCGTTCGTATTCTCACACCTTTAACTTCTGTTTCTTTGTCTGTTCATTTGATTAATATACATACAACAACCGTATACACTTAAATTCAAATGAATGAATTGAGCAGAGTAACATTAAATACAATTACATTAAGAAATATAAGCAAGGTAAAAAAGAATTATTAAACAAATGTATTTTGAATTAGAATTTTGACGACAGAAACACAATTAATTGCGCGTCTGTCATTTTCCATACCTGCACTGTTTGTTTTATTAATAATGATTATATGTGTACATGAATTGGCATAACAGCAAATTCATCTTGAAACACTAGCAGTACTGATGATAAAATACCACTTTTTTATTGAGCCTGACCTGGCTCCCACAACATAGCTACTTTTCCCCTGGGATGTGTATTTTCGATGTAGCTTACAGCTTCGGGTATCTCCTTCCAGGTAAAAGTTTTGCAAATATGTACCTTTAAGGAACCGTCCTGAACCAAAAAGGCCAGGGTCTCCAGGTCTTTGGTGTTGGCCCTGGTGGTAAATATTGAAATTGGTGTTTTACTGAAATTCCTTTTTGTCAATACTGAAAGCATATGGCTCAGCGTGGTAAATCCCACCACTACACCTCTTTCACCCATGCGCCTGAAGTCGGTATGCGCCAGATTGCCGTATGCATCAACCACCAGGTTGTACCTTTCCCGGTGCTGATGAATGTTTTCCTTATCGTAGGCAATGACCTTAGCGGCTCCCAATGATTGTACAAAAGAGGCATTTTTAACCGAGCAAACGGCAGTTACTTCTGCACCCCATAGTTTGGCGAGTTGCACGGTAAGATGACCGACACCTCCCGAGGCGCCGTTAATTAAAACCGTTTCTCCCTTTCTAAGTTCCCCATGTTCCACCAGTGCCTGCAGGGCTGTAATTCCGGCAATGGGAATACATGCCATTTCAGGGAAACCGGTTCCCTCAGGCATAATGGCGCATGTATTTTCGGGCACTAACGCATATTCAGCAAAAGCACCTCCCATGAGGGTTTCTCCAAACACTCTGTCTCCCGGCTTGAAATGCTTTACGCTGCTTCCTGTCTCTTCAACAATGCCGGCAAAGTCGGCCCCCAGAATTTTGTTCTTGGGTTTCAATAACCCGAATGATAATCGTGCAACAGAAGGTTTTCCCCGAAGAATATGCCAGTCGGCGGGATTGACCGAGTTGGCTGCCACTTTTACCAGGAGGTGGTCCTCTTTAACCTGCGGCTTCTCCACGTCTCCCAGATGAAGAACTTCCGGCCCACCATATTTTGTTTTAATAAATGCCTTCATAGTTTATTTATCTGTTTTGGTTACCGGTAACAAGTTACGGAATTCAACGGTCATAAACCAATTTTCCAATCAGTTTATGCCACTATAATTAGCTGAATTTAAATTAGTTCAGGCAATTAATCAAAAACAGCAAAAGAGAGTTAAAAACATTGCAGAGGCATTTTAATACAGGTTCTTATTCCTTTACATATCTGAATTCTCCTCCACCCTGTTTCAGTATCATTGTTTTATCTTCGGGATTAAATTCCATAACAATTCCTGCACGCTGGAACCGAAATGTATCTTTTGCCGTGGGTTCAAGATGAAAAGAAGGCTGGCCGGATGCCTGGGCTATCAGGGCGTTTCCATCTTTAGTGACCGTAATTTTTAATGGAATCTGCTTTGATATGTATGTTCCAAGGTATTTATCCAGTTCATTGGCAGTAACATTATATGCATTAAAATCAGGGAGTTCAAAAGGCTTGTTGAAAACAGCGCTCAAAACGGCAATTGAGATATTGTTGTTATTAATTACTGTTCCGTTTGAAGTAAGGGCATATGAAACCTTATCTTTTGGAAAGTAAGCAAACACTGCTGAAAATCCATCTATCCCGCCGGTATGCCCATACGCTGTTCTTTCGTAAAAAGGAATTTGGAAGAGTCCGAATCCATAATTTCCATCTATAGTTTTCATCATTTCCAGGTATTCTTCCGATAAAAGCTTCCCGCCAAACAAAGCATCGCTGAATGTTACCAGGTCAGCCGGAGTAGATACAATCCCTCCGGCACCCAAAGGAATTGATGTATCGGTTTCAGGTTCAACTTGCCAGTTTTTCAAATAACTGTAGGAACGGCATTCATTATTTGCCGGATTAATTTTTCCTCCCAGGTAGGTATCAATAAGCCCCAGCGGTTTAGTGATGTGTTCGGTAAGTATCGATGCATAGGGTTTCTCATAAATATCTTCAAGAATATAGGATAACAAAACAAAATTGGAATTGCTGTACCTTGACTCACTTCCCGGTTCAAATTCACTTTCTGCCCCGGCAATAATTTCAACCATTTCGGCCCTCGAATGAGGTTTAGTATTCCATGACAAATAGTCTTTATCGTCAGTAAAACTGTGAATTCCGCTCCTGTGATTTAGCAGGTGTTTTATTGTAATGCGCTCTGCATTTTCAATTGAAGGAAAATATTTATCAATGTTCCGGTCAAGTTGCAGTTTTCCTTCTTCAACTGCTTTCAATACCAAAACAGATGTAAAGGTTTTGGATATCGAACCTATCCTGTATCTGGAAGCAGGAGTTGATTCGATGTTATTTTCAATTTCACAAAAACCTATTGCTTTTTGATAAATAATTTCCCCGTTTATTGAAACAGTCACACTTCCCATGAACCGGTTGTGAATTTCGAGAAGTCTGAAATATTCATCCAGCTTTTCCTGGTTAATGTCCTGTGCAAAAACCATCCGGCTTAAAGCCAGAAACATTATTAAAATATACTTTTTCATTTTTCAAAGATGTCAGGGTATGAAATTAGAGTTTTACTTCTTCAAAAATAGCCGGTTTTTTAAGTAAACTCAGTTTATCCGGTTCAAATAAATGAAAAAAAAGCAGGCCCTCTGCAATCTTTATAAAGAGTGCAAAAAACCTGCTTTAGAAGCAAAATACTTAGTTTATGTTCTACTGCCGCTTCGAGTCAGCTTCATCATACCTTTTATCAAATTTCTCTAGATCTGTTTTCTCGCCCGGATGTTCTTTAAGAAAAGTTTCATCTTCCTTAAGCAGTTCTGTAACTTTCTCTTTAACGACGGCATTAACCTTCGGCTTTTTCTGGTCAAAACGGTCGAGGTTCATGACCTTGTTCCACGCGGCTACAAAATCGTTGACGAATTTTTCCCCGGCATCGGAGCTTCCATACACTTCGGCAAGTGCCCTGAGCTCGGAATTGGAACCAAAAACAAGATCCACACGAGTGGCCGTCCATTTCACCTCCCGTTGTTTGCGGTCAATGCCATGAAACAGTTCCTTGTCTTCCGATGCAGGCACCCACATTGTATTCATATCGAGCAGGGTTACAAAAAAATCGTTGGTAAGAATTTCCGGACGACTGGTGAATATGCCATAATTTGAATTGTCATAATTTGCATTTAAGGCACGCATTCCACCAATAAGAACTGTCATTTCCGGAGTTGTTAACGTTAGCAGCTGTGCCTTGTCAATCAACAGGCTTTCGGTTGGCACCTTATACTTTGCCTTCAGATAATTGCGGAAACCATCGGCTATGGGTTCCAGTACTGCGAAGGCTTCCACGTCGGTTTGCTCCTGAGTGGCGTCCATACGTCCCGGAGTAAAGGGAACCGTTACCTCAAAACCGGCATCTCTTGCCGCTTTTTCAACTGCTGCACAACCTGCCAATACAATCAGGTCGGCAAGTGAAACTCTTTTGCCGTCGGTCTGAATCTCGTTAAATTCTTTTTGAACGGCTTGGAGTTCTTCAAGCACATTTGCCAGCTGAGGAGGATTGTTTACGGTCCAGTCTTTTTGCGGAGCAAGGCGAATACGGGCTCCGTTGGCACCGCCACGTTTGTCGGTACCGCGGAATGTTGAAGCCGATGCCCAGGCTGTGGATACCAGTTGCGAAACAGATAGACCTGAATCCAGCACCCTGCGTTTTAATGCTTCAACATCTGCATCCTCAATCAAAGGATGATTGACTGCAGGAATCGGGTCTTGCCACAAGAGTTCTTCTTTCGGCACTTCAGGCCCCAGGTAACGGGAAATCGGTCCCATATCCCTGTGCGTCAGTTTAAACCAGGCACGGGCAAATGCATCAGCAAATTCCAGTGGATGTTCATAAAATCTTCTTGAAATTTTTTCGTATGTCGGGTCGAAAAGTAAGGCCAGGTCAGTTGTAAGCATTGTTGGCACATGTCGTTTAGATGGGTCATGCGCATCGGGCATTTCCTTTCCGGCATTTTTAGCCACCCACTGGTGCGCACCTGCCGGGCTTTTGGAAAGTTCCCATTCGTATTTAAAAAGATTGTCGAAGAAATAGTAGCTCCATTTGGCAGGTGTTTGTGTCCAGGTTACTTCCAGTCCGCTGGTGATGGTATCACCTCCCATGCCGGTACCGAATGTGCTTTTCCAGCCAAGACCCTGATCTTCAATAGACGATGCTTCAGGTTCGGGCCCCACATGAGCGGCATCCCCTGCCCCATGCGTTTTGCCGAAAGTGTGACCTCCGGCTATAAGGGCAACCGTTTCTTCATCGTTCATGGCCATGCGGGCAAAGGTGTCGCGGATATCCTTAGCCGAAGCAACCGGATCGGGATTACTGTTTGGTCCTTCAGGATTTACATAAATAAGACCCATTTGAATTGCTGCCAACGGATTGTCGGCTTCTTCCATATCCAGTTTGCGCTCATCGTTATCCAGCCAGTTTTTTTCATTACCCCAATATACATCCTCATCGGGTTCCCACACATCTTCGCGTCCGCCGGCAAATCCAAAGGTTTTGAATCCCATCGACTCCAGGGCTACATTACCGGCAAGTATCATCAAATCGGCCCAGGAAATCTTCCTGCCATATTTTTGCTTGATTGGCCAAAGCAGACGGCGTGCCTTATCTAGGTTAGCATTATCGGGCCAGCTGTTAAGCGGGGCAAACCGTTGCTGTCCTCTTCCTGCACCGCCACGTCCGTCACCGGTACGGTAGGTACCTGCACTATGCCATGCCATACGGATGAAAAAAGGGCCATAATGGCCAAAATCGGCCGGCCACCAATCCTGTGAGTCGGTCATTAAATTATGAAGATCATCTTTAAGTGCCTTGTAATCCAAGCTATTGAATTCATCTGCATAATCATATTCTTCGCCCATCGGGTTTGATTTTGATGAATGCTGACGAAGAAGGTTAAGGTTTAACTGCTCGGGCCACCAGTCGCGGTTCTTTGTACCGGCCATTCCGGTACCGTGCTTACCTACTGCTCCGGTCACAGGGCATTTGTTTGTTTTTTCAGATTTGTTTTCCATTTGTTGATGTTTTAATTACTATTTACCTGTTATATTTTCCAATTATTTGCAGCTTAATATCTTCCACTTTAAAACCGGGTATTTTCTTTTCTTCAAAATACCTTTCAAGCAGTTGGTTGAGTTCATTGTCGAAATAATCCTCAATTTTATCGGAGTCGGAACAGTAAATATGATGATGGCTTTCCACAATAGCATCGTAGCGCATCACATCCTTTTCTGTTTTTACCTTTTTTACCAAACCATTCTCAACGAAAGTATCAAGGACTTTATAGACTGTTCCTACAGAAATATTGGGGTGATTTTTTCGGATGTATTCAATTATATTTTCGGCAGTGGGATGGTTATTAAGCTTTATAATAGCTTCATAAATAGCCATTCTTTGGGGAGTTACCTTCAACCTTTTTTCTGCCAGCTTGCCTGTTATCTGTTCAGTTTTCATGAATAATCAATTTTAAAGGATAATCATTATCCTTTGAGAATGTGTATTTGCTGTAACAAGAAATGGGTATAAAGGTTCAGGATTAAGATTCAAAAAATGTGTTTTTTTAAAAGGATTTTAACCTTATTAATAATTACAATAGAAAGATGTCGCATTTTAATACTCATTTTGCATCCAATAAAAAAGGCTGCCTAAACGACAGCCTTCCAATTATTGCCTGGGCAATTATTTCCGGGTGGTTATACGAATACTTCCTTTGCCTTTTTCACCCTTTTTCTTGTTTACTTCCACACGCTCGATATCATCAGGGGTGATTTTTTTCACCTCTTCGGCAGTTACTTTTTTACCATCGATAAAATATTCGACACTGTCGCCGGGCGCACTAAGGAAAATAGGCTGCCTTTGGTACTTATCGGCCATCTCCCTGTACTTTTCAGCCATTTCCCGCTGTTTCTCTGCCATCGCTCTTGCCTGCACTTCTATTTTCTCCCGCTGCTCTTCCGTCAGATGGTGCTGTTTTTCTATCAATTCCCGCTGTTTTTCCACCATTGCTCTTATCTGTTCTTCCGAAGGTATGTCAGGGGCGGGGACATAAAAGCCGCGGGAATTGTGACCGTTTATTTTATACAAGTTTTCGAGTCCTCTCAGATTTAGCGCTTTATTCAGGTCTGAAACAGTTGCCAGTTCAATGTTTTCACCCTGCAACTCCACCAGGTTGGTAGCCCTGCCGGAATTGGTTACCAAAGCCAATGATTCTATTTTATCCCTGTTCTTTTTGAGAAACACCTTGACATCCTCGCCCATCTGCTTTTCGGTTTTAAACAACGTATAGTTGTTTTTTTCATAATGTTTCAGGATATCCTGATGTATTTCTTTTATATCAGCACCCTGTTTTGCACTGTCAGAATGTACTACTCCCCTAGAATAACTTGTCTGTGAAACTACCAGGATATTATCCAAGCTTTTAAGCGCTTCATATACAGGAGAATCTTCATTTATATTACGTTTTTTCAGATATAAATCAAACATGTCGCTTGTAATCCTGCTTGCACTGAAACCATCTTTATCAGCGTATTTATTTGTAAGGTTCCCGAATAAATCTTTCTGCGCCCATCCGGGAACGGTAAGGACCGAAATCATTAGAATCAAAATAATTGTTTTCATGGCTTTGTATTTATTCTATTATTATTTCAACGTTTTCATCCACCCAAAGCACCATCATTTCTTCCTGCTCAGCGGGCTGAATGCTTTCTGAAATTTGATAAAGTGCATGTTCCATCACGAAAAAATTGTTTTCCATTTTCCGCACCCGTTCGGCTTTTATGCCCAGAAACAATCCTATGACTATTAAAACAGATGCGGCAATCGAGGAAAAACGATAAATAAACAGCCTCCGGTTATTGTTATTCAGCTCCTTCTGCTTAATCCCTTCAAACAACGATTCCTCAAGGTCATCGGGAACCTGGCCTTCCCGGCTGTACCACCCAAATACATCTTTCTCGGCCGATACTTTTTCCTCCTGTTGGAAAAGGTTTTTCAGCAGTTTTTCCTCTTCGATTGATGTTTCTCCTTTATAGTAGCTCTCCAGCAATTTGTCTTTTGTCTTCATAATCGTAAATTTTTTTTACCTCCTCCTTCACTTTCTGTCTAGCCCGTGAAAGGACTACCCTAATATTTGTAATTTCCAATCCTGTGAACTCTTTTATCTCTTCAAACGAGAATCCATCGATATCTCTTAACTGAATCACCTCGCGGTACTTTTCGGGCAGTGAAGCTATAACTTTCTTTACATGCTCGTACTGTTCCTTCACATCAGGACTGGATTCGCAGGCTTCAAGATTTAGGTACTGCGGATTTTTGTTTTCATACATCCTTACCGGCCGTTTCTTTTTAAGTAAATCGAAGCTGTAGTTCCGTGCCATTGTTAAAATGTATGCCTGCTGATTATGACAATTTTCCAGTTCATTTCTGTTGCGCCACAGTTTATACATCAGCTCCTGAAGAGCATCCCGTGTTTCTTCCTCATCATTCAGTATCGATTTCAGCATCGGATACAATTTCCGGGAGTAAGGCAAAATATTATTTTTAAAGTCTTCTTCAGTCATTTGATAATAGGGACGAATACATACCAAATTTATAACAACGAAATCTGACTTTTTATAAAATTGACTATAATCCTTTCTTTATAATATGAAAACTCTATTTTTGCACCATTTTACGCTGTGACATGACGTATTCTCAATTGATACTGTTCCTTCTTATAGGTACCGGTTTAAGCTTCGATTCATTTGCAGTTTCGGTATCATGTGGATTGGTAAAAAAACAAATTAGTTTTAAGGAAGCTGTTCCCATAGCTTTCTCACTGGCCATTTTTCAGGCGCTTTTTCCTGTTGTAGGATGGTACGCGGGCATTAAACTTCATGAATATATTGCTGCTTTCGATCATTGGATAGCATTCATTCTCCTTGGCTTCATTGGTTTAAAAATGATATTGGATGGCAAGCGAATGCAGGAAAATCCAAATATCTTTAATTCGTTAAGCCTTCGGGTGGTACTGGGACTATCGATAGCTACCAGCATCGATGCGTTGGTAGTAGGACTGAGTTTTGGTGTGCTTGAAATGTCAATATTCTATCCGGTGGTAATTATTGGTCTGGTTACTTTCCTGGCATCCATGCTTGGAATGTTATGCGGAAAAAGCATACCTGCAAAACACAGTCGACATTCACTCCTTCTGGGAGGTTTTGTATTGACAGCCATTGGTTTAAAAATTTTAGTTGAACATCTTTGGATGGTATAAAAATGAAAATATTTCCCCTCACATTTAATGATATCCCGCTGTTTCTGGCTCCGATGGAAGATGTCACTTACAAATCCTTCCGCTGGATGTGTAAGAAGTACGGTGCCGATGTAATGTACACTGAATTTGTGTCATCAGAAGCATTGGTACGAGATGTTAAGAAGTCACAGGAAAAAATGGTACTGTTCGATTTTGACAGGCCTGTAGCCATACAGATATATGGGCATAACATACCATCTATGGTGCATGCTGCGCAGGTAGCCGAAGAATTGCAACCCGATTTCATCGACATAAATTTTGGATGCCCGATGAAGAAAATCATCCGCCACGGCGCCGGTGCTGCGCTATTGCGTGATTTACCAAAAATGCAACAAATGGCTGCTGAAATTGTGAAAGCAGTAAATGTACCTGTGACAGCCAAAACCCGGCTGGGATGGGATGCAAATAATAAACCCATTATTGAAGCTGCCCTGCGCCTTCAGGATGCAGGCATCACAGCCCTGGCCATCCATGGGCGCACACGTGAGCAGCTTTATACCGGTGAGGCCGACTGGACTCTGATTGGAGAGGTGAAAAACCACCCGCAAATAGATATACCTATTATCGGCAACGGAGATATTACCAGTGGCCCCAAAGCTAAAATGCTATTGGATAAAACAGGAGTGGATGCCCTTATGATTGGCCGGCCTTCTATCGGCCGCCCATGGATATTCAGAGAAATAAAACATTACCTTAAGACAGGAGAAACATTGCCTTCCCCTACCGTTGCAGAAATTGTGGAAAATGTAAGGGAACAACTGCAGCTAAACCTCGAGTGGAAAGATAACGAGCGGTCGGCAATTCTGATGATGCGGCGCCATTTTGCCAAATATTTTCCCGGCCTGCCTAATTTTAGGGAGCTTAAAATCAGACTACTGCGATCGGAAACTAATTCTGAAGTAAATGAGATTCTAGATGAAATTTCTGAAACCTATCATGATGTCAGACCGGAGCATATTCAAAGCATTGACCATTAACCGGTATGAGTTAGATTTTTGTAGTTTTTATGTCTCTGAGTTATTGTATTACTAATTTTTCGGCATTACTCCGTGTATTTTTATATTCCAGATAATAATGATACAATCCACCCGGATAGGCAGAAATATCCAGCAGCAGATGATTGGTATGATTATCAACCAAAAACTGCCTGACAAGCTTTCCGTTGCTGTCGATAAGAAAAAGGGTAGCTTCCCTCACTTCCGGTGGTAAGGTATAATTAACTTTGACGGAAGTAACAGCAGGATTGGGCATAGCATTCAATTTTACATCGAATATTTCATCATCAGGCAAAAAACTAAATACAGGAGTTCCGGGTAGTTCGTATATATTGGTCCAGATTCGTTCGGGCCATACAGAAAAGTCGTAGCAGTAGGCAAACAGCTTCCATACATTTTCCTCTGTTTCATTAAGATATACATAACGTGCCCCCTCAATATCTGCAATTGGAAAACCATCTTCATCAATGATGCTGCTTCCGTACTCGTAATAATAGGAATCGGTGGTTGGCACGTATTTGTACCAGGTATATACCAGCTCAATTCCTTCATCACTGTCAAATACCTTTTGTGAAAGATACTTTACATCGGCAAGATAGCATTCTGAAGGAACACTGCAATTAATACTTTTGTACAACGAATGGTCAAGGTTATATATCCGGCATTGCGAATTGGGTACATCCATAAGATAATACTTGTAGCCTAAAGTTTCGAAATTAACTGCGGCAGCGGAATAATTGTATGAATGCTCAAGCGTTACCTGCGCCTGGCCGACTGCTGTTATCAACAGAAATAAGCTGATGAGGGTTGATTTTTTCATGGCAAAGTTTTTTATAAACTTAAAGTTACATCAAAATATGCGATTTCCCACCACCAACCACATACAAATTCAGCGCATTAACTGTAACCCTTCGTTGGCTGAAGCATCGCCCGGATTATATAACTTTACTTTATTAAAAAGTACTTTTGCCTGGTTATAATTACCTGTAAAATAATATGTCCATGCCAGCATAAGCAGCCCGTCGTAATCGAAAGGATAAAGATCAACCACCTTTTTGAACAACGGTAGTGCCTTATCAAAAATTTTCCGCTCATAATAAATCATCCCCAGTCGAAACATTGCAATTGTATTGTTGGGATGAATTTCCAATATCTCATTGTAAATTGTAATCACTTCATCCCATTTTCCTAAGGCTGCTTTAGGTAAAGTCAGTCCAAACCTGGCTTCTTCAGAATATGGCTTCAGCTCATGTGCACGGTTATAGAAGGAGATTGATTCACTGAATTGCCCTGCATTATAATACAACCATCCCATCCTCAGATTAACTTCATAAGACGCGGCATCATAAACCTTTTTAATTTCTTCTGCGGCAGCAATAAAGTCGTTATTCCTTTCCAACTCGTAACTTCTTGCAAATGCCTGCTCCAAAGTTTCCTGCCTTACCTGTGACCACCCCGAAAATATCGCTGCAAAAAGAAACAGCAAAACAATTTTAAATTTTAAAAATTCCATGATATTCCAGCTGTTACGGTATGTTTAGTATAATTATAAATTAATGTATTGCCTTGCACCAGGTTATTATAAACCTTATACCTTTCAGACATGTCCTGCATAATGTATCTTAACACAAGCTTGTATTTTTTACCCGTTGGAAAAAAAATGCTTCCTGAAAACTTTTGTTCCGAAGTACCGGGAAAGTTTGATACTACGTAACCTGCCGATTCAATAAAATTTACCATTTCGCCATTAAGGTACTGCAGGTAAAAATGTACATGTCCCGCCTGCACTCCTCCGGAAAGGCCCAGAGTGTTATAGTCAAAGTTGTTCTCATCATCGCTTTTGAAATAAAGGCGGGGTGTAAAATAGAGACTTAGGTTTGAAATGGGATAAAAGGTTAGCCATAAAGAATATTGGCTGAAAACTTCATTGTTAATGTTCCCGTAATTGTACTCTGCACCGGGTGAAAAAAGTCCTAGGTGGGTCCATGTAGAAACAGAAAATACTAAATCGTGAAAATTTATGTTAGCGTTCTCAAAAATACGATTATTTCCTCGTATCCCTCCCCTGGCATAGGAGAAATCGCCCCAGATCAGACTGAGTGAAGGGGCTACATACCATTTTTTACCCAATAATAAATTTGGATTTATAAAATATTGAAACTGCCTTATTTTGGCTTCAAACTCATTGCTGTTACTCCAGTCTATTTGTTGAGCTCTGTTAATTCCGATATGAGTGAAATTATGGTTTACATTTATCGACGGCGCAATCCGGTGGCTAAGGTCGAACGATTCAAAATGATAATTTTTCAGGTAGTAAGCTTCACCGTAACCACTGCCTGTTTCCGCCTTCTGACCATGTGAAGCGGCTTTCAGATCGTTGAATTCCGGGTTAAAACTGTAGCCTGCTTCCAAACCGGTACCGGTTAGTTTTCGGGCAGCATAGTTTATTTTTTCTTTCAATGCTGCAGTGAATTTATCTGCCACCACATAAGCCTCGTAATTCCTTCCACTGAAAATCAAACTGTAGTACAAATATTCCTGCAGCCACTCGAACGTCTTATCTATTTCCCACGCTTTCAAAAACCATTCACTTGCTGCACGATATCTTTTCAGGTTATAATAAGCAATTCCGGTTCGCGCCTGCAGATAAAAGAAATCGATTCCCTGTTGCCGTGCCTGCTCCGAATATTTAATCAGTTCTTTCCAATTCCCTTTCAGATACAACTCATACGAGGTTTTATCCACTTCAGGGAAACTCAGCTTCTGCTGTGCCTGAACAAGAGAGGTTATCAGAAGCAATAAAATTATGATTCCGGTTCGTTTGTGCATAAAATTTTCATTTTTGCCTCATTAATTTCAATAAGTAGTTCTAAATCGCCGGTTGCAGAAATACTAACAGAACTATTTATACTACCGATTGTCCTGCCGGCTGCTTTCCGGATAATTTCCGTTTTCAGATTCACATTTTCCGATGACAGAATATCACTGGTCTCCTTCATAACAAGGCGATATTCTGCTCTTAAAAATAAAAATAACGGAGCAACAAAATCCTGCAGAAATTTCAACACCCCACTAAAAAGAAGATGAACAGGCAATACATCAACTATTCGGCTTCCTGACTGAAAGCCCAAAGGAACTTTAAAGAGAGATGTATAGAAATAAAAAAGCGGAGAAGTATGACGTCCAATGTAATTGGTAAAAAAGTGCACGTCACCCTGATTGTAGAGGTAGATTAATCCACCTGTTTGCTCACATTTTAAATAACTGGTATTGTATGCATCAGTCTCTGTTATCCAACTGTACTCACCTTCTATTTTCTTCCATTTAGCCTTATTTGATTCTATTTCCACCTTCACAAGCATTCTTCTTCCGGGAGTGAAACGAAGAACTTTATCCAATACATCATTTTTAAGAGGGTTGACCAACACCTGCCCTTTTTTCGGGAAATCGAATGACTGCAAATTATATCCTGTTTCTTCTTTCAATAAATAATGACCAAAAGGATAATCTGTGGTTATGGAACCTACATATGGATTCTTCTGAAACTGGAAGTGCAGATGCGGATATGGCGACCGTCCTGAATTACCGCAACGTCCTATAAGCTGACCTTTCTTAATGGCATCACCTGCTTTTACTTCCACAGATTTGAACTTCAAATGGCTAAGTTTTGAATACAAAGTATCGGTATGCCTGATAACAACCGTATTACCCCAATTATCTTTAATATTAACGTCCCCTATGGCATTATCGTGAATGTTATCAATCACTTCAGCAACTTTACCATCGGCAGGAGCCAGCACAGCTTTCCCAAAACAGTAATAATCATCAGCAATTTCACCATTGTTTTTAAATTGCTGCCCCTGAAAATCGGTAATGACAAAATCCCATGCATGCCGCCACTCTCCCTTATGGGTATATTCTCCATTGTGTCCCTGTGTTACAGTCCACTCTCCGTAGAAAGGCAATGCTGCTGAAACCGGAAAGGCCACTGGGAAACGTTTAGCATTGCCGGAGTAGAGGTAAAGGTTATTCTCCGGCTTTCCCATCTGTACCGGTGTCTCCACCAAATGTCGTGGACGTTGTTCGCGTAATTTCAAGGCATAAAGGAACATCAGAACAACAACATTAAACGGCAATGAATAAGCCGAAATTCTGAACTGCAGGAAAACCTGCTGAGAGCTGGTACTAATAAGAACTACTGCCGGCAATAACAGAATTATCCACCCAAAGCTGCCCCTGCCCGGCACCAGGTAGTAACCTCCAATAGCAATGGCTGTCAGAATATAATTAAACCCTATGAAGGTATATCCTAAAGAATCGAACTCAATGCCCACCAGGCGGTAAAAAAGCCAGGCTACTGAATAACCAATGACAGAAAGCACAAAAGTGATGCGCGAATAAATGAGCAACCCAATTGCGATAATTATACCTGCCAGAAGGTGTGTCTGGAAAAATATGGCTCCCAGTGAACGAAAATAAATACCAATAAATGAAGAACCTATATTTGTCTCCAAAAATTCATAAAAATCGACAAATGCTTTCCCACCTATGGAATAAAGCTCATTATATACAAAAATGCCACGTTCGCTGAGGTTAAGAGCAGAGAGGCTGCCGGCAGAAAGAGCTACAATCCAGATGGTCAACAAAAAGGGCACGCTTAGAAAAGGTAAGCCGTACTTTCCTAACACGCCCTGGAAAACAATAGTCAAAAAGAAACAGGTAAGTGCTGTAACCGCTACCAATATATAAACCTGGAATGAAGGCTGGTAATATAAACCGACTCCCAATCCTACAAGCAAGGCATTGAACCCATACATTCCCGAACGCAGATACCAACTGCTGTATCCCATTCCCCATGCCAGCGCATTAGCTACTATTACAGCCACTAATCCACCCGTACCGGCACCATAGTCAAAAAAACTAATACCCAAAAGAAACACCGCCAGTATTTTCGAAGTAGAAAAAAACACCTGCGAATAGCTGTTAAGGATTGAGTTCAATATAGCTTTCCCGTTAAGGGTAATGGATAACATATAAATTATTTCTTCGGATTCATTTCTAAACTTTTAAAAGATTCCATGTTTTCTTTTTTTCTGATTATATGCTGATTTCCTTCCAAATCAATTAATACCACATTAGGCCGGTAGGTTATGAACTGCATCCATTGAGTTACATTGTATGCTCCAACCCTTTCGATAACAAGCTGGTCACCTATCTTTACATGCGGAAAATTTATTGCCTCCCGAACAACATCAATGTTCATGCATAGCGGACCATAAATGGTAGTATCTTCAACATGATCTGAACCAGGCTTGCTGGGATAAACTCCCAGATTATACCAAAACGAAGTAAACAGCAGATTTACTCCTGCATCGATTACCATACTGCGGCGGCCTGTTGACAGACGTTTATTGGCCAATACTGTAGTAAGCAAATAACCCGAATCATCAATAAGTGCCCTACCGGTTTCAAGAAACAATACCGGCAAATTATCATGAGGAATCTCTGATGAAATAAGCGCATTTGTAATGGCCTCGGCATATTCATCGAAAGAGGGGCAGGTTTCTGAACCAGGCATGTACGACCCTTTGAGGGTATTCTTAGAGGCAAAACCGCCACCTAAGTCGATATACTTCAGCCAATAATTGAACTTTCGATGGATTGCCATGTAAAGGTTGGCTAGCTTATTAACAGCCACTACATATGCTGATGTGGCCATAATATAAGTGCCGATGTGAGTATGCAGGCCAATCAGCTCCAGTTTATCGGAAAGCATAATGCGGTTTAGGGCATTCCAGGCTTCACCATTTTCATAGTTGAAGCCAAACCTGTCCCACATTGGATAAATACCGGTATCCATATTAATACGAATGGCTACGCGTGCCACTTTATTAAGTTTCTGTGTTAGTTCAATAAGCTGGTACAGTTCATCAAAATGATCGATATGGATGCAAGCATTTTCATTAATAGCAAGCGTTAAATCTTCACTCGATTTTTCTGGTCCGTTGAACAAAATTTGCGAACCTTTTACACCCAGGGCCAGTGCTTTCTCAAACTCAAATGCTGAAACTACTTCTGCCCAGGCACCTTCTTCATGGAAGATGGAGCAAATGGCATCGAGGTAATTTGTTTTGTACGACCATGCAAACTGTACCTTAGGATAGCGGGTTTCAAATGCTCTGCGTGCCTGGGAAAAAGTTTCCCTGATTGTTTTTTCAGAAAATACAAACACGGGCGAGCCAAACTGCTCCATCAGACGGCTAACAGGGACACCATTTATTTCAGAAATGAATTTAGGTTTTACCGGTAACCCAAACTTATCGGGAACTCCCGCCGTAATCTTGCTTATTACCGGTTTCTCGTACTTTAATTTTTCCATGATTATATTTCTCTGTTCATTGAAATAGCAGCAAATTTTTCCAGATCTACCAGTAAGTCATACGAATAACGCACAAACATTTTCCCGATTTTATAAAATTTCATAGGCTTCACCTCTCTGCCCAATGCCAGCATTACCAAAGCCTCGGGAATATTCTGGCCGGCCCCCACGGCAAGATACACCCACGCAGGAATCCGGGGATTGATTTCAATAAGGTAGTACTCTCCTGTGCGGGTTTTTATCAGCTCAAGCTCCATACCCCCTCTCCATTTGGTACTTGTGATTAATGAACGGGTAAGATACATCATCTTTTCATCAGCCAGAGTAATTCCTCCCCAGGCCTTTCCTTTATCCGTCGTATATTGTTTGCGCATGGGTACGGCAGCCACAGTATTTCCATGCCCGTCGCCGAGAGCTACCACATTTACTTCGGTTCCTGAAACAAATTCCTGGGCAATAACAGGAAACCCCCATTTGGATGAAATTTTCATAAAGGCTTGCTTCACCTGTTCCTTATTGCTAGCCAGATAAGCATCATAGAATTGCCCCTTCACCATAACTGGGTAATCGAACTTATCTTCCACTTCGGTTATCTGTCCCAGACTGCCCAAATTGATGCTTGCAGGAACTTTTATGCCATACTTTTTACCAAATTCAGGAAGCCGGTGTTTTTCCCGCTCCTGAAACTGTTGGAATGTGGGTAAAAAGGTACGAATTCCCTGGTTATGCAAACGTTCTTCATTTTTCATAAAAGAAAAAAGTTCCGCATCAAAATTGGGAACCAGCACATCAATTTTTTCCTGACGGTGAATATCTTCAATGCGTTCAATCAAATCGTCCGACCCCGATGAAGGATAAGGAACCTGAAAAACGCGGCTGCACAATCCATCCATATAAATTCCCGGTTCCAAATTTTCATAAACAAGACCAATTACCCGCACATCAAATTCCTCCGATTCCTTCAATCCACGTATAAATGGCACCCCCGGACCCGGGTTATCAGTATTGTTCAATCCACTTACTGCAAGAGTTATCTGTTGCTTTTTCATTTCAGGATTCAATTAAAATCTGTACTGTTATCACTGACAATTATCTGATACAATTTCAGCAATGAACAAAATTCATAGAAATCTTTCTCAAAAGTTAATTCATCAGTATCGTAACGTCCAGTAAACTCATTCTTTATTTCCTCAAATTCCTTATCCTGAGAAATCAAACGTAACATCTCCAGCCCCACATAATTCAGACGAAATGAATCTCCGGTATTTGAATTAAAAACAAACCCGTTATCACTGATTTTTATTTCCTTGATTAATTTCATGCTATTTACATATATATTATTTCAGAACGAACTTATGAATCATGCATTTCCCTTCATCGAAATTATGAAATTGCCCTGAATAATCAACCACAAAAACTCATAATATGAGATGAAAGAAATTTTAAAACAAAATTTTTGTTAAAATCAGTTATGACTTTGTAAATCCAGACACTGCTACTGCACATTTCTTGCGGAAGAAAATTTATTTATCAAAAAACATTTGGCACCAATGTTGCTTATCATTAGCATATGTTTAACACTAATACTTTAATCATGAAAAAACTTACCCGCCTCATTCTGGTATTTACCCTCGCAATATTCGCTGCCTGTGAAGGGCCACAAGGACCTCCGGGACCTCCTGGAGAACCTGGAGTACCCGGAGAAAATGGAGAAGATGGAGGTATTCTGCTTCCTTCTGTTTTTGAAATTGAAGGGGATTTCCTTCCCGAAAATAACTTCAGTTTGTTTTATGAATTCCCCAATACCATAGAAGTTTTTGAAAGCGACGTAGTTTTGGTTTATATCCTGTGGGAAGTAACCGAAGGTGAAGATGGGGAAACATTTGACGTATGGCGGCTGCTGCCCCAGACTATAATGCTCGATGAAGGAATACTGCAATACAATTTTGACCACACTTTTGTGGATGTGCAGATATTCCTCGATGGCACCGTTGATTTCGACACCCTGCTTCCTGCTGAAGCACTTGACCAGGTATTTCGTATCGTTGTTCTCCCGGCCGATTTTGCAGCCCAAAAAGCTCATAACATTGAAGACTATGACCTCATGATGAAATCATTGGGAATTAATCCTGCCCTGGTTAAACCGGAAATAAGAATAAACCTTGATATTGCACAATAGAAGTCTCTGAAAAGTTTATATAGTTTGATGCCGGCGGTATTGCTCAGGCATCAAACTACATTTAATTTTGCATTCACACCACTCGTTTCCCATCCCTTTATAATGCTCAAACCATTGCACTTTTATCAGTTATAAAAATGTTTCTTTATGATAATTGTACTAAAAACCGATTTAGAAATAGTTGCTTTAACGTCTTTATAAACCCCGTTCCCGAATTGAAACCGGCGGAAAAAATTTGAGGGTATTTCCTTAACAGATTTACACGAGGGCAGTTTCATGTGCTTTTTTTTGTTTTGCTACTAATAAATTCAGAAGCAATTTTTGCCAGCAATTGTGGATTGGTATAATTTATTGTATGGGATTCTCCAGTAATTATTTTTAAGTTCCCCAAAGGAATTAAAGATGCAGCTTCTTCAGACCACTTCTGCGAAACTAGAACATCGTTTTCCCCCCAAATAACAACAGCGGGTACCTTCATCAGCGGTAGGAAGTCTTCTGTTTTATAACTAATTGCATATTCTAGAGTTTTTAATACCCTTTTAATGCCACTCTTCAAGTAATCTTTCAGCAAGATCATCATCAGAGAGGCTGGTTCATATCTGGCAAGCATTCCAAATAAAACCAGTTGACGGAAAAAACTTCTCCTGTAGGGATCGATAGCAGATCCCTGAAGCATTGCACCCTTAATCATATAACTATAACGAACCGTAAAATCTACAATAATCTGACAACCTATAGAATTTCCCAGATACCAGGCCTTCTCCACCGGAAATAAATGGGCCCATTCGTTTAAAGCATCGGCCAGCTCCTGAATTGTCAAAACATGAGGAGGTTTGCTGCTTTTGCCAAATCCCGGCAAATCGGGGACATATACTGTATAACTGTCTGATAATTCTTTTGCCAGGGGATACAAGTAGGAGCCCGACATGCCCAATCCATGCACCAGTACAATTTTTTCCCTTCCCGAATCCTCCGGGGCTGAACGATAGATACGGGTATAAAATTTTGTCCTGCCTGTTTCAATATAGGTTTCCCGAGCAAATCTCATGGTAGCTAGTCACGTTTTATAAGAACGGCAGCAGTTGCAGAAGCCGCAATAATACTCCCTGTAATAAGCGCCATCCAAAAAGTACTGCTTACACGTGCAGACATTCCATCCGAATCTTTTCCTTCAAGCCATCCTCCGTCGATTGAAGCCTGTTCTTTAGGTTCAAACAGGTTCCCTGGATTAGGCTCTGTCAGCTCATCACTGAAATGTTTATCTTTTACCTGCTTATTATAAAGTCGCGCAGACAAATTGGGTGCTAAAAAATTCAGCACCATACCCAGACTGGCCATATAACCTACCATCACTTCAGGCTTTGGATGTTTAACCAGCGAAACAATTTCTTCAGCAACAGTCCGGGCATCAATAACAGGCTCCATGGCTTTTACCTTCCTCCCCATGTAGTTGGCGGCATTCTGAAACAGCGGAGTATCAATAGTAGCCGGAAGCACCGAACATATATTTATGTTTTCCTCATAAGCCATTTCCTGCTGCAGGCATTTAGTCATACCTCTTATAGCCGATTTACTGGTGGTGTATGCAATGGAATATGGCTGACCGGAAAGACTCACCTGTGAAGCCACATTAATAAGCGTACCACGATTCTGCTTGCGAAAATAACTTAATGCGGTACGTGCTCCATACATATAACCCATCAGATTAACATCAAGCAAACGTCTTATACTTTCCATTGGTGTCTCTTCGAAAGGACCCATCATGGCTACTGCAGCATTATTCACCCAAATGTCGATACTGCCAAACTCACTATTGGCCTTTTTTGCAAACTCATAAACCATCTGTTCATCTGAAACATCGATGGCCCAGGTAAACGTCTGACCTCCTAACCGGTCGCATTCAGCTGCAACTGCATTTAATATATCCTGTCTGCGGGCTGTGAGGGCAAGCTTATATCCTTTCCGCGCAAATTCCAGTGCCGTGGCACGACCAATACCACTTGTAGCACCTGTTATAACAACCGTTAAAACTCTATTTTCCATACTTGTATGTGTTTTGTGTTCAATGTACTTTAAAACATTTATCCCGTCAGGAAGAGTAGGATAAACCATCAGTAACAAACCTTTTGATACGGGGAATTAATAAAATTAGTAACACATACAAAATTTAATTGTTTTGCAGCAAAAGAATGATCTGCTTTTAAATAAGATACTGCAGCTATATCGTTAACAACAAAACAAAAGATGCTGAAAAACAATTTAGCAAGTTCAACAACCACCTATTTCACCTCAGTCCACAACTCCTGTTCTTTACAGGCGTAAATCCATTATATTATTTTTATTTTTACAAAAACTTCTATCCGATGAAACTATTTGTAAAACCTGCATTCTTTGCCATCCCATTAACCTTTACAGCAATTTTTAACAGTTGCGGAGTAAATAAAACAGAACAATCAGACCATACCAATATTATTCTTGTAATGGCCGACGACCAGGGATGGGGTGATATGGCCTACAACGGGCATCCGGTGCTTCAAACGCCTCATTTCGACAACCTGGCAGCCACAGGATTGCGTTTCGACAGGTTTTATGCGGCAGCACCTGTTTGTTCTCCTACCCGTGGCAGTGTTATGACTGGCCGTAATCCTAACCGTTTCGGCTGTTTTAGCTGGGGTAATACCCTACGCCCGCAGGAAATAACAATCGCCGAATTGCTAAAATCGGCAGGCTATGCCACAGGGCATTTTGGCAAATGGCATCTGGGTTCTGTACAATCAGGCAGCCCGGTGAACCCTGGTGCAAGTGGATTTGACACATGGCTGTCAGCACCCAATTTCTTTGAAAATGATCCTATTCTTAGCCGCGCAGGAACGGCTGTTCAATTACAAGGTGAAAGTTCGGAAGTCACTGTCGATGCCGCCATTGATTTTATACGCAGACATGCAGGCTCGAAACAACCATTTTTTACCGTAGTATGGTTCGGCTCACCGCACCTGCCGCATATTTCCAGTGAGCAGGACAGTGCCCTTTACCCGGATACGACTCCCAAACTGCAGCAGTTTTATGGTGAGATTACCGGGATGGACCGTGCAATGGGCAAACTGCTGCAGGAACTGAAGGATTTGGACGTTGAAAATAATACGCTGCTGTGGTACTGCAGTGATAATGGCGGCCTGCCGGGTATAGGCGCTACAGGCGGCAGGGGTCATAAAGGTGATATTTATGAAGGAGGATTACGTGTCCCTGCAATTATTCAATGGCCGGCTAAAATACAGGAACCGACAGTAGTCAGAATGCCTGCTTATACCAGCGACATTTTTCCAACCCTTATGGAGGTTGCCGGCATAAAAATGGAAAACCTCCTCATGATTGATGGCCTCAGTTTATTGCCGGTAATGGAAAATCCGTCTGCAAGCCGCAACCACCCAATGGGGTTCTGGCAATATCCGGAACAGGGAAGAAGAACTCCTTCTGCACAATGGATGTCTGAACTTCTGGAGGCCCAGCAACAGGGAAATTTGGTATCCGATTCCTCCCGCCTGGTAATGGATGCCGCTGAAATAAAAAACCAGTATCCGGCAGACAGCTTTCCCGGACATGCTGCCTGGCTCGACTGGCCATGGAAACTGCACCGCATCCAAAAGAATTCCGGAGAACCTTTAATAAAACTGTATAATCTGGAAGAAGATTCGCTGGAGCAAATAGATCTTACCGCTGCAGAGCCGGCTAAAGTACATACAATGCTGCCGCAATTGGAGAAATGGCAATATTCAGTAATACAAAGCCTTAATGGTAAAGATTACAGGTAGAACTATTATTTCGTGTCTATACCTTTTCCAGCTGTAAAACAAGCCATCTAAACAGAACAATAAATTTTATTAGGTTGTAAAAACATTTTTAATCCTGCATTCCACTTGAGACAGTTCTTTATGATTTCTTTAGCCCTGCTTTTTTAGCTTTATCTATAACCCACTTTTTCACTTTCTCCTGCTTGCCACCACCTGATGATATATCCCTTTCATCCAAAGCATACCCCAAAGGCCGCAGACTTTCAATATTATCAAATACTACCTTAAGAATTCCAAGCAAAGGAATGGCCAAAATCATACCCATCACTCCCCATACTATTCCGCCTAAAACAACTCCAACAATAACCATTACCGGGTTAACATCCACTTCATGGCCTACAACAAAAGGCTCCAGCAGATAACTCTTCACAAATTGCACTATGCTGAAAACAATAAATTGTTAGCCACCTGGTTGGCTTGAGCAGCAAGTAAAAAAACCATGAATGCAATGAACAGTACGATCACCAAATCGGCAAGAAAGATTGCCCAGCCTTACTTATGCCCCAGGTTTGAAATTTAACCGCTACAGGGGCCATTACCATAGCCAGTATAATAGCTGTAAATAAGGGAACCAGGAAACTCTTACCATGGGTTAACCCAATGAATATAAAATAAAGACTGCCTGTAATAAGAAAAACACTCAGCAGAATTTTAAAACTTTTACCATTCATTTTGAGAAGTATTAATTTTTCAGTACTGCAACATTTAATCCATGTTGGATCACAAACCCATAATCACCTGAAATTCAAAATATTTTATCATCCATAGCAACATTTTTAACTGTGGAAAGTTGCATAATAGATTCACAACCTGAGAAGCTGGATTCCCATATGTAATCGTTTACTTTCTGCATTATATTCCGAAAAGTAAAAACCATGCAAGGGAATAACTATATTTGGAGTTAATACAATAAAATCGCAATATGGAGAAGGACAGCAATCCCCGGCCGGAAGAGAAAAAAGAAACCATTCAGGATAAAGCAAACCAGTTGGTCGATGATGCTGAAGCATTTATTGACGGTGCTGCAGAAAAAATTCACAACAGCGGGACGTACCGCAAAGCAGACCAATCGATGGAAAAAGCCACAAAACTTATTTTCCGTAAAGCCGGAAAATGGTGGGGAAAACTCTCAAAATAAACGAACTCATGCCAATCTCCATTTACTCCGGAAAACGTATCCCCGAAGCATTTTGACACAATTCCAGGAACCTGTCCTGCACGACAACATTGTCAGCTTCAGGATGGTAATGTTTTTGTTTTTTGTGATAAAAGAAACTGCCACTCACTTTTGCCGCTTCATCCTTACCCACAGCAAGCCACACCTGTGTCTGATAACCTTTCTCCAAGTTGCCCGGAGCGCCAGATCCGCCCATCTTTGTGGGCACCCAACCCGGGTCCACTGCATTTGCATATATACGCTGCCACTTCCGGGCTATCACTTTCGCTAGTAGCACCACATGCAGTTTGGAATCGGAATAACTCACATTTCCTGCATCAAACCCTATCAGGCCGGAATTGCCCTGCATATGCAGGCCCGAACTGAGATATACCAGCCGCTCCGGTCTTTCCATCAGACACGTAAGAATATAGGGCGCAAGAGTATTGACCCTGAAAATTATGTCCCCGGAAGTACGGTATACACCAGCATTATGAATTACAGCATCAAACCTGCCCAATTCATTCGCTTGCTCAGCCAGCAGTTTAACCTGTTCCACATCCTCCAGGTCGGCTGCCAAAACATCTTCCGCCCCGGGAACCATGTCGAGTGCTTCCTTTCCCCGTTCCTGGTTTCGTGCATGCAGCACCACCCGATGACCCTCCTCCACCAGCTGCTTAGCTGCAAGATGTCCTAAACCATCAGCCGAACCTGTTATGAATATTCTTGCCATAACATTTGTTTTTTACGTAATGGTAGTGTAACAAATAATCATTCATTTGTTTTTCCGGAACATCGCAAAATTGAATCTGTAACCACAATTAAGTGTGGAATGAAATTGGGTACTTTACCGAAAACCGCAATTCCATTTATTTTTCAAAGTAGAAAAAAACCACAGTTCAATCATCAATAAAGATGTTTCTCAATTTTACTCAATAAAATTTTTGGCTCTATAGGCTTTGTGATAAAATCGTTGCAACCCATTCGAAAAGCTTTAGTTCTCATCCGATCAATATCATACGTAGTCTGCACAATGACCGGAATATGTTCATCAAATTTCCGTATCTCCCGCATAGCAGCAAAACCATCCATCACAGGCATCTGAAGGTCCATCAAAACGATATCTATAGCTTTATCCGACTGGTATAAAACTATAGCTTCTTTACCGTTTCTTGCATGAACTACCCTGTACCCGTGCAACGACAACAATGTTTCAATCAATAAATAGTTGAATTCATCGTCTTCTGCAATCAATACAGTCTTATTCGTCTGATTTCCCACGTTATCAACCTCCATCTTTCTGTTTTCCTGTTGAAAATAAACAGCATCAAACATTATGCCCGTCTTTTTTTGATAAAGGACTGAAGGATTGAAAAACCGATTAACTGAATAGACTATATATATCCATTGCTGCCGATTAGTATAAAGGAGTAATTCATATCGCATTCTTAATAAAGCATTGGTAAAACTGCGATCCCCTAAGTGAGTGGACAGGCGGAATGAATGAATAAGTGAATTTTTAAAATTACTTTAAGAACAGCTTCTCCTTTTTTATGTTAACCGAATTCAAAAAATTAAGCATTGCAGCATTACAAGTGAATGCTGCAATGACTTAAATTAAGGAATGATATCCTAAAGGAAAAACATCACCCACACCGACGCCATCCCTGATGATATACCACAATTCATTTTAACTTTAACAACATGTCAAAGAACGTTTAATGCAGTAACCTGCGGTTACATGCAATCATTGGCACATACCATTCAAACAACATGCAAAACGAAATTCATTCCTCATGTGTCCATGCCTGAAAACCATTGGCAGTGCAGAATTGGCAGTTTCATGTACAGGGATAACAGATGAGGTAACAAGTATAATGTTTTCCTGTCATGCCAGTGGCTATGACAATCTGGTTTTTCATCAAGTTCTCCGTAATGGTATTCATTCCGAATTTATATTGAATAACCTGAATCAAAAATTATGCTTTCCAATTGAAGGCAGCTGCATTATGGACTGAGGCTGCAATTCAAGATGAAAAACATCGGGAGTAGCCCAATACTCCACCCGTGGCATAGAGAACATGCCGCTTAAAAACCATCTTGTTGTTGAATGAAACAACTGCGGACAATCTTCCTCAAATTAGTTATGTGTAGGCTTATGGTATCAGGTAAAAAAATCTTAAAAAAGACCAACAATGTTTATCCTGGCTTATAAAACGGTATATCTTAAACTTATCTACACTTCAAGACTACGAATAACTTTACACGGGTTTCCTGCAGCAAAAACATCGGAAGGAATATCTCTTGTGACCACACTGCCGGCACCAATAATTGTTCTGTCGCCAATAGTTACCCCCGGACAAATAACTGCACTTCCTCCTATCCAGGCATCTTCACCTATTACTACAGGTTTGGCAAATTCAAGCCCTGCAGAACGCTCCTTAAAATTTACCGGATGGATAGCCGTATAAACCTGCACATTTGGTCCAAACAACGTGCGACTGCCTATTTTAACCTGCATCACATCAAGCACCACACAGTTAAAATTGAAAAACACACCCTCGCCCATTGAAATGTTTGAACCGTAATCACAATAAAACGGTGGCTGCAACCATAAATTGGCTCCGGCATTGGGCAGCAACTTTTTAAGAATTTGTATTCTTTCTTCCTTTTCATCTTCCCGGGTATCATTCAACTCCTTTATAAGCAGCCTGGTCCGTAATCGTTCTTCAGCCAGCACAGGGTCAAGCGGATTGTAAAGCTCGCCGGCAAGCATCTTTTGTTTTTCTGATTTCATACAAGTGGGAATAAATATTCCATTAAAACAGCAAACTTATAAAATGAGTTCAGGGCAGAGAGTTGAATCTATTTAAACAGGCTAAAACATGTGTTAAAGTGAACAGTTCTTTTAATTGCGGGCAATAGTTTATGACAGATAACGAAGTTGAGATAAAACATGAAGCCCCATGGGGGGGGCAGAGGGACTTAATTGCCGGGCAATATTGCATGAAGAATAGCAGTATAGGATTCCCGGTTCCAGGTTTCGGGTTCAAATTTCAGGAGAGAAGGGATTCCATCCTATTTTTGAAACTCTGCCTTTGAACCAACGCATTTCACCTGAACCAGGCAAGGATGGAATCCCTGTCACCTTTGCATGTGATGAAAGATTTGGTAATTAGCGGGTTGAGGTTTTAGTTATATGATGGTAAAAAGTAAACGTTGAACAGAACTTCCACCTCCTGTTCAATTTTTACAATTTTCACTTTCCTGAATTGTCAGATTCCCTTTTATTTCCCGAAAGAATAAGTATTTTGCAGACACGAAATAATTCTTAAATCAAATGATAATGCAATGAAAGCATATTTAACTGCAGTTGTTCTTGTACTGGTCTTTGTTGCAAGTGGTTTTTCGCAGCACGATAATTCCTTAAAACTTTGGTACGAAGAACCTGCTACCGACTGGATGACCCAGGCCCTGCCTGTTGGAAACGGACACATAGGCATCATGTTTTTTGGAGGCATTGAAACGGAGCAAATCCAGTTTTCGGAAGGTTCGTTGTGGAGCGGTGGTCCGGGCACCGGTGAGGAATACAACTATGGCATCAGACCCGGAGCCTGGAAGTATCTCGACGATATCCGGCAACTGCTGAAAGAAAATAAATTTGAAGAAGCACATAAGCTGGCCAACGCTCAACTCACCGGCGAGATACACAATACAGGGCAAAGCCCCGGCTTTGGCGATTACGGCGCCCAGCAAACAATGGGTGATATTTTCATTACTGTAAATCACAGCGGCAAACCCACTAATTACAGGAGAGAGCTGAACCTTGAGAAAGCTGAAGGTAAGGTAATATACGAAGTGGATGGTGGGAAATACACCCGCACCTATTTTGGAAGCTACCCGCAGCAGGTTATGGTTTACCGGCTGGAAAGCAACCGCAGTACCGACTATTCTCTGAAGTATGAAACTCCTCATGAAAAAATGGGTGAAGAGTTTACCGCAGGTATTTATTATTTCCGGGGAAAGGTTGCCCACAACGGAATGGAGTATGAAACCTTCCTGAAAATTAATACCGATGGAAAGGTCAGTTACAATAATGGCGATATCCGGGTGCTGGGGGCCAAAACCTTGGATGTTTACCATGGTGCGGCCACCGGTTACATGCTGGAATATCCCGACTATGAAGGAGCCAATTTCCGGGCCCGCAACAGGGATGTACTGGAAAGCCTGTCGGAAAAAAGCTACGAAGAAATACGCAGGCAACATCAGGAAGATTTTGGGAAGTTGTTTTCCAGGGTAGAACTAAATCTGGGAGAAAAGAGCCGCGAGAATATACCCACTGATAAGCGCCTTGCAGCGTATGCAAACGGAACCATTGATCCCGGACTTGAGGAATTGTATTTTCAATACAGCCGTTATCTTATGATTTCAGCCTCCCGACCCGGGACCCTGCCGATGCACCTGCAGGGAAAGTGGAACAACAGTACAAATCCCCCATGGGCCTGCGATTACCACATGAACATTAATCAGCAAATGTTGTACTGGCCGGCCGAGGTTACCAATCTGGGCGAAAGCCACCTCCCCTTGTTTACCTACATGGAAAGCCTGGTTGAGCCGGGAAGAAGATCGGCAAAAGAATTTTTCAATGCCCGGGGATGGATAGTAAATACCATGAACAACGCTTTTGGATATACTTCACCTGGGTGGGACTTTCCCTGGGGGTTCTTTCCCGGAGGAGCTGCCTGGTTATGCCAGCATGCATGGGAACATTACGCGTTTAACCGCGATACGGCTTTCTTAAGAGAAACCGGTTATCCTTTGATGAAGGAGGCCGCTCTGTTTTGGATCGATTACCTGGTTGAAGATGAAAACGGATATTTGGTTTCCTGTCCTTCCTACTCACCTGAACATGGTGGCATCTCGAAGGGGGCCTCAATGGACCATCAGATAGCCTGGGATATATTGAACAATTGCATCAGCGCAACAGAAGTATTGAGTATTGACAAGGAATTTGCAGAGAAGGCCAAATCGGTCAGGGATCAGATATTCCCGCCAACAATTGGAAGTTGGGGACAACTGCAGGAATGGAAGGAGGATGTGGATGACCCCGACAATAAGCACCGGCACGTTTCCCACTTATATGCATTGCATCCGGGTAAGCAGATCACCATAGAAAAAACACCTGAACTTGCCGGGGCAGCAAAGGTAAGCCTGGAGGCAAGAGGCGACGGTGGCACAGGATGGTCACTGGCCTGGAAAGTGAATTTCTGGGCTCGCCTGAAAGACGGAGAAAAAGCCTACCAGTTGTTTAAACGACTTCTGCGACCAACCGGTGTTCAGGGAACAGATATGATGGACGGAGGCGGCAGTTATATGAACCTGCTGTGTGCACACCCTCCCTACCAGCTCGATGGGAATATGGGAGGTTGTGCAGGAATAGCCGAAATGCTGTTGCAATCACATACCGGAACCATTGAATTGCTCCCGGCCATCCCTTCTCATTGGGAAGAGGGCCACGTTAGAGGACTGAAAGCAAGAGGAAACTTTGAAGTGGACATCCGGTGGGAAAATGGTAAACTTGCAGAAGCACAAATAAAAGGTAAAAAAGGAAGCCGGGGAACCGTTAAAACAGGAACCGGAACTAAAGCTTTCCAAATTCCGGAAAGTGGAATATTCACCTTAAAAGAATAACAGCCATCTGTAACCGGTCAGTAATTACTCATATTTAGCACATCTCACCATGAAAGACAATACACTAATCCGGACCTTAATATTATGTTTCCTGATAATTTCCACCCTGAATTCAGGCGCTCAGTATATTGAAATGGACAGACCTGCTGAATGGGAAAACCTTGTTTACGGTGGCCGGTTCATGGATAATTTCCTGCCCGTTCCTGTGCCGGGAGAGCTGACTTACGATACCTGGGGAGCTGAAAATGTGATACCCCGGTATGTGCAAAACGGCATCGAAGACAACGAATGGTCATACTGGGGAGGTAACATCCTGGCCGGAGATGACGGCAAGTACCATTTGTACGTTTGCCGTTGGCGGGAAGATGCTCCAAAAGGACACATGGAATGGCCCAATTCCATAGTCGTGCATGCCACATCCGATAATTCAATTGGCCCGTTCACGGTAAGCAGCTCAATAGGAAAGGGTCATAATCCTGAAGCATTCAAGTTAAGTGACGGACGGATAGTCATCTATGTTATTGATGGTTATTATATTTCTGACAATATGTACGGCCCGTGGGAATACCGTAAGTTTGAATTCGAGCCGCGCGACCGGCCCATCATTGAAGGATTGTCAAATCTTTCGTTTGCACAGCGTGAAGACGGATCATTTTTAATGGTTTGCAGAGGCGGAGGCATTTGGATCAGCAAAGACGGCCTTTCACCCTATTACCAGGTGACCGCCGGGAGCGTTTACCCAGATGTGGAAGGACGTTTTGAAGACCCTGTTATCTGGAAGACCGGCATTCAGTACCACCTTATTGTTAACGACTGGTATGGCCGTATCGCTTATCACCTGCGTTCAAAAGACGGAGTTAACTGGAAAACTGACCCCGGAGAAGCCTATCTCCCCGGAATTACTGTTTATACCGATGGGACCAGAGAAAACTGGTTTAAGTATGAACGTATGAAAGTACTCCAGGATAAATCCGGCCGTCCGGTTCAGGCAAATTTTGCAGTTATCGATACCCTTAAACATGAGGATATGCCAAATGATAAACACAGCTCCAAAAACATAGGCATACCTCTTGCAAAGGAAAGATTCATTGAATTCCACGACAAAAACAGAATCAACAGCAATACTAAATCTTTCCGGGTAACAATAAAAGCAGAGGATGGCTTTAACCCTCATGCCGATGTTGATATCGAATCATTGCGCTTTGGCGATCCTGAAACGGTGAACTATGGAGGAGGCAGCAGGGCATTGAAAACAACTCCTTCGGGAAGGAATCTTATTGTTACTTTTGAAGGTGCAGGAAATGAAATCACAGACAAAAATTTCACTGCCAAATTGCTTGGAAAAACAACCAGTGGAAAATTGCTCTTTGGCTATGCCCGGCTTCCATGGATCGATTATAATGAGGCAATCTTATCGGCACGGTTGCCAGCATTTGCAAATGAATCTTCAGGAGGGAAACTGTTTATCGAAGTGCAGAATTTTGGTCAGGTACACTCAGAAAAATCAACTGTAACCATTGATCTGCAAATTCCGGATCAGAAAATTATGACGGTAACAGGGAATATACCACGACTGCATCCGTATGAAAGCATTATGCTTGAACTCCCTTACGGGGATAAATACACCCTGACTGAGGCTATTTCGGTAACGGTAACCCTTCGCACAGGAAAACAAGTATTGGAAGTCCTGAAAGGACAACTAAAAATCAAGCATCATTAGCCGGCAGGGTGAAGAAAAATGTTGAACCATGCTCATCTCCGGTTTTACTTTCAACCCAAATTTGCCCACCGTGCTTTTCAATAAATTCCCTGCACAGTATCAATCCCAAACCCGTTCCTTTCTCTTTCATCGTCCCATGGGTAATATAGTGTTCGTCGATGCGAAACAGCTTATCTATATGTTCTTCAGGGATTCCCACACCTGTATCGGCAACTTTAAAAAGCAGCTTCTTTCCCTGCTTTTCTGCTGAAAGGCTCACCCTTCCCCCCTGATGGGTAAATTTCAGGGCGTTGGATACCAGGTTTCGCAGGATGGTACTCACCATTGCCCTGTCGGCATGCACCTTAAGTTCTGCAGGAAGATGAGTGCTCACAACGATTCCTTTTTGGGTGGCAATATCGGAATATAAAAGCGACACCTCCTGGAACAACTCTGCCACTTCCAGCTCCCGGGGCTCAAACTCCATCCTGCCGGTCTGCGAATGCGACCACACCATAAGGTTCATTAACAGATCAACGGCAAGGCCGGCCGACTTCCGGATTATCCTCGAGTATCTTATAACCCCCTGCCGGTCCATTTCATCCGCCTTTTGAACAAGAACATCACTGAATCCCATAACGGCATTGTATGGGCTCTTTAAATCATGTGCAATAATTGAAAAAAACTTATCCTTGGTGGCATTTAATATCCTGAGCTCTTCATTTTGTGACCGTATTTGTGCTGAACGCAAGGCTATTTTTGAAAATACCCGGGCCAAAAAATAAAGCAGCAGGCTAATTAATACACCTGTTGCCAGTGTAATCATTGCTCTTACGGGGAACACGCCGGGCCGGGAAAAATAAAGGTGCCAGACATTGGTATTAAAATTTATAGGAATCACCAGCTCAACAGTGCCAAACCCTTTTTTCATTTCTGACCCGATACCGTGATTATCGTATAAAAGAGTTCCTTCGGAAACTTTTTCATTATAGAGTTGTACCTTGAACCCTTTTTCTGTGTGAAAAGTAATCAAAAGGTCATCCATCAAGGCCTTAACCCGGTAAGGGCTGTAAAGCCAACCCTTAATAGCAGAACGACGTTCCTGCATGGTTTCAGCAGGTAAATTTTTCTTATAAACCGGCACAAACATTAAAACACCGTATAGCTCTTCTCCGCCGGTTTGAATGTTAAGCCTGAACCTGTCAGTAAATGCAGCCATGTTGTAATCGCACGAAGTTTCCATTGCCCGCCGGCGCACCGAATCGGTATACATATCGTACCCGAAAGCTCTTCGGTTCAGACCCGTAAATGGCTCAACATATACAGTGGAAGTATAAAAATCCCTGTTGTGGGAGGGATAAACTGAATAATCCGGAAAACCTTCATTCCTTATTGTCATAATGTGTTCGTCCAGTTTGGCAGCCGGAATGATCATAGCATAGCCCAATCCCTGAACATCGGGCAGGTACCTGTAAATACGGGCATCCAGAACATAATCCTTCCATTCGTTGCGGGTAACGGTATCCGACATGTTGAAAAATGAAGCCGTCGCCCTCAGCATCAGGGCATGCGCTTCCAGCCGTGAAACCAGCTGCTGATGAATCTCCCGGGCCTCAGTAACGAAAACCCTCCGTTCCTGCGTTTCAACGGTATTATAAATCAACAGGGTCAACAATGCAGTGACAACCAAAGCTGCTACCAAAATGGGTGTTGCAAACAATTCAGACCGGCTTAAATTCACTCTCTCATTTATACGATGAATTATCCCTGAATTGCCTTCAGAAGCCATAGGAATTGATTTAATGATTAATTTTTTTTTAAATGTAATTAAAAACTTTTAAATACTTCAGAACTCACATAGTTTATTACAAATGTCCGGTTATAGAATATTCCATCCCGATGAGACTCCGGGATTATATCGCAATGAACTTTCTACCAATATTTTGTTCCTTACGGGACAGTTCCGACAGGAACTTAATATGGGTAGTATCAATATCAACCCCTATGCTCCAAAGTTCCGCAGGAACGTAATAAAATAAACTGTATTATCTTTAAGTAACTTATTTCTGCTTACGCCCGCTCCGGCTATAGGGAGCCGGCAGTCGGCGGCACTAACTTTCAGATACGCTCGTTCCAGAAATCTTCCGACGTAATTCCACCATCCGTATATGTCCATATTATCTTTTGATAAACAAAGGAAATGTGCTCACGCTCTTTGTGTCGTATGTTTTCAGGGTACCTGTTATTCAGCATCTCCTGTTGAATGTTTACAATACGGGCATTTTGCAAAACAATGGTATAATACAAATTCTCCTTTCCACTTCTTGAGGGTTCCCAAAACCATAATTCCACATCTGTTAAATTCTCGTTTTGAATCAATGCCCTCATCAACAATGGAGTTGATTTGTCTATTTCCTTTATTACAATCAGTGGTTTATGCTGCCTTTTCCCGGTTGGAAGCCCGGAAGTTGCGTCACGAGGTGAATCAATTTCATGACTGTACCCGATAACCATTATGGAATCTTCCCGGCCAGCCTGCTTTACTGAGCCTTTTATTTCACCCTGAACTTCCGAAGTTAACCTCATGGTTCCATTTAGTGCCATACTACAGCTTTTTAATGATTCTATTTTAACAGTACTTCTGCTTATAATACCTACTGTAAGTTAAAACAAAATTGATAAAATGTCCTGGGTCTGAATGTAAAAATTTAATATCTTTTCAGCAAATGAAAAGACATATGAAACCTCTGAAAATAATCTTTCTCAAAAGACTGAAATGAAAATATCTTTTGCCTTTATTCCACCACTCTTTCTGCTGAAGCATCAAACATTTCCATCAATGCACCTTCCAGCTTATTGTCACCTGACTTTTTAAGCCTGAGGTAAACGTCGTAACCATTTGAAAACCAGTAAACCGATATTAAATCTTCATTTACCTCTACCCGGTCAAATTTTGTTTTTTCTTCTCCTTCGGCCCCCGATACATAACCTATCCATTTGTCATCTTCCATGCTTATTGTCATCAGTATTTTTATATCACCGCTGGGGGTGCCTTTGACCTCCACATTCCATTTCCCCAAAAAAAAATCCTGTGCAACATCACGGGCCTGCACATTTATGGCAACAAAAAGAATAAATACCGCCACTAAAACCATTTTAACTTTTTTCATACTGTTTAATATTAATTGTTGATGTGAATTTTCTGATATACTCTTTATGCTTCATTCATATAACTGTTCGAACACCTGAAGCCCTTTTGCTGTGCATATACCCCTGATTAAAACACCTGCTGTATTTTTAAAAAGCAGGTCTTCTGAAGCATTAAACTTTTCAAATTGCCCCGATCTTACGCACGAATGGTACAACACTGAAATGGCTTCCAGAACAACTTCCGGCTTAATATCATCGCTGAAAAACTGATCTTCAATTCCTTTATAAATCAACTGCTTTAATTCAATCCAGAAACTTTCTCCAACCTGAATTTCAACCTTCCTTTCCAGCTCAGGATAATAACGATGCAAATCCTGAAAAAAACGGTTATTTATGCTATTATCACCTTCAAATGCCACTTGCCATACTTTTACCAAAAGATGAACAGGGTTTTGTTCGCTTGAATGTTCCTTTAAAAGTTTAAACTGATTCCTGTAATGAAACAACAGAACTTCTTCAAGCAGCTCTTCCTTGTTTTTGAAATGCCTGTAAAAAGTTTTCGTAGAAATCCCAAGAGGCATTACCAATTTCTGAACCGACATTTTACGAATACCATTTTCAAAAAATTCTTTCTGAGCTTTTATAAGAATCTTATCTTTCATATTTTGCAGGAAAATATTTATCTTATTTTATTTTCCTGCAAATTACATGGAAAATATTTTAACCTGAAAATTTTCCGGAGAAATTTTTCAAAATAACAACAAGCCCTCGAACTTCATTTACCAATGTTATTGGTACAGTGGGTGAATCTGATTATATTAGTGCATGTAAAATAATTTACTGGTTTTATACATCTGAAACATCAAATCCGACATAAAATGAAAATATCCCTACATCTTTTTATCTCTTTGGCAACAGTACTTATATTGTACTATTCAGCAAATGCCCAGCCGGAGTTTGCTCCTGCCCCCCGGGATTTTGATATCGGGCGCAATGATATCCGGCACGGCCGAGTTGACACCATTGACTATAAATCCAATACTGTGGGGACAACACGGAAAGCATTGGTATATACACCACCGGGATATTCTGCTGAAATGAGGTATCCTGTCCTTTACCTGCTGCATGGAATTGGCGGCGATGAAAAAGAATGGCTGAACGGCGGGCAATCTGACATCATCCTCGATAATCTGTTTGCCGAAAAGAAAGTTGAGCCAATGATAGTTGTCATGCCTAACGGGCGGGCAATGAAAGATGATCGTGCCACCGGCGATATCTTTGATCCTGAAAAGGTTCAGGCTTTTGAAACCTTTGAAAAAGATTTGCTGCACGACCTGATACCCCACATCGAAAAAATTTACCCGGTAAAAGCCGGCCGTGAACACCGTGCCATAGCCGGATTATCTATGGGTGGCGGGCAAGCACTGAATTTCGGACTGGGAAACCTTGATCATTTTGCATGGATAGGTGGGTTTTCTTCCGCTCCCAATACAAAAATGCCTGAAACATTAATTCCTGACCCTGAAAAAGCAAAACAACGGCTAAAACTCCTGTGGATTTCATGTGGCGATAACGACCGTTTGCTGAATATCAGCCAGCGGACACATGAATACCTAAAAGCTGCCGGTATACCTCATATTTATTACATCGAACCCGGTGATCATGATTTCAGAGTGTGGAAAAACGATCTGTATCTTTTTTCTCAATTGCTGTTTAAACCTGTTGATACCGCCCTTTTCCGTTGAAAAGCCCCACGGCGATACAATGAACCAAACAATCCTTCAATCCTCCTGATTTTCGAAACCGGAAACACCTGCGGGTGGTTGAGAATCTCTTCCTGCCTCCAAATCACGAAAGCACAAAATTCCACCAAAGGTTTTAGTGCTTTTTGGTGTTGTTGGTGCCTTGGTGGTTGAACAAAAATCCCTCAAACCTTTCAAACTCTCCAACTCTTCAAACTCTCGAACTCTCGAACTTTTCATACTCTTCAAACCTTTAAACTCTTCAAACTATGAACTTATCATCCATTCCGGTAGTTAGATAAGTAGAAACAAAGTTGTGTATGAAATATTTAGTGAAAATAAACGATGTAAAATCGACCGATGAGCTGGAAGGAGCATGGAGTAACGACGACTTTAAGGAATTACTGGTAAGATTTGAGTTCCCCGACGCAGAACAGGTTAAAACTAATGAATTGAAAGAATACCTTTTTATGGCCATTTCCGATTATGAACCAAGTGAGGCGGCGGCTGTTCTGCTTGACTACAAGCTCTCAGACAGGTTAGCAGAAGGACAGATCGATAACCTTTCGCATGAAATGCTGCGGGTAAAAGTCTCTGAAAATTATACCGACATCCGCCTTCACCACGATTTGTTCAACATCAACCAGTTGCTTTACAAAGCCTATAACGGAAAGTTCCACCAGGCCAGGGTAAACATCGTACAATTTGAAATAACCGACACCCATAATGCCCCGGTGGATTTATCAAAGGAAACGGCATTAAAAGTGCTGAGTCAGGGCCTCTCAGAAAACAATTTACTAAATCGGTTATTTACCGACCAACTGGAGGGACGGGCACCATTTCCCGAGGCTGAAGGTATTGTGTGGGACTTGCAAAACAAGGGCAACACTATTTATTCGATGACGATATCAGAAAAATGGCTTGCTAAAAACGATTTTACAAACCACGAATATGAATGTACGGTCCAGCCGTTTGAAGAACAGGATGAAGAAGGATGAGCTACAGGTAAGCATTGATTATGTATTAAATAGATTACCTTTAATGCATAACTGATTGAATGAATTAACAATAACCAACAGTATATTATGAAATGAGCATGAGCAATAAGTCCTGCCAATTAAGTAATCCCAATGCTATCGGGACATGCGATTTCCCTGCCTGTCCGGCAGGCATGATATATCATTGAAAACAAATAAATTTAATACTATGAAATTTTTTTTAATTACTATCGCATTATTTGCCTTACTTTCATGCGATTCAACAAAAAAGAACAACACAGAAAAAACAGAAAATCAGGAAGCGAAAACCTCTCCTGAAATTGAATTACTGTGGGAATCTGACACACTTTTACGCACCCCTGAATCGGTTTTAATAGATCCGGAAAGTGATGTTTTATACGTTTCGAATGTAAATTTAAACCCCTGGGAAAAAGACGGCAACGGATTTATATCGAAAATGGACATGCAGGGCAACATTACCGAACTGAGATGGATAGAAGGGTTAAATGCCCCCAAAGGAATGGGAATATTGGGAAGTTCCCTATATGTTGCCGACATTGATGTTTTGGTGGAAGCAAACCTTGAAACCGGTGAAATCATTAATAAAACTGAATTTGAAGGTGAACCGCAGTTAAATGACATTACTGTGGGAGAAGATGGGATTGTATATGTTTCAGGTTCGAATTCACAGAAAATATATGCCCTGGAAAATGGGAACGTTGATGTATATTTTGAAGGTGAAGAAGGCGAACGTTTTAACGGATTGTTTTGGGAAAATGACCGGATGCTTCTAATTACCAGTGCAAGCAGCCAGTTTAAAGAGATAGACCACAACACCAAAGAAGTTAATGTAATTACCGGAGATATGGGCCACGGCGATGCCATTGCACCTGTGGGTGACGATGGATATTTAACCACCAGCTGGGCCGGAAAAATATTTTACGTTTCCCCCGATGGTGAAACCATAACGCTTTCTGACACTGAAGCTCTGGAAGAAAATGCAGCAGATCTTGCTTATTCCATTCAAAATGAAACCCTTTATGTGCCCACCTTTTTTAAGAACCAGGTAAAGGCATACAAATTGATAATGCCCGAAGATTAAGTCTCTTTAAATAACCTCCGGCATTCAAACCGAATTTCCCTGCGTGCCTAAACCTTCACCTGTTAGCCCGGAAGGATGCCATCCCTCCTCTTAATCAAAGCCTCTGCGGTTAATTTTAAGCACTAATAAAAGAACAGCAGGGATGGCATCCCTGAGTGGCGCGATTTTGCTGCACCCGCTGCCTGGTGATAACACCCGCTTCGGGGCTTCCTTTCATGGGAAGATTCATCTTTGAACGACAAACAATAACAAACAACAAACTCGATATCCCCTGACCCCCAAACCCCCAAAGGAGGCTACATAATTCTTTTTCGGAACGAGACTTATTCAAACATTCGAACCTCTTCAATAAAACAAATCTTTGATCACATAATTCTTCAAACGACAAATAATAACAAACAACAAACAACAAACTCGATAACCCCTGACCCCCAAACCCCCAAAGGAGGCTACATAATTCTTTTTCGGAACGAGACTTATTCAAACATTCGAACCTTCAAACCTTCGAACCTTCAAACTCTTCCAACTTCGAATTCAGGTAACCGATTTACGGGCGACCGAAAACTGTTCAAATTCTCCGGCAGTAACAATTTCTTTTAACCTAAAAACAGTATTTCTGATTTCAGAAAAAGAGGTGTACAGTGGTGTTATTCCAAAACGTATGTTATTGGGCTCACGGAAATCAGGAATTACTTTTAAATCAGAATTTTTAGGGTGTATTAGCGCCTGGCATATGCGATATCCTTCAGGGTGTTTTAACGAAATATGGGAACCGCGCCTGCTGGAGTCAGCCGGAGAACCTGAACGAAAACCCTCTTTTTCAAGCAGCTCATTTGCCAGAAAAAGAAAATATTCACTCTGCATTATGCTTTTTTTACGCAGGTTTTCAATACCGGCTTCCAGTAAAATATCCAGACCAGGTTCAATGGCCATTAAGCTGATTACCGGAGGCGTTCCGGTCAGAAACCGGCGGATGCCTTCTGCAGGCTGGTAGTTCAAATCGAACTGAAAAGGGCGGCGGTCGCCAAACCAGCCCTGGACAGGTGAGGCCAGTTTTTCATGCACCCTTTTATTGACATACAAAAATGCCGGTGCGCCCGGTCCTCCATTTAAATATTTATAGGTACATCCTACTGCCAAATCGGCATTTGTTTTACTGAGTTCTACCGGAACAGCCCCCGCTGCATGACTCAAATCCCATAAAACAAGCGCTCCTTTTTTATGCGCCCAATCGGTAACCTCTTTTGCATCGTATAAAAACGAACTTTTAAAAGCAACAAGTGATAGTACAACCAACGCTGTATTTTCATCAATTTTTGCCTTTAAATCTTCCAAATCAACCGATATGCCATCCTTCGATTGAGCCAGGGTTAAATGATATTTCGTGCCGAATTCTTTTACTAATCCCTGCAAAATATAAAGGTCGGTAGGGAAATTAAAAACATCGCTTACAACTTTTGTTTTACCCCGGTTGTATTTAAGCGCTGCATGTGCAAGTTTATAAAGGTTTACCGAAGTGCTGTCAGAAACTACCACTTCACCTTCACCTGCCCCAATCAGCGGAGCAATTTTGTTGCCCAGTTCCACAGGTTTTTCATACCAGTGCTTGTTCCAGCTTTCAATGAGTTGATTCCCCCATTGATATCCGGTTACTTCCCCAATTAACGCTTTGGTTTTAAGCGGAAGCCTGCCAAGCGAGTTTCCATCAAGGTAAATGACATTCACATCTGAAATGGAAAAACGGTTTCTAAAATCCTTTAGCGGATCCGAATCATCCATTTTTAGTGCAAAACCTTCAGAACTATCGGTTTTCATATCAGTTGCTGTTTTCAAGAATTTGTTTGGCCACCGGGAAAATCTCCTCAATCCACAGGCGATACATCTCGCCGGAGGGGTGCAGTCCGTCGGGAGCAATCAATTCAGGGTTGTTTTCTGCCTGTCGCGAAATACCGGTAATATTTATATAGCGGGCACTTGTTTTTTGAGTTTCTTCAAAATTAATCGTATTAAAAAGATCAATTTCCCGTGCTATCTTCTCCGGATCTCTGTCCCGACCAAACGGAGTAACTCCATAATCAGGAATTGAAACAACGATGACACTTGCTTCATCGTCTGCAAAAGCAATGGCTGTTTGCAGCAATTCAGCAAACTGAATGCGGTATTCACCTGAATCGCGGCCACGAAATTGGTTGTTTACACCAATCAGCAACGTCACCAAATCATAATTTTCATTCAGTTCCCTGCTCCCGATAGCGGCTGCCAGTTCATCGGTTGTCCATCCGGTTTGAGCCACAATTTCAGGTGGCCCAACCAAAAGTCCATTCTTTGTAAGCTTCTCTGCCAGCTGAACCGGAAAGCGCTCGTCAGGCTCAACACTTTCGCCAATGGTATAGGAGTCGCCCAGGGCGAGGTAACTGTAATCCGAATCGTTTGTGTTCATTTCCGGCAACGAATCTTCCTGTGTCGTATCTCTCTGGTTATCCTTATCATTTTGACTGGTACAGCTAATCATTACAACAAGAATGAGGAAAGTATAATAGAATATTATTTTACTCATTTTTGAGATAAAAGTATAAAAAAGATCCGGGAAGAACCTCCTCAGCCAACCTTACCACCTTCCGTTTCCAAAGCGTGGATTAACAATATTGTTGTAAATAGAACCAAACGTGTAGGAAAGCCTGATTCCACCGTCAACACTGTAGGCGGTGGCCAGCTCCTGCAACTGGAGGAGAATATCGGCTTCCGACAATTCTCCTTTAACAAGTGACAGCTGGTCATGTATCCGCGCCACACCACCAAAAACACTCAATGAAAGGCCTTTCAAAACTCTCACTTCAACAAAACCGAACAGCTCCAGACGGTTTTTTGAAAAATCATGAAGGTAGTTTGATCCCTCCAAAGAAATGTTTACTGAGCCCCATTTTTGCTGAACCTCGTATGCCACCTGCAGCTGATGCTGTAAAAGGTTTTCTTCAATCTTCCCGTAAATTGTAGTATCGTTGTAGATATTCAGCGATGCACCGATTCCGTATAAAAACCTCAACTGGCGATGTGTCGATTCAGAATAGGGAAAAAGATTGTATTCAAGCGAAGGAAAAACATCGCTTCTGAATTTTATATTGCTGAATGTTGAAGTAAGAAAATCGAGCCGCACTCCCGCCGACCAGTGATGTCCCAAACTGTTCACAACCAGGTTTTCGAGTTCAACCTCCGTTTTGTCTTTTATGAAGGTTTCGTTGTCGAACGTATATTTCGTGCGGCTTAACCGGTGATCAAATTCAACTTCAACCTTCCATTCCTCGGTAATTTTGTTCGCGTTAAGTGAATTCCTGTATGAAAAATCCTTGTACGATTCTTCCGATTCAAAACGCGGGCTGGTTTCAATTTCAAATACCCAGTTGTTCCATCTGTCAATTACTGTTTCAACTTCTGCATTGCCGTTGTACCCAATGTTGACTTCTTTGTATACCGGAGTGCGTGCTACATACCGCATTAAACCCATCTTCATCATGTTCGTGCGACCTGCCCTGATTTCGGCTTCTGTATCATTGGGGCCAGAGGTGTAAACCAGTGTGTCTGCCATTCCCTCAAACTTTTCTTGTCCCACAAAAAAAAAGGAGTATTCGCGCCCACCACTTCCTGTAGTCTGGCGTGACTCACGCAGGTAGAGCTGCGCCTCTTTCACATCGCGAACATAATTCACATAAGGAATTTCTCTTCGGATGTGATCCATGTCGCACCTTTCACAATCGATAAAAACCTGGACGGCTTCATCCCTGATGTTTTGCACGGTGTCCTGTTGAGAAAAAGAATTGTAAACTGAAAAGAAAAGAATGCTCAGTAAGCAAAAAAGTTTTGGTTTAATCATACCTGTTTAAGTTGTTTTTTCTTATGACAAGGTTTAAGCAGGTTCGTTTAATATAATCCCGTGTTTTAGATTTATTCTAAATAAACTGCTGTTGTGACCGGAAAATTTCGAAGGTGGTTTCCGAAGGGTAAAACCGCTCATCATTTGGAAGTAAAATTTCCCTTTGCTCATACTGATACTACTTCCGGATTTTTATAATTTAGCTCTCTATCTGCATTCCCACTATCAGGATCAGAGTACGCTGACAGGTGAATCCTTCCACACCCCCACCGGTTCCTATGCAACGAAGCACGAACGCCCGGGACTTTGTTTTTTAAATCAAAGATCTTTAGTTTAAACACACATGGTATCCTTTGTCCGGGTGCAGCGATTCCCGAATCGCTCATTCAGCTCTGCACCTGATCCCACATCCCCCCGGGGGGCTGTTCTCTTTCCACAGGATTAGAAAGCAATGCAAAACACTTCCGGCAACCGGATTACAGCCGTGGTTTCAATCAACGCCCTGAAGCTTTTAATCGATTTGCTCTTCATAGCGGGTATTACTGAAAATCAAAGGATTGTATTTTTTGTTGTTTGCAAGATTATCTATTATGAAGAAAGGTGGATTCTTATCGATTCCCAAATAGTGCCGCATCAGCATCAGGTATTTTTCGAGCAGCGATGGTAAAAGGAAATTTTCCCTTACATGTTCCATCCCCTGTTTTCCAATTATACGGCTTTCCCGGGGATGGAGAAGCATGTATTTCATCTTCTCTTTTATTTTATCCATATCGAATGGCTGAACTAAAAATCCGGTTTCATCATTAATAACCTGTTGCGAAATTCCGCCAACATCGCTGCCAATTACCGGCGTACCCTGCCACAGTGCTTCAGTTACTACCAGCCCGAAACCTTCTTTTGTTGAAATGTGCACAAACTGATTGGCAATGCGCATTAATGCGCCAATATTTTCATCATTGTTTTCGATGTTCATCAACAGGAATATATCTGTGTCATTATCACGCTCTGCTTCCATCCTGCCAAACATGGCCAGCCCATCAGGATCGTCTGACGCAGTATTTCCAACCATTATAAGAATGGGCTTTTTCTTTTGAAGCTCTTTGTCTTTCTTAATCGCTTTAAAGGCTTTGATAATAGTAGCCTGGTTTTTATGAATGTCGAACCGCGAAACCGCCAATACTATTGGACGGTCGCCATCAATATTGTGTTTATCAAAGAGCGGTTGCAAAATCTGCCTTGCTTCACTTTCCGAAAGCTGTTTGTTTTTCGGGCTCAGCGGATCGATGGACGGCGAAATGCGGTAAACAGGTTTCTTTATTCCTGGTTTCAAAAACTTTCTGTCGGTAAAAATCGCTCCATCGTAATGATTGATGAAGGGCAGGAAAAAATTCCATATCAGTTTATTCGACGATGTTGTATCGATATGGCACCTCCAGAGTTTAGTTCCTTCATAATTTCCGAATACAGAGGTGGCGCATGGCTGCGGATCGTGTACCACCGTTAAATCGGCTTTCACATAATAATCCTCAAAGTTTTTGATGGCATTTTCAATGTAAACTCCATGCAATTCGTTTACATCAAATGGTTGTTCGATTCCCTGAATTAAATCGTGGAATTTTTTGGTGATATAGAAAAAATCATCTGTATGCGCTTCAAACAAATGCCATTGCGCGTTAATTCCGAGTCCTTTTGCCAGTGGAACGATGCTTTTCAACATTTCGGCTACACCACCTCCAATGTAGGTTGAATTAACGTGCGCCCAAATCTTGTTCTCAAGTGGTGCGGCAATTTGTTTCAGTCTTTCAAGTTTTTCGTTACCAATTGCGTCCTTATAGTTATCCGGTTGCACCGCTCCAAACGGAGGATATTTCTTTAGATATTGGTCTGAGTGATCGTGAAACATAACCTTAGTTTTTTTTAATTAACTGCCCTTATGTATTTCTTCCTTTATTTTCCGGTTTTTGGTTTTACGGATGGAAAAACTCTAAGTGCAGACATTCATTCAAATCTTACTACTGCAATAAAGGTATTTGAAAAAATCACTTTACTTGTTACACAATTTAACTCAAAAGTTACATTATTCACACATTTGTATTATATATAACTGTGAATACCATGCACATAACAAAAAACAGCACAACTGCCCGAATCCAGCTTTTCCGGCTGGAGCCGGGCAACAAACGACAAACTTTTCATTCCGAACCCATTCAAACCTTCAAACAAATTCGAACTTCTTCCTGTGCTCCCTCAAACGCTTCACCGATGGATAAAACCGCTCAACGGCCGGGTGACCCTGACCCGTTGGCTTGTTCAGCCAACCCGCAGCGTACCAGTCAAAAAGCCCGTCCAAAAGATAAACCGGGCCATACCCAAAGGATTAAGGTTGGTCCATTTTCCTTGTCTGCACCAATAACTACAGGCATCAGTCCTGCTCTAAAAATAAATTTACCATCCGGTTTTTGGAATCTGTAACCAAGCCTTCCGGTTATATATGAATTAGTTGCATAAGAATCAACAATAATATTGGAAGGGAATATTACAGCTCCACCAAATTCAATATGATGTTTGTTACGGGAAATCAACCCATTTAAGGCCACAGGCAATTCGGTTACACCATATCCAATTTGGGCAACAGTTTTGAATTTTGGAGAGTTTACCAGAACTCTTTCATAATATAAAGCGCCGAGTGCAGTATATCCGCCGATTTCAAGACTAATACTATTTCTTTTCTGAAAAACCTGATTGTTCAGTTCAACACTCTGTGCAAACAAAGAAACAGCAGGGAAAAGTATCAAAGCCAACAATGAGATGCACTTCATGATTTTTTGTCTTTAGCATTAAAAATATACTTCATACACTATAATACCCGCAAAAAGAACGTATTTTTAAAACAATAAAAGAGCAGCCATCAGGCTATTGTTTTTTCCGGTATGAACTGACAATCTTTGATGTTCCGGAAGGACTGGTACGTGTCAGAACAAGTATGTTATCCGACGATTCACAGGTATAATCCAAATCCATGTTACGCCCGCCAACTGAAAGCGTAATCACCAATTTATCTCCCGATGTTTTCCAGGTACCCTCATAGGTATCCAGGGTGCCGGAACCTGACATGTTAGTTGTCTGCCTGAATTTTCCATCATCCAGAAAAAAGAAGTTGGTAATAAGCGTATCACCCATCATTTCTTCAGTCATTTCATCCAGTGTGACACCATTTTCAACATAGGAATATCCAGTCATCGACCAGGTACCTGTTAAATCAGCAACCTGTGCCCTAATTGCAGACACGGCTGAAAGACACACCAAAATGCAGGTTAAGGTTTTCATTTTCAATATTTTTTATCCAATATAAGTTACGAAATTTTAGTTTCAGTCAGTAATATTTTTTGAAGATAAATTCAACCTTATGTTAAAAAAAATAATTGCCCTGATGAGAAAGCATTTTTCTTACAGAAGCCTAAAGAACAACCTCCGAACCTGATAACCTATTTCTCATGTCCTTTACCCCGGGTAAAACACCGGGGTTTGTTTGTTCACACTGTGAGGACCAAAGGACGCTGACAGGTGCCCCCCTCTCCACCCAAAACCATACCTCCGGGCACATCCCGATGACCAGGACAACCCAAACTCCCCGAACCTCTCAAACCTTCGAACTCCTCAGACTTTCAAAGCCTCTTCGAACAATATAACTCTTGAACCAGATGAATCATATGAAACAAAAGAACCATTTCGAACTCCTCAAACTTTTTCAAACATTCAAACTTTTCAAACCTTCAAACTCCTCGAACCTCATCTTTTTTGTAAAGATATCTATTCTTTTTGTAAGGTTTGCTTGTCATTTAGAAAAATTTACTTTACATTTGATGCAAATTAAAACGAGTAACTATGAGAACAAATTATTTGCTTCCCAACAGCTTTAAACGAATCGGCTGGTTTCTTTTCATTCCGGGAATCATCCTGGGAACAGTTTTTCTTATAATTGAACCGGAAATTAATTTTCTTAATGTCACCGTCTTTTCAATTGCTGAACATTCTTTTATGGAGGAGCGTGAATTTTTTACCTTTACTGAAAATAATGTTCTGGATGAACTCAGCGGATTGCTTATTATTGTTGGTGCACTTTTTATAGCATTCTCCAAAGAAAAATCAGAAGATGAATTCATTTCGAAAATCAGGTTGGATTCTTTGGTTTGGGCAACTTACATCAATTACACCATTTTACTTTTTGCCATACTCTTCGTTTACGATATGGCCTTTTTATGGGTAATGGTTTTTAATATGTTTACCTTACTTATTTTCTTTATTGTTCGTTACAACCTGGCATTGTATAACTTACAAAAACAAGTTGGGGATGAAGAATAGCATAAAAGTTGAAAGAGCCAAAAAAAACATCACTCAGGCCCGTCTGGCTGAAATGGTGCAGGTAAGCCGGCAAACGATAAACGCCATAGAACTGGGCAAGTACAACCTGTCGACCGTGCTGGCGCTAAAAATTGCCCATGTTTTTAATCAACCCGTAGATGAAATATTCCAACTTGAAGATACCGACTGGCAGACTTAACCGGATCAGTTAACAATGCATCCACCCAGAACTCTAATTGCCACGCGCCGGCAAAAACCCCTGTATTTATGACGGGCGCACCAACAGCAGAAGCGGCCCTCACCCCTCCCTCCGGACTGGAAAGCTAGGCGAATCTAAAGATGCCATTCCCATCTGCAAAAAATCCTTTCACGCGTAAAGGATAACGCACGAAAGGATTTTTCAGTTTACATTTAATCAAAGCCGTATTTATGGCTGATTTCACCACACTTTAAATCTTCTTTCCGATATAAAACATATAGCCATAATATTCTTTATATTTGGAATATAACTCTGCCTCATATTGCATGGATGCGACAAATTCTTTTATGGAATTGTTACCGTCATATTTTTTCAGAAAGGATTCCCGTCTCAATGTTTGCCAATTATAATAGTCTGTCCAGATACTTTCGGGCAAGACATAAGTGGCAACAGGAAGATAGCCTGCTTTTTGCATTTGAGCAACCTTATTTGAGATAGTATCTATTTCGGGATAGGCTTTTTGCCAAAAATCCTGAATTTCGGCAGGTCGCTCTTCGCTAAACCAGGTATTTTCTGTAACTGCGATATATCCGCCTTGTTTCAGAAATTTCCTCCACTCATTCAGTCCCCGCTCAAATCCAATGTGATAAATCGCACCTTCCGACCAAATCAGGTCGAATTCTTCTTCCTGAAACGGAAGATTTTCCATATTACCAACAATGCCTTTCACTCTATCCTGAAGATTTTTATTTTGGGCATTTCGGTTGAATTGCTTTATAAAATCGGGCCAGGCATCAACACCAATAATTTCACAGGGAGTATTTTCTCCCAATACCATAGATTGACCACCTGTTCCACAACCAATATCGGCAATTTTGGATTTACTGGTAAGACCGTCTATAAACCTTAATGCTTTAAGCGTTTCTTCGGGACTCCCGGGACCTTGACGTTCTGTATTTGAAAAAAAATCATAAATAATATTCAGGTCAAATTCGTGAATTGTTTGTTTTTCGTTGCTCATTTCCTTCTATTTTTTTGCATACACGAAAAGCATCACAATACTTTCATCATTGTATGCAGATTAAAAAATTAAATTAATTAATGGAAAAATTCTCTCAAAGTAATATCTGAGAAAAACAGAGCTACAATCCATACAAAAAGTACAGATTGATTACAGAACAATATCCGAATTAAGAATAAACATCCAATCATTTTAATGGATATAAAGGTAGAAAAAAGTAATAAATTTTGTCATTATTTTAAAATCTGTTTTTCAGAAGTAGTTGTTAATCATGATTTACTTTTCTATTAATTTAAAACCTTGTTTCTGCCAAAATCCAATCCTGTTTCCCCATTTTACAATCAACTTTTGTCCTTTAATTGATTTCCAGGTTTTCTCAATATCCAAATGACATTTTATTCCTTCCCCTTTTCTGTCGTGACGAGAAAATCTGCATTCCAACGGCTGTAATCCGGAACCAAATAATTCACATAATCCGTTTTAAAAAAACGTGCAACCATTTTTGGAGAACAGTTGCAAGGCATAGTACGATTCATTCCCCTTAAATGCAGGTGACAGAACCCCAAAGTCATACTCAGGATAAATCTCCAGCATCATCCTTCCGGCTAATCCCGAGTCAATTGCTTTTTCAGCTTCATCAATTGTCCACCAACCCGGTCGTAAGCAATAACTTTTACAAATTTCGCACGAACACGGCTCTGATGGTTGATATTTATGTTTTAAATTCAATTTTATTGTTTAGCTGATTATTCACCTCCATTTCGTATCCACTCTAATGTTAATTTTAAAACATTTAAAAAGGGCTCCACAGTTAATTTATCAGGTGTATCCCACTTTTGGTGATAAAACGCAACCAGTTGCTGTGGCATCTTAAAGGGAAGCAATGTTACAGCTTTAAGCCCTGCCTTACTGAAAGGTCCCGAGTCGTTTGAAACCCCAGGCATAGCTGGCTTCAATCGAAAGGGTACTTCTGCACGTTTTGCAGCTGACACAAGACTTTCAATAAGTTCGGCAGCGTTTTTAACAGTTCCGTTTACATCCGAAGTCAATATTGTTATTTCCGGATAAACTACTGTTTCATAGTTGAGCATCCGTACATCCAGCTGTTTCAGTTCATCCAGATGATTTTCAACATAGTACCCTGAACCCCGGCATCCTGCTTCTTCACTGCCAAAAGTTATAAAACGGATTTCAGTATCGTTTGGAACATACGAGGGATTCACTACCAAAAATCTGCACATCGCAATTACCAGGCTGCATGCAGAGAGATTATCTGCCGCCCCCGGAACATTCCCACTGTTTTTCCTTCCCTTAACAAAGGTTATCCCAAATACAACTGATGGCAGTATCGGATAGAAAAGCACAATCCATCCAACGGTTCCTAAACTTAATAACTGTAAGTTGCCGGAAATAATACCAGTCAGCTGAATTATGCTCATGAACGGCAGTACAATAAAGCTTATTAAGAAGGTTCCTGAGAGGAAAAATAAACCATAACCTGAATAGCGAAGCCATGTATTTTCAGGTGCGCTGTCATGATGACCACTTATTATAAGCAGACGTTTAACGTTCTTAGCTCCAGGCTTCCGGAATGTCCCAATCACGTTAACAGATTCCTCTTTCCTGAAAAACGGATCGGTTACTTTATAACCTAATATAAATTCAAGAATAAAAATTAACGGAGATAATAAAGAAAAAAGAAAAGCTGCCATGGAGCTTATCAATGGAAATACCCCGGAAAAGAAACCTGCTGCTGTATTGAACAATACAGCAATAACCATGAAAACAGCACTCACCCGGTAGGTGCTTACGAATGCAAATGGAGAAACGATGAATTTTTCAACCAAAACATTTTCTTCACCCAAATGCAATTTCAATTCCCTTTCAATAATTTCCGCCCGTTCTCTTTCTTTTGAACTACCAGGTAAACCAGGGCCAACTCTATCACAGATTCGGTTAACGATTTCAAGAGCATAACCGACATCAATATCTGTTATCTTCTCTTCCATTTGTTACCATGTAATCACTTTATCACCCTCGTGCCCATTTAAAATACCATAGCTGTATTAAAATTTTTCACCTTACTGACTATTCTAAATCAGTTTATGATATTATTTTATGATTCTGTTTTTTTGAACCACTTCTTTACTGGGAAAGGCAAAAACTCAGGTGTCTCCGTTTTGTATTTTTTATAATCTTCTCCAAAGAACTTTTCCATTTCAACATATTCACTTTTTATGAAAATCTTAAGAAGAATAAATCCAACGATACTTGTTGTCAGAACAAGCCACGAATTCATCATTAAAGAAATCCCGGGTATTATAAATACAATTATTGATGAATAAAGTGGATTACAACACAGGTAAAAAGCTCCTGCCGTAATAAGCTTAGTCTCTTTCAGTCCCTTGAGTAAAGATGGTACCGTAAAAAAGTAAAGCATGGAACCCATTATTACCAGAAAAAGACCGAAGAAGAAGGGAATTCCTTCTGCACCTTTAGAATAAGCAAATGTTACTTCAAACTTCATTGATATGAAAATGGTAACTGCTAACCACGGGAGGATTATTCCACCAATTTTTGGTCCTATCCCCATGAAATTTAACTTATTCATGTTCATTTTTTTAAGATTGATTGAGTTCACCTCATTCCAAAAGCATGATCAAACAACAAACAATTCATCCATATTAAAATAAGGATCTTATAGCTGACCGGATTTATACGATAATTAAACCTGAAAGGTTGTTTTTAAATAGCGGTTCTTTATTTTGAACAGGATTCCATCCTCATTATCGTCATTGCGGGCGGTGTTCCTTTGAAAAACAACCCTTCAAACACACATTGCAGCTTAATCTGTGCCAGCGGTGTTGATATTATGGTGAGCGCGGCAATCTGTTGATAATGGCAGTGGCCCTGCACAAATATCTTTTACTTTAAAAGAATTTATAAGGAATATTCCTGCCACCCGTAACAGATTGCTTCAACTTGTTTGCATCAGGGATTTCCTATTTTGAACCTTTAAATCCTGCACATCATATTGTCCTATATCCAGGCTCCGGGACTTAAAGGGAATATTTGTTCCTTCTCCTGATACATTCTGATAACCCATCATCCGGCAGTTCCTTAATCATGCCAACCTTTAGATCCTTCCACCAGTTAGATTAACATCACATTGCATCGAAATCAAATCCAAAAAGAGGATTATACAGCGAAAAATGTTTCAGGTTAATTATTCCCCTTTCCTGTACATTACAGGCCACCATTGAAACCACATCCGTTTTAAAGAGAGGAGCCACTTTTTGTAAATTTATTTTTTCAACCCTTGGACGCTCACTGTATTTAGCCTCCACCAGATAAATGATGCCTCCTTTTTCTATAATGAAATCAATTTCGACCCCATTTTGATCCCGGTAGAAAAACAAGTTTTTACCAGGAATAAATCCTTCCTTTATTAATTCTGTGAACACAAAATTTTCCCATATACTGCCCAAAAACAAAGAATTCTCAAGAGAAGGTAATGAATCGATATTCAAAAGGGAAGAAACCAGGACGTTATCGCAAAAATAAAGTTTTGGTGATTTTATTAATCGTTTTCCCATGTTGCGGGAATAAGGGGATATACCACAAATTTAAGATAATATGAAGTGACATTTCAGATTATCTTAAAATAAATTTCAGATCTTCTTAAATAATATCTTCCCATCGCCAGAAGGATGCCATCCCTATCCCTGATAAAATCTCTGCTGTTAATCTTTTGCACATCCATGGAAAAAAGCAGGGATGGCATCCTTAGGATATATTTTGATCACGCTGTCAGGACCAGAGGACACTGACAGGTGAACCACCCGCCTCCCTAACGGTTCCTCAGTCGAAAGCAAGCACGAACGCCCGGGACTTTGATTTTCTAAATCAAAGATCTTTGGTACTCAAGCAAAGCCAGGTGAACTTTCCCTGACCGGTTCACCCTCACCAGGTCAATAGCTCCGTAACGCAAAAGATTCCATCCCTTTAGCTGATTAATGAAATTGCACCCGGAAGTCGCCGGGCAGCTATAAAAAAGCAGGGATGGAATCTTTGATAATCAATTTCTGAACCTTGATTCGCCTGATTAATATAATTACCTGAATGTCTGCACCCTGATTCTCCTGATTAACATGATTTCCCCCGAACAGGATGTTTGATTCATAGCCGGATGCGGATAGTTCACCTGCTGTCCGTCGGCTGACGGATCAGCTGGTGAATAAAATTCATCAATTGAGCAGGTGAACGGAGAGACACCAGCTCAATTCCCCCTAATCACAGAAATCCTGACACAGTACCCGGTAATTATCTAAAAACAACAATGAGGCTCCAGCCAACGACGCGGTGGAAATTGTTTAATTATATTTCAATATTTCATCAAAACCAGAAACCATATTTCAGATACGCTGCGAAAATATTTTCTCCCCGATTGAGCCCTAAACTTATCATATGTTTCCTGAAAAAAGCATTTGAAAAGGCAAGACAAAGAGCGTCCGATATTCCACTGCTCCCATATCCATCATATCGGGTGGTTGTTTCGGAACTATAAATAATCCCGGGCATAATTAAAACAGATGGATTCCAGTTTTTTTGGGGCAAAAAATTGATTCTTGCACCAGCCGCCAGGCCAAATCCTATATTTTCCTGATAGTGCCCGGTTAAAAAAGTCTTTCCTGAGTGACTGTCGTAAAAGAGCATCGATTCAAGTTGCAGAGCTTTCTCCGAAGGGAATGCATAATGTAAAGAAAAACTTGGTCCGGTTCCTCCGCTAAGGGTGCCGCTGTTTATTCCTGCGTGTATACCAAAGCTTTTCGGCTTTGTTCCTTGCTGTGCAAAAATCTGAATGCTCAAAAGGAAAAATGATATAAAAAGTATAGGCTTAATCAGGTTTAGAAAATGGTTCAGATCTAAATTTTCGTTTTCCAGATGGTTTGTTTTTTTCATAATTGCCTTTTTTAGTTCAAACCATAATACAATAGTTTTTTATCCACCGTTTTTCTTCCGTAAAACTATGAAATTCTCATAGCCAGTTAATACAGTAAGTACCCATTGTTGCCCATCTTTCCAGTTTTCAGATTAAAAAAAATCAAACAGCCTTATTTTAAAATTTTAAACTAAATGCTATTCCGGCCTGGGAGTTTTGTGCAAGTGAATTGCAGAAACTGCACGGACCTATTTCAAAAGATACTGATTTCGCATTCATTATTCCGGTAATTCTTTTAACCCGCGATGAACCCGTAATTAACATTGGTACTCCGACTATAGTTGAAACAAATCCTGCAACTATCATCCAACCACCTATATCTGTTTTTGTATAACTTACATCCCCATTTTTATTCCAATGTTCATTAAAAATAATGCCCCCGGCCAATAACGTAACAGGTCCGGCAACTGACATAATCGTACCTGTCTGTTTTTTCTTTCCGGATACTTTTAAATAAGCATTCAGCTCTTCCATGGAAGATTGTTCCAGGAACTTTTTAGAATAAATATTTTGTGAAAAGCTGGTGCTGACTATAAGAAGAAGTAACAGAAACAGGAAAATGTTTTTTTTCGTTAAGCTGCCGGTAATTTTTGATGTACCCCGTTTTAGTAGTTTTTTCATAGGAGTTTATCATTGGTTAAAGAAAGTTACGAATATAACCTGAAATATAAGCTTGAATAAATGCTAATTGTTGCAACAAAAATCCGGACTAAAACAGCTCCGTTTTTAGCCAACTTTTTCTTAAAATTCTTCCATATTTCTGCTGTTTTGTTGAACCCCGCAACCACAACCGGCGCCGTCTTTGCGCCTTTGCGTGAACCAATTCTTCGCGACTTTGTGCCTTTGCAGTTAGAAAAGCCGCCCGGGACCACGCTGCAATCAACCTGTTCAATAGCTGGCAACTGCAGGACTTGGAGTAAACCCGCTTCGTATAAGCATGGCATCAATTGATGGCTCTTTTCCCCTGAATCGCTTATAAAGCACCATGGGATGTTCTGATGCCCCTTTCTCCAAAATGTTTTTCCGGAAAGAAGCGGCTGTTGCTCTATCGAAAATGCCATTCTCCTTAAACAGAACAAAGGCATCGGCATCCAACACATTTGCCCAGTGATAACTGTAATATCCTGCCGCATATCCTCCGGCAAAAATGTGACCAAAATTAGTGCTCATGCAGGCCTCTTCTATTAATGGGAAGAAAGAATTATATTCCTTTGTTGTTTGCACCTCAAATTCTTTTACTCCTTCACCTGGAAATTCCTTTAATAGATGCCAATCCATATCCAGTTTATCCAGGCTAAGCCAGTTAAACTGCTGTATTCCTGAAAAATAATTCTTTCCCGAAATAATCTTGTCCAGCAGTTCATCCGGAATTTTCTCACCGCTTTTGAAATGTTTTGCCCACTGAGTTATCCACTCTTTTTCCATAGTCCAGTTTTCCATTATTTGCGATGGCAATTCAATAAAGTCCCAATACACATTCCAGGAGCCGATAAAAGCATAATCCACATTCGAAAAAAGCATGTGCAACGCATGGCCAAATTCATGTATAAAAGTATCCACCTCCCCAAAAGTTAAAAGCGCCGGATTATTTTCGGTAGGTTTGGTAAAATTTGTAACAATCAGGGTGTGCGGCCTGATGTTTTCCCCGTTCAATATTTTCTGATTATTAAAGATGGTATTCCAGGCACCGGCACTTTTCCCTTCGCGTGGAAAAAAATCGAGGTAGAGGATGCCTAAAAAACTGCTGTCCTCGTCGAACACTTCAAATACTTCCACATCTTCATGGTAAACCTGAATAGCGTCATTCTTTCGAAATGTAATTCCATAAAGCGTGGTTGCCAGATCGAAAACCCCTTGTTTTACGTTGTTCAGTTCAAAATAAGGTCTTGTTTCCTCCTCATTATAACCGAAGCGTTCCTCTTTCAGTTTTTTAGTGTAATACGAATAATCCCATTGCTGCGGTTCCTCATTTAATCCTTCAGCGGCCATATAATCTTTTATTTCTTCAACTTCCTTTTCAGCATAAGGCTTTACTGCAGCAGTCAGCTCCTGTATAAATTGATTTACCTTTTCGGGTGTTGAAGCCATCCGGTTTTTAAGAGCATAATGGGCATACGTCTCGTAACCCAGCAGTTGGGAAGTTTTTATTCGCATTTCAATAATTTTCCGGATGATGTTTTTGTTATCCAAATCATCATTATGATTCCCTCTGGATACAGCAGCCCGGTATATCTTTTCACGTATATCCCTGTTCTGTGCATAATTGAGTAACGGAGTCATACTTGGTTCGTGAAGTGTAAAAATCCATCCTTCTTTTTCTTTCTTCCTGGCAGTTTCTGCTGCTGCCTCTACTGCCAGGTGCGGAATACCTGCCAGCTCATCTTGATTCGTAATATGCAGCTCGTAAGCATTGTTTTCGTCCAAAAGATTTTTGGAGAATTTACTGGAGAGGTTTGAGCCCTTTACAGTTAACAGCGCATATTTTAATTTCCTGAAGAAACCCAGTTCACTGAAGTCTTCAAAATAAGTGGTGTAAATTACTTCAACAGCAGCCTTTTGACTGATGGTGGGCAGATGCGCCCGGTTGTCGTAAAGAACTTTTATGCGTTTGATTAATTTTTTGTTGAAAACCATCTTCGCCAATCCAAACGTCAGCCTTTTTTCTATTTTTTGTGTAGCCTCCTGGATTGCTTCATTGGTGTTTGCGCTGTTCAGATTATAGGCATATGTTATAACCGTTACAAGTTTATCTGCCTCCATCAGGAACGGGAACATGGTATTTTCAAAAGTAGGCGCCTCTTTAATTTTCGAAATCCGTTTCGATTCTTTCAGCAAATTATCAATACTCACCCCGGCAGCCGGCAGCATGTGTTCCGGTTTGATGTCGTTAAATGGCAGCGTTTTATATGGCGTATCCAATTCTTTTAACAGCGGATTGTTTTCTACTAATTCAGTATCGTACCTGGAGCATGACTGTCCAATCATCAAAAACAAAAAAAGGAAGGAATAAAAGGTTTTCATCAGCTATTTTGTTTGGTTAATAAAAAGGAATACATAACATGATTTATTCTAATCAAATGATTAAATATGGAATAGATTACGGATTATCCAATTACAAAGTTACAGCAGCCTGACGGTTAAAATGGAAAGCGACACAGCCTCCCCGGCTGTTATTAGCCGGGAGGTATTTTTAACTGAAAGATGCAAAAGCGGAAGGGGGTTTGAAAGGTTTATTATCGTTTGAAATGGTTTAAAGAAGTTGTGCTGAAGGATGTTTGATTTTTCTTCTAATCCGGCCACTGCCACCCTGGACTTTGACCTTCCGGGTCAAAGATTTCATAATCAACCACCTGAAGCACGGCAGAGACAACCTTGCTACCGAAGGCGATTTATCGAAGGATGAAACGCATGACTGCCGCGTAAATTGTATCGCGGTTAAAAACCGCAGCTCACGGGTGCTCCAATATCCGGCATTCTTGCGGGATAAGAACACCAGCGCCCTGGGAAACCCCTGAACCCAGTGCATTGCCTATCGGGACTTTGACCTTCCAGGTCAAAAACATCTCATGAACCATTGAGCTCATTGAAGCACCTCTCACAACTGCAGGTCGATTGAAACTTTCTAAATATTGAAATCGTAGTAAATAATAAAAATGAAATGGCTGTTTATGTTAAATCCTTTCGCATCTTGATATACAAAACCTGATGCATCTGAAAATATCCTAAACCTGGTTTGCAAATAAAAATCTTAAAATATCAGAAAGGGAATCGTATGAAAGTAACAGCATTTATTGGAAGCGGAAGGAAAAGGCATTCTTATATTGCCTGTGAAAAGCTCCTTCAAAACCTGAACGCTTCAGGTGATGTAGAATACGAATTGGTACGGTTAAGTGAGTACAATCTTGGCACCTGTAAAGGTTGCAGGATATGCTTCGACAAAGGGGAAGAGCATTGTCCGCTTAAGGATGACAGGGATAAACTGATAGAAAAGATCAATGATTCGGATGGAGTGATATTTGCATCACCAAATTATTCATTCCAGGTATCAGGATTAATGAAAGTCTTCCTGGACAGGCTTGGATTTTGCTTTCATCGCCCCTGTTTTTTCGGGAAAACCTTTACCAGCATTGTTGTTCAGGGAATTGGAAAGGGAGAAGATATAGTAAAATACCTCGACTTCGTCGGTAAAGGACTGGGGTTTAATGTTGTTAAAGGATGTTGTTTGAAAACTCTTGAACCTATGACTGAAAAATCGCAGCAGAAGTTTGACAGGTTGTTGGAAATCCAAAGCAAAAAGTATTATGCACAACTCATTAAGAAGGAATTTCCGGTTCCAACATTCTGGTGGTTAATGATGTTCAGAATGGCTAGGACCAGCATTAAAAAAATGCTTGATGAAAATTGGAGAGACTATACCTACTTCAGGGATAAGGGATGGTTTGTTTCCGATTATTTTTACCCGGTAAAACTTAATCCTTTAAAGAAACTATCAGGTAAGATATTTGATAAGCTGGCAATTCAGATAATAAGAAGTTAATTCAGGAAACATCTTTGTCTCTTTTGGGCTGTGGATCGCAGTGAAAATCCCGCCTGGACGGGACAACCAACAATGATTTGCCTGCCCGACATTCTACAGGCGCAGAGTTATAACCGGATGGTATCCCTCACCACCTTCCTGCAGGTATAATGATTTTTTTTAATTTTGATTTGTAACCTGTCTCCCAGGCTGCTAAAAATTTTGCACGCCGCCAAAGGAAAGCAGGGACGGCAGCCTTTGCCCGGGTGGAGCGATCTCCGAATCGCTCATTCAATTCAACTGCTAAAAAATCCATGGCCAAAATTGCAGGGGCAAGAAAAAGATTCCATCCCTCTGGCTTATTAATGAAACTGCACCTGGAAGTGGCAGTGCAGCTACAAAAAAGCAGGGATGGAATCTTTCAGGATTAACTGCCTGAACCAAGATTCGCCTGATTAACACGATTACCTGATTCTCCAAATGTCTGAACCCTGATTTCCCTGATGCTGCCAGGCGGCAGTGCCAAATCATTCCCATATGCCTTTTTTTTATAATTTTAATCTTTTTTTTGTTAGCATAATAAAGAAGATTGCTTTGAATCAGGGACTCTAAACGGACGCCATTCCTGGCCTATTCTGCCCCTTTCAATAGCCAAAGGAACCGTTCTCTTTGAAAAGAACGGTTCCCTTCAGAAACACGAAGGATAAAACCGCTCATCGCCCGGAAGGTGAAGCTCCTTGTTTTCATACTGCCGGATTCCGGTAGTTCACCTACTGTCCGTCGGCTGACGGATCAGCTGGTGAATAAAATTCATCTATTGAGCAGGTGAACTGAGAGACACCAGCTCAATTTCCCCCCAATCACAGTAATCCTGAAACAGCACCCGGTAATTATCCGAAATGGCAATGAGGCCCCTGTCGAAGGCGCGGTGGAAGGTGGGCAGAAATTACTTTCCTAATTGTTTTCTTTCTATTCTTTCTCGTGCCTCAACTAAAGCTTGATGTAATTTTGCCTCCAATACCTCTTTAGGTGGCAATTCTGTCCAATACTCTGCAACCATTATGCTGTCTTTATGCATTTCTAACAATTCTATTTGCTCAGTACTTGCGACTGCGCATAAAATTAATCCAACCGGTGGTTGCTCATCCTTCTGTTTTTCATATTTATCAAGCCATTTAAGGTATAATTCCATTTGTCCTTTATGCTTTGCTTTAAACTTGTCAATTTTCAATTCAATGGCAACTAAACGCTTTAACTTGCGATGATAAAATAATAGATCTAAATAGTAATCATCACCATCAATTATCATTCGTTTTTGTCTTTCAACAAATGTGAATCCATTTCCAAGTTCAAGTATAAATAACTCTAACTCTTTTAAAATGGCAGATTCCAAATCCATTTCAAGATAACCTTCTTTGAGCTCTAGAAAATCAAGCAAGTAAGGGTCTTTAAAAATTCCCCTTTCGATTGTTTTGTTTTCATATAATTGAATATCAGCTTTTTTTGTTCTTTCATAAACTTTTTTTCCAATTTGTTTTCTTAATTCACGTACACTATAAGAATTTTCAACTGCTAATTTGCCATAAAAATTACGAACCTGGTTTTCTTTTATGGGTATAAGTATCAGAAAATGAGACCATGTCAATTGTCGTGACAGTGTAACGACTTTTTTTATGTCCGGAAATACTTCAGCAAATTGAATCATTCTTCTTAGGTTCTTTTCCTCATAACTCCTGCCAAATTTCTTCGTTAATTCACGTGACAGTGTAACGACAATTTGTTTACCATAAACAGCCCTTTGAGAGTGCAACTAATTTTCCAGAATCTTTTTCCCAATATGCCAAAACAGGACTGTCATGGCACTATTGGCCTGGGAAATAACTTTAGTTTTAGTGGACTCTATTAATCCAACGAGTTCTATATATAAGGTCTGATAATTTGATTTATCAATAGACAATGTTTTGATTTAATTCATTTTAAAAATACGAAGAAAAATTATTAAACCTGCTCTACCGACCTATAAAAACTTTACCACTTTTCCTGTAAGAGAATTATCCACAATCCAGAAATCCGTCTACCCGGAAGGTAAATCTCCTTGTTTTCATACTGCCGGATTCCCGATGGCGGATTGTAATCCTTCAGTTGTAGGTGCACCAGCACCCGGTAATCATCCCAATCAACAATTAGCCCCCGGTCGAAAGCGCGATGGAAATTGTCTGAACCTTGATTCGCCTGATTTACACGATTACCTGATTCTCTATAAGGAAGCCACCATCAATGCAGTTCCGTAACCAGCTCCGAAACCACCTCATCCAAATGAACAACATAAACCAAAAAACCTTCATCAAACCGGGATGAGCAACCACCCAACAAAGCACAATCTGAACAACATAAACCCTATAAACAAAATAAACCACATGAGATCTTCAAACAACAAACAACGAACAACAAACAACAAACCTTCCTTTCAAACCTTTCAAACCTTCAAACGCTATCGAACTTCTTCCTGTGCACTCGTTCCTCACCCGGCAGGTGACCTTGACCAGGGGTTCCCCCGGATGAAAACTCCGGGTTAGTAACCACTCAACAAAGCACAAACTGAACAACATGAACCTTCGTCAACAACGAACGACAAACAACGAACAACAAACCTCTAAGGGCAGGCACAGTCACCCGGACAAAAAAAATTTGTGCCGGATGATTTCTGTTACCACATTATTTTAACTTCATATTTCTTTATCTCCTCATCCTTTGAAATTATGGTCATGTTATCAGTCATAGCCTGAGCCACAATTAACCTGTCAAAGGGATCGCGGTGTATAAACTGTAAAGTTGAAACTGTTAATGCATGTTCAAAAGTTATTGGAACTATTCCAAATCCATTATTTTCAATTAAATCCAGGAATTCTTTAAAGCCTTTTTTAAATGAAAATCTTCCAAGACTTATTTTAATTGCAATCTCCCATATTGTAGCAATGCTTACGAACTTTAAGTTTTCCTGATTTTCAATTGCTTCTCTTGATTTCAAAGACAGTTTTTCATCACCATTAAGAAACCAAATAAGCGCATGTGTATCTAAAAGAATATTCATCACATGTAATCATTGAAATCATCCAGCGGGTCATCAAAATCAGGGGAAACATAAATTTGGCCCTTTGCACATCCAAATATTGGTGTCTTCTTTTTAATTTCCTTTCTCCTTTTCATCATTAAGAAATCAATAAAATCATTTACCTCCGATTTAACATCACCGGGTAAAGAATTTATTTTAGAATATAAATGTGCATGTTCCATACTGCGTATTTTTACAAATATACAAATCAATTCACAAAATATATACCATCCCACAAATTCAGTTGTTTTCTCTTTTTCAGGCAATCAGACCGGAAAACCTTGACCGGTTGATTTGTCGTTTGAAATACTGCCTAACAATTAAATGCTTAATTTACAGAGAATAGACTACCTCCAAACTGGCACGTGTCACCCGGTCAAAAGCTCCGGGTTCCGCAGATGACTAGAAGATACCATCCCTACAGCTAAACAATCCTTAGCCGGTAAAATTTTGCACACCTTCAAAGAAAAGCAGGTACCAAAGCCTTTGTTCTGATAAATGCACCGCATCAGGCGTGAGGATGGGATAAAATAAGGCCTTCACAATCCTGGTCAGGGTTAATAATATCTTCCGGTTGGCCCAGCGATTCAATGTATTCCCATTGCGCATCCAGCAAACCTTTGTTCTGCACAAGGTATTCTTTTCCTCTTTCTTTTTCAAGTTCTTTTTCGTAATCTTCTCTTTTCATGGGTTTAAACAAGTTACTCTAAAGTTACTAAATTTAAAACTGACTTGGATACTGATGTCTCCAAAAAAGGAAACGAAACCATCCCTGTATCCAATCAAGCCTTACCTTACGCTGTCAGGACCAGGGGGACGCTGACAGGTGATCTGCCCGCCCACTCCTGTTCCCCCCGATGAAAATACCAGGATTAGTAACCACTCAACAAAGCACAAGCTGAACAACATGAACTCAATAAACAAAATAAACCACATGAACCTTCTTCAAAACGACAAAACATAAGTTGAAACGCAGCGAAATTGAAAATCGGCCAAAGCAGGGAGGTACTTGCCCGGATGGACATGCTTTAAAAGTTGTACCTTTTATCCATTGCTCAATTTCAATAAACCGTTTATGGATAAATCTTCATCAATTAATCTCCAGTGAATTCCAAACCCGGAAGGAGAAACTTTATAATCAATTCGTTCTTCTTCAGAAGCCTTTGCAAGTTTATCTGAAACATCAGATAACCTGAGTGTGATGAATTGATCATCTACATTGAGTTTCATAAACTCTTTTTCGAAGTGTAAATCAATTTTATTATATGCTCTTTCCATTATTGCCTGCTATTAAAATATACATTCCACTCATTAACAATATAATCAAAATGCTCGTAAATGTAACAAGTCACCCGGTCAACAGCCTGCAGGAAAGCCTAAAAGATTGACTTGCTGCTTTAACCTGCTACTGGCCAACACACTATTTGCCCAACGTCTTGCGAAATTTCATGGCCTTATGGTAAAAACTTTCGTCTTCGCCGAATTCAATGATCCGCGACACTCCATTGCCGCAAAACCTGCAGCGCCCATCGGTATGGATATTGTTAAAGCGATTAAGCCACACCGACTCTACTTCAACACCCTCAGGGCAGGTGTCCTCACAGCTCGTACAGAAAACATTTGTTTCCATGATAACCCTGTACGTGTGGTTCTCCTCATCGCTGAGCAAACGTTCCAGCTGAAATTCATCCAGTTGTATTTTCTCCAAATGCTTCATGCGTATAAAATGTATTCCTGTAAAGATAATAACCTTATCTGTTACCAAACCGCACCCTGTGCTCCCAATGCATATAAAAATATCCTAAATTGATTCTGTTTTCGTGAGATAAGCAAATAAACCATGGTGCTGATTCTACTTATAATTCCTGATAGATAAAATCAGCATATGTAACCTACCTGAATCAGAAAAAATTCCTTTAAAACTTGCTGCTATCATAATTACTCAATCAATCAGTCAATTAAGTTCAAAACAAAAGGTGATGGATAAAGGAACTGGACGCTTGCTGCAGTCGCATGGGGCTGTAGTAAAAAAATTAGGCTAATTAATTTTTAATTGATGCCTAATTACCATGCTAATTAGGATAATATTAAAATTAATTAATATGTTGTATTATTTAACTTTTCCTGTAATTTGTCTTTTTGCATTTTTAGTCTATTTTGTTATTATTTTGAAATGCTCATCATCAAAAGAGCGACTTGAAATTACTGATAATCTGGTAAAGGTGATAAAGGCAATAAGAAATAAGGGTTAACTTACAGAATGAACCACATTCGGAAATACATTACCCGCTCCTGAGATGATGTATATGCAGATAACATTCATCCAAGGATGAAAATATTTCCGCCTATTATGTGGGATGTTTTTAAATTTTAACAGCAATACTGGTTACATAAGAAACTAATTATCAATAACTAATTCAGCTTTTGGATTGACTTAAACACCATACCCAATCCTCCCCTTATGCTCCTTCAAGACTCTTCTTCTAAGAATAAAACTGCTCATCACCCGGTAATTGAAGCTCCTTGTTTTCAAAAACTGAAGAATGCCGGAAAATGGGTTGTAATTATTAGCGGGTGCACCAGCACCCGGTAGTTATCCGATAAAGCAATAAGTCCCCGGTCGAAGGCACGGTGGAAGGTGGGCGTCAATGCAAGACCGTTGCGGATGGTATCATTGTACGAACTAGAAAGTATGGAAGGCATCAGTATTGGCAACTTCATTTACGTTTGCTATGAATGACTTCATTTGTTTAAAATAATTGACTTATTGATCAAAAATTATATATTTGGTCATAGTCATTTGAAAAATAATTAAATCATAATATTTATGGATTCATATAGTGTAGGGATAAAAGTAAGAAACAAAGAATATTATAAAGCTCTTGAAACATCTAAAGATGAAAATTCTACTGCTCAAAATTTCGAAAATTGGAATGATGGCAAAATTCCTAAATATAAAGAATATGTTATTTTCGGATTTGATTTCGAGGTAATGGAAGTTATTGAAAAAAAGAATTCATGTCATAAGTTAGAAATTATCGTAGAGAAAGAAGAAGAAGAACATAAGAAAGTTTTAGTTCCCATTGATAATGTGATACTTCTCCAATTTAAAGGAAAAAATAAAAGTAGTTATGTGATATTAGCAGCAGAACTTCTTTATCAAGGTCTCTCACCAGAACGTGAGAATAAAAAATATCTAAATTATTACATAAAAGAAGATGCACAATATATACGTATTGCCGATAATATTTGGTTGACCCCTAAAGTTGTTGAATCAATAAAAGAAAGCTATCCAAAATTTGAAACAGTTGCTGATCCACATATAAAGATCAAATCAGAAAGTGGTCTAATGCCAATTTATAGTTAGAAGGGTATTAAGTTAAGAATTTTTTAAAAAACACCCGCAAAATAAAATACTCATTAAGCTCCATCATCGCTCAACAGCACCTCTGACAAAGGTGCAGTGAAAAATAGGCGATATTACCATGCTGATGCAAATAAAATCTCAATATGATTGCTAAAAGAGAAAAATAATTTAAATACAAGATGAAATTAATCTTCGTTCAATTAATTTTAACATTTCCGATTCGTAGTTAAATAATAACTACAAGCCTGCTGCAACTTCATTATTTTTTAAATGTTCAATAAAATCTGATAGGGTAAGTATTTCAGATTGTTGCTGAATTGTGTAAGTAGTTCGAATAGATTCAGGAACTACCAAAGTTACCTTATGCTGCTTCATTTCGTTAGTCTGTGTTATACTAATTGAAGGTTCAAGAGTAATAAGGTGTTTATTTTTTATCCTATCTGCTTCTGGTAAAACCTGCCTCCATCTATCTTTGGCAGTAGTTTTGGAGCCAAGCATTTTTAAATATTGTTCTTCAAATGTAGAATCTTTATAATATTGAATACCCGGAAAAAGGAAATCCGGTTTACTTCTTCTTTCCGTAACTGCTCCCCTTGAAAACAAAACTTTGTTTTCCTGAAAAATATATTCTAAATGATTTTCCAATGAATAACCTGCTCTTGACTTCCTTCTGTTGTGAACGCTTAATGAAAAAGAAATAAACTGATCAACATCTAATCCATCCTCTCCAAATCCAACTTTCATTCTATTTTTTACTAAGTGCTTTTCAAATATTTTGAAAAGATATTCCTCCCGATCAAATGAAACTAACAGAGCTTCATCTGGATTTTCAATTGTAGGAATTAGTGATAACGTGCCTCTTGCAAATTTTGAAAAAATACTTGTTGAAGGAAAACTCCCATCGAATTTTTTAAGCATTTCCTCCAGATAATCTTCACCGAGAATCGGCACTTCAATGCCGAGTTTCCCTAAAATATATTTTTTTGCAAAGTCTTGTTCTTTGTCACTAATTTCGCTCTTTACAAAGGTTTTTCTTGTTTCTTCCAAATTTTCAAGACCAAAAAGCCAGATTAACTGTCTTTCTGCAGTGGAATCTTTTGGAACAATAATAAACCAAATTTCTGTGGGGCTTTTCTTAACCACAATTAACAAATCACCTTCTTTCGCTTTTTGAAAAATTCCGGAATTTGAATAGTAAAGTCTAAATTCGCTTCTTATTGGGTGATTTTCTCTTGCATCATACCAAGTTGAATCACCCAATTCTTCCAGAAAGGATTCTTCTTCATCAGAGAAAAAAAGAAATCTTGCTGAAAATGATATTCTCTGACTTCCAAATATTTCTTTGAATTTTGAAATTCCATTTAACTCATGTTGATTGGATCGCGCAGCATCTATTTCAACGGTTGATAAACGTTTGTACCCAATTCCTATAAAATGCTCAGATAAGTTCATTTTGACATTTCCCCAAAAATTCTGAATTGAAAATTTTAGTATATGCTCATAAATTCTTCAACTGTAATATTTTCACCATTGTGATTTCCATTTGGGAAAGGAGCATAACCAGAAGGATTATCCGATGGAGAAAAATCATCATCTATTACAGTATATATGCTTTGTCCTTTACAACTTTTAAAATGCTGATTTGGAGTTCTATTATTATTTGCTGAAGTCTCTAATAAGAATTTATCATCTTCATAATGTACATTAAATAATATTTCCTTATTCTTAATATCATTATATGCGGGACATACTTCCCTAATTGAAGTCAAACAAATTTTACATGCTAGCGGATTTGCTCCTCTCGACTTACCTCCAGAAGCATATTTTGTACACCAAATAGCATCGTTACAAGCTGTAGAATGTACTTTTCTTGCTTGCGCTGCAACCCATAATAATCTTTCAACTTTTCCAAGATTATCTGAGCAAGATAAAACTCTTTGATTTCTTTCCTTAATTGTGAAATTCTTATAAAGATTTAAAGGCCATTGAAAAAATGTTTCCATCCAAATATCAATAGGCATTGCAGCTTGATTTCCGAAACTTTGCTGCGAATAAATATGTATTACTTTCGGTGATTGATAAGAACCACCAAGTCCAACATAAATAGATCCCAATGTGGTATTATTTAAACTTGCTGGATTTAATCTACCACTACGTAAATCACTAAGCATCATTAAAAAAATTACAGTTCTGTGTGGTCCTTTGTCAAAAGTGTTAAAACATTCGAAGGCAGTAGCTCTTAAATTGTGAGGGATATAAGTCGCATTTAAAAGATTTAAGATTTTTTCTGTATTAAATCTACCTCCTTGTTCATTAACAAACTTTGAAAGCTCTACACCTCCAACCGAAATAATAGTGCAATTATGGTTCTGAAAACGATTTGAAACTTCAACAAGCATTTTGAATGCTGGAAATAAATTAAGAGGATTGTTTTGATCCATTAATTCATTTATTGTTGGAAGCAGATAAAAATCCATACGAGGAATTCCACCACCTGTTTGTATTTGTTCTCCAAATTTGGAACTAAAATAATGAGTTTGTATTAACTCCCCTTTTCTTCCACCAGGAGAATTAAAACTAGCAACAAACCTTGTCAGACCTAAAACTTCATCCCATAGCCTTCCAAATGGTAATTTATTATCATAAGTATCTGAAATTACTCTATTCCAAAGCTCTGTTAATACAGGGTTTGCGTAATCAAGAGGAGAATTAAAAGCATTAGCAATATCTGCAACCATTACTGGATTATTCAATCCTAATCTTTCTTTTACTTCATTTTCAGCTAAATCTTTATAATGTTCACTATCGGTTGAATTTAAATCTTTATTAGTGACAATATGAATTATTACCTGATTGGTACTTAAAGAATTTATCTTTTCAACATATCCGAAAACCCTCTCTGAATAATTTGGTCTTTGTCCTGGTGCTAAAAGTCTTGACGTCGCATGAAAATAATAAATTGGAAATAGAGGTAAGTCCGCATCATATAAATGAATTAGGGGAAGCCATCTATCAGGAAAACTATTTAATCGGAATTCATACCGAAATGATAAACTTTCAAATGCCATAAGTCAATTTTAAATGTTTAATGATTTTGTTATTTGTTTAGCAACAGCCTCCATCAAAGGCACGACCACTGAGTTGCCAAACTGTTTGTAGGCTTGATTATCTGAAACTGGTATTATGAACTTTCCTTTATTATATCCTTGCAGAGCTGCACATTCTTTGGGTGTTAATCTTCGTGGATTACTTCCATTTTGAGGCACTAAAACTTCAGCACCGTCTTTGTAATATCTGGCACTTATCGTTCTACTAATTCCCTTTAAATCAGTCATTCCAAATCCAAACCCATTTCCTTTCGCTTTATGTTTTTGTGCATATTCCTGCAGATAATTCCATAGCTTATTAGTTAAAGTATATTTTGGATCTGGATTTTTTTCAAGAATATCACCAAAAGTAATTTTCAATTCCGGCATTTCAGGAAACATGAAATTTTCTTTTCCCTTATACACTTTTTTGTCAAATCCTACAATTAAAATTCTTTCCCGGTGTTGCGGAACATAATGCCGTCCATCTAGAATGTTTATATATAAATTGTAGTTCAGCTTTTTTAAAGTTTCTTCAATTACTTTAAAGGTTTTTCCTTTATCATGGGATTTAAGATTTTTAACATTCTCAAGCATAAATGCCTTCGGTCTTTTTTCCTTTATTATTCTCGCAATATCAAAAAACAGGGTCCCTTGGGTTTCATCCAAAAAACCGTGTTTTTTTCCAAGACTATTTTTCTTTGTTACACCAGCAATTGAGAAAGGTTGACATGGAAAACCAGCCACTAAAACATCATGATCAGGAATAAATTTTTCATTTATTTTAGTGATATCTCCAAATGGGACTTCTCCAAAATTTGCTTCATAAGTTTTTCGGGCAAATTTATCCCACTCGGAAGAAAAGACACATTTACCCCCTGCATTCTGATGAGCAATTCTCATTCCTCCAATTCCGGCAAATAAATCAATAAAAGTGTATTGAGGATTCTCCGGAGGAGGAAAAGGAACATCCCATTTTAATGGCAGGTAATAATTAAATTCTTCAATTTTATTTAATTCTTCAGAATCAATAAAATCCAACAATCCATTGGTGTATTTTAAAAGTGAAAAAATTTCAGGGCTTTGCAAATAATGAGTAAAATAAGCATGTTCCTCATTAAAATATTGCACATTATCAATACCTAATTTCTTCCTGACAACAGTATATTTAGCCATTTAGTTAAAAAGATTAGAATTAAAAAACTCAGGTATAGGTAGCTCCAATGCTTTAATAATCTTCTCCATGTTTTTGGCAGATACATTTCTCTTCCCGTTTTCTACACCAGTCATATAAGTGCGATCTATTCCGGCTTTAAATGCCAGCGCTTCCTGGCTTAAGCCCATTTTTTGGCGTAATTCTTTTACTCTTAAGCCAAATTGATTCTGTAAATCCATAGGGTAAAACTAAAGGAGGGTTACTCATAAGTCAACGGACTATGAGTAACAATCGAATATTGTTAAAAACTTATTTTTTGAATAAATTAATGACTTCTGGAAACCTTTGAAGTAAGGCTTTCATACAATTCAGAAACAGCTTTAGGTTTCAATTCGCACTCCCAAATCCTAATAACATGCCAACCCATTTTATTTAATTGAATTTCTGCCTTTGCATCTCGTATTTTCGTACCGGTAATCTTCTCCTGCCACCATTTTGTCCTCGTTTTGGGCAGTACAAAATATTTACATCCTTCGTGTCCGTGCCAAAAGCAGCCGTTAATAAAAATGACAGTTTTATATTTGGACAAAACAATATCGGGATTGCCTGGAAGATTTTTTACGTGAAGCCGGTACCGGAACCCATTGGCATGAAGAAACTGCCGTACCAGCATTTCGGGCTTAGTATTTTTGCCCTTTATGCGGCTCATGTTGTAACTGCGGGTTTGCTTATCGTGTACATCAGCCATACGGAAGGAATTTTTAATTCACGTTCTCAGGTCAAATCTACAAAAAGCATCCCAAACGATCTTATCTCTGTTAAATTCTCATTCATTCACCAGCTGAGCTCCAGTCAGCAGGTGAAATTCAGCAGATGAAGGTCAGCAGGTGAACCTCAAAAACTCCTCCACCACCGCCACATCTGCCGGTGCCCAGTCCAGCGCCGTCAGCTCATCCCTTTCCAACCACCTGAAAGCCTTATGCTCCGAAAGAAAAATTTCCCCTGAAACGTAGTTAACAACAAAAGGAATCAGCCGGATTGAAGCAAAATCGTAATGGTATTCACTGGGGGTAAGCTTTTTAACAATCTCCACCTCAATATTCAGCTCTTCCTTCAGCTCGCGCAGCAGGCAGCTTTCGGCGGTTTCCCCCGTTTCAATCTTGCCCCGGGAAACTCCCACTTCAGGGGCAGGGGCATCTTAATTGAAAATCGGCCCAGGCCAAATCCTGCTATCGGAAGGATGACCAGTAATCAGCTCATCCTTCCTCCACCCACCGCTAAGCCCTCTGGTCATGTTTAAGCAAAACCGGATTGGATTTTGTAGAATAAATAATTAAATTTGAATGTAAAATAAACAACCGTGGAAACAATAATTACAATAAAAAATAATAAGCCCGCATACAAAGCCCTTATACTTCTTGCCAGGGAGTTGGAAAAAAGTGATAAAAATTCAATTTCAATTGTGGAAAAGAAAAAAAACAAACGCATAAATTTAATTGAACCCGTTGAAAAGCATGAGAATATAGCTCATTATTTTGAACATTTAATAGATTATCCATCATTAGAGGAAGTTAGAAAAAACGCATGGCCAAAAATCTCATAATTGTTGATAGTTGTGTTTTCATACAGGCATTCAGAAAAAATACAAGGGCTTAAAATGATCTGAAAGCATGGATAATGATGCCTAAATTTGGCGTAAATTATGGAATCAGATAAACAATGAAAAACCGAAAAATAGCAGATGTAATCATCCAAAGAAGTAAATGGACGAGATTATTATCTATCCACAGGCAAGGCCATCAGCACGGGTAACCTTCCTGCATCACAGCTCACCGTTCAGTTTCAGATAATCCTCCACCACGGCCACATCTGCTTCCGCCCAGTCTAAAACCCTCAGTTCTTCCCTTTTTAACCACCTGAAAGCTTTATGTTCCGAAAGTTTTAGGTCTCCGGATACGTAGTTTACAATGAAGGGAATAAGCCGGATTGCAGCAAAATCGTAGCGGTATTCAGCGGGGTTAAGTTTTTGAACGATTTCCACCCCAATGTTCAGCTCTTCCTTCAGCTCGCGCAGCAGACAGCTTTCGGCGGTTTCCCCCTTTTCAATCTTGCCCCCGGGAAACTCCCACTTCAGGGGAAGGGGCATCGATTCACTGCGCTGTGCAGTCAGCACCAGACCGTCTTTAAGTATAATGGCACAGGTTACGTCTGTCATGTTTTCAATTTACCACAAAAATAAAAAAAAGCAGAGGGCAGAGGGCAAAGGGCAAAGGGCAGAGGGCAAAGGGCAGAGGGCAAAGGGCAGAGGGCAAAGGGCAGAGGGCAAAGGGCAGAGGGCAAAGAGCATTCTGGGAACCGCCAATTTGCCTGCAGCAGGATAAGACAACAAATGAAAACCGTTTACAACATGCTACTATGTACATTTGAAAAACAATTGTATAATGGACATCAAAAGCTGCATTTCTCAAATTGTGGAAAGGCAAACCTGAGCAACCTCAGGGTACAGGCAGCGTCGTTGGTATGGGAGGAAAAGCCGGTAGCCGGAACAGCCATCCGTGCAGAAGGCAGTTTACCGGATAGCAGTCAGCGCCGGGCAGCACTGCCATTCGGGTTGCGCGGGAATTCCAGCAGAGCAGTGGTGCCTCTGCCAGGTTCGCTTTCGAAGCGAAGCGTTCCGTTGTGAAAGTCAACAAATTCGTTGCACAAAACAAGCCCCAAACCTGACCCTGCTTCACCATTGGTTCCCGGTGTTGTATGTCCTTCCCTGAAGCGATGGAGCAACTGCAGCGTTTTTTGGTCCATTCCCCTTCCGGTGTCGGTAATCAGCAACCTTATTTTATCGTTTGTTTTATTTGTGCTGATTGTGATGCGCCCGTTTTCAGGTGTAAATTTTACGGCATTGGAAACCAGGTTCCGGATAACGGTTTTCAGCATGTTCTTATTTCCAGGCAACGAAATGCCGTGCCCCTGGTTAAATTCCACATCAATTGATTTCAGGACTGCTGCACTTTTAAATAAACTGAGATTCTCTGAAACCATTTGGTTAAGGTTTAAAACCTCCGCTTCATGGTTGCTGAGGTTCTTCGACTTCGACCCCCACTCAAGCAGGTTCAGCAACAGGTGATAGGTTGACTGACTCAGGGTGTGAATTGTTTTCATAAAATCCTTTCTTTCACGCTCAGTAAGTTCAGGTTCGTTTTCCAGCAAATCCAGAAAGTTCATTATGTTTCCGACCGGCCCCCTTAAATCGTGCGCAATGATTGAAAAAAACCGGTTTCTCGATTTCAACTGGTTGCGCAAATCGTTGGAGAGTTGCATATTCACAGCAGATAAAAAGCCGAAGGTGAGGGCAATCATCACAAATCCCGAAATAATATGCAACACAATTCCAGAATCATTCACATGGTTTGGATTAAACGTCTCATCTGTTAAAACTGCTGCCAGGTTAACCATCAGCAACAAAAAGAAAATAAAAAACGAAAAGGCATTAATACGGAAAATGGTTTTCAGATAACTTCGCCCCGGTGGTAATCTGAACATTTCGGCTATCGCAAAAACGCAGTAGACCGAAAGAAATAAAATATGTATAACCATCAGTGTACGAAAGGAATGAAACACAAAAAAGAATACAAGCGACTGTATAAGATCGGCAAGCGGAAAGCCAATAATTATGCGGTAATTCAGTTTGCGCTGTTTAAATTTCCAGATTCCGGCAAGGTATAAGTACAAACCCACCGATATCAGCATACCCGGTGCAGTCGTCGACAAATATCCGTCGGGCGGGGGAATTAAGCGGAGCAACAGGCCCACCCCGATTACAAGGCTCCCCGATGCCCAGAACCCTGTTCCGTTTCCGGTTGCTGTTTGGCGCAACAGCAACATATAAAGTCCCATAATTAAACTGATGCCGGCATTTACAAGGGTTAAAATCTGAATGGCAGTAAGTTGCATGGTTTAAATTTTCAATCCGGCTGAATCTGTTGTTTACCGGATGCCAAAATTAACACTATGAAAACAAATAACAAGTCCTTGAGCTGGTGACTTTGGTTAAAGGGCAAAGGGCACAGGGCAAAGGGCAAAGGGCAAAGGGCACAGAGCAAAGGGAAAAGGGCACAGAGCAAAGGGCACAGGGCACAGAGCACAGAGCAGGGGTTCAGGGGATTACACCCGTATTTGTTGCTGCAAACATGGATGGAATCCTTATCTGGCCTACTTGAAGCAGGTCTCAAACTTATTTTTCTTAACCCTTATTTTCAAAACCGACCTCAGTAACAGGCCCTCCCCCCTAAAACTCCTGCCGCTGAACAGGGCGGAGCTGAGCTGGTGACTTGAGTTCACCTGCTCAGTAAGAGAATGTTCTTTTTATTCAGCAGCTGAACTCCAGTCAGCAGCTGAATTAACCACCGGCACATCTGCCGGTGCCCGGTACAATGACCCTGCTCATCGTACCCTAACGGACGGGAATGATTCATCAGCACCAAACCCAGACCCTGCACTCCTCAATGTTTATAAGCACACCGGCGGCCGGCGCGGAGTCGCCCTCCGGCTTCTTCAGGCTGATGTAAATAGTGTCAGTATCAGTACTTCATGCATTTCGCCATTCAGGCAGGGCTCCACCGTTGAAAGCCGCTATCCTGCAAACAACGATACAAAATGTTCGTAATATTTCATCGCTAAAAATTTTTATAGACCAGTTTTATTGGGCAGGTGAATCCGGATCCGGTTCCCGATTCACGGAGCGGAAGAGGATTGTGCTGTTACTGATCCCCAGCTTAAAAGCTGGGGTTAACGATCCCTGGCTGCTGTTGCGGGATGTCACAGCAAAAATGTAAATTACTACAAATTTTTATCTGACTAATGTCCAATTAAAAACAAACCGGCATACTGTTGTCGCAGTTTATATTTCAACCGGGTTTCAACGGGGTTTCAACGGGGTTCCAACGGGATTTAAACCCCCGGGGCTGTTGCAACCGGGTTGAAAGGTGGTTTGAACCTTAAAAAAAACGGGTTAAAACAAAGGAGTTCTTATTGAAATTATGTACATTTAGGCATGCAACCTTAATGAACTTAAAATCATTAACTATGGCAAAAATCGACAACATTTTCAGCGGCGGAAAAGGAAGGCTGGGCAACCTGATCCTATACGAGATGAACGGCATGTACATTGTCCGTACGAAGCCTAAAAACCATAAAAACACAATAACTCCGGGGAAGCTCACGGCCAGGAAGCGATTTGCAGTGATGAACGAATTCCTGTGCCGCTTTAACAAGCCCCTCCGGATTACATTTGCAGACCAGGCCGTAAGGCGTACTGCCCTGAATGTGGCCCAGTCGTACAACCTTAAAACTGCCCTTGCAGGTGAGTACCCCGATATTTACGTCGACAAGGGCAAGGTGCTCTTGAGTCGCGGGCCGCTGCCACTGCCATCGAATGTTTGGCTGGAGGCCCGTCCCGAGGGGTTTATGGTGCATTGGGAAAATGGCCCGGAATATGCTGACGCGTCGCCGAATGATGTGCTGATGGTTTTCGCACTGCCTGCCACCGGCAAAGTGGATTACCGGCTCACCGAAACCCGGCGCTCTGCAGGGCAGTACCTGTGGATAAATGCAAAACCCAAACCGGAGCTTCCCGATGTGTGGATTTCCTTTTGCAACGACACCATGACTCAATGGAGCGACAGCAGGTATGTGGGATAGGGCAGAGAGCAGAGGGCAGAGAGCAGAGAGCAGAGGGCAGAGGGCAGAGGGCAAAGGGCAAAGGGCAGAGGGCAGAGGGCAAAGAGCACAGAGCACAGGGCAAAGAGCATAGAGCAAAGAGCAAAGAGCGAAGAGCAAAGAGCGAAGACCTTTTGGTGATTGATGTTTTTGGGTTAGGGAGCTTTTCCCCGGCCATTCCTGTCACCTGCCCGGTTAACACATCCTGTTTCCCCGGTTGATCCGCCGGCGGGCAATCAGCAGGTGAATTGCTCAGCTTACATGTTCATTTCCGCCAATATAGCCAACCTGTGGCTCGGAGTGATAGGCTTCTGCCTTCCGGAAACGCAGCAGGAAGTCGATGTCGCCGACATAAATTGTCCATCAATTTCAATCCATCTCCAGATCTCACAACCAATCCGCAGGCCACTCCATTCAAAAGGGAACTTGAAGGACACCAAAGCAGAAAAGATTCCATTTGATATGATTTGTTTTTCCAGATACCGTGAAATTTGCATAAATTCGTAAAGTTGTACTACAGAAAATAAGAAAAATGGAAACAATATTATTGACGGGTGATTCCAAGGCAAATGCAAAGCTGCTGCTGGAATTGGCAAAAAAACTCAATTTTTCTGCAAAAATATTATCCAGTGAAGATGCTGAAGAAATAGGTATTTATTATTCCATAAAGGAAGGACTGGAGTCCGGTTTAATGGCAGAAGAAGAAAAAAGCAAATTTCTTTCCGATCTTAAAAAGAAAGAATAATGCAGGTTGAATTTACCAGGAAGTTTGGCAAACAGGTAGCAAAATGTAAAGATCCCAAAATACGCCAAAAGCTTTACCTGATAATAAATGAAATTTCGGATTCATCATCAGTTCCGTAAAATGAAAAGCAGTATCGGGTTCAAAGTCATTAGTCATTGGTCATTAGTCAACCAGTGTCCAGTGTCCAGTGTCCAGTGTCCAGTGTCCAGTGTCTTCAGAAGATTCCATTCAACCAGCAAAAGAACTAACTTTTTTTTATTCTTAAATATCCTTATTTTTGGATAAAAAAGATGACGACATTAAAGGTTACGGTCGATAATAAAAAAAATGCAAGGCTTCTGAAAAAGGTTTTACAAAACATGCGGTTTGTAAAAAAAATAGAAGAAGAACCGGATGTTGATGCTAATCAATATACGAATCTTAAAAGGTTTTTTGATGAAATAAAGCCAAACTATCTCTTTCAGAACATTACCAATCCTGTAAAGTGGCAAAAAGAAATTCGTGATGAGTGGGAAGCTTCTTGATTCAAATATTCTTATTTATCTTTCAAAAAAGCTTTTGTCGTTTGAAAAGATAGCTGTACCAGGAGATAAAATCTATATTTCGGTGATAACGTATATGGAAGTTCTAGGCTACAGGTTTTCCGGTAAAACTGAAAAGCAAATAATTGAAGAACTTTGCAGAAACCTGCCGGTCATAAATCTTGATAAAGATATAATTGATAGGGTAATTCAACTACGGCAAAATAATAAAATCAAGTTACCCGATGCTATTATTGCCTCAACAGCACTAAGTAATAATTTAGAACTGGTTACAGCCAATGCAGACGACTTTTTAAACCTGACAAATGATTTAGTTGTAATAAATCCATTTAAATAAAAATTCTGGTTTGACCTGTGCCTTTTTTAATTTTGGAGACTTCAGATGAATTAAAGTTACCGGGAACTTTAAAAGCTGTTGCAATAATAGGCCCAGGCAATCAGATAAAGAAACCTGGTTCGAATGCAGAGGGCCAGAGCCAGGAGCAGAGAGCCAGGAGCAAAAGCGGATTCCAGGTTCTTCCTTATAACCAGTGAAAAGTTTCTCCTCCTTGTCGCTAAAGGGATCGTACCTATACTTAAAGAGCAACATGAATTGGGAATACCAAATTGGGATGAATCTTGTAGTGCCCGTGAGGTTTCTTCACTCAGGTAAATTTTGTATTTTTGATATACGATTCAATTATTTTTATGTACTATGGATACTGATTTAATCAAAAGGATTACCATAAATCCGGAGGTATGTCACGGCAAACCCACCATACGCAGCACAAGGCATTTGGTAGAAGGAATACTTGAATACCTCGCCGGTGGCGATTCGCCGGAAGATATTCTTAACGAATTCCCGGAACTTGAAAAAGAAGACATTCTTGCCTGCCTTGCATTTGCTGCAAAAACAATCCATTTTAAAGGTATTGAATTCCCGGCAGCATGAAATTTTTAATTGATGCTCATCTGCCAGTCGCATTATGTGAGTATTTCGCTGACTATGACTGCGTGCATACTTCAATACTCGAAGCAGGAAATCTTACCAAAGATTCATTCATAAACGACCTTTCAATAAAAGAAAAAAGAGCTGTTATTACAAAAGACACTGATTTTTTTTACTCCTTCAATACAACCGGAAAACCATACAAATTAGTACTGGTCAGGCTTGGAAACATGAGGTTGACTGATTTAAAAAATTATTTTAAAAAGAATAGCCCAAAAATTATAGAACTACTTAAAAACCAATCGTTTATTGTATTGGAAATAAATAAGATACGAATTGTCAGCTAAAGGCAAAAAACTGGCAATTCGATCGCAGATGACAGCATTTGATCATCATCAGGACATTTATTAATAATCCCATGAGCATTACTGTCTCCTTATCTGGCCCCCTTGAAACAGATCTCAAACCTTATCTATTTTAAACCTTATTTTCAAAACCAACCTACTATATAACAAACTAGTGGAAAGTGTTGTCTGCGGCACATATGTTGCATCATATAACATCATTTTTTCCTCGCCGCATGCTGTCCACACTATGAAGCCGTCATTGCCCGACCCCGCGTGCTTAAATAATAAGCTGTAGGTATCGTGCAGCATTTACCTGTATCAGAGTATAAACCTTCGCATATTACAGCCGGGGGTGCGGCAATCTGTACCGATTGGCAGCGGCCATTAATGATGTGTAAATTTGGAAGTGCTAGTTTGTACAGATTGCCTGCCTGACCGGACAGGCAGGCTTTGCTCCATGCGGTTGCAAAGGTTCTTTACAACAATGAAGCTGTGGTGGCTGATGGGAAAGCCTGTTTTTCAATGACAACCCGCGCAATGACGGCTTTGAGGTTTCGTACGACAGGAGTTAGTCAGCCAGGCGGAATCGTCGAATGTCATTAGTCATCGGTCATTAGTCATTGGTCATTAGTCATTGGTCATCGGTCATTAGTCATTGGTCATCGGTCATTAGTCATTGGTCATTGGTCACTGGTCATTGGTCATTAGTCATTGGTCATTAGTCATTGGTCATTAGTCATTAGTCATTGGTCATTGGTCACTGGTCATTGGTCATTAGTTGACCAGTGACCAGTGACCAGTGACCAGTGTCCAGTGTCCAGTGACCAGTGACCAAGATCCTGCTATCGGCAAAATGATCAGTGAGTGGGAAACTTCTTGATTATCCCTTACCTTTGCAACCAAATACTGTCCCATTTGCAATGGATGCTTACCAGGAACAAATTCATACAGAATTATCGGTCTGGCAAAAACAAATGCTTCAGCGGCCAACAATCCTCAACCGGCTGTCGAAAAGCGTGCAGGTGAAAATGAATGCATGGATACCTGAAAAAATACACCAGGCTATCACAGTAACAATCAAACAGATGATACGCGGGGTATTGTTCGGCGCCAATTACACCACCCCCAGGCCGCTGTCAGGCTTGTCGTTGCAGGAACGTGAGGCAGCAATCGGGCAACGGATTAAATATTACAAAAACACTGCTGCCGTTGAAGGTGGCATAACCGGTGCAGGAGGTATATTGCTGGGGTTTGCCGACTTTCCGGTTTTAATTGGCATTAAACTGAAGTTGCTGTTTGATATCTCTTCAATGTACGGGTTTGATGTAAAAGATTATAAGGAAAGGGTATACATCCTGCATATTTTTGAACTTGCATTCTCAAGTCATGAGCACAGGCGGAACATTTACCTCAAAATAGTTGACTGGAATACGAAAAGCAACGATCTTCCGGATGACATCCACCGGTTTGACTGGCGAAATTTTCAGCAGGAATACCGCGACTACATTGATCTTGCAAAGATGGCCCAACTGATACCCTTCATAGGTGCGCCTGTCGGATTTGTTGTTAACTCGCGCCTGATTGACAAACTTGGCAAAACAGCCATGAATGCTTACCGCATGAGATTAAGCAGCTGACAGGAAAAGGAGCAAAGGGCATAGGGCATAGGGCATAGGGCATAGGGCATAGGGCAAAGAGCAAAGGGCAAAGAGCAAAGGGCAAAGGGCAAAGAGCACAGAGCAAAGAGCAGGTTTCGGGTTTTCCTGATTATACAATGACCAAAGACCTGGTCCAAACGACTTCAGCCGGGCGGGCAGTTATTGTTGATAATCAGGAAAGAATTAATAAGCGAATTGCTGAAGGAGATATGTTTTATAAAGAGATTCATTTCTAAGGCCGCATCATGTATGCCTGACAAAAAATTAGCAGGCGAATGGCTTTCCTTTGCAGAAAAAAATCTGGAAACTGCAGTTCTTTTATAAAAAGAGAATCCTTATACCGATAAAAGGAATTCAGCAGCTGAACTTTAGTCAGCAGCTGAATATCCCTATTCATACTACCTTTCGTCTGTCGTGCACCTCATCAACATCCGGTTTTCCGACCATGCCGCCGGCAGCTGCAGTAATTACTCCAAGCAACAATGCCACAAATGCCCAGATACCGGCTTTCCCCATAGCATCGGATGCCTGCTGGGCCGCTTGTTCAGCCTGTTGCTTCAGTTGCTGCCACTGCTGCTCGAGTCGTTCGTATTCTTTCATAATTACATCCGCGGCCCGTGCTACATCCTGCTGCGCAAGGGTGGAGTTCCGGGCAACCGACTGCTCAAGCTCCTGACGGCTGACATCGGCCTTCAGTTCACCGTTTTCCATAAATACATCCCGGACAACAGCCATAACATCAATATCAAATTCTACGGTATCGCCCGCCTGTTGCTGACCGCGCTGCAGGGCCTGCTGAATCATTTCATTGATTCGTTCGTCGTTGAACTCCCCTTCTTCAGCCGCTGATACCAGTTCAGATACGCCTGAGCCGAATGCTGAAAAGCCCTTTCCAATAATACTGCCTGCGCCACCGATTATTCCTCCAACGGCTGTGGTCATTAACCAAAACGAGAGCAGGGTGTAAAGAGCCCAGGTGAGTATTCCATGTAAGGCCCCTGTGAGCTTATAGCTTAATGTTGTAAGTTTGGCTGCTACATATGCTCCGGCAAAAATGGCTGCCAGGTTACTGATTACCCACCAGATAAGCGTTCCGGTGCCAATACCTTGCAGTGGATCCATTTCTTCCATAGGGTTAATGGAAGTTAAGCCGATTCCGATGCCCAGTAAGCTAAGCATCATTAAGGTAACCAGCATAATAAGCGTGCCGGCAAATATAGCCGGCCATGAAACCCGCTTAAGATGGGTTTCCCTATTGTAATCTTTGTAATCTCTTTGAATTACTTTTTCCCGTGGTGTTTCCATAATTAATTGTATTTGTGGGTGTATGTGTGTTGCATGAAGCTTAACACCCTGTCAATAAATTTGTTCAGAATGACAAAATGAAGTATAACCACCGAAAGAAGAAGTTAACCACCAAAACGCTAAAGACACTGAATGGATTTGTTGTAAAGCGATAAAGGAATTAAAAGTGCAAAAACGGTCAACTCTATTTATGCATGTACAACCCGGAACTCCGAACTCTGAACTCAGAACTCCGCTCTTCACTCAATCCTCACCCTATATACATCCTCCTTGTTCCTTTGGATGTTCCGTATGTGAAACCCTCCCGGCTGGGGGATGTCTTCGATGAGGTTAAAGGTTTTGCACCCTTTGGGCAGCTTGCTGAACACCAGGGTGAACCGGGCGGTGGTTCCACGGGGAACTTCCGTCCACTCCGGATAAAAGGTGATGTTTTCGGCATGCAGCAGCCGGCTCCGGTGGCCGGAATCCCTGTCGGTCAGAAAGGTGGTTTTCCATATGCGCAGGCTCTCGCCCATGCTGTAATAGGAGCAGTGCACAATGACCTGCCCTTCATTATCGGATTGCGAAAGGAGGCTTTTCCTGGTTTCCTCATCAAGTTCCGTTGCCGGCTGCACAACCGGCGCTGTCTTTATTTTTTCTTCACTCATGATTTGTTTGTTTTAGCCGGTTGTTAATACCTTTTCATCCACCACAGCAGAAGTTCATCCGTAAGGGGAGCCTTGCCGTTTAAGCCCTTCATGAAAGCTGAAAGCTGCTTCTGGTCCTCTGTTTTTTTCTCCACATAAGTCTGCAGGGCGGAAGGTCCAAAGCGGAAGCACTTTTCAGGCAGCGGCATAAACAAAATGTACCGCCATGAGAACAACTGCTGCCAGGTACCGCGGTTTTTGTTCACCCGCAGGGGCAGGACGGCATCAAGATACCCCTGCTCATCGTAGCCCAGGCACAGCACAGGGCGGGAGTGATTCATCAGCACCAGCCGCGCCCTGCTCCCTTCATTGTTAATGAGCACACAGGCAGCCGGCGCCGGTTCGCCCTCCAGCTTCTTCAGGCAGCCGTAAACGGCTTCGTCGCCGGTTAATACCAGCACTTCATTCAACTCTCCCTTCAGGCAGGGCTCAATACTTGAAAGCCGTTTCTCGGCAATCAATGACTCAAAATGTTCGTAATACTTCATCGCACAAAATTTAAAAAGTTACTATTTTGTGCACCATGCAATGTCGGTAAACGTCTGATTTGAACTTTTTTTGACAGACTGTCCGCATTCTGAACCACCGTGGCTATTCCTGCTCGGTTGGTGTCCAGGCAAAGCCTGAAACTCATGATGCAGGTGCAAATATGGGAAAAATATACCACATAAAAAAGACTTTTGATAGCTGAGCTGGTGACTTGAGTTCACCTGCTCAGTAAGCACCTTAATTTATTTACCTGCTTAACTCCGGTCAGAAGGTGAAGCCTGAACTTTAGTCAGCAGGTGAAGGTTCCGGCCTCATCAAAATAATAAAAGCAGCCAGTGGCACCAGCATATGGGGCATCCGGATGAAGGTTTCGTACAGATTCTGATGCAGGCTTAAGAGAGGAAGTTCAGGATAGTAACCAACCCAAGTCCGTGCGATGGCAGTTAACCCGCCCCAGAATATGGCATACAATGCCGCATACTTTGCCAGCCGGGGAACAAACAAGGCAACGGCCAGAAGGAAGTCGAGCGCTCCGGCGATATAGAGCATTTGCTTTGCCACCGGTTCCGAAACATGCAGAATGGCGATAAACATATCGGTAAACACACCGGGCTGCGGGTAAACACCAATGGCATACAAACCATGGGCTGTGAAAGTTAAAGCAACAGCTATCTTCATAACCAGGAGCAGCCTTGACAGTTTAACCCTACCGGTTACGGCATACAGGAAAAACAGCGGAAGCAGGAATTGAATGGTATATTCAAAAAACTGGCCCACATGATAAAATTTCTCTTTGGAATAAAGGAATGCCAGGAAAGCCAGCGCTGCTGAAGCGAGAAAATATAATCCCGAAAGTCGGGTCAGTGTCCGGCTCCGTACCAGCAGCGTAAGAACAGCCATACCGGCATAGAACATACCAAAACCGGTAATCGTTGATTGAATAAAACGATCGGCAGCGGCACTGGTAACATAATCCTGCCAGGTGCCTTCCCGGAAAAAAAGGATTAAGTTTTCCATCACCTCCCTGTCCCACAGCAGCGCCCTGAAAGGCGCATCCCAGAACAGGTGTTGCCATGCCCTGCCGGCAAACAGCAGGAAGGTGGCCAGGCGCAACGTAAGGTGAACCAATAGGGTATTTGAATGTTTAAATTTCATGACGGCAGTGCTGCATGATTTAATAATACAGGTTTTGTTAGTTCTTCTTCAACATAATTCACAGTCCTAAGTTTAATTTATTTTTTAAGAAGATGTTTATATTACGCTGTTACTTTTTCATTTTCCTTATTGCACTTTCAATCCAAACGCATTCAAAAACCGGAAAATACAGGCTCACATTGCGTGATAATCCTGCCACATCAGCAGTAATCGGGTGGGAACAGATTTCTGGCGAAAACCCGGTGGTTTATTACGGAGATCTTGATCATGAAGAGGACTGGGAGAGCTATAAATGGGAGGCCGAACCCGACAGGACGGAGTACTATGCAGAAATGGAAAATAATTTTGTGCGGCTGAACGACCTTTCGCCTAATACGTCGTACTATTTTGTAATAAAAGACAGTGAAGGAGTAAGCAAAAGGTTCTGGTTCCGCACAGCCCCTATGGAGCCCGATTCCCGGTTGTCCATCATCGCAGGGGGCGATTCGCGTAATAATCCTGTGCCCCGCAGGAATGCCAACCTGCTGGTGAGCAAGCTGAAGCCACACGCCGTACTTTTTGACGGCGACATGACCGTCAGGGGCACTCCCGAACAGTGGCAGGCCTGGCTCGACGACTGGCAATACACCATCAGCGATGACGGTCGGATGTATCCTGTAATCGTTGCCAGGGGCAATCATGAACCCAACAACGAAATGGTTTATAAGCTGTTCGATACGCCTTCGCAAAGTATTTATTATGCCATTACCTGTGGCGATAACCTTGTGCGTATATACACTCTGAACACTGAGATTTCAATTGCCGGAAATCAGACCGCATGGCTGAAAAAGGATTTGTCGGAAAACAAAGATGCAAGATGGAGAATTGCCCAATACCATAAACCCATGCGGCCACATGTTTCCACAAAAAGGGAAGGGGAGATGCAATATATGCACTGGGCCCAGCTGTTTTACGAGGAAAAGGTAAAACTGGTGGTGGAATGCGATGCGCATACGGTTAAAACCACCTGGCCTGTAAAACCTTCCACCAAAGATAACAGCGACGAGGGATTTGTCCGCGACAACAGAAGAGGAACCGTATATGTGGGCGAAGGATGCTGGGGAGCACCGCTGCGTGCAAATGACGATACAAAAAGCTGGACACGCGACAGTGGAATGTTTAATCAGTTTAAATGGATTTTTATCGATAAAAAAGGAATTGAAGTACGAACAATAAAAACGGATAATGCAGAGCAGGTTTCCGCTGTGCCAAACGACAGTGTGTTTGTTATTCCCAAAAACCTCGATGTCTGGGATCCTGAAAACGGTGCTGTTGTTGAAATTCGCCCCTGAGCCGGTGACCGGAGTTTACCTGCTCAGTTATTTCATTATCAATTAATAATAAATGTTGTACATCCTGAAAAAAATGTCCGCAGGCATGTTACAATTACATTCATCAAAACCCTGTTGAGAGCGGCTTGGTTAAGGTATCTTCCGACTGGGAATTTTCACGCTGGCCCGATTATTCATAAATCAGAAACGGCAAGCTGGTAAACCGGTAAAAAGCTGCAGAATTTGGACTGAGCCTTGAGCCTTAAGCTGGTGATTTGTGTCACCTGCTCAACTTTCTTAAAATGTTATTAATTCAGCAGCTGAGCTTTAGGCAGCAGTTGAAGAAAATCTAATAAAAAAGTAGTAACTTGTATTAACTGGAAAATCAACACCCGGAATAACCATCAAGAATGAAATTCCGCACAACATCAAATATCGTCCCGCTGTTCAAAGGAATTACCGAAGCCATCCGGCCTTTTGCCCTTTCAAATCAGGTCAGGCTGACCTTCAGTTCCGCTTCTGAACAAATGAACCTCATTTACAATCCGGCTCAGATAGTTCATGATGTAACCGAATTGCTTTGTAATACAATCGCTTTTACTCCCCAAAATTATTACGTTGAGACAAAATTGTCAGAACTTAAAAAAGACAAAGAATTCTTTCTTCACTATGAAGTGCAGAACGATGGTGCAGATATTTCAAAAATAAAAGAAATTACAAAAGGGTTACATTATGAATGCTCCGTTTCTTCTCCCGAGGCCAGAAAAACTTTGTACCGTCTAAGAATTTCTGAGTTTGAACCTGAAGAACAAAATATGAACGGATATGCATATAAGCTGAATTCTCAGGAAGTACCTGAAATGTATGCCAAAGTTCAGAAAAAACTTCAGTCTTACTTTCGCAACATTGAATCGATCCAAAAATCTGCTGCCCGGAAAAGCCATGAGCAGGGCGTATTCATTCAGAAACTAAACACCATCATTAAAACAAACCTCGATAAGGAAGAACTGTGCATCAGCCACCTCTGCGACGGACTGGCATTAAGCCGGTCGCAGCTGTACCGGAGAATGAAAAAGATTACCTATTTATCACCGGCCTGTTACATACAGTTCTATCGCTTGCAAAAAGCCAAAGAAATGCTTCAGAATACCGGCATGAATGTGAGTGAAGTGGTTTACAGGGTTGGATTTGCGAGTCACAGCCATTTTACAAGGGCTTTCAACAATCAATTCGGTATTAACCCTTCAGTGCTGAAAAGATAAACATGCGGCAAAAATAATCTGAACGGTTCAAGTCTGTACATACCGGCACCAAAATTATACTAAAATGCCTAATGTGATACTCTAAGTCAAACATTTGGAATTCACAGGCTAGCATGCTAAAGCTTTGCTGGTGTAATTTTATGTAAAAAAATTCGTGGAAGCAACTAAAAAACAAACAGTTTTTAGTTGAATGAAACCATTTATTTACTTAAAAAATTATTTAAATGAAAAAAAAATCAGCATTTAACAACAGCCTCATTTTTCTAATCTTTTTCGGTATAATATTTAACAGTTGCTCTCAAAAGCCGGCAGATGTAAAACATGAAATTACAGATGCTAATAAAGAATTCATGGAAGCGTTCAACAATGGTGATGCAAATGCATTATCCATGAGATACACAAGTAATGCAAAACTGTATCCATCAAACAGTGATGTAATTGAAGGACAAGAAGCCATTGAAGGGTTTTGGAATGCAGTTATGAATATGGGAATAGAAAAGGCTCGTTTAGAAACTGTAACTGCTGAAAGTTATGGAAATTTTGCAATTGAAGAAGGCAGGTATGAGCTTTATGCTAAAGAAGATCAAATTGCCGATAAGGGAAAGTACATTGTAACCTGGGAAAAAGAGGATGGACAATGGAAGCTTCACCGTGACATTTGGAACACCAGTAATCCCGCACCACAATCCAGGGCATATGTAAATGACACTGTTTGGGTGGTCTGGAATCGGATAAAAGCGGATAAGGTGGCACAGTTTGAGGATTTTAACTTTAATTACCTGGAACCCGCAACGGCAGAATATTATCCTCACATGAGGAGTACAGTAAGAACACTGAGACCTGCAGCACAAAACGAAGATGGAACTTATACTTATTTTTACCTCATGGACGCAGCAACAAGCCCTGACGGTTATGATATGTCACTTCCTTTAACTGCAAAATATGGAGAAGAAAAAGCAAATGAATATCTTGAAATGTTTAAGGATTGCCTAAAAGACGGAAAACAGGAAGGGATAGTTTCTGTTCAAACCGATTGGTAATACTTTTAAAATTGAAGATTCCACTTTCCTAAAATAGGGCTCCGCAAGGTAAGCAAAAGCGACGAATTCTGTCAACAGAATGCCACATATGAAACTCTAAGTCAAATATTTGGCATCCACAGGCTAAATACCAATGCTTCATTGATATAACTTTATGTAAAAAAACTATGGAAACAACTAAAAAAAACAAACAATTTATTCTTGAGTATTACAATGCCTTGAGTGGTGTTGAAAAGACAGAAAAATTAATTGACCATTATGTAAATGACGAAGAGCTTAAGAATCATATTACTTTTTTTGATGCGATTCTCCCACGCTACAAAGTAGTGGTTGATGAAATGATTGCCGAAAATAATAAAGTTGTTGTCCTTGCCCGGGTAAGAGGAACACATGAGGGTGAATTCAACGGTATTCCGCCAACGCATCAAAATGTTGAAATTCGCTTTACAATCCGGTATGTTATTGAAAAGGATAAGATTGTTGACCACTGGATGATTTCTGATCTGACTACATTGTATGAACAGTTGGGGGTTAAAGTCTGAACTGTAAAAGCAAAACCGGTTCTTAATCACTCATTTATTTTTCATATTAATGTACTATAGCATTTGTCAAATAAAAGCTGCACTGCAAACACGTATAGTCATCATACTCATAAGCTAAGGCATATATTAGAATACAATAAAACAATAAAGAATGAACATAAAGAGATTAATTACTCATGGTCTGCCAGTCCTGGTATTAACCATCCTGGCCCTGCTCAACAAAGACAAATAATGACGCTATGAAAGCAACATCGAATTCTAAAAAAGCTAGCGAGCTTTATTAACGTTTTTAATTCAAATAAAGGAGGAAAAATTATGAATTTAATCATCGGAGCTACCGGAATGGTTGGAAGCGAAATTTGCAGGTTGCTGACTGCCGGCGGCAAACCAGCAAGAGCCATGGTCAGGGAAACCTCTGACCCGCTGAAAGTTAATAATCTGAAAGAACCAGGTGTTCAGATTGTGTACGGTGATTTGCGAAACAGCTCAACATTTGAACCGGCCTTGCAGGGTGTTTCAACAGTCATCACCACCGCCTCGTCGATGCCTTTCTCATATGTTCCCGGTGAGAACGACATTGAAAAAGTGGACAGGGAAGGTATGAAACATTTAATTGACGCTGCTGTCAAAGCCGGTGTGAAACAATTTATCTACACCTCCATTTCGGGAAGTATCGTTCTTGACGTTCCGCTCAAAAATGCCAGGCGCGATGTAGAAAAGCACCTGCAGGAGAGTGGGATGACATACACCATCCTGCGCCCGGGTTATTTTATGGAAGTTTGGTTAACGGCAGCCGTGGGATTCGATAGTGTTAGTGGCAAAATACAGTTATATGGCGATGGTACAAAGCCGGTAAGCTACATTTCGTACAAAGATGTGGCCCGTTTTGCTGTTGAAAGTCTGGAGAATCCAGCTGCCCGCAATGCAGTACTTGAGCTTGGAGGGCCTGAACAGCTTTCGCAGCTAGAGGCGGTTAAGATATTTGAAGTGGCTAGCGGCCGTAAGTTCGAAGTACAGACCATTCCAAAAGAAATGCTGGAGTTACAGATGAATGGTGCAACTGACCCGATGCAGAAATCTTTTTCAGGATTTATGCTGAACCTTGCAGATGGCGATCCAATTGACATGCAGGCAATTCTGGCGGCTTTCCCGTTAAAGCTCACTTCTGTAAATGAATATGCCCGGAGCATTGGAGAGCTGGCTGCGCATTAAAGCATGCTGGTGAAGCATTTATCCAAAAGAATGATTCCCAATCGTTGGGCGTCAAACCGGACGCGTAATGATGGCACGAATAGCAGCTGAAGCCTGACAAAACCATATTTAGATACCTGCATTTACCTTATTGATTTCCTTACAATCAGCTTATGTTCAACCCTAAAAAATGAGTTATTATGAAAAACAATGAGAAAAAATCCGTTTCTCCAGTTAAAAGAAATTTTCTTCTTTTAATTTCTGTCTTGTTGATGACCGTCATATCGTGCCGGCAAGACGAGACATTACCTGATCCTCTTCCTGATGCAGAGCAAAAATCATTGTTAAAAAGCAGTGAAACCTGGTGCGATGCCGGAGACTGGTGCGGAGACTACAATGGAGGTTTTTGGCAGATATCTTTGCCTGAACCAGATTTATGGAATAACACAGAAATGATGGGGATGCCCAGGATTATGGTATTTTATGCCCACGGAATGGTTGATCCATATCCTTATGAGGATATCAAACCTCTCGCTGATGTTATTGAAGGAATACCTGTCAAAAACATCATTAAAAGCATGGGGATGGGATATGCCACATCAAGTTACCGCGATAACGGGCTGGTTGTTTTAGATGCCATAAAGGATATACAGCAGTTGACCATTGTTGTAAAAAAATTCTTTTTGGATCATCCTGAGTACCTTCCACCTGATCTGCTTATTCTTGGCGGACCTTCCGAAGGTGGCCTGGTAACAGTAAAAACCATTGAGAAATACCCACAGTTATTTGACGGTGCCATATCCATATGTGGCCCTATTGGCAGTTTTGCCGATCAACTGCAATACAATGGCGATTTCCATGTGCTGTTTAACTATTTTTTCAAACCTGAACTGACTGCTCTGGGAATTAACACCGGAAGCCCGGAAGGAGTTCCTGATATTACCATGGATGCCTGGAAAAATGAAGATCCTTTTGATTTACAAAGCTTGATTATAGGTATCTTGTCAAAAGAGATGAAGAGTGACATTTTTCCTAACAGAATCATTCAACTCCTGGATGTTCTTGGTGCCACTGAAACTATTGATATGACCGATCCTGAAGCCATTGTAACAGCAGTAATCCAACTGTTAAGGTATAACCTCATGCTTACAAACGATGTTATGGAAAGAATGAAGGGTGTGCCTTATACCAACGTGGGAAAGTGGTATGAAGGTTCTTCGGATGATGATAAACTGAACAAAGAAGTGGAGCGAATTGATAGTCAATCATATAAACGGGCAACAAATTTCATAAGCCATTATGAAACATCCGGCAGAATAGCAGTGCCTTTGGTTATTATCCATACGATCGACCATGTTACACCTTTCTGGCACCAGGAGGGATATGCTTCCAAAATTCATCCCCGAAGCAGCGGTTTATTGTGCCGCATTGACGTTGATACATACGGCCACTGCACTATTGGTGTGGATGATATTAAGAAAGCTTTTGCATGCCTGGCAGAGAAAATGGGTTTCAGCCTGCCATCTGCTGTACCTGAACTCTCGCAGCAATAAGAACTACAGATAAGTCGGATCATAAATTATTTAAAAAGGAGGAAATACGGATGAAAAAATCAATTTTTTTTGTATTCGCATGCATAATTCTTATTGCATGTGACACTTTAATCGAGGAACCTGTGTCAGACGACACCTTTTTGCTTAAAAACAAGAGTTCATCTGTTGAGAATTGCGAGAATGTTCGCATTCAAGGTGTTTTCGAATTTGGAGGCCCCGTTTTTGATTTTTATGGAATGACAGATCTTTTGGAAGCCTTAAAAGATGCCGGCGCTTTTGATGAGCATCCTAAATACGGAATTCCAATTGCAGGTTTTAATGGATGTATGGTTTATGGCGGAGGAGCTTTACCAATCGAAACGACAATTGCTGGTGTCACCGGAATGCTGGGTTCCATTGTCACACACATGTATGATGCAAATGATAATTCTGCGGTTTTCTACCATCTGTTTCATTTCTTTAAAAGTAATGACGGAAAAGATGCCTTTGTCACCTGGGACCATGCAGTACAATCGCCCGTGAATATGAAAAATTATACTGCTAAAATCAATAACAAACTGGAATTACTGGCAGGAAACGGGATTTTTGAAAACGCTTCAGGAAAGTTGATTAACAATGGGATGATAACTTTTGGAGCTGATGGACCTCTGAAAATCCATGCCAATGTCCATGGCCGTATTTGTGGAGATGTCATAGGTAAAGGATATTAATTTGTGTATGATGAACCAATGACGGTCGGAAAGTATAAATTAACCATAGACATGCAAAGATAAAAAACGAGATGAAGTTAAAATCCCGGTCATTTATAAGCCGGGATTTTATTATGTGGATTTTGTGCTTTTGGAATGAAAAGAAGAAGAGGTTTTCCACCAAGACCATGGAGAGATTTTGTGAATTCGTCCAGCAATCATGACCGGGTGACCGAAATCAACGGCTGAATGTATCAGCAAAGGTAGTGGCACTGAAGAGCCCAAGTCACCGGTCAATATTCAAACTACTTTATAACATCGGGCGATATCTCTGTTCCCATATCAATGGATTTATCTTTAAGGTATTTTTCAAACCAGCGCAGCTGCCTCAGGTTATAATCGAGCCGGGCGGTGGAATTGCGGTTTCCATGTCCTTCTCCAGGGTACAGCACCAGTCGCACCGGGGTATCCGTCCTGGTTTTAATGTGACGGTACAATTCAATCGACTGACTGGGATGCACACGGGTATCGTCTTCGCCGGCCATAATGAGCAAAGGTGTTTTTGCCTGCCCGGCATGATATACAGGACTCCTTTCGAGGAAAGACTGATAATCTTCCCAAATTTGCTGGCGGGTATGTACCAGGTACAATTCTTCAGGAATATCGCTCGTTCCCCAGCTCGAAATATTGTTGCTGATGCCCACAAACATTACCCCGGCTGCAAAACGGTCGGTATAACGTGTCGCGAACCAACCGGTTGCATATCCGCCGTAGGAACCACCGGTAACCCCTACCTTGTTTTCGTCTGCAATTCCCTGCTCAATCAGGTAATCGACACCATCCACCACATCGTCAAACTCTTTACCGGCCAAATCCCTCTGGCTCGATTTCAAAAACTCCTCTCCCCTGCCGGTGCTCCCGCGGTAATTGGGGTAGAATACAGCATACCCCAGGGCAGCACCTGTCTGCCCCACCGTTGAATAATTGGTTAACCATCCGTTGGAATAGTGTGACTCAGGGCCACCGTGCACCACTGTAATTAATGGATATCGCTGTCCTTCGGCATACTGCAGGGGTTTTATCAGTATTCCCTGGATTTCAAGTCCGTCGCGGGCCTGATAGGTTATTACTTCCTGCTCACCCAATGCTGTACCTTCGAGCCAGTCGTTATGAAACGTAACCCGCTGTGGATTGACATCTTCAGGTTTCATCAGGTAAACTTCACCCGGGTGTTTGGGCGTATCGGCAGCAAAAACAGAAGTACCTTCCTGCGACTCATCAAAACTGTGCAATACAGGACCGTCTTCCAGCCTTTTCTTTTTCCACTCCGAACCATCGGATTGAATAATTCCGTATGCCGACCAGACGCTTTCGCTGGACACAAAACGGAGGCTCTGATTTGTACTCCATTCAAACGACTCAAATTTCCCTTCATAATCGGGACGCAGACTTTCGGGACTTCCTCCATTTGAAGAGGCAACAAATAACCGTCCGGCAATGGGATCATGAATATCGGCCCCGCCTATAAAAGCCAGTTTTGCACCGTCGGGACTGAAGGCCATCTTTCCGAGTTTCCCCTCGTGTTTCACTGAACCGGTTTCATTTAATGTTTCTGCATCAACAATATGGATCGATTGTTTCATGTACCGATCGTCGACCAATGGTGTCGGAGCGATTGCAACTGCAATTTTACTGCCATCGGGACTCCACACTACATCGTAAAAATGGCCCTTGACTTTGAGTTTTTTTGGATCTTCGTCATTATCGGGCGAAACTATCCATGCGTAATGCCAGGTAAGCTCTTCTTCGTAAACTTCGGGCTCATAGGGCATTTCCTCTTCTGTTTCATTCTCTGCTTCAACTGTATCTTCTGCAGCAATGAACACAATTTTATCTCCGCCGGGCGACCAGTTGTAACCGGAAAGCGAGGTTCTGAACGAAAAAAGCTTAACTGCTTCGCCGCCTGTTAAGGGGATTTCATAGAGTGAGGTATTTTCTTCATCATCCATCTGTGCCAGGAAAGTTATGGATTGATGTCCGGGACGGAAAGAGACAGCCGAAATGCGGCTCCTGGTAATAAACGGGATGCTTTGCCTTTCCCCGGGACGATAGAGGTGCAGTTCAATATTGGCCGGTTTATTTTCTTCCAGGGGATCAACAGGGTTATTAAGCATATATGCAACATGTTGCCCGTCGTCCGAGATCTTTACATCTGTCACTGTCTTTATCTTCGCTACATCAAGCGGCATCATTCCTTTATTGTCCTGTGCTTTAACGGGAATTAACCATACAAATATCAAAAGTGCTGTAATTAATTTATGCATAACTGTAGTTTTTTACTTGATTTTATAATTCCTTTAAAATTGGATTGCTAATTAACAATAACACTTAAACACTAAGTTAGTTTGTTAAACAGATTGAAACGGCAGCACCCCTGGTGGTAAGAAAAAGAGAATTTACCACTAAAGCCCTTTGCTCTTTTTCCTCTCCCCGGCCTCTTGCACAACTCATTAATTTATCGTAATTTACAAAGGCATTCACCCTTAAATGCACACACATGATACTACTTATACTTTTAACGGTTTTAAGCTGGGGGTTCTGCTCTCCCGTCCTGCAGGAGCCACCCCTGCAGCAGTCCCCTTCCCCCTGGTTTATGATGTTTGAGGAAAAGTCGGCTCACGGCGATCGCGTTCAGTTTTTAAGGGCTCAAAAGAAGAACATTGACGTATGGAAACTGCAGTACCCTGATGTGCCTGTATTCGCCTGGCAAAATGATGACAACACCCTGTATCGTGTAATTCCCCTGATTAGTTTTGCTTCCATCGATACCCTGTACCGGCAGATGAAGCAGGTTTCAAAATCAATAAAAGCCCGGAATCGTTACATGGATGAGCAGCCGGGAAGCCTGCCGACGGTTTCAGGCACTGTAATGGTATGGGTTCCCGAACTGTCGCATCGCCGGGAAGCGAAGTTCAGTCTGAATCCTGATGAACCTTTTACAAAATGGATGTTTGTGTACCTGCTTTCAGGGCAGGAAGAAGCAGCCGTTGAGGCCTTAACAAACTACAGGGACTACTACGCCGATAAAAAGCTGGATTACCCGTGGGATACCTTCCGTGTGCTGCTTGGAAACGAAACCCCTGTTATGATAGGCATGTTTCGTGCCGGTAGCCCTTCAGCCCTGCAGACAAAGGGAAACAAGATTTGGGAAAAGCATGGTGACGAACTGCGCGCATTATGGGAAGCAGTGGTGCAGCATACCTGGAAGATAGAGAACAAAACCGGTTGGTTCAATTCGTCATTATCGAATGTACCTGATGTTGAACCTGTTGAAGAGGTGGCCGGCGAGCTGCAGGTTGCCCCCTGAACTGTTGACGCTGAACTATCATCTAACTGTTTACCTTCAACAAAAGCAAGGAAAGAAATGATTGAAAATGAGTTTTTCCAGAGGCCCTCTGCTAAAGGCTTCTGCTCCATGCCGCTCTTTGCTCTCTGCTCTCCGCTTCTTCACCTCCTCTCCTCATTCAACCCCATCTTTCCCCAGAAATCATCTTCCCTGGAACTCATCTGGTTGCTCAGCAGGTAGCCGATGTGACGGGTGCGGGGGTTATGGTCGAGGATAATTTTCACCACACCCATTATGGGGATGGCCAGTATAATACCGGAAATCCCCCATATGAAACCTCCTATAATAATGCCCAGCAGGGCTACTAATGGATTTATGGAAACGCTGTTGCCTACTACCTTTGGGGTGATGATGTTGCCTTCCAACTGCTGGATAACCACATACATGCCCACCACCGCCAGGGGCTGCCACCAGTTGTCGGAAGTGGCTACGGCATACAAAAAGGGCAGGGTGCCGCCCAGGGTGGTGCCGATGTAAGGAATTATGGCCAGGAATGCGGCCAGCACTCCCCAAAACACCGCATAACGGATGCCGATAATTAGAAGTCCCACACTGTTGAGAACGGCCAGAATGGCAATAACGATCAGCAAGCCGTAAAGGTATTTTCTAATCGTTCTCTGAATCTGAACAAGGATTTCCTCCAGGCCGTCGCGCTTCTGTTCAGCTGTCTGCACCAGCATAAGCCTTTTGAAGTTATGCTGATACCAAAGCAAAAAGAACAACAGCAGCAACACAAAGAACAGGTTAAATACGAATGAGGTCACCGAAGTGATGCCTTTCTGCACAAAACCTAAGGCACCGTCAGCAACTTTAGGAATGTTATCCCTCAAATCCGACTCCTGCATGTTCAGGTGGGTGTTCAGCCAGGTGAATATTTGCTCCAGCCCCTTGCCTATCTGGCCGGTGATGTTTGGCAAATCATTTACAATGGCTGTTATCTGCACCGATATGAGGGTAATTATGATACCCAGGCCAATAAGTACTGTAAAGATAGTAAGCAGGATAGCCGGCACGGGATGCTTTACCAGCTTCTGGAACTTTTTGGTCAGCGGCTGCAACATAACCGCCAGTAAGACTGAAAATATCAGGGGTATCAGGAAAAAGTCGCCCTGCTTTAAAACAATGTAGCCCAAAACGATAACTATCAGGATATAGGCCAGCTGCTGCACTGAAATTGTTCGATGTTCCATGTTAATCTAATCGGTTTTGCATGTAAATTCCACCTTGCCCATCACCTGCTAAAGGTGATGCCACTAATTGACACCAGATAAAGTTAGTAATTTTTTTTCGATGTGCAGAAGAAATTACTGCAGCTGCCTAGAACGGTAATCCGGATAAAACAGAACCATACGTCCTCTTCATGCCGGAACTTAAAACCCGAAACTCAAAACTCAGAACTCTGCACTGTTCACTCTTCTTGCTCCTCTTACCCCCACATCCCCCAAGACTTCGTGATTTGCTTTTTCCCTGTGCTCTGAACTCTTTGCAATGAACGACCAAAGTCACGTTACTATTCACCTTTACTATCATATAACTAAAACCTCAACCCGTTAATTACCAAATCTTTCTCACATGCAAAGGTGACAGGGATTCCATCCTTGCCTGGTTCAGGTGAAATGCGTTGGTTCAAAGGCAGAATTTCAAATGGGAATAAGGATGGAATCCCTTCTCTCCTGAACTTTGAACCTGAAACCTGGAACTGGGAATCCTATACTGTTAATCCTCATGCTATATTGCCCGGCAATTAATAGGACTGTTTACTCTTCACCCAAAACCCAAACCCGAAACTAACTGCCCCTCTCCCCTCTATGTCTTTTCTTCTCCTTCGTCTTCGCCTTCACCTGTTCCTTCACCTCTGATTTCGTCAGGCCCCTTCGCCTCCGTCTGTGCCTTCGCCTTCACACGTGCCTGCACCTCCTGGTGCATTCCTATCTTGGTCATTGACTTACCCTTCAACTTTGCTTTCTGCCTCGCTTTCATTCTGGTCCGGGCAAGTTCATCTTCCTCCTGCACCTTTTTAATGGCTTCAGCTTTCTTATCTTTAGTGGCATACTTTGCAGGTTCCACTTTTCCTCCATATTTGTAATCGGAGTATGCCCGGGTGAATTCAGCCCCAAAGAATACAATCATTGAAGAGTAAGAACTCCACAGCAACAAAAGTATAACAAATCCGGCTGCCCCATAACCGGACCCTGGATTGGCCTTACCGAAATAGATGCCCAGGGCCGATTTTCCAATTACAAACAGCAGGGAGGTAAGCACCGAACCTATCCACACTGTCTTCCATTTAATATGGGCATCGGGAAGGTACTTAAACATAATGGCAAACAGCAACGTGATGATGCCAAATGAAACAATAAAATTGGCAAGTTGAAACACCGACATGAGGTAACTGGGCAGATAATCCCTGATGTAGTCAGCCAGAGCTGAGAGCAGGGTGGTTATAATCAGCGACACCAGCAACAGAAAAGCTATGGCAATTATAAGCCCCAGGGAAAACAACCGCACTTTCAGGACCTGCCAGATTCCTGTTTTCTGAGCATCGGCCTTAACATCCCAGATAAAATTAAGCGATTTCTGAAACTGAAAAAACACTCCTGTAGCTGCAAACAGTATGGTGGCAATACCAACAATGGTCATGAACAACGACTGGTCGGCATCGTAGGCCCTGTCGACCAGATTTTGCACCTGACTGGCTGTCTGTTCCCCGATGGTATCAGATATCTGCTCATTGATGTATCCGCTGATACGTCCTTCACTGAAAAAATAACCGGCAACAGTAATAATTAACAGCAGGAGGCCCGGCAATGAGAAAATGGCATAATAGGCAATAACCGCACTTTCCCTCCAGGGATCCCTGTTGTTCCAACGGATACCGGCCGTTTTCAAAAGCCTCCAAAAATGCAGCAAACCCTTTTTAATTCTCATGTTGCCTTGTTGGGTGTTTTCTTTTGGTCAACAACTTCGGCTGGTACAAAGTTCAGTTATATTGATATCAGGCAGATGATTGGATGCAGGATAAAATCCTGATTGAAACGATGGCAGGCCTATATTTCCAAAGGAGGCAAATTGCCACACGTTAACTGCAGGATAATGTTTACTGCCGCAATAAATCAACAGGAAATTTAAACAGAAACCAATAATTTAACTTCGTGCTGTTTAAATCTAAATATCCTGAAATGAGGCTACCGGATTGATGAAAAGTAAGTAAATTTAATGAAAGGTATTTAGCAATGGTTTCCAGTAATATAAAACAGGATTATGAGCATTACAGGATGATCTTTGAAAATAACCAGTTTGTAATGCTGCTAATCGATCCGCAAACAGGCAAAATAACCAATGCCAACCAGGCTGCATTAAATTATTACGGCTACTCATTTGACGAAATGTGCGGCAAAAATATTGCTGAAATAAATACTCTTCCTGAGCCGGAAGTGAAACGGCAGATGGCAAAGGCAAAAAATAAAACCCAAAGCCGCTTTATTTTTAAGCACCGCCTGGCCAACGGCATTGTACGCGACGTGGAGGTGCATTCGGGGCCTGTAAATACAGACGGCCAATCTTTAATTTATTCCATCATTCACGACATAACCACACGCCTGAAAACCGAAAACGCATTGACTGAAAGTGAGGTTAAATTCAGGAAATACATTGAATTTGCCCCCCATGGGGTATTTGTAACCGACCGGAATTGCATATGCCTTGAAGCCAATCCGGCAGCCGGAAAAATAACCGGATACAGTATTGATGAACTCACATCAAAGAACCTTTTTCAGTTGATTCCTGCCCATGCCAGGGAGCTGGCTCAGGAAAAATTCATGCAGGTGATTACCGAAGGACTTGCTACCTGTGTACTGCCGTTCCTGAGAAAAGACGGCTCTGAAAGATATTTTTCCATTGATGCGGTTAAACTTTCAGAAAAACGATTTTTGGGTAATGTCATCGATATTACCCAACGCATAATGGCTGAAAGGGCCTTGCAGGAAAGTGAAAAGTTGCAACGCGAATCGCAGGCGGCAGGTAACATTGGCAGTTATTCGGTGAACCTGGTTACCCGGCGGTGGATGGCATCGGATGAACTGTACAGGATTTTTGGAATTACCACCGAACATCCAAATACCATTCAAACATGGATTGATACAGTTCACCCGCAGTTCAGGGACGATTTGCTGGAGGAACTTTTCCGCAATACATCCGAAAAAAACACCTTCGAACATGAGTACAAAATATTAAGAGTAAGCGATGGAGCCGAACGTTGGGTAAGCGGAAAAGGAAAATTTGATTTTGAAAACCATCAAAAAGTAAGATTAATCGGAACTGTCCAGGATATTACCGAAAGAAAATTGGCCGAAGAAAAACTTAAATCGTTGAATGACCGGCTAAAACAGTTGAACGAAGAACTTGAAGAACGGGTAACGGAACGTGCCGTGGAGCTAATGCAGTCGCACAGGAAGGTAGCCCTTGCCGAGGAAAAATACCGTACCATTGCAAATTACAATTATAACCTGGAAACCTGGATGAATCCCAGCGGTGAATTCATTTATGTTTCTCCTTCATGCCTGCGAATCACAGGTTATTCATCAGGAGAATTTATAAGCCAACCCCAACTCTTTTATAAAATTGCCCATCCCGACGACCGGCAAATGGTAAAAGAATATTTTATTAAATCGCAGAAGGGCCACCTCAACGAGGTGTCATTCGATTTCCGCATACGCACCAAAAGCGGTGAGGAGCGGTGGCTGTCGCACTACTGCTGTTCGGTCCATAACAATGAAGGGAAATGGCTGGGACAGCGGGGCAGCAGCAGCGACATCACCGACCGCAAACAGGTGGAAAAAAACCTCATTGAATCGCAGAGTAAACTCAGGACTCTTACCCGCTACATCAATGAACTGGCAGAAAAGGAACGTATAACCATTGCCCGGGAAATTCACGATGAACTGGGGCATATGCTGACGGCGCTGAAATACGACATGCATAACATGCTGGAAGAAAAAAATATTTCGTCTGGTAAGGTAAAAACCCAATTGCCTGTAATGATTGGAATGGTGGAATCGCTTATCGAATCGGTAAGAAAAATAGCCACCGAGCTGCGGCCCGGAATTCTCGATCATCTTGGGCTTTTTCCGGCCATCGAATGGCAGGTAAACCAATTCAGAATGATGACCAGAATGAGTTGCGATTTCATATCCTCCCATCCCGATGTAACCTTCAATAAAGAGGAAATAAGCAACATCTACAGGATATTTCAGGAGGTACTTACAAATGTTGCTCGTCACTCAAGGGCTAAAAAGGTAACCATTACAATTGACAAAAAAAACGACCAGTTTAGGTTATCAGTGATCGACAATGGAATAGGTTTTGACAGTACAACCAGCATAAAAAGCAATTCACCGGGTTTGATTGGCATGCAGGAACGGGCACTTGCCATTGGCGGACAGGTCAAAATTGACAGCACTCCTGGCAAAGGAACAACCGTAACATTCTTGCTTCATAAGTAATTATTTAGTAACTTTAATATACTAAATCAATATTATCAAATGAGCAGGGATAATCTTCAAATCCTCATTGCTGATGATCATGACGTTGTAAGGAATGGCATCATCCGATCTTTAACTGTACATTTTACCGGAATAACTTTTGGCGAAGCCTGCAATGCTGCCGAAGTGCTCCGGTTAATTGATGAAAAAGAGTGGGACCTGGTTATCCTCGATATTGCCATGCCGGGGCGCAGCGGCCTGGAGGTGCTAAAGGAAATCAAAATGCATCATCCGAAACTGCCGGTAATCATTTTCAGCATGTATCCTGAAGATCAGTTTGCAGTTCGCTGCATAAAAGCAGGAGCTTCGGCTTACCTTTCAAAGGATGTTCCCTCCCGCGATCTGGCGAAAGCCATTTCATCCATTCTGCAGGGTGATCTGTTTGTTTCACCCTCCATTGCTGCCCTGCTTGTTGATGAAGTGCAGAATTTAAACGGCAAAGCGGCTCACAAATTGCTTTCCGACCGTGAATACCAGGTGTTTATCCTCATCTCCAGCGGTAAAAGTGTGTCGGATATTGCCAGGGAATTGAACCTCAGTGTTAAAACCGTCAGCGTATACCGCTCCAACATCCTTTCGAAAATGAACCTCAAGAACAATTCGGAAATCATGTTTTATGCCTTTAAGAACAACCTGGTATGGTAACTTCTGAAGATTATTGCACATTTTAAACAGGGTCACACATGTTATTATGCAGCGACAAATGGTAAAATTGTTAATTGACCGGATTGTCGGACTGATGAATAAAACTAAAAGAGATGATAACGAATCCGGGAATTTAACTGCCGTTTGAAACCTTTTTTCCCCTCAGTCATACTCCTATATGAAAGGTAATTTACTCCTATTCATAAATTGGAAATTGTCCTGTTTTATAAGCCATTAACTATAAGTAAATTGTTTTCTGAAAATGTTTTTGGTTTAGCCTGTTTAAATCAACCGGCACTGCAACTCCCCAAAAGTTCGTGTTGCAGTTGTACCGCCGGATAGAGAAATGGGTTGATAAACCCAGGACAACAAATTAATAAACAATTATCGTTACCATAACCACCCGAAAGGAGGTTAACCCGGTTTTGGTTGATGAAATGTAATATAAATCAGCAAATTAAGTTATTATGAAAAAATTAGCCTTCATTTTATTTTCAGTCTTTATTTTCTTATTTCAAGATACCCTGGTTGCACAAATTAACGGTCAGACGCCAATTGATCCAACAGCCATTCCCCAATTTGTTGATCCGCTGCCCCATTTTGCAGGACAGCGTGTGGACGCCTCCGGGGGAAATTTAATAATAAAGCATGTACCTGCACAGCAGATAGCAGTGTCAACCGGAACGGTTTTAACCGATGGTGTGGTAGGTACAGATCCGGATGTTGGAAAAGGCAACTATTGGACGTATTCCATTTCCAATGATGGGGGCAGCAGCTTTACACCAGCACTTTGGCCCTCATTTAGCATTGAGGCACAAAGAGGAATTCCGGTACAAGTAGTTTATGAGAATAACCTGGACGGGCAAACATATGCCGATGTGAATCTTGTTGTTGATCAGACCCTGCACTGGGCTGATCCATTTGATGATTATGGTTCATTTAGTCCTTATACCGCTGCATCAGTCCCTGTTGTACCGCATCTTCACGGAGGCGAAGTGGCTTCGGAATCCGACGGCGGACCGGATGCCTGGTTTACACCGGGAATGGCACAAACCGGCCCTTCATGGGGAATTGACGGAACGGATGAAAATTATTACTATCCCAATACCCAGGAAGAAGCTACATTATGGTACCACGATCATAGCCTTGGAGTTACGCGGTTAAATGTATATGCCGGTCTTGCAGGTTTTTATTTTCTGAGAGGGCCCGAAGAAGAAGCCGCACAGTTGCCCGGCTGGTCGGGAGATGATTTGGTGCAGGAAGTGGCTCCTCCAGGAACTTACGGAACATTCAACCCTGAACCTTATCTGCCGGAAATTGAAATTGCTATTCAGGACCGGATGTTTGACACCGACGGTGGGCTATACTTTCCAAATGAACCTTCCAACCCCGGCATCCACCCTATTTGGACACCTGAATTCGTTGGGGATGTTATAACAGTTAACGGTAAAACCTGGCCTTATCTTAGCGTGGCACCCAGGAAGTACCGCTTCCGTCTTTTAAACGGCTCCAATGCCCGTTTTTATAATATGACATTAGAAGGCGCCGCTCCGGTGATAGGAAATAAAATACCATTCATTACCCAAATCGGAACCGACGGGGGATTAATGGATGCACCGGTGCCAATCAATTCCCATGTTGCAAACAGTCCGTTATCCGGAGGGAATTTACTTTTAGCTCCCGGTGAAAGGGCTGACGTTGTTATTGATTTCTCAAAAGTGGATATCGGTTCTGAATGGATTCTGATGAATAGTGCAGGAACCCCCTTTCCTTTCGGCGATGGCCCTGTTACTGGAACCACCGACAGAATAATGAAATTTGTCGTAAATGGAAAAATGGTTTCTGCCACCGGAATAGAAATTAAACCGGGTAAAGACAATAGCAAATTACCCCCCATTTTGAGAACACCCATGGTAAAACTCTCTGATTTTGCAGGTGGAATTACAGTAACCCCTGATAAAATCAGACAATTGACCCTGAATGAAATTGAAGGTCCGGAAGGACCTCTTGAAGCATTGGTTAACAATACCAAATGGGATGGGAATGGTATGGACGAAGAAGGTTTGGGTATAACGGAATACCCCGTGGAAGGAGAAACAGAATTGTGGCAAATCATAAATCTTACCGGAGATGCACATCCCATTCATGTGCATCTGGTGCAAATGCAATTGGTAAGCCGCCAAACTTACAATGTTGAAAGTTATGAAGATGCTTATGCAGATGAATTTCCTGGTCAGGAATTCGAGGAAGCTTCAGGGCCGCCAAATGATTATAATGCACCGAATGCCGATGGAGCATTAGGTGGCAACCCGGCATTTTCACCTTACCTTTCGGGAAATATTAATCCTCCTCTTCCCAATGAACGGGGCTGGAAAGATACTTATGTTATGTACCCCGGGGAAGTAACTACCTTTATTGTTCGCTTTGCACCCACCGATGTTCCGGTGAATGCAAGCGAAGCTGATAAGATGTTTACATTTAATCCGGCCGAAGGCCCCGGTTATGTGTGGCACTGCCATATTCTCGATCACGAGGATAACGAAATGATGCGGCCCTACAAGGTGGAACCCTCACCTTTGCGTCCTGCAGCTGCTTTAGCGGTTAACAAAAGCGGAAGTATTGGAAGTGAAAATAAAGCAGTTACTGATGCTCTTTTGAATTTCGAACTGGACCAGAATTATCCCAATCCTTTTGCCGGTGAAACACAAATCCGGTTTCATTTACCCGAAGATATGCACGCACAACTTTCACTGCTTAATCTGCAAGGGCAGACGGTGCAAATACTGCACGACCGGTTGACACCCCGCGGCAACCATACGGTTCGGCTCAATGCAACCGGATTAAGCAAAGGAATATATTTTTACCGGTTAACCGCCGGACAGTATGCGACAACAAAACGCCTGGTAGTGAATTAAGGCTTTTCCTTGCTGTACTCTCCTTCATCAGTGGTTACAAGCAGGCTTCCGATTTAATGGAAGCCTGCTTTTTTTTTGCTTCACAGGAAAATGGACATTGGATATCAGTCGCCGGTCACCGGTAAAAAAAATGTTATACATGGATTGCCTGTTGAATTTCGCCATTAGAGCTTTATTATTTTCTGATGCTGCTCCATTGTTCATTGTTTACCAGAAACTATTGCCTGCTGTCTGATTTCTATCCTGCTGTGCCTTCGCCTTCGCACAAGCCTGCACCTTCTGTTGCTTACCCATTTTAATCATTGACTTTCCTTTCATTTTCGCATTCTGCAGAACCTGTTTCCCGGTCAAAACATGTTCATCTTCCTCCGGCACCTTTTTATCGGCTTCAGCTTTCTTATCCCGGGATGCATTCTTTGAGAAAAACAGTTGCACATGTTCTTAAAATGTTGTAACTTAATTAATTATTCACCTCCAAAAAATCATACATCATGAAAAACTTTACCGCTTTAATTTTAATCGGTCTGGTGTTGACTGCCCTTTATCCGAATGCAGTTATTGCCCAGCAATCTTCTCCGCCCTGGTTCCTCGTTTTTGAAGAAACCGTTTCACCGGCCAACCGTACCCGGTTCATGGAAGTCCAGCAGGAAGCTGTTGATTTATGGAAAAAGCACAACCTCGACATCCCTATCATGACTTACGAGAACGATGACAATGCCCTGTACTGGGTAACCCCTATCCGCAATTTTGCTTCTATTGACACCTTATTTCAAAAGATGGGGCAATTGTCGGAAAAACTAAAAGCCGAAGGTTACGACGGGGATGCCAAATTCAGGGACTTGTCCACTGTATCGTCCACTGTAATGATGTGGGTGCCGGAATTATCATACCACCCCAATGGTGAATCACAAAACTCCATCGAAGAACCTTATACGGAATGGATGTTTGCATATGTTCTATCAGGTCATGAAAAAGAGGTTTCTGATGCCTTTAAAAAACTAATTACCTACTTCAAAGAGAACCAGGTTGATTATCCCTGGGATACTTTCCACGTAATGCTTGGAAACGATACTCCATTGATCATTGGTGTGTTTCGTGGAGAGAACCAGTCGGTTATCCATGCCAAAAGAGACCGGATGTGGCAAGAACACGGCGCTGAGCTTGGTAAACTATGGGGGAATATTACAAAACATGCCCGCAAGATAGAAAACAAAACGGGGTGGTACAATCCATCGCTTTCGAACATGCCGGCAATGACAGTTAACGATACCTCGCAGTAAATCAACTTTTATTTTTAGGGCAAAAACTTACCTTGCAGTTTTTTACGGGAATGCACCCCTTCAACAGGATTCCTTTCCTGAAGTGAACCCTTGATCTGATCCGGATATTTAATCCGGAAAGTCAAAGTCAAGGGCGCTGTGTCCATTTGCAGCATCTGCTGACATAAACTTTCTGTTTTCCCGGTTAGCGGAGCATGCTCTGCCCTGAATGACTTCTGCAGCAGTTTCTGTATTTTTGAATCCACCTGTTCCCGGATCAATTATCTGCTAAATATTCACTCCTGCAGATGACTGCTGCTGCCGCATACTTCCTCCTATACGTTCTCCATCCCAACTCCGTACCTTCGCCTGACCAAACTCAATGTAAATTCAATTAAACATGGCCATGATATGGTGTTGGACGATTTCAGAACAGTGGAATAACCCGGTAAAAATCACTCAGATAAAAAAAGGTGTGGTTTAAAAAATTAGTTTCTATAATTCATCGCTGCATCGATTTTATTCCTAACTTGATATATACTAAAAACAGGCAATCAGGATGAACAGGATTCTCTTCATCTCCGCTTACTTCCTGATTTTGCTGCTGCTCTGCGGATGTGGGGCCACTCAGGTTGTCCGGGTTCAGACAGAAGCCCGGGAAGAACTCGTTAACCGGAGAAGCAAATACCTGAAACTTTACATGAACGATGGCAGCCTGTACATTCTGAACAGCTGGCAAATAGATGACTTTCAAAAGAAAGTATCGGGCACAGGCATGCATTACGACATCAAACGAAATCTGACAGGCGTCAGGTTTACAACTCTTGATACAGCTCTGCGTCCCTTTGAAATAAACAAAAAGGATATAGTTCTGGCTGAAACCAAACCGGTTAAAGAACAACACCGGCAGTTTGGCTGAAATTATGCTGGTAGGGGTGCCATATTCGATAACAGCAATTTACTGTATCTCTGACCCTAAAGCCTGTTTCGGCTCCTGCCCCACCTTTTATGCTTTGAATGGCGAAAACTGGCAGCTGGTGGCTGAAGGGTTCTCCTCCAGCATCCTGCCGGTGTTTGAGAAAGCCGACATCGACATGCTGTACCATATAAAAAATGAGGGGACTGATTTCCAGTTAAAGCTGACCAATGAGGCACTGGAAACCCATGTCATACGGCATGCCGATGTGCTGGCATTCCCACACGAAGAGGGAATGCGAATATTTGCCACAGAAGCAGGCACCTTCTACAAGGTTAGAAACCTGTTGTCGCCTGCTTCCTGTCAGGCTGCTGAAGGTTCCTGTCTGCCCAAAGTATCGGATATGGATCACCTCGAGCGTTTCAGCACGGCAGGATTGAAAAGCCTTGCCGAAAAAGAAGAAATAATAGTTTCATTTTCAAACAAGAAGGACGACAGTACGGGACTGATCATCGGCATGCGGCAGACCTTGCTGACTACTTACCTGTTTTACCAGGGACTTGCATACACAGGTGACCACACAGGCTACTTTATTTCATGTATTGAAAACGGAAACCGGCAAATGAAAAACCGGGTAAACAAATTATGGGATAAACTTGGTGGCATAGAAGTCTGGATGAAAACGGAAACCGGGAAATGGGAGCCGGTGGAAGTGCTTGACGAAATGGGCCCTATTGCTGCCGATGTGCACCTGGTAAAGTTGCCCGGGCATCTGCCGGCGAATGCCACATTTAAACTAAAAATGACACGCGGACTCTGGCGCATCGATTACCTGGCGCTGGGGCAATTGTGCGGAGAAGCCTCTCCTGTAGTTTTGTATCCCGAAGCGGTGTGGAAAGAGAATGCGCCTGACCCGGAAGCTTTGCAGCTCCTGAACGACACTGCCGGATACCTGGTTACTTTCCCCGGTGATGAGCTGCTTATCGACTACTCCTTGCCCGATGACAGGGATTATGAGCTGTTCCTGCATTCAAAAGGATATTACCTGGAATGGATGCGCGATGAATGGCTGCCCGAACAACACCTGGGCAAAGCTCGGCTTATGTATGCCTTCCCGGGTATGTTCCTGCGCAAGGCAACAAAAGGATTCAAAAAATCGGAAGCAGAAATGGAAAACGTATTTTGGGGAAGCCGTTATGTCAACAACTAAATATATATTGTTGTTATTGCTGTGCAGTTTACTTACAACCTGCAAAGTGGTTGATGTGCCGGAACCCTATAAGCTCAACAGGCATGAAATCAATATCAGTCCATACGGAAACTGGATTGAAATCGTTCATAAATCCAGTCCGGAGGCCGTTCCGCAAACAGTGGCGGGCGAACTCCTGGCCCTGGAGCAGGATTCCCTCTACCTGCTCACCGGCAACGGCAATTCCTTCAGCATCAGCAGGAGTTCAGTGGTTTCGGCAGCTTTATGCACCCACAGGAGCAGGGCAGGCAATTATTTTTTAGTGACGATATTATTTTCAGCGCCTGCCTATATCGGTGCGCTTGTCCATACCGAATACGCCGTCGATTTTGCCGGCCTGGGCTTTCCCGTTACTTTAAATGGTATGTATCATGTTATGAAGGAAAGCGTGGCACGGTCAAATTTCCTGATCTACCCCAAAAGGAACGGGCTGAGTCAGTTTCAACGATTTGCACGTTTTCCTGCCGGACTGCCCGAAAATATTGATTTAAGTTCTCTCCATCTGAAACAGATGTCTTTTACAAAACAAAACAGCCTGACGACCCGGCAGGTGAATTACCCTTAATACAGGCATACTGCTATATCGCTCCTTTAGGAGAGCAACGAGTAACTCACGTTGGAATGTATGTCAGAAATAACAACTTCTTCTTTTTACCCAAAATTCTGTTGAGCCTCTCAAGGATTCGATTACGCTTATCTCTGCAGGTGATTATTTCTAAAATCATTGCAGTAAAGCCGTTTTTTTTGTAATTTGTTCTTCATGATACCAACTTAATATTCAGCATCATGGAAACATCGTACATCGATCTGCACATTCATCCGGCACTGAAACCTTTGGGTAGAAGTTTCGACCGCAATCCCGGCACCAACAATCCTTCCCCCAACGCCGCAAGCAGTCTGTGGCATTACGACCCGCCAACATTTTTCGATAAACTGGCCAACATTGCCACCGGCCTTACAAAATTCCGGCAGTCGGATTTTACATCACTGTCGCGGGGCGGCGCTGAAGTGGTATTTGTTTCATTGGCCGGACTTGAAAAAGGATTTGTTATGAACCGGCTGGGTACCCGTCTGCCAGGCGACGTGACGGCTAACCTGGTTACCGGACTGGGGAAAAAGCGCATCGACCATGTTCAGGCTATGCACGACTACTTCACCGACATGGAGCTTGAGTATAAGTTTTACCGGCAGCTGGACAACCATCAGGTAAAAATCGACGGCAGGTGGCACCGTTACAAAATTATTTCGAAATATGGAGACATTGAGGAAAACCACCTGCCGGATGTAAGAACCATATGGGTAATTCTTACCATGGAAGGAGCACACGGCTTTAATACAGGCCTGCAGCTCATGGGCAAAACAGCAAACGAAGCGGAGGTGCTTACAAATGTGGGAAAGGTTAAACAGTGGAACCACCGTTTGTTTTTCATGGGAATGGCACACCATTTCTACAACGAAATAGTAGGTCATGCACAGAGCCTGAGCGGCATTGTGCGCAAGGTTTGCGACCAGTCGGAAGGGATAGACCAGGGTTTCACCGAACTGGGATGGAAGGTTCTGCGCAAGTTGCTCGATAACACCGGCGGCCACAGGGTGCTTATCGACCTGAAGCACATGAGCGTTCAGGCACGCCATGAGTATTACCATTTCCTAAAGGAGGAACATAGTGGTGAAATAATACCGCTGATTGTCAGCCATGGCGCCGTTAACGGACTTCGCTCAAAAGAAGAAAAGGTAGAAGACGACAAGTTTAACTACGGGAAGTTTCAGCCTGCCGATATCAACTTTTTTGATGATGAAATTTTGCGCATTGCCGACTCGGGAGGGTTGTTCGGCCTTCAATTCGATGAACGGAGGGTTGCCAGTGAAACTGAACTAAAAAAGAGCGGTCCTCATCTTAACCGGCGGAAAATGTTGTACTACCAGTCACGCCTGGTGTGGAACCAGATTGAGCACATAGCTGAAGTCTTAAACCGCCACGACCGGTTTGCCTGGGGCATTCAATGCATCGGCTCCGATTACGACGGAATGGTTAATCCACTTAACGGGTTTTGGACCGCAGAAGAGATGCCCCTGTTCGACAGCTACCTCGAAAAACATGCCCACAACTTCATTAATTCACCCCGCTCTCAAAGCCTTAAAGAGTATAACAAGCTGAATGCCTCTGACATTGTTGAACGGTTTATGCGGGGTAATACCAACCATTTTTTAATGAAAAATTTTTAATGCCTGCTTTGCCTATTCCAAAAATGCCTTCGCCTTCATGCTGCGCCCGGCAGAGGTGCTGTTTGAGGCGCCGGAGAAATAACCCCTGCATTTATGCCTGGACAGCGTTAAAGACAAACTCCGGCCACTAAAACAGCATACCAAAGCGCATCGAATTGCATCAAATGCACAGGTCAGACATTACGTCGACCGATACAGAAACCATTGCAGTAATTTTTCCAAAGTCCGGAAATTTGGAAAAGTCCCTCTGCTAAAACAACTCCACCTTAACGGAATTCAAGTAAGCGGTAATTGGTGCCGGGTAAGCCGAATCGATGCCCAATATTACCCACAACTCTCCTTTTTCATTGGTAACGCTGCGGAAGGGATTCTCATTTTCAAAGCTTTTAAGCACATACTCCGGCTGGTCGGTGCCGTTTGTAAAATTACCCAAAACAACCATGTCCTCGCCGTTCTGCCCCAGGTTGCACTTGCCGATGTTCATGCTGTAAATATTGTTTTCACTGTTTATTTTTTGCGGCTCGTTCGTTGTGGCTCCTGCTGCGACATAGACTTTTGTTCCCGGGATTTCGACACTGGTACTGTCACCAGGCATACTGGTGGCAAATTCAGCAGTAAAATTTATAAAGTAAACTGCGTTAGGCTCCAGACCGGTTATTCTCTTCTTTACAAACATGAACAGATCGCCATTGTGATTATTGCCCGAAAGCTTCAGTGAACGCTGGTCCTGGTTGAGTGGCAGAGGCAGGGTATCGTGTTCAAAAAGCAATTCATACAACTCCTCCTCACCTATAGGATACTCGGCAAAATCGCCGCTCCATCCTTCATGTCCGGGATAAAAATCCCATGTCAGCTCCACCGGCACAGGTTCCTGCCGGGTCTTATCAGAGCAGGCAAAAGTTAATAACAGTATCAGGAAGAAAAAGATCAATACCGACATTGTTCTTTTTCCTTGCCACTTTTCCCTTCGGGAAATCAGGGACAGGAGGTTTGTTTTCATTGCATCCATTTTCTTAAGTTTATTGATCGGTTCAATCCAATTATATCCGATTCCGGCAACAATTGGTAAGTAAAGGACCAAATTACAATTTTTTGGCTATTTCAGAGCAACGAAAATTCCATAAAAATATTTATTCTCCGCTTTGCTCCCCGATTTCTGCAGGTAAAAGTTTAATACCACACCTGTTTAGCGTTATAAAAAAGTAATGCAAAATATTCACACCGGGGAAAACAAAATCCACAGTAAGCAAACCATCAATAATTTCCCGTAGAACCGAATATCAGTTAAGTAAACAATTAAACGTAATCAATATCAGCATGAAAACCTGCCCGGCGAGAATCATAAAACAGAGGTATGAATTGTTTGACGCAACTCCCTTCGACATAAGTTTCCGGTTGCCGCCCTTGACAAGATTACCTGTGGAGTGCACATATTCGAGGAAGCACAAATAATGCCGGCAGATGCATCCATGCACCTTCTATTTTGCCCCGGTGAAAGAAAAGCAGTTACCGGCCCTAAAAAAAATTAATAAAACAGCTCTACTTTAAATGAATTATAGAAAATAGTTGTAGTTCCTTCAAACCCGGAATCAGTACCAACGATTAACCAAAGCTCTCCGGCATCGTTGGGCATAACAGAGAATTCCTGCTCATTGTTAGTAACGGTTTTGAGCGTATACACCTGCTGGTCGGTATCGTTGGAGAAATCGCCGAGGACAATCATGTCATCACCGCCCTGGCTTTGACCTCCCTTATCGATGTTCATGCGATACCAATCCAAATCATCGGTAACACGGCCGGGTTCCACAGGTGTTGCGCCGGCCTTGATCCAGACCGATTCTCCGGGCGGCCCTCCGATGCCCACCCGGTCGTCGGGAACATTTGAAGCGAATTCTACGGTAAAGGTAATGTTATAGACCGTTTGGGGCCTCAAATTAGTAATCCTTCTGTAAGTATACATAAATAAATCATCGCTGTGGTTGGCTCCCGATAACAGCAATGCTCCCCTGGTGGTGTCCAGCGGTGCAGGAAGCATTGCATGGTTAAACTGCAGCTCCATGAACTCTTCTCTTCCAACAGGATAATCCGCAAAATTGCCGGTCCATCCCTGTGCATCTTCTTCAAAATTCCATTCATGAACAACACGTTCCGGCGGATCTACCTCTGCATCCCGGCACGAAACCATTAGAAATAATATAAATGTTGCTATCAATAACTTTTTCATAACTCATTGCATTTGGGTGTTGTAAAAATCTCTTCTCATTATTTTCTAACACATTGATTACAGAGATGTTTAATATTAAAACCCAAAAATGATGTGCAACAGGGACAAGTCAGGAAGGTTCTGAACCGGCAAAATAATATAGACGGCAGCACATAGACACTATGGAACTGCAGGAAGTAACACTCCACAGCAGTTAAGGTAAAACTGATAAAACGAACGGAAATAAAAAAAGCAGGTACCAGAACCCTGTTAAATTACTAATTCGTAAGAAGAGAGAAGAAGTTCCGGTACCCTATATCTGTTTTTATGCAGGCACTTTTTCGCGATCCCAGAAACGATGCTGTGTAATAGCCTTAATAAAATCGGCAGGTTCCTTATCCAAAACAACTCCATTCATCAGGGCTTCCTGTTGATCCTTGTCGACTGTAGCTTCTTTTTTACCGGCAGCCGATTCCCGCCATAAATCCACTCCCTCGCCATCGGCAGCAATGGGTTTACAATGGGAATAAGCCTCATCCAGAAAATGAATGGCTTTATGTTCCTCCTTTAAAGTCATTACACTTTTTAATCCTGCGGGAACATAAACGGCATCAAAGAGCACGGAAGAAGCGTTTACAAAAGCTTTTTCGGCCATTAACTCCTTACCTGCAGCTGTTTTAATACTTCCCAGGTGGGGAGCAACTATTTTAACCATGGCCCCTTTTTCTTCCAGTGCGTTTTTCATCTTCATCAGCGAATCATCGTCAACACCATCGGCTGCCAAAACAGCTACCATACGTGTTTCAATGGTATCTTTCCGGGTGTTGGCCATGCTCAGGGCCTGAGAATTTTCCACATCGGGTTTCTTTTGGGGCGACTGATAGTCATCCGGATTAGCGTCAGCCGGAAAACTATGATTGGTTATTCCATCAGGTGCTTCGGCTTTAATGCCAAGCCCCTTTGCCACTCTATCGGCCAACGACTGGTCAACCTGGTACAGCAGCGAAACAACTCTTTTGCGAATGGCCTCATCCTTTACCATGCCTAGTTCAAAGCGGAAAGCATCAACCATGTGTTTTTTCTCTGCTTCGCTCTGGCTGTGGTAGAACATTGCCGGTTGGCTGTAAAAATCGATAAAACTTTTACTGCGGGCCCTCACTTTATGTGCATCAATACGCTCGTGGTGCGACACAAAACCGCCCTCCGAGGCTTTTGCCTGCTCCGGATAACCCCCACCCATGGAATTGGGACTGTAACTCGATTTTCCGCGATTAATGGTCTGGCGCATGTACCCGTCACGCTGGTTGTTATGCACCGGTGATACCGAACGGTTAATTGGTATCTCATGAAAATTAGGGCCGCCAAGACGTATCAACTGGGTATCGGTGTAGGAAAACAACCGTCCCTGCAGCAGCGGATCGTTAGTAAAATCGATTCCCGGTACAACATGCCCCGGATGGAAAGCTACCTGTTCGGTTTCCGCAAAGAAATTGTCGGGGTTGCGGTTCAGGGTCATTCTACCGATAATTTTCACCGGCACCAGCTCTTCGGGAAGAAGTTTGGTTGGGTCGAGCAAATCGAAGCCGAATTTATGCTCATCCTCCTCAGGCACTATCTGCACCCCAAAATCGTATTGCGGGTAGTGCCCGTTTTCAATGGCTTCCCAAAGGTCGCGGCGGTGGAAGTCAGGATCGGCGCCTGATATTTTCATGGCCTCATCCCAGACAACGGAATGAACCCCCAGCACAGGTTTCCAGTGAAACTTAACAAAGGACGACTTGCCCTCTTTATTTATAAACCGGAAGGTATGAATGCCAAAACCTTCCATCATGCGATAGCTGCGGGGAATACCCCTGTCGCTTATTGCCCAGAAAACATTATGTAAGGTTTCGGGCGTGAGAGAAACAAAATCCCAAAAGGTGTCGTGCGCAGTAGCTGCCTGCGGCATTTCTGAATCGGGTTCAGGCTTAACGGCATGTATTAAATCGGGAAATTTCATGGCATCCTGTATGAAAAAAACAGGAGTGTTGTTCCCCACCAAATCATAAACACCCTCTTCGGTGTAAAACTTTGTTGCAAAGCCACGGATATCGCGGGCAAGGTCGGTAGAGCCACGCGACCCCACCACTGTGCTGAACCTTACAAAAACAGGTGTACGGGTGCCGGGAGTTTGCAGGAAATGTGCTTTCGTGTATTCCGACATGGATTCTGTACACTCAAAATATCCATGTGCACCACTACCCCGTGCATGGACAATTCGTTCAGGAATGCGTTCGTGGTCAAAATGGGTAATTTTTTCACGCATGTGGAAATCTTCCAACAACGTGGGACCCCGCTCGCCTGCCTTCAGGGAGTTGTGATCATCGTTCACTTTCACACCCTGGTTTGTTGTTAACTTCTTACCATCATCGCTTGCGGTATGCCTTTCAAGAAATTCTTTCTTGGCATTCGCCTGATCTTTTTTTTTGGAGTCTTCTTTTTCAGCCATGGGAATTAAATTTTTTGTTAAAAAGTAGCTTTACAAGCCAAAAAATGTACCATCAGCTGAGCAATTATGCAGGAAACCGGGATGACCTTAATCCTGAAAAAAATAAATGCTGAAAAAGTTTTCGTCCGGACAACTGCCATCGAAATGAAACAGTTAGTTTGCAACAACTTGCAAACAGAAATATATTTACAGGATCTTTTTCAGCAGGGGCATTCTTTTTAAGGCTCCGCCACTTAAAAAAGCAATTACTAAAACCAAAGGAGCCAGAACAATTAACTTTATCAATTGCGGGGCATGCCATGAAATAAAGAAGGCGCTAACGGCAACTAAAATAAACGAATGAATAACAAAAACGCCATACGCGCTCCCGGAAAGGAAGCGGGCCATACTCCCCTGCCTGTTAAAGTGCTTTTTGAAGAACCCCAAGAGGGCAATTATCAATGAAAAACCCAGCAGTTGTTCCCATAAGGCATAACCAAAGCTTTGCAGGGTAAAACCTCCCATAAAGGGATCGATGCCTGAAGCTGTTAAACCTCCTCCAACAAAAAGCAATGGAAACCCTATAAATATCAACCCCTGTGAAAACAGGAACCACTTCACAGCACGAGCGGCAGAAATAGATTCCAGCCAGTTGTTCTGCTGAGCTATAATTCCAAAAGCAAACAGAAAGACATACTGAATGAAAAAAGGGAACTGAAAGTTGGTAAAAGGCATGCTCCAACCCACAGGCAACCATATTCTGATAATAAATTGAAGGAAACCGGTTAAAAATGCCGCAGCAAGTATTGTTAAAGACCCCGGAAAAGGCCACCTGATGTTTGCAGCAAATGGCTTAACAAGTAAAAAAATCAGGGAGAAAATCAGTAAGGCTTCCACAAACCACATAGGACCAAAGCCAGTGGCGTTTCCACCTGAAATGTACTGCAGGAGGGAAACATCGCGGCCTTGTATGTATTTATGGTTAATAAACACAGTCAAAGGGGAAACTATGAAAAAATACAGGAGCAAGAGAATTCCCAGTCTGAGCAAACGTTCCCTGACGAAAAGCAATGTTCCTTTCCGGGAGAGGGAGGGCAGGATAAAAAATGCGGAAATGAAAAAAAACATTCCCATAAAAAACGACTGGTTTGTGGCAACAAACAGCGACAGTGGAATTATTTCAGGCATTCCGGCCTGAGATTCGTTGTAGTACCAGCTCCCGGGAGCGCCATAAGTAATGGCGAGGTGATGAAGCACCACCAGGCTTATAAGAAAGATGCGGAGGTTATCGATGTACCAGAGACGCGACCGGCTATTCATAGCTGAATGAAATGAACAATTCCACATCTGCACAAAAGAAGGAATCATACTGCCCTTTCCAGGACAGTATGATTTATATCAGTTAAACGTTTGGCAATTTCCAGGGTGCACGGTATGTGGGGACAAGATAGCTGTTGGCTTCATCGTCTCCTACAAACTTGCTGCCGGTGTTGTCCCAGTAGAGTCGTTTGCCTGTACGCTGGGCTATGTTCCCAAGATGGGCCACTCGCGCAGTATTGGCAGCCACAGCAATGTTGGCATTCAGGTTCGGGTTGCGATCTCTGACACCCTTACAAAAATCTTCCATGTGCAAATCAAGACCTTTACCGGTACCTTTGATGTAATCAACCCGTTCCATCATATCCTTGTTCTGTTTTCTTTCAGGAATTACTTCCCATCCGCCACGGTCGACAACCAGGGTACCATTGTTACCAACGAAACCTACACCATGGTTCCTTCCGTAGTAACCACCGTCAATGCCAGTTCCGTGGTCCCAGAGCATGGTGTGCCCGTCGAATTCATAAAGGGCCTGCAAGGTATCGGGAGTTTCGGAGGCATCATCCGGATAGGCGAACTTTCCACCCATAGCCATAACCGATTTTGGTGAAGGATCTCCCATTCCGTAGAGGCCATAATCGATAATATGTACCCCCCAGTCGGTCATTAAACCACCGGCATAGTCGTAATACCACCTGAAGTTAAAGTGGAATCTGTTTGGATTAAACGGCCGCTTTGGGGCAGGTCCCAACCAGAAATCGTAATCAACTCCCGCAGGCGCTTCGCTGTCGGGCTTCACAGGCACGGGTTCCATCCATCCCTGGTAGGCCCAGGTGCGCACGGTACGTATCTTGCCCAGCTTGCCTGATTTCACAAATTCTACGGCATCGCGCCAGTGAGGATCGCTGCGTTGCCACATTCCCACCTGCACTATGGTATTGTATTTTTTGGCTGCCCGTTCCATAATGTTTATCTCTTCGATGTAGTTGCCTAACGGCTTTTCGCAGTAAACATCTTTTCCGGCCTGGCAGGCTTCCACCATGGGCAGGCAATGCCAATGGTCGGGTGTGCCAATAATAACCACATTAATGTCGGGTTGTTCCAGCATCTTGCGATAGTCTTTAAATCCCATGGGCCGTTTACCCTGAATTTTCTCCGTATCGGCAATCCGCTGATTCAATACATTCTCATCCACATCACAGATGGCTGCACATTCGGTGTTGGGCTGACGAAGGAATGCCTGCAGGTCGGAAAACCCCATTCCTTTGGCACCAATTAAGCCACATACCAGTTTTTCATTCGCCCCCATACATGAATTCATTGCCATGGGCATGGAAGCAATCATTCCCACCCCGGCTGTTGCCAAAGCAGAATTTTTGATAAATGTTCTCCTGTTTGTCATTATTAAATTTATTTGATTCGGTTCTCCGTTGATTCAGGTAATACATTATGTCGGTCAGTAAAATGCATTAAAAACCATCAAAAATACAAATTCTTTATTCAAAGAATACATTTTTTGATGGTTTTATAACGTCATCTTAGCCTGAATAGTATGCGGTCAAAATCAAGGATTTAAACATCAATAGCTATCAGGCTAAGAATTCTGTACAACCAGGCACATTTGCAGAAAAGGAACAACAACTGTTACTTTTCCTTGTGCATGGCATCGTCGAATGCCACATCCGAGGGTTTGAAATCGATATTTTTTACAAAATGGCAGGCTTCGGCTGCACCGGCTTCGCGGTTCATACCCGAATCTTCCCATTCCACAGAGAGCGGGCCATTGTATCCGATATCATTCAGTGCACGGATAATGTTCTCAAAATTGACCTTCCCACGGCCCAGGCTCCTGAAATTCCAGTACCGGCGGTTATCACCAAAATCGGCATGTCCGCCGAAGACGCCTATTCCCATAGGCACATCGCTCCAGTAAGCATCTTTCATGTGTACGTGGAAAATGCGGTCCTTAAATTCATAGATAAACTTTACATAATCGACATGCTGGTAGCCCAAATGGCTGGGGTCAAAATTAAACCCAAATGCGGGATGGTTATTAAGCACATTTAGTGTATGATGAGCGGTATGAATATCAAAAGCAATTTCCGTAGGATGAGCCTCGAGGGCGAACTTCACCCCTATTTTTTGAAACTCATCGAGGATTGGAATCCAGCGGTCGGCAAATTGCTGATAACCTTTATCAATCATTGCTGAAGGTGTGGGCGGAAAAGGATAGAGCATGTGCCACACAGGGCTTCCGGTAAAACCGATCACTGTGTCGAGGCCCAGCATCTTTGCAACTTTAGCTGTTTTAATAACCTCTTCTGCCGCACGCTGGCGCACACCTTCCGGATCACCATCTCCCCATATGTAATCGGGAAGAATGCCTTTATGCCGCTCATCGATGTAAGCATCTGAAACACATTGCCCCACAAGGTGTGTGGAAATGGCATACAGTTTCAGTTCATATTTGGCCAAAAGAGCTTTCCTTTCATCACAATACGACTGGTCGGCTTTATCTATTTCCATGTGGTCGCCCCAGGTGCAAAGTTCCAGTCCGTCGTAACCGAAAGACTTTGCTTTCTGGCACATTTTCTCAATGGGTAAATCGGCCCATTGTCCGGTAAAAAGTGTAACTGGTCGAGACATATCTTAATATTTTAATTGTTAACAATATTCGGAATTAGCGGCAATGGAATACTTATTCGCCAAATTTCACCCATTTTGAATTGTCATCATAACCCGCTTTGACCACAGTGTCGATAAACTGCATTCCACGGATACCGTCCTCTATTCCCGGGAAATCAAGCATTTCGGCAGTAGGTTGCTTTCCATCCTTCACAGCCATAAGCGTTGCGGCAAAATTCCGGTAAATATTTGCGAAAGCCTCCAGGTATCCTTCGGGATGACCCCCGGGAGTGCGTGTATTATGTGCAGCCACATCACTGTTCATGCTGGTGCCCACACGCAGCAGCTGGGTTGGTTTGTCAAGCCATTTCACAACAAGGGTATTTGGCTCATGCTGAAACCAGTCCAGACCACCTTTTTCGCCATAGACCCTGATGCGGATGGCATTTTCTTCACCGGCAGCAATCTGGGTAGCCATAAGCACTCCCCTGGCGCCATTGTCATAACGCAACAGTGCAGCACCGTCATCATCCAGCAGGCGGTTGGGAACGAACACATTCAGTTCGGCACAGAGTTCAACTACTTTCAACCCTGTAATATATTCAGCCAGATGGTTGGCATGCGTACCGATATCACCCATACAACCGGCCTTTCCTGATCGTTTGGGGTCGGTTCGCCAGGAAGCCTGAAGGTTACCCGCATCTTCCACTTTTGCTGACAGCCAGCCTTGCGGATATTCCACATAAACTCTACGGATGGTTCCCAATTCACCGTCGGCTATCATTTTTCGGGCATGCTTCACGGCAGGATAACCCGAATAGGTATGGGTAAGAGCCAGGGTAAGCCCGGTTTCATCCAGTTTTTCCTTCAGCTTAAGCGCTTCTTCAAGGGTGAAGGTGATGGGTTTGTCAACTACTACATGAAATCCCTTGCCGAGGGCCATCATAGCGGGGTCGAAATGAACAAAATTAGGCGTTACTATGGAAACAAAATCCATTCGTTCTCCTTCAGGAAGTTGAGCTTCCTTTTCAAACATCTCCTGATAAGTTTCGTAAACACGCTCTTCCGGCAAATAGTATAGTTTTCCGGAGGATTTAGAAATTTCAGGATTTACACTGAAACAGCCGCAAACCAACTCAATCTGATTATCCATTAATGCTGCAAGACGGTGAATGGCTCCTATAAAAGCATCCGAACCACCACCTACCATTCCCATACGAAGTTTTCTATTCATATCTGTTTTTTTATGTTGATTTAGAAAATTATGACCATAAAATTAAGAACTCTTTTAATAGGAAACAAAAGTCTGATTCGAAACCCGGCAGAATTATTAAAAGTAATCTGTTTTAGGTTGCCTGACAACTTTTCTTTTCCAACAGCATTACAGTATTCATTTATGGCTTACCGGCACATTCAAAAGAACCAATATATCCATGAAATTCAGAAACAATTCATTATTTTAGCAAAATCAATGTTTTATACTGTCTGATGAAAAAAGTTTCAGTTAATAATTAGAGAAATATTCACTAACAAAATCAAAATAATACCTTTTGAAATGAAAAGAAGAAGTTTTGTTAAAAGCACAGTTACCAGCGGCCTTGCAATGGCAGGATTTGGAACTGTATTGGGAACCACGGCCTCAGGGACTGTTTTATCCAATCAAGCCCAGTTTAAGCTGAAATATGCACCTCATCTTGGAATGTTTCCTGAGCACGCAGGAAAAGATCCAATTGATAACATTAAATTCATTGCAGACCAGGGTTTCAGGGCGATATTTGACAATGGACTGATGGGAAAATCACCCGAAATGCAGGAAAAAATGGCCTCTGAGCTTTCGCGCCGGGGCATGGACTGGGGGCCATACGTTTTATATGCCGATTTCAGCACAGAATCGATGGTGCTTTTCAACGATGAATCACGAAAAATGCTCAAGGACAGGCTCAATGAAGGAATAGAAACTTCAAAACGTACCGGCGCCAAACATGCACTGATGGTTCCGGGACGTTATAATCAAAGGATGGACTGGGATTACCAGGCTGCAAATGTTATTGACTCCATGCGCGAACTTAGCGAGATTGCTGAAAAGGCAGGTGTTGTCATTGTTCTTGAACCGTTAAACCGCCGTGATCACCCGGGTCTGTTCCTTACCGGAATGCCTCAATCCTATATGATTTGCCGTGCCGTTAACAACCCGGCCTGTAAAATTGTGAATGATATTTACCACCAGCAAATCACCGAAGGGAATATAATTCCAAACATTGACCGCTCATGGGATGAAATTGCAGCTTTCCATATTGGTGATAACCCGGGAAGAAAAGAGCCAACTACAGGCGAAATCAACTACCTAAACATTTTTAAACACATATACGACAAAGGGTATGACGGGGTACTTTGCTGTGAGCATGGGAAAAGTAAAAACGGAAAAGCAGGTGAAATTGCTTTTCTGGAAGCTTATCGTAAGGTAGATTCTTTTGAGGTGTAAAATCAAATAACCCATGGAAAGACGTAATTTTTTAATAAATGCAGCAGCGGGCGGTATTGCTGTAACCGGATTGGGAAGCTTAATGAGAGCCTCTGCTGCTGATTCAATTGCTTCCGATGCCAAAAAATTCAGGTTAAACTATGCACCTCATTTTGGAATGTTTAAGCATAGTGCCGGAGAAGACCTTATTGATCAGCTAAAGTTCATGGCCGACCAGGGATTTACTGCTTTAGAAGATAACGGTATGCCGAACCGCGATGTGGCAACTCAAACAAAAATTGGCGAAACACTCGAGAAACTGGGAATGACAATGGGGGTATTTGTTGTTCCGAAAGGAGGAAACCTGGCAAATACACTTGCCGCCGGTAATAAAGAACACCTCGATATTTTTCTGGATGGTTGTCGTCGGTCGGTTGAGATTGCAAAACGTGTTAATGCCAAATGGATGACAGTGGTTCCGGGGTCATTCGAACGCAGGTTGCCTATCGGAATTCAGGATGCCAATGTGATTGATGCATTGCGCCGTGGTGCCGAAATTTTCGAACCACACGGACTTACAATGGTACTCGAGCCACTTTCCGATTCTCCGGATTTGTATTTGCAAACATCAGATCAAACCTACATGATTTGCAAAGCCGTAAACAGCCCGGCCTGCAAAATTCTATACGATATTTACCACCTGCAAAAAACCGAAGGCCATCTTATTCGCAATATAGAATTAACCTGGGATGAAATTGCCTATTTTCAGGTAGGTGATAACCCGGGCCGGAAAGAACCTACAACCGGGGAAATCAATTACAAAAATGTGTTTAAATACATTTACACTAAAGATTTTAAAGGGGTTGTAGGCATGGAGCACGGTAATTCCGAACCTGGCATTGAAGGTGAAAAAAAACTTATTCAGGCGTACCGTGAAGTGGATGCTTTTGAAGTATAAAATTATGCTCCGCAACAATACCCGGATAAATATTCTTCATTGCTGCTCCGAAAATAAAAATAAAAAAACAATAAAAAAGGGGAAGGAAAAATGGCCTTCCCCGATTATAAGGGTTAACTTAATTTGGAATAGTGAGAGAGAATTGCACTAAAAATGTTAATAGATCAACAAACTGAGCATCAAATCTAATGCTTGACAGTTAATTTGGATTTTCAATCTGTAAAATTTGATTTTCAATTCGTAAAAAATTGTATCTTGTAACCAACAAAATGTAACAAAACCAGGCCGGAATGCTGCAAGATATAATCATTTATACTCCTATGTATGTTACCTTCATCTGGGGAGTAATTCTGGCATCTGCCAGAAACGAAAATAACAAAGCAAAGTTTCTCCTAAGCATATTCATGTTTACAGCTTTTCTCCTTTACCTTTCCCACGCTGTATTTTTTAATCAAAATGTTCGGGTTTATGCCTATTTTGATCCCTTGTATATATTTGCCGCTCTTTCTGTTTACCCGCTCTATTATTGGTACATCAAACTTCTGACGGTTGAATCTGCCATAAAGATGTACAATATTAGAATGTTACTGCCTGCAGTTCTATTATCATCGGCATCGTTTATCATTTACCAGATGATGGACAAAGAAGAACTGACCGGCTATGTTTACGGCTTTCTTCTTAACCACAAGGAAGAAATTCCCGGCACACTTATGGTTAAATTACAGAAAATTAATTACATAACGGTTAGAGCAGTATTCGGTATTCAGGTGTTTTTTTTTCTGGTATACGGGAGAAAGCTGGTTTCCAGTTACAATCATCAGATTGCCAATTTCTATTCAAACCTGGAAAGCAAAAGTCTTTTGTGGGTCAGTTTTTTCCTTTATTCCTTAATTGCAACTGCCCTTATGAGTATTGCATTTAACCTTATCGGGCGCAGTGCATTTCTTGAGTCAAAAATTCTTCTTCTGATACCATCCTTTATTTTCAGTGTGCTGCTTTTTTTCATTGGCCTTATAGGTTCAATGCAAAACCATGCTGTTGTTAACCTGGAGCACGACAGTCTCAGTCATACAGCCAGCGAATCAAGGAAATATTCCAACGAGCAGCTTTCAAAGCAGCTCATCGAGTTGTTTTTAATCAAAAATGCATATCGAAATCCTGATTTAAAGATTACTGATGTTGCCCAGCTTCTTGGAACAAATCGAACTTACGTGTCGGAATTAATAAACAATGAGTTTAAATGTTCCTTTGTGGAATTTGTCAACCATTACCGCTTCAATGAAGCAAAAAGGCTTCTTAATGAGGATAACTCTGAAAATTATTCCCTGAATGAGATATCGGAACACGCAGGTTTTGGCTCGCCTGGTACTTTTATCCGGGTATTCAGGCAATTTGAAGGGATTACGCCAGGCAGGTACCGCGAGAATTTATATGCCCGTAAGGCGGAAAGTGCAGAACCAGTAGCAAAGCTTTAATTATTAAGCCAATAATTATAAAAATCTTAATTCATCTGCAGGTTGTAGAATATGCTGCCGGTATTACCCTGTAGTCCCCATTGCATTGGCAATGGCGTTTATACTGTGCAGCAAACTGTTCAGCAACTGTTCCTGCTTTTTTGGGTCATCTTCCTGTTGCGATTTCCGCCACTGGCGGAGTAAAATCACCTGCTGCCGGTGCAGGGGGAACAGCGCTTCAGCCCTAAGCTGTGTGGAATAGTAATGATTTTGCCTTCTTTCCTTAATTGGCTTCCCCAGCAAGCCTGACATTGTGGTCCTGGTCAGTTCCAACTCTTCGAGCAACAAACCCAGTATCTCTTCTCTGAGCTGCTCATCTTCCACAAGCCCTGAATACAGTTTCATAATGTTTTCATCGGTTGCTGCCAGGCTGGTATCGATGTTTGTCAGCACATAACGTACGAAATTATCAGTTTTTACAAGTTCTTTAAGCAGTTCATATTTCTGCGGTTTTTTGCTTTGAAGCTTTTTTAAAGTAGTCCCCACTCCATACCAGCTCGATATGTGCATTCGTGACTGGGTCCAGCTAAACACCCATGGGATTGCTCTTAAATCGGAAAGGGTGGTTTTGCCGGTGCGACGTGCAGGCCTGGAGCCTATTTTGCTCATTTCAATGGCATCAATTGGGGTGGCTTGTCTGTAGAACTCTATAAAAGAGGGATGTGCTGTAAGCTTATTAAAGGCTTTGTAACTCTCCCCGGCCAGATAATCGAAAAGTCTGTTCTTTTGAGCGTTATTATCACCACTGCCCAACCGGTTAAGCAGGGTCTGACTTGTAAGGCCGGCCAGCAGAAGTTCCATGTTGTATGCAGCATTTACTTTGTTGGCATACTTCCGCTCTATGGTTTCCCCCTGCTCTGTCATCCGAATCAGACCATTCATTGCAGAAACGGGCAGAGAACGGATGAACCAGTGGGTAGGACCTGCACCACGGCTGATTGTTCCTCCCTTTCCATGAAAAAAACGAATTTGCACGCCATGCTTACCGGCAACTTCCGATAACTTTACCTGTGCGTCGTGCAGGTACCAGGTGCTGGCCAAAATACCTCCATCCTTGTTGCTGTCGCTGTAGCCAATCATCACATCCTGCACCGGGAAAGGAAAGTTACGGTGCTGCCTTATGTACTCAAGGCTGTTTTTTGTTGCCGGATGACTCAGGAATTCATCCAAAACTTCGGGGCTCTTCTTTAAATCCTCAATGGTTTCAAACAAGGGAACCACCGGCAAAGGACAAACAAGGCCTTTACCGGTAAAATGTGAAAGCCCTGCTTCACGAACAAAGAGATATACGGTAAAAAGATCGGCAGCATTACGGGTCATGCTGACAATGAGCGACCCCAACGACCGCTCAGAATAATTGCGGATATGCAATTCAAGTATCCGGAATGTATTGACCATTTCTTTTGCCTTTTCCGATTCCAGCAAGTCGGGCCTGCTGATGAAGGGCCGGTTATGCATCAGCTCATCCATCACAAATTGCTCATAAGCTTTTCTGCTGCCTGAAATAACTTTATACCGGTCGGGCAGGCTGGTTCTTATTATATCGAGCAAAGCCGTTTCATAATATTGACTGTTTTGCCTGATATCGAGATGTGCAAGATGAAAGCCAAACACTTTCAAATGGCGCAATACCTTCTGCACATCGTATACTGCCAGTGAATGGGCCCCCATTTTTTCCAGGGCTGTTTTAAGAAAAACCAGGTCTTCCTCAAGCTCTGAAGAATTTTTATACGAAAACCTGGTATCGTGCAGATCGATTCCTCCGGCAGTATTTTCAAGAATGGGAAGTTTTTTAGTAATAAGCTGGATAAAGATCTTAAAAGGTTCACGGGGTATTTCACCCGCATTAATATTTAATTCATTCTGCAATTCCCTCAAGCGTTTAGTAAAACTTGATGCCAGGCAATCGTTGTCGCAATAAATGCTAAGCTTATCGGAAAGTTCATCGAGCATTGCCTTTAGAAGCAGGAAAGCATGAAGCCTGAACTTTTCCAGGGTTTTTCCGGTTACCTCTGCAGTTACCAGCGGATGCCCGTCGCGGTCACCACCTACCCAGTTTCCAAATGTAATGGTTGGGAAGTTTGCTGTATCCTCCACCCATCTTGCATCAAAACCCGTTTTCTCCCAGGCTTGCTTTAACCTGAAGTCGAGGTAGTGAAGCATTTCGGGAAAGACTTTATAAAAGTAGTACAGCACATTTTCCAGTTCCGATTCCACGGCAGGTTTTTCTACAAAGATTTCACCTATAAACCATAATTTATGTAAAATCTGCTTGATATCGTGCCTGATTTCATCCTGTTCATAGCTTGTGTACATTGAATTCTCGCGTTTTACCAGCAAAAGGTAAAGCTGCCGGTAAAGCGCCAGTACAACAGGCCGCTTAGCTTCCGTGGGATGTGCCGTAAGCACCGGCTCAGCATGAATATGAGGCAAGTATTGCACGAGAGTTTCCCCGTTAATACCTTTCTCCCTCAGCGATTTGAACACATCACCCCACATGCCGCTTACATTTTCCAATCCGCCCTCCTCCTGCCTGGCCCTGCGGTTTTGCACAGCTCCGTTTACTTCAGCAAGATTCAATAATTGAAAGCATATGGAAAAAATGTGCAGCAAACTTTCAGTATTCCTGTCATCAAAGGCCGGTTCTTTTTCCGAAATCCAGGGGATCATCCCCGCAAGCTCCTGCTGGTTGTTCTCAATAAGTACCTCCGAAAAACATTGCAATAAAAATTCAAAATCGGTGTACGGCTTCCCTATCCGCTCCCTTACTTCTGCAAGAAGTTGTTTCATGCCAAAAATATTAGAAGTTTAATTCATAAACAGGCAGATTGCTTATACTACAACCAAAACATGAATTTGCGGGCTTTTGTTTATATTTGACCATATTTTCATTATCGGACCAACTACTCCTGTTAAACTTTTGAATCTAAAAGTTGTTCATTTTATCAAATCGAAATAAACGATGAAGCACATTCAAAATATATTAGTACCTGTTGACTTTAAAGAACCTTCAGTGAAGGCATTACATTATGCTGCATACATGGCAGCAAAAACTGATGCCTCGCTGATTTTGCTAAATATAATTGACACTCCGGGGCTTGTAGCTCAGTTTTTCCAGTCAACAGACCATCTTGTTAAAATAACAGATGTGGCAAAGGAGCACTTGATTAAACTTACTGAGCAGATAAAAAAGGATGTGCCGGGAATAAAAGTATCTACAAGGGTGGACATGGGAAAGCCTTACCAGAAAATATTGCAGGTTGCAAAAGACATTGAAGCTGACATGATTATCATGGGTGAAAACCATTTAGGTGGTGACCCGGAAGATGAACTTGGAACAACGGTATACCATGTTACATTGAAATCACCTCTACCGGTATTAACTTTCAAAGGTGATTCCGATAAAATAAAGGACAGGATTGCTGTACCGCTTGACCTGACCAAGGAAGTACGTGGGCAGTTGTCGGCAGCATTGTATTACGGTCTTGAATACGGAGCAAAGATTTATCTTGTTTCGGTTGTGGTGGGAGGCATAGCCAAAAAGGAAAGCCGCATCTGGAAAAAACTTCAGGATGCCAAAGATATGCTCGAGATGAACGGAGTAGCCTGTGAAGTAAAATTGTTCAAACGATCGGATGTTCCTCCGTTTCAAAAAGTACTGGAATACACCCGGAAAATTGATGCAGGAATGATTTTGCTGATGACCCATCGGGAAGGCTATACATACGACAACTATATTGGCGCCTTTGCCCATCATATAATGAACCTGTCGGATATTTCTGTGCTGAGCCTTACCTCGATGTCAACGAGTCTTGATTTCTCGTCATTTTTTAAAACACTTGTCGATCCAATGGGAGTGATTATTAATAAGAACAGTTAAACAAGAAAGAAAACCTGATATAAATGCTCCAGCTACTTATTTTAATACTGATTTTCTCATTCGGTGTTTTTTTCATGAGGGGAAAGCTGCATAAACACCGGGCTATTATTTTAGCAATAGTTCAGGCGGGAGCCTTTGTCTATTTCCTTTTTAAAATCCCTGAGGCAACAATCGATTCCTACCACTATAAGTTTGTGGAATGGATTCCCCGCCTGGGCCTGAACTTTGAGTTCGTACTCGATGGACTGAGCATGGTGTTTGCCCTTCTTGTCACCGGAATCGGTGCACTTGTTTTTTTGTACGCCAGCGCCTACATGAAAAGCTACAGCGGCACAGGTAAATTTTTCTTTTATCTGATGCTGTTCAGCGGTGCCATGCTTGGATTGGTATTATCAGCAAACCTTATACAGCTATTTATATTTTGGGAACTTACCAGTGTACTATCATTTTTCCTTATTAGTTTTTTTCATGAAAAGGAATCGGCCCGCAAGGCAGCCTTACAATCGTTTTACATTACAGGATTCGGCGGGCTAAGCCTGCTTGCAGGCATAATTGTGCTGGGGAGCATTGTCGACAGCTATTCACTGAATGAATGGCTTGCCAATCCGCAGGCAATAAAGGAGAGCAGTTTGTACCTGCCCGGTTTAATGCTCATACTCATAGGGGTGTTTACCAAATCGGCCCAGTTTCCGTTCCATTTCTGGTTACCCGGCGCAATGCAGGCGCCGGCACCTGTGAGTTCATACCTCCATTCGGCAACAATGGTCAAGGCAGGTGTTTTCCTGCTGGCAAGACTTGCTCCTGTTTTGGGAGGCACCCCCGAGTGGACTTACATCATTCCACTGATAGGTGTGCTTACCATGCTTACAGGCTCCTATTTTGCACTGACCCAAACCGATATAAAAGGCATCCTTGCCTATACTACTATTAATGCACTGGGAGTATTGGTATTATTACTTGGCATCGGAACCCGGGAGTCGATAATGGCAGCCATGCTATTTCTCTTTATCCATGCTTTTTATAAAGCAACTTTGTTTATGATTGCAGGTCTTATTGAAAAAAAAACCGGCACCCGTGACATCAATGAACTGGGAGGTCTTATAAAATATATGCCCGTTACCTTTGTTATAGCCTTGCTGTCGCTGCTCTCTATGGCCGGGCTTCCTCCCCTGCTGGGATTCCTGGGAAAGGAGCTGATTTATGAAGCAAAGGTGCAATCGCCGGGAATCGCTTCCCTGGTATTGATTTTAGGAGTTACTTCCAATATCTTCATGGTGGCGGTATCGCTCTATTTTGCCCGAAAAGTTTTTCTGGGAAAATACAAATCAACAAGTAAAGTTCCCAACGAAAAAGGCGTTGCCTTTCTTATCGGACCAGGCATCTTAGCCCTGCTGAGCCTGGTGCTGGGCCTGTCGCCTTCCAACCTTGGAGATGCGGTCATACAACCAGCAATAACTGCCGTTTCGCTTGAAGATGTAGATATAAAACTTAAACTTTGGCACGGATTTAACCAGGTGTTTTTTCTGAGCCTGTTCACTATCGTGTCGGGAGTGGCCCTTTTTGTGGCCATGCTTAAATCCAAAAACCTGCTGAAGGCCTGGCGAAAAGTAAACAGCATTGTTTTCTATGTTCAGTTCGAACAGGTGTTTAACTGGGTGCTTGAAAAGTTTGTGGCCGTAGCAACCATGAAAGAAAAAGCCGTTCAGCACGGCTTCCACCGATACTACATACTTACAATTATTGTATTAACTTCCCTGCTGCTTTGGGTGCAGTATTTTTATACCCGTACTCCGCTGGCCGACCTGGAACTTACACTTCAACCGTTTTATATATCGGGTCTGGCCATAGTAATTATTCTGGTGTCGTTGGCAACGGCTGTTTTGCGTTCGCGAATAGTTACCATTATAGCCATGGGTGTGGCAGGTTACGGGGTTGCTCTCATCTTTTTGTATTACAGTGCTATTGATTTGGCCATTACACAGATCCTGGTGGAAACTCTTACCGTAGTTATGTTTATGGCCATACTTCAAAGGCTGCCAAGATTCGCCGTGCTTTCCTCAAAAGCTACCCGGATGCGTGACCTGCTTATCGCAGTGGTTTTCGGAAGTATTATGACCCTGATTACTCTGAAGGCTGTAAACGTTAATTTGAACCGGCCAATTTCCAATTTCTTTCTCGAAAACAGCTACACGCGTGGCTTCGGCGAAAACGTTGTAAATGTTATACTGGTCGATTTCAGGGCGCTGGACACTCTTGGAGAAGTTACAGTGTTGACAATAGCTGCTGTGGGCGTTTACCTGTTGTTATTTACAAAAAAGAATAAAATATGAACTCAATTATATTACAGATAGCAGCCCGGTACCTGAAGTGGATACTTCTGGTATTTGCCGTGCTTGCCCTTTTCAGGGGGCATAATCATCCGGGCGGAGGATTCATTGGCGGACTAATGGCCGGGCTGGCCATTGTATACCGCGGATTTGCCTACAATGCCTTTCAGGTAAAGGAAGAACTTAAAGACCGGCCTGAACGGTATATCGCCCTGGGATTGGGAATCATAGTGCTTAGCATTATCCCTTCTTTAATAAAAGGAGCTACAATTATGACCGGCCTCTGGATAACGCTGCCGCTGCCATTTAGTGAAGGTTTAAAACTTGGCACACCTTTTTTATTCGACGTGGGGGTGTTTTTTGCCGTTATTGGGGTTACCCTGATGTTTGTTTTTTCACTTACCCAAAGACCACAGCATTGAGTAAGTGCAAATTGAATTTAAAAATGAATGTTTAAACCATGGAAATAATATTGGCTATAGTAGTAGGAGTTTTATATGCCGTAAGTGTATATCTGATGCTCCGCAGGAGCATCCTGAAGTTTATTATCGGGCTGATATTTATGAGCAATGCCACCAACCTGCTGGTGTTTCTCTCGGCAGGACTTGTTCCGGGAAGCCCGGGTTTTGTAACCCCCGAAGGAGAGGCCGCCGAAACCATGGCCGACCCGTTGCCACAGGCGCTGGTGTTAACAGCCATTGTAATCGGGCTGGGTATCGTGGTGTTCACCCTTGCCCTGAAATACAAATTCTTTGAACTCACAGGAACCGACGATTTAGACCAACTTAAAAAAACCGACAGTTAATTATGCCGCTGATTGCCTTTCCCATATTGCTTCCTTTTATTCTGATAATCATCCTGCTGATTTTCAGGTCCGACAAATTATCCCGCTGGCTGGGGCCGCTGGGCTCGGGCCTGCTGGTTCTGCTTTCAGCCTGGTTGCTGTGGCTGGTTTCAAAGCATGGCGTTGTAGCCCTGCAAATGGGCGGATGGGAAGCCCCTTTCGGAATCACCCTTGTTGTGGATTATTTTAGTGCACTGATGCTTGCAATTGCCTCTCTTATTGTATTTGCTACATCCTTATACGCCCTGTACTTTCTTACCAATAAGATACGGATCAACCGTTTTTTTGTCTTTTTCTTCGGACTGGTAATGGGCATGAACGGATCGTTTATTACAGGCGATGTCTTTAACCTGTTTGTATGGTTTGAGGTTATGCTTATGTCATCCTTTGTACTGATTACCCTTGGCAGGACGAAGGAACAGCTGGAAGGAGGAATAAAGTACCTGGCACTGAACCTTATTGGGTCCATGTTTTTGCTGGCAGGGATAGGCCTGCTTTACGGCAAAACCGGCACCCTTAACATGGCCCACCTGGCCCAAATCCTCACTAATGACGACCAGGCCATTTTAATGAATACTTCTGCAGTGTTATTCTTTGTTGCTTTCGGAATAAAGGCAGCAATATTTCCGCTTTACTTCTGGCTGCCCGCATCATACCATACACCCGATGTTACAATCACTTCGCTGTTTGCCGGGCTGCTTACAAAAGTAGGGGTGTACACTTTTATCCGCTTCTTTACCCTCTTCTTTGTACACGACCCACAGTTCTGGCACCAGCTCATTCTTGTAGTTTCCGGATTCACCATGGTGGCCGGCGGCATGGCGGCGGCTGCCCATTACGAAACCCGCAGAATATTATCGTACCACATTATAAGCCAGATAGGTTATATGATTATGGGCCTGGGAATATTTACCCCGCTGGCCATTGCCGGGGCAATTTTCTTTACCCTGCACAATATGCTGGCGAAAACGAACACGTTTCTGGTCTCAGGAATGATTAACAGAGTAAAGGGAACATTTTACCTAAAAAATATCGGAGGGCTGTACAAACAATTTCCCTTTATGGCCATCCTGTTTATAATTCCCGCTTTTGCCCTGGCCGGCGTGCCTCCCATATCAGGGTTCTTTGCCAAATTCATCCTGATTAAGGCAGGCATCGAAAACGGCAACTACGTGATTACTGCAGTGGCTGTTATTACCGGATTGCTGACTTTGTACTCCATGCTGAAAATATGGAATGAAGCTTTCCTGAAGGTTCAGCCACATAATGAATTTGAGAAAATTACTGTTAAAAAGTTATCCTTCGCTGAATACCTGCCTTCCATAATCCTTGGAGCAGCAAGTATACTTATGGGAATCTTTGCTTATCATGTGTTTGATTTTACGATGGAGGCTGCCAACCAGCTTTTCAATCCGGAACTTTATATTGAAACCGTATTAAAAGGATATCAGTGAAACTGCTAAAGAAAATATATTATGCCATTGCGTTCATAGGTTATTACCTGGTAAAGCTCGTACAGTCGAACTTTTATATTGCCTATGACATACTTACTCCGAAAATGCACATGAAACCGGCCATTATGGAAGTTCCGGTAATTTTAAACACAGATGCCGGCCTGCTGTTTTTCAGCAATCTGCTGTCGATGACTCCCGGTACGCTGAGCATTGATGTCAGCACCGACAAAAAAACGTTGCTTGTGCATGTCCTTTATTACTCTACTGAAATAATCATGCAAAAAGATTTTGATGGTATGCAGCATAAAATTAAAAGATTTACTGAATAATGGAAGATCCCACAAGAACCATAGTTATTATTGTGGCCTTTGCCATGCTGCTGGCGGCAATGGTTTTGGCTGCCTGGCGCCTGATGAAAGGACCTTCAATAAACGACCGTATTGCAGCCATGGAGGTTATTGCCGTTGTGGTAATTGGGTTCGTCCTTGTGTACAGCTTTCTCATAAATAAGGCGATTTATATTGACATCCCGGTTATCATCTCATTAATTTCCTTCATAGGCACAGTGGCTATTTCAACTTATTTAAAACACAGGTATGATTGACATATTGATATACATATTCATTTTAACCGGCTCGTTTTTTATTTTGGTGGCAGCAATTGGCCTGGTGCGACTTAAAGACCTTTACAGCAGACTGCATGCTGCCACAAAAGCACCTTCTTTTGGCATCTTTCTGATTGCCATCGGAGTGGCTCTCTTTTTTAACCAACCGGTGGTATACATCAAAGGATTGTTTATTGTAGTGTTTATTTACCTCACGGCTCCCCTGGGAGCACATGCCATCATCAAATCGTTTAAAGATACAGAAGACGAGAAAAAAATCCGTAAAAAAGATTAAGCAAAGGCTTATTTCTCCCCGAGCAACTCCTTTATAAACAGCAGGGAGACCTCTCTGAAATCAACAATCGTGTGATGGGCAAACTTATGCTCCCCGGCAGGAAGAGTTGTTGTTACTGCCACTACTTTTGCTCCGGCATTATATGCAGCCTGTGTACCCGAAAGACTGTCTTCGAAAACCACACAATTTGCAGGTTTCACCTTCAACAGCATTGCTGCCTTTAAATAAATTTCAGGATGGGGCTTCCCTTCCGAAACCATTGAATCATCAACAACTGCATCTATAAGGTCTTCTATTTCCAGTCCCTGCAGCACTAAATCAACATTCTTTTTCGGAGCAGAGGTGGCAATACCAACCGGAAGCTTATGCTCCCTGAGTTCTTTTAAAAATTGCATAAATCCCGGTACTGCCTTTAGCTCCGGTCGATAAATTTCACGGTAAATGGCTTCTTTTTCCTCAGCAAGCTCCACTGTGTCATTTTGTGTCAATGCTCTTCCAAATACATCGGGCAGCACTTCCTCATTTGTCCGTCCAAAAAACCTGGTTCTGAACTTTTCCTCTGAAAAAGTTATCCCATAACGGCTGCAGAACTTTTCCCAGGCAAGCTTATGGTATCTGCCATTATCAACAATTACCCCGTCCATGTCGAATATTACTGCTGGCTTCATATTATCTTTATATTTGTTTGCATCTGTCAAATATAAGAAGGAAGGATAAAGGCATAACCTTTTAGGGAAAAGATCTCATTAATTAAAACAATCGAGTACAGATCCTGAAAACCTTGAAATAATACAGAACAAAAAAACAAACCGCTCCTTTTTGCAAAGAAACGGTTCTGCCAACTTGTTAGTTTTGAAAGGGAGTATGAACAGCTAATTCTAATTTTCCAGTTTAATATTCACCTCATTTTTCCCCGGGTCAACCTGAAGGGTTTCAGTACAATTTTTATAGGAGATGTAATTTGTTACTAGTTTGTATTCACCCGGCTGTACGTTTTTGAACGAAAAATTACCGTCGAAGTCGGTATAGGTTTTAGCTTCGGTGCCCTCAAGCGATACTTCAACGCCAACTAAAAGTTCACCTGATTCAGCATCAATAACAGTACCTGAAAGTGCTACAGCAGCATCACCGGTTTCAATACCTGCCTTTCCATCTTTCTTTTCTTCAGCAATTGCAGTAACAGACAGCATGAGTGATAATAATCCTATGAGTAATTTTTTCATCTTGTAAAGAATTAAAATTTGTTGATGTAAAGGTAATCTGCTCCTGTTACACCGCTGTTAATGTAGTGTTACAGTTTAATTACATCTTTGGAAGGTCAATATTTCCGCTCGTTGACAACATTTCCATCAACATCATATCTTTTCCATGTACCCTTTTTCTGACCATTATTATATTGCAGCTCATACATCAGATTTCCCTGGTCGTCCCATATTTTCCATTTGCCGTGCTTCACTCCGTTTTTATATCCTGCAACCGATTCAAGTATTCCGTTCCTGTTGTATTTCTCCCATTTTCCATGCATCTTATTTTTTCGATAGGAGCGGATTTCATAGAGCGCACCATTTTCAAACCAGGTTGTTGCTTTTCCGTGTTTATTGCCGTTTTTAACATGCACTTCCATTTTCATATTCCCACTATCATAAAAAGTAGTGTATGTTCCGGTAAAAGTTTCAACGTTTTTATAATAACGGCCTTCAATTTCTTTTATCTCCTGGGCTTGCAACCCATTTACAATCAGTATGACAATTCCTAAAATCAGTAATTTTCTATTCATCTTTTTTAGTTGAAAAATGGCGAAATTAGATAAAAACAAAAAGGAAAAAATATTCGTCTCATTATTTAATTAAAACTTAATTTTTTTTGTTAAATCATCAGGCAATCTTAATTAAGTTCAAAACCCGTTCCAGGCGTTTATTGCACATCTACCTTTTGTTTTACACCTGATTATTCAAACGTAATCCTTAATTAACTTACATGCAATCATTCTGTAATCTGACCAGAATAGCTTTGCTGCAAATAAATTAAAGGTAATACAAAACAATACCTATAATAATTAAAAATAAATTTGAGATGAAAAAGATTAGTTTATTATTCAGTTTAGCTTTATTGGTCTTGTTCTTCACTTCGTGTGACAAGGATGAACCTGTTGAAGCATTTGTAAAACCAAATGTTAATGTTTCCTCAGAGGTTGCAACTGTTCCATTTGGCGCTACAGACCAGTCGGTTGATTTTTCAGTATCGTATGATAGCAATCTTACAGCAACTTATACTGCCACAGGCACTGGTGTTTCAATAATTAACGGTACCGGCAGCGTTACAGGCAATATCGTTACAATTAATTACAGTGCAGGCGCCAATGCAGGTGCTGCTGCAATCACCCTGAATGTTACCGATTCGGAAGGACAAACAGATGATGCAACTTTTGTTATAAGCATCGATGCTCCGGAATTCGAAACACTGGTAAACAGCAACATTACGGAAAATACCACGTGGACATCGGATAAAGTTTACGTTTTAGGGGGAAGGATTACCGTTGTTGATGGCGTTACCTTAACAATTGAACCCGGAACAATAATAAAGGGTGAAGCAGGAACCGGAGCCAATGCCACCGCCCTTCTTGTGGCCCGCGGCGGAACATTGATGGCCGAAGGAACTGCCGATGCACCCATTATTTTCACGTCAGTGGCCGATGAAATTATGCCCGAAGACGTTGCCGCCGGCAACTTTGTTAGCCCAAATCTCGACAATGATATTAATGGACTTTGGGGAGGTGTTATCGTTCTTGGCAAAGCACCAATCTCTGCATCAAACGATAATGGCGACGTTAGCGAAGTTCAGATTGAAGGAATTCCAACTTCTGATACCAACGGTTTATACGGAGGAAGTGACCCTGCCGATAATTCAGGTATTTTAAAATATATCTCTATACGCCATGGTGGAACTAACATTGGCGCCGGAAACGAAATTAACGGCCTTTCACTGGGAGGTGTTGGAACAGGCACTGTAATTGAAAACATCGAGGTTGTTGCCAACCAGGATGATGGCATTGAATGGTTCGGAGGAACAGTGAATGTTAAAAACGTAGTTGTCTGGAATGTTGGCGATGACGGCATCGATACCGACCAGTCGTGGAATGGTACCCTTGACAATTTTATCGTTGTTGCACCTGCAGGACATGCCTTTGAACTCGACGGTCCAGAAGGGTCGATGGCAGCAGGACATGTCATTCAGAACGGCACTATTGTGACCACAGTTGGCAACCGCATGAGTGAAGACCTGATAAACGTGGACGACAACTCAATTGTTGACCTGAAAAATTTATTCTTCACCGGAATCTCGGAAGGCCAGAAAATCAACAGGGTTACGGCCGAAGGTGTAACTTTTGAAGGCATTGAACTTGATGTTACTGCCACAGAATTGCCGAACCATGTTAATGGAGATGTTCCCACTGGTGTAACTGCAGGTCCAGGAACAAATAAAGCCGATGCTTCTGTTTTCGGATGGACATGGGCGGCACAGGCAAATGCTTTGACGGGCCTGTAACAAATTGTGATAAAATAAGATAATCTAAAGGCAGATGAACAGACTTGCAGGTAAAATCTTGTAAGTCTGTTTCTTCGTTCAGGAAAAATTTCAAAAAAAGTATGAAGAGCTTATTCGTTGTTTTTTTTATTCTCATTTCTGTTTTTTCTCAGGCCCAGAAGGGCAAAATAAGAGGTACAGTTTTCGATGACAAAACAGGTGAAACACTGGTTGGGGTTACTGTGGTGTTAAAAGGTACAACTACTGGAACAGCAACAGACCTCGACGGGCAATTTTCACTTGATGTGGATCCGGGAACTTATGAACTGCAAATTTCATATATTTCCTATCAAACCCTTAACGTGAACGAAATTTCAGTTAAAGCGGGTGATGTAACGCTTTTGGAAAACCTGAGAATGAAAGAAAGTACGCTTGAAATAGATGAGGTAGTGGTAACCGCCGAAGTAATCAGAACTACTGAAGCAGCTTTGAACACCATAAAAAAACAGAGCGCAGTGATAATGGATGGAATTTCTGCCTCGAAAATTAAACTGATTGGCGATAACACTGCTGTGGAAGCGGCCAAAAGGGTAACCGGTGTTACAGTGGAAGACGGTAAATACGTTTATGTCCGCGGACTGGGCGACCGCTACTCAAAGACAACATTAAACCAGATGGACATTCCAGGCCTGGACCCTGACAGGAACAGCCTTCAAATGGATATTTTCCCCACAAACCTTATCGACAATATGCTGGTAAGCAAAAACTTTACTGCCGACATGCCTGCCGACTTTACGGGAGGAATAATGAACGTGGAAACCAAAGATTTCCCCGAGGAAAAAATAATCAGCGTTGCAGCAAGTACATCATTTAACCCCGATATGCACCTGAACTCCGGTTACCTGACTTACCCGGGCGGCAATATCGACTTTCTTGGATTCGATGACGGAACCCGTGCCTTACCCGAACGTGCCCGGCAGCCCAATATTCCGACTCCCATCAGCGGCGCCCCGCAGCAGGAAACAGTCGATTTTATAAAAAGCTTCAACCCGCAGCTTGCTGCCACTCGTCAAACCAGTCCTGTTGATTACAGTTTAAGCTTTTCACTGGGAAACCAGGTCGATCTTTTTAAAAAAAGCAATAAGAGCCCTAAGCTGGGATACATCTTTTCCCTTTCTTACAAAGCGGATTACAAATACTATAACGATGTAGTCTACGGAGAATACCAGCGTTATATCGATTCCGACAGGTATGAAATGCGCTATGCTACCGTTCAAAACGGCGAGCTGGGAGAACATAACGTGCTGGTTGGTTTACTTGGTGGCGTTGCCCTGAAAACCAGCCTGTCGAAAGTGAGGTTAACAGCCATGCGTTTACAAAACGGCGAAAAACGTGCCGGAAAATTTACTGTTGAAAATAACGGTGAAGCCGTTGGCCAGTCGGGATACCAGGCAATTTCAGATAACCTTGAATACAACCAGCGCTCGCTCACCAATATTTTGCTAAACGGAACCCATATATTAAAGAACTCAGGCTGGGAAATTGACTGGCGCCTTTCGCCGACACTTTCCACCTCAGAAGACCCCGATATCCGAAAAACTGCTTTCACCAATATTAATGGAAGATACAGTTTTATGGCAGGGGCAGGTGGAAATCCGGCACGAATCTGGAGGTCGCTCAATGAAGTAAATGCGATGGGTAAGCTGGATATCACTAAAAAATATCGGTTCAATAATGCCGATGCGAAGCTGAAATTAGGATTCAGTCACACCTATAAAGATCGCGATTACGAAATCCTCTTTTTCGATGTGCAGTTTTTCGGAGGCCAGTCATGGCCAAATCCTGATCCTTCAACAGTACTCAATGATGAAAACATTTATCCCAACCGGCCAAACAGCATTTATTACCAGTCGGGAAATCCTGACCCCAACCCCAATGCTTACCAGTCGAATATAAGTAACACAGGATTTTATGTTTCCAATGAATTTAACCCTGCAGCAAAACTGAAAGTAATTTTGGGGCTCAGGGCTGAAAATTTTGTACAACGTCACACCGGCAGGGACCAACGTTACGCCAGCGGCGATACTGAAAACGGCATTAATCTCGAAAATGAAAAAGTTCTGGAAGCTTTCGATCTGTTCCCTTCGGCCAACCTTATTTATTCCCTTACCGGAAATCAGAACCTTCGTGCTTCCTACTCAAAAACAATTGCCCGTCCGTCGTTTAAGGAACTCTCATTTGCGCAGATTCTTGACCCCATATCCAACCGTATTTTTAACGGTTCGCTGTTTACTTATCCGGGTTGGGACGGCAATTTAACAGAAACCCGCATTAACAATATCGACCTCCGGTGGGAATTGTTTATGGAAAGCGGACAAATCATTTCAGCCAGTGCTTTCTTTAAAAGTTTCGACAACCCCATCGAGCTGGTTCGTATTCCCGAGCAGCAGACCAGTACCGAATACCAACCCAGAAATGTTGGCGATGGAAGGCTGTTTGGCGCTGAGGTAGAATTCAGAAAAGACCTGGGTTTTATAGCACCTGCGTTTGCAAACTTTAACCTTAACGGGAACTTCACCCTGGTGGAATCGCAGATCGACATGACAGAGATTGAATTCAATTCGAGGAAGACCTACCAAAAAAATGGAGAAACAATCGAAAGCAAAAGGCAAATGGCCGGGCAGTCGCCTTACGTAATCAATGCAGGTTTCACCTACAGCAGTTATAAAGCCGGATTGGATGCAGGTTTCTTTTACAACGTAAAGGGGCCGACGCTTTCAATTGTTGGAGCAGGCCTTTTTCCCGATATTTACGATGAACCGTTCCACAGCCTTAATTTCAGCATGAACAAAAAACTGGGTGAAAACAACAACACCAGTATCGACTTTAAGATATCAAACATCCTGGACTCGCGGGTCGAAAGCTATTACCATTCGTTCAATGCTGAAAAACAGCTGTACAGCAGCATAGGACCCGGCAGAAGCTACAGCCTGGGGGTGAGTTTCAGGTTTTAAAGCATAAGCACAGAGTATGGCGCACAGGGCTCAGAGCCCGCACGCAGTGGGAGATTATTGTGATTCTGCCAGCCCTGCATCGGAGAGAACTGGTGCTGCGGTTTCCGTACCGCTGATTTTACTGCTGCAGTTTGAAAAAGAAATCTTAAATTGTATTGCTGTTTGCCGAATCGTACAGGAGGTTATGGGACATGCGAATTCCAGGTTATACCATTAAAAACTTATAATTTCAATAACAGTGAAAAATTATATAAAACTTACACAGCTAGTATTACCTATCGTTATACTGTTATTCTGCACAACAGATATGAAAGCACAAATATCAGGATGTACTGATAGTTTGGCAACTAACTTTAACCCCAATGCCACAATAAACGATGGCAGCTGTTTATACGATACTGCCACTATAAGCCCGGTAAAATCATGGACTTTACCGCAAACATTAAATGAAACTTCCGGTCTGATAATCTGGGATAATAAATTCTGGACGCACAATGACGACACAGATAATAACATTTATGCCTTAGATACTCTTGATATCAATAATTATTCGGAATATCCACTGGCTCTGTCTGTAAATAATGACTGGGAAGAAATTTCCCAGGATGATGAATTTATTTATATCGGTGATTTTGGAAATAATGCAAATGGAAACCGAACAGATTTAAAAATACTAAGAGTGGACAAAACTTCCTTGTTGCAAAATAGCCCGGTAATTGATACGATTAACTTTTCATACGCATTACAAAATGATTTTTCACCAACAGGAAGCAACAATACCAATTTTGATTGCGAGGCTTTTGTTGTCGCAGGTGATAGTATTTATCTTTTCACTAAAGAGTGGGTAAGTATGAAAAGTTCAATTTACTCCCTACCTAAAACACCAGGAAATTACAGCGCAAATTTCATTTCGCAATATAATGTTCAGGGATTAATAACCGGCGCAGCCTATTATGAAGACAAAAAAATAGTGGTACTTTCCGGTTATACGCAAATCCTTCAACCTTTTATTCTTTTACTTTATGATTTTCAGAATCTTAATTTTTTTAACGGTAATAAAAGAAAAGTCTTATTGAATTTGCCGTTCCACCAGGTTGAAGGAATAGCTACAGATGACGGTTTAACATATTTCATTACCAATGAGCGGTTCACACAATCCATTGTCACAACAGCAGCAAAAATGCATCGGATAGATTTATCTGATTATTTAAACAATTACCTTAGCACAGTTTCTGCTAATTTCAATACTATAAAGAAAAATGAGGAACATTTTCTTTATCCAAACCCGGCTACCAATTATATACATTTTAAAATACCTGATATTGACTTCCGGATTACAGTTTATAATGCCCTTGGTCAAAAAATAGGCTTACATGAAAGCAACTCACATGATTTTAAACTAAATGTGAGGGATTATAACAGAGGATTGTATTATTATGTAATAAACAGAAAAGGTTTATATACATTGAATGGTAAATTCATAGTTGAATAAACGGCATAGGTTAAACGGCGGTGAACCGTTATCTGCAGGAACATACTAGCCTGAATCCAACAGTCCGCCGGTAAAATTCTGACCACATGGCATCATAAATTCTGCACCAGGGCATCACATGTTTAATCATTCTTTTTTATCTTGCCCCGGCAATTAACTGAACCCATAACTGCCTACCAAAACCAGGTAAAACAACACGAAAAAATGTATGGAAATTAAGAAAGTAAACGAAAAGGATATTGACGCACTTAAAGAGATTGGAAAACAAACTTTTGCCGAAACCTTTTCTTCTGTGAACAGTAAAGGAAACATGACCAAATATTTGGAAAGCGAATTCTCGTCTGAAAAGCTAATAACTCAACTAAACAATGAAGAGTCTGAATTTTATTTTGCGGAACTTGATGAAAAACCGGTTGGTTATTTAAAAATCAATTTCGGAGAAGCACAGACTGAAATAAAAGATATAAACGCGCTGGAAATTGAACGGGTTTACGTACTGAAAGAATTTCATGGTAAAAAGGTCGGGCAAAAACTCTATGAAAAGGCACTTTACATTGCCCGGCAAAAATCAATGGATTATGTGTGGTTAGGTGTTTGGGAAAATAACTTCAGAGCAATCCGGTTTTACAAGAAAAATGGATTTGCAGCGTTCGATAAACATATTTTCAGGCTGGGAGATGATGAACAGACTGACATAATGATGAAACTGGAAATTAATAACGAAAAGGCAGCAGCTTACCAGGCTGAGGGCTGCCGTGGAGCCGCGGGTGCAGCGGATTAAAAACTATGTGCACACGGACAGCCGCCCGCTTGCAGCGGTTTCAGAGGGCAAAATCAGTGTGAGCTAAATCCGCCCTACAGAAGCCCCCACAAAATTCTACCTCAAGGCATCATATGTTTAATATTTCTTTTTTAACTTGCTCTTAAAAAAAACAAATGGATATTAAGTAAAATCTATAAAATGTACCTGAAACATACTGCTTCACACTTCATCAGCAAAAGACTTTTCAATGAACATTCCCAAAGAAGTAATTTTATCAGGATATCTTAATAAATAATCATATGAACAATTTCAAAGCGCTTGTTTCAGATATTAAAAAATTGCATCTGCAACTGCAGCATTCGGCTGCAAATTCGGTGAACCAAATGCTGACTATCCGCAACTGGCTAATAGGTTACTATATTGTGGAATTTGAACAAAACGGGAAAGACCGGGCGAAATATGGCGACCGGTTAATTGAAAGTCTTGCCGGTGAATTAAATCTAATCAAAGGGATTGATAAACGTTCGCTTTTCAGGTTTCGACTGTTTTATCTGTACTACCCTCAGTTAGCAAACTCAATTATGGGGTCACTGTCCTCCGAATTGCGGGTTGAGCAAAAAGGGGAGACATTATTTCCCATTTCCGGGCAATCTGAAATAATGGGGTCAGTGTCCCCATTATTTCAAGGTTCTTCAATTGTGGGGACGCTGTCCCCACAATTTCAGGAAGGTTTGTTTGTGCCGGGTAATAAAATACTTTCAAAACTTTCGTATTCACATATAGAACTGCTTCTTGGTATGGATGAACCACTCAAACGCACCTTCTACGAAATGGAATGCATCAAAGGTGCCTGGAGTATGCGCGAATTGAAAAGACAAATCAACAGCCTATATTACGAACGCAGCGGATTATCTAAAAACCCGGAAAAGCTGGCAAAACTGGTTCAGCAAAAATCAAAACCTCAGGCTGGTACCGACATAGTTAAAAACATTTATGCATTTGAATTTCTCGATTTACCTATAAAAGAAATCGTAGAGGAATCGGATTTGGAGAAAGCCCTGCTCGATAAGCTGCAACAATTTATTGTTGAACTAGGTTATGGCTTTTGTTTTGAAGCCCGCCAAAAACGCATACTGATTGGTGAAAAATATTATTTCATCGATTTGGTTTTTTACCACCGTATTTTAAAGTGCCATGTTTTAATCGACCTTAAAATCGGTGAATTTGAACATGGCGATTTAGGACAGCTAAATACCTATTTGAATTTCTATAAAGAAGAGATTAGTGAACGTGAAGATAATCAACCGGTAGGCATTCTGCTGGTTGCCGAAAAAGACCACGCCCTGGTGAAGTATGCCACAGCCGGCATGGATAAGAACCTGTTTGTGCAAAAATATTTATTAAAACTCCCCGATACCAAAATACTGCAACAACAAATTGAAAAGGAACTAAAAGAAATGTAAAATGATAATCCTAAGAGATGTGTAATTAGGCAATAAATAGAACTTTATTGTAATCCTGCCAAACCTACATCCCGTTTACCTTTCTCTCCGCCGCAAGCCCGAATACAAGGGAAAGCTTTCCAAAAACATAAGGTGTCACCTGCACCAGCCGTTATGCCTCCCCTTAAAAAGAATTGAAAAAACAACCACCCCCTTAAAATTCCACCCTAAAGCATCATATGTTTAGTGATTCTTTTTTATCTTGTTCATTAAATTTTGTCTATACCAGATAATTATGAATTACACCTGGATTATAATTATTGCGCTTTACATAGTATTGACTCATTTAGTTGCACAGTACATTGGGGCAAAACGTGAAATTGGATATGGGAAATCAGTTTTTTGGTCTATTCTATTCAGCCCGATAATAGGATTTATTATAACAATTTCAAGTAAACAGACTACTAAAAAATAAACTGAATACAACAATTAGCTTCCAATAAAGCGTTGCTTGCATAGGCTTTAATTACCACTTGAAATAAAACGTTTTTAATTAAATTGCACCGGATAGAACCTCGTCAGTTGTTCCAATAACAAAAGAGCACAAGCATCAGCCTGCCGGGGATTAGGTTGAGATTAAGTAGCAATTTATTGCAATTTCTGCCAGTACTGTATCGGAACTCCCGGGAGCAGAGGTTTCCCTGCCCGACTGCCTGCCCGACTGTGTCATTCAGGCGGGCGTCATTCAGGCGGGCGAACTGCTGATTTATCCTAATCCTGCAAACCCTGCATCCCTGTTACCTTTCTCTCCGCCGCCAGCCTGAATGTAAACGAAAGCTTTCCACAAACATAAGGTGCCGCCTGCACTCGCCGTTATGTCCTATTATTCTAAAAGTATTGTATAAACAAACTGCCGACTGCAGTTGCAATGCAATAGTTGCAGCATCCTGGCGAAGCAGGGCTCCACCTTATTTTTCTTAAACCTTATTTTCAAAACCAACCTCAGTAGAAATCCCTCTACTCAAAACCCTTTCAGATGAACAGGGCAAAGAACCTGAGAAATGGATGGCATCCCTGTAGAATTTCTGAACTGTCGCTGCCGTGAGCAGAAGGGAAGATATAATGAAATGTAATGTGGACAGAGAGCAAATCAACTGATAATTTACAACAAGACTAAAAAAATTTGTATTTTTATGATATGAGAATAATTGATAAGAATATAGATAAGATCAGAACTTTATGTCATAAACATAAGGTAGCGAGTTTATTTGTTTTCGGCTCAATCCTGAATGAAAATTTTAAAAGCTCAAGTGATATCGACTTATTGGTTAATTTCTCAGAAGTAGACCTGTATGATTACGCCGACAATTATTACAATTTAAAAACTTCTTTGGAGAAGTTACTCAACAGACCGATCGATTTAATTGAAAACAACGCCATAAAAAATCCATATTTAAGAACCAATTGACTCCTCTAAAAAAATGATATATGGAATAATGATATAAAAACCTGGCTTTATGACATTTTACAATCAATAAATGAGATTGATAGTTATTTTGATAACCAGCCTAAGGAGTACGTTTCAGATATCAAAACCAGGAGGGCAATTGAACGGGATATAGAAATTATAGGAGAGGCCGTTAACAGAATCCTTAAAAAGGATAAAAATTTCAAACTTACCAATGCCGGGAAAATAGTCGGTACGCGCAATAGGATCATTCATGGATATGATAAAGTTTCGGATGATTTAATCTGGAGTATTGTGATAAACCATTTACCAAAATTAAAAACCGAAGTAACAGTACTGCTTGATGAATAATGAGCATTGTATTAAAAAGCTGAAACCCGGATGAATTATTAGTTCAGCAAAGAATTCACCCAATGGAGATATCCTGCACCGGAGCCTCGGGTGCAGCGATTTCCCTGCCCGTCCGTTCAGGTGGGCGAACCGCTGATTTATCCTAAACCTGCCAGCCCTTCCGGTTACCTTCCTCCACGCTACCAGCCTGCATGCAAAGGAAAACTTTTGATTCCCTGCACATCGAATATGTTCATGAATTGTTTTTATTAACTTTGAATATTGTAGAAAATAAAAGATGGTTAATAAAGAAAAACAAATAGAGTATTGGATCCAGGGAGCTGAAGACGATTTGTCAACAGCTGATTTACTGATTCGGGAAAAGCGGATCTTGCACGGATTGTTTTTTTTACATCTGGTGATTGAAAAGGCAATAAAAGCTCATGTGGTTAAAGCTACAGGTGAGGTGGCTCCCAGATCCCATAATTTGATATATCTTTCAGAAAAGACAGACTTAGAATTTGAAAGTGAATCCGAAATTTTCCTGGGAATTTTAATGAAGTACCAATTACAGGGAAGATATCCTGATTATAATCCTTCTATTCCAGATATCATTATAGTGAACGAATACTTTGAAAATACTAAAACCCTGTTAAAATGGCTAAAAGAGAAATTGTAGAGCTATTAAAAAATTACGTCTTCATTTTACGTTCAGAAGGGATTGTTGTTGACAGAGCCTATTTGTATGGAAGCTACCTGTCAAACACAGAAAACGATGACAGCGACATTGATATAATGATAGTAACGGAAAATGAAGATGATTATTTATCTGGAAAAGTTTGGAGTTTGACCAGAAAAGTAAATACAAAGATAGAACCATATCTTGTTGGCAAAGGAAGGTTTAACAGTACTGAAACTTCTCCATTAATTGATTTAGTAAAAAAAACCGGGCTTAAAATAGCATAAACTACAGGCAACAGAAGTGTAATACAAATGCGGTACCGGTTCCTGTTAAGCCTCAAAATTCTACCGGGTTGATTTTATGGTGGAAGATGTTCTATCGGTTGAACGGAAGGCTCTGAACCAACCGGAAGATGTCCATTTGGCGCAGGCAATTAATTACATGGAAGCCTAGAACATTAAATTAGATTACTGCTCAATTTCGGTAGCAATAGCCTCCAGGTCAAACGGCTGATAAATTCCAACGCCCTCTGTTTTTGAGCAAATTATAAGAGTGGGGTCACAGACCCACAATTTATACACCCGCAAATAATGGTTAAGAACTCGTTACGTGTTAGAACACCATTGATTTATCAGGCTTATGGGAAAAATATATATGACCCTGACTTTAACTGGTCGAATTCGACCAGTTTAGAAATGAAGCCGTCTGCAGTTGCAATGCAATAGTTGCAGCATCCGGTCGAAGAAGGTACTAACCTTATTTTTCTTAAACCTTATTTTCAAAACCGACCTTAGTAGCCGTCCCTCCCCCAAATCCCTGCCGATGAACAGGGCGACGGTCTAAGACAGGTGATTAAGTTGAGATTAGGTAGAGATCAAGCAGAGATTTATTGTAATTCTGCCGGCCCTGCAATGGAGCCCCTGGGTTCAGCATTCTAATCCGCGAGCTTCTTATGACTCCATAGGAGTCGGATATGGGTAGAAAACAGCCCTCCCCCTAAAATCCCTGCCGCTGAAAAGGGTGATTCCCCTTTACGGGCTTAACTTTAAACGTGAAGTTGAAATGCCTGTCTGGTAACGCAACCGTCATATTGGAACCCGCCGGGTTGATTTTCCGGTGGAAGATGTTCTATCGGTTGAACTGAAGGTCTGAACCTGCCATAAAGCAAAATGCACTGGTCCGACAGCATATTGTCCGGGAAAATCTGCTCAATCCAAAAATCTGCTCCAATCCCGGTTCAGACATTATTTCCTGCCCTAAAGCATCATATGTTTATTTATTATTTTTTATCTTGCCATTAAGAAATATCTTAACCATAGGTCGTAATGCCAGAAGATGCTACTCCAAATGAAATATTGCAGGAAAAAGTATTGGAAGATGTTACCTGATTAGCTAACTTTGTAAAAAATGAATAATAATAAAATCAGGAGTATATTTTATTATAAAAATTATTACCTGGATTTTTTTAATAGTCTTGATTATGAGGTAAAGCAGAAGTTTAACTGGACTTTAAAATTGATTTCCACAATTGAAAGAGTTCCGGTTAAATATTTCAAACACCTGGAGGATTCAACCGGACTATTTGAAATAAGGGTTGAGTTCGGGGGTAACATTTATAGGGTTTTCAGTTTCTTTGACAAGGGACAATTGATAATTCTTATAAACGGATTTCAAAAGAAGAGTCAAAAGACTCCAAAAAAGGAAATTGAGAAAGCAGAGAAATTAAAAAAACAGTATTTCGATGAAAAAGAAAACAAGTAATAGTTTGACCTCTTTCGAAGACCATCTCGACCAGCAATATGGAAAAAGAGGTGCACCCGAAAGAGAGAAATTTGAAGAAGGTTTTGAGGCTTTTAAACTCGGGGTTATGATTCAGGAACTGAGAAAAGAAAGAGGAATGACTCAGGAACAGTTGGCTGAGAAATGTGGCACTACCAAAACTTATATTTCACGGATTGAAAATAACGCCTCAGATATTCGATTATCAACTTTAATGAGAATCGTTCGTGAGGGATTTGGAAAACAACTGAGACTGAGCTTATGAAAGCACATACGCCCAATCGGCCAGGCGGATGACAGAACCATGCCTGAAGTCTTATAACCTTTTTATTACCATCTTTTGCAGTCTTCCGGATCCGCACCACCCTGGCTCCATCTCCGCTCCGTATATGGTCCGGCTGGCACCGGACCAGAACCGGACCGCAAAGAAAGAGCAAGGCGCAGGGGCATGAAAGAACGTAAAAGATGGTAGTTAAATGGCAAGTAAAAAACTGAATCAAATTTTCATGGAAACTATAAAAACCCTTAAGACCTATCCCTGCAAAAAACCTCAATAGTTCTTTCTGTACCAGTCAATTTCGGCAGCAGGAGCCTCCAGGTCAAACGGCTTATAAATCCGATATACAAAAAGGTCTCTGCCCAAAAGCATCATATGTTTGGTAATTCTTTTTTATCTTGCCCCTCAAATTATACCTAAACTACATGATTAAAATATTCATTCGAGTTTATCTGTTTTTATTTCTAATTATATGGGCAGCCAATTATGCATTGATGGTTGGTGATTCATCCTTTACATTGAGCCAGGTAGTTTCTGCTCTTATTGATGTGCTGCCCGGTTATCTGTTTTTAGGTTTTATGTGTGTTTTGTTTTTTTACGTCAGGAGTTTAAGAATCAAAAACCGGGATTAACATACCTCTTGCGCAAGACTTAATTAAAACATTAACAAAAAGCGACTCTGTTAACCCTGCATCGGAGCCCCGGGTGCAGCGGTCTCCGAACCGCTGATTTATCCTAACCCTGCCAGCCCTACATCCCGGTCACCTTTCTCTCCGCCCCCAGCCTGAAAGCAAGGAAAAGCTTTCCAAAAACATAAGGTGCCACATGCCCCGGTTTTAAACCCCTCGAATTCGAGGGGTTTAGAAATCAGGCAGATATGGTGGAACTTGGAAAACGACTTTCGGGAAGTAATTTACCAGCGGGCATTGAAATTTGAATTGCCGCTTTACAGGCTTACCTTTAAACGTGAAGTTGAAATGCCTGTCTGGTACCGCAACCGTCAGACTGGAACCCGCCGGGTTGATTTTCCGGTGGAAGAGGTTACATCGGTTGAACGCAGTGTTGGATACAGGAAAAGATGCAGCTTATTACCCCGGCATTTATGCCGGGGATCTGCCAACACTCCCATCCCCCCTCCTTACCTTCCTTCCCTGCACCAGCGATTTATGCCTGTCTGGTACCCCAACCATCAGACTGGAACCCGCCGGGTTGATTTTCCGGTGGAAGAGGTTACATCGGTTGAACTGAAGGCTCTGATTCAACCGAAAAATGTCCATCTGGCGCAGGCAATTAATTACCTGGCGGCCTGCAGGCATTGAAGTGGGATTACTAATCAATTTCGGCAGCAGGAGCCTCCAGGTCAAACGGCTAATAAATTCCAGGTACAAAAATATCTGAACCTTGATTAATCAGATGAAGCAGATGAAGCAGAAGGTCTGAACCTGCCATAAAGCATAAGGCACTGGTCCGGCAGCATACTGTCCGGGAAAATCTGCTCAATCCATAAATCTGCTCCAATCCCGGTTCAGACATTATTTTCTCCCCTAACGCATCATATGTTTAGTAATTCTTTTTTTATCTTCTCAAATATTAACTGAACCACATGAATACGGAAAAAGAACCTGCAAAAATCATCTAACTATTTTTCGAACTAAAATTTTCTTTCAAGGATCATCCAGAGAACTATAGAAGATCTATGTAAACTATTTTACTCATTAAATATGGCAGATTCAGAAATACTACTTTATCAAACCGAAGACGGGCAAACAAAAATTGATGTCCGGCTGGAAGATGATACCGTTTGGCTCAACCAAAAACAAATGGTTGAATTGTTTCAAACCACGAAACAAAATGTTAGCCTGCATATTAGAAACATTTTTAAAGAAGGTGAACTTGATGAGAATTCAGTTGTCAAGGATTACTTGACAACTGCCGCAGACGGTAAAAATTATTCAACAAAATATTATAACCTGGATGTAATTATTTCGGTTGGGTACCGTGTAAAGTCACACCGGGGAACTCAATTTCGTATTTGGGCAACTACTCAACTTCGCGAATATTTAATAAAAGGGTTTGTGCTAAACGATGAACGTTTAAAAGAAACCGGGCACACCAACAAATATTTTGACGAACTGCTGGAAAGAATTAGGGACATTCGCAGTTCAGAGAAAATTTTCTATGCAAAAATCAAAGACATCTATACAACTGCCATTGATTATGACCCGGCAACAGAGGAAAGCCAGTTGTTTTTCAAATCGGTGCAAAATAAAATGCATTGGGCAATTCATGGTCATACAGCGTCGGAAATAATTTACAAACGGGTGGATTCCAAAAAACAAAACATGGGGTTAAGAACCTGGGAAAACGCGCCTCATGGAAATATCAGGAAAAAAGATGTTTATGTTGCTAAAACTACCTGACCGAAGATGAATTGAAAGACCTCAACCTGATTGTTGATCAGTACCTTTCATTTGCCGAATTGCAAGCCCGAAACCGGAAACCTATGTACATGAAAGACTGGATTAATAAACTCAACGATTTCATGACATTGAACGATAAAGAAATTCTGGAACACGCGGGGACAATTTCGGCAAAAATGGCAAAAGAACTTGCAGAATCAGAATATGAAAAATACCGTAAAAAAAGGATTGAAATCGAAGATATACAAGAAATGAAGGAGCTCGAAAAGGGACTAAAAAAATTGGAAAACAAAAAGAAAAAAAAGTAATATCGCTCCCTGGGGTGCAGCGGTTTCCCTGCCCGACTATGTCATTTAGGCGGGCCTGCCCGTCCGCGCAGGCGGACGAACCGCTGATTTATCCTAAACCTGCCAGCCCTCCATCAGGGTGACTCCGTAGGAGTCGGATATGGGTAGAAAACAGTCCCTCTCCCATTAATCCCTGCCGCTGAACAGGGCGACGGTCTGGGATTATTATACATTGGATGGGATTCATTTTCCGCCAAAATCCTGAAGGCGCTGATACAACTGGAAGATGTCCATCTGGCGCAGGCAATGATTTACCTGGAAGCCTGCAAGCATTGAAGTGGGAATACTAATCAATTTCGGCAGCAGGAATCCGGGAAAATCTGCTCAATCCAAAAATCTGCTCCAATCCCGGTTCAGACATTATTTTCTGCCCCAAAGCATCCTATGTTTAGTGATTATTTTTATCTTCCCTCTTAAATTGAATTGTGTGGCATTTGAAAACAACAGTATGTGAATGAAAGAAATTATCAGAGATAGTGAAATTTATATATACATATTGGAACTTGACCAAAACAAGTACTATGTTGGACAGACACATAAAATTGAACAGAGAAAATTAGAACATTTCAATGGAGATGGGTCAAATTTTACTAAAATGTATAAACCAAAAAAAATCATTAAAACATTCAGAACTAGGACCAGAAATAATAAGAAAGCTTTACTTTTTGAGACTTTCATCACCTTGCTTATGATGAGACATTATGGTTGGCAAAATGTAAAAGGAGGAAAATTATTAAATCTAAATCAAAGAAAAATTGAGAATTTACCTATTAATAAGAGGATAAAAGAAATAAAGGAAAGAATAAGAACATCAGAATTAAAATACTAGAAAATGTTACTATAATAAACAAAATTTAGCTTGCGTATCTCTTACATCACCACAGCAGAATCTTTTAAATTTCATTTTAAAATAAATAAAAACATATTTTTGTAGAAGGCCTACTTAAATTAAAAATAAAAATAATATGGATTTCCTCATTTATTATCGTACGTTTGTAGAATCATTACTTAAGTTTATATTTTTTGAAAATAGCGTTAAAACACATATCAACCATCCAGACGGGAGTTTTTGCAAAACCATCACAAAAGGGTGAAATTGTTTATTTACAAGCCAGGCATTTTGATGAAAATGGCGAACTTGCAGAAACTTTGTATCCGGATTTGAATTCAGATCCTAAAATTGATAAACATCTTCTTAAAAAAGGTGATGTTTTATTTGCAGCTAAAGGCTTAAAAAACTTTGCAGCATGTTATGAAAATAACAAAGTTCCTGCAGTGGCTTCTACATCATTTTTTGTTATCCGGCTTAATAACCCGAAAGTATTGCCCGGATATTTAACCTGGTTTCTTAATCATCCAAACACACAGACGTTATTAAAAGGACAGGCAAGAGGTTCTTCAATTGCTTCAATTTCAAAATCTGTTCTTGCTGAACTGGAAATTCCGGTTCCAGACGTACAAAAACAGGAATTGATACTAAGAATTTTCAGGCTGCATAACAGAAAAAGAAACCTGAAGCAACAAATAGAAAATCTCAGAGAAACAGAAATACAGAATTTATTAATCAATTCAATCAAATAAATAGAATGGCGAAACAAATAACACAGGAAGACATAAATAACGCGGTATGGAAAGCCTGCGATACTTTCCGGGGAAGTATCGATCCAAGTGTTTACAAAGATTATGTGCTGACAATGCTTTTTATTAAGTATCTAAGCGATGTGCATGACGATAAATACGAAGCCTATCTGAAAAAATACAACGGAGAGCACGAAAGAGCCAAACGAGCCATGCAACACGAACGTTTTGTAGTACCCGAACACAGCCATTTTAAATTTTTATTTAACAGCCGCAACGAAGCCAACATTGGAGAGCTTATAAATATTGCCTTGACTGATCTGGAAGAAGCCAACCGCGAAAAACTTTACAGTGAAGACGGAGCAGGTATTTTCCAAAACATTGATTTTAACAGCAGCAAGCTTGGCGAGCCAAAAGATAAAAATACCCGGTTAAAAAACCTGTTGCTTGACTTTAATGACAAGAAACTGGATTTACGCCCTTCGCACCTGGATGGGAACGATATTATTGGGGGCGCATACATGTACCTCATTGAACGATTTGCCAGCGATGCCGGGAAAAAGGCGGGTGAATTCTTCACCCCAAGAGAGGTGTCAACACTGATTGCTAAACTTACAAAATCAAAACCAGGCTCACGAATTTGCGATCCGACATGCGGTTCTGCCTCATTGCTAATTAAAGCAGGAGAAGAAGTGGGTTCTAAAAACTTCTCGCTATACGGGCAGGAAGCCAACGGAAGCACATGGGCACTGGCAGTGATGAACATGTTTCTGCATGGTTTTGATGATGCAACTATCCGTTGGGGCGATACCATCCGCAATCCAAAATTAAAAGAGGGCGATGCTTTAATGAAGTTTGATACCGTTGTGGCAAATCCTCCATTCTCATTGGATAAATGGGGAAAGGTAGAAGATAAAGACGGGGATAAAACCACCGTTTCATACGACCCTGAAACCGACCAATACAACCGTTTTTGGCGTGGTGTGCCACCTAAAAGCAAAGGCGACTGGGCTTTTATAACCCACATGATTGAAACCACCTACGAAGGCAGGGGAAAAGTTGGTGTGGTGGTTCCTCATGGTGTCTTGTTTCGTGGCGCAAGTGAAGGAAAAATCCGTAAAAAAATAATTGAAGAAAATTTACTGGAAGCAGTAATTGGTTTGCCCGCCAACCTGTTTTTTGGAACAGGTATCCCTGCTGCTATTTTAATTTTCAACAGAGGGAAAGCCAAAAATACCAATGTCCTGTTTATTGATTCCAGCAAACACTACGATTCTGCCAAAAATCAAAACAAGCTTAACGAAAAGCATATTAACCACATTGTGGACACTTACCGGAAGTTTAATGAAGGTAAACTGGAAGCCGGTATTGCAGAAGACAAATACAGTTATGTTGCCACATACAGGGAAATAGAGGAAAACGATTTTAACCTGAACATACCCCGCTATGTAGATACATTTGAAGAAGAAGCCGAAGTGGACATTGCAGCTGTACAAAAGGAGATTGAAAACCTGGAAGATGAGTTGAAAAAAGTGCAGGAAGAAATGGATTCCTACTTAAAAGAATTAATGGATTAATTGTAGCGATTATGTCACAATCCTAAAACTGAGCTATGAAGAAAAATACAAAAATTCAGGTGCAGGGAAGAGATATTACGGTATTTCAGACCAATGAAAAGGATTATATTTCACTGACCGATATTGCCAAACACAAAACAGATGACACAAGTGCAGTTATAGCAAACTGGATGCGGAACCGCAACACGATTGAGTTTTTAGGCATTTGGGAGACTTTGTATAATCCCGGTTTTAAACCCCTCGAATTCGAGGGGTTTAGAAATCAGGCCGGATTAAATGCGTTTACTCTTTCTCCGCAGAGATGGGTAAACGCAACAAATGCCATAGGTTTCATTGTTAAATCAGGCAGATATGGGGGAACATACGCCCATAAAGACATTGCCTTTAAATTTGCCAGCTGGATTTCTGTCGAATTCGAGCTTTATATAGTAAAAGAATTTCAACGGCTTAAAGAAGAAGAGCAGAAACAGCTTGGTTGGTCTGCCAGGCGGGAGCTGGCTAAAATAAACTACCGCATACATACCGATGCCATAAAAGAAAACCTGGTACCCGAAAACCTTACCCCACAGCAAATAAGTTATGTATATGCCCACGAAGCCGATGTGCTGAACATGGCCCTGTTTGGTATAACAGCCAAACAATGGCGCGACGAAAACCCCGATAAAAAAGGAAACATACGCGATTATGCCAATGTATCGCAGCTCGTATGCCTGGCCAATCTCGAGAACCTGAATGCCGTTTTCATCAACGAAGGGTTGCAACAAAGCGAACGTTTATTAAAACTCAATCAAATTGCCATACAGCAAATGAAAATATTGGTGCAAGGCAACACAAACGAAATGATAGGTAATGCATAATAAAAACAGCAGTTTAAGACCTTACAGTAATAATTCGATTCCAAATGATTGGAAGGTAAAGAAAGGAAAAGAAATATCTGAGAAAATTACAAAAGGTTCTTCGCCTAAATGGCAAGGCTTCAACTATCAAGACAATGGAATCCTTTTTATTACTAGTGAAAATGTAAGAGACGGTTATTTAGATGTATCAAACCCAAAGTATTTGCCTGATTTATTTAATATTAAACTTAAAAATAGTACACTTAAGAAAGGTGATATCTTAATTAATATTGTTGGTGCTTCTATTGGAAGATCATGTATTTATGATATTGATAACTCAGCAAATATTAATCAAGCAGTTTGCCTTTTTCGTGTCAATAATAATTATTCAAGAGAGTTTATATCTTATTTTTTACAATTACCACAAAGTGTAGATAATTTGCTTAATACACAATCAGATTCTGCAAGACCAAATCTCACATTGGAGGATATAAGGAATTTTAATTTTTTTCTTCCCCCTCTCTCCGAACAACACGCCATTGCCAAAGCATTAAGCGTAATGGACACTGCCATAAACAATCACTCCCAGCTCATTGCTCAAAAAGAGCTGCGCAAAAAGTGGCTGATGCAGAATTTATTGACCGGCAAGAAAAGGTTGAAGGGATTTAGTGGGGAGTGGAAGAAAGAAGGAGCTGGAAATGTTTTCAAAAGTGTTTCTAAAAAAGGAAATGCAGAAGAAGAACTTCTTTCTGCCACTCAAGTCCGAGGAATTATTCCAAGAACAATGCTTGAGGGAAGAGTTACAATGCCTTCCGGAAATTATTCCTCATTTAAACTGGTTGAAAAAGGAGATTTCGTAATAAGTCTTCGTTCATTTCAAGGTGGATTAGAATATTCTTATTATAAAGGTTTAGTTAGTCCGGCATATACAGTTTTAAAACCTAGGAAACAAATTAATGAAGAATTTTATAAGCATTATTTTAAGTCCTATGATTTCATTGGACATTTAGCAATTGCAGTTATTGGAATTAGAGACGGCAAACAAATAAGCTATGATGATTTTTGCACCGTTAAAATTCCATATCCAGAAGTTGAAGAGCAAACTGTCATAGCAACGGTTTTGCAAGCAGCCGACAAGGAAATAGCATTACTAAAAGCCAAAACCGAAAAACTGAGAGAACAGAAAAAGGGAATGATGCAAGTTTTGTTAACGGGGAAAAAACGGTTAAAAAATGATTAAATGAAAAAGACTGCAAAAGAAAATTTGATCATTTCCAGGATTATTGAGAATGCATTAGGAATTACTTTTATTAATGAAGAATTCTCGTTGGGAAAATGGGGCGAGGTTGACAACTGGTGTCATTTATCACATGATATTATAATTCTTTTAGAATGTGAAAAAGGGCAGAAACATCCAAATACAAATGTTTTGAAACTTTACCCATACCTTGAAGAGTTTCCTAAAGTGCATGTTATTCTAATCCATTATTTTTTTCCTGAAAACAAAGCTCCCAGAAATCGTGTTGCATTGTGCAATTTTCTTGGTGAAAAATTGGAATATGAGTATGGATTGAGATTCCAGTATGTTCATTTAAAATGTGAACCTGATCAAATATCAGAAGAATTAAAAAAGCATAAAACAAAACTAATGAACACTTTATCAAATTAATTTAAATACTATGACAAGAAAAGAACGACATGTGGTCCCTAAAAGATGGAGGTTGGGATTCAAAAAGAGAAAAAGCTGAAAAGGCATCCAAGCATTTTGACACAAAAAAAGATGCCATGGAATGGAGCAGAGATAAAGCAAAAAGAGAGGGTTCTGAATTAATTCCACATAAAAAAGATGGAACCATCCAAAATCCGAATAATTACGGAAATGACCCTAACCCACCGAAAGATAAAAAACATTGATTAATATAAAACTTTTAATATATGGAAGACAATGATATGGTCGATTCATTTATAAGTTTCAAATACTCTTTCAATTCGGGAACAGGCCCCTGGGAAGAAGGTCGTTTTATCCGGGAAATCGAGATGGAAATATTTTCACAGGATGAATACGGAAATCCACTTAAACTTATAGGAAGGGTTGATTTCAAAGTAGTTTACATCGACCAGGCAATTAATGCAGGCTATAGCCTGTACGATGTTTTCGACACCTATGAATACACTTTCAGACATGCGCAGGATTTTTTTGATTTTGAAATGAATGACATTAAGGATGACATCCAGGAGTTCTACAATAACGATATTATTTCAAGTAATATTTGCCTTCTGGAAAGAATCGGAATTCTGCCAGAGTATCGGGGGCAACAAATTGCAGCAAAAGCCATCAAGGATATTATTTTCCATTTCTCTTCAGGTTGTGCCCTTTTTATATTACAAGCTTATCCTCTGCAGTTTGACAAAAGTAATCCCATAGATAAGGAGTGGCAAAAAAGTCTTCTGTTAAATGAATTACCTAAGCAAAAGAAAATTGCCTTTAAAAAATTACGTGATTATTATAAAAGAATTGGGTTCGATGAAATTTCGGGCTATAAGGAATTGTTGTTTCACAATCCGGCAAGAAGAAATGAACGACTGGATGCAATAAACCTGGACGAATAGAGCAAAAGATAAACAACATGGATACACCAAGTTTCAAAGAAGACCACATCAGTCAAATACCTGCATTACAAATCTTGCAGAACTTAGGTTATCAATATATTTCACCCGAAGAAGCGCTAAAATTGCGTGGCAATAAAACAACCAATGTGCTGTTGGATGATGTTTTACGCAAGCAGCTAAAGGAAATAAACAGCATTCAGGTAAGCACAACCAAAACAGGCATATTCTCCAGTGAAAATATTGAGCGTGGAATCCTTGCATTAAAAGACCTGCCGATGAATGAAGGCTATATTCATGCCTGTGAAACTGCCTACAATTTAATCACCCTGGGCAAAGCCCTGGAACAAAGCATTGATGGGGATAAAAAAAGCTTCACGCTTCAGTACATCGACTGGAAGAACATTGAAAACAATGTATTTCATGTAACAAATGAATACTCCGTAATGCGGAGTACAAGCAAAGAGCATTACAGGCCTGATTTGGTTTTATTTGTAAACGGCATTCCGCTTTGCATCATCGAATGCAAGCGTCCGGATATGAAAGAGCCTTTAAAACAGGCAATAAGCCAGCATCTAAGAAATCAGCAGGATGATGGCATACGGCAACTCTATGTTTATTCTCAACTCACTTTAAGTCTTGCCACGCAGGAGGCTTCTTATGCCACCAATTCAACCCCTGAAAAATTCTGGTCGAAATGGCAGGAGAAATTTGCCTCAGAAGATGAAGAGAAGGAATATCTTAGAAAACTGCGAACATTAAAAAATAAACCCCTTCCCTCAAAACAAAAAGAGAAATTATTTTCTGACCGGTTCAGTTATGTGAAACAACATTTTGATGCACTGGAACAACAAGAAATTCAAGTCACTGAACAGGACAGGTATTTGTATGGGCTGTGTGAACCCAGACGCCTGTTGGAACTAGCGTTTAGTTTTATTTTATTTGACAACGGGAACAAGAAAATAGCACGCTACCAGCAGTACATTGCTGTAAAAAAAGCAATGAAACGCATTTCTGTTATTGATGGCGGCAGGCGAAAAGGCGGTGTAATCTGGCATACACAGGGCAGCGGCAAATCACTTACCATGGTAATGCTGGCACAGGCCATTGCCATGGAACCAACAATCCGGAATCCTAAAATTATACTGGTTACCGACCGTACCGATTTAGACAGGCAGATTACCGGCACCTTCAGGAAATGCGGCATGTTTGTAGAAAATGCAACCACCGGAAGCCGTTTGGTTGATTTGCTTGAAAGCAAAAGTGATGCTGTTGTAACCACCATCATCAATAAGTTCTCGGCAGCCATGAAGAAAATAAAAAAGCCCCTGGTAAACCACGATATTTTTGTTTTGGTTGATGAAGGACACAGAACCCAGTATGGTATTTTTAACATCGACATGCAAAAGACACTGCCAAATGCTTGTTTTATTGCGATGACAGGAACTCCGTTGTTTAAAAAGGATAAAAGCACGGCTGTTAAGTTTGGAGGCATAATAGATGACTACACCGTTGACAGAGCGGTCAGGGATAAAGCGGTAGTGCCATTGCTGTACGAAGGAAGACTGGCAAGACAAATTGTAAACTCCGGTCCACTGGACACTTTTTTTGAAATGGTGTCTGAACCTTTGACAGAGTACCAAAAAGCAGACTTCAAAAAGAAGTTCAGCAGGGCAGACCAGTTAAACAGTGCTGAACAAAAAATATATGCCATTGCATGGAATATTAGTCTGCATTTTAAAAACAACTGGCAAGGCACTCCATTTAAAGCTCAACTGGTTTGTGATAAAAAGATAAATGCTGTTCGTTACCATGAATTTCTTAATGAAATTGGTATTGTAACCAGTGCGGTTTTAATATCTCCAATTGATGAACGGGAAGGCGAAGACAGTGCCTATGAAAAGTCAACAGAGAAAGTGAATCGTTTTTGGAAAAAAATGATGGATGAACATGGCAACTCAAAAACCTATGAGAAGAATACAATAAATCGTTTTCAAAATCAAAAAGACCCGGAAATAATAATTGTAGTGGATAAACTTTTAACCGGATTTGATGAACCAAAGAACACCGTGCTTTATTTAACCCGGAATCTGCAAAGCCATAAGTTACTTCAGGCCATTGCAAGGGTTAACAGGGTATATCCGGACAAGGAGTTTGGATATGTTATTGACTATTACGGAGTAATTGAGAACCTGGATGATGCTTTATTGTTGTATTCCTCATTTGAAGATTTTGATGCCGATGATTTGGAAGGTACATTGGTCAACATTAATGAAGAAATCAAAAAGCTCCCACAAAAGCATTCCGAGCTGTGGGATATCTTCAAATCAGTTGCCAATAAGCGGGATGCAGAAGCTTATCAAATCCTGTTAAAAGACAAAGCAATACGGGTAGTCTTTTACGACAAACTGGCTTCGTATGCAAAAACATTAAAACTGGCACTCTCTTCAATAAAGTTTCACAAAGACGTGGAAGAGAAAACAGTTAACCGCTACAAGGAAGATTTGACAATGTTTATGAAACTCCGGATGGCAGTAGTTGAAAGATATTCTGATGCTGTGGATTACAGGCAGTACGAGGGGCAAATTCAAAAACTCATTGACACACACATTACCACTGAAAAGGTAGAGGTTATAACAGAACTGGTAAACATTTTTGATAAAGATAAATTCCGGCAGGAAGTGGAAAACACAACAGGGAAAGCAGCCAAAGCCGATAAAATAGCTAGTCGTACTGCCCGGCATATTTCAGAGAAAATGGAAGAAGACCCTGCATTTTATAAGAAGTTTTCCCAATTACTTAAAGAAACCATTGCCGATTATGAAGCCAAACGGATTGATGAAGCGAAATATCTGAGCAAGGTTCAGGAAATAATGGAAAATGTGTTGGCACATACCGACAGTGATATCCCGGAAGAAATAAAGGATAAAGATGTAGCAAAAGCATTTTATGGATTAACATTAGAATCTTTGGATGAAAAAATTCAGGATTCGGTAATTAAAACTCAGATATCGGTTCAGGCCGCATTACAAATCGATGAAATAATAAAACATGCTGTACTGGAAAGTAATCATCCAATTGTGGACTGGCAGTTAAAATCAAACATTACCGGTAAGCTACTGATTGAAATAGGGGATTATTTGATTGATGAAGTAAGGGATAAATACAACATCAGCCTTACATTCGGTGAAATGGATGAGATTGCAAACAGGTGTATTGAAGTTGCCAAACTACGTTATAAGTAATGGAAACATCTATTCAGTTTGGCAGCAGGAAGATTGATTTTCAGGTGGAGTATTCTGCCCGGAAAACATTGGGTATTACTGTAACTCCTGATATGGATGTATTGGTGAAAGCTCCGGTTGATAGTTCGATTGAAAAAATCAAAGAGAAGCTATTGAAAAAAGCTCCATGGATAATAAAGCAACAAAGCTTCTTTCTTTCCTTTCAGCCCAAAACACCGCCCCGCAAATATATTGGTGGTGAAACGCACTTATATTTAGGCAGGCAATACCTTTTAAAAGTTGAATCCGGTAAAAAGGATTCTGTTAAATTAAAAGGCAAGTTCATTGAAGTACAAACCTCCGATAAATCAAAAGTCAAAGGCCTGGTAAAAGAATGGTATTTGATTCATGCTAAATCAAAATTAAAGGAAATAGCCGAACCCTTAATCGAAAAATTCAAAAGGCATAAAGTTGAACCTGATTCTATTATTTTCAGAAACATGCCAACTCGTTGGGGAAGCTGCACGCCAAAGGGAAAAATAATCCTGAATCCCGAATTGATAAAAGCTCCAAGAGGATGCATTGAGTATGTGATAATACATGAGTTATGCCATTTAATTTATCATGACCACACACGGAAATTCATTGAACTGCAAACTAAAGAGATGCCTGACTGGGAAAAATGGAAAATGAAACTGGAAAACTTATTGGCATGATGAAGGAGCCAGCCCTGCCTGTATGAGAAAACATTTTAAAACACCAACTAGTAATCTTCTTTTGAATAGATTGAAAGAAAAAAAACCAACCGCAGGTAAAATACTGTTCCCTAAGCATCATATGTTTAGTAATACTTTTTTATCTTGCCCCTCCAATTTTAACTGAACCAGATGGAAAAGGAAAAAGAACCTGTAAAAATCACCCCATTACATACCAGGTTAATTACTTTTTAAAGATCATGTATCCAGATATTTTTTTATGTTAAAAGCATTCTGTTTAAAATATTTACAAATGGCTTTAATAACTAAAAACTAGCATTTTAAACTTTAAAGTGAAAAAGCAGATAATTATATGAAAACAGACTATACAAAACTATTACTTGATTTTAAGTCTATTCCACGATTAAAGCAGACAAAAACTTTTATGGAAATTTCTGGATACCCACATTATGAAAACGTATGTAGCAATATTTTAAAATTTTACCTTAATCCAAATAACGAACATGGACTTAAAGACCTAGTTCTTAATTCACTTGTCCATACTGTTAATAAGAATTTTAAGTTTGACATGGAATTTGAAAAAATTGAAATTGTAAGAGAAATAGGAACTAATGGTGGTAATCGGCTTGACTTGCTAATCCGGACAGAAAAATTTGTAGTAGGAATAGAAAATAAAATATTTCACTATTTACATAATGACCTTGAAGACTACAAAAACACAGTAAAATCATATTGTTATGGCTCACAGAAACCTATCTGCATTGTTTTATCATTATCCAAGCTGACAAATCCTAATGATTTAGAGAAAATCAAAAATAACGAGTTTATTAACATTACCTATGAACAAGTATTTCAAAATATTAAAGAAAACATTGGCAATTATTTAAATAACAACAACTTTAGCTACATTAACCATTTGATGGACTTTATAAAATCAATTGAGAATTTAACACCAAAAACAATGGAAAATAAAACACTTTGGAGTTTCTTTAAAAATAATTCAGAGGCAATTCAAGAATTGACTGAAAGTTTTGCTGAATACAGGACTTCACTCAATCAAAAAGTATATCATTTACAAACAGTCATCCCACAAAACGAATTAACAGTTGACAGACAATGGATCTATGAAGGATTTTGTCTTGTTCACGACTACACAATTAATGAAAAATATAAAATAGCAGTTGATACATTTTCTGACCTAAATGGTTGGGAAATTTCGCTTTTCGCAAGAAATAGTCAATCAACAGATTATTTATTTAACATTATGTGCAAGGACAAAGATTTTCTTCCAAAACCATTTGAAAGTTACGAACGCAACGAAAGATTGATTTTCCAACGGTTTGAAAATGATGCTGAAATATCTTCTGTTGCTCAATCATTGACTGACCTAATAGTCAGAATAGAAAATTACAAACAACGAACGTTGGGTAATAACCGCAGGCCACATGCATAATAATCAATAAGGATTCAGCAGTATGTCAAGGATTCAGCCTGCTTCAAAATTAGGGATACCTTAAGCCATGTTACCAACAGTCAAAACCACCGGATCAATGATTGTATTACAAAGCTCTTCCACTCCCCCCTCACCTCTTCGCCAGCGTAAACAAAAACTCTATTCCTCCCTCAGGCCGGTTACGAACCGTGATGTTCCCCTTATGCAGCTGGATGGCATTTTTCACAATGGAAAGCCCCAGGCCGGTGCCGCCCGTTTCGCGCATGCGGCCGGAATCGATGCGGTAAAACCGCTCAAAGATGCGCTGAAGGTGCTCTTCCGGAATTCCAATGCCACTGTCGCTGTAGGAGAAATAGTGGAACTTTTTATCTTCAAGATAGTTTTTTATTTCAATTGTTACGTTTTCACCGGCATAATTGATGGAGTTCTCTATCAGGTTCTGGAAAACGGAAGAGAGCAGTGAATCGTTACCCATAACAACCACCTCATCGTCGATATAGAGTTTACACTTCATGTTCTTCGCTGTGAGCCGGTTTTCAAGGTTCTCTACAACATCCTTAACGATTTTTTTAACGGCCACCGGCTTAATTTCAAACAGTTCGCCTGCGTCCTCAATATTGTTCAACAGTGAAATGTCGTTCAGCAGAAGGTTCAACCGTTCAGTCTGGTTGTGGGCGCGGCTGATGAAATACTGCTGCTTCTCGGCCGTTATTTTGGGGTTGTTCATAAGGGTTTCAAGATACCCCTTTATAGAAGCAAGAGGGGTTTTCAGCTCATGGGCAATGTTTGAAGTCAGTTGCTGCTTCAGCAGCCTGCGCTTCTCCGGACGGGTGATGTCGGTAATCAGAATCTCAAAGCTTTTATCGGCAAAAATGATGCACAGCAGCTTAAAATACCGTTCATTTTTATTAATTGTATACTCAATCTGAGGCAGTTCATTTTTATTAAACTCGGTATCCGAATCCAGGTATTTTTTTAGAAAGTTGTTTATTTTTTTAAATTCAGGAATTGAAAAAATTGCCTCGGCAGAAACCGTAGAGGTACGTGAAATGATGCTGATGTATTGTATAAAATGACTGTTGGCAAGTATTTTTTCTTTATGGGGAGAGAAAAACGATATTCCTTCGTTCAGGATGCTCATGTGATTAAAGAACCGTTCCTTTTCCATCTCCAAATCATCGCGAGTCTTACGGAGGTTGCTGTAGATTTTAACGATCTGTGAGCCTATTTCTCCCAGTTCATTACTTGGGAAGTAAATTTCGGTATCGATGGGTTCATTCCTTCCTGCCTTTATTGAAAAATCCTTAAGCTTTGTAATGGATACAGAAAGCTGCCGGGTCAGAAAATGTATGAGGAACCAAATAATAAGAAATATAAAGACGATGAAAAAAATAAAGTATTGTTCACCTTTCAGGAAGTTTTCAAGTTGAATGTTATAAACCATTGCCGCCCTGACAAAGTACCCGTCATAATATTTGGCGAAATAATAAAAATCCTGCTCTGTAGTAGCCGATTCGCGAACGTCAGAACCGGAACCGGTATACAAAGCTTTCTGGACTTCAGGACGCTGAAGATGGTTCTCCATTTCAGCTTCATTTTCCACGAAACTGTCGTAAAGAACCGCACCATTGCGGCCGATTATTGTAATCCGCAGGTTCGGCTCAGCAAGAATATATTTCAGCGTATCGGCCCTTTGAAAGTCATTATTTTCAAACAAACGGTAACGCTCAATATAGTTGTTGGTAATTTGTGTTACATTCTCCAACACATACTCCAGCTGGCTTACTTTATAACTTTTTTCACGCTGTAACTGAAAAAGCATGACTGCCACTGTAAAAATTACAAAAACAGTAATGAAGTAAACAAATACTTTTCTTCGAAATGATTTATGTTCCGGCACGTTTAAAAGCTTTAAATATTAAACCGACTACTTATCTTTAAAACAATATCCATAACCCGATCGTCCCTGGATGCATTTGCCGTAGCTGCCGATTTTCTTTCGAAGCCTGGCAATGTTCACATCCACGTTTCTTTCGGTAACGATTACATCTTCGCTCCAAATCCTGTTGAGGATTTCTTCGCGGCTCAGATAATGCCCCTTTTGCTTCATAAGCATCACCAGTATTTCAAACTCCTTGCGGGTAAGATCAACCGGCTTGTCGCCAATATGAACGGTTTTTTTGCTGGTGTTTACCCGTAGATCATCCGATGCCAGGAGGTCGTTTACAACCGATACTTCCTTACCCCGTTTTAATACAGCTCTTACCCTGGCCAGCATTTCCCTTATTGAAAAAGGCTTCGGTATATAGTCATCGCCTCCCACATTAAACCCGGTAAGAATATCGTTTTCGGTATTTTTAGCCGTAAGGAATATAATGGGCACATTCAGGTTCATTTCTTTCCGGATGATGGAGGCCATTTTATACCCTGACGTATTTCCCATCATCACATCAAGCAATATCAGATCAAAATCTTCGAGCGGCTTTTTCAGGGCTGCTTCAGCAGAATGGGCTGTTTCCACGTGAAACCCTTCACTTGCCAGATTGAATTCCAGAATCTCGCACAAATCCCGTTCATCATCAACCACAAGTATTTTATGAACTTTTGAATCACTCATGACTGGTAATTAATCAATTTTCTTAACATGTCTGATATCTCTTCCTTCAATCGAATAGATGGCAGCTTCAGCAATGTTGGTGGCATGGTCGCCAATGCGCTCGATGTTTGCCACCATGGCATTCATGCTCATAAAGCTATTGAGCAGCTGCTTGTTTTCCTCCGAGATTTTGCTCTTTTTGATGGCCTTTTTCATCATCTTCTGATTCAGTTCATCAATGACGGCATCATTTTTTATGGTCCAGATGGCAAATTCCTTGTCATCGGTTGTAAATGAAACCAATGCCTTGTTTACCATATTTGAACTCTGGATGTACATGTTTGACACCACATCAGCCATACCCGAATAAACCTCAGGAATTTTAATGTTGCTTATCAGCTTTAAAATATTTGTAACCTGATCACCTATCCGCTCGAGGTTAATAATGATGCGGTAACAGGCAATTATCTTCCGGATATCGGAGGCTACCGGCTGATACAATACAATTGTGTTAATAATTTTATCGCTAAGCTTTACTTCAAATTGGTCAATCTTTTTTTCGTTGGCAAAAATTTCATCGCTCAAGTCTCCGGGCACCTTTATTTCACCGGAAGCAATAATTCGCTCCAGCAAATCGAGCTGATGCAGCACCAGGTTGGCAAACTCTTCAAAATCGGCCATTATGTTGCTTATTGCAGTATCTTTTTTAGTTGTCATATGTTCTTAAAATTAGTGAAGTTAAAAAAACTAGCCGAATTTACCCGTCAGGTATTCTTCCGTACGCCTGTCTTTAGGCCGGGTAAACATATCTTTTGTTTTACCGTATTCCACCAGTTCACCAAGGTACATGAACATCGAGAAATCAGAAATCCTGGCTGCCTGCGACATGTTATGCGTTACCATAAGTATAGTGTAATTCTCCTTAAGGGTTACCAGCAGCTCTTCGATTTTTGAGGTTGATAACGGATCGAGTGCAGACGTAGGTTCATCGAGAAGGATAATTTCGGGATCGAAAGCCAGTGCACGTGCGATGCACAGGCGCTGCTGCTGCCCGCCCGACAGGAATGTTCCTTTCTTGTAAAGCCCGTCTTTTACTTCCTCCCAGAGGGTGACGTCGCGCAGCGAACGTTCAACAATATCGTCGCGCTGTGAGCGTTTCAACCGGATACCATTTAGCTTGTAGCCTGCAATTACGTTATCGTAAATGCTCATGGTGGGAAAAGGATTGGGCCGTTGAAAAACCATTCCCGTCATACGCCTTAACTGAATGGCAGGCATTTCTTTAATGTTCTTCCCGTTTATCTTTATGATACCCTTAGTTTCAATCGATTCATACAATTCATGCATGCGGTTTACTGCACGCAGAAGGGTGCTTTTGCCGCATCCCGAAGGCCCCATAATTGCAGTTACACTGTTACGCTTTATATCGGCCGTAACATTGTTCACTGCATATTTCCCCTTATCGTACGATACATAAAGGCTTTCCATCGAGAGTACCGGATCTTTTATCTTTTTTATAGTGTCAGTCATTTCTAATTTCTATTTCCTGCGCGAAGCAATTTGTTTTGAAACGATATTCAGGCTCAAAACCATTATCATTAATAACAGGGACGAACTCCAGATTAAATCGACCATATTCGGGTCGTTGTAAAATTCCCATATTAACAAGGGTATGGCACTAACAGGTTCAGTAACATCAAACGTTACCCGGCTGCTTCCCAATGCAGTAAGCAAGAGCGGGGCTGTTTCACCCAAAATCCTTGAAATCCCCAACAGGATGCCTGTCAGCAATCCGCTGAATCCTGTAGGAATCAGTACCCTTAAAAGCACTTTATAATAAGGAACACCAAGAGCAACGGCTGCTTCCTTTATACTTACCGGAATCATCTTCAGGGTTTCTTCAGTAGAGCGCACTATCATGGGAAGCATCATAATGGCAAGCGATACACTCCCTGCCAAAGCAGAGTAACCGTTGGTAATATGTTTTACCACCCATATATAGGCAATAAGCCCAAGCACAATGGAAGGCACCCCCTGGAGAATATCCGATACGTTTCGTGTTAAGCCTGCAAGAAATTTTTTCTGGTTTTCGTAAAGGTAAATACCTGTAAGTATACCTACAGGTATGGCCATTGCAGCTGCCACCGTCACCATCAATAAAGTCCCCGTTATTCCGTTAACAATACCACCGGGGATTTTCTCGTCGTTGGTAACGGCAGTCATCGCTTCAAAAGTGTCTGGTGGCGTTTCAACCAGAAACCGGAGGCTTAGCTGCCCGATCCCCTGTACAATAAGTTCATAAATTATCAGAACTATCGGCGATATTGTAAGTATTGAGAAACCAATTATCAGTCCCAGGAAAATCCGGTCCTTTAGCTTTCTCCTGCGAATATTATCCCGTATGCCGTTATCACCTCCGTAACTCATAATTTATGACATTCGTTTAATGATGAGTTTTCCAATGGTATTTATTATTCCGGTAATCAGGAACAACAACAAACCTATAGCAATCAGGGCACTTAGTTTTAAACCGCCGGCCTCGCCAAACTGGTTGGCAATCACACTGGCCATTGTATTGCCCGTACTGAAGAGACCATCGGGTACGATGTTGGCATTACCAATCAGCATGGTTACAGCCATTGTTTCTCCAAGGGCCCGTCCAAACGACAAAATGTATCCTGCAATTATTCCGGAGCGTGCCGAGGGAACTATCACGTTAAACACCACTTCACTGCGTGTGGCTCCCAGCGAATAAGCTGCTTCCTTGAGTTCATTGGGCACCATTGTAATGATTTCGTTACTTAGTGAGGTGGCATAGGGAATTATCATAATGGCGAGTATTATGCCTGCTGTAAAAATGCCGAATCCCTGGTTTGGCGCTCCCAGTTCGATGAGAAACGGGCGCAGCACATAAAAACCCCAAAGCCCGTAAACAATGGAAGGAATCCCGGCCAGTAAGTCAACCATGCTGCCAAGAATTTTGGCCACACGGGTTCCGCGGTAGTATTCACCCAAAAACAGGGATGCCGAAAATGAAAGCGGAAGACTGATGAGCAGCGCCAGCACTGAGGTTATCAGGGTTCCGGCAATGAAAGGCAGCGCCCCGTAATCCTCTTCTCCGCTGCGGGGATTCCACTCATCCGACACAATAAACCCCAGGCCAAACTCTTTAAATACCGGAATGGCTCCTTCAGTAAGGGAGTAAATCATTCCGGCAGCAAGTAATAAAATAATAAACGATGCCGAAATCAGAACGGCTTTGGTTATTTTATCACTGTTCATTTACAGGTTATTACTTTTATAAAATAGGTTCACCATCGTAGGTAACCGATTGTAAAATGGCCTTTGCTTTTTCAACAGTGGCATCAGCAAGGGGTGAATAATGCACTTTTTCAGCCATACCCTGGGCTTCTTCACTGACCAGCCAGTTGAGGAATTCTACAGTAGCCGTTGCCTGTTCCTTCGAGCGGTTGTTGTAATTCTGTTCCTTATAAAGGATTATCCATGTAAATCCGCTGATTGGATAGGCTTCCTGATCGTTGGAATTGGTAAGCATCACCCGGGTATCATCAGGAATGTTCCCTTTTGCTGCGGCGCTTACAGAAGCAGTTGTTGGAAGTACATAATTTCCTGAACTGTTTTGCACACTTGCTATCGGGATTCGTTGTGCAAATGCATACTCCGAACCGATATAGCCTATGGAACCTTCAGTCTGTTTAATGGTTCCTGCTACCCCGGGGTTTCCTTTTGCACCCATACCTACAGGCCATTGCAGGGCTTTTCCCGTTCCCACTTCCCGCTCCCATTCAGGGCTTATCTTGCTCATGTAATCGCTGAAAATATGGGTAGTTCCACTGCCATCGGAACGATGTATTACATTGATCGCCCTATCGGGAAAGGTAATATCCGGATTGTTCTCCTTAATCATCGGGTGGTTCCAGCGGGTAATCTCCCCCATAAAAATCTGTTCCAGCAGCTCGTCCGATAACTTCAGGTCTTCTGCTTCCGGCAGGTTATAGGCAATAACCACAGCACCAATAACGGCAGGAATATGCACCACCTCTGCGGGCATTTCCTCAAGTTGTTCATCCTCGAGGTAAGCATCTGTAGCGCCAAAGTCGATGATTCTGTCGGTCAGGCTGCGTATGCCCCCGCCCGAACCAATACCGCCATAGGTAATTTCAACGCCGGTTTTTTCAGTATATTCATTCATCACCATATTATAATACGGCATAGGGAAGGTGGCCCCGGCAGCAGTCAGGGTAACATCCGACTGCCCCGATTTTGTACTTCCCTCTTTGTTCGACGAACCCTGACAGGCACTTAATGCAACAACTGCCAAAAGTACGATTACAAGATTTTTTGTTTTCATGACTTTTATAGATTAAAATCTTACTTCACAATTTAAATAAACACTATGTATTGTTTCTGAATCACTGTCAGGACTCCACAACCTGTAATTGGGGGCAAATTTTACTCCGCGGAGCGGAGAATATTCTAACCCTGCTATAACCAGTTGCCCATCTCTGTTAATTTGCCAGGGATCGGACTCACCGGCAAGTGTATTTGATTTCAGCTGGTCGTACCTGCCAAATATTTTTATATTAGGTACAGGAATATAAGTCGCAAAAACAGAAGGCCCGAACCGATCCCTGTCTTCAATCATATTTACATTCTCCTGGTAGTTGTATCCCCCTGCAACGGTAACTTTATTATCCTGGTAAGCTAAAAATCCCGAATACGATTTTTGTTTTACATCTCCCCCCATATAGTCGGCGTAAACCCGTGCTGTTACCGATTGAACGGGAAAAAGAGTTATCCCCAAAGCCGGGCGCATATAATTATCGCTTTGTATTCTCTGGTAACCCTCTCCGTTGAAAACTGAAAGATCAGCGCTTATAAAATCAGCAAAGTCATACTTTACGGTAGCGCCCAGGTCAGCACTGGAACTAAAGCTGTACAAATCCTGGAATACCTCTTCTATATACCGGTACCCCCAAATGTCTTCTGCCACCTTAAACTGGGTGGTGGGCACCATACCGAACAAAAATGTCAGATCTGATTTGGTATAGCGCAGGTAAGCATTCTTCAGGAATGCAGAAAACTGATGGTCACCTGCTTCGGGATCTCCCACATCAAGCACGATATATCCATACCACTCATCATTGAACGTGTAGCGGTAACCCAGATAGGCACGCTGTATTTCAAAAGCTTTGTAGCTTTCACCGTTAATATAACTGGTATGAAAATTTGAAAAAATTAAAGCTACAGGCTTTCCCTGTGGAGCTGACGCCGAAGTTTCCTGGCTTAAGGTGTATGTAACTGAAACAGTTACCAACAAAACAACAACAACTAATTTTCTAAAAAGTAACGTCATAAATTTCATAATATTTACATTGCAAAAGTGACCTGAACAAGTTACACTGGAATTACAAAAATGTTACAAAACAATTAAGTTTTTCTCATAAAGCAATAAAATAAAGGCTACCGGTAACGGGAGCACCATTGTAAATGCTTAATAAAAATGTAACAATTGACCCTCCCCTGCCAAACCAACCCTCAAAGCCGTCATTGCGAGTTTTCACCCCAAAAAAAATAGGGCACAATGCTGAAATGACAGGGACTGAAGTTAATACTTTAACTATCTCTTCTTTGTGTTTTCTTTGTGCCTTAGAGTCTTGGTGGCAAAAGAAAAACAACGCCACAAAGGCACTAAGCCCACGAAGTTTCACAAAGTACCCGGAACAGTTTTTTACTTCAGACATAATCATAAGATAATGTGAATGTTAAGCAAATCTGTCATTGTTAGCGGGTTTCCTTTGAAACACAGACTTTTCCAATGTTCACCACAGCTACATTATGGAACAGAACCCTGGCAAACGCATGGAGCGAAGCAAACTGTAAACATTGGCACCAACTATTATTGACAGGCCGCTGCCAATTGCTACAGATTGCTTCTTCCGCCGCCGGGTATTTGCAGGTTAAACTCTATTTTAAACGTTCCTGCCCGTTTCTGCTGCATAGCTTTTTTTAATGCGGCGGTATCGCAATGACGGCTTGGTTGGGGGGTAAACATGCGGCGCATATGTTTCATCAAACAACATGACTCTTGAAGCGTCGCATGCTGTCCCCGCTACAGAGTCGTCATTGCGAATCCCCGCCTATAAAATGAAAAGCCGGTCGCAGCTAATGGCAATTACCTGATTCAGAAAAGAAACCATAACATCCTGAGGGCGGGGGTGAAGCAACCTGTCCCTGTTGGCAGCGGCCTTACATTAATCTTTTTATGTGTTGCAGGAGAATTAATAAAAGAAACCATTTCCCCGGTTATGCGTATTACATTTAAAAAATATCAAATCTGGAAAAAGGAGGCTACATATATATTCTTACCAATAATAACAATACTGTACTTTATACCGGGGTTACAAGTTCCCTTTCAACCCGTATTTGGGAGCATCGTACAGGATATCATAAAAACGCCTTTACCAGCAGGTACAATGTTACAAAGCTGGTGTATTATGAGGAGTTTATGTTAATAGAGGATGCTATCGCCAGGGAGAAGCAGCTGAAAGGGGGATCAAGAAAAAAGAAAGTTAATTTAATTAATTCCCTTAATCCGGAATGGAAGGACTTGTATGAGTCAATAGGGCATCTGTGATGACCTTCCTGAACCTCCCCTGCCAAACCAACCATCATAGCCGTCATTGGTATCCGTCAGCTGACGGAGAAGCAAACTTTTCATAAATGCACATACCTTCATTGACAAGCCGCTGCCAACCCTCAAAGCCGTCATTGGTAGCGGTTTGCCATTGAAACACAGGCTTTTCCAATGTTATCCACAGCTTCATAAATGAAAAGAACCATGGCAAAAGCACGGAGCGAAGCAAACTGTTCAAACGAGCACATATGATACACATATCATCAATAGGCCGCTGCCAACCGGTAAAGATTGCTTCTACCGCCGCCCGGTACTTGAAGGTTGTACTCTTTTTAAACGTTCCTGCCGATTTCTGCAGCATAGCTTTTTTTAATGCGGCGGTATCGCAATGACGCCTTCGTTGCAGGGTATGCAGACGGCCCGTTGTGGGGGAATCAGACGGACCCACGTATTTCCGAAATCAAAATATCCTTTCTATTTTTGTCGTCTAAACAATCAGAAACATATGAATTACCGCTGCCCTGTTTTATTCTTGCTGCTGCTTTTGTTGATGACGGCCTCTGTTAAGGCCCAGGTAGTTACCGGCCGTGTTATAAATGAACTGGAGGAGCCTGTCCCCTATGCAACGCTGTTCATCCGGGAATTAAAGGAAGGAACCATTACCAATGAGCAAGGTTATTTCCGGATGAATGCACCACAGGGAACCTATCTTCTGACTGTTCGCTCACTGGGCTACCGGCAACAGGAAAAACAGGTGCATGTAAATTCCGATACCGTTCAGCTCGACATGCTTCTGCAACGGCAGGATTTTAAACTGAAGGAAGTTATTGTTTTGCCCGGCAAGGAGGACCCCGCTTATTACATCGTGCGACGGGCAATGGCCAAAGCTGCATACTACCGCGAAAAGATAAAACATTACGAAGCCGACTTGTACATCAAAAGCAACTTTACATTTACAAACATTCCCACCCTCTATCAAAACAGGATGGAAATTGACGGGCAGAAAATGAAGGATGTTTTAAAGGAAGACATGACCTATGTGATGGAATCGCACAATAAAATAACCTTTGACTACCCGAATCAATACAAGCAGGAGGTAATAAGCAAGAGAAGCTCACTTACAGGTTTCGATGAGCCTCCGGTTATGGGAATGATGACTTCCAGCTTTTATCAGACCCGTCCCAACCAGGTTATCTCTCCGCTTTCTCCCATGGCGCTGAACCATTACAATTACCGCTACGAAGGCTATATTACCAGCGGAGTGTATGATGTTTTTAAAATAAAGGTTGAACCCAAACGACGAAGCGATGAACTGGTGGAAGGTTATATGTACATCGTCGACCAATTGTGGTGCCTCTATAATGTAGACTTCAAAACACGCATAAAATTCTTCAGCTTTAATATTAAACAGCAGTATGAAAACCTTGGAAACGACAACTGGCTGCCGGTCTCGCATTTGATTGACGGCGATTTTGCTTTACTTGGGCTAAAAGGGAAATACTTTTATGGAGCATCGTTAAAATATGAAGTCGTTGAGGAAAATTACTTTAATGCAGCCATTGATGAAGCAGAAGAACAGGAGGCAGCGGCAATGAGCGAAAAAGAAGCCGCCTTAAGAGAGGAAGTGGCAGCAATTACTGCAAAAAAGGAATTAACCAACCGCGATGTTCGCAGGGCAGGCCGGCTGAGCCGTAAAATTTTGAAGGAACAATATAAAGATACGGCTTTCATTGCAGCCCGGCAGGAAAATTACCAGATGGAAGATAAAGCTGATTCTTTAGTAACAGACAGGGAATATTGGGATACTGTGCGAACCATTCCCCTCTCCCCTGCTGAAATCAGGAGTTATGAAGTTACCGATTCCTTAAGAACCCATCGAAAGAAAAATGAGCAGCCAGTGGATGGGAAAAAGGCATCGGGCAACACCTTATTCTTCAAGATTGTTACCGGAACTGCTGATTTTTGCCCCGATTCAGCTGTGAAAGTGGGTTTCGACGGCTTGATAGCCGCTCAAAATCTTGATTTTAATACGGCGGATGGCTACAAATACAAACAAGCTTTTCGCATAACGTTATTTCCGGATTCAGGAAAACGCATCCGGGTAAATCCTGAAATCGGTTATGCTTTTAACCGGCGGGCTTTGTTCTGGAGCGTCAGAAATCAATTCACCAACATCTTATGGAATCAAAGCCGTCTGGACCTGGGTTTTGGAAAAATCAGCCGCGACTATAAACCGGAGGAACTGGCTGTTCATTCCGGTTTAAACTCATTGAGTTCCTGGCTGTTTGCAAAAAACTATAAGAAACTGTATGAAACCTCATTCCTGGAGTTGGGTATCAGCCAAAAGTTAACGAAGAACCTCAGTGCCTCCGCAGTGATTGAATACAACCGTTTCACTCCTTTAAGAAACCATGTTACCTATGGACTTTCAAAAGAAAAAGCGTTTGAACCCAACCTGCCCGCGGGATTTTCCGAAAACAGTCCGGCATTATTGCAGCAAAAGAGCATTGTTTACGGGGCATCGTTAAACTACCGCAGATACCAGGATAAACCATGGCTCGAAAAATCAGGATTTCTTTTTATGTCTGATTTTTACAACTTCCGGCTATCGTATAAACAAGGCGTTCCGGATGTCCTCTCCTCAGAAGCTGACTTCAGCCGTGTTGAGGTTGAATTTAACCAGCAGGCAAACCTTTCACCCGGAACGGGAATCGACTGGAAAATCAATGCGGGCACCTTTATCCGGACCAATCAATTGCATTTTTCACAATACAAACATTTTGCGACAGCTGAAAGCCCGGTGTCCTTCAGCGCTTTTACCCATACGTTTCAATTGCTTAACGACTACCTGCCCTCCACCCGGCAGAGCTGGTTAACCGCGGGAGCTGAACTGCGGAGCGAATACCTGCTGCTTCGTTACCTGTCGTTTATAAACAGGCGCACCTGGAGCGAAAGCATGCATCTGAACTACCTGACCACTCCGGCCCTGGATAATCACTATGAAATAGGCTACAGCATAAACAACCTGTTTTTTGTTGGAAATGCCGGAGTTTTTGCCGGGTTTGACAACCTGGAATATAACGGGGTGCGGTTTAAGGTGGCTATATCGGGGTTTTGAGTTATGCTAATAACATCAAAGAAGTCATTACCCTCTGCAGTAAAAATCGCAATTGCAATCCAAAAACCTTATTTCCACTTATTAAACCTTAGTAACCAGCAGCGTAACCTACAACCGTGACCTTATTACCTTATTGT
>JAWLCL010000009.1:0-194519 GCA_041687255.1 Mariniphaga sp. | reverse complement strand
GCATAACAATGCCTGCAAAATAGGTAAGAGGGATACTTATGTTCATCCGAAATACTGTCAGTTATATATGAGTTCCAGGACTTTGGAAAAGTTCACCCCGGAACAGCAAAGAAGGAGACGCAAAAGGGAAAAGGGTTCCCGGGGACAGAATTTATCAAAAATCCAATCCGTGCCCGGAGAATTCCAAAATTTATTTTAAAGCGTTCAGGAAAAGGTTATAATCACTTTTCCCCTGGCTCTGCCTGTTGCCAGGTAAAGACAGGCTTCAATTCCTTCTTCCAGGGAATAAACCTTATCGACCACCGGCTTTATCTTCCCATCTTCTACCATTTTTGAAAGTGCTTTCAATTGTTCGCTGTTGGGTTGCATCCATGTATATTTATAGGTAGCTGATTTGTCTCTAATCCAGTTTGATATTTCTCCGGGCAATTTATAATCAGGTATACCCATAACTTTTGCAGATTCTTCATCGGGCGGTCCTGCAATAGTGGCTACTCTTCCTCCCTCTTTGATAATTCCAAAGGCTTCCAGCGTGTAAGTATCGCCCAGTGTGTCAAAAACCACATCCACATCTGTTGCGATTGCTTTATAATCTTCAGTTTTGTAATCGATTACACGATCAGCACCAAGCGCTCTAACCCAATCTACATTTTTAGTACTGGTGGTAGTGTAAACAAAAGCTCCTTTATCTTTGGCATACTGAACAGCTAAACTGCCTACTCCACCTGATCCTGCATGGATTAGCACACGGTCGTTTTCTTTCAAACCCACGCGTTCCAACGCCTGAATGGCAGTGAGGCCTGCCAATGGCAAGCCGGAGGCTTCTTCAAAAGAACTGTTTTCCGGTTTCTTAGCGGCTGCGTTACTATTAACCACAGCATATTCCGATACCGTACCCATTTGCTCCATAGGCACTCTGGAATACACTTCATCACCAATTTCGAAATTGCTGACATCGGCACCCTTTTCAATAACCTTACCGCTCAAATCAAAACCCATGGTACTCGGCAGGTTTAAAGGCACCATTTCTTTTAAATACCCTTCTGCCATTTTATAGTCAATAGGATTCAATGAAGCTGCTTTAACTTCAACTAAAATATCATTTTGCTTTACTGTCGGTTTTTCAACTTCATTAATGGACAAACTTTCCTTAAGTTCACCATATTTTATTATTTGTAATGCTTTCATAATTGTGTAATATTTTATTAATCAACAAATTGTCTTTTACTCTGAACATCATAACATCAGATAATATAAGAAGTTCAAAAAGCAAAGCATGAAAAAGATTTTCGGGAATTGAAACGACTTCGTAGTTTTTTTCTTTGAAAAAGTTCAGGATAAGAATACAATTGGAGCTGAGCTGAAGGAAGAGATGAATACCGGTGAAACGACTACCGGAGGGAGGCGGGCTGAAGGCCCTGCTTATTTCAGCCCGGGGCAGCACCCCGGGTAGAGATGCCCCCCTCTTCCTGCAAGGCAGCTACAGGCACCGGCCTCCATATATGAGAAAGAAAAGAGGAGACGCAAATAGTTATGAATTGAATAGGATTCTTTATGATGAATACCGGTGAAACGACTACCGGGGGGGGTCGGGCTGAAAGCCCTGCTTATTTCAGCCCGGGGCAGCACCCCGGGTAGAGACACCCACACCTTCTTGCAACCCAGCTACAGGCACCACAGTTGATTATGAATAAAATTTGATTTTTAATGATGAACAGATGCGGATACCTGAGGCCGAATCTACCACAGTGCACTTTTTTTTGTCGTTTATTGGTAATTTATTCGTACTTAATTCGTGGTTAATTCGTAATATGACGAATTTTATACCAGTTACATACCATTTTAATACATAAAACAGACCAATAAATGAAGAAAATGGCATATCTTTGGCAATACAACTAATTCAACATTATGGCAAAAATTCAAGACCTGTTTGACGCCGGCCGGGGAAAATTAGGGAACCTTGTGGTGTATAAAATGAATGGCCAGAGCATAATACGCACAAAGCCGGAGCATTACAGCGACCGCAAGTCGCCGGCTCAGCTGGCACAACGGCAGCGGATGAAGGTGGTGAACGAATTCCTGAGCCCGTTTCTGGAGCTCATCAGGCTGACTTTCCCGCCGCAAAAGGTAGGGCGCACAGCCCGGTCGGAGGCGCAGTCGTACATTATGCGCAATACCCTCGCCGGTGAATACCCCAACATTTACGTCGATAAAAGCAGGGCACTGCTGAGTCGTGGACCGCTTCCGGTGCCGGTGCATGCATCGGTTACTTCCGGTCCCGACGGGCTGCTCATTGAATGGGAAAACGGCGCAGAAGCTGCCGGTAGTCGTACCGGCGATACCCTGGTGGTGATGGTCCTGCAGGCTGAAACCGGACAGGCTACTTACCGCTTTACCGATACCCGCCGCTCCGAAGGCCGGTACATGTGGACGCCTGCCCTGCCCCAGGGTACCACTGATGTATGGCTGGCTTTCCGCAATCGGGAACAGACGGAGATGAGCAATAGTATGTATGTAAAAGGGAAAGGGGTTTGAAGAGGTTTGAAAAGTTTGAAGGTTTGAATGTTTGAAGAGGTTTGAGAATTTGAAAGGTTACCGGTCAGAAAGCTGATAGAAATTCATCTCTCCCGGCAGGCAAAGGAAAGGATAGCATTCCCGGTTCTGATAAGGTTCCTGCAAGTAACAGCAAGGGATGCTATCCGGGTTCGATTATGACCTTAATTTTCTTTCTAGCGGGCATAAATTTCAGCTCTTACTTCTTCAACCTCCTGATTAACCTCCGCTTCGGATAACTCATCAGTGGTAAATGAATTCAATAAGCGGGTTAACCTTGTGTCAATAGCTTCTTTAGCCAATTCTTGACTTAACCGGACTTTGTCTTTTTTTGGTAATTGCTTAACCAATTCAAGTACCTGATTATAGCTTAATGATATTTTATATGCATTTGAATTCATAAATCATCTTTTTTCAAATTTAATCAAATCCATGATTATCTAAACTAAATATTCCAACTATTTAAAATTACTAAAACAATTATCGTATGATTCATCATAAGGAGTAGAACTTTATTTTTACTACAATACCTGACAACCTATTCGACAGCGGCCGGTGGCGATTGGGCAACCTGGTGGTGTATAAGATGAACGGCATGAACATCGTGCGGACAAGGCCGGAGCATTTAAAGAGGCTTGAAGAGGTTTGAAAATTTTGAAGGTTTGAAGAGTTCGGGGATAGCATCCCCGGTTCTGATAAAATTCCTGCAAATAACAGCAAGGGATGCCATCCGGGTAAAATCAGCAGGAAAAGAAAGGATAGCATCCCCGGTTCTGATAAGGTTCCTGCAAGTAACAGCAAGGGATGCCATCCGGGACCTGTTATGAATTCACCATATAAACAATTTCTTTTTTGTCGCCCTGGGCGTTTTCATATTCAATGGTCATTTTCGAAAGGATGTTTTCATCCAAATCTTTTTTCTGCGCCACGTCCAGTAAATAACGTCCTAAAAAAGTAATGTTAAACGTTTTATTCTGTCCTGAGGAAGTCATAAGGTTATCCATTTTATCAAAGGTGTCTTCAATAAATTCTTCTGAATAGTCGCTTTTATTTTGGATGGCAGAATTAAGATTTCTAACTCCTCTGTGAAAAGATTTTATGTCATCAAACAGTCCGCTGTACTGGGTTAATCCTACAAACGAATGATAACTCTGCTGCCCCTGAATGGTTGTTATTCCATTTTCAAATCCCAGTTCCCATTTGGCGATATCCGGATAAAGAGGAACCAGTTGCTTATGACAAATATTTGCCCATTTCTTAGAATCGCCTTCTCCTTCATCTTTAAGATACTGTTTCCAGACGGCATAATAGATTAACCCATCAGTGAGCTGTTTTCGACGGGTATTGGCCCGGTAAGGCATTGATGAACACAATGAAGAAATAACATTATTTGTTGAAGATTGTGCCAGTTCCGTTATCAGGAAATTCATTTCAGGCGCCGGAACCTTAATTTCACACAAAAATTTTACATTCCTTTTACCTTTTATTTCTTCATATATATTTTCACATGCCTGGTCAAAAGGCTTTTTAATACAATTCCAGATTATGCCCATTTCCACAAAATCAGCCAACTCTTCTGCACTTGTCTTTTTTTCCCGGTCCTCCCAATGCACAACGGCAGAGAATTCAAAATCATCCATTTTAGGATTTTTTATGGAGCGGTTCATTTCTCCTGAGAAGTTAAAATGCCATTCTTTTTGATTTGCAGCTCCCTGCAAACGACTCCTTTGGCCCGAGAAGCTTATCTGATGGGTTCCCTGCAGGGCATTTTTACTTTCTTCAAATACAAATTTCTTCTGGTTAAACCAGTAGGCTTCAAAATTCCCAAATGCAAACCTGAATCCGAATTTTTTGTCGATTGTTTTTTTCCTGGAGAAGATGTAATTGTTAACGGTAACTCCATCTTTTTCCTCCAGCTCATCCAGCTTAAAAAGCAGTATCTCCTGAAGGTTATCTGCAACTGCCTTTGCTGTCATACCGGCATTGAAAACGGCATTGGATTCAACTGCCTTTTGATATTCGTAACCGACTCCCAGTTCAAGCTTTTTGGTTAGAATAGCTTTTGCTTTATCAATAACGGTTTGACAAAAATTATCATAATGTGTTTTTAACGCATCCGTATCCAGGGAATCAATATCAATACCCACCCGCTTCAGTACTTTTGCAAGTAACGATTTTTCAGTTTGGTTCAAATGGGACATTCCTTTTTCTATCCACTCGTTCACCTTCTCAGCAGGTTCTCCCAATAATGCTGAAAAAATCTGGTCCATAAATGCAGAAAAATTGTCATCGTTTTCATCAATGCTTATGAGTATTCCGGCACGCAGCGCAGCAAACGATGAATGAGAAACTGCTTTGTTTATGCTCACCTGATACAGATCATCGTCATGCTTTTGGATGAAAAGCTTAAATTTATCGTCTATTTTTACTGAAAAAGACAGGGAGGCACCTGAACTGGCTGTTCCGGCTATATCTGTTCCTTTAGGTAAAAGTTTTACAAGCTGTGACAGCGACCAGGAAAATAAATTTGAAAAAGCAATGTTTAAACCTGCATCCAGTGAAGCATTAAACTTTACGGCAAGGCCTTCGCCGGCAGCTAATGAAAGTACATCCTCCCCGGAATAGATGGTCCTGAAAGAAGCAAAATCCTGCATCAGGGCCTGCTGAAGTGTTTCCGTATTTGTGTGGATCCTGTAAAAGGACATCAGGATATCCTGCTCCGAAGAGAAATTCAGGTTAATTGCTTTGAAGGCTCCTGAAACAGCTTCCTTTAGTTTGGTATTCAGATCATACCGAACCATGGCATTATCATTTCCAATTGCAGGATATGGAGCTTCAGAAAAATTTCCCAAATCGTCCTTGTCACCAGCATCATTGAATAGTGTTGTTTTGCCGGTAACATCAGCATTGAAAACCAGAGAAAATATACTGAATTCCTTATTCACATTTTTGTTAAAAGGGAATGGAATTTCTTTTGTGGTTAAATCCGAATCCTTGAGCTGTTTGCCAAAATCCGGTTCCCATACAGCAGGCAGGGTAATGATTTCTTTTAAATTCATAAAGTTTTAATTTGATGTTTTGAATTTCGCGCACCAGTGTTTCAGCAATTCAACCAGCTTTTGATCTCTTTTGTAAATAAAATAAACTTATACCTCTGATACAAAAAACTGATTATTTAGCCGGCTCGGCCTCCTCTAAATTAAACCCTTTAACCATTGCATTGACTATCAACCCAAGGATTAACCCGATTAACTTTCCCTCCATTTTTTCGGGCAACACCGGCACATTAACTGCATTATTGATCAAGGGTGTCAATCGTTCTTCAATCTGCATTGCTTCTTCTTTTGAAATACCATCATCACAACCCCTTACCAGTTCGTAATATTCATTAGGCAGTAACTTATAAATTTGTTTATCCACCCATCTGACCACTTTTGCAAAGACCTTAAGTTCCTTTTCTTCATTCAGAAAAGGAAGGTTAATCACTTTGTTTACTTTTTGTGCCAGGGCCATTACCTGTCCATCGGTCAGCATTTCAACCTGCTCATTCATATCTTTTCTTATTTGATCAAGTTGAGCTTTTGTCAATTGTATTTCAGCCATTCTATTAAGATTTAATTATTTAAGTTCCTTTGATTAACATCCATTTCTGCTTTTACGGTTCATTAGGGAAGGAAGTTTCAGGTAACTTAATCTGCAGGCCCGGTGTGCTTAAAAACTCAATAATTAACTTATGGCATTGTTAAATTTAATCATATTTTTCATCTGCTTTCACTTTTGCAAAGTTCCAAATCTTTGGAAAAGTTTAATCCTTAAAATTCCATTGCATTTAATTGACATTAAATGAATTTTGCCGTTCCACCAAACCACTGTATAACCTGTTCCCGTATAATCATGGTCGTTTTTTTGTAACAGTGGCGTTATAGGATGAATATTTCCATTGCGATGGTTTATTAACATTTTCGTTCCCCCGGCAAAAAGTTTCACTTTCCGTTATATAATTCCACACTGAATTTCCCTGAACATTATACAGCAGAATATTTTACACACAGCTGAATATCAACAAGTTTACATTCAATTAACACAACTTTCAAAATAACAGGCAAATACCTGAACTTAAACAACTTAAAAAAAAGATAATTTCCTGACGGGCAGGATCAGTTTTACTAACCCATTCATTTTTTGTTCCTTTGCAGCCGTTATGAAATTTTCATTACATAAAAAATCAGAAAATACAGTTGCCATTAAAGAGAAGGTTTTAATCCCCCCTACTTTCTTTCCCTAGCTCTGTGCATCAATTCAGTACAGCAAAGCTATCATAACCTGCGGCAGTTAAAGTTACTGCTTTAATAAAGTTTTAATAACGAAGGAATTGATGGCAGGTCCAATACAAACTGTAACCAAAGAATACCTGTTGAACTGCTGTAAAAAGTAAACTAAAAATCAATTTAAAACCCATTTAAATATTATTCTTTATGATTTTTCAAAGAAATCTACTTTTTATTTTACTGTTTTTATTGGGAACCAGTGCTTTCGGCCAGGAAAAAGAAGATGGCTTCACCTTTGGTGGGGCCATGCGTTACAACATTCTTTCCACCAGTTACGAAAGTGGCCCTAGCAGTTTGAATCCAAGGTTTACATGGGATACCTGGAGGCTCAATGTTGACGGTTCCATGAAAGGCATCGATTTAAGTTTTGAATACCGTTTTTATCCCACCTTCGGCTCTCATTTTATCCACCATGGCTATCTGGGATATTCCTTTTCCGAAAATGTTTACGCAAAACTGGGGGTAATCCAGGTGCCTTTCGGCATAACACCTTATGCTTCTCACTCATGGTGGTTCCAGGGGCCCTATTATGTTGGTCTGGAAGATGATTACGATATGGGAATAAGCTTCGATATCAACACCGGCGTGAAGGGCGTTTTATCGTTGGCCTATTTCCGGCAGGCAGAACCTGAAGGACCTTCAGCCGGAGGTAATGTAACCTATGGAAATGCAGGACCGGGGCGTTACTCCTACGATATTATACCGGGCTCGGGAGCAGTTGACAACAACGGCGAACCTACGACTGTGGATGCACACATCCGTGAACTCGACCAGTTCAATGTACGGTATGCCTATAATCTATCGGAAGACTGGGAACTGGGAGCCTCTGTTCAGGCAGGAAGTATTTACAATTCAGTTTCAGACGATGCTGAAATATCTACCGCTTTTGCAGGGCATGTAGTAGGCAATTATGGCAACTTCAACCTCAAGGCAGAATTTATCAATTACAACTACAAGGCCAGAAGTGACGACGGACAGTTACTGGATGTTGTACAAATGGGAGCTTATGGCGACATTTATTACGGGGGCGAAGATTATTCAGGAGGTGTGGCAGCAAAAGCCAACATGTATGTAATCGGTCTGGCTTATTCCATTCCCGTTGAATGGGGACCCGTTTCAAGCGTTCAGCCCTACATCGATTACACGTATATTGATAAAACAAACGAAAACTTTTACGATACCGAACATTTAATTCCCGGATTCCTGGTAAGTGCAGGACCTGTTTATGCATACTTCGACTATGCAATGGGTAAAAATCAACCCTGGCTGACCGATGATTTTGGAAAAGGTCTGGGCTCAGGAATTGCAGGAGCGGAATGGAACAAGCGGTTCAACATAAACATCGGTTACTATTTCTGAATCTAAATAAAATCACATGACCCTGGAAAACGAAATACGGATAAAAGTAGAGGATCTGACCCTGATATTCGGTAAACGGAAAAAAGAGGCGTTGGAACTTCTCAATAAAGGCTACAGCAAGGCCGACATTCTTAAAAAGACAAAGTGCACCATTGGTGTGAACAAGGCCAATTTCGAAATAAAAAAGGGGGAAATATTTGTTGTAATGGGTCTGTCGGGCAGCGGAAAGTCAACTCTTATCCGTTGCCTTAACCGGTTGAATGAACCCACTGCCGGGAAAGTCTTTTTTAAAGACCATGACATCACCCGCGACACCAACAAGCAGTTGCTCAATACCCGCCGTACGGAGATGAGTATGGTCTTTCAAAAGTTCGGACTGCTGCCGCACCGCACCATTCTGGAGAATGCAGCATTCGGTCTTGAACTGAGAGGAGACCCCAAAGAGGAACGGGAGGAAAAAGGCCGAAAAGCATTAAAAACCGTTGGACTGGAAGGATATGAAGAGCAGTACCCGAATGAACTGTCGGGGGGAATGCAACAACGCGTAGGCCTGGCAAGGGCCCTTGCCAACGACACGGATGTGTTGCTGATGGATGAAGCTTTTTCTGCCCTCGACCCGTTGATTAAATCGGATATGCAGGATGAATTGCTTCAGATCCAGAATAAGTTGCATAAAACAATCGTGTTTATTACACACGACCTCGATGAGGCGATGAAAGTGGGCGACCGCATTGCCATTATGAAAGATGGCGTAGTGGAACAAATTGGCACTGCCGAGGAAATACTTACCAATCCGGCCACCGACTATGTGGAGGCATTTGTTGAGAAAGTTGACCGCAAAACAATTATTACTGCCGAAACCCTTATGTTCGACAGCCCGACACTGGTCAGACTGCATAAAGACGGCCCGAAAGGTACGATACGGAAAATGCGTGAGGCCAGTGTAGAGGTGCTTCCGGTGGAAGACAACGATGAAAAGTTTTTGGGCTATGTGTGGCTTGAAGATATGCTGAAGCTCGAAAAGGAAAAAGTAAAAACGGTGGAAAGTGCATTATACACTGAAGTTCCCAGTGTATACAAAAGTTACACCGTGGAAGAAATGCTGCCTTTGATTACCGGGCACCATTATCCGCTGGCAGTGATTGATGAAGAAGGAAAGCTGGAGGGAATCGTTACCCAGACTTCTTTAATAATTGAATCAACGCGGTTTAGCGATAAAGAGATGGATGAGTTAATTGATATAGCTAATGAATTATAAGATGGAAAAGTTTTTGCCTGTTGGAGAATACATCGAAGAGGGGATCAATTCCCTCGAGCGAAATTTATCTGTAGTCTGGGGTTCCATTGACGATGGTATTTCATGGATTGTTGACAGCATGAATTCCATGCTGCTTTCAATACCATTTGCCGTTTTTGTTATTCTTGTTGCACTCGCAGCTTATTTTGCCAAAGCCAAAGGCAAGCTGTTTGAGAAAGAAGGCTTGAAAAATGCCGCAGGTCTCACTGTCTTTGTTATTTTGGGGTTCTTCCTTATTTATGGGATGGGCTATTGGAAAGAAGCAGTTCAAACAACAACACTGGTGCTTGTATCCACTCTGATTGCAATAGTTATAGGAATTCCGTTTGGCATATTTTCGGCAAAAAGCAATACTGCTGATGCTGTTATAAGGCCAATTCTCGATTTCATGCAGACCATGCCTGCCTTTGTTTACCTCATACCGGCCATTTTCTTTTTCAGCGTGGGAAATACACCAGGAGTAATTGCAACGGTTATTTTCTCATTACCACCGGCTGTGCGATTAACCAACCTGGGAATAAGAAATGTTCCGGGTGATGTGATTGAGGCAGGCAGAGCCTTTGGCGCCAACGAAAACCAGGTTCTTTTCAAGATACAGTTGCCCTTGGCCGCACCTACCATACTGGCGGGCATTAACCAGGTAATCCTGCTGGCCCTGTCGATGGTTGTAATTGCATCAATGGTAGGCGCAAGAGGCCTGGGAAGCGTTGTTTACCAAGGCATTCAGCAAAACGACATTGCCAAAGGATTCGAATCCGGGCTCGGAATTGTTGTACTGGCAATAATACTCGACAGAATAACACAAGCAATTGCAAAAAAGTAACCATTAACCTTAAAAACGAATAATAATGATTAGATTAAAAAAATTACTGAGTTTATTTATAGTAGCCTTACTGGCTTTGACCGTTGTCTCTTGTGGCGGCGGAAGTTCACAGAACGATTCAAATGAAGTCACCATTCTTTACCCGAACTGGGGAGAAGGAATTGCTTTCACATTTCTTGCAAAAGCAGCACTGGAAGAAAACAATTTTGAAGTAGACGTAATCAACCTTGAGCCGGGATTGATTTACGGCGAGTTGTCAAAAGAAAATTCCAAAGGGGATGTTTTCCTTGATGCATGGCTGCCTCACACCCATGCACCTTACTGGGAAGATTATGGCGACCGGCTGGTAAAGCTGGGTGAATCGTTCGATGACGGAACAACCGGGTTGGTTGTACCCTCTTATGTACCTGTTAATTCCATTGAAGAATTAAATGACCATACCGAAAAATTCGATGGCGAAATTATTGGTATCGGCAGCGGTGCAGGAATACATGCCAATACCGAGAAAGCCATTGATGCATACAGACTTGATTTTGAACAGGTAACCTCCAGCGGCCCCGCAATGGTTGCCAGCCTTCAAAAGGCAGTTTCAAACGACGACTGGATTGTGATTACCGGCTGGAAACCACATTTCAAATGGTCAAACTTTGATATCAAATACCTTGACGACCCGAAAGATATTTATCCGAAAGATGTCTGTACCATTGTTTCAAGAAGGGGCTTTCAGGAAGATAACCCTGAAGCGGCTCAATTCTTCGAAAACTTCAGCCTTACAGAAGAACAACTCTACGATTTAATGGCTGCCATAGATGCCGAAGGTGAAGAAGCCGGTGCCTCACAGTGGTACCAGGCCAATAAAGATATGGTTGACAGCTGGTTTTAATCGTCATACAGAATAACTGCACCATGATAAAAACCTGAAGGAAATAAACCTTCAGGTTTTTTTTCGCTCCTCTCATTCATTGTTTAGCTTCATTTGCTGTTATTTGGCTCACGTGAACCGGCCATTTCTCCATATTGCATTCTGTTTTAGAAAATGGTAGTTATCCTGAAAGGTCAACTTGGCAGATAAAACGAAAAGTTAATTCCACCACACAATTACAGCTTAATAAGCAACATTAATAAAATAAAATTGTGTAATATTATTATTTAATTCTAAAACTGATGAAATGAAAACCTGTGCTTCGCTATTATTTTCTCTTTTAGTTTCCCTGGCAGCATTTACACAACCCAATTACCTCAACGAATCAGAAACTGAATTTAACCAGCGCATGAAATGGTTTACCGATGCCAAATACGGTATGTTTATCCATTTTGGCTTGTACAGCCAGTTGGGAGGAATTTACGAAGGAAACGATGAGGGCCGTTATGCAGAATGGATCCAGGCCAACCAGCAAATCCCAAAATCAGATTACATTAAACTGATTGATACCTGGTCACCGAAAAAATACAATGCCGATAAAATTGCCCGGCTCGCTAAAAAAGCGGGAATGAAATACATTGTAATTACGTCCAAACACCACGAAGGATTTTGTTTGTTTGAATCGGATTACACCGAATACGACATTGCCAGTTCGCCCATGGCAGGCCGCGATTTTATTATGGAATTATCTGATGCCTGCAAAAAGCACGGGCTGCATTTTGGAACCTATTACAGCATTATCGACTGGAACCACCCGTCGCATGACATTCCCGATACCGGTGCCCGGGAGCAGGACCGTAAACGCTGGCAAAATCCAACTCTGGTGGAGGGTAAAAAAGCAGAATATGTGCAGTATATGAAAAACCAGATTAAAGAACTGATTGAAAAATACGACACGGAAATTCTATGGTTCGACGGCGATTGGGCTGACTACTGGACCCTGGAAGATGGCAACGATTTGTATCAATACATCCGGGAATTAAAGCCCGATATCATCATCAATAACCGGGTTTCGAAACGTAAGATTTTCAAAAAAGACTTTGGAACGCCCGAACAGTTTCACCCTGATTCAAAATTAGACCATTACTGGGAAGCCTGCTACACGATGAATGATTCCTGGGGGTATAAAATTAAAGATACCGACTGGAAGAGTCCTGAGGTGGTTTACGAAAAGCTGCAGGATATCAATGGAAAGGGTGGCAACTTCCTGCTAAATGTGGGGCCCGATGGAAATGGGGAAGTTCCCAAAGAATCGGCTCAGATTTTAATCAAGGTTGGAAAAATGTTAAAATAGAATCCTGACATTGGTCAAACCCTTCGCAAGATCTTAACACTCATAAGCTTTAAGCATGATACGTTCCGTCAATTTCTCAGTTTTATTTGCTCTGCTGTTGCTGAACATTGGATGTTCTGCTGCAACAAAGGAACAGACAGCTTTTAATCCGGTCGATTTAGTCTATCCCCATCTTGATTCGGAAAATTCCCGTTGGTTTTTCTTTTCAACCGCCTGCCGCCCGTTTGGCATGGTAAACCTGAGTCCCGATACGCAGGTGGGCGGAGCCTGGGGAAGCGGCTACCGTTACAACACCGACACAATTAAAGGTTTCAGCCACATTCATGCGTGGCAACTTGCAGGTTTGTCAGTTATGCCGCTTGTGCCGGACGAAAATAACCAGGAGCAAATATTTACTGATTTTTATTCTGCATTTAGTCACGAAACCGAAAAAGCAGAAGTCGGTTATCATTACCTTGAATTAGACCGGTATAATATTCAGGCAGAATTAACCAGCACCAAACGTGTTGGCTTTCACCGGTATTCCTTTCCGGAAAACAGCACGCCATCCGTTCTTTTCAATCTGAACGGAATGTTGGGGCCATGCAATACTGTAAATGGCACAATGGAACAAACCGATAAAAATACACTCTGGGGGAAATTCGACTGTGCGCCAACCGTGCGCCGGCCAAAACCAGTTACCGTATTTTTTCACATTAAGCTAAATGCTGAAATTGAGGAAATAAAAGCAGATGAGGCGACGGGAAACTATCTGCTTACGCTCGAAAATTCAAAAGGCAACAAGGTATTGATGAAAGCTGCCATTTCTTATACCTCGGCAGTAAATGCCGCAGAAAATATGAATACGGAACTAAGCCATTGGGATTTTGATGCTGTTGTTGCTGACTCAAAAGCGGAATGGAATTCAATGCTTTCACGCATTAAAGTTGAAGGAGGTACGTCAACCGACCAACGCAGGTTTTACACCGATTTGTGGCACGCTCTCCAGGGGCGCCGTGTTATCAGCGATGTTAACGGTGCTTATCCCGATAATACCGGAGCTGCTTTTCGAATCGGGCAACTTCCGTTGAACGACAAGGAAGAACCAAAATTTAATCACTACAATTCAGATTCATTTTGGGGAGCTCAGTGGACGCTTAATACCCTTTGGGGCCTGGTATATCCTGAAATTTATGAGGAGTTTGTGCAATCACTGATGCAGTATTACAATGATGGTGGCAGGGTTCCGCGCGGTCCTTCCGGTGGGAATTACACCTACGTAATGACAGGTGCAACTGCAACTCCGTTTATTGTAAGTGCCATTCAAAAAGGAATCGTAAAAGAAGGACTGGAAGAAATTTACCAGGCGCTGAAAAAAGGGCACATGCCCGGTGGAATTATGTCAAAGGCGGGTTACGAGCACAAAACGGAAATCGGCGGCGGATTGGATTACTACATCGAAAACGGATATGTACCACACCCGAATCCACAGGGAATGCACTTTGGCTTTCATCAGAATGGGCCGGGAATGACACTGGAATATGCCTACCAGGATTGGACTTTGGCACAGCTGGCTAAAAAACTTGGGCACACAGATGATTACGACTATTTTATGCAACGTTCTGAAAACTACAAAAATGTGTACGACAAAGAATGGGGATGGATGCGTCCAAAAGATATTGACGGAAACTGGCTGCCCGATTTCGACCCGTATGACAGTCCCGGTTTTGTAGAAGCCAATCCGGCACAGGGAACCTGGTTTGTAGGCCACGATATTGAAGGTCTGGCAGAGTTGATGGGTGGAAAAGAAGCTGCCGCAGCCAAGCTGAACGGGCAATTTGAAGAAGCTGAAAAATTGGGATTCACTGCCGGAGATGCGCATGCAAAAGAAACGCACCCCGAATACCGCAGAATCCCTATAAATTATGGAAATCAACCTTCCATGCAAACGGCATTTATTTTCAATCAGCTCGACCGGCCCGACCGGACGCAATACTGGTCGAAAAAAGTAGCACAAACTGCCTTCAATGGGTTTGCAACCAACTCAGGGTACAATGGCGACGAAGACCAGGGGTTAATGGGAAGCCTGGCTGTAATTTATAAACTCGGACTGTTTCAGCTAAACGGGGGAACCGAAGAAAATCCGGTATACCAGCTGGGCAGCCCTATGTTTGATAAAGTTACCATTCAACTCAATCCGGATTATTATCCCGGAAAGGAAATCATAATCAACACTGAAAATAATTCACCTGAAAGTTACAAGGTATTAATCGCAAATTTTAACAAACAGCCTTTGGCTGATTTCACCATTCGCCACGAAACGCTTGTAAAAGGTGGTGAGTTAATGTTTGGCTATGAAAAGAAACAGTAGTGCAGTCTTCATCTGCCCTATGGTTCAGGGGAGGTCTCTTTTTCTTACTTTTAAAGTTCTATTAAAAGTTCCGGGAGTCGAAAGTGCGAATACAATAAATCTCCTTCTGGCACTTAAAAATTCGGAATTCGATAAGTACGAATATGCCAGCTGCTATCAATCTCCACCAATCACCATTATTTACCACCAATGACTGCCAATCACAAAATCTGGCAGCACATTTTTGTAATTTTGTAGTAAACCTGTTCGTACATTTTTCGTTGTGGTGATATATCCCATTTTTATAAGATATACTTGTTTTATGCTGAACAGATTAAAAAAAACAATAAAGAGCCATAAAAAGGATATCCTGAGGCTGTCCCTGCGATCGGCTGTTGCCGCAGTGGTTACCTATGCTGTCATTACTCAGATAAGACCCGGAGAGGCTTTTTTATCCATATTGGCTGCCGTCCTGATCCTTGACTTCCACATTGGAAGTACATTAACTGCCGCACGGAACAGAGTTATGGCAACGCTGCTGGGGATAATCCTGGCTGTTCTGTTGGTCTGGCTTTTGCCCCATGGCTGGGGAACGGCAGCTGCCCTGGCTTTAACCATGCTGGTAATGAATGCCATAGCAGCAGTAAAAAGCGAGTGGCGCTACGGTGTGGTGGCAGCTGTTTCAATTGCATTGGGAGCAGAAGCCAATGTCATTGAGATCTCTGCCGACAGGATAATTGCTATTGGCACAGGTGCCGGTATAGGCGTTTTGGTTTCGTTACTGGTGATGCCTCACAAAGCCGAAGTAAGAGCCAAAAATTATATGCGCAAAGCCGTAATGGCATTGAGCGACCGGTTTACCATAGTTATGCACAACACGCAATCGGAAGATGGGAAAAGCCCCGAGTATGCCCGGAAAAACTTTTATTCCAATATGGGCGGTGCCCGGAATGCAGCAAAAAACATTAAATTTTACGATTCAAAAAACATCGGGAATGCCATAGATGCCATAGAGAAAGTTTACATCTCGGTGGTGATGACCGACCGCATTTCGGCAAAAACAAAAACAGAAATCGGCGGAGAACTTTCCGGAATTCGGAACAACATTAATGAGTTTATGCAGACAGTAACCCACATACTGGATAAAATAAGCAAATCGGAATTCGATAATGAACAGGAATTCGATGATTTAGCGGCAGTCATTTCAAAAATAAAAAACGACATAAAATTTGCAGAAAACAATCCGGAAATATTGAACATGCAGCATACCTTTCTGTTTGCTATCGATGAAATCCGGGGTAACCTGAAAATAACGAACGACTTTTTTGAGAAAGCATAACTTTAAGTTATTGATCAGGTAAATTAGGTTCACCTGATCAATAACCTAATGGATAATTCAGGAGTCACCAGCACAATTATCTGGACCCTCTTTCTTTTCGCCCGTAAAACCGGTCGGCATCATAATCTGAAGTGCCGTAATCGTTCCTTTCAGGTTCATTTTCTTCCGGCAGAGTACCTTCATTTGGATGGAAAACACCTCGGTTTCTGTCTCGCACCTGACGTTCATAATCAGCATGAATTGGCAAATCCTCGCGGTAGCGGTAAGTCGGATAATCTTTAAATGCTGACTTCCGGATGCCATCGGCCACCACAACTTTTCTGTCTCTGTCGACTCGGGCCACTCCAACCGGAATAATCATCCGTACATTTCCTTTCCGGTCCTGGTATTCATGGATTCCCCCTTCATGTGCGGCATCAAAGGGATTATGACTTTCAGACAAGAGTTCTTCCAGGGGTTCCACGTCAAGGTAAACAATTTTTTCCCGCTCCGGGCTTGCCAGCAGTCCGGTTACTTTTCCCACTTTATCGTCATTCGCGTCGTATACGTCCCATCCTCTTACATCAGGATCATCATCAGCCATCTTATACTTACTTAAATTGCTGAGATATTCCAGCTTGCTGTGTTTTTTATCTGCCATAACAGTGTTTTTATGATTTAAAAAAATGGATATGTGGTAATGTCCTGCAACAAAAATCTTTATTTTATTCAAGGTTATTAAGTGTATTTGCTGCTGTGTCAAAGAAGTTTTTGACGGCATCTTTTTGGTCGGTTAACAACACATCGCCATCAACAGCCTGTGCGGCATTCGTAACCTGGTTGGCTTCCTCCTTCAGTGCATCAGTAGTTGCAACGTTCTCTTCAATAATCCTTGACGCCGTCACAAAAGCATCGTGCACAATTCCGGCATGCTCATCCGTATTAGGGTTTTCAAGCAACTGGTCGGCTTGTTGCCGAAGCTCTTCCACATCATCCTGCGCATCATTTGTCAGCGTGGCCAATGCGTCGGCGAGTAAGGTTATACCTCTGTGTGATGTCTCGTGGTCAACATCGATTTCTCCCAAATCAGAGGTATAGGTAACATACTGGTCAATTGCCTGGTTGGCTTCTCCAGTGCCGGCATCATCTCCCCATGTTCCGGGTTCGGTAACAACTTCTTCTTCGGTTTCCACATAAGTTTCATCTTCATTGTTACCTATCAAAACCAAGATTATTGCAACAACTGCCAACAGCGCCAAAACCGTCCAAAGCAGCGGTTTCTTGTTACTTTTCTTTTTAATATTAAGATCTGCCATAGTTGTATGTTTTAGTAAATAAAAAAGGGTTTTCTCATTTTAATTAACATCTGCCAAAAGTAAAAGTTTTCAGCGTGCAGCCGTAAAATGGTGTGGCACTCAAATCCGGTTTCAAATTGGGTTTAACATATGTCCCGCTGAATTTCATAGTTCTTATGCAGGCTTTTAGCTGCAGTGCAGCAAAAAAGTCACAGCTGCAACCCGGCTCCGCCCCCCAAAGTTGCAGCCTCCCTGATTGCAGACAGGCCTTCAATCTTTTCTCTAAGTTTTCTGCCCTTAGTTCTTTACTGAACATTTCCTCTGTAAGGATGTTATACACAGCCTGTCCGTTATTAACTGAAATGGATGCAGCAATAGCTTGTCATGTGGGATTTTCATCCAACATTAATAAGGAGAAACTATCATGAAAATTGCAAAAGACGACATTGAGGTTAAAATGGAGATTCCCGGTGCAGTATTGCGTCAGAGAACTGATTTTGGCGACGCTACAGGACTCGGCAAAATCAGTGGCGAATACTTCAGCCTTTCAGCCGGTGTTGATACCACCCCCCTTTTCATGGGACTTGAAGGAAATTTGTGCCAGACCCCTCACTGGGGATATGTGCTCAGCGGTCAAATTACCACAACCGATGCTGACGGAAACCAGGAAACGGTTGACGAAAAGGAACTGTTTTACTGGCCGGCAGGACATAACGTAAAGGTCAATGCAGATGCTGAATTCATAATGTTCAGCCCCCAGCACGAACATACGATGGTTATAGACCATATGAAAGAGAAGGTTAAAAATCAATAATTTGCCGGAAACAAATTGCACTATCTGCTCCTTTTCAGCAACAGAGAAACTTGAATCAGGAGAGCCAACGGTTCTCCTGATTCTTTTAAACCTGTAAATACAGTAAATTGCCATTATTAAGGCCCAATTTTATCTTTTCCGGCATCCCCAAAAACTGAACGTTTCATTTATCTGCAGCCCAACGGGACTTTGACTTTAAAAGTCAAAGATTATTGTCTTTCCAGGTAACATATTTTAACACCTTATGCCTCAAAGGCGATAGCATCCGCCTCTTCTGATTCCGGTTCCTGCAGGTAAACACAAGGGATGCAAACCAGCTGAAACCAAAACTTCCTATGTCCTCCCGGATTCTGCATCAAATAAATCATAAAGAATTATCCCAATGTACATCGGGATCTGCGTCCAATCTTGTAAATTTCCGATTGTTCAGGTAAAATTTATACCTGCAAACTATTCTTTGTAACCGTTTGGATTGACCACAAACAAATAGCCACTGGTTGTCAAACAGGCCAGATCATCATTATCAAGAAATTTCATAAAAATACTATCAGGAATGTCCAAAATCTTTAAATCCCAAATTATTTGTCCTGAATTGTTTATTGTTCCAACATATATTCCTCTTTCACCATTTGCAAAGAAGCTAAATTTTTCATCTGTTACTTCTATAATTCCATCATACGTTGGGAATGCACCCAAATCTTCTACTTCTGGATATTTGTCCCATAATTTTTCGTTCGAAAAATTTATTTTTAGAAATCTTGGATTATAATTATATGCACCTGCATATCCCATGGCACCATAACTGCTCCCGCAAAAAAGAAGGTTAGTGTTATCCCATAATACAATGTCCTTTATTATGTCATCGCCTTTAAATTGGTTTCCCATTACTGAATTAAAAATAACTTCTCCATTCTTATCGGTTTCCAAAACCCACAAACAGTTTTTGTCTTCAGTACTGCCTTCGTAATAATAAGTAACGGTTCCGGCTATCAATAAATTTCCATTCGGCTTTGCAACGATTTGGTCTGCTCTGTTTCTAAAGGTATCCCCATAAAACTTACTCCAAATAAGATTTCCGTTTGAGGAGAGTCGAATAATAAAACCTTTCAAATCAATATTTTCGTTATTTACAGAATTTAAATCTGCGGTTCCTGCTGCAACAATATCGCCATTTTCTGTCTCATATACAGCATTAATCTGAGTAAGATTTGTTTCAATCCCATTTGCATACGACCAAATTTGATTTCCATAAGCATCAATTTTAGCTACTGATTTATGTCTCGCAATTATGTAACTTTCATCCTGTGTTTGAATCAATTCCGAAATATGGTCTGTATAGTCGCCCTCAAATTCTTTTAGCCATTGAATTTCAAAATCACAATCAATTTTCAAAAGGAATTGAATTCCGTATAAATCATCTTTTCTTCCGGCAACCAAAATCCCGTCATCACTGGTTTTTATTGCATGTGTGAAATAATAATCAAAATGAAATCCCAAATCGTAATGAGAGTATCCGCGTAAAAGTTGTTCTTTGGTCCTGACTTTTACAAAATTTGATTGCCTATTATAATTGACATCTGAAGCAATTACTCCAATTTTGTATTCCGTATCGGGCTGGAGGTTTTCGATTGTAAAGGCATTAAACTTGTAGTTATAAATAATAACTGAATCATTCTGAGAAATTTCATAGGTAACTTCTTCCCCTTCCGGATCGATGGCATCATTCCATTCAATCCAGATATAAGTGTCGGTAACTTTCCGAACTTCGATATCAAATTCTTCGGGAGATTGTCCCAGTTCCTCAGAGACAGGCTCAGGTATTACTAAAACTTCCTTTGTGCAAGAAACAACAAAAAAAAGCAGTATCCAGGTTAAAACAGTACGGTTCATTTTCAGTTTTGGTTTAGCGTATAAATATTTGTAATGTCCTCATGATTCCAGTTGGTATGATATCCCACTCCATAATATATTTTTGCTTTCCAATTAAAAGCAATGCCCATTTCTGAAGCATGTGGTAAAAATGAATGGAGTTCCCATTTTTCTTCAGAAGGCGAATACTTCCAGCAATCCCATAATGAATATCTTATTCCATTATTTTGATAGCCCCCAATAACAAATACTTCACCATTATGTAATACCAAACTTGATAAAGATCTCTCAATTCCTGGAAACCGATTCATCAATTTCCATTGATCAATCTCAGGCTCATAATTCCAAAGCCTCTTTTCTGATTCAAATATATAAGCATCATTGGCCCCAGAGCAAGAGCTGGTACCAACTGAAAGAAAGTCAGATGGAAAATCATTTAATTGTTTCCAAACCTCTGTATTAAAGTCAAATACCCAAAATTCACTAAGTCCACCCGGACCATCAAAACTTCGATGACTGCCTCCTCCAATAAAAAGATTATTATCAATATAAAAAACAACATGGTCCCACATTCCGCTACCGGGATACTCCGTTACAAAATTAAATGAATTAAGAGATTTGTCGTATTTATATAGCTTAATCGATTCATCATTCTCATTAAAGAATAAATATCCATTTGATTTATGTTGTATATTATAAGGTAAAACTTTATACTGATACTCTCCCAACTCGTAATTTTCAAAATTATTTACACGAGTCCAGGAATTTTCATCCAAGTTAAATTTGTAAACAGGAAAATTAGAGCTTCTATCAACTGATGAATAAAAATTTTGAATAATATACAATTCATTATCAGCTAAAAACCAGGCCTTATCTTCTAATATTTCTCCCGGAAAATCATCATTATAAAGGTTCCAATTTGCCGGCAATACTTTAATCCTGCCAGCAGCTTTTATTTCAACATCATCGACATAAGCATATACATCATATTCTTTAGATTCAAGAAGCAAGGGAACTTCAACCTCCCCGTAAACTTCTTTATAACCACGGTTTTCTGAATAATTTCCATCAAAAACAAGGTTATGATTGAGTTTAATTTTACGATCAAGTCTGATTTCAAGGGACTTGTTTTCGATATCACTTTGAAAATAGAATATTGCATTAAATTTATCACCTCTGGAAACATAATCTGAGATGCTTTCAAATGAATTTGCAAAAAAAGGGTCTTCAGCAACTTCTAAAACAAAATTATTTTTTGAAGCTCTTATGATTTTTAATTTACTTACATACTCGTAATTCTCGGTTTTTAAACTGGCAACAGCTTTATAATCGTGATTAACTTTTACTTCGTCAATGGTAATAACTTTAAATTGCTTTCGCTCTTCTGAAACTTCAATTTTTTTAATGATTGAGGATGCATTTTCAACGGTAATATCATCAAGAATCAACTCTGCACCTTTTATTTGTTGCCCCTCTCCCAGGTCGATCATCACTTCTACCTGAAATTCTCCAAAAGCAGTCTCCTCATAGGATGTAATTTCAATCTGGGGAGTTGGCAATACTATTATTTCTTTTTGACATCCATACATAATGAAACAAATTGTCAAAAGACAATATGTAAAAAATGATTTAAAGTTTTTCATAGGACTGATAAAGTTTGCTATTGAATATTCCAGTTAAATTTATTTAGTATATTTCATAGGGTGCTGAATAGTAAGACTAAGCATTGAAATATTTTCCAAATGAGAATGGTTTCTGAATCATAAGATCAAATGTATGCTGTTTAAAATTTGTTTTGATGGTCAAATTTACAGGTCCTGTTTAATAAAAAAACAGATAAAATTCAGTTTTTCTTCCAAATTGTAGAATTCTATGTGAATAAGTCTTTGTCTTAATTATCGTGCTTTTAATATTTTAAACCCAACTATTTTTTTTTGATGATAAAACGAGGAGCCACTTTTTTTTTCATCACTTTTTTATTTATAAATATTCAGTAGCAGAGGGCAGTGAAAGTCTTTTGATAAGTTGCTACGAGGGATAGCATCCCCTCTTTTTAATCCCGATTCCTGCAGGTAACTAAACTAAAAAGAATGCCATCCGATAAACCGGCAATTTAAGCCGAAGTAATAAAGGCACCCGGTCAATATCGCAGATGCTCTTTTATTTTACTAAGAATAAGTTCCTTGTCAATCGGTTTTAAAATCATATCATTGCACCCGGCCGCTAAAACCTTTTCCTTATCATCCTTATTAAGCATCGCAGATTGCGCAATTATAGGAACCGTTGGATTAAATTCCCTTATCTTCCTGGCCGAATCCAAACCATTCATTCCCGGCATTCTTATATCCATTAAAATTAAACTGACATCAGGATTATCCCTTAGCACATGAATGGTATCTTCCCCATTCCGGGTATGTATGATTTCGGCATTCTGTTCCTTCAATATGTATTCAAGAAGATAGAAGCTGTTTTCATCATCTTCAGCAATAAGTATTTTTTGCCCGACTAAAAACTTGCTTTCGCTCATTGGTTGTTTTGGTATTGGTTTTTTTAATAAGGAATTTTCAGCCTAAATTTACTTATTTGTTTCAAATACAAGCCGGAGAACTAAATAAAAAATACTCCAATATATTCTGATTTTTGTTTCCGTTTGGATGAACGCCCCAAAAAACCACTCCACTGTTGCGGGATTAACATAAATTAGGCCAGATGAGAGCTGAGTACTTTCAATAGCAGTTCCCGGCTGATAGGTTTGGTGATAAAATCGGTACATCCATAATCAAGTGCTTTTTGTTTTTCATCCAATCCGGCATAGGCTGTTTGAGCGATGAATTTCATTTGTGGTTTTGATTGTCTTATTTCATTCATAACCGCATACCCATCCATATCCGGAAGCCGAATGTCCAATAATATCAAATCAACAGGCAGGGTTCGGGAGATATGTATTGCTTCATGTCCGTTAATTGCCGAAAGTACCGTTATACCAGTGTCCGAAAGTATTTCATTCAGGTATTCCAGACTGAAAATGTTATCTTCTACGATAAGCACACTTTTATTTGGCAAACCGAAATCTTCACCGGATTCAATGTCATCATAAACTGTACCGGATGAATCCGATGCTTCATAAGGAATTGAAAAAAAGAAGGTGCTGCCCTCCGACGGTTTTGATTTAAGCCACAGTTCCCCTCCCAATAATTCCACAAGGCCTTTAACAATGGATAAGCCAAGGCCAGTACCTTCATTTATCCGGTTTTCAACTTGATGTACCTGGTAGAATCTGTCGAAAATTTTGGTTTGGTCCTTAACGGAAATACCTATGCCTGTATCGGAAACGTAAAATACAATCATCTCCTCATTTAGAAAGCAGCCAACTTCTATTTCTCCGGAATCAGTAAATTTATACGCATTGCTAATCAGGTTTATCAGTATTTGTTTTAGTTTAACCTCGTCTGTCCGGATGACAAGGTTAGCGGGTGACTGCGCCTTGAATTTTAATCCGACCTGTTTTTTAATTGTTCGTTTTTGATATTCATTAAAATACAATTCAAGATCAGAAAATAAAGCTGGAACATTGCATGCATCGATGATTAACGTCAACTGTCCGGATTCTATTTTCGATATTTCCAGGATATCGTTTATAATATCAAGCAAATCAGCGCTTCGTTGTTTTATTATACCGGTGAACTTCTCAAGTTTCTCCTGATTGCCGAAATTTTCATTCAACAAGCCGGAAAAGCCCATAATGGCGTTTATCGGAGTTCTTATTTCATGACTGATGTTTTGCAAAAATGCAGTTTTTAACCGATCACTTTCTTCTGCTTTTTCCTTTGCTGTCAATAATTCCTTATTTTGCCGGTAGAGCTCAGCAGTCCTTGATTCTACCTGCTGCTCAAGCTCTTCATTTAATTTTTTCAATTCATCATGATAATAAATCCGTTCGAGCTTAGCAGAGATAATCCGGATTATTTTTATAAACCAGGGAATCCGGTCCATCAAATCCTGTTTATCCGATTCATTTGCAAAAACAAAATACCGGTTTTTTATAATCTCTGAATCAAGAGGTATAATTACAACATTCTCAGCCTTAAAATCCGCATCTGGATACGCGAATGTAAAATCTTTATCCGATAAAATATCAAATTCCTGTGTAGCAAGTTTTTTAACAACGGCATCTGAAAAGCTAAAATGGACATTGGTGGTATCTTCATTACTAAACAGGGCATAACTGCTAATGCATATGAACTTATTATCAACATAATCAAATAAACCCGAAAACGGAATGTTTAACAAAATGGAAATATTCTCCAGTGTGTTTATCATTAAGCTATCAATATCATCGTAAACATTGATTTCTTCAAAAGCTTTATTTAATAAAAGATTCTCCTCAGCCTTAGCCGATAAGGTTTCGTTTTCAAACTCAAGTAACCGAATTTTTGATTTGAGCTCTTTTATTTTGGGATTGCTTTTTTGCATCATTCCTTCCGGATAAAATTTATAATGGAAGCCGATATTTGTTCAGGTTCCTCTTCCTGTATAAAATGACCGGCAGTTTCAATTTCAATAAGTTTACTGCCGGGTATTTCAGAATGCAGTTTCTCTGAAATAGAGGCATCCAGGTAAACATCACCCAGCCCGCGGATGATTAATACCGGAATTTTCAATTGCCGGAGTTCATTTTCGATTTCAGTCAGGTTTCTATTGTCAAGACATTTTGCAAAATGCAAAAATGCTTTGCGTCCGGCTGAAGTTTTCATAGGTTTATAGAAGTAATCCATGAGTTCATCGGTAAAATGCTGTTTATTGTACAGACCTCTTTTTACAATCACTTCAAACATTCCATAATCCAGCGACGCCATGGCAATTTGCCTTATAATCGGTGTACGTAAAGCAACGATAGGCTGTACGGGCCAAAAATTATAAGCAACAGAATTTATAAGCACTAAATCGTAAAGCAATTCAGGATAGTTAACGGCAAAAATCTGCCCCACACCCCCACCCACATCGTGGCAAATCAGGTGTAACCGGGCAATTTCAAGTTTATCACAAAAATCTTTCAGCAGATGTGCCTGCCGTTTTAAGGAAAAGTCCTGGTTTAGCGACTTATCGGAATCACCACACCCCAGCAAATCAATAAGAACAACATCGTACTTATCCTCAAAATATGGAACTACTTTTCTCCATATAAAAGAATAGGTAGTAATGCCGTGAACAAATAAAACTACTTCACCCTTACCTGCTCTATAATAGGCGATTGAGTTTCCTTGAATTTCAATCACGTTTTGGGTATCGAAAACATCCACTGTACGAATTTTAGTGCTACATGTTTATAAATTATATTTTTAAAGTTACAATTTTTTTTCATTCGAATCCCCCGGGGCTTCTCATTGGAGCCAAAAGCCTCCAGTTTAAACGGGTCCATGTCTGAACCTTGATATTCCTGATTTAACCTGATGACCACGAATGGCTGTGTATCGCGCATAAAAGTTCTTCAACATAAAAATCTTTGTATTCTCCTTAATTAGTTTTAATTTTATTACATACATAGAATGCTATGGAATCATCCGGCAGATATTTTCAGAGCGGATTAAACCGGGAAAGGTCGTGTTCAGAGGTTTATAGAACGTTGATTCAACGGGAACAGGAACCTAACCGGGATGTACTTTATCAGCTGGCACTTGCAGCATAATTAACAGGTCGCGAATCAGAAAGCATAGAATTATTTTCCCGGACACATCATCAGTTTCTTGAAAACCAGAAAATAAAGTTGGCAGAAAGATGTGCATTCCAGATAGGATTATTGCTTATGCTCAGAGGGGAGCGGGCAAGAGAAAATGGTTGTTTTTCAAGGGCAAAACGACAGATTGAAGAGCATCGGATTGAAGGAGATGAAAACGGGTTGTTGTTAATTCCGGTCACGTTGGGTGCCCTTGGGTCAGGAAATGCACTATACCGTATTAACTTTTATGGGGTACCTTAAGTACCCAAAAAAGACCTTTCAGGTTCGATTGCATACGCCTAATTCTAAGCTGGATAACGATGTGTTCGAGAAAGGCTAATATCCCCCAGCATATCATTACATAATACAATACAGGAAAAAAATCAAAGACAAACAGTACAAAAAAGAAAAATCCCTGGATATATCCGCCAATCTTCCAGGAATAAAGATGCAGGCTGGGCAGCCGGTGAAATTTGATAACCGACAACACGTTGGCAACCACAAAAAGCAGAAGAAAAATCCCGAAACTTACCCGGTGCGGGTAAAATTCAGCAGCCTTAAAAACAAGAATCCCTGTGACTGCCAAAACATAAGTGCCAATGTCGGCAATGGAGTCAAGACGTGCCCCAAATTCAGTTTCCAGGTGAAAAGCTCTTGCTATCCAGCCATCCAATACATCCGTCACCAGATTAAGCATCAGCAGGAAAACAAAAACATCTTCCTGCCGGGTAACAGCAAAATAAAATACGAAAGGAAATGCCAGCAACCGGTACAATGAAAGGAGATTCGGAATGTTCAGTTTTCTTTCTACAGGCATCATTCAATCATTTATTTGTTGCTATAAAATAATTAATTCACGAAGAAACCCGCCAGGCTGCCAATCCTTCTTAAAGTTACAACATTTCCGAATATGAAAACAGGATTAATTTAGCGATTTTTCAAGTTCAGCCAGTTCGGCCTGTAGCTTATGGTGATGCCCCCGCCCGGGCTGCAGCATACACGAAAACAATCTGTGCAAATTCAGTAAATCACAGCAGGTAAAGACTTTATGTTTGTAAACGGCACGAGCCTCCTAAATTTTGTAAATTTTATTTGCGAAACACAAAAAGGGACAAAACATTTACATTGTATAGCATCCCCTCTTTCTAGGTTCCTGCAGGTAAGAATAAGGAATGCCATCCGGTGAAACAAAAATTATGCTCTCACGAATTTTTGATAAAACCATTCATCCCTGTCAATAGAGGAAAACGCTCCCGAACGGGAACTTTTCAAATCGTCCGACGTTAAAAACATTACAACGAAATGATACAGCACAATATGCACACAATCAGGTGAATTGTCGGCGTGACGTTAATTTCCGGCTTACCGGCTTACCGGCTTAAAGGAGGGTTAGCCATATTGGTCACCCGGTCAGTACATCACATAATAAAAAATCAAAATGAGAACAAAAAATGCCCGCCTCACCATTGTTCAAATGAACGATACCCATGCTTATTCAGATATCCACCAGGAGATGTTCTGGCAAGGTGCTCATGCTGTATACCGCCAGGCCGGTGGTTATGCCCGTATTGCTACCCTTGTAAAACAAATTCAGGCCGAAAGTACTGATAGTATCTTTTGTGACTGCGGGGACACGCTGCATGGCACCTATCCTGCCTTTGCCTCACAAGGACAAGCCCTGGTTCCGGTATTAAATACACTGGGGCTTGATGCCACAACAGGCCATTGGGAATTTGCCTATGGTCCGGAAGTATTGAAGCAGCAGGTTGCAAAACTTAATTATCCGATGCTGGCATGCAATGTCTTTGATAAAGGGACCAGAAAGCCGGTTTTCCAGCCGTATGTCGTAAAAGAGACCGGCGGACTGCGAATCGGAATTGTTGGAATTGCTTCTGTAATTGTAGACAAAACGATGCCCTCCTCCTTCAGCGAAGGAATATATTTTACTTTGGGTAAAGATGAACTTCCTCCAATTATTGATAACCTGCGCAACCAGGAAAAGGTTGACCTGATTGTGTTGATTTCACATCTTGGTTTTACCCAGGATATGAAACTTTTAACCGAAGTACAAGGCATCGATGTATGTCTCAGCGGCCATACGCATAACCGTCTTTACTATCCGGTTCTCAATGGAAAAACAATTGTTATACAATCAGGTTGCCATGGTTCATTTTTAGGCCGCCTGGACCTGGAGGTGAATGAGGGTAAAATCGTTGATTACAGGCACCGACTGATTGAGGTTGAAGCAACCACCCAGCCTGACCCCATCGTGGAAGAACGGGTTAAGCAGTCACTGGCACCTTACCGGGATGAACTCTCAGAAGTTGTTGGTGAAACATCCACAGCACTCAACCGGGGAACAAACCTGGAGACAACAATGGACAATTTTATGCTTCAGGCGTTGCTTGAAAGCACCGGTGCCCAACTGGCCTTTTCGAATGGCTGGCGCTACGGTGCACCCATCGTTCCGGGACAGATAACATTGAATGACCTTTACAACATCATTCCCATGAATCCGCCTGTATCAACAGTTGAGCAGTCCGGAGCGGAAATTTTGGAAATGCTTGAGGAGAACCTCGAACGGACGTTTTCATGTGACCCCTATCAGCAAATGGGAGGATATGTTAAACGTTGTCTCGGGCTTAATGTATACTTTAAAATTGAAAACCCACCGGGACTCCGGATTCAAAAACTGTTTGCCGGCAATGAAGAAATTCAGGCTGACAAATATTACTCATCAACTTTCGTTACGATGCAAGGTGTACCTCAAAAATATGGCCGCAACCGGAAAAATCAGTCAGAAAGAGCCATAGATGCAATACGAAAATATTTGTCAAATCATCGTCCCGTTCACGCAGAACTCAGGGGAACTTTTGTTGCGGTATAAATAGGTTGGTTGAAACACAGAAACAATCGTCAGCAATCCGGCATTTTTACAATTCGGCAATTAACGGGCTGTTTTCACCAGGCGGTTTTACCGATTTGATTGTATGGAACCTGCTGGTCCCGGCCATTGACTTGGCATTGCTTGGGTATTTTATAAACCTGCAGTCCGGGATATCGGATTAAAGAAGATCATCGCAACTGGTTTTATTTACATATATCACTGTATATGAGCGGCATAAAATAAATTTGTTTTCCATATCCCTGCAGATAACCCGTGCAATTTTCTTCCTGCTAAGGGAGATTAAAAATTATCCATCTTCCAATTTATTTTAAATTTAATTCGTGTTTTATTCTTTACAAATTCGTGTTAAATTCGTATCCTCCCGAATTAACTCCGAATTAATCCTGAATTAACCCCGACTAAACATCGAAAAAACAAAATTTTTGTTATATCTTTACTTAGAGCTAAAAGTTAAAGAGATGGCAACAATTGACAACATATTCGACAGCGGCCGCGGACGGCTGGGCAACCTGGTGGTTTATAAGATGAACGGCCGGGGCATCGTGCGGACAAAGCCGGAGCATTACCGCGACCGCAAATCACCGGCACAGCTGGCTCAACGGCAACGGCTGCAGGCGGTGAACGGGTTTCTGAATCCTTTTTCCGATTTGTTAAAGCTTACCTTTCCGGCAGAAAAACCGGGGCGGACGGCCCGGGCGGAAGCACAGTCGTACCTTATGCGCAATGCTTTGGCGGGGGAATACCCCGATATTTACGTGGATAAAAGCCGGGCATTGCTGAGCCGCGGGCCATTGCCGGTGCCGGTGAGTGCAACGGTAACTGCACAGCCCGATAGTTTGCTTATTGAATGGGAAAACGATGCAGAGGCTGTCGGCAGTCGTGCTTACGACACCCTGGTAGTGGTGGCGCTGTCGGAAGAAACCGGCAAAGTCGCTTACCGTTTTACCGATACGCGCCGCTCCGATGGCCGGTACGTGTGGAAGCCTGACTTGTCGGCAGGAACGGCGGATGTATGGATAGCCTTCCGTAACCGGGAACAGACGGAGATGAGCGACAGTGTGTATACGGGAAGAGGAGTTTGAGGAGTTCAAATGTTTGAGGGGTTGAGATTTTGAATGGTTGAAGAGGTTGACGCGCTTGAATGGTTGAAGTGGTTTGAAGAAGTTGCAGGTTTATGGGGTCTGTGTTGTTTGAGGTGGCTTGAGACGGTTTGCAGCGTTTGAATGTTTGAGGGTGTAAAGAAACTGCAGTTTTCTGGCGCTAATGGGGCTTATTTGGTTTAAGGTGGATTGAAGAGGATAAAAGAATGAAGGTTTGGGGGATTTAAGGTTGCAGCACAGAGGTGATAATCCGGCTAAAAGCCGTTACCGGCTGATTGAATTGTTCTCACCGGCATGGGGTATACCCGGCAGTTAACGTAAAGTTTACAAATTCCGGCTCAATTGCTAAAAGTGTTTAAGCAATGGTAACATATATCGATTTTATGTTCCAAATTTATACATTACCAATATTTTTGTGTTATTTTGAATAAGCTAAGTACAGCGGTAGTTTAATAAAACGAAGCGGCTGACTGATAATACTTTAGCTGGCGTTTTACGAATTGAAAGTCTAACATAAAAAAAATAAGAAATGAGAACACTGAAAGCCTTTAAATTAATTTTATTGGTCATCGTATTTGGGATACCGGCAGGCGGCTTTTATTCCTGCGGCAACAGAAACCAGGAAAAGGATAATAAGCAGCAGGAAATTTCCGACGAGCGGATTGAGCAGGAGGTCGAAGAGTACATTTATCCGCTTCCCTCAACTTTTGAGGTAACCAATATGCTAAATGAAATCGAAGCAAGTTATATCTTTGATATTGCCAACGATCCGGAAAAGGCAGGCAGTTATTTCACTGAAAAAGACAGGGCTGTAAACCTTGGTATTTACATCGCTGACCTCACCTACGCAACAACCTACAACCAGTCAGCTGAAATACAGAATTATTTTAGGGCGATTGAACGGCTGACACGCGAACTTGATTTGACCGCAGCCTTACCGGATGATTTGCCGGACCAAATTTCAGAGAATATCAACAATAAGGAAGCGTTGATTGAAATCGTCACAAATGTGTTTCAGGATGCCTATTCTTTTCTGAATAAACAGGGGAGAACGGAGCTTTCCTACCTGGTGCTGGCAGGAACCGTTTACGAGGGATTGTACCTCACCACACACATTTCGGAAAACACCTTTCAGAACCCGCGTCTGATTGAAACCTTACTTTTTCAAAAACAGCATATTAATGAATTGACCCAACTGCTGGAAGAATATAAAGATTCGGAATTGCTGAGCGAAACCTACCGTGATGTTTCAGCTATAAATGACATTTATGCGCTTGAAGAGGGAACCACATCGATGACAAAAGAGCAGGTTACAAAGCTGACGGAAACAGTCACTGAGATCAGGAACAAGTACGTTGAGTAGGACTTGTGTAAAAAAATATAATTAACGGGTTTTTTCGTACCCGTAAGGGCGTTAAAAGCCCGTTTTACAGTTGCTGGTTTATGTACGAAGAGATTATTGAAAGCTTGTTAAAATTTTTTGCCATTGTAACCGATTACGATGACAACAAAACTTCTGAGCATGCCTCACTTTCAGTGATTTCGTACCTGGAAGAAAATTTTAGCCGTGAACAGGTTGAAAAATACAAGGATTTGTATTATTCCTTTGTCCACTATTATCACATAGAGAATAAAGGGATCCTTTACAAAGAGGATGGGGACGGAGAAAAATTCATCAACAAAAAGTACATCCGGAAAATTTGCAAAGGAATAGTCGATCAGTTCGATTTGGAAACGCGGTTTATGATTGTGGTTCAGCTTTTAAATTTCATTTATAAAGATGGAACCACCAGTATTCATGACCGGCAGATTGTTGACATCGTTGCAAAAGGGTTAAAAATTAAATCGCGCGAGTACAATGACCTGTCCCGTTTTTTTTTAGAATCCATTCATGCGGTAAAAGAAAAAAGCAACCTGTTTGTGGTTAACGGGAATAAAGAATATCCTGTTAAACAAATCAAACACCTTTACCGCGAGAACCAACAAGTTGAACTTGAGATCATCCGTATAAGCAGCATCAACTTGCTGTTTTTTAAATATTGGGGTCCGAGGAACATGTACCTTAACGGACATCGCCTGCTTCAGAACAAATTGTATGTGTTTCCTCCCGGGGGAATTTTGAGAACCTCCAGGATTATTCCGATATACTACAGCAGCATTATGACCCGGTTCATCCAGGAATCAGGAAAACCCAGCATCGTTTTCAATGCCGAGGATGTTGAATACCGCTTCAGCCGGAAAAATTACGGATTGCATCCCTTGAGTTTTCAGGAACGCTCGGGCGATTTGGTGGGCATCCTCGGAGGAAGTGGTGTTGGCAAAACAACCCTGCTGAATGTTCTCAATGGTAAACTCAAACCACATAAAGGCCGCATTGTTATCAATGGATTCGACATTCATAACCTTGAAGACAAAGAGTTTGTAAAAGGGATTATCGGTTATGTTCCCCAGGTTGATTTGCTGCTTGAAGAGCTTACCGTTTACGAAAACCTGAAGTACAACGCACGGTTCTGCTTTGGAAACATGGATGAACAAGCCATCGAAGAGATAATTGAGCAAACGCTGCACGACTTCGACCTGATGGAAGCACGCGACCTTGTGGTAGGCAGTCCGTTAAAAAAAATACTGAGCGGGGGCCAGCGTAAACGGCTGAACATTGCACTTGAACTGATGCGTGAGCCATCGGTATTGTTTGTCGATGAACCTACCTCGGGCCTGTCATCGGCCGATTCCGAAAAAGTAATGTACCTCCTGAAACGGCAGTGCCTGAAGGGAAAGCTTGTTTTTGCCAATATTCATCAGCCATCGAGCGACATCTACAAACTTTTCGACAGGATGATTGTGATGGATAAAGGAGGCCGGGTGGTTTTTTTTGGCAACCCCATGGAAGCGGTTACCTACTTTAAAAACGAGGCCAATTATATCAATCCCGATGAAAGCGAATGCCTTGCCTGCGGGAATGTGCATACAGAACAACCCCTGCGGATTATCCAGACGCGGATGGTAGATCCGTTTGGCAAAAGCATACGCCGCCGTAAGGTTACGCCCGAGGACTGGTACCAAAGATATAAGGAAAAGGTTGAGCCCCGGGTGGTTGATTTCATGAAACTCAACCCCAATACCCGGCAGCATTTGCCTGAAATTCAATTTGAAATTCCAAAGTGGTTTAAACAACTTAAGCTGTTTGTAAAACGGGACTTTGCTACTAAAAAAGCCAACAGGCAATATTTAACTATCGCCCTGCTCGAAGCGCCGGTTTTGGCACTGTTGCTTGGCTTCTTTTCCAGATACAGCGATACTGCGGAATATTTGGTCAGGTACAACGACAATATGCCTGCCTTTCTTTTCATGAGTATTGTTGTTGCCCTTTTTATTGGCTTAAGCATTAGCGCAGAAGAGATTTTTAAGGATCAGAAAATAAGAAGGCGTGAAGAATTTTTAAACCTGAGCCGGGGAGCCTACCTCACATCAAAAATAATTATCCTTTTTACACTCTCTGCCATCCAGATGCTTTCGTTTGTCTTAATCAGCAATTACATGCTCGAAATAAAAGATGTTGCTTTTACCACCTGGGCGGTTCTTTTTACAACAGCATGCTTTGCCAATTTACTTGGGTTGAACCTGTCAGCCGGACTAAACTCTATTGTTGCCATATACATTTTAATTCCCCTGTTACTGATTCCGCAGTTGTTGCTTAGCGGTGTTATCATCGATTTCAATAAAATGCACAATACACTGAACAGTTATGAAAGAACACCGTTAATCGGGGATGCAATGACTTCCCGCTGGGCTTATGAGGCGCTGGCGGTGAACCTTTATAAAAACAATGATTACAGGAAACATCTTTTTGAAGAAGAGGTGCGGAAAAATGAATTCGGGTTTAAAGCTTTTTATCTGGTGCCTGAATTGAAAAAGCACCTGGCTTCTTATCAGTCATTCAAAGAAAATAACCAACAGAAGAGCGCAGCATCAGTGGTACCCCTGCTGCAAAATTCGTTCGAAGATCTATTCACTGATATATCCTCTTCTGATGATTCAGTGATTTGGGCAGTTGCACAAATTGGTACAGGCTCAATAAACAAGGATGCAATTCCAGTTCTTTCAGGTTACCTGGAGTACGCCGCTGAAATATACAAGGAAGAATACAACAGGGCCAACAATGCGCTGGAGGATAAATACATGCAGGTGCTTTCCCTGTTTAATAACAATCCCGAACTACTGGAAGATTTTAAAGATCGCCACACAAATGATAAACTGGAAGAAGTAGTAAGGGATAAATATTCAGCAAATAAAATTCACATCACCAATAACCGGATTTACCAGGGCGACGAGCCAATATACCGGAATCCCGTTAACAGAAACGGCACAGCCCATTTTAACAGCGCCTATAAATACATTGGGAATTTAAAATTTGGTACGCTGCTGTTTAATCTTCTTGTTATCTGGGTATTTACTTTTTTGCTTATGGTTGCACTGTACTTTGATTTACTGCACAAAGTACTCTTTAAAATTGAAAGCTGGAAGCTTAACCGCCAGGCACAGCTTAGGGAACGTATTTTTAATAATCCCATGGCGTTTATGAAACCTGACCGCCAAAATATTAAGTAGGCTGATATTTGCAACTATCGGTGCTGAACTCCGGTCAGCAGGTGAAGGTCCGGTGACCAATGCCATGCACCCCCTGCCCTCTGCCCCATTGACTCTGCTCTGAACCCCTGGTCCGGTGTCCTTTGCCTCTGCTATCTTATCTTAAAAGACGGCGGATTGCTGTCGATTCCTGTATAATAACGCATCAGCAGGAGGTACTTTTCCAGCAGCGATGGCAAAAGGAAGTTCTCCCGCACATGCTCCATGGCCTGTTTGCCTATGTTTTTACTTTCATCGCGGTGAAGCAGCAGGTATTTCATTTTCTGTTGAATTTGTTCCATATCGAAAGGTCCTACCAAAAACCCGGTTTCATTATCGATCACCTGCTGACTTATACCACCCACATTACTGCCGATTACCGGTGTTCCCTGCCAGAGCGCTTCAGTAACTACAAGGCCGAATCCTTCTTTGGTGGAAATGTGCACAAACTGGTTGGCAATCCGCATCAGAGCTCCAATGTTTTCATCGTTGTTATCGATGTTCATCAGCAAAAAGATGTCGGTATCGTTTTCCCGCTCTTCCATCATTTGCCCGTACATTGCCAGACCATCCGGGTCGTCGGTGGCTGTGTTGCCCACTATTATAAGAATGGGCTTTTTCTTCTGCACTTCTTTGTCATTCTTGATTTCCTTGAACGCTTTAATAATAGTTGACTGGTTCTTGTGAATATCGTATCGTGAGACTGCCAGCACAATAGGGCGGTCTCCATCGATGTTGTGCTTGTTAAACAGCGGGGCCAGAACCTGTCGTGCTTCCAGTTCCGATAACTGCCGGTTTTTAGGACATAACGGATCAATGGAAGGCGCTATCTTGTAGACCGGTTTTCTTACCCCCTGCTTCACAAATCGTTCATCGGTAAAAATTGCGCCGTCGTAGTGATTGATAAACGGCAGGAAAAAATTCCAAATCAGCTTGTTGGCAGAGGTGGTATCGATATGGCAGCGCCACAGTTTAGGTCCTTCGTAATTTCCAAACACAGAAGTGGCACAAGGCTGCGGGTCGTGCACTACGGTTAAATCGGCCTTCACCGAATAGTTCTCGAAATTTTTAATGGAGTTGTCGATGTACACTCCGTGCAGTTCTTCCACACTGAAAGGCTGGTCGACTCCCTGGATTAAATCATGAAACTTTTTGGTGACATAAAAAAAATCTTCACTGTGGGCCTCAAACAAATGCCATTGTGCATCGATGCCAAAACCCTTGGCCAGCGGCACGAGGCTCTTTAACATTTCAGCTACCCCTCCGCCAACATACGTTGAATTTACATGCGCCCACACTTTATTTTCCAGCGGCGCGGCCAGTTGCTTCAGCTTTTCAAGCTTTTTGTTGCCGATGACTTCTTTGTAATTCTGCAAGCTTAGTGCTTCAAATGGCGGGGCTTCGTTTAAATATTTTTCTGACTTATCATAAAACATAGCATTTCCTTTTTACGATTTAAAAATTAATTGTCATAAAACTTATAAGCCTGAAGAAAGTGACGGTTTGTTTTTTAGAGTGATGCAGCTAATTATTTTCTAACTAATGTGAATTTTGTTTCCTCCAATTAATCAAACTTCATACCAAAGCAAACCCACTGAGCGTAACCATCACCTGATCAACTGCTTAATCTATCAGATTGTCGAAAGTAGATCATCCTTATTTGCGAGGCAAATATTTAACAAGGTAATTACTAAAAAACAGCGATTGAGAATTTTTAACTTCAGTAATGCTGAATTACACTGTCAGCATAGCACTTAATGCTAGTTACATTTTCTTGACTGGGCCAAGACTTTTAGAAATGGGAGTATGATTAGAATCCATAATTACCCAACCCATCTCCGGGATATCAGATCTCCGATCTCAGATATTCATCCACTGCCTTTACCGGGCACTGCCCGTTTTTAAAAATGCTGTCAAGGGATTTATAAATGCATCAAATTTTTCTATATGAGGTAAATGCCCTATATTTTCCAGCTCAACCAATTGTGCATCGGGAATTGTTTTCTGTGTTTTTTTACCCAATTCATTATAAAGCCCCATAGTCTTTCTTATTTCAGGTGATACCAGGGATTTGCCCAGTGCAGTCCGGTCTCTGGTACCAATGATTAAAAGCGTAGGTATTTTGATGTGTCTAAATTCATAGACTACAGGTTGTGTAAAAATCATATCATAGGTAAGAGCAGCATTCCAGGCTATGGTTTCATAGCCGGAGTTTAAAGTCCATCCGGCAAGAAGGTTGACCCACCGGTCGTATTCGGGCTTCCATTTGTTATCGTAGTAATTGCTTAACTGATATTCTTTGATACTTTCGTAGCTTTTTTTTAGTTCATTTTCATACCACCATTCTACAGGTTTATAGGGTACTTTTAGTTTCCAGTCCTCAAGGCCAATAGGATTTACCAGAATAAGTTTCTCAGTTATGCCCGGATACATTAAAGCAAAACGGGTGGCCAGCATACCCCCCATGGAATGCCCTAAAACAGCTGTGCTTTCTATATTCAATGAATCAAGTAAGGTTTTGGTGTTTAGGGCAAGCTGCTGAAACGTGTAATGGAAATAATCAGGCTTTGATGATTTTCCAAAGCCAATCTGATCGGGCACAATTACCCTAAATCCTTCTTTGGTTAAATGCTCAATTGTAGTTTTCCAGTAAGCGCCGTTAAAATTTTTCCCGTGCAGCAAAACAATGTTCTTTCCATTGTAATTGTCGGGTTGTACATCCATATAAGCCATTTCCAAATCCTGTTTCTGGATATGTAAGGGTAAAATTGAAACAGGATACGGATACTGATAGTTGGAAAGTTCTATGTCCAGCCATTGCACCTGGTCATCCTGTGCATATATCGGTTGTTGCAAACCTATAAAGAATACTATTGACAGTGTGATTAATCTCATTGATGTAAATTTTTTCGTTATGATGATCATTATTGACATTGTTTTAAGGTTTTTATGCATTTAAAACAACCCCGTCGGTTGAAAGTTGTATCAGGGAAACCATGATTTTCATGATTACTCCAATCGGAAAACAATTCAGTGGTAATCCGGAAGAAGTGAATCCTTAACCTGAAGTCTGCTTCGGGCATATGAGTTTCTTCACGATGGCATACAGTTTTAATTATGCATTCATGTTTTCATGCATTCAATCATTCCTGCATTACTTCCAGTCCCTCATTTATTTAGTCCTTCTTAAGATTTCCTGCCGATGCCAAACTTTTCTTCAGGATGGTCTTTCCCCAGAGGCTCAACATGCACAACAATATCGTATATACTCTCAACTGCCTTGATAATCTGGGTTTCCACTTCATGAGCAATGTTATGCGCCTCATTAAGAGAAATGTTGCCATCAACTTCAATGTCGAGGGCAATCATGTACAAATTTCCAATGGTCCGGATTCGTGCCCTGTGCGGGTTATGTGCTTCCGGAACCTTATCGACGGCTTCAAAAATACGGTTGTAAACCGATTCATCCTTTACCCCGTCCAGCAATTCAGCATTCGACTCCATGAAGATTTTTACAGACGACCAAATGATAAATAAACTGATTACAAGACCTGCAACGGAATCCAATACCGGCAGATTCAAAACAAACGTAAAGACAAGTCCAACAAGCACACCCACAGAAATCAGCACGTCGTTTCTCATATTTACAGCATTGGCAATAAGCATCTGACTGTTAATGCGTTTCCCCTGCCGGTGCTGATAATACGATAAAAGCAATTTACCGATAATGGAAAAAACGGTCACCCCTATTGCCAGTTTACCGGGTAGTACCTGTTCATCGTAGTCGAAGATGCTTTGCACCGAAGAAATAAGCATCTGGGCACCTGCATAGAAAATAATCAGCGACAGAATTTTTGTAGCAATGCCTTCGGCTTTTTCGTAACCGTATACATGCTTTTTATCGGGGGGTTTATTCATTATTTTAGCCGTCAGAATCATTACCAGCGATATCACAACATCGGTAGCTGAATCGATGCCATCGCTCAGTACGGCAAGACTGCCGGAAAAAACACCTACAACGACTTTAGCCAGAGACAATATACTGTTTCCGATTATACTGACCCATGAAGCTTTTATCAAAACCTGTTTCTTATCCATAGGATGAATAATACTTTCTGCAAAGAAAATAAATCGGTCTGTAAAAGAATAAGGTAACCTGCAATTAACCCACTTATGGTTGGATTTTCCTTCTGTTCCGGAAATTAGAGGTTTTTGGAAAATATTTTATCCAATACCATACTCACCGGCAAAAGGGAGAATTAGTAGCCTTATTGTCGAAAAAGTAACAGAACCAACAACAGCAAGCCCACAAAAACAATAACGCTGTAAAGGATTAAATTTCTCTTATTGAGTTTCTCGTAGTGCTTTAATTTACTCTCACTTATTGTTCCCAGTTCAATTTCATTTAAACTATTTTCCAACTGACGGATGTGAAATCTGAAATTCTTTATCTGAATAAATGCACTTAATAAAAAACTAACGACAATGATGGTTCCGAATACCAGATAATCATCGTACTGAAGAGAACGAATTGTTCCATAGTTGTAATAGAAATAATAAAGTGCTCCACTGATAAATAACAGTGAGCCTGATAGAGAAGTTAGAATAAGTGACGGAACAAACTTTCCCGTATAAAAATCAATATAGGAATACAGCAATGATTTCAAATTCTGGTCAGTATTATTTACATCGGGTATTTTTTTCAAAACTTTTATCTGAAATACAATACATAAAAGTGTAATTAAAATGAATACTGCTGGAATTCCAAGAATCCGGTACTGACCGGCATATAAATATAACAGCACACCAAATGAAACGGTTAACGCTAGTTTTATAGCAATATCGATAATTAAACTTTTCCTAAAGAGTCCACTGATGTTTTTTGATGCCGACTGCATAAATTTCACAATTCGCTCCCTTGAAAGTTTCTCCTCAAGAAAACTTTCCTCTGATTTCCATGCTGATTTATATTTATCTAAATTTATTTCTTCCATCATTCACTGATATTTCTTTATCAACTCCTTAAGCTTAGTTTTAATCCGTACTAACCGGACACTTACATTTTTAACCGACATACCAATGGTGGCTGCAATGTCTTCATACGACATATCTTCCAGCCAGAGTAAAACAACTGCTTTTTCCACTTTATTTAACTCAGAAATAGCCCTGTACAAAATTTTTATGTTTTCTGATTTGTGCATTGAATATTCCATATCAAACGAGCCTTCAGGAAGTTTCTCGGTCTTTATAAACAGGAGTGGTTTTTGGGTTAAACTTAATGCCGTATTTAAAGCAACACGATACATCCAGGTAGAAAAAGCAGATTCGTGTTTAAACGAAGGATAAGATTTCCATAACTGGAGAATGATCTCCTGACATAAATCTTCCTTTTCAACATTATTCCCGGAATAAACAAAGCATATTTTTTGCAGTATTCCCTGATGCTTATCCAATTCGTCCAGGAATTCAGTTTTAATATTTCTATCCTCTTTATGCAAACTATTCTAGATAATCTTTGTAATAAAAATAACTGCAAAAAGGAACAAAACACCAATTCCAATGAGCGCAATCATTATTTTCCTTACATGCGGCTCTTTCTCATTGGCTTCACCTTGTAATTTTTGCTCGATACTCATTCCCAGCGGAATACTGAGTCCTGCAAACACAGGTATTGAAACGGCAATATTTTCGGTGAAAGCAAATACTGCAATGGCTGCAACAAGTCCAACAACTGCTCCAATCGTATAACCAGCACCTTTAAAGGTCTTTTGATTACTGCTTTCTGAATTTTTCATCTCACTACTTTTTTAAAATTAGACAATACACTTAGTTTGTCTGTCCTACTAAAAAAAAACTACAAAAAGAACTTAATTTTTGCAGCTAAAACAAAGTCGAATAGAAAGGTTTATAAGGTAGAAAAGAAATATTGAAAACAAGATACAAGCTAAAAGAAAAATCATCTCTTTCAGGATAGTAACCCATTGCTTTAATGAGGGAGTAAAGTTGTTGCATCCAGCAGATGAATATACTTTCGCACTCTTTCAGTAATTGCCCAGGAGTCGTTTTCATAATTATGCCCTGTTGTAACAATTACCACACTTTTTTCAGGGAAAGGTTACCTTGACGACCTGGCAATTTTATCATCTGACAATTTAACATCAGTTTGGCATTTAGCGCAATATTCTGTTAATCCAACAGAACGCTTCAACCTGCCTAAAGGCCCTATGCGCTAGGCCCTCTGCCCTACCTGGTCTAAGCTTTTGTTCCGGTGAAAATATAATACTTCCTGCGGTTTTGCAACAGATAAATGTTCAGTCGGATGTTGATGAAGTAGAAAACTTTAAAAGTCCATCGGCGAAAGAAACCCGGTATATTTATTTTACGTAACCAGTAGGGATAGTTCCTGAATCCCCGGATAACTCCGTTTGTGATGTCTTCCTGCTTTACGATCTGCAGACCGGCCTTTGCCATTCCATTTTTATATTGCTCCAGTGTCCAGTGGTGAAAAATCATTTTTGTTCTCCAGCCCGATTGGCTGCCTTCATATTTTTTCTTTGTGGTAAGAATGTCAGCAATCAGAAAGGCCCCTCCCGGAACAAGCACCCGCTTCAACTCTTCTAAGAAGGCTATTTTATCGGGATAATGAAAGGCGCTTTCAATGTTGATGACGGTGTCAAAAGAGTTGTCAGGGATGTTTTTCATATCCTGTGCGTTGCCGACAAGAAACCGGATATTGGTAAACTGCCTTCTTTCTTTTTCTTTATTTGCAATGTGTATATTTCCTTCATTAAGATCCAGTCCGGTAATGGTGGCGGGTTGATAATGCTCATATATAAATTTTGTTTGCACGCCATTACCACAGCCAACTTCAAGCACTCTTTTCCCTGCCAGTGGCCCTAACGATGAAAGACAATAACGGGTAAGGTTTTCCTGTGCACAGGTGAAATCATCAGTATCATTTACATGCAGGGGATAATGAAGCATAGTATAATCGCCTGAGATTTTTTTCAGGGCATTGTTCATAGCATCATAGTAACCCCCGGTGGAGGTACCCGATTTAATCAGGTGCACTAGTTGTTGAAAAATACTCATTTATTAAAATTTGTTAGTTTTCAAAGTCATCATATGCTGCACGGTCCGACAGTCAGACTTGCCTGTCCGGCAGGCAGGGAATGCGCATGACCAGACAGCCATCGGGATAATCATCAGCAGTTGGTGTGAATTATTGCTCATACTCATTTCAAATCAGATGGTTTGAGCCTGCTAGATAGGATTAATCGGCGACATATGCAAAATCTTAAAGAAAAACGGGTAAATTATTCTTCCATATAGCGGTTGAGACAACAAAAAGCAAACATAAAAATGCCTATTAAATTTGGCTGAAGCGCTATTCCACCTATCCCCAACAGTTCCTATCCTTCTCATTTTCATTCCCAATAATCTCCACGAAATACTGGAATATTAACAAGAAACTCTGCTCCCTGCTCTCTGTTAAAGACCCACTTGGCAAAAAACGATTAAAACATGTAACCTTTATGTGCTATCAGGAGTCTACTATAAAAAACATAATGTAAATTGACAACTTATGAAAACAATTCTCCTGACAACTTTAATCGTTTTTCTTTTTGCTAATGTTTCAGGTTCTGCACAAATTGATGGTCATTCGGATCAAAAGGATGTATCAGTTGCGGGAAAGATTGACAGCCTGCTTAAGCCATTCAATAATCCGGTTACCCCCGGAGGAGTTTTACTGGTAATGCGTGACGGAGCAGTAGTCTTTGAAAAAGCATTTGGAATGGCTAACCTGCAGCATGATATTCCTTTTACTTTAACTACAAAATCCAACATTGGCTCAACCTCAAAGCAGTTTACAGCATTTGCAATTGCCCTGCTACAGCAACAGGGCCTACTGGATTTATCAGATGACATCAGGAAATACATCCCGGAGCTTCCTGACCTGGGAGATACAGTAACACTGGCTCATCTGGTTTCACATACAAGCGGATACCGCGAATTCTATAACACAATGATAATGACAGGAATGGATATTTCCGACCAGGTACAAAGACTTGATGCTGTAGAGCTTATTCAACGACAGCCTGCACTCCAGAATGTTCCCGGAGAGGTCTGGAATTACAACAATACAGGTTATATTTTACTGACACTTGTAATTGAAAAAGTAACAGGTGAACCTTTCGACAAATGGATGAAGACAAATGTTTTTGAACCTTTAGGCATGCAAAATACCGTAATTAAAATGACTCCCCGGCAGATTATCAGGGAAAGCGCCCAGGGATACAGCAAAAACGAAAAGGAGAACTATGAGGAAACAACCGATTTATTTGCTTCAGCTGGAGCAGGAGGTATTTATACCACTGTTGGCGATTTGACTAAGTGGATTGGTAACTATTTAAATCCTGAACTGGGAGATAAAACGTTAATTGAAAAAATGACAACTCCGTATGTCCTGAACAGCGGTAAAAAAACGAATTATGGCTTTGGGTTGACTATCGATAAGCAGAATGGCCTCGACAGGTTTCAGCATGGAGGAGCTGATGTTTCGCACAGGTCTCAGTTTATGGTATTTCCAACCGTCAGGGGAGCAGTCGTTTGCTTAAGCAACAATGCTGCAATTTCTCAGGAAATACCATCAAAGGTGGCAGAACTGTTTTTTGCTGATGTGATGGAAATAAAAAATGATGATGCATTTAATTATGATCAGGTATACGAAGGGTTCATTCCTGAAAGTTTTGATGAATTTTCCGGGCGGTATGCACTGGAAATAGATCCCAATTTTGTTATGGAGTTCATACGTGAAGGCAATAAATACTATACCCAGGCTACAGGGCAGCCAAAGTTTGAAGTATTCCCCGGTTCTGATTCCACTTTTTTTCTTAAAGTAGTGAAGGCAGGCGTAACTTTTCATAAGGAAAAGGAAGGTAATGTGAACTCGTTAACTCTTCATCAGAATGGTAAGGTAAAGGCAAAAAAGCTAATGGATGTTACCTGGAATCCATCTCCCGAAGAAATTGCCATGTTTTCAGGAAGATACTATAGTGAAGAACTGGAAACCTTTTTTAATATTACTTCCAATGCTGAAAACAAACTGGTATTGAGCAACCGGAGGATGGGTGATATTATTCTGAGGGAAAGCAAACCCGATGTTTTTAATGGCACAATGCCGGTTTCAATGGTAAACTTTATCCGCGACAATGAGGGACGGATAACAGGATTTAAAGCTTCAAACGGCCGTACAACCGATGTACTGTTTACAAAACAGTTGTAAAACTGATAAATAAATCATTCACTGTCATATTAATAATGTTTCTGCGTCACCAAATTTTGACCTGCAGCATCTAAAAAGATTAAGGTGTGCCTGTCTGCCGACCAGGCAGGCTGCACTTTTTAGAAACGGGAATGCTTCATTGTCCAGCGAATCAGAATTCGCTGAACTCGTTACCTGCTCATTTTTCTTTCCATAGAACACCACTTCACTCCGGAAACCGCTCCACCCTCCCTATGCCGATTTTATCCTTTCCGGCGTCATCGGCAAAGTAAACATCCTTATCCCGGCCGCATCATAAATGGCATTGGCAAGCGCTGCTCCTACGGTTGTGATAGCCGGCTCACCGCAACCCTGCGGAGGTAACTCCGGGTTATCTATAAGCACTGCTTCAATTACCGGAACATCGGAAAACCGGGTAATACGGTAGGACCCAAAATTTTTTGTATGTACAGTTCCTCCGCTGAATTCAACCTCCTCAGAAAGGGCAGCACTTAGCCCCATGGTGATGCCGCTTTCAATCTGCAGCGTTGCTCCCTGCGGATTGATGATTTCGCCCATGTCCTGGGCACAAACCACCCGTTGCACCCTCACTTCTCCGGCAGATTTGTTTACCGACACATGGGCAATTGTTGCCACATAGGTATTCAGATAATTCGTACAGGCAATGCCATACCCCTTTCCTGAAGGTCCCTTGTGAAATGAATGTCCAAACTTTTCAGCAGCAGTTTTAAGCACCCGGATCATACGTTCATCAGAAAGGTTGTTCATTCTGAATGACAGCGGGTCCATTCCAGCTGCCTGTGCCAGGATATCGGTATGCGACTCCATGGCAAACACATTGGTGTTGCTTCCGGGGCCCCGCCAGGCGCCTGTGTCAAAAGGATGCACTCCCCCGGCACTGTATGTCCTTACTCTGAAATGCGGTATATTGTATATGGGTTCCGAGCTGCGTGAACCGGCATAAAGGACATCGCAATCCCAATGGGTAATCTGTCCCGAAGCATTTAATCCCGATTCCATCCGAACCACAGCTGCCGGCCGGAATGCATCGTAAAAGAATTCTTCCTGCCGCGACCAGGCAAGCTGCACCGGGTGCCTTGTTATTTTCGACAGTCGCACCGCTTCGCTTATCTGTCGTCCTGACTTCTTTCCTCCAAAACCGCCCCCAACAAATGGTGTCATAACATGTACCTTCTCTTCCGGGATGTTAAGGGTATCGGCTGCAGTTTCCCGCACACGGAAAGGAGCCTGTGTCGATGCCCAGACCTTCACGCCATCACCCTCAACATGTGCCAGCACGGTATACGGCTCCATTGGCGCATGGGCTACATAATGGTTATAAAATTCCGATTTCACCTCCTGTTTAGCTTTCGCCTTCCCATCTGGAAGGTTACCGTTTTCAACATATACACGTCCTTCGGGTGCCTCGTTTTTAAGGAAATCAAAAACCGATTGGTTATCCAATTTCGGCTCGGGGATTTCCCATTTGGCAGAAATACGTGCCAAAGCTCTTTCAGCGGGTTCGGGCTTTTCATGAACCACAGCCACCAAATCCTTTTCCCTGATAACAACCGCACCGGGAACCTCTTCAGCCCCGGAAACATCAACCGATACAAGGCGGGCACCGTGAGCAGGCGGCCGAAGCACTTTCGCATGCAGCATGCCCGGCAGCAGTAAATCACCGGTAAATCGTGCTTCACCTGTCACTTTTTGACGGGCATCGGTACGCATTACCGGCCTGCCTGAGATCCAATGCTCCGAGACCGGCTTTATGGCAACATCGGGTATTTGCCTGACAATCTGCTTTCCTTTAACCAGCTCAGCATAACTTACTTTTCTCCCTGCGTTTCGCTTACCGTATATAACTCCATCCCTGACAACCAACTCTGCAGTATCGACATCCAGTTCTTCCGATGCCATTTGTAGCAATACTGCCCGTGCTTCTGCTCCGGCCTTACGGAGTGGCGGCCCGTAATATTTTGTGCTTCGTGAACCGGTGGTACCGCTGTCCCAAGGGCACAGGTCGGTGTCGCCCATTACCATGTCAATTGAATCGGGCGAAACATCAAGCTCCTCGGCAAGCATCTGTGCCATTGAAGTAAAAATACCCTGCCCCATCTCAATCTTACTGCAATATAATGACACCCGCCCATTTTCCCCGATTTTTAAATAGGCATTCAAATCGTCGGGATAAGATCTGCCACGCTGCTGAAGCGTCACCGCATCAACAGTTCCGGGAATTAAGCTTATGAAAAGGCCGCTTCCTGAAATTTTTAGAAAATTACGTCTTGACAGCATTAAATCATTGGGATTTGTATCCTCCTTGCCCTGTAAAAATAGTTCTTCGCTCATAACGTTGATCTTTTTTTGTTACCCATTGAAAGCCATTATTTATCTGATATCGACCAGAAGCTTAAAGATAGGAAATTTTACAGTTACAATCAGTTATGCAAAAGAAGATGAATCAAGTGATTATTATCTTTGTTGCTGATGGGTGACGCTTAATCAGCCCGGTTCTGCATGAAATCGGGAAAACCGCTTTCGGTCCATTGAACGACCCTTGCCCGGGTGGCACGATTGGGATCCGAAAGTTCATGACCCTGAATTTCCTTGTAATTGCGGGCATGGTAAATCATGATTACCGTTTCGTCGTCTTCGGCAGTAGTAAATGAATTATGTCCCGGTCCGTATCTATGTAACTCCTCATTAGTATAAAACACCGGACCCGGCGATTTACTCCAGTTGGCGGCATCCAGCAAATCGGCATCTTCATCAATCCACAACAATCCCATGCAATAGTTATGATTGGTGGCACTGGCTGAATAGGAGACAAAAATTTTCCCTCCCCGTTTGATTACTGCAGGCCCTTCATTTACATTGTACTTCATCCTTTCCCAGCTGAATTCAGGTTCGGTAATAACCACCTCAGGCCCGGTCAGTGTATGGGGATCTTTCATTTCTGACAACACAAGCGCCGTACCGTGTGCTCCTCCCCTTACGTTTTGCGCCCATATCAGGTATCTTCTACCACGGTGTTCAAATGTAGTTGCATCCAGTGAAAAAGACTCCCTTTGAGTTTTTATTTTTCCTTCTTCTTCCCATGTGCCCTCCAGGGGGTCATCTGAAGTATTCGACAACACCCACATCCTTATATTCCAGATATCCTCCGCTTCACCTGCTGCAAAATATATGTACCATTTCCCGTCAATCCTATGCAACTCCGGCGCCCAGATGTGGTGCCCCATCTCCCCTATTTCATGTTTATGCCAGATTTCTTTTTCTTCGGCGTTCTTTAATCCGTTTATGCTCGTTGCCTTCCTCATTACAATCCTGTCGTATTCCGGAACAGTAGCAATAAGATAATACATCCCGTCATCGGTTTTATACACCCACGGGTCGGCACGTTGATCCGCTATGGGATTATCAAACGCTGTGGTTTGGGAAAAAACGCTGCTGCAAAGAAACACTGCAACTGAAAGTGCCGGTAAAATTCTAAAGAAGTTCATAGTATAACATTTTTGCTGTAAATATATCAGAATAATTTAAAGTGCCCGGCAAATTAAGTTTCCGTGCATTCTCAAACAAAACATAAAAATTAAATGCTGATTTGTATCTTTGCAAAAACAACGGCAAATGAAATATTTTAAAAATAATACACCTCCCGGCATCAATTTCGCAATCCACTTGCTCCAATATAAATATGTTTTATAAAAGCAATATATGAACTGGCTAATATTAATAGCAGCAGGCTTATTTGAAGTGGCTTTCGCCTTCTGTCTCGGAAAAGCAAAAGAGACCACAGGAAATGAAATGTACTTCTGGTATGCAGGATTTTTTATTGCTCTTAGCATAAGTATGGGATTATTGATAAAAGCAACTCAGACGCTGCCTATCGGGACAGCTTATGCAGTATGGACAGGAATAGGTGCAACAGGAACTGCCCTGATAGGAATTTTTGTTTTCAAAGAACCGACTACCTTTTTGCGGCTGTTCTTCCTGACAACTTTAGTTGCATCGATAGTTGGTCTTAAAGCAGTATCCCTTTGAAAATGAAAAAACAAAGGGGTGGCTAATAAAACCAAAATCAAAGCAACTGTAAACAAGTGCAGTATAAAAAAAGCATAAGGAACAGCTCATACTAACTGATGACTATTATCCCTAGGGTTATCGGTACAAATGAGTTGCCTGTCGGCTGGACAGGCAAAGTTGCAGCCCGTTACGGTGTTAACGCCGCCATTGGGTCTAAAGTCAGACTAAACCTGCTCATTTAACCATTGGTCGAAGCGCAACGATAATAGACAATTTAACCATTTGATACTTCGGCAATATCATACACCATCAGTGCATCACCGTGCCTGATGTATAACAACTTATTGTGGATTACCGGATGCGCCCAGTGCTGGCCGGTTCCCAGAGGAACCGAAAACCGGCCCCTGATTTCAAAGTTTTCATGCTCCATCTTTACCAGCGCCACTTCGCCCGATTCGCTGTACAGGTAAAACAGTCCGTCGGCATACACAATCACCCCATTTTTAAAATCTTTTGTCAGCAAGTTAGCTTCACCATTCGAAATATCAACGGCGTACCAGTTATCGGAACGGTAAGTTGATCCGAAAATATAACCATCAAGCAGCACAATTCCGCCCATCAGGTTCTGAAGTAATTCATTCCGCCACAACTGCTCCACCTGTTTCCCATCGTCACTCAGCCTAAGGGCCAAAGTTCCGCTGTTTTGAGGAGCAGAAGCACTTGAACAGTAAATCACACCAGCGGAATACACAGGTGTATTTGCATGAATTTTATTTTGCTGCCTCTGCTCAGCTCTCCAGTACATTTCCCCGGTGCCGGCATCAATACCGATAATTGAAGTGGCAGTCATTGCAACTACCAATCGTATGTTATTGTGTTCAATCAAAACGGGAGAACAGTAGGCAGCCGGTTCGCCATATCCGGGGCTGGTCCATACAGTTTCGCCGGTAAAACGGTCCAGAGCCGCCACATTGTGCTTTTCCCCTCCGGGAGTGCAAATGATATTATCGCCGTCAATCAGCAGCGACTCGGTCATGCCCCACTGAATGTTTGCGGCACCGAACCTTTTAAGTAAATCGGCTTCCCAGATGATATTGCCTGATAAAGCATCAAAACAATACACCACGCCCATCCCGCTTTCAAGGTAGACATGGTTACCTGCAATAACAGGTGTTGAACGCGGACCGGTGTAGTTGATGTGCCATTCGGTGCCGTAAGTTTTTTCCCAGAGCAGGTTCCCATCTAAACTGAAGCAATAAAGTACGCCTGCTGTATCGGGCATTCCGGTTACAAAAATGCTGTTGAGGCCGATAGCTGCACTGGTGTGCCCCTCTCCTAATCCTTCGTAGCTCCAAAGCAATTCAGGACCACCTTCAGGCCATGCATCCAGCAGCCCTGACTCATAATAAATCCCAGCTCGATTCGGTCCCCGCCATTGTGAAGGGGAATCGTTTTCAACAGAACACGCTAAAAACACTAAAAAAGCTGCAAAAACCATCAGATACCGGCCCATATTCCTGAATTTAAAATCATTGAAACAGGCCTAAAATAGAAAATTTCATCGAAAAAATTCTGCTGAATGCCGGCAATGGAAAAAAAACTTTAATTCATTATTGATACCCGGTCTGATATCGAAAGTGTGGTAACTGCTATTCCTTTGTTCCCGTTAATGCCTCAAAAGAAAGCAAACGATGGAGAGGTACTGAAATGAAAATAATGAACGGTAGTATATGAACAGTAATTAATAAAGAATTACCTGATTACCATAATCGAAAGAAAATCAATGAAACAGGGAAGAAGCATGTTAATCAGGAAATTTAAAAAACAATTCCGCCCGGAAACAGGTTAAAGGAATAACATTTTGACAATCCATGAAGGTTTTATAAAAGTGAAAAAAAAGGTAATTGTAATAGGAGGTGGGTTTGCAGGTGTCCAACTGGTCAGGAATCTCGATAAGAAATTGTTTGAAGTTTTACTGCTCGACCGACTGAATCATCACCAGTTTCAGCCGCTGTTTTATCAGGTAGCAACATCACAGATTGAACCATCAAGTATTTCCTTTCCGCTAAGGCATGTTTTTCATTCCAATAAATCAACGCAAATCAGGCTCACTGAAGTGCAGCATATTAAACCAGCGGAAAATAAACTGGAAACCGGCACAGGGGAATTTCACTACGATTACCTGGTCATTGCTACCGGTTGTAAAACTAATTTCTTCAATAATGAGTCCATTGAAAAGAAAGTTTTTACACTCAAAACGACTTACGATGCCATTGCCATACGCAACCACATCATTACAGTTTTTGAAAAGGTACTGCATGCCGGCGCGGAGGAAAAACAGCACCTGCTTAACCTGGTCATTGTCGGAGCAGGACCAACAGGAGTGGAACTGGCCGGTGCATTTGCTGAAATAAAAAACAATGTGCTGCCTAAAGATTATCCGGGAATCGATTTTTCACAGCTGACCATCTACCTCATTGAAGGAAGTAAAAGTACGTTGAGCAGCATGAGCAAAACAGCAAGAAAAGCATCAGGACGCTACCTGACCAATATGGGTGTGGTCATAAAAACAGAAACCTTTGTTACCGGGTACGATGGGAAAGCGGTACTTCTTTCGGATGGAGAATCGGTACCTTCATCAACAGTGATATGGGCTGCCGGTGTTACGGGCAATAAAGTAGAAGGGCTGCCTAAGGATTGCTGGGTTGCCAACAACCGGATAACAGTAACCCGGCACAACAGAGTAAAGGGATTTGAAAATATATTTGCTGTTGGTGATGTTGCACGTATGGTTACCTCTAAATATCCGCAGGGACATCCACAGGTAGCCAATGTGGCCATTAACCAGGCCCGGCTGCTGGCTAAAAATCTGAAACGGAAGATTGAAAACAAGCCTTTACAGGATTATGAGTATAAAGATTTGGGTTCAATGGCTACTATTGGCCGGAATAAGGCAGTGGTGGATTTGCCGTTTATCCGGTTCAAAGGGTATATTGCCTGGCTGGCATGGATGTTTTTGCATCTCATGCTGATCCTTTCTGTAAAAAACAAACTGATAATTTTTATTAACTGGGCATGGAGCTACCTGACCAAAGACAGTTCTTTACGGCTCATTTTAACGCCCGATAAGCCACTCTACCGCGATTGATTTTCTTGTCGTCCTCCTTATCAAAACATTTGGATATTTCACCATTATGCAATCGCATAACAATGAATGAAAAAGGTTCATTATATGCAATCTCCTTTACAATAAAATCTTTTGAAATCAATGAACGAATAACCTATTGCATTAATCACTAAAAATTACTAAATTAATCAGGAAATTGCTTTAAAAATAGCTCTGTTAAAATTGTTGTTTTTCAGGATTAATGTTTTAACAAAAAAATCATTAATTCAAAATCATCACTCTATTCCAATATTAAAACTTATTACCATGAAAAAAACACACACATTTCGTATAGGCATATGTATGGCAGGAGCTGTGTCCGCCGGTGCATATACAGCAGGGGTAATCGATTATTTGCTTGAAAGCCTGGAACACTGGAATAAGGCCAAAGAATTAAATTTGCCGGGTGTACCAAAACACAACGTTCTTATCGAAGTCCTTACAGGAGCTTCTGCAGGTGGCATGACAGCAGCAATAACAGCCGGTGCGGTTCAGGATGAATTTCCGCACATTACCAGTGCAAATGTACATAGTCCGGTTTCAAAAGAGAATCCACTTTTCAATGCCTGGGTAAATATGACAGAAACAGATGAAGCGGATATGATGAACCAGATGCTGGATAATGGAGATATTATAAACAGTGCATCCAATGAAGTTAAGTCGATTTTTAATTCCACCTTTATTGAAACGCTGGCCGGAAAAACCATTGACAACTTCAGAAAGAACCCCGACTGTAAAAGGGATTATATCGCAAATAACCTGGAGATTATTACAACCTTAACCAACCTCAGAGGATTAAACTACAAAGTTAAATTTAAAACAGCACTGGGTGAAAGCGAGCACCGGATGCTTCGTCATTTGGATATTGCCCATTTTCAATTAAGCGAAAACAACATGTTCAATAACGATGGAAAAATCCCTGTTCACTTTAATTCTTCAGATGAAGGGAATCGTGATATTCTTAAACAGGCCGCAATGGCAACCGGCGCATTTCCTGTGGGCCTCGCCCCAAGGCAGGTCTGCCGAAACAACGAATACATATATACACAACCGTACCTGAACATTGGGAAGGATAGTATTCTTAAATATTATGATCCCAAATATACCTGCGTAACCGTTGATGGCGGTTTGATTGATAACGAGCCATTTGGCATAACTGATAAAATTCTGGAAAGGAGAAGAACGACTCAATCAAACAATCAGGGGCAAATGAAAAAAAACGCTTCAGAGTTCGATACAACAGTAATTATGATTGACCCTTTCCCAAATTATGAAACAACAACTGAAGAAAGTTATGTACCAAAAGAAGCATTAAAATACACAATTCCGGCAATATTAAAGTCTATGCGTCAACAATTAATGTTCAAAGGCGAAGAACTTGAGAATGCATATGATGAAGATAATTATACACGATTTATGGTTGTTCCGATAAGAAGAGATCCAAAAACTGACGAGATTTGCGAGTATTCTCTTGCATGTGGGGGATTAAGCGGCTTCTCAGGTTTTTTTAGCAAAAAGTTCAGAATACATGATTTTTTACTGGGAAGAAGAAATGCTCAGCGTTTTATTCAAAGGTATTTTAGTGTTCCTGCAAATGCAAAAAATCCCATCATTGAGTTTGGTTATGAAAAAATTAAAAATTCATTTTTAATAAAAGGTGATGATTCCCAGTCTTTTCTGCCAATAATTCCTGATATACGAATCACGGAAAATAAACAAACATCTTCGTATGAAGTAAAAAGCCCCGCCCCTGAAGTAGAATTTGATTTTCCGTCGGCTAAGTTAAGTTATATTATGTCTTTGGAAGAAAAATTCGAAAATCGGTTTGACATGGTATTTAAACACATTACACAAGACAGCAACCCTGCCAAAGAAAAAGAAGAGAATGAAATCGTTAAGCGAATGAGAAAAAAAGGATGGTTTGAAAGAAATATTACCGGAAAACCAAAAAATTGGGTAGCTGACTCAGTAAAATATTTTGCCCGTTTAAAACTTAAGAAAATAGCAGCAGAAAATTTCATCAATTTTATTATTGAGGATCTTGATAAACGAAAACTTCTTAACGATGATGTAAAAAAATAAACATCTGAAAAAACAAGAAACCCGAAGGAACTTGCAGCATAGCTTCATAAGATCATTAAACCTGAAAAAAAACTTTATTGCTGTTCCTTCAAATGAAATGGATTTGCTATGCTAATTTTACTCTGTGCCTGATATGTGTTCTAATTATCTTAAAGGATCAGGATAACATTTTTTAACTTTTTTTGATCCTGTACTATAAAGAATAATGGACGAATTAACTATATTTCGCACATCATTCCCATTTTTTAATTTATGACAGTATTAAATAATGCAGTTAATCCCGAATTTACCATCCAGGAACAACTGTTTAAGTTAACTTTCGAAAATGCAGCAGTCGGTATGGCTCAAATAAGCCAGGATGGCCGGTTTATTATGGTAAATAACAAATTATCAGAGATTACCGGCTATTCAAAAGAAGAGTTGCTGGTAAAAAGATTTCAGGATATTACACATCCTGATGATTTGGAGGCTGATCTTATACAGGCTGAAGCTCTTTATCGCGGAGAAATAAGTTCATACAGTATGGAGAAAAGGTACATCCGTAAAGACGGAACTAATGTGTGGATTAAACTTACTGGTTCCGCATTGTCCACCGAAAGTGGCGGTTTTAATATGTTTGTTGCAGTTATTGAAGATATATCTGAAAAGAAAAAAACAGAAGAAGCACTTCATAAAAGTTTACAGCTTTATAAGATTACTTCTTCTGCTGCAAAGATTGGCACTTATTTTCGGAATTTACAAACTGGAGAAAATCAATGGTCACCGGAATTTCTTGCTTTATATGGACTAAAGCCGGATGAATCCATTGTGATGAAAGACGGAATTCCGGAAGCAGTTCATCCCGAGGATCGTGATAAAGTTCTTAAACTGGCACAACAACATTATGCTCAATCAATTAATTCTGAGTTCAGTATCGATCACCGGGTCATTCTTCCCGGAGGTTCAATCCGATGGGTGAATATAAGAGGAGTAACAGAACGTGACCATCACAAAAACCCAATAAAAACATATGGTATCGTTATGGATATCAGTGAACGTGTTGAATCAGAAAAAGCATTAAAGGAAAATGAAGAAAAATTCCGCATACTGGCCAATAACATGTCCCAGCTTGCCTGGATGATGGATAATAAAGGTTGGGTTTATTGGTTCAATAAGCGGTGGTACGAATATACAGGAACAACACTAGAAGAAATGCAGGGTTGGGGTTGGCAAAAAGTACATCATCCCAAATATATTAACCGGGTGATAGAAAGCAAACAAAAATCAATTGAATCGGGAGAGACGTGGGATGAACTTTTCCCGCTAAGAAGCAAGGAAGGAAAATATCGCTGGTTTCTTACCCGTGCCATACCTTTAAAAGATGCAGAAGGAAACATAGTTCGCTGGTTGGGTACAAACACCGACGTTACCCACCAGCGAACCATTGAAAAACGGTTGAAAAACGACAGCAAGCTTTTCGAAGACTTGCTGTATATTGCTGCTCACGACCTGAAAGGGCCTGTGGCGAATATGTATGGAGCATTAGACCTTATGGATCAGTTACCACCGGAAAAGAAAATAATGTTCTTAAACCGGTTCCGTGATTTAGCCGACCAGCTAAATGTAACAATTCAAGGTGTTACCGATATTCTTCATATGCGAAGCAACGATAAATCAGCCGCATCAATTATATATTTTGAAAAGTTAACCGATAAAATCCTGCTGGAATTTAAAAACAACGAAAACACGTTTTCAATTAAAAGCAGTTTTAACAAGCTAACCATCAGCTATATTGAAGTGTATTTGTACAGTATAGTTAAGAACCTGATTAGCAATTCAATTAAATATTGCCGTGAAGACGAACCTCTTTGCATTGAAATTACTACGCAGTTAAAAGACGAATACACCCTTTTATCAATCCGTGACAATGGCATAGGCATCGATTTGGATGTTTATGGCAATAAATTGTTCTCTCCTTTTCAACGCATATATACCGGAAAAGCGAAAGGCACAGGAATCGGTTTGTACCTCATAAAAGACATAATCGAAAAAAATGGAGGATATATTACAGTTGAAAGCACTCCCGGAAAAGGTACAACATTTAACTGTTTCCTGAAGGATTATTAAATGTTTTAGCAATTCGGGCAATCAAAAAATAGTTTAGTTTCATAAGCCATACAGGATAATATTCTCCCTATCGTTGTTGAAATTAATGAACATGAATTCCCTTAAAAAAATGTTTTACCTCCCGGGCTTTGAGGGAATTCTAATGGTTCTTGCTGTTCAAAGTAAAAACCACGTTTCTCGATAAACCGGTACCATTTTAAATGCCGGGAATATGAATCCTCTTCAATCCTGTAGTAACTCATTACTTCAGTCCTTAAATTCAGCCGGTATAAATTATTAAATTTAACCCATTAAAAACCGGATTATGAAAATTCATGAAGTTTCTCAAATAACAGAAGCTGTTGCTACCGCTTTTAAGAAGCTCATTCCTCAGCTTGCCCCCGGAATTCCCGTACCTGATAAAAACAGGCTCGAAGAAATTATTAGCTCAGGAAGTACAAAAATTTTTGTTGCCGAAGAAGAAGAGATTGTTGGCACATTAACCCTGTTGTTTCAAAAAACTCCAACCGGAGAAAAAGCATGGGTTGAGGATGTGGTGGTGGATGCATCAGCAAGAGGAAAGGGTATTGGCGAAAAACTCATCCGGTTTGCTGTTGATTATGCAGTTGAACAAGGAGTAAGCAAAATTGATTTAACCTCCGGCTATGAGCGCAAAGCAGCCAATAAGCTGTATCAGAAAATTGGGTTTGAAAAGCGGGAAACCAATGTATACCGTCTGGCTGATAAATGGAACAATCTTAAATAAAAATCAATGAAAACCATTGGATTAATTGGCGGTATGAGCTGGGAATCTTCCCTTGAATATTACCGCATGTTAAATGAGCTGACCAAACAACTGCTGGGTGCCCCCCACTCATGTAAATGCATAATGTATTCGGTCGATTTTGCAGAATATGAAAAAATGCAGCATGAGGGGAAATGGGAAGCATTAACAGTGCGAATGATAGCTATTGCCCAAAAACTGGAAAAAGCAGGTGCCGGATTGTTGGTAATATGCACCAACACCATGCACCTGATGGCTCAGGAAGTTCAGGAAAATGTTTCAATTCCCTTAATCCACATTGCCGATGCCACAGCAGAAGAAATAAAGGCTCAGGGAATGCACAAGGTGGGCTTGCTGGGAACCCGGTTTACTATGGAACAGAATTTTTATAAAGAGCGGCTGGCAAAAAATTATGATATCGATGTAATTGTACCCGGCAGGCAGGAACGGGATGTGGTGCACAATGTAATCTACAATGAACTGATATCGGGAATTGTAAAAGATGCCTCACGGGATGCTTTTAAAACAATCATTTATAACCTTGGAAAACAAGGAGCTGAAGGAGTTATACTGGGCTGCACCGAAATTCCTTTGTTAATAAAAGACAGTGACAGTGAAATACCTGTTTTTAATTCCACCCTGCTGCATGCAAGAAAAGCAATTGATTTTTCACTAAATAATAAATTGGGCTCAGATAGAAGTGAACGCCGCCAAAGTTAAACCCCGACTAAAGTATTTAGTTAGGCATACTGGAGGCAGGAAATTGGATGTACCAAACCCAGATCAAACAATAATTACAAATACCTGTTTTCAATAGAAACAGATAAAATCCTAATCATGCATCCATTAAAATCCTCAATAGTGCAGATATTTTCTTTATTGCTTATCCTTTCAGCCTGCCAGGGTAAATCAGCCAACTCGGATGACAATAATAGCAGCAGTAACGAAATTACTGAGTTGCAAACAAGCAGTAATGAAGAACGGCAGGAACAACCTTCACCCGGTGTACGCATTTCACCCGGGCATATTGTAATGATGGTAACAGACCTCGACCGCACCGTACAGTTTTATGAAAAATACCTGGATTTTCATGAAACCGAAGAGGTAGTTTACGACGGGCTGCGAAGAATTTTTATGAGTGCATCAGACAAGCACCACGAGCTGGTGTTACTGGAATCGCGTGTAAAGGAGTTTCCTCCGGCTGACCACCGTCAGCTGCAGCAGGTGGCTTTCGAAGTACCGACACATGATGTGCTGGTAGAAATTTACAATCGCATCAAACAAACGGATATTCCCCATGTCATCATGGATAACCAGGTGAGCCTTTCCCTCTACTTTCCCGATCCCGACGATGTTACCGTTGAAATCTATTGGGACATTACTGACCAGCCGTTTGGCGAGCAGATGTGGCGCGGAAACCAGGTAGAAATTTCTGAAGAAAAATTTCTTAATCCGTTTGAGCAGATGGAATAACAGAATATAAAACCAATGCTGCTGAAATGCAAAACCATTCACATCCTTTAATAGACTGAAACTTCTTCCCCCACTGTAACAGCTGTATTATCGTCGGATTTGACCAACAGTAATGTGTCCTCTGTCCTTCCCCGGCACATGCATTAAAAGAGTTGTATGTTTCCTACTGTTAGTTAGTATCCTAGACGATTACATTTCAGGTAGGGTATTTTAATGGTTGTGGATATATATAACACCAACATTAAATTAAATATTTAAACTATGAGGACGCTTAAAAAGCTTTTTTTGATTTTAACCGCTGCAGGCCTGGTTGTTTTTACTGCCTGCAACAAAGAAGACCTGACAAACCTTACCAATCAGGGAGAAGTTAAACTGACCTTTAAAGCCATCACTTCAGGCACTTTAAAGAGCATTTCAGCCGGTACAACTGAAATATCTGAAGCCTGGATAGGTATTGAAAAAATCAAGTTTAAACCCCTGACAGAAAAGGAAGAGCCTAAAGCTGAAAAAATTGTTTTTGATGGACCTTTTTCAGCTGACCTGGTATCCGGAGTAACCACTCCTGAAATAGACTGGGCACTGATTGAACCCGGCTTATACAAAGAAGTTGAGTTTGAATCGGAAAATGTTCTGGAAAACGATCTTTCAATTGTAATCAGGGGAACCTTCACTTTTGATGACCTTACGCAAAGTCCGTTTGAATTTTCAACAGCCGATGATGATTTCGATTTTGAAGTGGAAAATGAAGCCGGAATTCTGATTTCAGAAGGGGCAATGACAGATGTAATGGTTTTGATTGATCTCACCCTCTTGTTTGATGGAATTGATCTTTCAGGAGCCATAGCCGATGAAAACGGTGTGCTTTTATTTACTGATGATGTAAATGAAGAAATTACCGAATTATTAAAAGAAAAGCTGGAAGAAATTTCAAAGCTCAAATTTGAAGAGGAAGAAGAAGAAGAAGATGATGATGATGATGATGATGAGAATGAGGAAGAAGAATCAGACAATGAAAACAATGACTAAAATGAAATAAAAAATATAGGTTTCGAGTTTTATTTCATTGATGACGCTTATGAGAAATAAATGCAGATAATTGTTCTGCATTTATTTATTCATCAGCGTCATTTTTTTGCCATTGTGTATAATGGGTAATATTGACGGCCATATTGAAAATTAGTTGATGTTTCGGCTGTTAAAAAAAGATGCAAAAATCTGCACTTTTTTACGTTAATACTGGTCATTCTGCAGAATCAATACAATGGCAATCAATCCAATGTCAATAACCTTTAAATTTCAACGTATTATAATGATTTTCTGTCATTTATTTCATAAATTGTATATACATTTCAAAAAGCAAATATTATGAACACACTGAAAATTTTATTGCTTACAACTATTGTTTCATTCGTTTGCTTTTCCACTTCCCGGGCGCAGGAAAAAAGCAAAATGATGATTCCTACTTCTTCATCCGAAAAAGCTGTACAATTATATTATCAAAGTCTGGAAGCTGCTGAAAATGCGGAAGCAAACAAATCGCTTCAATTAATGAATGAAGCTTTACAGGAAGACCCTAATCTGTTCATGGCGCATGCCCAACGTGCAATTTTTGCTTTATACAACGGAAACCGGGAGCTTTTTGATAAACATGCTGAAAAAGCGATTGCTGCCGGCAATCAGTTAAATGAAGCTGAAAAACTTCTGAAAGCTGCATTGGTTCGTTTACAGGAAGATCCAAAAGCAGACCTTATCGATACCGGTAAAAAGATCGTGAAACTGTATCCTGAGGATAACAATTCCTATTACATTCTTGCCTCATTTCAAACGCAGAAAAAAGATTTAAAAGGAGTTATAAAAACCTACAAAAAAGGAATCAAATCCACCGGTAATCCAGCTCCGTTTTACAATATCCTTGGATATACCCATATGAGCGAAGGCAATATGAAGGAAGCTGAAAAAGCGTTCGACAAATACATTGAATTGCATCCGAATCATCCCAACCCTTACGATTCAAAAGGGGATTATTATATGGAGAATAAGGAGTACGGCATGGCTTATGAAAGCTACATGAAAGCTCATGAAATAAATCCCGACTGGAGTTATGAAAAAGCTGAGAAAGCAAAGGGAATGATGAATGAGTAGAAATATTACTGCTTAATGTTATTCTTCCAATCCACAGGGAGTTAGTCCGAAGGAGAATCCCCCGGGGATGGCAGCCATACCAGAAATATAACCCACAGTAATCATCCAATAAGGATACGACAAAACCAGATTATAGAATGACCTTTTCAGATCCCCACTTAGCCTAAATGTCGGACATCTGCAATTTAGTGGCATCAATAAAAGATATAAAGTTCATTTAAAACCCCAGGTAACTTTTAAAACCTGGCAATACTCCGGAACAGATAAAACAGAAGCTCCACCACCTCCTATTGCTTCTGTTGTCCAACTCCAGGTTGGCTATATTTAATTCTCCCAATATCCATTTTCCTTAACAAGATGTCAAAGAACGCCAATTACAAAAATCATTAACTGACCGTAATCTATGGCACAATAATCAAATATCAGGCAAAAGCTTTTAATGCCCTCACCTGTCCACCTCAGTATACTGCAGAATTGTCAGCTTCTTCTGCAAGTGACCTTATTAAGAATGATTGGTGCAAAAATGACAATGTTCGCTCACCGGGAGAAATGTGAAAACGAGAATTTCAACTGAGGGAATAAAGATGTTCTTTAATAAATAAACACTATTTGCTCCCGATGTTGACAAAACTTTTCAGCCGGGCCATTGTTTTTGATAGTACAAACACATATTAAACACACATCATGAAGACATACACTATTTTTGCAATTCTTTTGATACCCGTAATCTTTTTTTTATCGTGTAGTGATGATGAAGAAGGAACGCCACGCCAGATAACTGAAGAACATACCTACAGTCAAAATTTAAGAGGTTCTGAGGGAGTAAAAGGAGAACTTCCTTTACCTGATCTTAATCTGACTGATATTATTGAACCCGACGTTGCAGATAAATTAACAAATTCACAATTGCAATTGGCTGACAGTTATCTTGAGATATCGGGTTTAGACCAGGTTGAATCACCTGATACAGTAGCTGTTGTATTGGAAGACTTTACTATTAAAGTAGGTACGCGTGAGGGTGTCAATTTGGGTAACTTCAGTACAGATCCACAAGGGACCAATGAATTGCCTGCCGGCAGACAACTTTCTACAAACCAGATTGTAAATCTTATACAGGATATTTTCTCAGATGTAACTTCAAGCAGTAAAAGGGCACGAATTACCGTATCGTTTACACCAAATGCTGATATTGATTCTTCTGACAGTGTACAGCTTAATATTCATTTTGGAGGAATCTACCATTATGTAGAAATTGAATAATTTTCTTCGTGATAAAATGCACATTTATTAATTTAAGGTCACATCTGCAAACTGGATTGCCAATCGCAAAGGATGGAAGTGGAACCTCAGAGTCCCAGGGTCAATTGCTGTCAGCTTTCGCTTTTCTGAAACAATCGTGCAACATTTCTGTGATGGCAGGATTGAAATTATTTTGCTGATAATTGTAGTCACGAAAAACTTCAACTGCATGTTTACGGCTGTCAACCCGGGAAAATGACCTCCTGCAATATCTGTCTGATAAAATTTTAATGACAGACACAAAAATTTAAGTAATTGAACAAATCAAGGTATCCCAAAGAACAAGAAGGATACAATATGTGCATCCGGGCTGGCCCTGCCAGGTCCTTGATTACTTCTCCCGATTATAAACAACCGGCATCTTCCCTTTCCATCGCATCCATTCATCATCTTCTGTCAACAGCCTAGCCATAAAATGCCCAACATTTATCCTGCTAGTCTTACCCGGATTAAAAAGGGCACTTCGTATCGGAGAAACATATACATCGTAATCAGTCACCTCATCTTCATCAATCAGCGAATCGGGGCGGACTGCCACCCATTCAACAAGCTGATTTTTTTTACCAATGTGAACACGCAAATATCCGGCTGCCTTTTCATTGTCAACAAATGGTGGCAGCAGAAAGCGAAGCAATCTGCTAATTATTCTTTCACCAAATGGAACGGACTCCTGTAAGTCCCTGTTCCTGTTTCCTACAGTATTCATCAAAACAAACCGGATGGGTTCGGCTGGTGCATTTTTCTTAACTGCATCGCAAATCAGTTCTACTGTATCGGTTACCAGCCGTCGTGGTTTGCCGAAAATACCTTTGCGTGTAAGGTTATGCCCAAGACAGGATGCCACAGCCCGGCAATCCTTTAAATAACCGGCCATCTCATCGACCCCCATCTCCACAATACCGGCCCTGATAAGGATTAATTTTTTATTGGAACTCCAGGCTTCAGGTATCTTTCCCGACGGACGGACGATTGCCTTTACTGTATGTCCTGCATCCAAAAGTTGATTTACCAGGTGCTTTCCTGTTGCACCGTTAGCTCCGACTACTAGAATTGTCATTATTAAAAAAATTAATTAGTCACTGGTCATTAGTTATAAATAAAAAGAAGAAAAAGAAGGTTATTTCTTTAACTCTGACAGGGGTCCAAACCCTGTCAGAGTTAGTAAATTTACTACAAATCAAATGGTTTGCTGCACCTGAATATGTATCTGTAAGTTTTGTATAGCTAAAATTTTTAAAGGTTTATTATTTTCCAACCGTTCACCTGTTAATTGTTCACTTTTCACTATCATATAACTAAAATCTACAAAAAGCCGTCACCCTGTTCAGCGACAGGGATTATGGGGGAGGGCCTGACTCCAGTCCCCCAGCATAAATGCTGGGGTCCTCCGGTCCTTAGCTCTCTGCTCTCTCTCTGCTCTCTGCTCTGTGCGATTTAACAGTTATTCCTTATGCAATATTTCCCACGGCAATTAAAAAGACTGTTTACTGTTCTCTGCTCCGCCCTCTGCCCTGTTTAAACTTTAAACTTTAAACTTACTCCTACACCTTACTGTACCTGTTGCGGTATTCCACGGGTGTAAGGCCGGTAATCTTCTTAAAGGTGGTGCGGAACGACTTGGTGTCGGTATAGCCTACATCAAACATCACCTCATTAATAAATTTACGGCTGTTCTCGATGCTGCGCTTGGCCGCCTCAATTTTCACCCGTTGAATGTATTCCAGAACCGAATTATTCGTGGCCTGCTTAAAACGCCGTTCAAAGCTTCTTCTGCCGACCGCCAGCCTTTCAGCCAGTTCGTCAATCGAAATCTTACCATCGATATGTTGCTCGATGTACTCCTGTGCTTTAATCACCACCTCATCGTGATGCGATTTCTGACCCGTAAATATGGCAAAAGGTGACTGGCTGTACCTGTTAATATCTATTGCAAAATATTTTGATGTAAGAACTGCTGTTTCCCTGTCGGTATATTTTTCCACAAGGTGAAGCAACAGGTTCCAGTAGGAATTAGCACCGCCACTCGAATAGATGCGGTTTTCTTCAGTAACAATTTTCCCGTCAAGCAATTCCACTTCAGGAAACATCTCCCTGAAAAGATCGGCAAACCGCCAGTGGGTGGAACACGATTTACCATCGAGCAACCCGGTTGACGCCAGCAAGAATGCCCCCAGACAAAGCGAAGCCACCTCAGCTCCCCCTTTATATTGATCCTGAATCCACGGCAGAAACCCTTTGTTGGCTTCAAGAGCATGCTTTAAATTTCCAGCCAGAGCCGGTATAATAATAAGATCGGTGGAGCTTACCTCACTAATCAACCGATCGGCATGAACACAAAACCGGTCGTGATTAAGCTTAATTGTCTTTTTCAATCCTACCAGCTCAACATGAAATACTTTTTCTTTTCCTGCATTTTCTGCAAAACGGTTCACCGTGGAAAAGCAATACTGGGGATCGGCAATAGCCTGCAAAACCGAGTTTTCCGGAATTAACACCGATACATGTTTCATAACTGTCGTTCTTTTAATGACAATTCTAACAATTTAATGAATTCTGATTGAAGAACAATCAAATGAAAAAGCTATTTAACCAGCGAAAGTGAGGAATGTTTTCCAGAGCCGTGTACTTTAAGTAATTGGCAGCTTATATGTCGCAAATTGCCTGCAAAATGACACGATTAACTCCCCTTATTATGAATATTCCGCTGTAAATTTGACCATAACGAAAGAATACACAAACAAAAAACAGCAGCTATGGAAACTTCGGAAAAGACAAAAATTACGGCAGATGCCACCATTAATGCTCCTATAGATAAAGTATGGAGTTGCTTTACTGAACCGGAGCATATTGTGAGGTGGAATCATGCAAGCGACGACTGGCATTCACCCAGGGCCGAAAATGATCTGCGGCCTGAGGGAAGGTTCAATTACAGGATGGAAGCTAAAGACGGCAGCATGGGATTCGATTTCACGGGCACCTACGACAAGGTAGAGCCACACCACCATATTGAATATACCCTGGATGACAACCGGAAGGTTCAGGTAACGTTCGAACGGTTAAACGACACAACAAGGGTTGTTGAAACGTTTGAGGCAGAGCAGACAAACAGCATCGAACTGCAAAAGGAAGGCTGGCAGGCAATTCTTAATAATTTTAAAAATTACGTTGAGGGACCGGCACGCTTTTCAAAGATGCATATTGAAATAATTATTGATGCTGACGCAGAAAAGGTTTACCATACCATGCTCGAAGAAAAAACCTATTCCGAATGGACCTCCCTTTTTAACCCGGCTTCACGTTACGAGGGGTCGTGGGAAAAAGGTTCCAGAATCCTGTTCATAGGCGAAGATCCGGAGGGCAATAAGGGCGGGATGGTTAGCCGTATTCGCGAAAACATCCCCAACAGGTATGTAAGTATTGAGCATTTTGGTGTACTCCAGGGTGAAAAGGAGATTACCTCAGGTCCGGAGGTAGAAAAATGGGCCGGAGGACTGGAAGATTATTCCTTTGAAGAAACAAATGGCAAAACACTGGTTATGGTGGATGTTGATGTTACTGAAGAGTATAAGGGGTATTTTGAAGAAACCTGGCCCAAAGCGCTGAACCGGCTCAAAGAACTTTGCGAAAACCGGTAAACTTCTTTTAAACAAAACAATATGACTGAGTTACCGTATAATTTACAAGCTCCTGACCGAAGGTAAGAGAATCTTAAATAATACTTTATAAATTTTTACTATGGCAACAGTTAGCACATATCTTAATTTTGAACGTGAAACCGAAGCGGCTTTCAATTTTTACAAATCGATCTTCGGAGGTGAATTCATGGGTGAAATCATGCGTTATGGGGACATGCCCGCTGATGAAAAAAAAGGCCCCATGCCCGATGAGGTTAAAAACCTTGTAATGCACATGTCGATGCCTATACTGGGAGGGCACCTGCTAATGGGTTCCGATGCCCCGGAAGGTTTCGGATTCAGAGTGAACCCGGGGAACAATGTATACATTATGCTTATGCCCGATACAAAAGAAGAAACAACCCAGCTGTTTAAAGCAATTTCAGAAGGCGGAACCGTTGAAATGGAACTCGCCGATACTTTCTGGGGTGCGCATTATGGAAGCTGTAAGGATAAATTTGGGGTTCAGTGGATGTTTCATTTTCAATATCCTGAACAGCATTCTACCAATCAATAAGCGATGATTGAAATAAAGGAAACCTTCAGCAGTTTTTCTGTCGACGATCTGGATAAAGCTGAGAAGTTCTATTCAGAAGTAACAGGCCTTGAAACGGATCGCAGCAACATGGGCCTCCGGCTGCAAATGCCCGGTGGTGGAACAGTGTTTGTGTATCAGAAACAGGATCACCTGCCTGCTTCATTCACCGTCGTGAATTTTGTGGTCAACGACATCGATAAAGCTATGGAACAATTAAAAGGTAATGGTGTTGTGTTTGAATACTATGAAGGGCTAACGGATGAAAACAGAATCAGTCGCGGAAGATCTCAAAACCGGGGGCCTGATGTTGCCTGGTTTAAAGATCCGGCAGGCAACATCCTGTCTGTGTTGCAGGAACCGGAATGAAGGGTGAAATTCTGCTGCTGCAACTGTAAAGAAAAACAGGATATGACTAATTCACTGACTACTTATGTTGTACTTTTGCGGGGAGTGATGCCTTCCGGCAGGAACAGGGTGCCTATGGCTCAGTTGCGGGAAGTGCTTTTAAATGCAGGATTTAAAAATGTGAGAACATACATCCAGAGCGGAAATGTCCTGCTCGAAACCCCTCTTACGGCAAAAGAGACAGAGGTAAAGGTGCGTGAGCTTATAAAAAAGCACATTGGAGCCGATTTAAAAGTTGTCGTCCGTACCGGGCAGCAGTTGCAAAAAATACTTGATAACAATCCATTCATTCAGGAGCACGATATATCAAGGGTGTTTTTCGTGCTCTTTGCCGAACCACCATCCCGGGAGAAGACACAGGATTTGATGGCTGAAGATTTTGGCGATGAAAAACTTGTAATAGGCGATTCATCAGGATATATGCTGTAAGGGAAACATACCAACGCGACTTAAAGGAGGGACGGTATGAAGGTGCTGAACCAAAATGGTTAAGGAACGAAATCAGGCAAAGCGAGCCGTAGGTTACCATAAAAAACATGGTAATAATTGAAGCAACAGCATCGACATTACCTGCTGCAACAAAAACAAAAGCAATGATTGTTGTAACAAGGGAAGCATTCACCGGCTCGTTGTCTTTTCCGGTGGCTTTTCCCAGCCATTTGTTGATGCGTGGTGAAGGTAATGCCTCATCGTATATCCCGGGAAATGCAGCCCGGTCAAAGCTGTCGAACGTGAAGCTTGAAAAAAAACTTGGCGTTGCTGCCACCACCCGCAATTTCAACACCTTGAAAAAGATGGTCGAAATTAGCAGGGCTAAAGCGTAAAGAGCAGGCAGCAAAACGGTGAACCTGAAATCTAAATTTACTGCATTAATGTTTCCTTCTAAATTTATACTCTTTCCCGCAATCGAAACATGTATATGTTGATTTAAAAATCGGAAAAACAGCGCCAATTATCAGATAAACAGCCAGGGTTAAAACATTAACTTTTTTATTCCTGCTGATATTTTCTGAACTGCAAAACGGACAGTTATGTTTACTTTTGATTTGGTCAGTGGAGAAAATTACATTATTGTATTCGACCCGATTGTCAGCCTCATTTAAGTATCCGCCTTGCTTTAACAAATGAATTCCCTGGTCACAATCCGATTCTTTTACCAATAATTTAACCCCTCCTATTGCATTTGAATAAAAATTATGAACCTGCACAGTCATTTCATCCTGCAGATATGTTTCAATCCCGTATGATTCCAAATAGCCTTTGGCCAGATAAGCCTCTGTAGGAAAGATAAACGACATAACTATTGTCCGGTTTTCCATGTTTTTATTTTAATCCAACAATCAGGACCAGGTCCATGTACTGCAACTAACTTCTCCTTTTAAAGATAGTATCATTTTTTCATAAAAAAAATCATCAGTACTTTAATGAAGGTTTAGAAACAGAACGATACAGTTTCAGACCCACAATCACATTCCACACCCCGATAAGCACCACCACCAATACCGAAAACATTCCCCCTATCACCGGCAGGTAAAACCCGAAACCACCTATGCCGGTAACTATTGCCAGGGTGCCAGTACTTTTTCCAAAAAGTTTGCTTCTGCGCATTACCAAGCCAATTAAAATATAAGCAAGGTATCCTGACACATAACTGACCTGAAACACCATTCCGTAATATGCCGAAAGCCTTGCTTCGCCTGCTGCAAGAAAAATATTGCGCTGTGCTTCCGCAGAAGCCGAAGCATGGGCCTTACTCAGCAAAAACATCTCCCATGCGGTATTTGATAAAATGTGCAGCAAAATTCCCAAAAGGGCCGCAGAAAGGGCCGTTACCATCAGCGAACGGTTATGCTTTTCCAGTGTCACATACAATGCAAGGTAGAACGGTATACTCACTACCAGCCCAATTTCAAGCGCAAAATCCAGGTTAAGCAGTCCGGCAAGAGGATTGCCCTGAAGGTAGATAAACCAGTCGGAGGCAGCCCCCGGTGCCCAGGGCGGTGGAGGCCAGGCGATATGACTAACAATGGCCAGGGGAATCAATACTGCCGAAAACCATGCTGCAACGGCTCCAATCCGGTAAAGCAGGTTCCAATCAGGAGCAACAGTTTCATTTCCTTTTATTGATTTCATTAGCAAAAAACGAATAGCAAATAACAAATAGCAAATCACAAATCACAAATAGCAAATCACAAATCACAAATCACAAATAGCAAATAACAAATAGCAAATAACAAATAGCAAATAGCAAATAACAAATCACAAATAGCAAATAACAAATAACAAGTAGCAAATAACAAATCACAAACCTCGACAAGTCATACCAGCAACCAGCAACAAGTATCAAAGACAAACGACAATAAGAGATCGTCCTTAATCGTTTCCACTTACAACAACGGCTACGCGAGAATCAGCGCAACCGTAGTAAAGCAGCCATTTCCCGTTATGATGTACCAGTCCTTCAACAAATACTGTCCCGGCAGGATACTGCCCGCTCTTTTCAAACGGCGCTTCAGGAACCAGGAAAGGGATATCCAGCCGGTCGATAACTTTATAGGGATCGTTTTTATCGAATAAAAACTGCCCGGCACAATAGGCATTTGCCGTATAGGCGGTGTCTCTTCCTGCACCCGGTTTGTTCTTTCCATTATAAATCAAAACGATTCCATCTTCAGTCAATACAGCAGGCGGTCCGCATTCGGTTAAGTCGCTGTCGAAATATCCGTTTCGGGGCGAAGCCAAAGCAATTAATTCTTCGTTATCATCAACCAAAGGAACCCAGTTTATCAAATCGGATGACGTGGCAGCATATACTCCCTGTTCGCCCCAGTACATCAGGTATTCACCATTGATTTTGGTTATCACAAGCTCCCCATTTTTGAGGGTCGTTAAAATTGAGGCTGACTTGGTAAAGCGATCTGCAAATTTGCCGTTGTATGCTTTTTTAAAAACCGACCCGTATTTAGTCCAGTTCACCAGGTCCTTTGAATGGGCAACTGCAAGTCGTGCCACCTCACGGTTCCACTGGGTATAAAACATCACATAAGTTCCGTCATCTGTAACTGCTATACGCGGATCCTCACAACCCCCGGGCCACTCAGCATCGACCTGTTTATCATTTTCAGGATGCAGTACCGGTGCCGTTCTTTTGTCAATAACATTTAAACCGTCGGCACTCCGGGCAAGCCCTATCCTTGATGTCCGCATACCGATACCATGCCCCGACTGGTCTTCTGCCCTGTACAAAATGCATACAGTATCGTTCTTTAAAATTGCTCCCGGATTAAACGTATCGCCATTTTCCCAAGGGATGATTTTTTGGGTTAGCGGGCAATAAAATGTTGTTGTATCGGGGGTAATTATTGGATTAATTCCTTCCGGACGTTCAAAAGGACCAATTACCCAGCTTTTTGTATTGTTTTGGGCAGTAAGTCTTTGAGAACTGTTACATACGATAAACAGTGTAATCAATAGCAGAACAGGTAGTTTCCCAGGTTTCATAGAATCTCTTTTTAGATGCTGGTCAGAAATAATTTTTATTGTATCAGTTTTAAGTGCAGCTATATGCTTATCAAATGTATATATTTTTTCTTTACCCCGGGATGAATCAGGCAGAACCAATTTTATGCATATAAAAAAGCAGGAATTCATATTGATGGTTTCACTGATAATCTTGCTTGTGGTGTTCCTATGAAACCTTTAATTGTGGTGTGAAACAATATTCTACCCATATCCAGTTCCTAACGGAACAATCCCACATAAAAAGTGTACTATAGCCCCCGAAAAACCTGTTAAAAACATGGGTAATGTTTTTAAGGAACCTTTTCATAAAAAACGGATTCTGCTCCTGGAAGAACGATATTTTAACCGACCAATAATAATACATTTCAGGAAAGAAAAAACAATAGCTCTATTCTTCCACCTTTATAAACCGGAACCTGTTGCCCCACATAAATGCTGTTGTATCGTTTGAGAGTGAAAATATCATTTCTTCACCGCTCTCCAGATCAATGAAATGCAGTGAATCCAACACCCCCATTTCCACCCTTTCTCCGGCAATGGAATCAATAACAATCAATTTTTCGCCTTCCTTTACAAACTCAAGATAATAATTCCCGATGCCCGGTATCTGTTCATCCAGAACATATCTTCCCAATAAAGGTTCCATATTATGGGCATCTGAACTTTCCAGTTCCACTAACCTTGGTTCTGCTATCCCCCATTCGTAATAATCGGATACCGAACGCAAAATCTCATCGGTAAGCTTACCTCCATTATCTGCATTGGTCATGACAATCACCGCATCACCCCTCCGGGCAAAACCGGTCATATAATTCGTGAATCCTGCATTTTTACCTCCATGCTGAAACCTTAATGAGTCACCTTCACCCGATAATGCGGGACCAAGTCCCCAGTTGTTCTTGTCTTTAGTAAGCATCAATCCGACGGTTTCTTTCGAAAGAACGGATTCTGTTTTATCCGTCATTACATCATAAACCCCAATGTAATATTTTGCCAAATCGGAGGGGGTAGTCCACAAACCTGCAGCCGCCTGTTCCGGATAGTTGTGCCATAAGCCTTCAATAATTGTCCCTTGCGCATCATATGCAGCGCTTGCCTTGCGGTGATATTTTTCTGAGAGTGGCTGTTCACAGGTACTGTTTTTCATCCCCAGAGGCCGGAGTATATGCTCCTCCATGTAGTTTTCAAACGGCATGCCGCTGATATCTTCCACAACTTTCTCCATTACGGTATATCCTCCACCTGAATACCTCCAAATGGAGCCGGGTATGGTATCAACCATAACAGCAGGCGTATTTCCCCTGCCGGAAAGTACATCATCGTCGGAAGGGAAAGAATCGGTCTGACTGTATCCCGGAAATCCATGTACTGTTGTTCCGGCGGTATGGGTAAGCAATCGTCTAAGGGTCACCTTTTCGGTTTCTGTAAACCTGTTGTTTTCTACCTTCCATCCTTTCAGATAAGTATTGACATCTGCATCCAGATCTGCTTTTCCCTCATCCACCAGTTTAAGTGCGGCCAGAGCTGCCAGCGGCTTGCTGATGGAGCCCGCCTGAAAGAGCGTATTCTCATCAACCCGGGTTGAATCATTTGTATCGGCAAAACCATATCCTTTGGCCCATCTTAATTTGCCATCGCGGACCACTGCAATACTTACTCCCGGTACCTTGTGATATTTCATCCGATCCTCAATTGACATCCGGGCAACAGAATCACCTTTTACAACAACAGCTTTTAAGAGCCCGTTTTCAACAGCTTTTATTTCTTCATCAAAAGAAGTTGACCTGCACGAAAAAAAGAAGGACTGCAGAATCAACAAGATTGTAATAATAAGGACAGATTTTCTCATGATTTCCGGCTAATTACCTGTTATGTCATCAAATATCGGAAAAAGTTTCTAAAGGATAAATAACAAATAATAAGGGTACGTCAGCATAACCTGTTCTTAAAAACCTTATTTGATTTGTTCACCTACTATATAACAAATTTATGGGAAGTGTTGTCTGCGGCGCACATGTTTCATTATATAACTTCGTTTTTTCTTCGCCGCATACAGTCCCCGCCACGGAGCCGTCTTTGCGAGCCCCCGCCTGCTTAAATAAAAAGCTGTAAGTATCAGGCAGCATTTACCGATATCAGAGTAAAAACCTTCGCGTATCATAGGCGGGGGCGCGGCAATCTGTACCGATTGGCAGTGGCCTTTGATGATGTGTGTATTTGAAAGTCCCAATATGAACAGATTGCTTCGCTCCATGCGATTGAAGGTTCTTTACAACAATGATGCTGTGGTGGCTGATGGAAAAGCCTGTCTTTCAAAGACAACCCGCTCGCAATGATGACTTTGAGGTTTTGCATGGCAGGAGCTAGTCATTCAGGCGGAGCCGTCCGGCAGAAAGGTAGTTCTGATGTATTCCATCGGGAAAAGCAACCTTTAGCTACAATTTGAAAACCGATAAAAGTTATTCATTTTAAAGTTCGGCAGAATACCGAGGGGGGACTTAGTAACCAGACCGATAGATTTTCAACCCAAACTTCTTATTACCTTATTTGCTGTTTTCTTGTTTCCGGTAATGAGATGTATAATAATTATTCAAAATAATAAGGTAATGAGGTCGTGGTTGTGGGCTAAACTGCCGGCTACTAAGGTTTGGGTAAGGGAAATAAGGGGTTATGGTTTTTATTGAAGATATCTTGGTCATCCGCCCGGGGAAGGTTTCGGTCTGCATAACCTGCACAAGCTTCCTTAATTAAATCGAGGGCAAACAAATCCCTGCCAGGGTTATTGTCTGTGTTCATCTGCCACAGCCATCCTTTCTCATTGTACGTGTAATCCACCTGCTGGTTGAAATCATTTACATATCCCGGTGAGCAGGATAGGTTAATTCACAATTCCAAAGTTTCCGGGTCCATCAGGTTTCCCCTAAAACTGGCTAATTCAATATACTCTCCGTTAAAACGATAATATAATGTTGTCTGTGGACTGATAACACAACGCCTGAGGTTCTTCTTCTTGTCAGAGTAGGGATAAAGATTGGGGTTTATTGCAATTTGGTCAATAACTTTTTCAAAATGCATATCAACTTTGGCAGCTATGGTTGCGCCAAACTTATTAAACACGTATTCAAGGATTTTTTTCATATTCCTTGTACGAACGAGTAGAATACCGGACCGGATAAGGCATGCCTTAAAAGTTAAATTTCCCTTTTATTCTTTCCTGAACCTGTGAACGCATTAAAAATTCACCTTTATCAAGTTGTTCAAGACCTTCCTCTATGGCATGTTTATCGTCTTTGTTTAAGGTATCCCACCAATCTGTTCTTTCTTTTTGTATTTTCTCCATTTCATCAATAATATCTGGCTCTTGTACTGATGATATCCAATTGATAAGATTGATTTTTCGGGCATCTAAATTCATAACTTCCATTGTTTTATCTCCTGCAAATTTAACGATTAATATTCATATTTGGTTTTCGGGGCAACGCCCCAATGGAATAATAACTATTTTAGCCAGCGCCCCTACAGGGCTATGGAGAGCTGCATACCTCTGTTCAACGGGTGGTGCCCGTTGCTGTTGCCATAGCCCCTGCCCAGGTAGTACTTGGTGGCTCTTCCGGCCTATGCGCCATATAATTAAACAACATCGTATAAGCCCCGGTAGCCGCACCGTTGGCAAACTTGCCGCCTACCAGTTCAGAGGCAGTGCCTCTAACTACTGCGGCTGCAATGCCACCTCCCCAACTCCGAGTCATACATTCTCCACCCATAATCATACCACCCCAACCCCCTGCCAGCTCATCGTCCTGCAACTCCTTGCCGTTGTAAAGGTATTTATTGGACACAACACCATCGGCAAAATAATTCTGCTGGTTCATAATCCTGCTGAAGCTGCAGGAAATTGTTGGAATAATCCACCCGGGTGTTGTTATCAGCATTTGTGGCAACAGTCATCATGCGGCAGGAAAAGGGCAACGCCCTTTAAGCACCAGCATCGGGCAACGCCCGATGAAAATAAATCCTATCCCACTCTATCGGGGCAACGCCCCAACGACATAACAACTATTTTAGCCAGCGCTCTTGCAGGGCTATGGAGAGGTGCATACCTCTGTTCAACGAATCCCGGAGGTTGTCAGGAGCTTCGCACGCTGACAAGTCTTGCGCCTCCTTTTGGATGTCCGGCATCCCAGCGCATTTCTGAAATATTGCCGTTGTAGCGTGCACCGGCTGTAAGGGCATCGCTGCTGCCGGGAGTGTTGTACCGCAAATCGAGGGCAAACAAATCGCGGCCAAGGTTACTGACCGTGTTCATCCTGCGCAGCCATCCTTTCTCATTGTAGGTGTAGTCAACCTGCTGGTTAAAATCATTCCCGCTGCTGCTGCCATGCAGGTATCTGGCAACCTGCTCGCCCAGCTTGTTGTATTTGTATGCTGTATGGGTAATTTCATCCTGCTGGTTTATTTTTAGCGTTTATTTTACCGGCCTGCCCTGGTGGTCGTCATCAAAAGTGGTAGTTAGTGTTTTCTTAATTACTTATGAATTTTACTTATAAACATCTTTTCTATGCCCAACAGCCACTACTATAACTGTGACTTTATTATCATCAATCTCATATATGATTCGATAATTACCAACTTTAATACGGTAGGCCTCTTCTCCCTTTAACTTGATGCTACCTCTTTTCCTCGGGTTATCAGCAAGCCCTGCTATGGCAGATTTGATTAGTGGAATAGCTTTTTTATCAAGTTTCATGATCTGCTTTTGTGCATAGCGTTCAATATATATAGTGTAGGTCATTTATCTTCACCTTCAATTTCATTGAATGCCTGGTCAAAAGGAATTGGATCGCTTTTATATGTTTTAGCCTTTCGGTATTCTTTTATGTCCTCAAGTTCTTCTGAATTAGCTTTAAGCTTTTCATAAGCCTTTATAGGAATCTGTACCGCTATTTTCTTACCCTGATTATCTACTACAAAATTCTCCTTCATGCCATAAAATTAAAATGCCGCAAATTATAATTTTTAACTCATCTGCCTCTAGCAAAAATAAATAATAATTGATTTTTATCCAAAGGACCAATGTTTTACTTTGCAAGGCGTTTTACCTGCATCATTTTCGTCAGAGTGTGCCTTACCGTTGTAGTTGTAAAGGTACTTATTTGACAAAACTCCATCGGCAAAATAATTCTGCAGGTTCATAATCCCGCTGAAGCGGGATTTCCGCTTAACCTGCCGTTGTTCCGCCATCTGTAACTGAAAGCAGTTGGTTGCTTTTTTCATTGCTGCCGTAGGCATAATCCAGCCCGTCAATTTTTGTTCCCCGGTAGCGGTTCAGTAAATCAATGTTGCCGTTTTTATCGTATGTATAACTGGTATTATAATAATTGGCATTACCGGTAAATGAGCTGCCTTCGGCATAATCGGCAGCCGTCAGCCGGTTCAATCCGTCGTAGGCAAATCCGTAACCTTTTGGCGTACCGGCATCCCAGCGCATCTCTGAAATGTTGCCATTGTAGTGTGCACCGGCTGTAAGGGCATCGCTGCTGCCGGGGGTGTTGTACCGTAAATCGAGGGCAAACAAATCACGCCCTAGGTTACTGACCATGTTCATCTGCCTCAGCCACCCTTTCTCAATGTAGGTGTAATCCACCTGCTGGTTGAAATCATTCCCGCTGCTGCTGCCATGCAGGTATTTAGCAACCTGCTCGCCCAGCTTGTTGTATTTGTATGCTGCAAGGGTGATTTCATCCTGCTGGTTTATCTTCAGCTTCTCTGTTGTCACTCTTCCCTGGTGGTCGTAGGCATAAGTGGTTGCAAGCATTACCTGGTTTCCCTGCCCGTGGTTGTGAACGGTGGTGGTCCGGGTTACCTGCCCCGAAAAGTTGTAGTTGGTGTAAACCACATCTTTTCCTCCCAGATGGTTATCCGATATAATACGAGTCGGATCACCATTTTTCTGATTTTTCCAGGCTATTTCCCTGAATTATGTATTGAGAAAACCTTATTATAATCCATTATTTAATAACTCTTTATTTTACCGCTGGGAAAATTTATAAAAATAAATTCTTCATATAAAAATCTGCGTCCAATTCTTTAAAATCTCCATCAGCAGGCAGGGTAGTGGGGAGAGGGACCTTACTTTCCGGGTTCCTGGCATAAATGCCAGGGTTATTACAATCGGTTGCGGAGGCCGGTGCATGTAGCCGTTTTTGCAGGAAGAGGAGTGCATCTCTACCCGGGGTGCTGCCCCGGGCTGAAATAAACCGGGCCTTCAGCCCGCCACCATAACCATCTGCGTCCTCTTCCTCTTGGCATCTGGTTCTTCGTATCAAAAACGTACCAAACTCGTAAAATCGCGAATTTAATGCGACTTTAATCCGGAGAATGTATATCTTTGGTAAGAATATTAAATAATCAGAATATAGAAAGGGAGGAAGGAATATGGCAAAAATTGACAATCTGCTGGAAGGCGGAGAAGGCAGCCTTGGCGACCTGGTGCTTTACAAAATGCACGGAAAGACCTATGTACGTACAAAGCCTTCGCAATACAGGGATAAGAAGTCGCCGGCACAGCTGGCGCAACGGCAGCGGCTGAAGGTAATGAGCAGCTTCCTGAGGGCATTCCGCGAACCGCTGCGGGTGACTTTTGCTTCTGAGGCCGTGGGCAGGTCGGCATTGCAGGCGGCACAGTCGTTCAATATGCGCAATGCACTTGCGGGCGAATACCCCGACATTGTAGTGGATAAAAGCAAGGTACTGTTAAGCAAAGGCTCCCTTCCCTTACCTGCAGGAGGCTCGGTATCGGTGCATCCCGAAGGGCTGCTCATTGAATGGGTGAACGGGGAAGAAGCCGCCGGCAGCGCGGCTAAGCACACCCTGGTGGTGATGGCACTTTCGGAAGATGCCGGCAGGAGCGATTATAAGTATACGGAGGTCAGGCGCTCTGAGGGCCGTTATTTATGGAAGCCGGCCCTTCCGGTATCGGAAAATGCCCTGCCTGATGTGTGGATGGCTTTCCGCAATGAGGAGATGACAGGGTGGAGCGACAGCATGTATCTTAACAAATAGTACAGCGCCAGGTTAACGCTTCCCATTTAAGGAGTTGCATTTTGGGTACCCATTCTTCAACAGTTACAGAACAGGTGAAAACGTGCGGCAATGTTCCTGCACAGGAAAGTTGCCGTACGCAAAAATAATATCAAAGTGACCTATAATAATACAGTCAGGCAGAAGGAGAATATTTCAGGAATTCACCTCCTGAACTGTTAATGAACCCAATCTTATCCAGGGAGGACCCATCAGGCGGTACTGATTCAGTATGGGGCCAAATGTTTTTTCATCGCTGGAAAGCAAATGATAAAGGATGCCGTCGAGCGATGCCCCGTCGTTTTGCTCCACTGCCTCCAGGAAGGCAGCCGAAAGCTGTTGATTTGCCAATGTATCCATATACTTAACCCCGGCCATCATACAGTGGGTAGCGCCCGATAAAAACCAATCGAGGGCAATCGATTTTCCATTGTTGCCACCAAGGGTTGAACAACTGAACCAGAGGGTCGACTGCAGGGGCTTTATGGGTTTATGCGAAAGCAGGTCCTCGGAATAGAGGTGATGGTATCCCCTGAGTTTTGTGTGACCGGAATGTCCCCAGTACAGCCAGTGCCCCTTCATTTGATTCAGGGCATTCAAAAATTCATCTCTGGAGTAATCGCCCGGATGAAGGCTGCGTGCCCCTGCCCTCTCCCAAAGGTTAAAAGTAGAAGTATAAGGGGACTGATACTGACAGGAAGCATTAAATACTACTTTTTCCCATCGGGCAATATTTGCAGCTGATTCTGCAATTTTATAGAAATCCGTCCAATTGTCGGCAAAACATACCGATGAAATAAGGGCGCCCTGTTTGGTATGAATAAATATTTCGGGCCAGTATTTTATGCAGGAGCCTGCAGCATATTCATCCGGAAGAACAACCAATGCGCTTTGAGCACCTGAAGTTTCAAGAATCCTGGTGACGGCTTTTGCAAGTTGATCCCCGGCTAAATTTTCATACCCTGGCACAGGAATAAATCGGAAAAAGGGCTGGGAATCCAGTCCTTCTTCCGGGATAATTGCTGCTTTCATCCAGGTGTCCGGAATAATCAGTATTCTGTTAAAGTCCATTCTGCTATGCAGGCGTAACAGGAATTACAGGTGTAATGATCCTGTTGTTGATGATATCCAAATCAAAAACAGGAATAGGAATATGACGGAAACTTGATTTATGAACCTGTTTTGCCAGGGGCCGAATGAGATTAAGGTCCAATGGAATTGACTGCCCGTCGCAGTCAGCCTTCCAGAATTCCTCAACCAAAACTGCCTGTTGCTCCCTTTCAAGGTTTTCAATTTTTCCATTGGCATTCCTGACATCGTCATCGGAAAGATTGTATGCCTTCCCAAAAAACTGCGAATGCAAGGCTTCAAGCATATAAACTCCTCCTGAATTTTCGGCCTGCCAGATGTGGGTCAATTCGTGAATCAAGGTTGCCATATCAAGGTTGGTTCCCGACTTGTAGTTAATGACATACATTGTGGTAAAAGGCCTGTTTTTATTGAGCCACATTATAAAATCGGCTGCAAAACTGGCATCGGTAAGCCTGACCTTATTTATATCGACAGATGAGCCAAATATCTTTTCTGCTTCTGCCCGCTCAGCAGCATTCAATCCGCGGTGAGAGCCGAAAATGTCCATCAAAATTGCAAATAAAACAGCCACTGCAGAAGCACTTATTTTTACAGTTTCCATCATTAGGGTAAGAGCAGACTTGCCAATCTGTATCAGCCCTTTGATAAGGCTTTGCCTGAAGGCTGCCCGCAGTTCAGTCAGAATTGAGGAGAGTACATTCCTGATATGAATGCCTGTGCCCAGCAGGGCAACCAACAAGGTACGGATGGCGTTAACTGATTTTTGAGCAATGAATTGCAGAATAACCCTTACTCTTGTCCAAATCATCCGCAGCGCCTGCATCAGCCTGATGATTTGTGTTCCTGCAAATCGTGCTATTGCATCAAGAATACTGCTTAATGAAACGGCCAGGTCTTTCAATGCACCTATCAGTCGTGCAATCCGGGCAGCAGACCAGTTAGCTGCTTCCCTGAGTAAAGTGACTAATGAACTTCCGAGGCTCATGAGTGCATCGAGAACAATACGGGCCACATACCGCGACTTATTAAGCAGGGCAGCTATAATCTCTCTTACAGCTTTGCCGGCCCTTCTGATCTCCATAACAATTCTTTTAGCCACATGATAGGCGAGACGTTCAATACGGTTAATGAAATCAATCACCCTTTTCCCCATGCTTATAAGCACTCTTATTGCTGTTGCCATTTTTGTTACCGTCATTTTTGCGATTTCCAGCAGCAGGGTAGTAAAAGAGCCGTAGAGCTGTTCAAGTTTTTGTAACACCGCCCTAAATATACTTGCTGTCCGTAATACAGCCCAGTTAAGTACCTCCAGGCCTTTTCTTCCTGCTTCCATGACAGCTGCAACAAATTTTTTAAGCACTGCTGTCCCTTTTTTGGCGGCTTCTGCCAAAATATCGCTCACTCGTTTCCCGGCAGCAATAATTGCTTCCACAAAATCATTGACTTTACTTTGTGTCCAGGAAGCAACCTCTGAAATAGCTTCTGCCAGATTTTTTCCGGCTGCCTTTACCGCATCGGCCACTGTATTAATGGCCCCTGTAACTGCATCAACCACCGATTCGGCAGCGCCGCTCACCCAGCCCCACACACCGTCGGTTTCTTCGGGTACATTTCCTGTTTTCAGGATGCTGCCTGCTGTTCGCAGCCATTCGGCAACACTTTTAAAGTCGCCTCCCTGTTCAAAATAATCCTTCATAAGGGTAGAGGCTTCTGAGCGTTTCATCCGTGCCATCTGATGAACGAGCAGCGTCGATTGCCTGCTCTTGATAAAACTGTCAATAACAACTTTCCGGGCCTGCGGTTTTTCTTTCACCGACCAGGAGGCCAGTTCAAACGCTTCTTCAAAATCGCCTTTTTCGCTCCTCAGAAGAATGGCCCGTGATGTTAAAGCAAGATCATTACTGCTTGTTTTTTGACTTTCTCCCAGAACTTGCCTGATGTTATTCCGTGAGAGATTTACCGCATGCATGGCTTCAAATTTTGATTTTAAATTTTTGCCTTGCGTTACAATACGAAGTTGGTTTTGTGCCAGATTTCCCATAACAGTTTTGTTTTAATTTCCTACTCGTATGGCTTTTCGGTTACGCCCCGTTTTTGAAGTGGGATCCGGGCTCCACTGTTTATTTGTCGTCTTTATTCATAATTCGTAAGATTGTTCTTAGAAAATAAATTATCCTTTGCTATACAGTCATAAATCAGTTGAAGGAATAATTAAGGGGAAGTGCACAGATGCCTAATGAATGGGGTAAGTAATGTTTTCCGAAGAAAAAGTTAAGAACTATTCTTTGAAATACAAAGGAATAAAGCAAAAAAAGTGTTTTAAGTATTTTATTTTATTGGTATTTTACTGCATTGGTCTTTGTAGATAAATAAATAATAATGAAATAAATGCAGAGGATGTATCCGGAAAGGATGTTTTTTAATTCTTCAGCCGGTAAATAAAAGGCATGAAATCTTCAGTTACAAAGAAAAATAACTTCACTGAGTAACCGCCTCCAATGGTGCTTAATCATATAGCCCAGGCTGCAATGAGGCTTATTATCAGGTATTTCAGAAAGAGTCCGGTAACACTGTAGATGAACAGGTTTTTCAGGTTAAAATTAAGCACGCCTGCGGCCAGTGCGATGAGGGGTGATGACAGGGGCAGCAAATTGAAGAGAAAGATGGTAAGATTGCCGTACTTTTGGATGTACTTTTCGGCCCGAAGGATCCTTTTTTCGGGGATAAAGCGGGTGATTGTACTGCTATTGATGGTGAAGCCAATCATGTAATCGACATACTGAGCCACAATGGCGGTAACCAGGGCAAACCATATGAGGGTGGCCTCGTCGTACCAGGTGAGGTAGCCAATGAAGGCCATTTCGACAGGCATAAGCAGAAAGAAAAGGTAGCCTGCGAAATGAATAAGCGAGAAGGATGTGAGCGTCTGGCTGCGTCCTTCATATATATCGCGGCCTACGGTATAGGAAATGACAAGGATGAGCACAGCAGATACGACCAGGGCCAGTGCGGCTTTGGGCAGCTTTTTACGTTCACCGGTAGTAGTTGTTTTATTCAATGCACCCGCGATTTTTCCCCTAAACTACATCATTCCCCGCTTTTAAAAAAATCTTTTCGGTTTGTATGGGCATTTTTCCTGTAAACTCAAATAAACGGAGTATGTAAAAACATATGGTCATTCAACGGTCACCGATTTTGCCAGGTTGCGGGGCTGATCGACATTGCACCCCCTGAGCACGGCCACATGGTAAGCCAGCAGCTGGAGCGGCACCACAGCCAGCAAGGGGGCCACTGCGGGATGGGAACCCGGAATCTCAATCACATCGCTGGCAAACTCCTTCAATGACCTGTCGCCTTCGGTTACCACAGCAATCACATTGCCCTTGCGTGCCTTCACCTCCCGGATGTTACTCATTATCTTTTCGTAGTAGTCGTCGTGCGGTGCAACAACAATAACGGGCAGATTGTCATCGATAAGGGCAATGGGGCCGTGTTTCATTTCGCCGGCGGCATATCCTTCGGCATGAATGTAGGAGATCTCTTTCAGCTTCAGCGCACCTTCCATGGCTACCGGAAAAAGCATACCCCGCCCCAGGTAAAGGGCATTTATGGCATCTTTATATTTTTCGGCAATTTGCCGGATATGTTCATTGCTTTCAAGTATCACCCGTTCCTTTTCCGGGACCGCGGCCAGTTCCTTCACCAGTTCACGGTAGTCTTCTTCGCTTATAGTCCCTTTCATTTTGGCCAGCTTGACGGCAAAAAGGGTAAGCACGGTAACCTGTGCGGTGAACGCCTTTGTGGAAGCCACACCAATTTCCACACCGGCATGGGTGAACACACCGGCCTGAGTTTCGCGTGCCAGCGATGAACCCACTACATTGCAGATGCCCAGAGTAAGTGCACCCAGTTCCTTTGCCAGGCGCATGGCGGCAAGGGTGTCGGCCGTTTCGCCGCTCTGGCTTATGCAAAGCACTACATCGTTCTTTCCCAGCACCGGTTTGCGGTACCGGAATTCGGAAGCATATTCCACTTCCACCGATACGCGGGCATATTCTTCAATAAGGTATTCACCTATTAAGGCAGCATGCCACGAGGTACCGCATGCCACAATAACAATCTTTCCGGCTTCGGCAATGCGCGGCATCACACTCATAAGACCTCCCAGAACGATATCGGAATATTCAGGTTTCAGCCGCCCTTTAAATGTTTCTTCAATGGTCCGTGGCTGCTCGAATATCTCCTTTAGCATGTAATGATCAAAATCCCCTTTACCGAGTTCACCGATTTTCATATCGAGATTGGTGATGGTCATCGATAGAGGATTGTTCCCAAGATTTTTCAGGGTAAAGTTATCGCGGCGGATAACCGCCAGGTCGTGGTCGTTGAGGTATACCACCTGGCTGGTGAGCCCGGCCACCGGGGAGGCGTCACTGGCCACGAAATATTCGCCGTCGCCCAAACCAATTACCAGGGGGCTGCCCTTGCGGGCCACGATAAGCTTGTCGTCTTCGCGGCTGCATAAAACTGCAATTCCGTAGGCTCCCACAACCTTCGACAAGGCCAGCTGCACGGCAATTTCTGCAGTCACCTCGTCGTCCTGATTGTAAAAATACTCCATCAGGTTGGCCAGCACTTCAGTATCGGTTTCACTCTGAAAAGAAAACCCGTGTTCGCGGAGTTCATCCTTTAACTGGGAATAATTTTCAACAATGCCGTTGTGCACCAACGAGAAGATGCCGCCCTGCGACTGGTGCGGGTGGGCATTCACATCGCTGGGTTCGCCATGGGTGGCCCAGCGGGTGTGGCCGATGCCTATGTTGCCGGCCAGTTTCCTGGAACTTACAAATGCTTCAAGTTCCGAAACCTTGCCCAGCTTTTTGCAGATTTCAAGCGAACCGTTCAGCAAAGCTACCCCTGCCGAATCGTAACCCCGGTATTCAAGCTTTTTCAATCCTTCCAGCAAAACCGGCAAGGCTTCCTTTTTACCGATATATCCGATTATTCCGCACATAATATCTTTCTTTTTGATTTGTTAAATTCTTCGCCTGCAATTTCCCTGAATCCTTTTATCACTGATGGTTTTCACTCCCATTATCTGCATATGCAGGAATGTTACGTACACGGCTTATGATATCATTTCCCAGCGCCTCCTTTTTCTGCATGTGCATGTTAATGGCCATCACTGTTTCGTTATTTTCGAATTCTCCCCTCACCTGGGCGAAATCGAGCTCCCGAGCCCCGTTAAGACCATCAACACCAAAACCGGTCATCTTGGTAAGGGAAAATTCTTTCCGTGCATCTTCATACAGAAAACGATCGATTCCCAGCACGCTCTCCTTCCACTTTTCCACCACTGCCTCAACATCGCCGGCAGAAAATTCTGATATTTTGCTGCCGTAGAATTCTTCCAGGGCATCGGCAGCCCAGGTCCATTCAAGGTTGTAATAATTTTTGTGCAGGGCCAGCAAGGCAGCGTTCACCTCTTCGAGGGTTGTTGTTTCACCGTTCTCGATTGATTTAAGCACATTGTCGAGCGCCTCGAACGGGCATATCAGCCCCGCCAGATCGACCCAATAACCCTTGCCCAGCGGAGTATCGGGTTTAAGCAACTTCCGGATATCGCTGTCGGAATGAATCTCCTTTCCTTTTAGACGCGATACCAGTGAATTGCCCAGGAACTTCCAGATGGCCATTTCGTAAAGTACGATACCACGATCGAGCGCCCGTTTTTCTATCTTCATCTTATCGTAGCTGTAGGAACTGGCAAACTCGCCCGACGATTTGCGTATCGCCAGCAACTTTTTACGGCCGCTCATCATTTTTTGAACGGTATAGGGACTGAGCAGGTTAAAGTTAATCAGGTCGAGCAGGTTGGAGTCGGTGCGCTTGTCGCGTCGCGGCCATTTCTGGGAGTCGCGGACAGTGCCAATGCTTTTAAGGTTGATGCCGGGAACCAGTATGCTTTCATCGTTGCTTTCAATAAGGTAGGAAAACGGGAAGTCGGCCGTATCGCAGTGCTTGTAGTGCCTTCCCATAACCAATGAAAAAGCACCAATGCGGGAGGGCCACAGCAGGTAAGAATCGCTGGTGGTTTTGGCTCCGCGCTCCATGATGCCCTGGTGAATGGGCCCCAGTTTGTAAAGGTGGTTGCTTTGGTTGGAGCCGCTGCCGGCATTCATGAACGAAAACATACCTGCAATAAGCAGGGTCGACTTATGGTGGGTTACTGTATATGGGCCGGCAAAAATGGAAGTTGCCTCACCGTGAAACCCCTGGCAGTTGGCGAAAAACAGCGAATTGACGGCCGAATAATGTTTGTCGAGGATACACCCCTGCCCCACAAAGCATTTTGAAATGAGCGTGGCATCGGTGATGCGGGCACCGGAACAGATTATAAAATCGGCCATGATGACTCCTTCCCCAATAAGCACCGGAGCTTCGTGGTTGCTGTTTATACTGCCGTTCTGCAGCTTTTTTGCCCCGTCGATGACAGTTGAAGAACCCATTTTCACATTCAGCACCGTATTACAATTGATGATTCGCGAGTGTGAACCGATGGTACCGGTGGCGCTTTTCACGCTTTGGGTATAGTCTTCCACCATCCGCTTCAACGCAGAAACAACCTTCGGCCGGTGGCGATAGAGGGATACTATGTAAGCCACGTGGGTGGAAAGGTAATCGTACATTGGAATGGCACGGCCACCGTCTTCATTGATAGCCTCCACTACAGTTCCGTTTCCAAACGTGGTTTCACCATCTACGGCAATGGTGGTGACATTATGAATCACCACCCCCTCCTCTATTTTATAGTTGGCAATGTAACTTCTGACATTATGTATCAGCACATCGCGGCCCACCTCGCAATTGTGCAGCCAGGCGTTGTATATGCCGGTATGGAAAGTAATGCCTCCGATGAGGTTAACCGACCGTTTGAAGCTGTTGAGGCGGATGTGCCCCGTGAATTTGGCATTCCCGATGTGGTCGGGCGAGAAATCACCGGACACCTTCACCAGGTTCCAGTCGGTGGAAGAGCATCCCTGGTATACCAGTTGTCCTATTTCTTCATCAGTAAGCGGACGGTAAAAATCGTTTGTGTATTTTGTCTGAGCCATAATTTCTACATTTAAAAAATTCAAATATAAACCGATTAGCTGCACATGTCAAGTAAAATAACCTAACAAAAACATTATCGAAAACAACAAAGACTTAACATCATACATTCAAGTTATTATAATTTAAACATTTAATTAAATAAAAAACTTAACAATTAATACCACCTGCCTATCATTTCCTGCAACAATAAATATATTATTTACCGTAAGGACAATAAGAACATTGAGGTTTTACTATGAAGCACTGAAAAGAAATTGGATTTTATCATGAGAATTTTTGTACCCTCGTTTTTTTGTGACAAATCGTCTTTTTAAGCCTGGGACCATGCTGCTTTATTCTATTCGTTCAGATGTTTCCCGCAATGAGGGCATTTTTTACGACGGCGGCGTTTGCGGTCGAGCCGGTCCTTAAAACCGGCGCTAATAATACCGGTAGGAAGGGCCACAATGCCAATGCCCAGTACTGCAATGATTCCGCTTATGAATTTTCCCATACCTGTAATTGGCACTACATCGCCGTATCCAACAGTGGTAAGGGTAGCAATGGCCCACCAGAAGGATGCGAGTATATTGGGAAACTCATCGGGTTGGGTGTCGCCTTCGATGTAGTACATCAGAAACGAGGCAATTATCAGTACCAGCAAGGTTAAAAAGCCGGTCATTGCCAGTTCGCTGCGTTTCTCCTTTACAACGCTCCATATAAGGTACATCGACTTGTTGTAGCGGGTAATCTTAAGGATGCGCATGAAACGCAGCAGCCTGAGAATACGCAGAAACCTGAGGTCGATGCGCACGATAAAGGGCAGGTAAAAAGGAAGGATTGCCAGCAGGTCGATAATGCCATAAGTTGAAAAGATAAACATCAGAGCTGATTTAAACCGGGTAGATGCCGGATGCGTGATGTCGGATATGTATATCCTGAGCAGGTATTCGACGGTAAATATAACAACAGAAAAGATTTCAAAAGCCAGTAAAAAACCACCCATTTGCCGGTCGACGGCAGGAACTGATTCCAAAACAATAGCTACCACATTCAGCAGAATCAGTGTCATTATGAAATAATCGAAAATCAGGTTCAATCTTGAACCGTGCGAACCTTTTTCGATGATGTGGTATACTTTTCGCTTCAACATGAATGGTGCAATCGTGTGCAGATAGCCCCGCCATGGGAGTACCTTATCTATAAAAACAACACGGAATCAGCTTTTTTGTGCGAACCGGCTGTTAATTATTGCAATGGTGAAAGGCTAATCCGAAAGCGGGTAAGCAGCTTAAATTTCCATCAGGTAGGTTACCAGCCGCTTTTCACGCGACAACTTAATTTTTTTCCGCAGCCGCACACGTGCAATTTCAACACTTTGTGGCGCCAGGTTATTCAGTCCGGCCACCTCCTTGGAAGTAAGTCCCAGTCGCAGGCAGGCGCACAACTTTTTTTCCCGTTCGGTTAGTTTTGGATGTTTCATCAGCAGACGGTCCATGAATCCCGGATGCAGTTTTTCGATCTGTACTTCCAGCAGTTCGCTGTCGATTTCAGGTTCCGGGTCACTGTCAAGTTGCTGCAACAGCGAACCCACTTTTTCGCGCACGTTTTTCGAAGACTCCTCCATTAAACTCTTCAGCTGTTTCTTCACCAGTGTCAGGCGTTCGTTATTTCGGGAAAGCTGTATAAGTATTGCCACCAGCTCACGTTCCTTGGTTTCCAGTTCCGACTTCAGCCGCTGGCGGTTGCGGTTTTCCAGTTCCCTGCCGGTCGACAGGTCGCTGATGTGGCCGAGGGCCCCTTTCAGTTTAGTGATGTCGTGCACCGAGGCACGAATGCCCAGGTAACGTCCCTGCATGTTATAAACCCCGCGCACATTAAGCGCACACCAGCGGATTTGCCGGGTACGGGTAACAATCCGGAATTCAAGGGTGGAACTTACCAAAAGTTGATTAATGGAATCGGAAAGAAAACGGTCGAACTTTTCGCAATCGGAACTGTAAACCAGTAATTCAGAAACCGAAGGTGCATCAATAACCTGATTGGCCGTATAACCGGTAAGGTCGCGGCAAGAGGGCGAACAATAATTGATTTTGCCCGAGGAGTCGAACCACAGCTCCCATCCATAGGTGAAATCGGCCACAAGCTGATAAAATTGCTTCTGCTCCTGCTCTTTTTGAAGCATTGCCCGTACATCCTCCAGTTCGGCATGCAACCGGGAAATTTTCAGTTCCAGTTCGCGTGTGGACTCTTCGTTCGACGCAGCATTAGTTTCTTTTGCCATTCTTCTCCGGTCGTTACAATTATCGGGAAAAAACCCGGGATAAAATTAGGGAAATGAATTCATATACGAAAAAACAGGACCAAAACTAAGGATCTATCCTCCTGTTTCGTGCCATTGAGGATGGACGACTACAAAATGATTTCTTCCCGGAATGTCTCAAATCAACAAAGAACCGCTGAAAAACAACAGAACCCTTTGCGTTTTCTTTGTGCCTTTGAGCCTTTGTGGCATATTAAACAAAAATGAATTCTTTGCTATCTGCCTTAACACAAACTAAACGTTATATTTATCATAAAACCAGAATAAAAAGCAAGAAAAACCCCGGGATCTACATCCCGGGGAAAAAAACCAAAAATCAACTAACCTTTAAACCGCCTGGTGACTTCGTCCCAGTTGATGAGATTCCAAAATGCATTCACATAATCCGGACGTTTGTTCTGATACTTCAGGTAGTACGCATGTTCCCACACGTCGACACCCAAGATGGGTTTTCCCTGAACATCGGCAACATCCATCAGCGGATTATCCTGGTTGGGCGTGGACGAAACCACCAGCTTATTGTTTTGAAGAACCAACCAAGCCCAACCAGACCCAAACTGCGTAAGTGCAGCCTGGACAAAAGCATCCCGGAAATTTTGTAAAGAACCAAATGATTCGTTAATCGCATCGGACAAGTCTCCTTCCGGGTTGGAAGCACCGCCCGGTGCTAATATTTTCCAATATAAATTGTGGTTGTAGTAACCTCCTCCATTATTTCTTACTGCAGCCGACTGACCTGAAACGTTTTTCAAAATCTCTTCTATACTCTTTCCTTCAAGGCTGCTGCCTTTTACCGCATCGTTTAATTTGTCGGTGTAAGCCTGGTGATGCTTGGTATGGTGGATTTCCATAGTCCGGGCATCAATGTGTGGCTCCAATGCTGAATAATCATAACCTAATTTTGGTAGTTCAAATGCCATATCGTTTTGTTTTCTTTTTTAGTTTTTAAAATACTTTTTTGTCTTTTACTACAAATATAGGGCGAGTTTCATTACGCTCCAAATATATTTAGGATAAAAACATATTCTTTTCCTCTATTGTTCATGAAGAATATTTAATTGTTAGTAGTTTTTCCATAAGACTGCACATAGCTACTGGATTACAGGATCATATGAATAAAAAAAAGATAAAACAAGAGGCAGGCAGAGATATTGAAACAGACCGGCAAACCGCTAAAATCTTTCCAGGTAAAAATTAGCTGTTTATTTGATGTTTTTGTAATCTGCTGCAACCTGAATGTTGGCAGAAGGAGACTGCATTTATCTAATAAGTTCACTCCGTCGACTTTTTACTTTTGATTACCTTTGCCGGCTTAAAACGTATCAAATGAACCGCGACATACTCCGGCTTGCCATTCCGAATATCGTCAGCAACATCACTGTCCCTTTGCTGGGACTTGTTGATATGGCTTTAATGGGGCACCTGAGTTCTGAACTTTACATTGGAGCCATTGCTCTTGGCGGGGTCATTTTTAATTTCATATACTGGGGATTCGGTTTCCTGCGGATGAGCACCTCGGGCTTTGCCGCACAGGCTTATGGCGAAAACCACAAAGTTGATATGATAACCGTATTGGTTCGTTCACTGGCAATTGCCATATTCACCGGGCTTGTTATTGTAGCCCTGCAATCGCCCATAGCCTGGGCAGGGTTCAGTCTGATTGGCGGCAGTGAAGAAGTGAAAGAACTGGCCAGGGAATATTTCCTCATCCGGATATGGGCTGCACCGGCAGCTTTAAGCCTGATGGTTTTCAGCGGGTGGTTCCTGGGAATGCAGAATGCCCGTTACCCGATGATAATTGCCATTACGGCAAATGTTGCCAATATACTGATGAGCGTTCTTTTTGTATTTGCGCTGAACATGAAATCGGAGGGCGTGGCTTTGGGCACTGCCTTGTCGCAATACCTGGGCCTGGCGCTGGCCGTTTTCCTGTTTTTCCGGAGATACAGAAAATTGACTGCATTCGTTAATCTGAAGAATGCAATCAAACCGAAAAAGCTGTCCAACTTCTTTAGGGTAAATACCGACATCTTTATCCGAAGTTTCTGCATTATTCTGGTGTTCACCTTCTTCACATCTGAATCGGCCAGTACCAACGACACCATTTTGGCTGTTAATTCGCTGCTGCTCCAACTGCTGCTGTTTTTTTCCTTCTTCATCGACGGGTTTGCCTATGCAGGCGAAGCTATGGTGGGTAAATTCTTTGGGGCAAAGCAAAAAGAGCAGCTGAAAAAAGTGGTAAAGCTGCTGTTTGTATGGGGCACAGGTCTGGCAATATTCTTTACACTAATTTATTTTTTCGGCATCGATTTTGTCCTTAACCTGCTTACATCACAGGAAGATGTACTTCAGAATGCGCAACCTTACCTTATCTGGATCATTTTCATTCCGCTTGCCAGTTTCAGTTCATTCATCTGGGACGGCATCTATATTGGGGCTACTGCCTCGGCCGCCATGCGCAATACACTTCTTGCGGCCACCATACTTGTTTTTGCACCTGTGTATTATTTTCTTGAACCTTTCTGGGAAAACCATTCCCTCTGGCTGGCCATGGTGCTGTTCATGTTTGCCCGGGGAGTGGTTCAGACCATCTTGTTCAAAAGAAGCATATTAGCAGCTTTTCAGAATACGTAATTATCCATTTCAGAATATATAATTTTCCAAACAAATTTTACCTGATTTCGTTACCTCTTGTAAACAGGACAATTAAAAATTAACTGATAAATGGTTCCAGCCGGGGGTTTTTATTGTTGTACTGATGCTGCTGTAAGGGAAATTACCCCTTAGCTGATACCAAAACAGAGAATTTCAATTGCAGATGCCACATAAAACATCAAACAGCAGTTATGCTTTAACCTTAAATGAAAGTAACATTTCTAATGCTCCTTGAATAAAAGAGAAAAAAGAAAAACAATCCTTTATATGGATGAAAATAAAACACAATTACAAGATAGCGAGGCACATTTAAAAAGCACTAAAAAATATTTTGATGTAGATGCACCTGTTTTCTGGCCTGCGGCGATTCTTATTGTAGCCTTCATTTCAATAACATTAATTGTAGGAGAGCCAATGGACCAGGTTTTTTCTGCCATCCAAAGCAGTATTTCCAATTATGGAGGCTGGTTTTTTGTACTCTCGGTAAATCTTTTTCTGTTTTTTGTGCTGTATATTGCCTTCAGCAGGTACGGTAAAATAAGGCTAGGCGGGAGTAAATCGAAGCCCGAATTTTCTAAAGCTGCCTGGTTTGCCATGTTGTTCAGTGCCGGTATGGGGATAGGGATTCTTTTTTGGAGCGTAGGGGAACCAATAAACCATTTCATTAATCCACCCAATGCAGAACCCCGATCCGTTGAAGCCGCCCGCGAATCGATGGAGATTACCTTTCTGCACTGGGGACTGCATGCCTGGGGCATCTATGCCCTGGTAGGTATGGCATTGGCCTTTTTCACTTTTAATAAGAAACTGCCTCTTACAATAAGCTCGGTATTTTATCCGCTGCTGGGTCAAAAAGTACATGGCCCCTGGGGAAAGGCAATTAATGTACTGGCGGTGGTGGCAACCTTGTTCGGGCTGGCTACTTCTCTGGGACTGGGGGTTCAGCAGGTAAGCGCCGGGTTGTCGCACCTCTTTAGCCTGCCTGATACGCTGACCACTCAGGTGATACTTATAATTGCCATTACACTTGTGGCCACGGGGTCGGTAATTGCAGGATTAAGTGGAGGTGTTAAGCGACTGAGCCAGCTAAACATGATACTTGGAGCTGTATTCCTGGCATTTATGCTCATAGTGGGCCCCTTCTTATTTATTATGGATTCTTTTATTCAAAACATCGGTGGCTATTTGCAGAACTTTTTTGAATTGTCATCATGGACCGAGACCTATAAGCAGTCGGACTGGCAAAGTGACTGGACTGTATTCTACTGGGCATGGTGGATAAGCTGGTCGCCTTTTGTAGGCATGTTCATTGCCCGCATTTCCAGAGGCCGCACACTCAAGGAGTTCGTACTGGGAGTATTGATTGTTCCCACTCTGCTTACCTTTTTATGGCTTTCAACCTTTGGAGGCAGCGCCATGTATTTGGAGCTTAATGCACTAGCCGACATAGCCGGTGCTGTAACCGACAATGTCGCCATTTCGCTGTATGTACTGCTGGAACAGTTTCCGCTTTCAACAATCACCTCGATGGTGGGAGTTATTTTGGTCACCAGCTTTTTTGTAACTTCCTCCGATTCCGGATCACTTGTTGTGGATTCATTGACTGCAGGCGGTAAACTTGATGCCCCGGTTCCACAACGTATATTCTGGGCCCTTACCGAAGGAGCAGTAGCCGCCGTCTTACTCATAGGCGGCGGATTGGGAGCCTTGCAAACCGCTGCCATTTCAACCGGCCTTCCTTTTACAATCCTGCTAATTATACTTATGTGGAGCCTTCTTAAGGGGCTTCGAAAGGAACATACCGGCTTAATGGAAACCCAAAAGGAGGCCGAGCGTAAACAATATCTGGATACCCTTTCCAAAATGCTACAGAAAAGAGAGCAGGCAAAAGCTTCCGGAGAAAAGGACAAAAACACTCAAAAATAATTGTTTAACCTGAAATACAATGCGATGAATCAATTGGAACACCTGCTAATATGCCTCGATTTAAGTGAAATGGATGATGTACTTATCCGTTACGGGAATTTCCTGGTTAAAAAATTTAAACCCCAATCGGTTACCTTTCTGCACGTCATGAAATCGTATGAAATTCCTTCGGAAATGGTTGAGGCCTTCCCGCATCTTGACCAACCGCTTTCGGAAATTATTAAAGAGGAACTTCAGGAAAAGATTGACACCCATTTCATCCAGAATGAAATAACAAATGAAATTGTTGAAATTGCAGAAGGTTCAACTACCGATAATATTGTGAGGTATGCCCGCGAACATAATATCACCTTCACAGTTATGGGAAAAAAAATAGGTTATGAAGGCCGGGGTGGAATCGTGAGAAAAGTAATGGGCATCATTCCTTCATCCGTTCTTCTGATCAGTGAAACAACGCAACCACAACTTAACCATGTACTGGTACGAATGGATTTTTCCACAATCAGCTCCCTTGCCCTGAAAATGGCACTTAAACTACAGGAAATTACAGGAGTAAAAGTATCATGTCATCATGCCTACAGGCTTCCTCTAAAATATTTTCCGCAAAGCTCCCCGTCAAATGATAAAAAATTAATGGAACATGTTGAAAAGCACAGCCGGAAAGAATACGTTAAATTCATGAAAAAACATCAGCTTAACCCCGACGATGTTCCATTCTCTGTTTCGCTTGACCCCGAGAATGATGAAGCACTTCTTTTGTACCGACAAGCTCTGAATATTGGTGCCGATATTATTTTTATAGGCTCAAAAATAAAATCGGAACTTGCAGATATCATTCTTGATACAACCTCTGAAAAACTTGCATCGACGGAGAAAAACATACCAGTGCTTCTTGTAAAGGATCGGAAACAAACCATTGGATTTTTAAAAGCTCTTTTTGAATAAAACCAGTAAAATATGGTAAGAATAAAAAATTATATCCGCATTTTTCAGTTCTTCAGCTTCTTCTTTATTGCTTCATGTACTACTCCTCCGCCGGCTGAGGAAACAAAAACAATCAGTATGGTTTATACCGATTGGTCGGAAAGTGTTGCCATTACCCATCTTGCTGCTGTAGTACTTGAAGAAGAAATGGATTATACGGTAAATCTAAAGTTAACTGATATAGCCGGCGCCTATCGTGAAGTAGCATCAGGTGAAGCCGATTTTTTTGCCGATGCATGGCTGCCCGAAACTCATAAACGTTATGTCAATGATTATGTAGGCGAAATTGAACAAATTGGCATCACTTATCCTGATGCACGAACCGGTTTTGTAGTGCCCGGTTACAGCAAACTAATGACAATTAATGATCTGAAGGATTATTTAAATCCAGTAATTGGCATTGATTCAGGAGCAGGTGTGATGCAGAAAGCCCGGCGGGCAATCGAACAATATAACCTGCCGGTTTCCCTTCTTAGTCTTTCCGAGGATGAAATGATAGAGCAGTTTGAAGATTCAGTTAAGCGAAGAAAAGAAATTGTTATTACCGGCTGGGACCCCCACTGGATATTCTCCCGCTACGAGGTTAGATTTCTAGAAGACCCGGATACAATTTTTGGAAGAAAAGAAAACATTTACACTATAGGTTACACAGGTATCGAGGAATCTCACCCCAGGGCAGTACGCTTTTTTGAACGTATGCAATTAACAGAAAACCAGTTAAACCGGTTGGTTTACCAGGTAATGCTCAGTGAGGACCCAAGACAAGGCGCAAAAAACTGGATAAAAGAGAATGAATACATAGTAAATCAATGGGTAAAAAACCTGCACCCGGAAAGAAAAAAGATTATGTAATAGATGAAAATACCAATCTACTAGTTGACAATTTTCCGGATTAATCCCAGTATAACTAACAGGGTAATGGCTCCAATGACTGCGGTCAACAGGTTGCCCCAAAATCCCTCGTAAATAAAAATCCCCAGTTCATTCAAAAGCCAGTGACCAAACCATGCACCTGCCACTCCAACAATGATGTTAAGCAGGCACCCAAATCCCTCGCCCCTCACTATAAGCCCGGCAATAGCTCCTGCAATCAATCCGACAAAAAGAACGTACAACATAATGAATGACTTTTATTTCACCCTGTAATTTACAAAATCGTATCCGGAAAATGGGAATGCTTCGCTAAAAATGCGAAAAACCGGTTATAAAATTCCCTGAACAGATACTTTTTTGTGCTGAATTGTTGCATTGGCATTACAGAGAACTTATTCGAATGGTAAAATGCAGCATAACCATCGGATTGGTATAAATAAGCAGGATGAGCATACAGCCGAAATGAAGAAGGTTACTTGCAAGTCTGAACAGAGATTCTTTTCTTAAGTGTCATAAATTCAGAAAGGCTGCCCCCTTTTCAGAAACAGCCTTTCCATTATTCTAATAATTGTTAACGTACAACCGCACCTTTTTCCGGTACTTTTTCAGCTTTATTTTTGTTCTTAACCCATATGGAGAAAATAATAAAAGCAACAACTAATATCGTTGGCAAAACAGCCAGATTCCGCAATGTCATCTGAGGTCCGGCAGTTTGAATCGATTCACCCATAATAGGCAAAACCATTGATGTAGCCACAAAGCCGGCGCCACCAAGTATTGACATCCCCAGGGCGCCTGTTTTTGGTGCATATTCAGCCGCAGCGCCAATCATGGTCGGCCAGAAATAACAAACGCCCACGGCAAATACTGCTGCCGACAAAACAGTCATGAAAGCGCCGTTGGTAACACTCAGCAACAATAAGCCGGCAACAGAAAAAATGGCTGACCCCAGAAGCACTCCCGGAGGATTCAAACGATGAATCAATCCACCGGCAAAGAAACGGCCAACAGCCATCAAACCGGTTACCACCGCAAGAATAATCATTGGATGAACCCCCTTGTTATCAAGCAATGCATTAATCCACTGCGTGGTGCCAAGTTCAGTTGAAGCAGTGAGCAGCATGCAGGCAAAAATAAACGGAAACAACAGGGTCATTTTGTTTATTGCCTTACCCTCAACGAAAATCAAAATGGCGATGATTCCAATGATAATCAGCGGCAACTCATAACTTGCAGTTATTGCATGAGAAATAGCAGGAACATTGGCCACCAGGATCATAAAAACAACCGCCAGTGTAATCGTTAACGGAGCTCCCACATTTCGCATCATCTCTTTATAGCTGACACCTGAAGCAACACGTTCGGTTTCCGGAATCTTCTGGCCCAAAAACATATACCCGTAGATAGCCAGCGGAATAAAAAGCAAAGCTACCAAAACCTGCCACGATAAATTCAGCTGATCGATTACCAGTGCAGCCAGTAAACTTCCAATTACAATACCTCCGGGGAACCAGACATGGAAACGGTTTAACATCTTCGACTTCTTATCGGGATAAATGGTTGTAACCAGCGGGTTACATGCTGCTTCCACACTCCCGTTACCCAATCCTATAAAAACATTTGCAATAAAAAGTGAAGTGTAATCTTTAGCCATCAAAAGCAATATTATACCTACCAGATGCATGCCAAATGCCATCCAGATAACAGTACGGGTTTTCACAATGTCAATAAAATAGCCTCCGGCAAACATGGCTACGGCAAAGCCCCAGAAAGCAGGTGCAAATGCACGCCCCACCTGCTCTGGCGTCAAACCATAGTCAGCAGTAAAAACACCTTCAATCCTGGCTCTGATGGCAAATGTGATTGCGGTAACTAATAATGCCAGACAACTTGCAATGAAGAGTCTTTTTTGATTTACATTTTCCATAACTTGATTTAAATTGATTTATAATTAGATTTTAATTTGTCGGTATATTTTTATGAAACATTTATTTTTTCTTCATCCCGGCAAGGTAATTTATCGCCTGCGAAACAATTTTACGGTAATTGGGTGATTCATAAGCATTCTTGTCATGTCCCGGTTGCAGGTAAATAACTGTTGATTGGTTGTACCGGTTCTCCCATCCGATAACAGGCGAGCTTTCAGCGTGTGTTGTCTTAAGCAAAGGCTTTACAGTGGGCAACAACTTATAATTACCGTAGACCTCATCAAAAATTCTGAAATCATTCATCCCCGAGGTAACCGGATGGCGGTCATCAACAACCTCCACTTCCACCCAAACATCGTGTTTATAGGTCGACTGCTCTTCTTTGGGCAGTTCACCATCCTCAACATATTTCCCACCCAGCAGCTTTTCAAACTCAGGCCATTTCTGGTATGAAACCAAAGAATGATGCAAAAACAAAAAAGGTTTCCCCTTTTTGGTTAAATCAAGATAAGCCTCTTTTTCCTGTTCAGAAATGGTACGCCACATGTCATAAAAAACCAGCACATCATAATTTGCAGCTGCATCATTTACAATTGCTTTATTTGCCTCCGGCTGGCTGAAGTGAACATAATCAATATCCTTAAGGGAGTCAAACATCTGAAAAAACTGCAGCGTATCAAAAGAATGACCTCCAGTCACCAGCATAACATTTACAGGCTGAGCCTTCATGGTGAAGCAGGTAAAAAATGCGGCTGCAACTAAGAGGATAGTTTTCATAGTATCGGCTTTATTTGTTTCAGAAGTAAAAATATGAATTTAATTCACTTTTAAGTCCATGCTGCTGAACAAAATGCTTCAGTTTTTTTTGACCTGGTTTTTAATAAACCTCGAATTCAATCCGTTACACCTACTTTAAAAAGTTCAGTTATATAAAAAAAAATTACCAATTTTACCCCATGCCAAATGGAAGAAAAACACAGAAGATAAAGCGTTTGCTGCTGCCGTCAGTTTTGTTGCTGCTGGTGGTTGCAGTGCTGGTATTCTGGTTTAGTATTCCTCATCTGCTAATCAACCGCCTCAGCAGTTATACTTCTGCCCAATCGGATGGCAAATATGAACTTGCCATTGATGATATCAGCCGCAGTCTCTTCCCTTTTTCCCTTTCTCTGAAAGAAGTCAAATTTGAACCAACTGCAATGAACCGTTCCGATCAGGAGCTTCCACAGGATAAAATCCTGTACACCTTTGGTGCAGAAGAAATCGGTGTGCAGGGAATAAACCTGAGGCGGTTACTTACTGAAAATGTACTAACCGCCAATAAAGTAAAAATAATAAAACCCGAGGTGACGCTGGCAGGAGAAGAGCTTCTAAATGTTGACTCCTTAAATATCTCCACCGGATTCTTTGAAAAGATGTGGCCTTTGTTTGGATTCGTGGAAAAAGTGGATCTGAAAAAAATAGAATTTGAAGAGGCAAACTTTAATTTCTATAGTGCAGCCGGTGATACCAACTTTATCTCGAAAGCAGAAAAAGTTTCGGTTGATGTTCATAATTTTATTACAAGTTCTGAAATGACAGGCCATCCTGATAAATATTTTGAAACAAAGGATATCCTCGTGAGAATGAATAATTTCAGCAACGATTTGGGCGACAGCCTGCATGTGCTCACCATCGACACATTATATTATTCACTGAAAACCACCGACATAAGCGTAAAGGGATTTCACCTTCGCCCATGGTCGTATAAGCAGGAAGAAAACCTTTTTGATGTGCAGGTGCCGGAGGTATATATCAAAAGCCGCAGCATAACCCACTTTGCCCTCAGTGATTCCCTGAAAATAAGTTTTCTTGAATTCTCAAAACCAAGCATCAGGTTTTATCAGAAAGCACAACCCCGGCAAATTGAACTTGAAGATCTTCATAATTTTAATTTATACTCCCTTATAAAAAGTCAATTTACTAAGCTGGAAGTGGATAGTTTTCACCTACAGGATGCCAATGTTGAAATTTTCAGTCAACCCGACACAACAAACTACCTGCAGCAGTTTCGGTCGATTGATGTTGTATTGCATGGCTTTGAACTGGATTCCACTTCCTATTTAAACCGGGATAAACTTTTTCATGCCAACGATTTGGAGATGAGCGTCAAAGGTTACCATCTGAAGATGAAAGACCAGGAACATCATTTCAGGGCAGCTTCATTGTTCGCCTCCACCTTTTCGAACCGTATGAGCATAAGCGATATTGACATTCAACCGGAAAACCCGAAGAATAAAAACCTGCGCAATGAAATTAACATTGAATGTAAATCGCTGAATATAGAAGAGGTTAATTTTCTGGATCTTTATCACCAACGGATTTTACCCACTACCAGCATTGAAGTTACTGAACCAAATGTACACTTGCTGTACAGGCTTGAAAAAGAAAAACGAAAAAAGCAGGCTGAAACAGGATTGCTTTACGAAATAGTCACTGATTACCTGGAAGGTGTATATTCAAATGCTGTAAGTGTTAAAAAAGGAAATCTGAACATCCGCAACAGCCATAATGGTGTTGAAACAGGATATTTTGAAACAAACTTTGATTTTAACCTATCTGAATTCCGACTTGATTCCACCAGCCTCCTAAAAGGCGGCAATTTCTTTTATGCTTCCGGTTTCAACCTGCTTTTCGTTGATTACAACATGCGACTTGTCGATAACTTTCATAAAATAGAAGTAGATACTGTAACCATCTCCAGCGATAACCAGCAGGTGGAAATCGAAAACCTCAGTCTTAAGCCGGTTAGGGAAAATGTAGGAACAACTGAAATGTTGAATTCCGGACACTCCGAATTGTTTAACATCTCAGTACCTCAAATCTGGTTAAAAGGCATTGATTTAGATAATGCCTTTTTCAACCAGAAAATAAATATTGCTGATTTCAAAATTTCCACTCCTCAGATTTATTTTGAAAACTTCGGCACTAACCGTACAGAGAATGAGAATCAGGAAATAACAGAATTCTATCAACTTATTTTCAACTATGTCGAAGACATAAATATAGCCCGTTTCAGCATTGCCGATGGTTTGTTAACCTGGATAAATCATACCCGAAAAGGACGTACCACCTCATTTGATAATGAGTTTTCTGTTACTCTTGAAAATTTCAGGCTGAATAAATCAGAAATGGATAAAAACCGACTCCTGTTTTCCGACAACTTTGATTTAATAATTAAAGATCAGGAGTTTGAACTCTCCGATAACGTGCATGTATTGAAGGGAGGAGAAATAAGATTATCGTCTTCCCAATCGATGATTTACATTAAGGATGCCCTGCTGTTCCCACTCGTCACCTCGGAGAAATATAATGAACTTGCCACAACATGGCAGGTTGCCATTCCTGAAATAAGCATCAATGGGTTTAATTTCCAGAAAGCCTGGCATTCACAGGAACCTGAAATAAAAACCGTCAGATTAAATAAACCACGTTTTCAGGTTTACACCAACCCCGAAAAAGCAAAAGGACTTGAGCTGAAAGCCTATAGTTTTCCTATGCCTGCTTTTATTGAGACGTTTAAAATTTCTGAATTGCTGATTACCAATGGCAGGGCTGTTACTTACCGCAAAGAAGGATTGCAGCACCACCCGAGAACCAGTTTCTTCTTTGAATTATCGGTTCCGGGACTGCTGGTAAATAGTAACGATAAGAACCAGGTTCAGGTTTCAAGCAGTAACATTCATTTTTCGGTGGCGGATTTTATATTTCCTGTCGATAGTATACACAACCTTAAAATCGGTTCGGTCGATTTCAACAGGGAAAGAAAAATTATTGAAATAACCGACCTTAGATTGCTTCCTTTTATTGCCGATAAAAACAAAAACAGGTTCAATATTACGGCACCATTTATAAGCTTTCATGATTTTGATTTTAAATCGGCCCTGAATGAAAATGATTTCAATTTCAGCAGCATAGTGGCAAATGATCCCCAAATAGCTATCAACATTATTAATGAAATAAAAAACGATACATTGGAGTTCCTGGAAACCCTCGATCTTTATCCGTATGTTGAAGATCTGGTAAATTCAATCCGGGTAAACAAGCTGGAAGTAAACAATGCTTTTCTGGACTTCAACTGGCTCCATAAGCAGCTGTTTAATAACCGGCTGGATTTATCGTTTGAAGAAATTCTGTTAAGCGAAAACCGATCCCCCCACAACCTTTTAAACTCAAAGGAATTTACAATTTCAACGACACAGCTTTCGGCAAAAAGCAGGAACGGAATGTATGCCTATACTGCTGATACATTCATGTATCAATCGGCAAATCACCTGGTAAAGCTTAAAAATATAGGGATAGCCCCTACTGTAGAAAAAGAAGCATTTCCATTACAGGAAGGTATGCAAATCGATGTTGCAGAAGCCAAAATCGATTATGTGGAGTTCAGGAATATTGATGAACGGCGCTGGTTCAGCGAAAACATTCTTGACGCCAGTACCCTTGTAATCGGTCCTGCTGATATTGAAATCTTCAGAAACAAACGTTTTCCATTCGACCATAGCCAACGTCCTGAATGGCCTCAGGACCTTATTCTTAATCTAAAACAACCATTTGTCTTTGATTCTGTTAAACTCATGCCTTCCAGGATTAAATACAGCGAATTGCTTGGCATTTTCAATGAACCCGGTTATTTGGAATTCACCGGCCTTGAATTTGAAGGCAACAGGCTTTCAAACATTCCTGAAGAATTTAACAAACAAAATTTTATTGTTGATACCCGTGCAAGACTTATGGGAGAAGGTTTGATTTCCGCCCGTTTCGCATTCGATTTAGGCAGCAGCGATTACCACCATACGGTAACTGGGTCAATCAGCTCTATGGACCTCAACCCCCTTAATACTATGATAACGAAAACTGTACCTTTGGCAGTGGAATCGGGCAGGTTAAACAGGATGGATTTCAACCTGACTTTTAAAGAAGAATTTGCCCGGGGGGAAATGCAGCTGGCATATAAAGATTTGAAAATAGCTGTTCTCGATTACAGCGGCGATGAAATTCAAAAAAATACGTTTTCATCGTTTGTTGCCAACAGCTTAAAAATAAATACGAACAACAACGGAGGTGAAAACCTTGAACCGGTAAGCATCAAGCAAAAACGTGATGAAAAAAGATCAATTATAAACTTCTGGTGGAAATCGTTGTACAATGGCATTTCACAAGTAATCGAAAATTGAACAAATTGGTCAATTATTTGTACCTTTGAGAAAATATCTTACCATGAAATGAGCATGAGCAAAATGTTACACCAACCGTTAATGAATAAAACTCTCATGCGAATTCCATATGATACAATTAAAAACGAACAATTTTAATCATATGAAAACAAATAGAAATCTAACAAAAATACTGGTTGCATTAACATTAGTTTTATTCGCATCATGCCACAATCTTTTCAATGATGATGATGATAAACCCCAGCACGATTATCTGGTTAGTTATGAAATAGAGCGGTCGTATCTGCCGGTTATGGTAGAGACCATTTTCGATCAGCTTATTGGCAGCTATCCGGAAATGGAAGAGGTGCGCGAACGGGTAAAACATGGATTGGTAGTTTATTCAATCAACTATAGAACAACTTTTGAAGGAGAACCCATAATTGCCTCCGGCCTTGTCAGCGCGCCTACAGGCGATGGCCCCTTTCCCACCATAAGCTATCAGAATGGCACCAACACCCTTCACGGCGATGCCCCGTCTGTAAATCCCGATCGCAGCTTTTACATGTTACTGGAGATGTTATCCTCCACAGGCTTAGTAGTTTCCTTACCCGATTACCTGGGTTTCGGTGAAACCGATAACATGTTTCATCCCTACTTACATGCCGATGCAACTGTGCCTGTAGTGATCGATATGCTGCGGGCAGTAGAGGAACTGGGCGAACTAAGAGGGTTCAGCGTCACAAATGACCTTTATCTCACCGGATACTCCATGGGCGGATGGGCCACTATGCAGGTGCAAAAGGAACTTGAAACAAACCTTTCCGGTGAATTCAACCTGAAAGCCAGTGCACCAAGCGCAGGTCCTTATAACCTCAACGAAGTAAATAACTTCATCCTTAACCAGGAAACATATCCTCAGCCATATTTTATGGGATTTGTCTACAACAGCTATCAAAATTCAGGAATCATTGACGTTCCCCTTGATGAGATATTTAACTCGCCGTACGATGCCAGAATTCCGGAACTTTACAATGGTTCTTTATCAGGCATTGAAATAAATGAACAGTTGACAACTGATGTATCAGAATTGTTTACTGATAATTTCCTGATGAACTACGACACCGACACAACATTTTCCTCCATATTGGAAGCCCTGGAAGTGAACAGTGTCGATGCATGGGATGTATCTACCCCGACTCATCTTATCCACAGCACAGGCGACGAACTGGTTCCTTTCGAAATATCGCAAAACTTTTATCAGGAACTTACAGCAGAAGGCAGTCAAAATGATAATATTGAACTGATACCTCTCCCCGACTATACTCACACCGATGGAATTATACCGGCAGGATTGTATGCCATTCAATGGTTCTACCAGATAATGGAGGAATAAATCAGAGATTGTTGTTTTTCCGGAATTTTTTTATGACCCGCTGCAATTTTTTGTTTTGAATTGCCTTTGGATAAATTTCAAAGAAGTAATTGATGTTTACAAAATCCTGTTCCATTGCTGATATTAGTAAATCATAGGCTTCTTTTTCCTGATCTTTCTCCAGCAATAAACTTACAAGCCGGTATTTCAGCAATGTATCATCATTTTTTTCAATTCCGGTTTCAATTATCCTGATGGCATCATCAACTGCTTCTTGTTTCATGAATACATCCGACCAGGTAAGATAAATATCTGCATTTTCAGAATCCAGATCAGCTGCGCTTAACAAGGCTTTTTCTGCTTCAGCCGGTTTACCCGCATCTTTGCATACCTTTGCCAGGGTAAGCCAATATTCTATATTTGAAGGTTCAAGCTTAATTGCCTTTTTAATATATTTTATGCTTCTTTTCCATTTATTCTCTATCCACATAATCAGGCCCAGCCCGAATATAGCAGAGTCATTATCAGGATTAAGCTCAATTGATTTCAGGTAATTTTTTTCAGAACGTTTATTGTCATCCAGGTTTAGGTAACACTCTCCAATGTAACAATAGGCATCATCGTTTTCGGGATCCATTTCCAAATATTCATGGTATTTGGCAATTGCCTCCCGGTACTTTCCTGCATTCGCATAGGTATTGCCAATGTTGAACAGCGCCTGGTCAAATTCTTCATTTAAAGCCAGCGCGTATTCATAAGCATCAACAGCCTTTGTAAAATCACCATTTTTATTGTATGAAATCCCCAGGTTAAACCAAATTGAAAAGTTAAACGGATCGATATCAAGATACCTGTTGTAATATTCAATGCTTTTTTGATAATTTCCTTCCTGATCACTAAAGAAACCCAGGTCGTACAAGGCAAATTCATTTTCAGGATTTAGTTGCAGCGATTTTTCAAAATAACTGACACCTTTGCCGGTATCTCCCGACTGGATATAGGAAGAACCTATATGATAAAGAATATCATCGGTTTCGCTGCCTGCATTCTTCAATGCTTTTTCAAACGATTTTTCTGCCTCTGTCTCATTTCCTATAACCAGCCATGCCGAACCTTTCATTAAATGTATGTCAGGATTCGTAAGTTCAACCTGCTCAGCCAGGTTCAAATATTTCAGTGCATTCTGATACTTACCCTTGCTGAGCAAAACCTGTGCATATTTGAGCTGCAGGGGAACAGCGCTTGGGTGAATCTGGATGCCTTGCAATGCCGCTATCTCCGAAGTTTTAAGGTCTCCTTCGTCGAGCAAATACTCAACAATCCCTTCAAATTCAGAGACATCAAAATAGCTTTTACGGCCCGAAACAAGCGATTTCCTGAAGCGGTTCAGTGCTTCCTCAATTCCCTCATCCCTTAAATAACTCCATTCTTCCTTATTCATTCAAACATCATAAATGAGTTAGCGAAAATAGCAATTCGTAATGAAATAAGAAACTGTTTTTCCTAAAGGTGTTGTTCCCTTAACAAATCGACAACCGTTTTAACCGGATTAAATGTTTCAATAGGCACTTCCACAAACAATGTAATCCAGTCACTCATTGCACCATTCCACAATCCCGGCAATTCCTGGGCTTTTAAATCCCTTCCATCTTTCGACTTTCGGGAAATAAAACCAGTTGCCGGATCGGTATATTGTGTTAAATCGTATTTCTTTCCTTTGTAATTCTTTACTCCGCAAACAAGGTCAACCGGGTTAAAGTGTGTTGAGTGCTTCAAGATATCCTGCTGCTGAACACTCTTATTATCAATTTGTGAACTTTCCACAATCTGCAATGAAACAGTGTCGTCGGGGTTTAATGCCCAAAACGGTCCCCCACCCGGTTCCCCTTCATTCTTTACCATGCCGCACACACGGACCGGCCGGTTAAACTTCTCTTTCAGGTAATGAAACAAATCCTCCTTTTCAGTGTAATACTGGCTTTCAGGTGGTTTGGTATTTAATGAATTCTCCAGGAAATTAGCCGCTTCAGCTAAGAAACCACTTTCGAGGCCTGAAGGATGCCTTTCATTAAGCATTTTCTGGTAATTAAATATTTTCTCCTGGTATTTAAGCAAAATACCGGCAAGCACTTTCTTATAATCAACGGTGACCGGTTTGAGCCTGTCGGGTACAACATTATCAATGTTCTTGATAAAAATGATGTCGGCCTCCAAATCGTTCAGGTTTTCAATAAGAGCGCCATGACCGCCGGGCCGGAACAGTAAACTTTCGTCATTTTCCCTGAAAGGCTCATTGTTCAGGTCAACAGCAATCATGTCGGTGGATGGTTTTTGCACACTAAACGACACTTCAAAGCTGGTATTGGATTGTTGTTCGTATTTCTCCCTTACTTTTTCCAGGAGTTCTTCAAACCCTGCTTTATGTTCAGGCGACACTGTGAAATGAATTCTGGCAACACCCCGGCTATCTTTTCCATAGGCGGCACCTTCCACCAGGTGCTCTTCAAAGGGGGTACGTTCCCCATCATCATATTTATGAAATTTGAGTAATCCTTTGGGAAGAGAGCCATAATTCAACCCTTTTTCGTCCAAAAGAAAATCAATCCAGCTGATGCAATTTTTATCGGCTCCGCTTTTTTCAATAACCTCTTCCAGGTCGTTGAAAAAAGCAAACTTCTCCTTTTTTACAAGGTAATCTCTTGCATTGGCATTTTTTGCAAGGGCGGTTTTCGGATCGCTGTCCTTTTTACACTCTTCCAATGCTTCAAAAAGGGCTTTAAACATTCGGCTCGCTGCCCCTGATGCAGGAACAAACTTTAGCGGAACAATTCCTTTTTGTACCTGCTCATCATAAAGCACACCATATTGCTTAACTTCTTCTTCTTTTACCTGAATAATACCATGCCCCACAGTGGCAGCTTCTTCCACCTCCAGGAAGGGAAACCCTTTTTTGAAGTTTTCAACCTGGCGCTTTACCTCCTCCGGCTTACTGCCTCTTTCCTTTATCTGGATTTCATCTTGTTTCGAAAACATATCCGAGTTTTTTAATTCCATATCTAAAAATAGAAATAAGATTTCATTTTAGAAACTGAAACAATCGCAAATCGGTCAAAGTTTTCAATATTTTTCTAACAACCAAAATGTAACCTTTTTTTAACCTATGTAAAGAACTAACATCAAACTTCTTCCTTTCGACTTGCCGGGACCAGCAAAAAACAAAAAAGACCTTTTAATTTTTCTAATTTTGCAGTTCCAATATGAAGTTTAAGCATGGAGCAACAATACAGCTGGGGACATAACAAAAGGTACAACGACTTTCCAACTTATTTCCGGAACCATTTTTCAGGGCGCGTCCAGAAGGTGTCGGTAGATGCAGGGTTTACATGTCCAAACCGCGATGGCACCAGGGGGCGCGGAGGCTGTACCTATTGCAACAACAAGACTTTCAAACCCAGTTACTGCAATCTTCAAACTTCCGTTACGGAACAGGTACAGCAAGGCATCGGCTTTTTCGAAAAAAAATACCACACCATGCGGTTCCTGGCCTATTTCCAGGCTTACACAAGCACGTGGGCGCCACTTGAAGCCCTGAAACCACTTTATGAAGAAGCGCTGCAGCATCCCAAAATAATCGGGCTGGTCATCTCCACCCGCCCCGATGCTGTTAATGAAGAGTTACTTGATTATCTGGCGGAGCTGGGCAAAAAAGTATATATAATGGTTGAATTTGGCCTGGAATCGCACCTGGATTCATCGCTCGAAAAAATGAACCGAGGCCATACGTTTGCCGAATCGGTGTGGGCTCTTCATGAAACTACCCGCCGAAAAATAAATAACTGTGCGCACCTGATTCTGGGCCTTCCCGGCGAATCGTACAACGACTGGCTTAACCAGGCAAAAGAAATCTCCAGGCTGCCGGTAAAAAACTTAAAGCTGCACCAGTTGCAAATCCACAAAGGAACCGTCATGGAAAAACAATTCCGGATAAATCCCGGGCAGTTTCATCTTTTTTCAGCCGAAGAATACATCGATTTGGTGGTCGATTACCTGGAGTTGCTTAATCCGGCAATTATCGTCGAACGATTTATCAGCCAGGCGCCTCCCGACATGCTCATTGCTCCCAAATGGGGCCTCAAAAATTTTGAATTTGTAGCCAAAGTGGAAAAAAGGCTGAAAGAACGGGAAACCTGGCAAGGAAAAAAGTTCAACATTCAGTAAGCCACTGACAATTGCATATATAAATTTAATCATTCCTGCCCACACTCCGGTGCCTTACAATGCCCATATCCCAAACATACCCGGGCCATATCAAATTCGCGATTATCCGAATTTGGTACGTCCGAAGTATGCCGTAAATACCTTGTCGACATACCATAGGGTACAAGTAATGATGTTGTACGTTCCACAGAGGCTATTTTACCTCAACAAATGAAAAAAAATGCGATCTGGTAAAATATCAATACGATTTTTTTGCCGGATGACTGCAAATTCACTATTTTGTTGTTTGGTCTGAGACTTAACGATTAACACGAAATTTTTCAGGCATAATAAAATCCGGATAAGCAACATGAAGTCTTTATTGAATGGAAGTTCAGCCGCATTAAATTTTTACACTGAACTCCCTCAGTTGTTAAGCAGTAAAAAGAATTTAGCCCTGGCCACGGTCGCAGCAACAAAAGGTTCTGCACCGCAAAAGACAGGGATTTCGGCTGTATTTGGTGAGAACCGGCTGATTGCCGGTACCATTGGAGGCGGAATTGTGGAGTTTTCCATCCAAAAGGTGATAAATGATATCGTTCAGGCAAAACAATCCCAGATTCGTGCCTTTAACCTCACCAATAAAATTTCTGATAAGGAAGGGGCCATTTGCGGAGGCAGTATGGAAATATTGCTTGATGCGGAGCCGGAAAAATATGCTGCGGTTTTTAAAGCAATCAGCGAATCATTAGGCAAAAGGGAACCTGGTGTGATGTTAATTGTTGCAAAAACGGACTCCGGCGGGCGGCTGCATATTGAACGGGAATGGATTACGACCGGCAGTTTAAAAAACAAAACCCTCTCGCTGTCGCCAGTTGTGGACAATCATTTACAGGAGATGCTCAATCGCCCTACAGAAGGTGACTTCCGAAGAACAGACATTGAGGAAACTGCTGAAGAGGAGAAGCAATCTGTCTTTTTGGAAACTATAGTGCCTGCACCAAGGCTTATCATTGCAGGTGCCGGACATGTTGGAAAGGCTTTGTCGCACCTGGGGAAATTTTTGGGATTTGAAGTTGTGGTATGGGATTACCGGAGCGAATATGCAACAAAGGAAAATGTGCCCGATGCTGATGTTCTGCTTTCAGGTAATATTGAAGAAACATTGGCTGGAGTTGCAACAGACCGGAATACCTATATAGTTGCTGTGACTACAGGGCATAAGCAGGATATTGAAGTTCTTAAATTGTTCATCGGCTCACCTGCAGGATATATCGGAATGATTGGCAGCAGAAAAAAGACAATCCTTATCAGGGAACAGTTCCTGGCAGAAGGCTGGGCTACAGAAGAGCAATGGGCAAGAATCCATGCACCTGTTGGGCTAGATATCCATTCGGAAACGGTGGAAGAGATTGCCCTTAGCATTGCTGCTCAGCTCGTACAGGTTCGCCATCAAATAAATAAAAAGCAATGAAACCAGAAATCTGGTCAATAGTACTTGCTGCCGGCAAATCAACCCGGATGCAGAAGCAAAAACTTCTGCTGCCGTATCAGGGTGAACCCATTATACGCAAGGTGGCAAATACAGCAATGCATGCGACAAACGGCAATGTTTTGGTGGTGCTCGGTTCCCACAGGGACGAAATAAGGGAACAGGCCGGTAGCGGAGAATTGAAGTTCTGCTACAATCCCAATTACGAATCGGGGATGCTCTCGTCAGTCATCTGCGGGTTTAATGCAGTGCCTGACGATGCATTGGCGGTAATGTTGTTTTTAGGCGATCAGCCCCAAATCCCGGTTACTGTTCCCTTTCGGATAATTGAAGCGTGGAAAAGCTCCCGCAAAGGTATCGTTATACCAACTTTCACAGGAAAGCGAGGACACCCGGTGCTGATAGAGACTAAATATAAAAATGAAATAGAAAATCTTGACCCTCAAACAGGGTTAAGGGGCCTCATGGAAAAATTCAAAGAAGATATTTTTGAAATTGAATGCGAGGCTGCAGAAATAACAAGAGACATAGACACTCCGGCAGATTACATAAATGAAATCAATAAAATCAAATAAATATGGCAGAAAAGATTCAGTTTGTTTTAAACGGTAAACAAGTGGAAGTTGAGGTCGAACCTGACCACACTTTACTTTGGGTGCTGCGCTCACATTTCAACCTGACAGGAACAAAATACGGTTGCGGGTTAGGTTATTGTGGCTCATGCACTGTACTCTGGGACAAAAACCCGGTGCGGTCGTGCGGAATAATGATGGAAGATGTTGCAGGTGCAAATATTACAACAATTGAAGGGCTTGCCAAAAACGGTGAACTTCATCCGGTGCAACAGGCTTTTGTTGACAACGATGCCCTGCAATGCGGGTATTGCACACCCGGCATGATTATGAATGCAGTGGGGCTGCTGGAAGCAAATCCTGACCCTTCAAGGCAGGAGATTATCGAAGGAATGGAAGATAACCTTTGCAGGTGCGGTGCTCATACACGCATTATCGATGCCATCGCTTCTGTTTCAAAAACAAAGAAAGGAGTTGGTCAGTCATGAAAGCAGATAAAATTGACAGTTTCTATTTCCACGATGTAAATACACCGCCTACACAGGTAAACCGGCGCGAATTCCTGAAAAACCTTGGAGGAGGCGTAATTATAGTATTTTCACTGAGCCAGCTGGCTTTCCGCGTGGGCTATAAAAGCCTGCAAGAAGATGAATTTCCGCAATTCAATGCTTTTCTAAGGGTAAAAGAGGACGGTCGTGTTGAATGCTATTCCGGTAAAATAGAGATGGGCCAGGGAATTAACACCTCGCTTGCGCAGGCCCTGGCCGATGAATTGGAAGTTGATATCAACCAGGTGGATATGATTATGGGCGACACCAACCTCGTACCCCACGATGACGGCACCTGGGGCTCACTCACTACCCGGTTTCACGACCCGCTTATCAGGGCAGCAGCTGCCGAGGCACGGGAAGTATTGAAAAAACTGGCTTCCGAAAAGCTGGAAGTACCTGTTGGCCAATTAAAAGCAGAGAACGGGAAAATAATTCATAAAACCGACAGCAGTAAAAGCGTTACTTATGCAGAACTGACAAACGGCCAGAAAATTATTCAATCGGTATCGGAAAAGCCGGAACTTAAAAAACCGGAAGAGTTTAATGTAATCGGGAAGTCTTTTCACCGGATGGATTCTGTGGAGAAAGTAACAGGCAAGGCTCTATACAGTGCCGACATACGCCTTCCGGGCATGCTGCATGCAGCTATCGTGAGGCCTGATGCCCACGGTGCAAAACTCATTTCAATCGACACTACGGAAGCTGAAAAAATTCAGGGGCTGCAGATAAAAAAAGATGACGATTTGATTGTTCTGCTTCACGAAAACCCTGAAATAGCCGAGCGGGCAAGATTCATGGTTAAAGCTGAATGGGAGAAGCTTCCTTCAAAGGCCGATAATGAGAGCATTTTCGAACACATAAAAAAAACAGCCACCAACCGGAGGGTAAGGTATGAGGGAGGCAACCTTGAAGACGGCAAAAAGGTATCGGATTTAACATTTGAAAACGAGTATCATGATGGCTACAAAGCTCATGCTTCTATTGAGACCCATGCTGCAACTGCCTTATATGAAGATGGAAAAATAACAATGTGGGCTTCTTCGCAGACCCCTTTCGGCACCCGGCAGGAAGTGGCGGAAAGGCTCGGGATTCCTAAAGAGGATGTTCACATTAAGCAGATATACCTGGGCGGTGGGTTTGGTGGTAAAATATACAACCGCCAGGCAGTGGAAGCTGCACGCATAGCCCGGATGGTGGAAGGCACACCTGTGCAGCTGATGTGGAACCGCCAGGAGGAGTTCATGTACGACATGTTCCGGCCAGCTGCCGTATTAAAGGTGAATTCAGGTATTACCAAAGATGGTTTTATTAAGCTTTGGGATTTCGACATCTATTGTGCAGGAGATCGGGGAACGGAACTGTTTTACGATGTTCCGAACCACCGGACAACCAACATCAACGGACAAGATGTGCATCCTTTCGGAACAGGCGCATGGCGTGCCCCCGGAAACAATACTAACACCTTTGCCAGGGAATCGCAGATCGATATCATGGCACACAGCATTGGCATGGACCCCCTTGAATTTCGTTTAAAGAATATGAGTAACCAACGCGCCATCAATTCATTGAAAGCTGCTGCAGATAAATTCGGGTGGACAAAAGAAAAGCCGCCAAAAGGTACGGGCCGTGGAATTGCTGTAGGTTTCGATGCCGGCACTTATGTTACCATTATTGTTGAAGCGGATGTGAATACACAAAATGGACAGGTGAAAGTAAAACGCGCTGTTGTAGGCCAGGACATGGGGCAGCTGGTTAACCCGCAGGGCGCTATAATTCAGGCCGAAGGATGTGTTAATATGGGTCTGGGATACTCTCTTATGGAGGATATCGAATTCGACTGGGGCGACGTGAAAACCACCAACTTTAGCAACTACCGGATACCTTATTTCTCTGATATCCCAGAGGTTATAGAAACTGCATTTGTTGATGCCATGGATGAGCCTGCCCAGGGAGGTGGCGAACCGGCCATCATCTGTGTGGGAGGAGCTGTTGCCAATGCAGTGTTTGAAGCATGCGGAGCCAGGGTATTCCGCCAGCCCATAACCCCTGAACGGGTGCTTGAGGCATTAAAACAAAAAGGATAACTATACGTACATTAGGGATACTAAATAAATTCGCGCAAAGAGGATTAAGCAATAAAGCATTTTTAAAATGCCGCCTGCTTTCTGCCCTTTGCGCGAATTCTTTTTATAATCCTTTATGTTACGCAATATTATTGCAGCCCCTCGGGATAACCCCTCAATGCTTTTGAGTCCTGTCTTCAATAACTACAAGCCGGTATTTATGCCCCCGCATAACCAACCGATGTGCCTCGATATGAAGGTGCTTGGTAACCATTTTATTGTGAATATTGAAATCACGAATTAGGGTAAGTTCCGACAGGTTAGACCCTGAAAGCAGCTCCCTCATCTGACAAACCTTGCAAAAATTATCATCCCTTGAAACCGGGTTTCCCCTTTCTGTACAGCCCATGATCTCACAAAACTCATGGTTCAAGATATCCTCTTTATCGCTCTTGGTAAGTTTCTGAAACGCTTTATTAAAATATATAATTTTAAAATCGTGATTGGTTAAAAATATTGAATGCGGATGGTGTTCAATTAATTGGTTGACCAGATCGTTCGCTTCTTCTACACGTTGGAATTCAAGTCTCATGGCTGTTAATTTTTATACATTAAACACTTAAGTCAGCAATTAAAGCTTTACGAATGCCTTATTTCCCGTTAAACAATGTAGTAATTTCTAACGATAATGAACTTATCAACAGAAAAAAAATTTACAAAAAGAAACATTCTTCCGGTTAACCGGCATCAACAGAACCGAATACCCGCTTCAGCAACTCAGTTACGCGGGCGGCAGGATTTTCTCTTATCCGCTGTTCTTCATTTTCTATTTTCAGGAACAGCCCGTCGAGCGCTTTTTCGGTGAGATAATCCTCCAAATCAACATTTACAGGTTTAAGTCCGGCTACCTGCCCCACCACCGAACGTGCCATTTCATTCCACCTTCCCACAAGAGCATTCCAGCTTTGGCTGGTGGAAACATTGCCTACCAGTTTCTTGTCGAGTGAAGCTTCAATTTTTGGACTGTACAAATTGAAGAGCTGGTCGTAAGTTGTTTGGTGCAGATACTGTGTGGCAGCATCATCTTCACCTTTAAGAATTCCAACTGCATCGTTAATTGTCATGCTTTTAATGCTGTTTACGAAAATTGGTGCGGCTTCCGAAACAGCATCTTCTGCAGCACGGTTAATACGCAGCAACACATCATCGACCAAAGCCTGCCCGCCGGGTATCTTTCCAATGTTTTCTATTATGGCACCGGCTTCAGGAGGAAGCAATATTTTTACAGCTTCATCGCCGTAATAACCATTGGTTACTCCCAGGGTTTCGACTGCCGAGTTGGTGCCAACAATTAGCGCTTCCTTTAACCCTGCAACAATTTCAGTCCGGGTTAACGGTTTATCTCCTCCGGCTGCTTCCTGGGCAATTTGCATCAATTCGGCACATGAGGAAAATAAAAAAACAAGGGAAAGAAAGGCTGCAACTTTACTATTTTTCATTGTCATTGTATTTATAATTATTTAAACAGCTGGTCAATCAGGTCCTGTCTCTTTTTTGCTTTCAATTCCTGAATGATTGACTTCCGGTATTCTCGTTTGTACCAGAAAAAGAATTTCCGCTGTTCCAGCTTTGCTTTTCGGCTGCGGGCGGTATATACTTTCTCAAGCGTATAGGGATGATAACCCGAGTAGTAAATTACCGTTGCAAGGGTCATCGGGGTAGGTGTAAAATCCTGCACCTGCTCTAATCTGAAATCCATTTGTTTAGTCTGAACAGCCAGATTGGCCATATCTTCAGGCGTGCTTCCCGGATGACTGGAAATAAAGTAAGGTATCAACTGCTGGTCCAGGTTTTCATCGGCATTGATCTTTTTGAACTCCTGTGTCAACTTTTGAAAAAGTGAGAATGAAGGTTTCCTCATATATTGAAGTACTTGCTCTGAAGTATGCTCAGGTGCCACTTTCAACCTTCCCGAAACATGATGTTTTATTACCTCGCGAAGGTACTGCCTGTTAAACTTATCAGTGGTTTCATTGCCCGAAGGTTCAAGTATTAAATCGTAACGGATGCCGCTGCCAATGAAGGCTTTTTTAATTTTCGGATGGTTCCGTACCTTTTCATACAGCTCGAGCAAAGGCTTATGACTGGTATCCAGATTTTTGCAAACCTTCGGAAATATGCAGGAAGGACGTTTGCACTTACGGCAAATCACCTCATGCACACCTTTCATCCTGTACATGTTGGCCGAAGGCCCGCCCAAATCGGAAATATAACCTTTGAAATCGGGCATTTGAGTCACTTTCTCCACTTCCCTGAGAATAGAAGCCTCGGAACGGCTGGCAATAAATTTTCCCTGGTGGGCTGAAATAGTGCAAAAGGTGCACCCTCCAAAGCATCCGCGATGGATATTAATGGAATGCCGTATCATGTCATAGGCAGGAATGGCCCCCTTGCCATTGTAGCGGGGATGAGGCAAACGTGTAAACGGCAAATCATAAACCTTGTCAATCTCCTGTTCCTGGAAAACCGGCCAGGGCGGATTAACCACCACCTGCTCGTTGCCAACTTGCTGCACCAGCTTTTTGGCTTCCATTTTATTTGATTCCTCTTCTATATGCATGAAGTTGCGGGCATACTTTTTTTTGTCTTCCAGACACTCTTCATGTGAGGCAAGCTCAAACTCGTCCCATTCTTTTTTAGTGGGATAGCTTTCCCCTTTTTTCACAAGGAAAGCCGTTTGCGGAATTGTTGTAAGGTTTTTAACAGGCACGCCCCTTTGAATAAGCCGGATGAATTCAACTATCGATTTTTCACCCATACCATAAAAAAGCAGGTCGGCGCCTGAATCGGCAATTATGGAAGGCTTAAGCCGGTCGGACCAGTAGTCGTAATGGGTCAGCCGCCGCAGGGAAGCTTCAATGCCACCGATTACAAGAGGCACCGAAGGGAAAAGCTGCCTGATGATGTTGGAATAAACAACAGTAGCATAGTCAGGCCGTTGCCCGGCTCTGCCTGCCGGTGTGTAGGCATCATCCGAGCGCCTGCGTTTACCCGCGGTATAATGGTTTACCATGGAATCCATATTGCCGGCGGTTACTGCAAAAAACAATCGTGGAGCGCCCAGTTTTTTAAAATCCCGTAAATCATCCTGCCAGTTTGGCTGCGGCACTATAGCCACTTTTAGTCCTTCGGCTTCCATAATCCTGCCGATAACAGCAGCCCCAAATGAAGGATGATCTACATAAGCATCTCCCGTAAAAAGTATTACATCGGCCTGCTGCCATCCCATTGCCTGCATCTCCTTCCTGGAAGCGGGCAACCACCTGCTGTTTCTTTCTGTATAACTTTTTTGATCCATGCCTTGCCAAGAATAACAAATTAATTCGGTATATGATAAAAAACATACTAATTTTATTCCTGAAATTATCTGGTTTTTTTTGGAATCCTTATTAAATCTGAAATGGAACTGTTAAAGTTGAACGATATTTTTAAGGCTCCACCAGTCTTCTCTCTTCTTGGAGGCGAATACTTTGCCAAATTTTTAATGTATATCCTCCGGTTCAATAAGCTGAATAAAATTTACGAACAAATTGCTGAAAAAAGAGGAATCGAATTCATAAATGCAATCATCAATATCCTGGAATTTAAAATTGAATTCGACGAAAGTGAACTGAAAAAAGTACCTCCGGCCGGCCCGTGCATTATTGTGGCAAACCATCCGTACGGCGGATTCGATAGTCTTCTGCTTATAAAACACCTTTCGCAGTTGCGACCCGATGTAAAAGTAATCGGCAACTTTCTGATGCAAAAAGTAGAACCACTGTCGGAATTTTTCATCAGTGATGCCTCTTTTGAAAACCATCAACAAACAAACACAGAGGTATTTACCGGAGGAGCAGTTGAATCAACAGGCCACCTTCAGTCGGGAGGTTTATTGTGTCTGTTTCCGGCAGGGGGGTTAAGCACCTATGGTACTTTCGAAACAATAACCGATCAGGTGTGGCAATTGCCTGTGGTAAAATTCATAAAGAAAGCACGGGTACCTGTTATTCCTGTTCACTTTCAGGGAACCAACAGCCGCCTGTTTCATCTGGCAGCTAAAATTCATCCCTCATTGCGGCAGGTAAGGCTTCCTTCAGAATTGCTGAGCAAAAAGCATAAAATAATCAAGATACGTATAGGAAATGCCATCAAAGCAGAAGAGCAGGATAAGTTTTGCGACATTTACCAGTTTGGAAGGTATCTAAGGGCAAAGACCTACAGCATGGAATCACCCCTGGAGGTGAAACGTTTTTTTAATTACAGCCTTAAGCCACAACACAAAACTGAGGAAATAATTGATCCTGTCGACAGGAAAAAGATTCTGGAGGAAATTCAAAAAATCAGGGAAAAATTTACGCTGTTTAACCTGAAGAACTACGTGGTCTTCTGTACACCCCCCCAATATATTCCTAATATCCTTACCGAAATAGGTCGTTTGCGGGAAATAACCTTTCGTGAAGTGGGAGAAGGAACCAACCGGAACATCGACATCGATGAATTTGATTTGTACTATCACCAGATGTTCATCTGGGATGAAACAGAAAAGCGCATAGTTGGGGCATACCGCATAGGTAAAGGGAAAGATATTTTGGGTCAATTCGGAAAGCGCGGCTTTTACCTTCACTCGCTTTTCCGAATCAGCGATGAATTTAAACCTGTATTAAGCGAAAGCCTTGAACTTGGCCGCTCGTTTGTAATAAAAGAATACCAGCGGAAGCCCATGCCGCTGTTTCTGTTGTGGAAAGGAATATTGTACTTCCTGCTGAAAAATCCCGAATACCGGTACCTTATTGGACCGGTAAGCATCAGCAACAATTATTCAAAGATTTCGAAGGACCTCATCATCCGCTTCATCATGCAAAACCATCTGAACTGGAAAATGGCACAGCATGTTCGCCCCAGGAACAGCTATAAGTTTAAAAGCAGGAATCCTGAAGTTAACATCCTTATGGAAACCATGGAACATGATATCAACCGCCTGGATAAAGCAATTGGCGATCTTGATGAACTGAATTCAGGCCTGCCTGTGCTGTTAAAGAAATACATCAAACTGAATGCAAAAATCATTTCGTTCAACGTGGACCCGAAGTTTAATAACTGCCTCGATGGACTAATCGTTCTCGATGTGAACAACGTGCCCAAAGCTACCATTGAATCACTTTCAAAAGAAGCAAACGATGGTTCAATCCTAAAACGCTTTTATACCAGCCGGGAATAGTTACTTCCAGTACGAAAACAGTTTGCCTTTTTCACCAAAGACAGGATCATTTTTTGGTAGCGGAACTCCCGAAATATTTTGCTTAGCTTTTCCGGGTTCACCTTCCTTGCCGTAATTCATGTCATAGCTCTGATTATCGGGATAAGCCCCCACCACTGCAAAGCCATCGCCTGAATTTATACGCTTATGTGCAGTGCCGGCCGGCAGAATAACCAGGTCCCCCTTTTCAATTCGCACCGGCTCGTTGTCAGGCCCTCCCAGCTGTACTTCTGCCCATCCCGAATAAACGCCTAATGCTTCATGAGCAGTAGAGTGATAATGATGATAATTGTAAATGCCGTTGCGCCATGAACCTCCCCATCTGTTCTGTGAAAATACATCTTCAATAGTGGAAGCCGGGTCTGAACCGGCATTATCGAATACTTTTTTATAAAGCAAAACAGGCAGTTCCTGATTGTTCGGAAATAACCCGTTCTCTTCGAATGTCAGTGAAATTATTTGTGCATTTGTATTTACCTGTGCATTCATACTGTAAAATATTGAGATGAAAACAATGCTAATTATTGCTCTTAAAATCATCATTCCGTTTTTTTTCTTAACAATCTATCTTTACTTTTTGTTAATTTGTCCCCCATTAGTTTTTTGGAAAAACTCAACAATTTAAACTTGAATAATCAGGGATTCAACTTAAAACAACAATGACAACAAACAAATCAACAAAGCATTACCTTGTACTGGTTTTAAAAGGAATGGGCATGGGAGCAGCAGATGTGGTTCCGGGAGTATCGGGAGGAACCATAGCTTTTATAACCGGAATCTACGAGGAACTAATCAATTCAATCAAATCGGTAAACCTTACAACGCTGAAACTGCTTTTATCAGGAAAGCTTGCCTCCTTTTGGAAAGCAGTAAACGGCAATTTTCTGGCAACTTTGTTGCTTGGAATTGCCATCAGTATTTTCTCCCTGGCAAAAGGATTGGGCTACCTGCTTCATACCTACCCCATCCTGGTATGGTCATTCTTCTTTGGGCTCATTGTTGCATCAGCAATATATGTTGCCCGCACCATTAAACAGTGGGACTGGAAAAACGTCGTTGCTTTAGTAGCCGGCATAGTGATAGCTTACTACATAACCATCATTTCGCCTGCGGAAGCAAACACGACCTGGTGGTTTATATTTTTTTCGGGCTCAATAGCCATATGTGCAATGATTTTGCCCGGCATATCAGGTAGTTTTATCCTGGTGTTACTTGGCATGTACCGGTTTATCCTCGATGCTGTCGGAAACTTAGATATTGCTGTTTTAATAGTGTTTTTAATAGGAGCTGCAATAGGAATAATTGCTTTTTCAAACTTATTATCGTGGCTGCTGAAAAATTTTCATAACATTACAGTTGCTGTCCTTGCAGGTTTTATGGTTGGCTCACTCAACAAAGTGTGGCCCTGGAAAGAAGTTACCGAAACATTTATCGACCGCCATGGGGAGGTGAAATCTCTGGCTGAAACCAACATATTGCCTGGAACATATGAACAACTCTATGGCAGCAGTCCAATGCTCACAGGAGCAATTTTACTTGCGATAGCGGGTTTTGCGCTTATTTTTGTAATTGAAGGATTAACATCAAAAAAATAACAGCGAAAAGGCAGCTTATCAATTAAAATATAAAATTGGCTACTAAATATTCAGAAGATGAAACAATACGGTTTAATTGGCTATCCGCTAACACATTCTTTTTCTAAAAGGTTCTTCACTGAAAAGTTTGAAATGGAGAACATTGATGCCATTTACACTAATTTTGAAATAAAACAAATTGACAGTTTCCCCGAAGTTTTAAATAGTAATCCAAACCTTGTTGGCCTAAATGTTACTATTCCTTATAAGGAACAGGTAATTCCTTTTTTAGATGAACTGGATGAAGCAGCTGAAAAGATTGGTGCAGTTAACACAGTAAAGGTTATCCGAAAAAACAACCGGCTGCACCTGAAAGGGTACAACACCGATACCTGGGGATTTGAGCATGCTTTAAAGCCAATGTTGAAAGACCATCATAAAAAAGCTTTAATCCTTGGTACCGGGGGAGCATCAAAAGCCATCAAATTTGTATTGGCAAAGCTGGGAATCGATTTCGTTTCAGCATCAATTGAAGAACTAAAGGATAATGAAATCGGGTATGCCGATATCGACAAGAAATTGATAACCGACCGCCTTCTTATCATAAATACCACTCCTTTAGGCACCTATCCCAAAACAGAAACATTCCCGCCCATTCCTTATGAGTTTCTTACCACAAACCATTTACTGTTCGACCTGGTTTATAACCCCGAAACAACAAATTTTATGAAAAAAGGAATGGAAAAAGGAGCAGCCGTGAAAAATGGTTACGATATGCTGCTGGGGCAAGCCCTCCGCTCATACGAAATTTGGCAGTTATAAATAGTAGTAGAAAAAAGGAAAGCACTAATGAACGAAGAACAAAATGCAAAAGAAATGACAACAAAAAAAATACTATTCGTCTGTTTAGGAAATATATGCCGCTCACCCAGTGCCGAAGCTGTGTTTACAGGCCTGGTACATAAAAATGGATTGGACGATAAATTTGAAATTGATTCTGCAGGTACAGGTGGCTGGCATGTTGGGAAACCAGCCGACAAAAGAATGCAGAAGCATGCAGTCAAAAGAGGATATGACCTTACCAGCATTGGCAGGCAGTTCGACCCGGATTATGATTTCGACCGGTTTGATATGATTGTTGCTATGGATGATGAGAATGTAGCCACATTGAAAGAGCTAGCACGCACCCCGAATGACCTTAAAAAAATCCACAAAATGACCGACTTCAGCAAAGAGTGGGGGTATACCGAGGTTCCCGATCCTTATTATGGAGGTGAAGAAGGTTTTGAGTTGGTGCTCGACCTGCTCGAGGATGCCTGTGAGGGTCTGCTTGAAGCTACCAGTAAATAATAGCGGCACATCATCGCAAAATATCTACCATAACCGATACCATTCCTTCCTGCTGCTCTATATCGTCGGCCAGTTGCTTAACATCAAGGTCGCGGGTTACGGCAACAATAAATATGAATTTGTCGGTAGCTTCATTGACATTCCGGTCAAATCCCGTAGAATTTATCCGGATATCATTCTTCTTAAGAATGCCGGCTATCAATTGAAGATCTGAATGTCGCTTTTTGACAACTATTTCGATTTTGCGTAAAGTACGATCTTTAAAGATTTTTTTCTCAAACAGGTTCATAGCTGTAAGGGCAAAAAATATAACCACAACACTTATCAGGCTGATGCTGTACATCCCGGCACCGATAGCCAAACCCACTGCTGCCATTGCCCATATTGAAGCAGCCGTTGTAAGTCCTTTTATATCGGCACCGAATTTCAATATTGCTCCTGCTCCTAAAAAGCCAATCCCCGACACTACCTGTGCTGCTATACGCCCGGGGTCACCTGGTGATTCATACACTTGAGGAATAAAAATGGATATAAGCATCACCAGGGTGGAACCAATACTTATAAGTATATGCGTTCTTAAACCCGCAGGCTGATTATTCATTTCACGCTCAAGCCCTATCAGGGCACCTGCGACAAAACTGAACAATATTCTTATCAAAGATGTCTCCCAGTTAATTTCCTGCGCCAGTAAAACCGAATCGAAAAATTCCATTGCTTAACTATTTGTTTCCCTAATTTACAAAATTATTGAAACAGCAATATTAAAGCTACAGTTTAGAATTTCGTCCAGAAATACCGATATATTTCCGGAATTAGTCGTTGAAATGATAAAGAAAAGTAATTAAAGCATCGTAGGCCGGTTTCTTTTGACCTTCTATTTCAACAATGATTTTAACCTGCACCTTTGTTATACCCCTGAGGTTACGAATATCATTCAATGAAACTTTCGCTCTTATCTTGTCGTTTACCAGCACCGGTTGCTGAAAGCGAAGGCTCTCTATTCCATAGTTCACAATCATTTTTACATTGCGCACATCGACGATTTGAAACCAAAGATATGTAAGCAGCGAAACGGTTAGGTATCCATGAGCGATTGTACTTTTAAAAGGAGATTCGCCGGCTGCCCGTTCCGGATCGGTATGAATCCACTGATAATCGAGTGTGGCATCGGCAAACTTGTCAATTTGCTCTTGTGTGACCTGAAGGTATTCCGACACACCCAGTTCCTTTCCCAGGAAAGATTCAAATTCCTGATAGTTGCTTATTACTGTCCTTTCCATACAATAGCTTAATTTAACTGGCCTCAAAAATAGATCAAATTTTCAGGTTCACTTATGAAATTCATTAGGAATGTCTTAAAACCATCTCATCTTAATGCCCGGACTGGAACATTTTGCCATAATGTTCCAAACGTACAATTTTTACTATTACCGATTTATTTCACAACTTTGCAATATTTTTAAAAACCTTGATGAAAAACATATTCAAAAGCACCACTTTTATGGCCATTGTTGCCACCTGGTTGTGGTCGACTGCCTTTGTGGGAGTAAAAATCGGGCTGGATTACCATACCCCCCTTCAATTTGCGGGAATACGTTTTTTCATCTCCGGGGTGCTAATCATAATGTTTCTGGGTTCCGTCCAACGAATAGTTGCAGAAACTAAAGTGCACTGGAAATTTCTTCTTTGGGTATCAACAATCCAGGTTTTTGTGCAATATGCCTTATTTTACAGCGGCCTTAACCTTGTGCCCGGCGCGCTGGGGGCCATGCTAATCGGCTCTTCGCCATTGTTTGTGGCCATTGTAGCTCATTTTGCCTTCCATAACGACAAGATGACCCCGATGAAAACCATAAGCATTCTAATTGGTGTTACCGGTATTGCCATAATAACCCTTGGGCGGACACAGGTTCAAATGAAAGGAGAGCTTGAATACATTGGCATAGGCTTATTGCTTCTGAACAACCTCATTTCGGGATATGCCAACGTCCTGGTTTCAAAATCGCCCAAAAGCCTGTCCCCTCTTACTTTAAGCTCAACCACATTAGTGACCGGAGGCTTAATGTTAATAGTTGTATCAATACCTGTAGAAGGAATTAACACCGGGCCTTTTCCTCCAAAATATTTTGCTGCATTGGGCTGGCTGAGCTTCCTGTCGGCTGCTGCCATTTCCATCTGGTTTGTGCTGCTGAAACGTCCGGAAGTAAAAGTATCCATCCTGAATGTATGGAAGTTTCTGATTCCGGTATCCGGTGCTATTCTAAGCTGGATTATTCTGGAGGGCGAAAATCCGGATATGCTTTCGATTATAGGAATGGCCGTAATTGCTCTGTCATTGCTTGCACTGAACTATTCCAACCGGAGGGAAATAAATAAAAAAAACCGGTTACTTGCACAGAAACCGGTCTCCTGATTTTTTATCATTTTATTCTTCGTCAAGAACAAGAAGTTCTATCTTCCGGAAATCTGTCGGATGGCTTTCGGCCTGTATAGATATGGATCCTTTAGAAATGATTTTATTTCCATCTTCAGGAAGCAATTTTTCATAATACTGGTCGCGGGGATCCAGCTGAGGCTTTTCATAACTCATTACCTCTTCCCCATCAACAAAATGCCTTATAATTTCACCACCTCTTACTTCTACTTCTACCGAAACCCATTGGTCGCCATGAAATGTTTTCGAACCTGAGCTTGTGCAATGGTCTTCCACCAAAACGCCATCCATAACAACATTTGTTCCGGGAGTGCAAAGGTTCATAGTCGAACGCTCTCCTTCACCGCTTCCGCCCAGCAGCTGCACTTCAATTGATACGGGGAAGTCCTGATCCACTTCCATCGATTCGGCGCTTTGCCCGTGCAGCATGAGCCCATTATTGCGAAAAGCCCAGCCGGGTCCTCCTTTTACCTGGTCACCTACGAATCGATACTCAGCACGAAGCCGGTAATGCGAAAACTCACCATTGTAAAATAAATGACCGAACTGATTGTTCCATTCGTCCCATTCATCATAACGAACCTTTAACAAACCATCTTCAACCCTGAATGTGTTGTTGAAATTTTCACCCAATTCATAACCTGTAAATTTAACTTGCCAGTCGTTCATATCCTCTCCGTTAAACAACTGAATCCAGTTTTCATCATCAGCCGCCACGGCCGATTTCTCATTCTTGTCCTGAGACTGCTGTCCCGGACCACAGGAAGTAAAAAATATTGCCAGGATAATTGCCGCAGGTTTCAAAAGAAAAGCCAGTTTTGCCATACTATTTGCTAATTAAATTGTGTTAAATATTAGAAACTAAAGTAAAGGTAGAATAAAATCTGATGTTTCAAAAGATGACAGCCTCGTGATTTTTGCAAAATACTGCAGTTTGAATGGAGATGTGTATATTTGAGCGATAAATAAAGATTGATAAGTTGATTTCATTCGGAACAGAATATTGGTATATCTTTTTGCCCCTGGTAATTTTGGCGGCAGCAGGCATTGTACTTCTGTTATATTTCAAAAACATTGACAACAGCGGACTTACTAAAAGGCAACGAAACATACTTATGACATTGCGATTTATATCGGTTGCCACAATAGCTTTTTTACTGTTGTCTCCATTTTTGAAAACCCTTAAAAAAAACATCCAGACTCCCCTGATAATTGCTGCCTGGGATAATTCAGGTTCTGTAGTGGCTTCAGGCGACTCCCTGCAAAGAACCGAAGAAATTAAGCACCTTAAAGAGCAAATAACCGAACAGTTGGGTGATGATTACCGGCTGGTTCACTATTCGTTTGGGGAAGAAACAGACCTTGAGGGCGACCTGAATTTTTCAGAAAAAAAATCGGATTACAGCAATCTGTTTTCAACAATTGCAGGCAACCATTTTAACGAAAACATTGGGGCTTTATTACTGGCAGGCGATGGCATTTATAATCAGGGCCGAAACCCGGTAAACATGACCAATGAGCTGACTTTCCCGGTGTTTTCAGTGGGGTTGGGCGATACGGCTGAAGTTACCGATGCCCGCATACAGGGAATCAGGGTAAACCGCACTTCTTTTTCAGGGAATCGCTTTCCGGTTGAAATCGATGCTGCCTTTTCCAAACTTCAGGGCCAGCCGCTGAAACTAAGCATCAGCCTGGAGGGAAAAGAGGTTGCACAAACTGTTATTACTCCTGCCGGAAACGACTATTTCTCTACCCAAAGGTTTATACTTGAAGCGGGAGAGAAAGGGTTAAAGCATTTTACAGCCGAAATTGAAAGTGCAGAGAATGAAAAAAACACGAAAAACAATAAAGTTACTTTCATTGTAAATGTCCTTGAAAACAAACAAAAAATTCTGATTTTATCAAGCGGACCACATCCCGATATAGGGGCAATACAATATACCCTTGAACAGCAGAAATCGTATGAAGTTACGGTGTTTAGCGAAGAACCTTATCCTTCCAATTATTCGGATTTCAACCTTGTAATATTATACCAGTTGCCAAGCACCGGCAAATCGATGGCTGCAATTATTGAAAACCCCGAACTTGCAAAAGTCCCGGTGTTGTATGTAGTTGGCTCCAAAACCTTCCTTCCGCAACTGAATTCACTGACTGCGGGAGTAGAAATACAACCCCTTGCCGGTTCTCCTGAAGAAGTTCAGGCGTTTGTGAACCCGGGATACGGGACCTTTTCCATTAGCGAACAGCTAAGGGATATACTCCCCATGTTCCCTCCGCTTTATGCACCTTTCGCAAATTATACACTTGACCCCGCATTCACGCCATTACTCTACCAGAAAATTAAAAACATAGAAACCGGCAAACCCCTCCTGGCAACGGGTGTGCTTAACGGAAGAAAAACAGGCTTTTTGTTTGGTGAAGGCATCTGGAGGTGGCGCCTGAACAATTACCTGCGGACACAAAACCACGAACAGTTTAATGAGCTTATAAACCAATTGGTACAATACCTGGCGCTCAGGGAAAATGAAGATAATTTCATGATCGATTTTGAACCCGTTTATGCTGAGACAGATGATGTAGTTTTAACTGCTGAGGTCTATAACGACGCATTCGAAATTATTACCTCCGAAGAGGTAACCATAGAGATTGAAAACGAAAAGGGTGAAAAATTTGATTTTACTTTTGATGTGCGCGGAAACGGCTATTACCTTAATGCAGGCAACCTTCCGGTTGGTAATTACAGCTTCAATGCCGAAGTTACCCTTGGAGGTCAAACCTATACAGAAACCGGAAACTTTGCCGTTTCCGAGATGAACCTGGAAAGTGTTATCACAAGGGCAAATCACCGGATGCTTTATCAACTGTCATCCCAGAGCGGTGGAAGATTTTTTTCGGGAATACAAACCGAACAGTTGATCAATTCTTTAAAGGAGAGCAATCATTTAAAGCCTGTAAGCAGTTTCTCGGAAATGATAACCGAATTACTAAACCTGCGCTGGTTGTTTTTTGTTTTGTTATTATTGTTAAGTGTGGAATGGTTTTTGAGAAAATATTGGGGTATATATTAATGGAGGGAGGAACGATATGAAACCGGGAATGAAGCACATAACCTATTTTACTGCATTTCTTGTCATTGCAATGTTGTCGGTTTCATGTATACCTACACGTAGCCTTATTATTGACGTACCACAGCCGGCTCAAAAGGAGCTTCCTGCAGCTATACAAAGTCTTACTCTGGTTTCACAGGTTGTGGATGAAAAGTTTACCGATTTACCAGCCGATACGCTTCAAAAAATGTTTTATGAAAAGACCTTTAGACTTGATACCACAATTTATGATGTACAGATGGCCGACACCACATTAAAAGCACTGGGTGAATTATTGTACGAGTCGGGAAGGTACGACTACGTAATCCCTGAAGCACGTTTTCTTAAAGCTTCCTCAGATGAACGGCCTGCACCGGAACTTAGCTGGGAAGATGTTACCGCACTTACTGAAACCTTTGAAACAGATGCCGTATTGTCGCTCGATTACCTGAGACCAAAAGTAGTTACAGATTTTGAAAGTGATTCCTATTACGCTTCATATGAGGAAGGTTTTTACTCATCAGTGGTCGCCACTATGAAAATAAGATACGAAGCGCTCTTCAGGGTGTATTACCCTGCCCAAAAGCAGATAGTACTTCGCGAATTAATCAGTGATACCCTCTTCTGGGAAGATGGCGATGCCACCGTAAGAGGATTATTCAGCAGATTTACCCCTGTTAAACAAGCGCTTACTGAAACCGGAATTGCCATTGCTCTCGACTTGTCAGAAAAAATTGCCGTGCGTTGGCATCCGGAAAGAAGGCGGTATTTTACATCCGGAAATTCGCTGTTGCGGCAGGGTAACCAGGCAGCAACAAGCGGCGACTGGCAAGAAGCAGTGACCATTTGGAAAGAAGCTGTTCAGACATCACGGTCCAAATCGGCCAAAAGTAAAGCGATGCTGAACCTTGCTTTGGGATACGAAATTCTTGGTGACATTGAACAGGCAATCGACTGGGCGCTTGAATCATATGAAACAATGTACCGCCCGCTCACATATGAGTACCTCGAAACGCTTAAAAGAAGAAAAAATGAACTAAACAAAAGGTAATGAAACACTTTTACCTGCCGGCTCTACTGCTTCTTTTGCTTTTTTCATCCTGTACCATTTACAGGGAATATCCCATTGAAGTTTATAAACCCGGTGAGTTGTTTATCCCTCCGGAAATCGAAAATGCTGCTGTCGTTTACCGGAATTTTAAATATCCGGCCGATACACTTCAGAACTTCTACAGGAAGGGAAACGAGCTTGTAAATGCAAACGGAAGGCAAAATCTGGATAGCCTGCTGGTAAATGCATGCCTGAATGAACTGGCCATCCACCTGAAAAATCAGAATGTATTTAAAGAAGTGCCTGTTTTCCCCTATCAGACCTTTGACAAACATACCCGTAAAAACTTAACCGATCTGCCCGGGGATGTTATAAAACAGCTGACCGGTGATGCTAATGCCGGGTTACTCATATCCCTTGAAACCTTATCAACATTCTTTTCTACCTATCCTGAAACTGCCAACACTCCACTTACCAATGAAGTGGTTACCGTAGCAGTGTGGGGAGTCTACAATCCGGCGAATGATTCCCGAACAGTGCGAAAAACACTTATAGACACCATCTTCTGGAACGGGTATGATGCTGAAGGCAACCTTCAGCAAAATTATTCTCCCCCTCCCCGGCTCAAAGCACTCGAAATTGCCTCGGCTATGGCCGGAGAAAGCTTTGCCAAACATTTTTATGCCTCCTGGCAAACTGAAAAAAGAATGTATTCCATTCCTCCCCTTCCCGATTTTTCGGAAGCAGCTCTGCACATTGAGGAAGGAAAATGGGATGAAGCAATTTTTTTGTGGAAAAAATACACCAACGACCGTAACGGTAAAACGGCTATTCATGCACGTTACAACCTGGCGTTGGCCTACGAGATGAAAGACGAACTGGAAACAGCGCAGCAGTGGCTGGCTGCTGCCCACCAACTGGCAAAAAGCTATAGGGACAGGGACAACCTGCAAATGATTCAAATTTATCAGAAAGCTTTGGCAAAAAGGCAAAAAGATGTCGGATTACTCGAACGGATGAAACGACCATGAAGATTTTACATTCAAAAAGGAGCATGGTTATTATTTTCATGTGAGTTCCCTGTCTGCCGTAACAGGCAGGCATATGATACCACTGAAAGCAGGCAATATAAATCATATGAAAAAAGAAAACCGGCCTTAATCAAAGACCGGTTTAACAAGCTGATTTATCTTTTTAAAACTATTTCAACTCGAGCATCACTATTGATTTAGAGGGAAGTGAAACAGTAAGTTGATTTCCTTTTACTTTTACTTCACTGAAGCTTTTTAATGACACTTCCTCCTGCTTTCCAAAATCATTGTAAGCATTAATTTTTTGAGCAGTAATGATTTCTCCCCGTTCAAAAGCAACTTTATCCATCCCTCTGAGCTCGCATGTCAGATCTACCGGCTTGTTGGGATTGAGGTTGCTGATGGTCAGATAAACCTTGCCGTCGTCTGAGCGTGAAGCAGAAGTGGATATTGCCGGTACACTGTTGTTTTCATACTCATAATTTTCGGTTTCCACATCGGTTGGAAGCAATGTACCGTCGTGATGAACCTTGTACATTTTAAAGGCATAATAGGAGGGAGTTTTCACCATTTCATCGTCCTTGGTCAGTATCATTGCCTGGAGCACATTAACGGTCTGGGCAATGTTGGCCATTTTCACCCTGCGGGCATATTTGTTGAAAAGGTCGAGGTTAACCGATGCCACCAGGGCATCGCGCAGAGTGTTTTGCTGGTAGAGAAAACCGGGATTTGTACCCGGCTCCACATCGTGCCAGTTTCCCCATTCATCAACAAGCAGGCCAACCCTGTTCTGCGGGTCGTAGCGGTCCATGATGTTAATATGCTTTCTCAATAATTCATCCATAAATAAGGTTTTGCTCATGGTCAGGAAATAGTCGCTTTCATCGAAATCGGTGGCTGACCCTTTATTTCTCCAGTTATGGGTAACGGTGTAATAATGCAGGGAAATTCCCTGAAAGCTGTTCCCCGGGTTCCCGTTTTTCATAAGCGTTTCCATCCAGTGATAGTCAGCGCCGTTAGGCCCGCAGGCAATGCGGTACAAACGGTTATCGCCGTAATTCTTGGTATAGGTGGAAAACCTGCGCATTTCGTTGGCATAATACTCAGGAGTCATATTTCCTCCGCAACCCCAGTTCTCATTACCAAGGTTCCAATAGTTCACTCCCCACGACTCATCCCTGCCGTTGGCCTTCCGCATGTCGGTCATCGGGCTGATGTTGTCGGAATTAAGATACTCCACCCATTGCGACATCTCCTGCACTGTGCCGCTCCCAAGGTTTCCGCAAATAACCGGCTCTGCTTCCAGTTGCCGGCACAGTTCCATAAATTCATGTGTGCCAAAGCTGTTATCCTCGGTCACTCCCCCCCAGTGGGTATTAATCATAGTAGGACGCTCATTGCGCGGCCCGATGCCGTCCATCCAGTGGTATTCATCGGCAAAACAGCCTCCGGGCCACCTCAGGTTTGGAATGCCCATTTCAACCAGGGCATCTACAACATCATTACGGATACCATTCGTATTCGGAATGTCCGAATCTTCTCCAACCCAGTATCCCCCGTAAATGCATCTTCCTAAATGTTCTGAAAAGTGACCGTAAATGTGCCTACTGATTTTTTCCTTACCTAAATCGGTATTAACAACAATCTTGTTTTGTGCTGTGGAAAAAAGTGCGGAGAAAATTAAAATCCCGCCGAAAAGTTTTTTAACGTTCATTGGTTATCGTTTTTTATTTAATCAGTTTTGCTTATTCCAGCTAAAACCCGCCGGAAAGCTTACATTAATTATTATTAGAAGTCAAATATACTTTTTTTTTCTTACACTTCTCTGATTAATTTAATTCCATCCGACTTAAAATCTATCCATCTTTTTTTATACAGCTGCCCCACGGCTTTTTTAAAATTCTTCTTGCTCATTCCCAGAAGGGCCTGAATAATTTCTGGTGATGACTTATCGCTCAAAGCTATGAAGCCGTTGTTCGCCTTCAGAACCACAAGTAATTTCTTCGCCATGTCATCAATTTTTTCGTATCCCGGCTTTTCCGACAGCAAATCAATTTTTCCGTCCTCACGAACCTTGTTTACATACGCCTTCATTTTCATGCCTAAGGTTAAAGTGGTAGGCAGCTGGTTTTTGTAGAGCATACCCCAATATGCGTTATCGACTATAGCCCTGTAACCGGTGTCGTTTTCTTCGGCTACAAGCAGCTGGACCTCATCCCCCGCATTGTATTCAGGAGGATTATTGCTCAGGAACTTACCCACTTTGGCCGAAGCTGCCACACGATTTGTTTTTGTGTCGGTAAACACATGCACCAGGTAGAATTTTCCGTTCAACATGGTAGCTTTCTGTTCACTGAAAGGCACCAGCAGGTGCTTGGGCAGCCCCCAGTCGAGAAAAGCGCCATACCTGTTGGTTTCCACAACTTCAAGAAAGGCAAATTCCCCTGCCTCGGCAAATGGTGTTTCGGTGGTGGCTACCAGCCGGTCTTCCGAATCGGAATAAACAAAAACCGTTGCACGTCCGCTTTCTTTGACTTCACCGCTCACAAATTTTCGGGGCATTAAAATCTCTCCCAAATTTTCCCCGTCAAGGTAAACACCGTTATCTGTTTCCCTTACTACATCCAATGTATATGTTTTTCCTGCTTCAATCAAAATATCAATTATTAAAAAATATTCTTACTTCAAATTTTCAAATACCTCCTGCTTAACTTTAAATACGGTACCGTGCCTTGTCCCTTCCGGAAAAACTACTTCATCCGAAATATCTTCCCAGTTTACCAGGTCAGCTGATCGTACCGCTCCCATTTTATGTTCGGTGTATTTATCGAAATAAACCACCCAATAGTTGTCGATTTTCAAAGCTGTTGGTCCTTCAGCCCAATAATCACCCGTGATGGGATCCGAAGCTTTGCTAAACGGGCCTGTCGCTTTATCACCGGTTGCCACTCTTATGTTTTTTTCTGCCGGATAACGTGTTTCGTCTTTTAGAAACAGAACATATTTCCCTTCGCCTTTTGCCAGTGTCCCGTCTATTACATTGAACCCCTTATCGTAAAACAAAGCGGTTTTACTAAAAGTTTTGAAATCGTTTGTGGTGGTATAATACATCCGGTGGTTGTAATCACTGTCACCTGAGTTTTCAGTCTCCGGGAAACGGCCGGGAATGGTAGTGGACCAAAAAATAACATACTGCTCTGAGGCTTCATCGTAATAAAGTTCCGGTGCCCAGCAGTTAAGGGCTTCCGGCTCATGTTCCATCACCGGTATATATTTCTGTTCCGACCAGTTCAGCAAATCGGGTGAGGATGCATAACCGATTCCCTTTTCATTCCAGCTAACCGTCCAGACCATATGAAACAAGCCGTCAGGTCCCTTAATAATGCAAGGGTCGCGCATCAGCTTATCGTTTCCTGCAGTTGGCGTCAAAAACGACCGGTTGTCCCTTAATGCCTGCCACTTCATTCCATCGTAACTATAAGCCAGGTGAAGCCCGTCTTCACCATTCCCCTGGAAAAAGGAAAACAGATAAACCTCCTGCTTATCCTGTGCTGACAACTGACCCGTTGAGACCAGAAGAAAGGTCATTGCAAATATTAATCTAATCATTGATTTCATATCATTTTTGTAAAGGTATAAACCGGCAGCAATAAATTACCGGTACAGAATGATTTTCTACAAAAATAGCAACGCCTTTACATCCTGCATAAAAAGGCTCCGGTAATTTTAATTAAAAAGTATAAAAACACTAAAAATTAAACCGCAAAACATTAAACCTTTGCAATTTGCACAAAAAAAGCTTTTTCCTGTTCGGAAAAAGCTTTTTTAAATACGGTCAAAAGGTGGTGCTTTATGCTAAAACAGCCTGCTTTGAAGTAGTTTGTTTACGCTCCCTCAGCTTAGCTTCTTTTAATGCACCACCTACAATCTGCTCCCATCTGACAGCTATCTGAAGTTCATCTCTGATGGTGAGGGTATCGTATTCAGCATTGTACATCTCCAGCACTACCTCAGGCTGTGCAGAAGATACCGGGTACAACACAAGTTCAACCCTGTCGATGACCTTTTCGCCACCCTCAAGCAACCGGCTGGCAGTTTTCATCTTACAGCGACTCTTATCAGTAAGGAGCACTGCCCTGCCCGACATCTGTTCATTCGTAATTCTTGAATAAAAGAGGTAACGGCCATTCTCTGCCAGTCCAATTCCAAAACTAGCTCCTGCTTCATTCGTTGAAAGCGTTACCTGGTTCTGCTCAGCCAAACTGTTGAGCATATTTACCAGTTGTTTTTTTTGTCTTTTGTATTTCTTGCCTGTGAATATAAACGGCAATAATGCCACGGCCAACAATATGGCCGAAATGATAATTGTTCCTGAATCCATTGTAATAATATTTATTTGAACCTGAAATATACCTTTACAGGCCCTCACAGCCTGTAAACCTGAAGGCACAGCTGTTTGAAACAGCACTTTTAAGCCCGCGCCGGCTCAAAGAAATAATGGAACGGAAAAAGCATGTCCGATTTTCGTATCCGGACAGGATTCGTATTAAATTGTGAAATATTTTGTAAAAACGTGATGGCTACCTGTTCTTCCAATGCAAAAACTACGGCCTTGAAGAGTTGAGGCTGCTTATTCGATACTGGTGCAGGGTTTCCGCCAGACCATAAACCGGCGCCATCTTTGACAGCAAACCCGGATACAAATGGAAGTTCTTCAGCCCAAAAGAAGTGGGTCCCGGTTGGTTCAATGTTCTGATCAACCTGAATCCTGTGGCTTATACCATCAGAAAAACCGCTTGATGCCAGCAAGTACAACAGCACGGCAACAATCGAAAATACTATTTTATGTGGTTTTTCCATGCAGCAAAATTACTGTTATTTCAATCACCTGATTCACTGCAACCACTCATTTTTCATAACCTTACATCTGATTTAACATCTTTTATCCAAAACCAAAGAAAAAGGATAGCCAAGCACCATACCGGCACCATACCATCGCCTTACCAAATTCGGACTAAACTCAATGTAAATTCAATTATACACGGTCTTGGTACGGACTTCATACTGCTTAAATACGGTTTTGCAATTCCGGGTAATAATTTTTAAAATTTCGCTTTATTGGTAAGCCTCACTTTTGTAAATTTGAAAAAAAGAACGTTGTGCAGGAAGCGCTTTTTTACCAAAAGGAAGCCGGGAAAAGGGTGAAGTGCCTGCTTTGTCCCTGGTATTGCGACCTGAGAGAAGGCGGGATTGGGGCATGCAATGTCCGAAAGAATACTGCCGGCATCCTCGAAACGTTGGTCTATAACAAAGTAGCAGCATGGGGAATCGATCCGATTGAAAAAAAGCCCCTGTACCATTTCTTCCCGGGTAAAAACATTCTTTCAGTTGGCAATGTTGGCTGCAATCTGCACTGCACGTTTTGCCAGAACCATAACATTTCGCAATGCAGGGCCGATGAATTCGAAGGATTTGCTGAACTAACTTCAACCGGGCTCCTGGAAAAAGCAAAAGCAATCAGAAACAATATTGGTGTGGCCTTTACCTATAACGAACCCTTCACGTTCTATGAATTCATGTTTGATGCCGCAATACTCCTGCATGAAGCCGGATTAAAAAATGTAGTAGTTTCCAACGGATACGTCAACCAGGAACCTTTAAAGACCATTCTTCCGTTTATCGATGCATTCAACATCGATTTAAAAGCTTTTGATGATGGGTTTTACAGGCATCAAACCCGTGGCAAACTGGAGCCCGTCCTGAAAGCCATCACCACCATAGCCCGGAGCAATGCGCATTTGGAACTTACGAACCTGGTCATTCCGGGACTAAACGACGATGAATCCCAGTTTGAGGATATGGTGAAGTGGATAGCCGCCGAAGCCGGACCCGAAACACCCCTGCACCTTTCACGCTATTTCCCGCAATACAAACTGGACATCCCGGCCACACCGGTTAACAAGCTCGAACGAATGTATAATATTGCAAAAAAACACCTTCAATATATATATGTTGGAAATGTGAATGCAGGGGCACTGGACGATACCCGGTGCCCCATTTGTGGAAAATTAATCGTTCAACGGAACCGTTACCGAATAATGTCTAACCCCGGTTTTGACGGGAATTGCCCGCAATGCGGCCATAAAATACCTATAGTTCTTTAATATGCTAATATTTATTGGTCCATGGCATCTGTATTTCAAAGGATTTACGTATATTTTTGCCTGTTATACAAACCATTAATTGTTTATTCATGATGACATACGAGGATTTTATTCAGCAACCCGAATTTCTGCAGATGGAAGCAGAAGCAAAAGAGCTGAAAAGCAAAGTCTTTTCAGACGTTATCGATAACGATGGCCACCAATACGTTGACCTGGTGCAGGAAGGGGGTGGTGTTCTGGGCATTGCCCTTGTAGGTTACACCTATATCCTGGAACGTGCCGGCATACGTTTTTTTCACCTGGCAGGCACTTCAGCCGGAGCAATTAATACATTGGTTTTGGCTGGTATTGACACCATTGACAAGGAAAAATCACAAAAAGTGCTTGATGTGCTGGCCCGGAAAGATCTTTTTGAATTTGTTGACGGCGACCCCGTGCTAAAGCAGATTATGCAAAAAATAATTGATGGCACACCCTTTAAAAAAATGTTGACAAAGTTGCTTTGGAACATAAGAAAGGTGAAGCAGGCACTTTTTGTAAACCTGGGATTAAACCCGGGAAAGGATTTTGAAAAGTGGCTTGAAAAGGTGCTGGAAGAATCGGATGGACAGATAAAAACCATTGATGACCTGATGAAGCGACGTGGAAAGGAGTTCTTTCCTGAAGGATTAAAACACCGGATAACCGGCGAACCTGTTAAAGACGATATTGCTCAGCTGTACATCATTGCTGCTGATTTGACTACCCAGACAAAGGTATTGTTCCCTAAGATGGGCCAGCTCTACTGGGGCAATAACCTGGGCGAAACATCACCTGCAAAAATGGTGAGAGCTTCCATGTCAGTACCCTTCTTTTTTGTTCCCTTTGAAATAGACAACATCCCCGATGCAGGAAAACCGGCCAATGCAAAGTGGATTACAGAAGCCTACTATTTTGGCACGATCCCTAAAAAGGTAAAATTTGTTGACGGTGGGATGATTTCAAATTTCCCCATTAATGTTTTTCATACCAAATCGGGACGTCTTCCCCGGAAACCTACTTTTGGTGTAAAATTAAGCTCCTACCGCAGGGAATGCGCCAATGTTGATGACTTAAGCGGGTTCATAGGTTCAATGATTAGTACAATGCGCCACGATTCCGACAATGAGTTCCTGTTGCGGAATCCCGATTTCAAGAAGTTGATTTGTTTTATCGATGCCGATGTGGAATTTAACTGGCTTAATTTCCGGATGAGCGATGAGAAAAAGAAAAAACTGTTCCTGCTTGGAGCCGCAAAAGCCCTTGATTTTTTAAGGGAATTCGACTGGGAAGAATACAAAGCTGTCAGGCAGGCAGGGTTGGTTACTTCTTCAACTTCTACTTAACCTGAAGTGAGCATGAGGTAAAAGCCAAACTATTGATTTATGGTCTGAACAATTAAGCAAATTACCTGTCTGCAGTGACAGGCCTGCCTGCCTGATCCGGCAGGCAGGCATATGATGCCTTTGAAAACTAACAACTTTAATCGTATAAAATTTATCAATAAAATTCCTTTACTTTGTCTTTTAAACTTTTAAACCACGTAAAGGATAAATATTACGAATGAAATTTGAAGAATTAGGAGTTCACGACGATATACTGGATGCTATATCCTATATGGGATTTAAAAATACCACACCCATACAGGAACAGGCCATTCCCGAAATACTTTCAGGACATGATTTGATAGCCTGCGCCCAGACGGGTACAGGCAAAACCGCTGCTTTTATTATTCCTGTGCTTGATTTGATACTTGAGCATCCGGCAGGTGAAACATCAACCCTTATACTGGTGCCCACACGCGAATTGGCCATGCAAATCGACCAGCAGGTGCAGGGCATTGCCTATGGAATGGGCATTCACTCAATTGCTATTTACGGAGGAAGCGACGGTGACGACTGGGGGCAGCAAAAAAAGGCCCTTACACAGGGTGCCGACATTGTCATTGCTACACCCGGCAAATTAATTTCTCACCTGAACCTTGGGTATGTGAAGTTTGATACCATAAAATATCTGATACTTGATGAAGCCGACCGCATGCTGGATATCGGGTTTTATGAGGATATCATAAAAATTATATCATTTCTCCCCAAAGAACGGCAAACCCTGATGTTCAGTGCCACCATGGCGCCAAAGATTAGAATGCTGGCTTCGAAAATACTTGCCAATCCAAAAGAGATTAACATTTCAATGTCGAAACCGGCAGAAGGAGTATTGCAGGCTGCCTATCTCTGTTACGACAACCAGAAAGCCGGTTTAATAAATCACCTGATTGCCGATAAGCCCGACTACAACAGCATACTTATTTTCTGTTCCACGAAGAAGAAGGTGACCGAACTGGCCCGTTCGCTCCAAAAGAACAAGATGTCGGTTGAACCCATTTCATCAGACCTGGAACAGACCGAAAGAGAGAAGGTTTTGCAGGGATTTAAATCCAGAAGAACACGCATACTTGTAGCCACCGATGTTCTTAGCCGGGGCATCGATATCAAGGAGATTAACCTGATTATAAATTATGATGTTCCCCACGATGCTGAAGATTATGTTCACAGAGTAGGACGAACTGCCCGCGCCGATGCAACAGGTGTTGCCCTGACCCTTGTCAGCGATAAGGATATGGGGAAATTCGATCAGATTGAAAAATTAATCGAGAAAGAGGTCATTAAATTGCCCTTGCCCGAAGAATTGGGTAAGGGACCGGAATGGAATCCTGTTAAATTCAGAAGAAGTTCGGCCCGTAAAAATTTCAAGAGCAGGAATAAAGGACATGGGCAACAGAAGAAGGAAAGAAAAAAATCCGGAAAAATTACACTTCGTAAAAAATCTGATCAAAAATAGCTGCAGGTAGTCAATTATTTAACACTTCATTAATCAGCGAAGCCGCACGTTGAATCACATATAAGATTGTCTTGGATTCGGGTCGGTTCTTTCCGGTCGGTTTCGATATTAACACAATTATTGCCCTACCCTGGTTAGGATTTACAGTTCCTTTTGGAAAAATCAATTAACTCTGGGATTTCTGCATTTCAATTGGTATTTTAGCGCGGTAAAAATGAATTGAATATGCTTAAAACAACAGGGTTTCTGATGGTAATCCTCATCGCCTTATCCTGCACAGGAAATACTCCGGATGATTTACGCACGGGAGCCAGCCAGCCGGATAAATATTTACCCCTTCTTCAGGGGAAAAAAGTTGGTTTGGTTGTAAACCATACCTCCATGGTAAATGAAATTCACCTGATTGATTTTTTATTGCAAGAGGGTGTGGAAGTGGTAAAGATCCTGGCTCCGGAACATGGGTTTCGGGGGACTGCCCTGGAAGGGGAAATTGTGAAAGACGGAGTGGACAAGAAAACAGGAATACCGGTAATTTCACTGTATAATGAAAACCGAAAACCTTCTGCTGCCCATCTTGCGGATGTCGACATTTTAATTTTTGACGTTCAGGATGTTGGAGCACGTTTTTACACCTATATCTCAACCATGCACCTTGTAATGGAAGCCTGCGCCGCAAACAACAAGCCACTTATAGTATTTGACCGGCCAAATCCAAACGGCGACTATATCGATGGGCCGGTACTTGAACCTCAATACCAGTCGTTTGTAGGAATGCATCCGGTTCCGGTCGTGCATGGATGCACGGTAGGTGAACTTGCCCTGATGATTAACGGCGAAGGATGGCTCGACACTTCGGAGAAATGCGATTTAACAGTTATTCCGGTACAAAACTATACACACAACACAAGGTATTCGTTGCCTGTCGCCCCCTCACCCAACCTGCCCAACGATTTGGCAGTGAGGCTTTATCCTTCACTCTGTTTTTTTGAAGCAACAAGTGTGAGTGTAGGCAGAGGTACAGATTTTCCGTTCCAGGTATTGGGTGCCCCGAGACCGGAACTGGGCGATTTCACATTTGTTCCTAAAGCCAACCCAGGCTCACCAATAAAGCCGTTAAATGAAGACCTCGTGTGCCATGGCATCGATTTAAGGGAACTGGAGGAAGTACCCACTTTTACTTTAAAATATTTCCTCGATTTTTACAACCAATTCGATAATGAAGAAGATTTCCTCACCCGTGAAAACTGGCTGAACAGGCTGGCCGGAACCAGTGAACTGATTCAACAGATAAGGCAGGGATTAAGCGAAACTGAAATACGGGAAAGCTGGCAGCCTGAGTTAAATCAATACCGGCAAATGAGGAAAAAATATTTACTGTATCCCGATTTTAATTAACCGATGAATCCTTATCTTGTACTAAGCCTTATACTCGGCTATTTTTTTATCCTTATTACCATTTCATGGTTTACCTCGCGCAATGCCGACACACAGGCATTTTTCACCGCCAATCGTCAATCGCCGTGGTTCCTGGTGGCGTTTGGCATGGTGGGGGCAACATTATCAGGTGTAACTTTTATTTCCGTACCCGGCGAGGTAACCAACACCGCCTTTTCATATCTGCAGTTTGTTTTTGGAAACATTGTAGGCTATTGGCTGGTTGCCGGAATACTGTTGCCACTGTACTACAAACTGAACCTGATTTCCATCTATTCATTTCTCGACCAGCGGTTTGGTAAGAACTCCTACAAAACCGGCTCGTTTTTTTTCCTGATTTCCAAGCTCATAGGAGCAGCCTTCAGGCTTTACCTGGTTGCCGGAGTGCTTCAAATTGCATTCTTCGATGCATTCAACATTCCTTTTTGGATTACGGTAGTGGTTACCATTCTGTTAATATGGATTTATACGTTCAAGGGAGGCATTAAAACCATCGTCTGGACCGATACCCTTCAAACGCTTTTTCTACTGAGCGCTGTAGTATTTACCATTGTTGCCATTGGCCGCACCCTTGAATTGAACGTCTTTTCCTTAGCCGAGAAAATTTCATCGGAACCCTCCTCAAAAATATTTTTCTGGGGCTGGCGCACAGAAAACAACTTCTTTAAACAGTTTTTGGCCGGCATGTTTATAACCATAGTAATGGTTGGCATGGACCAGGATATGATGCAAAAGAACCTGACCTGTAAAAATAAAAAGGAAGCCCAGAAAAATATGATTGTATTCAGCCTTTCGTTTCTGGGGGCAGTTTTTCTTTTTCTTTGCCTTGGTGTATTGCTTATTCTCTTTGCCCGTGAAACAGGAATTGCAATCCCTGAAAAAAGTGATGACTTCTATCCGCTTGTAGCTTTAAATCACCTGAGCCTTCCGGTGGGTATTGCCTTTTTGTTGGGAATAACCGCTGCAGCATACTCAAGTGCCGATTCAGCTCTTACTGCTATGACCACATCCTTCAGCATGGATTTCCTGAACATCAACAAGTATGAGGAGGTCAAAAGAAAGCGCTTAAAAAGAAATGTACACCTGATTTTCTCTGCAATGCTCATACTTGTCATTCTCGGATTCAGGGCCATAAGCAATGAAAGTGTTGTAGTTGCTGTTTTTACTGTAGCCGGTTATACGTACGGCCCTATATTGGGGCTTTTCGTTTTTGGAATTTACACGAACAAAAAGGTGGTGGATAAATGGGTGCCTTTAGTGGCTATTGCTTCGCCGATCCTCTGCTTATTAATTTCCACCTATTCCGAAGAATTGCTCTGGGGTTATAAATTTGGTTTTGAGATTCTTATACTGAACGGGTTGATAACATTGGCAGGTTTGTATGCTATCTCGAAAAAAACAATAAATTAACAAATCATTAAAAACAAATAGTTGCTAATAAATGTTAATTTTTCTAAAAGGATTTTTGCTATCTTTGTACCATTCAGGAGTAAAGAATAAACGATTATAAAAACAAAAAATTGCACAAATATATTCTTCAAATACTAACTGTAGCTGTACTATTCTTTTCGCTATATTCCTGCGAAGATGAAGGATATCTGAATTCGCCCGATGCGTATCTGGAATTTTCAACCGATACCATTATGTTTGATACCATATTCACAACTATTGGCTCCACTACGCAAAACCTGAAGGTTTATAATCCATATAATGAAAACATTCTGATATCGCGCATACGTGTTTCAGGAGGCGATTTTTCAAACTTCAGGCTGAATGTTAATGGCGAACCGGCTAATGAAGTATATGATGTGGAAGTTCCTGCCAATGACAGTATTTTTGTTTTTGTTGAAGTTACCATTGACCCCAATGGTCAAAATCTTCCAATGGTAGTACAGGATTCAGTTGAATTTGTCACAAATGCCAATCTTCAAAAAGTACAGCTTGTTGCCTATGGTCAGGATTTTAAACCCATCAGAAAGGAAAACTTAGGAACAACCACATGGACAGCAGAAAAGCCCTACCTGGTTTATGATTACGCCTTTGTCGATTCCACTTCAGTATTAACCATAGAGCCGGGTACACGTATCCATTTCCACAAGGGAGCAGGGTTGTATGTTCGGGGAACAATCAAAGCAGAGGGCACATTTCAACATCCTATTCTGCTTACTTCCGACCGGCTGGACAATATGTACAGAAATATACCGGATCAGTGGAACGGAGTCATTCTTTTCTCAGGCAGTAAAAACAATGTGTTAAACTATACCACAATAAAAAATGCTAACATTGGACTTCAGGTAGGTACCATTGAAAACGAAGGTGCTGCATCACTTGAATTGCGAAATTCGCGCATCGAAAACATGGCCTACGCGGGACTATTTGCCCTGAAATCGGATATATCAGGGCATAATAATGTTATTGCCAATTGCGGGTTCTATGCAGCAGCTCTTCTTGTAGGCGGCAACTATGAATTCTATCACACCACTATTGCCAATTATTGGGGTGGCTACTCTACGCGTGCACGAAGAACTCCATCACTTGTCATTTCAAATACACTGGTTGTAAATAATGCTGATGGCTCGAGTACAGTTTATAATGGTGATTTGGAAAAAGCTATTTTTGGCAACAGCATCATATATGGTAATAACCCCATTGAACTTGAATTGGGTAATAATGAAGAAAATGCCTTCAATTACCTGTTCGATCATTGTATCATCCAGGTTCCCGATACCTTTAACACTTCTAATAAAGATCATTTTCGAAACGTGTGGAAGGGAGCACAACATGATCCGTTGTTCGTCGATCCTTACGAAAATTACAATTATGCTCTTGATACCTTATCGGCTGCAAAAGATGTTGGCAAATTGGAATACGGCAGGATGTTTCCCATTGATATCCTGAATCAAGACAGGTTGGCAGATGAAGGACCCGATTTGGGAGCTTTTGAGCGAATCGAAAGTAAAAATGAAGATTAAATCTTTTGTTTTTTGTCTTTTTCTTCTTCTGAATAGCGAAATTTTTGCTCAAACACCGGAACAGGACATCTTCTTCATGTTCTACAATGTGGAAAATCTCTTTGACACAAAAGATGATCCTGAAACTTCAGACGAAGAGTTTACCCCCGGAGGCGCCAGGCGATGGACCTACAGGCGTTTTAAAAAAAAGCTGCTCAATACCTCAAAAGTAATATTGAATGCCTCAGGCTGGACACCTCCACACCTCATAGTGGTATGCGAAGTTGAAAACAGGTACGTGCTTGACCGGTTGCTTAAGGATACACCACTTAATTCTTACCCATACAAAATAATTCATAAACAATCACCTGACACGCGTGGAATTGATGTGGCGCTGCTATACAATTCCGCAGTTTTCTACCCCCTTGAATATGCTTATTATCCGTTAAGAAATAACACCGGAACCATATTAGACAGCAGAGAAATTATGTACGTTTCGGGAACTGTAAACGAAACTGATACCCTTCACATTTTTGGCAACCACTGGCCCTCGAGATATTCCGGTTTGCTTGAAAGCCAACCACATCGGTATACCGCTGCAAGAACCCTTCGCATATGTATTGAGGAGGTACAGAAAAGTCACGTAAATCCCAAAATTATTATTGCAGGTGACTTCAACGACCAGCCAACCAGTGAAAGCATGTTGCTTGACCTGAACGCGAAAGAACCGCGAGGTAACTACAATGTGGATTCATTGTATAATCTTTCACTTTTATGGATAAAAGATGATATAAAAACCCTTAAGTACCAACTGCAATGGTCGGTGTTTGACCAAATCATAGTAACGGGTTCATTATTGCAAACAAACCACAGCATGTTTACACGCCCCGAATGGGCACAAATTGTTAAACTTCCATTCCTGCTGGAAAAAGATGAGAGGTACGGTGGTATGAAATTAAACAGGACCTACGTTGGATACAGATATCATGGTGGATTCAGCGACCATTTACCGGTACTGCTAAAAATCAGGACTTCCCGGTAACAGGAGTGAGACCCAGCTCTTTTGCTTTTTCCAGCATATATGTGTATGCCTGCTCAAAATCATTATGGATTTCCCCTTCCAGTATCGCTTCTTTTATGGCATCTTTTATAATACCTACATTTTTGCCGGGTGGTATGTTGAACGTTTCCATAATCAATTCGCCGGATACGGGTGGCTGAAAATTACGTATGGCATCCTTCTCCTCAATTTCCTTCAGCTTTTGCCTCACGATTGTGAAATTCTTCATGTATCGTTTCACCTTTTCCGGGTTTTTCGAGGTTATATCGGCTTCGCATAAAGTCATCAAATCATCAATGTCGTCTCCGGTTTCAAACAAAAGCCGGCGTACAGCAGAATCTGTAACCTCTTCTTCCGAAAGCACGATTGGACGCATATGAAGCATTACCATTTTTTGCACATACTTCATTTTATCGTTGAGTGGAAGTTTCAGACGGCTGAATATCCTGGGTATCATTTTTGCACCCAAAAAATTATGGGCGTGGAAAGTCCAGCCTTGTCCTTCAACAAATCTTTTGGTTGCAGGTTTTGCAATATCGTGCAGCAATGCTGACCACCTAAGCCAAAGGTTATCAGTATAAGGGCTAATCCGATCAAGAACCTCAAGTGTATGGTAAAAGTTATCTTTATGACCAACTCCTTTAACGACATCAACACCCTTTAACTGATTTAATTCCGGAAGGATATAGCCCAGTAAACCGGTTTCTTCAAGAAGCTTAAATCCAACTGAAGGTTTAGGAGAAAGCACTATCTTATTAAGTTCATCGGTATTGCGCTCGGCAGAAACAATCTTGATACGATCTTTATTACCCGCTATACCCTGAAGTGTTTTGGTTTCAATTTCAAATCCAAGTTGTGCAGAAAACCGTATGGCACGCATCATTCTGAGCGGATCGTCTGAAAAAGTGACAGAAGGATCCAGAGGTGTTCGGATTATCTTGTTTTTCAAATCCTTAAGCCCATTGAAAGGATCGATCAATGCACCGTAATTGAATGGATTCAGGCTTAGCGCAAGGGCATTTATTGTAAAATCTCTCCTGTTCTGATCGTCTTCAATGGTACCATCTTCCACGACAGGTTTACGCGATTCGCTCCTGTATGATTCCTTACGGGCCCCAACAAACTCCACTTCAAATTCCTTGTACCTGAAATGAGCTGTACCAAAGTTTCTAAATACAGTAACTTTGGGCCTTGGCTTCAGGCTACCGGCAACTTTCTCTGCCAGTTCAATACCACTGCCCATTGTAACTATGTCAATATCCTTGGATGGTCTGTTAAGGTATAAATCCCTTACATAACCACCTATGACATATGTATCCTGGTTTAGCTGTTCTGAAGCTTTAGAAATGGAATCAAATATTTTGCTTTTCAATATCTTATCAGTTTTAACTGCCAAAAGTTTCATTCTCTGCCAGCTTGTGTTAAAAATTGTGACAAAATTACAATAATTTGAACTAAATCATTCCTTATTTCTTTCTAGATAAAACGGCATTATATTTGATATACATATATTCAAATATTTAGATGTGTTAATTTAAATTTTACAAATATGTTAGAACACTTAACAAAACAATCCTTCAAAGAAAAAGTATTTAACTTTGAAGAAAACAAGGAATGGAAATACGAAGGTAATGTACCATGTTTAATCGACTTTTATGCCGACTGGTGCGGACCGTGCAAAATTGTTGCACCTGTTTTGGAAGAACTTCAGCAAGAATATGGTGATAACCTTGTTATTTACAAGATAGATACCGAGCAGGAACAGGAACTGGCAGGAATGTTTGGTATACAGAGCATACCTTCTTTATTGTTTGTACCGGTAGATGGTCAACCACAAATGGCAATGGGAGCCTTACCTAAGGATACATTTGAAAAAGCTATTGCCGATGTATTGAATGTTGAAAAACCATCGTCAAATTAAAGATATTCCAGAACTTTTTCCAGTTGAATCCCGCGGGATCCTTTGATTAATACAGCACCTTCCTTTATGGAATGTTGCTTTAAAAAACCAATTAATTCATTGTAGTTAAGGAAAGCCTTAAAAGAATTCTTTTTTGAAACTGCCTTAAAAACCGGTCCAACAAGGAAGACTTCATTAAAATGGTGCTTTGATATCAATTCAAGTACTGATGAATGTTCTTCGAGGGATTTTTCACCCAATTCAAGCATATCGCCAAGAATTAATGAGCGTGAAGAGGGAAAAGTGGAAATGAAACTGTTTATGGATGCTTTCATGCTGGTAGGATTAGCATTGTAAGCATCCATAACTATTTTAAGATTATTCCTTTCAATCATCTGTGACCTGTTGTTTTGCGGGAAATAGTTCCCTAGTGCTGATTGAATGGCATCAGGGTCCACCTTAAAATAGGTACCAATACAGGCAGCCGCCAACAGGTTTTCAAAATTGTAACCTCCTATCAGGTGTGTTTTTACCTCTCTTTTTTTGTCAGGAAAGTCAAGCTGAGCAAGAATAAAAGGTGCCGATGATAAAAGTTTGCCCGTAAAACTGGCCTCTTTTTCTCCAAAGCTAACCTTATTTTCAACTTTTTCAGCCAATTCTGCAAGTATAGGGTTATCACAGTTATAGAAAATTGTACCATTTTTATTCTGAACGTGTTGGTAAAGTTCAGACTTTGTTTTCTTAATGACCTCAAAAGAGCCGAATCCTTCAAGATGAGCTATTCCGATGTTTGTAATAATGCCAAAATCAGGATCAGCAATGGCGGATAATTCACCAATTTCGCCTGCATGATTAGCCCCCATTTCTATTACACCAATTTCAGTGCTCTCATTCATCCGGAGCAAAGTTAACGGCACACCAATGTGGTTGTTAAGGTTTCCTCTGGTAGATACAATCCTGTATTTGGATGACAATACAGAAGCAATAAGTTCCTTGGTGGTAGTTTTACCGTTTGAACCTGTTATTCCCAGCACAGGAACACCTAATTGCATGCGGTGATAATTCGCCAGGGTCTGCAACGACTTCAAAACATTACCCACCAATACAGTCTTTTCGTCAAGGTAACAGGCTTTCTCATCGATAATGGCATATGCAGCGCCCCTATTTAAGGCTTCGGCTGCAAACTGATTACCATTGAAATTTTCACCTTTTAAGGCAAAAAAGATGCAACCTTTTTCTATTTTTCTGCTATCGGTTTCTATAACAGGATTTTGTAAAAACAGCCGGTACAATTGTTCGGTAGTCATTTTATGCAATAAAAAAACCTCATTAAAATAATGAGGTTCTGTAATTTTTTAAAATTTTATTAAAAACCTTGCGGGCTTCCGGTTCTGTCCATAACACAGCGGAAACCAATGTCATTTTGGGCCCTGCCTTGTTCCAGGTATCTTCTGGTGCCGGGAACAAGCCAATATGCACGGTCTTTCCATGAACCGCCTTTGTAAACCCGTACTTCATCGTTAATAAATGAAGAGATGGTACCGGGCCGATCTTCACTAACATACATGTCGTCAGTGCCTCTTCCTTCCTCGGCATTCCAGTTGCCTGATTCAACCACCTGTGAATCAAGACTACCGTCCCTGTAGTTGCGGTAGTCGGCAATGGTATCTTTCACCAACTCGCCATATTCATTACGAATAAGTTCGCCATCCGCTCCGCGACGATACTCTGTTATAACGTTACCTCTGAAAGGCTGAAATTCATTTACATCGAGAAACGAAAGTGGCCGATACACATCAGAAACCCATTCATTTACATTACCTGCCATACAATACAGGCCATAATCATTAGGCTCATACGAAAAAACAGGTGCCGTAATATCAGCATTATCATTTAAGGAGCCGGCCATACCCATCATGTCACCACGTCCCCTGACGAAGTTAGCTCTCAGGCGGCCCTTTTCCTTACGTTCATCTTTACGAAGATAAGCACCGTCCCAGGGATATAGGCGCCGATCGGTCAGTAACTCCCCATCAGTGTTTCCTATGAGGCCGTATGCTGCATATTCCCACTCTGCTTCGGTGGGTAAGCGGTAACTGGGAAGCAGAATTCCATCTTCCCGTCTCACCGGCTGTGCATCATCACCTGCAGTTCCTGTATATAAACCTGCCAGATAGGCATCGGTGGTAAACACATTTTGCCCCGACTGGCTGTTATCGTGCTGTATGATGCCTCTTTCGACCAGTATCTGTTCATTTACACGGTCGGTCCTCCAGGAGGCGTATTCATTTGCCTGATTCCAGCTCACCCCTACAACAGGATAGTCGCTGTATGCAGGATGACGGAAATAGTTATTCACATAAGGCTCGTTATAAGCCAGTTCACTTCTCCAAAGCGTAGTATCGGGAAGGGCTGCATTAACTTTTTCGCGGTCGCCCGGGTAAACACGCCCCAGCCAATGCACGAATTCACGGTAGTCCTGATTGGAAATTTCTGTTTCATCCATATAGAACGATGCAACAGTTACCCTGCGCGGGTGGTTATCCCAATTATACATTACATCTTCTTCTACACGTCCCATTGAAAAGGTACCACCCTGAATAAATACCAGACCGGGGCCGGTTTCCTGTTCGTAACCCCCTATAAAGGGTATATTACCTGTTTCTTCTGAATTGTATTCCCATCCTGTAGTCCGCGAAGTTTCATTACCTCCGCGAAATACACCACATCCTGAAAGGAATGCCAATAAGAACAATACTAATAATGTTCTTAAATTCAATAAATTGGTGTTTTTCATATTTTTTGCGATTGTCACAATTATAACTGATTTGTTCTATTCTTATTGTTTTAAGACCAGTAATTTTTTATTGCTTATATTTAAAACAGCTTGTTTTTTGGCACATATTTGTCAAAAATAATCGTTTTATTGTAAAAGAAGTAGGACTGCAATAATAATTTTTAAAATACGTTTAACAGTTATTAACTTATTTGAATGGCATTAACGAACAAATACCTCCTGCTGTTGCTAATTTTTTTTACCGGATTTACTGCAAACGATATCCGTAAAGAAATTATTGTGATAGACTGGCACCAATCATCCGATCCTGAAAATAAGTTGGGATATGTTTTTGAAAACGCCGGATACGATTGGCAAAATTCACCCTTCATCCCTTTATACAGCAAGATTTATAACCTGGAAAATACGGAGCAGGATTATCATTTCTCAATTGAAAACCCTGTTTTTGAAGTTGCTGAAGCTGCAAACCGGGACTTCCCTGTTAACAGTTTGCCGACTGAGATAAGCATTACAAAACTACGACTGCGTTCTGGCAACATTCATAACATTGAAATGCAGGTTCCTGCAGCTATACAAAAAGACAATAAGGTGCTGCTTCTTAAAAAATTTGAGCTAAAGCAGATCCCCATAACCTTAAAATCGGCATCAACAGTAAGTTATTCATGGCAAGAAGAATCGGTACTGAGTGAAGGTAAATGGCTAAAAATAAGCACTCCCGGAAAAGGTTTATATAAAATTCCCTATTCAACACTTATAGGATGGGGGTTTTCAACTCCTGCCCAGGTAAAGGTTTTTGGAGCAGGTGGCATGATTTTATCGGAAGATCCCGGAAACATTGCCTACGATGACCTGCCGCAAGTGGCAGTCTGGCATGGCAAAAACAACGGAACCGATTGTATATTCTTTTATGCTCCCGGCGCCACTGAATGGAAGCCAGATGAAACCAACACCTTCCTGGAACATAGGTCAAATCCATATGCCTCTGGCGGGTTCTTCTTTCTGACAGAGCAAACAGGTACTGCAAAAACGGTTGAAACTTACTCCGGGACAGCAGATGCCCCCACCCATAGCATTACATCGTTTGACGAATATGATTTAATTGAAACCGAACAATTCAACCTGCTCCATTCAGGCAAGCAATGGTTTGGCGATAAGTTCACCCACAATACCACCCGCAATTATACGTTTCAGCTTGCCGACGCAGAGAATAATTCCAGCTTATCATTAAGGATAAATGCTGTTGCCCGTGCTTCGGCATCAACCAAAATGACAGTTACAGCAGGCCCGACAAACATTGGAACCCTCGATTTTGCAAGAATAAACACTTCCGATAACACCGGCCTGTATGCTTTCGAACGAACAACACTTTTTTCTGCACCGGCAGTGTCAGGAAACATGGATATAGGATTGCAGTATAACGGCAGCGGTGCAAATCCTGAAGCCTGGCTCGACTATATTGAGCTAAATTACCGCAGGAAACTGCTGGCCGGAAATAAAGCTTTGTTTTTCCGGGATGTCAGTTCCACCGGTCCGGGCAATGTTCTTGAATTTTCCGTTGGCAATGCTTCTGCCGATCTTAAGGTATGGGACGTATCAAATCCTTTCAACGTTAAAGAAGTGCCCCTGGAATTTTCGGGCAGCACCGCCAAAGGAAAACAACCGGCTTCGCAATTGAAGGAATATGTAGCATTTAATCCGAACGGAAATTTTCCTGAACCAGAGCTTACAGGTGAAGTGGAGAATCAGAACCTGCATGGGTTAAGCACTCCTGAATTCCTGATTGTTTCTCACCCTGCATTTCTTAACCAGGCAAATCAACTGGCCGATTTTCACCGGTCGACCGACGGGATGCAGGTTGAAGTTGTTTCAGTAAATGATGTCTATAACGAATTCAGTTCGGGTACAAAAAGTGCAGCCGGAATCCGTAATCTTATAAAAATGTTTTACGATCGAAACGAAGGTCTGAAATACGTTCTGTTATTTGGAGACGGCAGCTATGATAATAAAGGCAACAAATCAGGGACCTCCAACTTTATACCCACCTATCAGTCCGACGCCTCTTTAAGTCCTGTATCATCGTTTGTAACCGATGACTTTTTTGTGTTACTCGATGACGGTGAAAATGTATACAATGGAGCAATCGATTTAGGCATAGGCAGAATTCCTGCTTCAACAGTATTTGAAGCAGAACTGGCAGTGCAAAAAATAAAAAACTACCAGGCAGAACAGGCGCTGGGCAACTGGAGGAACGTACTCTGTTTTATAGGCGATGACCAGGATAACAACCTACACATGAGCGATTCGGAAAAACTTGCAAACCAGATAAATGAAAATTACGGTGAATTTATTACCGACAAAATTTATTTCGATGCTTACCGTCAAATTACAGGGCCCGGAGGCGAAAGCTATCCTGAAGTTACAGAAGCAATTAACAACAGGGTAAAAGATGGCGTATTGATCCTTAATTATGTAGGACATGCCAATGATCGGTTTCTTTCCGATGAGAAAGTACTCGATATAAGCCACATTAACTCGTGGTCAAACTCGGCACGACTACCAATTTTTGTTACTGCAACCTGTGAGTTTACCCGTTTCGACTCAGATGACAAGTCAGCCGGCGAGTACGTGTTCTTCAATCCAAATGGCGGAGGAATAGGATTATTTTCAACCACCCGCCTGGTTTATGCCAATTCCAATTTTTATATGAGCCAAAGCTTTTACAGGGTTGTTTTTGACAAAGATGAAAACGGAAAACAATACCGGATGGGAGATATAATGAGGCTGGCAAAAATAAATACTACCAATGCCAATGTTGTCAACAAACGAAATTTCACCCTCATTGCCGACCCTGCATTAAAACTCTCATATCCGCAACATAAGGTAATCACCTCTTCAATAAATGGCAATGATCCTTCAGATTTGCCCGATACAATTGGCGCTTTACAAAAAATTACAATAACAGGCCATATTGCTGACGAATTTCAAAACAAGCTGAGCAACTTCTCAGGTAAAATCGTACCCATTGTTTACGATAAGGCTGCAATGAAACAAACCAGGGGGAATGCAGGTGAAAGACCCATGGAATTCAAGGTGCAGGAAAATATCATCTACAAGGGATTGACAGACGTAGTAAACGGAGAATTCTCATTTAGTTTTGTTGTTCCAAAAGACATCTCCTACAACCCCGGGAACGGTAAGATAGTTTATTACGCCGATAATGGTGAAACCGATGCCCACGGTGTTTTTGAAAATTTTATCATCAGCGGCTCCGGGTCAGGTATTGCCGATAACCAGGGACCGGAGATAGAACTGTATCTCGATTCACCGGAATTCTCCTCAGGTGACAAAGTAAGTAAAAACCCAACTCTCCTTGCGAACCTTTCCGATGAAAACGGGATAAATATGGTTGGGTCGGGAATCGGACACGACATTACTGCGGTGTTAAACAACGATTACGGCAACACAATTATACTGAATAATTACTACCAGGCAAATGCAGGCGATTACAGCAGCGGGACCATCAGTTTCCCTTTGAGAAACCTTCCGGAGGGAAGACATACACTGAAACTGAAGGCATGGGATGTTGCCAATAATTCTTCAGAAGCAGAAATAGAATTTGAAGTCACCGGCGATTTCTCAATTGAAAATCCGGCAAACTACCCCAACCCAATGAACAACTATACATTTTTTACGTTTGAACACAATCAGGCCGATGCAACCTTTGAAGCACTCTTTGAAATCTTTGACCAGATGGGGAAACGTGTCGACTTTTTTATGACACAGGTAGGCTCCAACGGCAGGGTCAGCAATCCTGTTCGATGGGATCTGTTTGAATCGGCGATTCAGCTGCGGAATGGAATTTATCCCTACCGGATAACAGTGCAAAATTCAGATGGAGCAATCGCGACCAGTTCAGGGAAATTGGTTGTTGCACATTAAATTTTCATATCTGAAGTACTTTTTCCGCGATAACTCCGTTCTGTGTTTTTAGAACAATTGTGGCCTTATCTACAATTTATATATTTGCAATGCTCAATTTTATTATAGGTTATGAATAAATTAATCGGTTTTATTTTTGTTTTTGTACTCTTAGTTTCCACTGCAGAATATGCCAAGGGGCAGTCTTCGATATCGGGAGCCAATACCATCACCACAGCGGTGCCATTTCTATCCATAACACCCGATTCCAGGGCAGGAGGTATGGGAGATGCAGGTGCAGGCACAACCCCTGATTTAAGTTCGCAGCACTGGAACCCGGCCAAATATGCTTTCATGGAAAGTGAAATGGGTGTGAGCCTCTCCTATTCACCCTGGTTACGCGCACTAGTCGACGACATAAACCTGGCCTACCTGGTAGGTTATAAAAAACTGGATGATGTTCAGACATTAAGCGGCTCATTGCGCTACTTCTCACTCGGCGACATCGTTTTCAGGGACGATGTTGGTATGGTTACAACCCAGGTAAACCCCAATGAATTTGCACTGGACTTTGGCTACTCAAGAAAACTTTCCGATGTGTTCTCCGGTTCTGTTGCTGTAAGGTACATCCGTTCCGACATTTACAGCGGACAATTGGTAAACGGAGTTGAAACAACTGCAGGAAATTCATATGCAGCCGATGTAGCCTTTTACTATTACAATGAATTCAGGGCCAACCGCCAGGATAATATATTTTCAGCAGGTATTAATTTACAAAATATTGGAGCAAAAGTTTCCTATACCGAAGGAGCTGAAGAATATTTTATTCCAACTACATTAAAGCTGGGAGCAGCCTATACAACAAATCTTGACGAATACAATTCGTTCACCTTTGCAGTTGAAGCCAATAAATTAATGGTTCCGACACCTCCAAGGGATACTACAACTTATGAGGATGGTGAAATTATTTCGGATCCTTTCAGTTCCGACAAATCGGTCATAGCCGGTATATTTACCTCATTTACTGATGCTCCGGGAGGGTTTAAGGAAGAAATGCAGGAAGTAAACCTGTCGGCAGGGATTGAATATTGGTACAACAAACAGTTCGCTTTGCGTGCAGGATATTTCTGGGAACATGAGAATAAGGGAAACCGTAAATTCCTCACAGCCGGCGCGGGCTTCAGGATGAATGTATTTGCACTCGACTTTTCGTACCTGCTGCCGACACAACAAAACCATCCTCTTGCAAACACCCTGCGGTTTACCTTGTCGTTTGATGTGGAAGCCTTCAGCAATCAGCGGTAAACAATGTACAGGATTGGTCAGGGATACGACGTGCACCGCCTGGCAGAGGGTGAAACCCTGTGGCTGGGAGGAATCCTCGTTCCGCACATCAAAGGAACGGTAGCCCATTCCGATGGCGATGTGCTCATCCATGGCATTTGCGATGCATTGCTTGGTGCCCTCAGCCTCGGAGATATTGGCACTCATTTTCCCGACACCTCAGAAAAGTTTAAAGACATTGACAGTAAAATTCTTCTTGATGAAACCTACAAACTGGTCAGGGAGCAGGGATACCAAATTGTAAATATCGATTCCACAATAAGCGCCCAACGGCCAAAATTAAAACCTTTTATTCCGGAGATGAAAAAAGTAATGGCCGGAATACTGAACATTGAAATCAATCAAATTTCAATAAAAGCAACAACTACCGAAAAACTGGGGTTCGAAGGCCGTGAAGAGGGAATTTCGGCCCAGGCGGTAGTTTTGATTCAGCAAATAATGAAATCATGACAACCGAAGTCAAAACAACCCTTGTAATAGGAGCAAGTCCTAAACCGGAGCGTTATTCCTATGCGGCCGTCAAATTGTTGCAGCAATACGGACATCCGGTTATTCCGTTGGCAAAAAGGGCAGGTTTTGTAAACGGAATACCTGTACGAACCGATTTTCCTGTTCATGAGCAGGTACATACCGTAACACTTTATGTGGGCCCTAAACATCAGGGGGAATATTTTGAATTGCTGCTGAAACTGAAGCCGCAGCGCGTTATCTTCAATCCGGGAACCTTTAACAGTGAATTAAAGCGTTTACTTGAAACCAGCGGAATAGAAACTGTTGAAGACTGCACACTGATAATGCTTCGCTCAGGCGATTTCTGAGAAGTTGAAAACATCAGGATATAATTGTAACAACACATTGACATGTTTACTGAAATACATACGTCCGGCGAACTGGAGGAACTTATAAATTCAGAAGCAGCGCTTCTGGTCTATTTTTCAACAAATAACTGCAATGTTTGCAAGTCGTTAAAGCCAAAGGTAGAACTGGCCGTACAAAATGAGTTTGAAAAAATGAAAGCGGTCTATGTGAAAACAGATGTTTTTCCTGAAACTGCCGGACTGCATCGGGTATTTACCGTTCCAACAATTTTGGTATTCTTCGAGGGCAAAGAAACCATCCGAAAAATCAGGAATTTATCAGTTGAAGAGCTAATCCACGAAATCAGCCGCCCGTATTCCCTTGTATTTTCAGAATAATACTCCTACCCTTTTCACAAAAATTCAACAGTAATAATAAGGTACATTTTGTCAGCTTTTTGCTGTTGGCGCAGCTTTTGATGTAATCCAGCGTCAAAAAAAGTTATTTCCCCGATAAGGGGTTAAATATATGGCAGAATTAAGGGATATTTGAAACTTAGAAAATAAAGAACTAAATAAAGGAGTACATATGAAAAACGTAATAATTATTATTCTGTTTGCATTGTCAGGTATGTTTCTGACAGGGTGTGGTTACAATAAAATGGTTGACATGGAAGAACAGGTTACTTCGCAGTGGTCGCAGGTTGAAAACGTGTACCAGCGACGTGCCGATCTTATACCAAACCTGGTCAATACGGTAAGGGGCTACGCATCACACGAACAGGAAACCTTTGTAGAAGTGGTGGAAGCACGGTCAAAAGCCACATCGGTAAATGTTGATGCTGATAATTTATCGCCTCAGGCCATTGAACAATTCAACCAGGCTCAGCAGGGACTTACATCGGCATTGAGCCGCTTAATGGTTGTTGTTGAGCAGTACCCCGATTTAAAGGCCAATCAGAACTTCAGGGATTTGCAGGCCCAGCTGGAAGGAACAGAAAACCGGATTGCCGTTGAGCGAAGAAAATTTAATGAAGTAGCGCAACAATACAATGCATACATCCGGAAATTCCCGCAGTTGCTTTATGCCGGAATGATGGGATTTGAAAAGAAAGATTATTTTGAGGCGCAACAGGGTGCTGACCGCGCACCGGAAGTACAGTTTTAAGCAACAGCCAATGAATATTCGTAAGTTTTTTACAGAAAAAGAGAAGCTGCAGATTAAGAATGCCATTAATGCAGCTGAATTTAACACATCAGGAGAAATACGGGTTCATATCGAAAAGCATTGCAAGGAAGATGTTTTGGATAGGGCTGCCTACATCTTTGAAAAGCTTGAAATGCATAAAACAGAGCTCCGTAATGGGGTTCTTTTTTACCTGGCCCTTGATGATCACCGGTTTGCAATATTGGGCGATGCCGGCATAAACCAAAAAGTGCCCGATAATTTCTGGGAACAGATTAAAGAAAAAATGGCTGCCTATTTTAAAGAAGGAAATTTTGCTCAGGGATTAACCACAGGCATTACAATGGCCGGAGAAGAACTAAAACAATATTTCCCCTATCAGAAAGACGATGTAAATGAATTACCGGATGATATATCGTACGGTTCCTAAAAGATAACATAAAAATGAAGAATCATACTGCAGTTTTACGCCTTGAAACAAAGGCAGTAAAAACAGCAACACTCAAAGCAATAAAATATACCGGATTATTACTTTTTTTCCTGTTATTTACTTTAATTTCGCTAAAAGCTCAAATTCCTGAACGGCCTAATCCGCCAAGGCTGGTAAACGATTTTGCAGGAATCCTGAGTCAGCCGGAAGCTGAAAAACTGGAAAACAAGCTTGTTCAGTTCGCACGCGAAACCTCGACCCAGATAGTAGTCGTAACTATACCTGATTTGGAAGGTTATGACAAAGGGGATTATGCCTTCAGGCTCGGCGAACAATGGGGTGTCGGTCAGAAAGGAAACGATAACGGGCTGGTCATTCTGGTTAAGCCAAAAACCGGCAACGAGCAGGGACAAATATTCATAGCCACAGGTTATGGACTGGAAGGAGTACTGCCCGATGCAACAGTAAACGGAACCATAATCGACAATGAAATGATTCCCTATTTCCAGCAAAACAATTACTACGGTGGATTGGAAAGCGGCACCAATGTAATAATGGATATTACCCGGGGGGAATACACTGCTGAATATTACAATGAAAATTATGCCGATCAGGGGGGAGGTATTTTTCCTGTACTGATAATCTTCTTTTTTATTTTTGTCATCTTACCCATTCTTCGCGGGCGAAGCCGCAGGCACTATTCTCCGGGCAAAAGCCTGCCCTTCTGGTTAGCTTTGGGCTTGTTATCGGGTGGAAGATCCCACTCAGGTTCTTTCGGCAACTTTTCGTCCGGAGGAGGAGGATTTGGAGGATTCGGGGGTGGAAGCTTTGGCGGCGGTGGCGCCGGCGGAAGCTGGTAGAACAGAATAACTGCGTTGCATGGAGTGAATAAATTTCAAATCCAGGCCTGCAATTACGCCCCAGGGAGTTATTGGTATTTTATCCCGGGGTGCTGCACCCGGGCTGAATTAAGCCGGGCCTTCAGCCCGCCAGAAGACACTAAAATTTATAGCTGAAACCAACTCCCAGTACCTGCTTCAGTTGTATTCTTCGCCCGGTGTTTCCCTGATCATCGATCGGTATCAATACGTCATGATCGTAAATCAAATTGGTACTGAAATTGGCCGACAGGTAATCATTGATCTTCATGTTAAGGGTTACATCCCAGTTTACATCAATGTTTTCAGGATTGTTGAAGTAATTCGAAAACAACGATAAGCTGGTTGACAGGTCAACATTTGGCATTACCGTAGCTTTATACTCACCCTTAAAAGTAGCGCCCACTTCCGACCTCACCGTTTGCCCTGGGTCCACACCAAATGCTCCTTCATTAGACAATGAATCGTTGGCAACAAAAGTAAGTTTTGCCGAGAGCGGGGTAAAAAAGATGGAAAGTGATTCGGTAGGCTGGTAATCAAGTCCCGTAGCCAGGGTAAGATATGCCGGGGCCAAAAAATCTGAAATCTTATTGGTGGTGTTCGGGTATTTATATCCCGGGGCAAACTGCGTTTGAAAGTTGACGAAAGAAGAATACAACAGGTGTTCATTGTTCAGCTCAAGCCCCAGTTTTGAATTCAACTCAAGTTTGTCTTCATTCTTGGTGACCACACTTCCACCCTCCTTCATCAAACCGTAGCCCGTCTTTAGGGTATTATCCCATTCAATCCGCCCTTTCCGGTAAACGGCATTGTAATCAAAATTACCAATGCCCGACACCGAGCTGTTTCCTCCACCCACCCAGTTGGAAAGACTGACCTGGCTGAAATTTAATGAGATCTGGCCGTTAGTTGTCCAATAGGTGGTATCCTGAATTCCCTGCCCGAAAAGAGGTGAAGAAACCACTAAAAACGATACAATGTAAACTGCTTTTCCCAAAAATACTTTCACATTCATTTTCAAAATTTTAAGTTATTGTACTTTTTATAAAAGAAAGATTACTACTGCCCGATTGTGTTAATAATAACAAAGAAAAACCACCACTGTTTTTAACCCATAGCTTAAATATACGAAAAAAGTTCAGCTACAGTTATAATATGCTCTTTCCCTTTAATAAGAACTGCTCCCGGTTATTTTTTCAAGAACAGCCAATCGATAAACCATTTAATTGAAATCGCGGAAATTATTAATGGGTAGGTTTTCTTTATTGTATTTCCACAGAATGTAACATTCGGACAGAAAAAATCATCCTGCTCTGCGAAGGGGAAAATATATACAGAGGCGCTGATTTCCGGATGGCTGTGAAGTTATGGCTGAATGAGAAACACTCAATACAGGACATGAACCTGGGCAGGATTATTAAACGAATTGAAGCAAGATAAAGTGAATACAAAATAACGTACGTACCTGACTCACATCATTAGTTATAGTAAGCTTACTCTAGGTTAAGACGGATCAAACTCGGATTAAATTCGCAAAATTCCGAATTTAATCCGAGTTTGATCCGTATTTGGTCCGTATTTGAAATGGAAAATGTCAAGGAAAGAAAAAGAAAATGCATTACAATAGATCGGTCTGCTCAGGATTTCAGGTATTAAGGAGGCCCGGGAAAAGGACAATGAAACACCGGCCCTGGATTTACGGGGATTTAAAATTTTTCTATCCCGGAAAGGCAATTTTTTTCTGCGGAAAAGACGATGATTCAGATGTAATATTTACAGGCTGATGGGCTATATACACCAGACGAAAGGCTTCATTATGAAGCAAAAAAAAGTACTGCAGCAGCTGCAGTACTTTTTTAATCCGGTTGAAAAAAATCCGGTTTATTCAGTTTCTACCACATTAATGTCTTTATCGACAAGTATGCGGCCACAGTATTCGCACACAATAATTTTTTTACGGTTGGCGATATCCATTTGCCGCTGCGGAGGAATTTTATTAAAGCAACCGCCGCATGCGTCACGCTGGATAGTAACCACTGCCAAACCATTCCGGGCATTTTTGCGGATACGTTTGAAGGCTGTTAGCAGACGCGATTCAATAAATGTTTCAATTTTTTCCGACTTTGCCCTCAGCCTTTCTTCTTCAATTTTGGTTTCCTGGGTAATTTCATCCAGTTCGCTTTTCTTTCTATCCAGGTCTTCAACACGCTCTTTAAGCAATTCTTTTGAAGTGTCGATGGCCTCTTTTTTCTCATTCATGTCGGTAGTAAACTCTTTGATTCGCTTTTCCGACAGCTCAATTTCAAGGGTCTGGAATTCAATTTCTTTTGACAAAGAATCAAATTCACGGTTATTCCTGACGTTATTTTGCTGTTCGGTATATTTAGCTATCAGCGTTTCGGAATCCTTAATGGCAATTTTTTTATTCTTTATTGCCGTTTCAAGGGTTTTAATTTCATCCTCCAGGTTAGCAATCCTGGTTTTCAAACCGGTTATTTCATCTTCAAGGTCCTGAACCTCAAGCGGCAATTCACCCCTTAATGTTTTAATTTTATCAATTTCAGAAACTACACTTTGCAGCTCATGCAATGCGCGTAATTTTTCCTCAATAGAAATGTCTTTTTCTTCCTGCCTTGAAATTGGTGTATTCATTGTTTTTACTCTTTAAATTCTACTTACATTCCAGATGTTATGTACCAGAAATTTCCTAAAGGACTTTCCCGGTATTCGCATTTATCAGAAATAATTTACCGGGTTGGTGTTTACTTCTGAAAAACGGACTGCAAATTTAGGGAAATTTTTAACAAGTACTTCATAAAAAAGTTCTTTAGTAAACTGCTCACTTTCAAAATGCCCGACATCGGCAATTACTATTTTACCTTCAGCATCGAAAAACTGATGGTATTTAAAATCGGCCGAAACAAAAAAGTCGGCATTTGCAGCAACAGCATTTTTTAACAGGAAAGATCCTGCACCCCCGCAAACAGCGACTTTCGACACCGGTTCGCCTTTAAGTTTGGTGTGCTTAATGCATCCACTTCCGAAAACATCCCTGAGTGTTTGAAGGAAATCCTGCTCCTTTACCGGTTCAGGCAACCGGCCCACCATACCTATACCTGCAGTCTCCAGCACATTATCCAGCGGGTAGATATCATAGGCAACTTCCTCATAGGGATGGGCAGCGATTAGCGACTGCACAATTTTTGACTGCAGCCAGGCCGGGAAAATGGTTTCAAATCTTATTTCCTTCTCATAATGAACCCTTCCCTTCTCTCCAACAAAAGGATTTGTTTGTTCACCACCCCTGAAGCTTCCTGTTCCTTCGATGTTATATCCACATCGGTCATAATTACCTATATGTCCCGCTCCTGCAGTAAAAACCGACTCCCTGACCTGTTCAACAGCATCGTGAGGGATGAAGGTAACCAGTTTTTTTAGCTGCCCGGCAACCGGTTGCAGCACACGTGTATTCGTTAAACCCAGTTTTTCACAGATTTTAGCGTTTACACCACCTACTGCAGCATCAAGATTGGTATGGGCAGCATATATGGCTACATCATTTTTTATTGCCTTTATAATTACCCTCTCCACAAAGGTATTACCGGTAAGTTTTTTAAGTCCCGAGAAAATCACCGGATGGTGGGCTACGATAAGTTCGCAATTTTTTTGAACAGCTTCATCAACCACCTCTTCGGTAACATCCACTGTAACCAGGGCAGCGTTAACCTGTGTTCCCGGATTCCCGACCATCAGGCTCGAATTGTCGTACGATTCCTGGAAGGCAAGTGGAGCGACCATTTCAAGGTAATTCATTATTTCCCGGATTGTAACCATCAGCTTTCCATTTCATTTTTAATTTCAAGCAACTTTTCCCTGACTTCTTTTAAACGATTAACAACTTCCCAATTGTTAACTGTATCCTCCCGGTTATGTTTCATTTTCAATTGGGCCCCTTTAATTGTAAGGCCTCTTTCCTTAACCAGGTAATTAATAAGCTTCAGGGTTTCGATATCGTTTTGTGAAAAGAGACGGGTACCTCCGCTGCTTTTTTGGGGAGCCAGTTCATCGAAGTTACTCTCCCAATAGCGGATTGATGAAGGCGTAACCCCAAGCATGGCAGCGACTTCACCAATGGTAAAGAATATCTTTTCTATTTTTTTCTTTTTGTAGGGCACCTGCTGTTAATCAAGTGACTGGCCAATATTGGTAGAGATTGCAATCATCCGCTCGTATTCCTGCGGTGTAAGATCCTTAAAGTAGTAATGCTGTGGGTTTACGGCGCTGCCGCTCCGGTGGACCTCATAATGCAGGTGCGGAGCTGTTGAGCCTCCTGTATTTCCAACATACCCGATAATGTCGCCTCTTTTGACTTTCTGCCCCACTTTTACATTGAAAGAATTTAAATGGCCGTAAAGGGTCTCGTAACCATAACCATGGTCAATTTTAACAACCAGTCCGTAACCGACACGGCTGCGTTTTGACCCGCCGGTTTCAACAACTTTCCCATCACCGGTAGAATAAACCGGCGTTCCAACGGGGGCGGTAAAATCCATACCGTAATGCATTTTTCGCACTTTGTAAATAGGATGTATCCGGTAACCCCAACCGCTGGCTGTACGTTTGAGATCTTCATTGGCTACTGGCATTATTGCAGGAATGCTGGCCAGCATCTCTTCCTTGTTCAAAGCCATTTTCAGTACCTCATCATACGACTTCGACTGGATATATGCTTCCTTCGACAGAACATCGAGTTTACGTGCTGTTTCCAATATCAGCGAAGAATTACTCAGGTTTTCGAGGTGTGAATATTTATTTGTACCTCCAAATCCGGCTTTCCTGATGGACGAAGGAATCGGATCGGCTTCAAAAATTATCCGGTAAATGTTATCATCACGTTGCTGTAAATCCTGAAGTACTTTTTCCACAATGTCAAGATCGCGTGACATTAATTCAAACTGGGTAAGCAACTGTTGATTTTCGCGTTTCAATGCTTTTGACCGCGGTGTTTCATAATAATTCAGAAAAACAACTACCAGAATAAAAGCGAGGCCAAAGCTGCTGGCAAGATAGGTGAGAATTTTTCCAAGCCTTTCCCTGAGAGAAATTCCCACGCGCTCATAGCTCAGTGTATCGGGGTTAAATTTGTATTTCTTCTTCATCATAGAACTAAGGCTATTTTTATAATCTCTTGCAAACAAAATTAATTAAAACACCTAACTTTGCAAGAATTTTTAAATAAGTGGTGCTATTTTTCACACTTATTTTGTGTTAAAAGCTTTCCAAATTTACGAATTAGTTTTGTAAGCCTGGGATAAGAGTAACAAATATGAAGTAAAAAGGTTGATAATGAAGACATCAAAAGAAATAAGAGCGGCTTTTCTGAATTTTTTCAAAGAGAAGGAACACCAGATAGTGCCTTCGGCCCCAATGGTTGTAAAAGGTGATCCTACACTGATGTTTACCAATGCGGGCATGAACCAATTCAAGGATCAGTTCCTTGGAAACGAACCTGTGAAATGGCCCCGTGTTGCCGACACCCAAAAATGCCTGCGGGTTTCAGGAAAACACAATGACCTGGAGGAGGTAGGCCTTGATACCTATCATCACACCATGTTCGAAATGCTGGGCAACTGGTCGTTTGGTAATTATTTTAAAAAGGAAGCCATCGACTGGGCCTGGGAGTTTCTTATCGACCGGATGGGAATTCCTGCCGACAGGGTATATGCCACCGTATTTGAAGGCAGCAGCGATGATAATCTTGGAAGAGATGACGAAGCTGCCGGATACTGGAGCAAGTATTTACCCGGAGAACGTATTCTGAATGGAAGTAAAAAAGATAATTTTTGGGAGATGGGCGACACTGGCCCCTGTGGTCCGTGTTCAGAAATTCACATCGATTTGAGGGAAGAGGAAGAACGTGCCAAAATTCCCGGACAGAACCTGGTCAATAAAGACAATCCGCTGGTCATTGAAATATGGAACCTGGTTTTTATCCAGTTCAATCGCAAAGCCAATGGTTCCCTGGACGAACTTCCGGCAAAACACGTTGACACAGGAATGGGGTTTGAAAGGCTGTGTATGGTTTTGCAGGGGGTTAAGTCGAATTACGACACCGACATCTTTCAAAGCATAATCGGTGAACTTGTAAAGCTGAGCGGAATTGAATACGGGATAAATGAAAAATCCGATATTGCCATGCGTGTTGTATCCGATCATTTGCGGGCCGTAGCATTTGCCATTGCCGACGGACAGCTGCCATCAAACAATAAAGCCGGTTATGTAATCCGCCGGATACTGCGCAGAGCTGTACGTTACGGGTATACTTTCCTTTCATTCCGCGAACCATTCATGTTCAGGCTGACCGAAGTACTTAAATCTACGATGGGCGATACGTTTCCTGAACTGGCTGCTCAGCAGGTACTCATAGAAAAGGTGATGAAAGAGGAAGAAGAATCGTTCCTTCGGACATTGTCGACAGGAATAAAAATGCTCGACGACATCATTACAAAAACAAAGATTGAACAGGGCAAACAAATATCGGGAAAGGATGCTTTTGTTTTATACGATACCTACGGGTTTCCGCTCGATCTTACTGCGCTGATTGCCCGAGAGAACGGACTGGCAACGGATGAAGAGGGTTTTAAGTCGGAAATGGAAGAACAAAAAAACCGTTCGCGAAATGCTGCACAACTGGAGACTGGCGACTGGGTGGAAATAAGGAAAATCGATCAGACCAGGTTCGTGGGGTACGATCAGACTGAAGCCGAGGTGCGCATTGCCCGCTACCGAAAAGTTTCACAGAAAAATAAGTCGTTCTACCAGCTGGTTTTTGACCAGACTCCCTTCTACGGAGAATCGGGAGGTCAGGTGGGTGATGCCGGCTATATTGAAAACGATGGCGTTAAAACCCGGATTTTTGATACTCAAAAGGAGAACAATCTTATTGTTCATCTGACTGAAAAACTTCCCGAAAACCCTGAAGACCATTTTCTCGCTGTTGTCAATCAGGCAAAAAGGATTGAAACAGCCAACAACCATACTGCAACACACCTGCTTCATGCTGCTTTGCGCGAAGTATTGGGAACTCATGTGGAACAGAAAGGTTCGTTGGTAAATTCCGACCATCTCCGGTTCGATTTCTCCCACTTCCAGAAGCTTTCGGATGAGGAGACAGAACGTGTGGAAGAGCTGGTAAACCAAAAAGTCAGGGAAAACGCAATTTGTGAAGAAGAGCGTGAACTTCCGATGCAAACAGCAAAAGACAAGGGTGCCATTATGCTGTTTGGTGAAAAGTACGGCGACATGGTCAGGGTTATTAAATTTGGTGAATCAGTAGAGTTATGCGGCGGCACACATGTGGCTGCAACAGGGCAAATCGGGTTATTTAAAATCGTTTCGGAAAGCGCGATTGCTGCAGGTGTTCGACGTATTGAAGCCATTACCGGCAAACGTGCCGAAAAATTTGTTAACGACCAGTTAAAAACCCTTAAAAGCATCCGCGAGATAGTGAAGGGTTCAAACGACATTCTTTCAAGTGTGGGCAACCTTCTGAAAGAAAATACAGAACTGACTAAAAAGATTGAAGCTTTTGGCCGCGAGCGTTTAAAAGTGGTAAAAGAAAATCTCAAAAGCAGAATTCTTTCCGAGAACGGGGCTAACATCATTGCGGGACAGGTAGATGTTGACAGCGCAGCCATGATGAAAGATTTGGCTTTCCAGTTGAAGAACGAGGTAGATAACCTCTACCTTGTGCTTGGCGCTGACATTGAGGGTAAGCCAAACCTGACAGTAATGATTGCAGAGAATCTGGTGGCAGAAAAAGGACTCAATGCCGGGCAGATTGTCAGGGAAGCAGGCAAAGAAATAAAGGGCGGCGGTGGAGGCCAACCCTTTTATGCCACTGCCGGCGGAAAAGATGTTTCAGGTATACAGGCAGCTGTTGACAAAGCGTTAACTTTTATCAACTAAACAAATCTTGTAGTAGCTGTAATTATTTTACAGCTACTACAAGGTATCTGGATGCTGTCCAGAAAAGATTCGGATCTTCAATGTATAATGTATCCGCCTGGTTGTCTCCAGAGATGTGGTACGATCCATCGGGGTGTACCGATACAAGCTCAGCTTTCCTGGAATCCAGGGGGATGTAATCAAGTTCACGGATATCAACAGGAGTAAAATGTTCCTGAGCAAAATCGCTTCTTAGTTTTGGAGTACTACCAATACCCAGGATACCACCCTGCCGTTCAACAACTCCTTCATCCCTTAGTTCTTTAAGTGGAGCCACGGTGTAATAAGCACGGTTTAAGGCAGTGGTTCTCATATTTAAAGTATCTGCCTGCATGGTACTGTATTCGGTGGCTTCGGTTATCTGTTGTTGCAACACATCGATGTTCTCCCGCTGTTCCTTAACCAGCTGACTTAACTCACCTACTTCGGTATCACGCTGCTGAATCCGTTGCTGCAATTCTTTTGACTGTTCCTCCATATCAGAAATCATCGCCTGCAACTTGGTTGACTCCACGTTTGAGGTATTTAACCGTCGCTTCATAGAAGCAATAAGTTCCTCGTTCTCTTCCAGCAGGGAGTTAATGGTTTCAATATCATTAATTATCTGCTCTCTTTGATTCCCGCTCAAACGGCTCTCCGATTCACCTGATTCAGGCATCATTCGTTCCAGGCGTCTTATGGAATCAAGGCTGGCCTGAATGGTGGAAAAATCTTGTTGGAATTGTTGAATTGTTGACTCTTTTTGAGCAGCGACATTTTGTAAACTGTCTACTTTCTGTTCCAGCTGTTCAGCTTGTTGCTTATAATTTTCACAGGAGACAAAAAACAGAACCCCAAATAATAGTATAAAGTACTTCATAGCTGTAAATTTTATGTTTTTAAGGATTAATTTCACAATAAATATAAAGTTACAAAAAATGCGCCAAATTACCATTTAAAGTACGAGAAATCAAGCTATCAGCTTTTTGTATCTTTATATTAAATCCATCAGCATCTAATAGGTTCTTTTTAAAAGAACATATGACAGGTGATTCTATTTCATTATTAGTCACATAATTAATGAATTGTTAACAAATTCATTGTTGACCAGAACCAAACAACAATGTTAAACGGGATTTAAAAAAAAGCTACACAAGAGAAATAAAAAAGATTATTTCACTGAACCATTTTTTCAAGGCCTTCCTCCACAATATTCATAGTGTGGCCATTCTGAACATGAATATCCATTTGTGGAAAAGGAATGTTGAGTTTGTAATCGCCAAATCTTTTGTAGACTTTTTCATTCATATCGAAGTAAACTCCCCAATAGTCTTTTGCTTCTACCCAGGCCCTTACTACAAAATTAACCGAGCTGTCGGCCAACTCAGAAAGTCCGGTAAAATATGCCGGTTCTTTGAGTATCCGGCTGTCTTCCGCTATAAAAGCCTGAATAGCTGTCTTGAAATTATCCACATCATCGCCATAGGCAATGCCAAATTTCCAATCTACCCTGCGCAATGGTTCTTTTGAAAAGTTTGTAAGAGCATTGGTCGAAAGAGGTCCGTTAGGAATAATAATTGTTTTGTTATCAACAGTGTTTAATACGGTAGTAAAAATTCCTATTTCTTTCACAGTACCCATAAATCCCTGTGCTTCTATAAAATCGCCTGGTTGTATGGGTTTAAAAATTAAAATCATAACACCACCGGCAAAGTTCTGAAGAGAACCTGATAATGCCAGTCCAATTGCCAGACCTGCAGCACCGATAACAGCGATGAAAGAGGTCATTTCAATTCCGACCATGCCCATTACACTAATAACTACCAATACTTTTAATACGATATTTACAAGGGCTTTCAAAAAAGGTAAAAGAGAAACGTCAATCTTTCTCTTTTCAAGAGTTCTGCCGAAGCTTCGGGTAATTACTTTTACGACCCAGAACCCTGCAATAAGAACTACTATTGCTCCAATAACCCGGGGTCCCCATTCAATAACAAGACCATAAAGGCTGTTCAGATGTTGTGTTAATTGCGCTGCTTGTTCATCCATGATGTTTTTTTTAATGTTGATGTTTTATAGATTATAATTTGATCGTCTAACGCAACCCTTTGTTGGATATCTTCTTGAAATACATACTAAATATACTATTTTTTTTAAGCACTTGCTTATTAATAATTACGGATTATATCAAACGGAAAACCTTTCAATTTTAAGAAACGTTAATCTTATATATGAACATTACCTTACGACTGATATTGATTACTATAATTTTATTTGCGGGTTGTACTTCAAATAGAAAAAAAAGTGAAAACAAAGAAACTTTAATTAGTAAAGATTCCGTTGCTGAACAAAATTTCGTTTCTGATGAATTCAGTTTTTCTGTTAACTACCCTCCGGACTGGAAGCCGGAAGTTTTTGAAATCGGGAACAAGCAAACAATCATTAACATTTATCCGGTCAGTACAGCCGATTCCATCGATTTCCCGCTAGCCATTCACGAAAATTCTGGTCTCTCCTATGTCAGCATTTTCCCAAACGGATACGGCACTGAACTACCTTCAGGAAAGAGTGGGAGCTTGCCGGCGAAGGAAAAAGAACTTTTTTCTTTCGACATCAATACAAACGAATCGCTTGCTTTTTTTCTTGAAAATAGTAACGTATGGGGTTATTTCATTGTTCCTTCAGCAACACCGGCCAACTGGAGCCAACACGGTTTTATATTTGCTCAGGCTGCTGTAAATAATTTTTCGATAAGATGTTTCGATAAGGAAACGGGTAAAGAACTGGAAATGGCGGAATGCAATCCATTGATTGGGGATTCCGTCACCAGATATGGTGCAGTCGTTCAGGAAGATGTACATACCATTAACAATATCTTAAAGTCGGTAAAATTTAAAAATAATACCAACAATGAGCAACAGGAATCAGGGTCCGACACAAACGAAATTATAATTACAAAACCTCAACCTGATTCAGAAATTTCTTCGCCATTAGAGATTACAGGACAAGCAAAGGGGAGCTGGTTTTTTGAAGCTGTAATTGAGGTTGAGCTGCAAAAAACCGGCGAAACTCTTGCCCGTACGGTCGGGAAAGCAAAGGGCAATTGGATGACTGATGATTATGTTGATTTTTCTGCCACACTTATTTTCCCGGAAGTAACAGAAACCGGCAGGGCAGAGCTTCGCTTCAGCAACAGCAATCCGTCGGGTAAAGAAGAACTGGAGAAATCATTTGTGTTACCTGTAGTTTTAAGGAATTAATCGGGTAAAAAAAGTATTATAACCGGCATCTTTGAAAGTTTCTGCCAAGGTATATTCATCCAAATCAAGCTGAAGTTTAAAGGAATGAGAAGCCGGTTTGTGAATTTCATGCGGCCTGTAACGACTGTTTGCCGGAATATAAACGGTAAATTTCTGACGGGCAGGTTAATTACCACTCCTTATGGCAGCATGTGAAATTCCACCAAAACTATCCATAAGGAAATTTAACCACCAATTTTAAATGCAGAACATTTAGTCATCATGCTCGTGGACTATACCATCCGGGCTTAGGGTAACAAAATACTCCCCTTCACCAAGTTCGAAATTACCTGTTTGTAATCCTTTTATTGTTACTGCATTAAACTTATTGTCATTCGATTTAATTTCAATTTTTTGCGATTGGCTGATTGGTAAAATTACGTTTGCAATGCTTTCTGGCGGAATTACTATTTCGTATTGTATTTTACCCCGTTGCATCTTCTTCCAGTTAGAAACAATTGCTCCGAAAGGGGAATTGTATGTACACTTTACGGAATCCAATCCTTCAGGAGCGGACGGACCTACAGTAAATTTCTTGAACCCGGGATTTTCAGGGTCAGGCCTGATGCCGCCAAGCCACCTGTAATACCATTCAGTTACTGATCCAAACATGGGATGACAATTTGAATACGTATTGTCGCTCTCTTTCCAGGTTTCCCAGATTGTTGTTGCGCCTCTGTCAATCATATATCCCCAGCCCGGATATGCCGTGCTGTTCACGATTTCAAACACCATTTCCGGTGAATGGTTATCTGAAAGTGTTTCCAGGATATACTTCGTGCCAAAAATTCCAGTGTTAAAGTGACCCGATGGTCCGTTCTTAACTGCATTTAATAAAGAATCTTTGGCTGCATCGACTTCCTCTTCCGGTACAATCTCATGATAGAGTAAGGTAGAAAACAGCGTTTGTTTATTGATTTTTCCTTCAACAGGGCTATCCCAAAATTCAGCTTTTACTATTCGGAGCAACCTATCAGCAAGCAGTTCATATTTTGATTCGCTTGTTTTATCACCCATAACCGATGCGAAAGTTTTCATTAGTCGTGCGCATTGCAGGTAATGGCAGGTGCCTGTTAATTGCACAGGAACCGGCTCCATTGATTCATGATCGCTCAGCCCCTTTTCAACAATTCCCTGAGGGTGAAGCCGGTTAACTTTGTCCATCCATTTTTTATTCAGCTCATAAAGTTCTTTAACAATATCTGTATCGTTATAATAAAGATAAAGATAATATTGTGTAATAATAAAGGCTGATTCCCAGCTTATTCCGCAATATTCTATTCCGGTATAGGGAGCTGTATCCACAAAGGTCGAATCGTTCATCGCATCTACCCAGTCGTAAACAGTTTTGCGATAAAATGCCTGCATATCGAAATTATAAATAAACGACTCACTGGTTGCATTCAGGTCGCCCCCGTAAGCAAATTTTTCCCGTGCAGGGCAATCGGACTGCACGCTTACAAGGTTTGCCAGAAATGTTCGTTCAGTTGCTTTCTGAATTGAATTTAATAATTCAGAAGAACAGGTAAACTTGTTCAGGTTAGGGACATTTGAATGAAAAAACAATCCTTTAATATCTGCTGGTTCAGGCTTTACATCCAATCCTGAAATCTCCATGTAACGGTAAGTATGATAAGTGAACTCCGGAGAAAACCATTCCTTTCCTTCTCCACTCAGAATATAACTGTCGGTTTGCCAGGCAACATCAGGTGCACCAGGTCCGCCCACTCCTTTCCGTTTAATTTGTCCTGCAACAGTCGTCATCGGATTTAATGTGCCGTTTTCATAAATCCGTTCACCAAACCTGAAAACAATTGTATCATCTTTTTCTCCCGATAGTTTTATTTTATAGGTGCCGGTAAAATTGACGCCCATATCAACAATATAAATACCTTTTTCAGGGCTGTAGATATCTATTGGTGTTATTTCTTCAGTTACCTGAACAGGTGGGAAAAACGATTTTTGAAGCTGTCCTCCCGGATTTATGCCTTGTTGAGCAAAACTCCATAAGCTATCATCAAATTCAGGAGAATTCCATCCTTCTGTTTCTCTCCGTGAATCATATACTACTCCAAGATAAACGTCGTTTTTAACGATTGGCCCGTAATCGTACTTCCAGGTTTCATCAGTAACTATCTCTTCTGTTCTTCCATTTCTATAGTTTAGGAGGAGCCTGGCAATAAAGGTGGGTTTCCCTACTGTTAAATCGTTTCTCAAATTCCTTTGTCCCCACTTCCGAAGTGGCAACGGGTTGTAAAAACCATTCCCCAATGCTACACCCAGGCAATTGTTTCCTGCCTCAATGAGCGGGGTAACATCGTATTCTGAATAATAGATTCGTTTACTGTAATCGGTCCAGGCAGGATCAAGCACATTTTTTCCAACCGCGACAGCATTGATTGTGGCACTGTAATATCCTGCAGATGTAATGTAGAGCTTTGCACTTTCAATTCTTCCGTCTGTTCTGAATTCTTTTCTAAAATGAGGAGCCGGAGCATCCATATAGAACATTGAATCGCTTTCAGGTAATTCCCTGCCATCCTGAATCCATCGAGCTTTACTATCTGATGTTAATCCATGAGTCGAAATGTCATTTTTTATGTTGTTACAGGCCAATAAAAACAACAATGCAGCAGTAATAATATATTTTATCATGTACTTTCTAATTTAGCTCATTTTTTGCTTTGAACCAATCTCCAGCCGTGATCGCTTATGTGTTTAAAGATGAACTTAACCGATTTCTAATTCTTTCCAGACATTTATACTTCTGATTCCTTGCGCTTGCCGGCGATGAATATCCCATAGCCATTGCGATTGTTTCCCAGTTATGATTTTCAAAATAGAAAAGTTCCAAAAGTTCTTTACAGGGATTGCCCAGACTTGATATGGCGCTGTTCACTTTTTCAAAATCATCAGGTTCTTCTTCATAGTAGTCGGTTGATACATTAACGGAGTGGTTTTGGTCCATATCATTCAATTCCTGCTCCTTTTTCTTCTCCCTCAAACGGTTATACCAGAGGTTTCGGCTAATTGAACAGATGTAGGTCCCAAGGGAACAATTAATAAGATCAAGCTTCCCCCATGTAAATTTATCCATTAATATTACCATTGCATCCTGAAACACGTCTTTGGCATCATCAATAGTTCCACTGTTCCGGATTATCATTAAAGCAACTTTCGAAAACTCATTTTCATAAAAATCAGCTATTGTTTTATAATCATCTTTCCAAAAGCCATCTATTATTCGCTTATTTTCATCTTCCCGGCTCCATGTTTTTCGAAATGGAATTTCACTGAAATATTGCACGTCTTCCGGTTCATATAAAAGTTCGTGTTGAACGTGACTATCTTCTTCCTGCAATAGTATTTCGGGAGAAATGTCTTTAAAAACCTTTCTTAAAATCGATGTTAAACGGCTGTGGTAATTCCTTCTGAAGGCAATGTGGATCGATTTACGCAGGTTTGTATGTTCATTCACAGGATACAATTCCGGCTCCTCAATCCATTTATGAAAGTCTTGTTCTGCTTTAAGCCATAAGGTTTGCTCTGGATTTATCATTCACGGAAAATTGGTTTTCCTCAAAATTATCAAAAAAGATCAATTATTAGGGTGACATCTGCCGGTTTTTGATATTAACCTGTATAACCAAAAAATAATTTTATAATGGAAACTACAATTCATTATGCCTTCATTCTCGACCAAAGTGGTTCTATGACACCTTTAAAACATGAGGTCATATCCGGTTTCAACGAGCAGGTAGAAGCTATTGCCAAATTGAAGAAGGAAAATCCTGATTCGGAAATCAAATTTACACTTTGTGTATTTAACGACACGATAGAATTTAGATGCATCAACAAGAGTATTGATAAACTAAAGCCATTGAAGTCACATCAATATGAACCAAACTCAAGCACTGCCCTCTATGATGCCCTTGGAACCACAATTAAGAAAGTTAATGAACAGTTTATGCCGAACGATAAAGTTTTTATTGCAATCTTCACTGATGGCCTTGAAAATGCTTCAACAGACTTTTCATCAACTGACATAAGAAGGTTGTTAGCCCAGGCAGAGGAAAAAAAGTGGGAAATAAGGTTCTTTTGTCAAAAGGAAGATAGCTTATTCTATAAATCACATCTGGGAATATCAGATAACCAAATGATGAATATATCCTTAAATGAAGCAGGATTTAGGGTGATGGAGTCAGAAATCTGTTGGTGTATAAATGAGATGGTGAAAACCAATAAGAAATCAGCAAAAGGAACCTGATTTCAACTGAAGGAGCCGTTAAAGCAGCATTCTCCTGCAGGATCAAAGAGTTATTAACTGATCTGTATGGTGTAAAAGAAGAGCTGAAAAGTGGAAAACCACTTACTAATTTATATTTCATTTCCTATCCCTTTATAAAAATCGAAAGGTACAATTATCCAGTGCATCTGAAAATTTAAACATCGTTGTTATAGTTGGCTTTCTTAATCAACGCTCAAGGAGTGAAATATGTAAGTTAAGAGCACATAATTCGGCAAGTTTTTCCTGCGAAACCTTTATAAATTCTTTGCAGGTTGTCATCTGTTTTCTGATGCCCATTCCCTGAACATCTCTATTGATTTTGCCAGCACTCCTGCCGAGCCTTTAAACTCTGCCGAGCCAGCCGGTGTGCCATCCAATTGATACCATTCATAAAAACCATCGTTTAGGATTACCCTTTCCATAAATGGTTTTGACAATTCGTAGGCTTCATTTATAAAACCATTTGCAATAAGCTGCTGAATCATACGTCCGCCAAACCAGGTCCAGTCACCGCCGTTTTGATAAGAATAAGGAGGAGAAACATTCTCACCCAAAATTTCGGCAGGATAAGGAGGATAAAGAGTCAGTCCAATGGAAGGCGCTCCCGAGCGTCTGACATTTTCTTTCATTTGTGCTGTCACACCTGCAATTTCTTTTTTATTCAGTAATCCGGCTTCAATTGCTACTGCAGTTCCCCCATGATAATGGATCGCATTTTCATCGAAATCATCCGGGAAAGGAGAACCATCGATATACAAATGAGGAATAAACTTTTGGTTTGCCATATCCCACAAATGTTTTCGGGTGGCAGAAAAGAATGCAGAATGTAACGTTGCCCAATACTGTTTTTCTTCAATATCTTCAGTTAACATTTCCAGGTTGTTAAGTGCAATCAGCAGCATAGCATTATCATAAATGTCAATACTCCAATGCGTATTCTCATCCACATCCACCACTGCTCCTCCTTCAACCTGGACATCGCCCCAATCGAATGTAGTAGCGCCTGTAATCAGCCCATAATGTTCAGAGTACCTTTCATTCAATAAAAAACCAACTGATATTTTCAACCTGTCGTAAACTGTTTTCCCGGCAACTTCCTCTTTCAGTATACTCTTATCACCGGTTTTCGAAACATACTTGCTGATTGCCTGAATCAACGATGTTTCCTGGTCGGTTTCAACAGTATTTTTAAATCCTACATGACCGGGAGCAGTTTCGGAATAATATGGATGCGGGTCGCCCCATGTAAAACCTTCACGACGCACATAGCCATCCAGCATCTCTCCGTTTTCCTGCTGAAAATGAAAAAACATCAGCAGGTTTTCCCTTATGACATTCACATCATATTCTTCGCACGACAGTTCTATGAAAGTATTTAAATCGCGCGACCAAACCATCTGATAGCCGCTCCCGGCAAAGAACCCTTTTTTCATTAACTGACGGGCCATGCTGTCAACTTTATGAAAACTTTCATCCGACATTATTTTGTCTGCCAGCCCGCTGTTCTTATTTGTACAGGAGATGACGAAAAATAAAGCAACAGCAGCAATTAATATAAACCAACACCTGTTATTCATTATTATTCTTAATTTTTAAATCGAAATTTTAGTTGTACTTCTTCTCCTTTTTTGAAGTAGTCCTCCACTCTTTAATCGGACACAATGTAATTCAAATACTACTATTAAATATCTAAGACTTCAATCCTCTAATTATCAGCTATGATTAATTTCAGGTTAAGACCCCGTTAAACCAGGTCGTCACCCTGCTTAGCGACAGAGATTATGGGAGAAGGCTTTATTACAGGCCCCCAGCATAAAATACTGGGGTTATGTTCCCGGCTTCGGCCCATAGCTCTACCCACAAGGCTCTGTGCAATTTAAAAGATATTCCTTATGCAATAATGCTCATAATTAAAAGGACTGTTTCCTGTTCAACCTTATTTTTCGAATCATAAACCTGAATATTTCCAATTTTGCGAAATCATTTATGCTTCTCCAAGAGAAACAGCAACTTTTAGCAAATTAATCAATTTTCGTTTACATTCTTAAGGAAAATCGGGGGATAAATGGTTTGTACAATAAATTCTGGCGGCACCGGGTTATAAAAAAAAGAGTTACAAAATTTTATTTCTGTAACTTATCACCTTTTTATTCTGAAAGCAGAATTAAATCATCTGCTTATAGAAACCTGTTTATCATGTAGTTTCAGGGTAAGATGCAAACCACTTTTCCAAATTCTCTCTTACAAATATATCATCGTTAAGATGAGGGTAAGCCACATATACCCGGTCGATTTCTTCTTTTTGTCCGGGAGAAAGCGTTTCATTTTCATTCAGTGTCCAGATTCCTTTCAGCAGTCCCTGCCGGCGTAGCACTTCATGTATGCCGGTTATACAACCATCAAAGTTGTTGGCCACATCAAAAAAAGCAGCATTGCAATCGGTAATCTGATTGGCCAGCGCCAAAGTTTCCTGCATGTCGTTGTTTAAATGGCCACTTTTTACTTTTTCAAGGAGCTGCACTGCCGCATGAGTCCACACTGCCCAATGCCCTAGCAGACCACCAACTATCCGTTTGTTTATTGTTCTATTTCCAAGGTTGATTTTATACTCCGACAGTAAATCAACCAGGATATTATCGTCGTTGCCGGTATACAATGCAATTTCGCCGGCTCTGCCCGATTCAGCTACTCCGCGCACCACATCGAATGTTTGGTAACGATTGAAGGGTGCCATTTTTATTGCAACTACATTTTCAATTTTGGCAAATTCGCGCCAGAAATTCACATCCAGGCGGCGGCCACCGACAGCGGGTTGCAGGTAAAAACCAATTATTGGAACAACTTCAGCCACCTTTTTACAATGTTCAATGATTTGGTCGTTGTCTGCATCAGCAAAAGCGGCAACACTTAATAATACAGCATGATATCCTAAACCAAGTGCGATTTTTGCTTCAGAAACGGCCTGTTCAGTTTTACCAATCACACCTGCCAGACGGAAAACAGGTTTATTTGTTTCTGCTACAAAACGGTCAAACTCTTCCTTTGCCAGTTCCAGAACCGGTCGGTATAAATTTATTTCCGGCAGGCGGATTTCAAACTGAGTTGTGTGCACGGCAACGGCCACACCTCCTGCTCCTGCATCGAGGTAATAGCGCATCAAAGCCCGTTGCCTTTGTTCATCCGGTTTTCGGTTTTCATCAAGGGCCAGCGGCAACGCCGGGATAACCATTCCTTGTTGTAAAGCGGCTAAAACATCTTTGGGTATTTCGTTCCTTTTCATTCCTTCTTTTTTTTAATATTTTCCATCCCGAACCTCAAAATGTGTGGGCTTGCCTAATAATTTATGTTCATTTTTTATCCATCCGGCAGTCCATTCCATAATTTTATTAACCGGAACTTTTGGTCTGCCAAACAACCCGACTGCTTTGGAAGGATTATTTAAAAGGGCTGTCGGAGCCTCTTTCCCTGTGAACCGAACTTCTTTACCAAACAGCTTTCCAAATTCCAAAGCCACTTCGCGTACTGAAAGGGTTTCCGGTCCTGAGATATTTAAGATGGCTGCCGGACTTGAAGTTTCTTCAACAGAACGCAACACCTGGTTGTTGGCATCACCCTGCCAGATTACGTTAAAGTAGCCCATTTCCAAATCAACCGGGACATTATTATTTACTTTCAGTGCAATATCAACCAACACTCCATACCGCGGCTCTACAGCATAATTCAAACGGATAAGTGAAACTGGTGTTCCATACATTGTGCTGCCGTACTCAAACATCCGCTCACGGCCCAGGCACGATTGAGCGTATTCTCCAACCGGTTCCGGCTTGTCAGTTTCGACTGAACCTCCTGAGGCTACCGGCACCAATGAATAAACACAGCCTGTTGAATAAGCAACTATCCGGGAATCTTTAAAATATTCAGCAACAAGAGCGGGCAGATAGGAATTCATAGCCCAGGTCAGGGAAAGGTTTTCCTCGGAACCAAATTTCATTCCAGCCAAAAAAAATACATTTTTCACCTTTGGAAGACTCTCCAGAAAATCCCTGTTCAGCAAATCTCCTGCAAAGATATCAATACCAAAACTTTCAACTAACTCTTTTTCTTTCGGATTGCTAAAGCGCGAAACGCCATATATTTTTTTTGTGACACCGGCTTCGTGACAGGCACGCATGGCCATATGTGCCAGCGATGGTCCTATTTTTCCCCCTATACCAAGAAAAATAATATCGCCCTCCAACTTCTTAAAAAGCTCCACCGTTTCCTTTTCCGGTTGTGAAAGCAACTCTTCCAGTTGGCTTTCATTTGCAATTACTCTGGGATAATTTGTCATTGTAATTTTTCTCCTTTCAAAATTATCTCTATAAAAATATTTTCAACTGCTTATTCGTTATTTTTTTGTTAACACGATTTTTCAAATGCAAGAACAAAATAAATAAAGCATCATTTTTTATTTCCACAAACCAATATTCTTCCTCACTCCCGACACTTCACCAGCAATTTGAGCATTTGCCGAAGCTATAGCTTAGCAATTGTTGTCTTTTTTTCCATTTACACCGACTGGATGAATGAAACAAACCGGGAGTACATAAAGTACACCATCATGCAAATCAGGATGAATACAAATAAAGCCAGCATAGAGTTATGCAAACGTTTGCGTAAATCCATTTTGTATCTCATTTATTTTCAGCAGAAATTTATTATAAAAAAATTCCATTCGTAAAGTCATTACCATATTGAGCAGCACCTTATTCGATAGCACGCATTATCCATAATTCCCTGACGACATGGACTAAAGAACCAAAAATTGGAATCTGCTCTGGAATAATACTTCCCTGCCTCATACAAGTTGCTATGGTCGTTCGGCTTTAGTTGCTATGCTTCTGCCTACATTATGGCTTGCAAACCTGTCGTATAAACTGCTTGTTTGGCCAAAATTCAAAGATTCTTAATAAAGCAAATGTTTTGTGTAAGATTATTTAATTTTAGGGATTACTATATTATGTTTCAACTTTACAATGAAAAACTGAAGACCAAAAAATAACGTATACTTGATACAGATTTAAATAAAATCTTTCAGCATGAAAAAAATAATTTCTGTAGTAAAAAATAAAGCAGCCACGACTAAATCTGGTGCTATGCTTGTGTTTAGTATGCTTACCGTTTTATTTCCCGGCACCGGAAACAGCATAACGTTCAATGAAAAAGAAGAATTATTAACAGAGCTTGTAAGGTTAAATGATGTTCAGCTGGCAAAAAATTTAAACCATCAATGGACCGACAAGTCTGCAATTTACTATGGAGCTGTATTTGATAATGACAGTGTTGTAAGTCCTATGGGTACATCCGGTTTTATCCAAACATTAATATGCAGCTATGTAACGCCACAATCTAAGTATTACCAGGATGAAGATTTGCTTAGTCGCATGACACTTGCAGCCAGAGCGCTGTTAGAGCTACAACATGAAGATGGAACAATCGACCTCCTGTCCACTAATTTTCATTCCACACCTGATTTGGGTTTTACAATCTACCCGCTGGCACATTCCTATGCTATTATTATTCAAAATAATGAGTTGGAATACGGAGAACTGCAAGGTTTGTTAAAACAGTATTTCCTAAAGGCAGGAGAAGCTCTTTCAGTTGGTGGTATCCATACCCCTAATCATCGATGGGTTGTATCAGGGGCATTGGCACGACTAAATCATTTTTTTCCTAATCCAAAATACAAAAAAAGAATAAACGAATGGCTGGCCGAAAAAATAGATATTGACCCTGATGGACAGTACCATGAAAGAAGTACAGCGGTTTATACACCTCTGACCAACAACTGTCTTATAGATATTGCGCAAACGATGAATCTTGAGTATCTGTATGAACATGTTCGCAAGAACCTGGACATGACGTTTTATTATGTACGCTCCAATGGAGAGATTGCAACAGAGTCCTCTGACAGGCAAGATAAATATATTGTCAGCAACATGTCAAATTACTTTCATGCCTACAATTACATGGCACTCCTGGACAAAAACAGAAGATATGCGGGAATGGTTGATTATATATTTAAGACTGCATCCAAGGAGCAGTTGCTTTATATGCTGCCCCGCTTTCTTGCAGATTCATCATTGCTTGGTGAACTACCCGAACCAGTGTCGTTGCCGGACAATTATCAAAAATTCTTCAGTTATTCTGATATTGTCAGGGTCCGAAAAGGCGAAAGAGACATGTCTGTCATGAACAATAACACCACATTCTTTACTTATTTCAAGGGAACGGCAGCACTTGAAGCTGTCAGACTGTCGTCTTCATTTTTTGGTAAGGGTCAGTTTAATAGCCAGACAATAGAAAGACAGGGAGAAACTTATGTATTGTCTTCTACAATTTATGGTCCTTATTATCAGCCTCTGCCTTTGGAGAAAATACCTGAAAAAGGGGAAGCCTGGAGCCAGGTTGCAAGAAGTGAACGGGAACAATCTGAAGTGCAAACCCTTGCTGTTAAAATATACATCACAGAAAAAGATGGAAAAGCACGGATAAAAGTGTCAGTTCAAGGACCGGAAAACCTTCCTGTGACTTTGGAATTAGGTTTTCGTAAAGGAGGAACCTTATACAATGTGGATAAAAAGCAGGACATTGAAAATGCATACCTCATGAAAAACGGTGAATATGCGCAATATATTTACAACTCCGACACACTAAAAGTCGGCCCTCTTAATCGCGCCCACCGATGGACCCAGCTAAGAGGTGCTTTGCCTAAATTACCTGCAGAAAGTTTGTATGCAACCTACTATGCTCCCTGTGTATTTGAATTTACCATTGAATAAAAAACGCTGAACAGAATTCATCCTGTTTTCTTTTTTATTTTTGATGAAGATTTTTGGAATGCTATGAACGAATTTGTAGCTATTTAATCATTTTTACACTATTGCCGATTTACAATGCTCCAATACTTTTGAGCAGGTAGTTCCAGTTAATTAAAAAAAAAGCGAAATATGGATTACCCTGAATCTGGTTGATGCAATGAACAACAAGCCGGACCACTTCCCAAATGAAAACCCTCTAACTATTATTACATCCGAAAGAACACGAGGGAAAGCCTTCATTTAATAAGAAACCCAAAGCACCCTAACTGAGCATTCAGGAGCATTAAAAAGCAGAATGTTTTCTAGAATGTTTATAAATAAAAAAGAGCTGCAAAATTTAACTTCTGTAACTCTTTGATTTATAAGATGGGGTAGCAGGATTCGAACCTGCGACCCTCCCGCCTCAAGCGGGATGAGCTAACCGGGCTGCCCCATACCCTAAAATAATGCATCTCTTAGTCTTCACTTTCTTTTTTGTGCAAAAAAGCATATCGTTTCTCATCCTCCAGGTACCGTTCAATTCCCCGGCTCTTGATCTTTGCTTCCAGCTTTACTGCTTCTGATCGGGTTAATAGTTCCCTGCTCCAGGCCAGCATCCAGGGCCGGTCGGCTTTGGTTGCCTTGCTTCTGCCACCATTATGCCTTTCCAACCTGTCGGTTAAATTGCCGGTTTGACCGCAATAATACCTGCCGGAAACTTTACTTCGAAGTATGTAAACATGAAACTTCATGGGCATAAAATACAAAAGGGTTTGAAAATAATTTCAAACCCTTCTTTCCTTTGTCGGGGTAGTAGGATTCGAACCTACGACCCTCCCGCCTCAAGCGGGATGAGCTAACCGGGCTGCCCCATACCCTAAAATAATGCATCTCTTAGTCTTCACTTTCTTTTTTGTGCAATAAAGCATATCGTTTCTCATCCTCCAGGTACCGTTCAATTCCCCGGCTCTTGATCTTTGCTTCCAGCTTTACTGCTTCTGATCGGGTTAATACTTCCCTGCTCCAGGCCAGCATCCAGGGCCGGTCGGCTTTGGTTGCCTTGCTTCTGCCACCATTATGCCTTTCCAACCTGTCGGTTAAATTGCCGGTTTGACCGCAATAATACCTGCCGGAAACTTTACTTCGAAGTATGTAAACATGAAACTTCATGGGCATAAAATATAAAAGGGTTTGAAAATAATTTCAAACCCTTCTTTCCTTTGTCGGGGTAGCAGGATTCGAACCTGCGACCCCCTGCTCCCAAAGCAGGTGCGCTAACCGGACTGCGCTATACCCCGTTTTATGTTTTATGCGGTGAGGGGGGGATTCGAACCCCCGGTACGGTTACCCGTACGGCAGTTTAGCAAACTGCTGGTTTCAGCCACTCACCCACCTCACCTTTCAATATTTCATTTAAGAACGTACGGCAAGTTTAGCATCCGTCAACCGACGGATCAGCCACTCACCCACCTCACCTTTCAATATTTCATTTAAGAACGTACGGCAAGTTTAGCATCCGTCAACCGACGGATCAGCCACTCACCCACCTCACCTTTCATGCTTTCCTGCAGATGCCGGAAGACAGCGTAACATCAGTTAATCGATGCACTAATAATTTACCTTCATCAACAAGCTTTCCTGCAAAGAACGTCTGATTTTTGTGCGTGCAAATGTAAACATTGTTTTTCCATTCGCAAAATCTTTTTTATCCATTGCCGAAATTTCTTTAAAAAAATCACCGGTTTGCTTTCCTGATATTTTGCAAGCCGGTGATTCCTTTTATGCTAAAGATTCAGCATTTTTATGAAAAAGATATTTACAGAACAAACTTCAAACGCTATTCAACCTTTACATGATGCTTTTTACGACGAGAGAAAACCAGCCGACTTATCATATGATAGGCAAAATCAAATGCCAGAGCACGAACATTGGCAGTAAAATTACCAAATACACCACTGGTAGAGGAAAACAATTCCTTTTTGTAAAATTTCGACTGGAATTCCAGTTGCTCTTTTTTCCTTTTGACGTCCTTCATGTTCTTTAAAGCCATACCTGTTTATTTTTCTTCGTCGTTTAATAAAATATCCGAAAGATTTGCAAGTGCTGAGTTTAATGCAATCTTTTTTCGTAAAACTATTAATAATACAGCCACTACCAGCAAGCCTGCACCGGCAATCAGTACTCCTGCAAAATAATTTTCAAAGGTCCTGCCGAACCATACGGCCAGGGCTCCCAGGAAAAATCCAATAATCAAAATTGAAAAATACATCACTATCACTACTTTAAACAAATAAGCTCCAAATTTTGAAAGCTTCTTAAGTAATGCAAGCTTTTCCAGTTCCAACTGCACGTCCAGGTAGTCCTTTAACGGGACATTCAATTTTTCAAATTCTTTTAAAATTTCATTATCCATGCTGGCAGAATTAAGCAACTATCACCTGCTATTTGACTGTTCCTTCAGATTTACCGTAAATTTGATCGTTTGTCTTTTCTGAGGCATTTTCGGCTGCCTGGGCAGTTTTCTTTCCGCCTGTTTCAGTTACTTTAGCTGCCTTTTCACCAGTCTCAGCAACTTTATCACTTGAACGGGAAACTTTTTCGCCGACTTCCTTAACCTTTTCCAAAACTTCAGAAACCACCTTATTTACCTGTTCTTTAAGTTCATCCATCTTCTGCTGGATGTTTTCACTTACATCCTTTGAAACTTTTTTGGAAGTTTTTGATATCTCCTTACGTGTATTCTCACCCTTATCCGGGGCAAGTAAAATACCTGTAACTGCTCCGGCAATTGCGCCGACTATAAATACCCAAAATGAATTGTTGTTTCCACTTTTCATGATCTTTTAATTTAAATTGTTAATGTATTCTCTTTTACAGTCTCCCTCTTTTTCCTTTTCTATTTTTGATGGTACACCAAAACGGGTTTATCAATATGGGTTAACACATGTTTTGTGTGGCTGGTACTAAACAACTCCTTGAAAAACCCTTTCTTCTCTTTTAGCACAACAAGCAAGTCAACATCATGTTTGCTAATATAATCTTCAACAGCATCTGTAACCTTTTTTTCATGCATAAGAACGGGTGTCAATGAATCGCTGCCGGTGGTTTCCTTTAAACGTTCCAGAAAGTCTTTCCATTTTGGTTTTTCTCCAAATTCAACATCTGCCTCATTATGCAAAACGGAAATATTTACTTCAGATGACTGAAGCAATTCTGAAAGATGTTTCAGCGCCCCAAAGTCTTCCTGGTGCAGATTAGTAGCATATACAATATTCCTGATTCTTTTATACGATGCATTATCAGGAATAATAAAAACAGGGCATTCCAGGTGAAAAATAAGATTGGGATACCCCATTGCACCTCCTGAAGCTTCGGCATAACTTTGTTTGTTACTCATCAAAAGCAAAAGATCAGGATTCCTGTCGGTTTCGTGAATCATAAGATCAACACGGTTCTTATCACTTACCTTTATTTCGAAAGGCACATTCTCTGAATGTTGTCTGACGCATTTATCAGCAGCAGCCTTAATTTTTCGCTCAGCATCTTCAAATTCCCTTCGTGCATTGTACTGGACATTTACCAGCACAGGATCAGCAACAGAGGCCGAGCCGACAGTGTAAGACTGCCGCATCCATTCAAAATCAAAAACATAATAAATCTTCAGCTGTCTGTTAGTTATCCGGCTAAATGAAAAAGCATAATCAATCAATGATTCCATATTATTATATGAATCAAGCAATAACAAATTGGTTTTCATGCTGTTTCAATTTAAAATTTTCTTTAACTGAACAGGAACCTTTTCTTAATCCGTCTTTTTTTCGTCTTTAAACATCGCTGCGGAAAGCACCCGGATAATGATGTTGGAAAGCAATTTCTTACCCACCACAACCAGCAGCAAGGTTATTAATATGAGACCGCCTCCGGCAATCAGCAGACCTTCATCATACTTATTATCTGTTAATGTTACGCTGGCGTTTGCTACTGAATATTCTTGTCCGTACCACACAGCAAAAGCAGCCACCCCTGTTGCAATTATCAACTGGAAGAAAAACATGACTACCAATAAAACATAAACAATTGATATAGTCTTTGCTGCCTTCTCCAGAACAGTTAGCTTAATTAGATCCAGTTTAATCTTGATGTAATTTCTCACTGAACTATTCAATTGTTCAATGCTGCTTGTTAATTCTTTACTCATGTTTATCTATTAAGGCCTGGTTTTTAAAGCGGATTATCCTACAGGTATAATCCGGCTTGATTTGTTTGTTTTCTTATCAGCTTTTTTTGCTCTTTCCCTCATTCTGGATTCAGCCTGATTCAACTTTTTCTGCATTTCATCGACCATCTCATTTACTTCATATTTAAGTTCGTCCACTTTGTCTTTCATTGTTTGAGCAATGTCAGCCCTGGATCTGGTAAAGTTTCGGGAAATGGACCTGCGGGTTTTTGTTCCTCTGTCCGGGGCCATCAGAATACCGACAACTGCACCTGCTGCTGCTCCGGCAGCAAGTCCAATCAACAAGTTGGTAATTTCTTTTTTCATAATATTTATATTTTTAAAGTTCAACATATTTTGTCCCTCTCCATTTGAAAAAAGCATTCCACCCTTAAAACATCCAACAAACTAATTCTTAGTTGCTGTACATCAGACACATAAATATACGAAAAAAAACCCAATAATTAAAGTAATGTGTAGGAAATTCCCCAACTTGTGGAATTAGTGTCCAGATGATTACAAAAAATGGTGTTATAGATATTCGTTCTTCAGGTGAGCTGCCCGGTAATTAAAAATTCAATGTAGTTTGACGGAATGGGTTTAATAAGAAAGACAGTTACAAACGGATACTGCATTACTCTGTTCCGAAGAAAGGCATCATTCTGTTCAGTCACAATTATTATATCGGGTTTTTTAAGGAAATGATTCAGCCCCCACAACTTGTCCAGAGAATAGGTAAGTTGTTTATTTACAGTTTTTTCATCGATAATTATGTAATGCAATTTATCATTTTTCTCTATAATATGGGTTTCTATAAAACTAAATGCATCCGCTAAATTATTGAACGAAATTAAGTTATCATCGAGATCTTTATGGCTCAAGTTCTTCCTTTGCTGCTCAAGAAATAAAGATTCCGAATCAACACAAAGCACTTTCTTTTTTTTACGTTGCACTTTCACAATCTCTGTTTAATTGTGTTGATTCAATTTCCATTCCAAAAAAGCATCAGCCGGAGCTTACTGAATCTCAATTATTTAAATAAACTAGGATAATTTGGACTTTTGTGCCAGACCAATAATATTTTCAATCTCATCTGAAGTTGTAAGTGCCAGTTTTCCAACTTCAGCAAAATTTTTCTCACGCAACACCTGATTTTCAATTTGAGTTAATTTTTTTACCAGATGTGTTAAACCAAAATACGAAAATGAAGGAATGGCTTTATGTGCCTGTTCCCCGATTTCTATCCATTTCTCACCTTCGACCAGCATCCTGAAGTTTGAAACAGTTTCTTTAGCATTGGCAATAAAAGTGTCCAGCATTTTATTAAAGAAATCGGAATTACCGCCTGTAGTTTCCATCAAAAGGGATGTGTCGAAATGTAACTCATCGTATTGCTTGTTATTTCCCGACGAAGCATCCGGCACATCTTTGGCATCATATTTCATATCCAGCAGATTACAAATTTTGTTGTAAAGATACTCTTCTCCAAAAGGTTTTAATACATATCCATCAAATCCACTTTTATAGTAAGCATGAATTTCACTCTCCATAATGTTTGCAGTAACAGCAATCATTTTGGTGCCTGTATTTGGATTTTCTTTATTCATCCGAATTTTTTCCACCACCTCAGTTCCCATCATTACCGGCATTCTGATATCCAGAAGCACCACATCAAATTTTTTCTTTCCCAGCAGATCCAGAGCCTCACCGCCATCGTGTGCAATACTGAAATCTGACTGCCAACTTTCCAGAATTGATTCACCAAGGAGTAAATTGTTTTTATCATCATCGGCATATAATATCCGCTTTCCCTTCAGCAGATTATGCTTTAGCTCATAATTTTTATCCGGAACTTCTTTTTTGGTAGGATGCTGCCTTCCAAAAGGCAGTACCACAGTAAACCGGGAGCCTTTCCCCGGAGCGCTTTTAACATAGATTCTCCCGTTCAGCAGTTCCACAAGCTTTTTAACAATAGTAAGCCCCAATCCGATGCCTTTTCTGCTATTGCTATTTTTCTGCCTCAATTGTGCAAACTCATCAAAAATTATGTCTAAATCGTCCTTCTGGATACCAATGCCTGTATCGGAAACATCAAACCGTAAAAATACAGTCTTACGGGTTATTTTCTCCCTGGAGACCTTTATCGACACCTCTCCTTTATCTGTAAATTTTATACCATTTCCGGCAAGATTCATTAAAATCTGTTTTACCCGGAAAGGGTCTCCTATAATAATGGGTGGAATTTTTTCATCTATTTCAGTGTCAAACAACAGCTTTTTCTTTTCTGCCTTCAGGTTCAGCGATTCATGAACATTTTTAATCAGCTCAGATAAATTCAGAGGTACTTTTTCAATATATACCTTTCCCATGCCATACTTAAACAGAAAAAGAATTTCGTTAACCACTGAAAGCAGATGTTCGGATGAATTGCTTATTAAACGGCAGTAATTCTCCTGCTCCGGAGTAAGCGCTGTTTTCCTAAGAAGATCAGAAAATCCAATGATGGCATTTAGAGGAGTCCTGATTTCATGGCTCATGTTTGCCATAAATATTGATTTGGCATTGTTTGACTCTTCTGCTTCTTTTTTTGCTTTAAGAAGATTTTTTTCAATTTCTTTTTCCGCTGTAACATCCTGTGAAATTAAGGCTCCGCCTACTACCTGCCTTGCAAGTCCGAATACAGGAGTGGAATGAACAAAATATACCCTTCCCTTTATTCTCACTTCGCCCTCCGACTCGTTTCCATCAAGGGCATTACGGTAAAATGGGAAAAGCCTTTTCATTGTTTTTTCGTCGTATACCTCGAACAAGGTTTTCCCAATGAAATCAGAATTTGATAACCCCATCCGCTCCTTCTCCTGCCCGCCGGTAAGTACATACCTGAAAGAAGGATCAAATAAATAAACATCAATACCAGGTATATTCTCAATTAGAATTTCACGGTAACTTTCCAGTTCTGAAGGAGTTTTACTTGAAAAAATCATTCCTGCAGAAACAGCTTCCAGACTTTCGCCAATTGTAACTTTTTCAAGTAAGAAATATACCGGCAATCTTAATCCATTTTTTGATATTATTTCAGCAATAAACGACTGCGGCTCACCGGACTCTAAAAGGAGTTCTGTTTTTTTTCTGAAAACATCAAAATCCGCTGACGGAAACAGTGAACTCACCTCAGGCAGAGCCACATCTGATGATGCATCAATTATTCTATCAAAGGCTCCCGCAATCCGGAAAATCTGGTACTGAGGATTGAAATAAAAAACAGCATCCTGAAGAATACCGTGGTCCGGAAATTCACGGTCATCGGAAAAATTATCCAAGTGTGAGGTTCTTATCTGATGACTCAACAATTCCAACGACTGGCTTAATTCAGTAAGCCTGCCAATATCAGTGTCTGCCCCTTCCAACTTCTCAATGAGATTACTGATTTGTTCCAGTTGTTTTGTCAATATTTCCTTCATTGGCATAAAGGTAAAATGAAATTGTCAATTGAACAAAAGGGTATTGAAGAGAAATTTTCTAAAAAAAGGTTAACACCCCCTAAGTTAATTTTATTTCTTTTGCACAAATTAATTACAACATGCTTATATTTAACTAAAAATGTCATTTCCGCAATAAACCTTTAGAATATGTCCTTTCCAGTGAAATATTTTTTCGTGCTGCTTTTAAGCCTGGGCCTGTTTACAAGATGTACAAACCGAAAACCAAACAACGGACAGCAGGAAACAGTTCAATTATCAAAGGAAGCAGGATGGAATAATTTATTCGATGGTGAATCACTGGAAAATTGGGAGATCACCTCTTTTGGCACGGAAGGACCAGTGCAGGTTTCAGATGGAAGCATTATTTTGGGAATGGGAGACGGATGCACCGGAGTTACCTGGAAAGGGAGTTTTCCCCGTTCAGATTATGAAGTAAAGCTTCAGGCAAAGAAAATCTCGGGCAATGACTTTTTTTGCGGAATGACCTTTCCGGTCGACAGCTCCTGGTGCTCTTTCATTGTGGGAGGATGGGGAGGTCCTGTGGTAGGGCTAAGCAGTATTGACGGGAAAGATGCATCGGAAAATGAAACACGAACACTCAAGAAATTTGAACACGATACCTGGTATGATATACGGCTAAAAGTTACAAATGAAAAAATTGAAGCATGGATTGACGACGAAAAAATAGTGGATTTCAGCACCCGCGGACGGCATTTATCAACCCGACCTGAAGTAAACCTTTCGAAACCTTTCGGAATATGCTCATGGACAACAACAGCCGCATTGCGAAACATACAAATAAAAAACCTAAATTAATTTTTTTATACTTTTTCATTTATGAACAATATTGCAGTCAGTGAAAAAATAGTTGGTCTGGTAAAAAGCTGGGAAGAAATACTGGTTGATTTATCAGAAGATGAACTGACCAACAAAAGAAACAGCCAAAACCGGACAATCAAACAAATTATCGGACACCTCATTGATTCAGCATCAAATAATCACCAGAGAATGGTCAGGTTGCAATACAACAAGCAACTAGAGTTCCCTGATTACAGGAAGGATAACGACCGCTGGATAGCCCTTCAAAAGTACCAGGATGAAAACTGGGAAAACCTGGTTCAACTTTGGGTGTTTTTTAATCTCCACATCGCCTGGATCATCAACCAGACCGATGACGGTTTTTCAACTGGTTATTGGACTGACTGCGATGGAACCCAAGTTTCGCTTGAAAAAATGGTTAAAGATTATTACGACCACCTGCAGTTGCATCTGAATGAAATTCAGGAGTTAATATCTGCATAAAACATCATGGAAAATCCGGACAAAGATAAAATTGAAGCCATAGTTAAAACACGTCGTGAAGCACATTCGTGGTTTATGAAAAAATCGAATGTATACCGGTCGTTTGTTGATATGGAGCAAAAAACCTACTCAAATGGTACGCTTGACAAAAAACAAAAAGAACTGATTGCCATTGGCATTTCAGTGGTTATCAATTGTGAATCGTGCATGGAATGGCACACAAAGCAGGCGCTCAATGAAGGCAGCACTGAAGCGGAGATAATTGAGGCAATTGAAGTTGCCATTGAAATGAGTGGTGGCCCCGGAACAGCATCAGCCCGTTTTGCAATGAATGTGCTGAATTATTATCTGGATCAGCAAAAATCAACCAATCAATATTCTGAATGAACACCAGGGAAGCTTACAACAAATGGGCAGAAATATACGACACCAATGAGAATAAAACCCGCGACCTGGAAGCCCTGGCCCTTAGGGAAACTCTTCAGGCGATAGAATTTGACACCTGCCTTGAAATAGGCTGCGGAACCGGTAAAAACACCCCATGGCTTACTGCCCGGGCAAAACAAGTGACAGCCGTTGATTTTTCAGAAGAAATGCTGGCAAAGGCCAGGGAAAAGAACCGTTCGGAGAATGTGACTTTCCATCAGGCCGACATTAACCTGCCGTGGGATTTTTTAACAATCCCAAACGACCTTGTAACCTTCAGTCTGGTGCTAGAACATATCGAAAACCTCGATTTCATTTTTAATCAGGCGGCACGGGTGACTAAAACCGGCGGCTATTGTTATCTTGGAGAACTTCATCCCTGCAAGCAACACCTGGGAACAAAGGCCCGCTTTAGAAACGGAACCAGGACGCAGGTCCTGACCTGCTTTACACACAATACATCCGATTTTGTGCTTTCAGCTAAAAAACACGGTTTTGAAATTAATGATTTAAAAGAATTCACTCATCCCGATGATAATAATTCGGTGCCCCGGATTCTTGTCCTGCTGTTAAAAAAGACCGCATGAATAAAGCTGGCCCGTTAAAAACTTTTATCCCATGAATATCCCCTCGCCAACACCAATGGGCAAATCGAACCAGAACCAGATAAACAGCAGTGCCACCCACATTATAAACAGCACTACGGCATAGGGTATCAGCAACGAAAGAATTGTTCCAATACCCACATTTTTATCGTATTTCCTGACCCACCCAATCAGCAGCGGGAAATATACGTAAAGCGGGCTTATTGAATTTGTAATGGAATCACCCACCCTGTACATCAATTGTATAAATGCCGGAGAATAATTCAGCTGCACCAACATGGGAATGAAAATTGGAGCAAAAATAGCCCATTTGGCTGATCCACTGCCTATAAAGATGTTTATAACGGCTACCAAAGTCATATATAATGTAAACATTACCGGGCCGGTTAAACCGGTTGATTGCAGGAATTCAGCTCCGTTGATTGCCATAATTGTGTCGAGACGGCTCCAGTTAAAGAGGTTGATAAATTGCGCCACCACCAGCATCAGCACAATATAACCTGAAAGGTCCTTCATGCCAAGTTCCATAAAGCGAAGCATATCGTCGGGTTTTTTAATGCTGCCGGTAATTTTCCCGTACACGTAACCGGGAATGGCAAAAAAGAAGAACAGTATAGGCACCAGTCCGCGTAAAAAAGGAGAAGGTACAATGCCACCCGTTTCCTGGTTACGCAAGGGTGCATTTTCAGGAACCAGTAAAACAACAATTACGATAATAAAAATAAGCGCTGACAGTCCGGCATAACGAAGCGCTTTCTTTTCGGTAGCCGTTAATTTTGGAGCCTCATCGTACGACTCAAGCGTTTCGTCACCGGTAGCAAAGCCAACACAACGAGGGATCGTAAACCGCGAGGCCACAAATGCCCCTCCTATCCCCAATAATAGGGTGGAAACAATCATAAAATACCAGTTTGCAGTTGCGCTCACTTCAATATCCGGATTTATTTGCTGCACTACTTCAGTACTGATACCAGCCAAAAGCACATCGGTGCCGGCAATAAAGAAATTAGCAGTAAAACCGGCTGTGGCACCTGCATAACCGGCTATCAGTCCCGCTATGGGATGCAACCCCATCTGTGAAAAAATCAGCGCAGCAATGGGAGGAACAATAACAACCCCCGCATCAGAACCTATGTTGCCACAGGCCCCAATCATGAAAATTACAGGAAGCACAATTTTACGCGGAACGGCAAACGCCATGGAGCGTAAAATAATGGTCAGCAAACCGCTTCGTTCAGCAACCGAAACCCCCATTAACATCACCAAAACAAGACCAAAAGGAGCAAAAAAGGCAAAGTTCGACACCATCTCCTCCAAAAACCGCCGCAGTCCCCATCCTGATATGAGATTCCGCGGAGCTACAACTTCACCTGTACCCGGATCTACAGCACTAAGCCCTGAAAATGCGGCTACAGCACTCAACACTATTATCAGTATAGTAATCCAGACAAACAACCAAAACGGATGAGGCAGCTTATTCCCTACATTTTCTATCCATCCCAGTACTCCTTTGCTGCGAGTTTCAGAATTTGGTTGTGATACTGTATTCTTTCCGGCCATAATCTTTTTTGCTAGCTGTTTTGATTTCAAATTGAGAGGCGGTTAAAATGGGGATTTTTTTCAAACTGAAAAAGGATAAATTACCGAAATCGAAAAAAAACATCTATTCGATAACAATATCAGAACATGTTCTTTCAATTTTCCTACTTTTGTTCAACAGGTTCAATTATTGCTTCAACCCGTGAAATGGATATAACGTTTAAACCAATAGGAATTATACATACTCCTTTTACCACAAGGGAAGGTATGCCTGTTCAGCCCACAGGTGCTGCAGGCATCAAAGGAACAGTTGAACTGAATGAAGAACTGGTTGACGGCCTGCTCGATCTCAATGGTTTTTCTCACATCTGCCTCATATATTTTTTTCACCTGTCGGAAGGATTCGATTTGCAGGTTATCCCATTCCTTGACCACAACATGCACGGTGTTTTTGCTACCAGGGCTCCCAAACGACCTAACCCCATTGGCATTTCAACAGTCAGACTTACAAAGGTAAGCGGCAATATTCTCGAAATAGAAAACGTAGATATGCTGGATGGCACCCCCCTGCTCGACATAAAACCTTATGTTCCGGCTTTCGATGTTTTCAAAACCCAAAAATGCGGATGGCTTGAAAATGCCGGAAAAAAAATTTTGAATTTAAAATCAGACAGCAGGTTTAAATAAAACCATTTTTCCCCGGCAGAACTTCATATTTTTTTTGTTTGCCTGCAATTCCAGAAAAAAGACATTCATCCGGATAACATCATCGGTACCTGCATAGAAATCACCCGGTTCTATGTATTAATGTTCAACCAAAGATAAGACCACATAGTATCCTTCGACATACCAAACTCAATATTAATTCAATACAAACTCAATATAAACTCAATGTAAATTCGGAATAAATTGAATTTACATTGAATTAATATTGAGTTTATATTGAGTTAAATATGCATTAAGTATTGGGTTACTTATGATTAACGACTTTACCGGTAAAATTGATGAATAAACCTTCATCAATTTTAAAAGTCAGATCAATTTGCAACGCCTTGAACTTTTGTTGTAATTTTTAGTTACATTATCAAACAAATTAAACGTGAATAAAGAAAGGACACTATTAATGTTTTTTGCAATAGTTTTTACGGTTAACCTGGTGGTTAACCTGTACATATTTTTCCGTACCCGTGCCATTTTTCCGGAAGGGAATGCAGGCTGGTGGCTGTCAGCAGTTCTCTTTTGGTTGATAGCCTTTTCATATGTTATTGGCCGTTTTATTGAACGGGCTGCTACTTTCGGACTGGCCGAGCCATTTGTTACTGTTGGCTCCTGGTGGCTGGGAGCTATGGTTTACCTGACCTTATTGTTTATACTTGCCGATTTATTACGGGGATTAAATGGGTTGTTCAATGCCACCGAACTGTTAAGTTTCAGCTGGCAAAGCGGAAAAGGAAAAACTGTTGTGCTGGCAGTCTATGCCTTTACAGCAGTTATATTGGCAGCAGGTTATTACAGTGCCAGAATGCCGGTAGTGCGGCAGGTTACGATTCAACTTGATAAACCTTTAAATGGAGGCGCTCAGAAGATAGTTCTGGTTTCAGACATCCATTTGGGAATTACCATTACAAATGGCAAGCTTCAAAAGATGGTCGACCTTGTAAACCGTCAGAATGCCGATATCGTTCTTTTGGCGGGCGATATTTTTGATGAAGATCTTGGGCCCGTTATCCAGAAAAACATGGGTGATTTGCTAAAGAACCTGCAAGCCAAACATGGTGTATTTGCCATACTTGGGAACCATGAGTTTTATGGCAATGCAAATAAAGCACAGGAATACCTGGAAAATCATAATATAACTGTTTTACGCGACAGCATGGTACAACTTCCAAACGATATTGTTATTGCAGGGCGGGAAGATCTCACCTATGAAAGGATGACCGGGAAATCGCGCAAGCCGCTCAATCAGCTGCTTTCAGGAATAAATTCCAACAATCCGGTATTCCTGATGGACCATCAGCCCAATAATTTACAGGATGCTGCTTCTGCCGGAGTCGACCTGCAGGTTTCGGGTCATACCCACAATGGTCAGATGTGGCCGTTTAATTACATTACCCGGGCAATTTTTGAAATAAGCAATGGGTATGGGAAAATTGATGATACTCATTTTTACGTATCATCGGGATACGGCACCTGGGGCCCGCCCATACGTACCAACAGCCGCTCCGAAATTGTTGTTCTTAATGTGCAGGGAAACTGAAGCGAATGATTTTTATTGCCTGTTGTTCTTAGTCATAATAGAAAAACAAAAAAAGAGATACCTTTAGTATATAAATGACCGGAAATGGCACCCCTTATTAGCCTGATAGTAATATTTACATTATCGGTACTAATTACCAAAATAGCTACCGAGGCATTGGTGCATACCGGACTTTCAAAACAAAGCGCAAAATTCCAGGCACGATCGGCATTTACAGGAGTAGGTTTTACAACCAATGAAGCCGAACATATTGTTAATCATCCGGTGCGACGCAGAATAATTATGTCGCTGATGCTTATAGGAAATGTCGGTATTATTTCGGCCATTGCCTCACTGATGCTAACTTTCATCGACAGCAGTAATAATTTCAATGATAATATCCTGCGGCTGGGCATCATTCTTGGCAGCATGATTATTCTATGGCTGCTGTCGAAAAGTCGGTGGTTAAACAGAATTCTTGTCCGGCTCATTAATAAAGCCTTAAAAAAATTCACCTCCCTTAAAATCAGAGACTATGTAGAACTGCTTGATCTTACCGGTGAGTTTGAAATAATAGTAATTGACGTAAATGAAGACGACTGGCTTGCAAATAAAAATGTAAATACCTTACAGCTTTGGGAGGAAGGAGTTAATCTAATCGGAATAAAGCGTGAAGATGGCAATTATATAGGCACACCCCAACCTGAAACAAAAATTACCGGTGGCGATCAACTTATCCTTTACGGACGCAGAAACACATTAAGAAACATAGAACAACGCAAACAGGATTTAAAAGGTGACCAGGAACATAAAAAAGCCGTTCAGGAACAAAGCCGGGAAAAAGAAAAGCAACAGCAACAGGACAGGCACAATGAGTGAGGACAAACCCTGCTGCTAAGGTTTGGGAAACGGAAATAAGGTTTTTAAAAAGAGAACTGGCATTTTACCTTATAATAATGAAAAAACTTATTTTAAAGGACAAACCTACTATATAACAAATCTCAGGGAGAATTTTTCTGCGGCGCATATGTTATATATAATATCATGATACTTGTTGCGCCGCATACTGTCCCCGCCACAGAACCGTCATTGCGCGCGCAGCAAAGCAATCTCACGATATCATGCAGGTACCTGCAAATGAAAAACTGATTAAAGTTATTCATCTTGAAGTTCGATAGAATACCGGGGGGTAACTTAGTAACAGGCTGTAATAAATTTACCCCTCAACCTTATTAATTTTCAAGTTCGTACACCTTCACATAATCAATGTAATATTTTTGCGGGAAAATAGATTCATCAATACCCTTTTGTCCTCCCCATCCGCCACCTATGGCCAGGTTAAGAATCAGGTAGTGCGGCTGGTCGAAAGGCCATGTAGCTGTTCCGTTGTTTTCGTTTTCGTAAACCATGTAACGCTCATCATCAATAAAAAACTCAATCCTGTCGGGATACCATTCCACAGCATAGGTGTAATAATTATTGTATGGTTCCTTTACGGTAAGCTTATCTCCCTTTGCAGTGCCTATGGAGTGGTTGTATGCTTTAGTATGAATATTTGCATGAACCACGTCGGGGTCGTAACCCACATTTTCCATGATATCGATTTCGCCGCATTCGGGCCAGCCCGTACCATTGCGAATGCTGTTGCCCAACATCCATATTGCAGGCCAGGTTCCTCTGCCGGTAGGAAGTTTCGCCCTTACCTCAACCCTTCCGTAAAGGATGCTTTTCTTCCCATAGGTATGTACACTTGCTGACGTAATTTCATTCCCTTTCCATTTGTCCTTACGTGCTTCAATTATAAGGTTACCCTCCTCTACCCGTGCATTCTCCTTCCGTTCTTTGGTGTAATACTGGGCTTCATTGTTGCGTATGTACCCCTCTTCATAGCTCCAGATTTCAGGATCAGGCAATCCCTGGTAATCAAAATTATCTTCCCAAACAAGTTTCCACTTACTTCTTTCCGTCGTCCGTTCATCGGCCTGCACTTCAGGAATAACGACAGCAATCAATAAAGCAAAGATCAAAAAATAGGCAGAGAAATTTTTCATTGCACTCGTTTTTATAATGTTATTTACTTACCTGCATTCAAAGATAAAAACTTAATTGAATTTACATGCCGGAGTTTTTCACTGAAATGGGAACTTCCATGAACAGGTGATATCAATAATTCATTCTGCTAAACATAAAACGGGTTTTGCGTTATTTCATCTATAAATGTCATTGAAACGCCATCATTTCGAACAGAAGAAACCTGTGAAATGTTACTTTTGCTGAAAATCAGAAAAAATGGAGTTACACGTAAACCCTGAAGCCAGGGCACTTATATTTGATCTTGATGGTACCTTATCCAACTCATTGCCGGTACACATAGCCACCTGGAATAAAATAGGTGAAAAGTACGGGTTTAAATTTGATCCGCAGATATTACTGGAACTGACCGGCAGGCCCACGATAGAATTTGCAAAACGCATTGTGGAACAATACGGGCTGGATGAAAAACCTGAAAACATTGTCAAACTAAAACAGCAATCGTTTTGGGATTCCTCGCAGTTGCTAAAGCCTGTTGAAGAGATTATAGCCATAGTAAAAACTTACCATAACAAGCTTCCAATGTCGGTAGGCACCGGGGCAAGCAGGCGGAGTGCAGAAGTTCAGCTAAAGGCGCTCGACATAGCCCGCTATTTTGATTTTATTGTGTCGGCCGAGGATGTTACCAACCATAAGCCGGAGCCCGAAACTTTTCTGGAATGTGCACGCCTGATGAACGTTGAGCCTTCACTGTGCCAGGTATTTGAAGATGGGGAATTAGGAATTACGGCAGCAAAAAAAGCCGGTATGATGGTTACTGATGTACGGCCACACATCAAATACGGAGAATGGATGCATTCCTGATAGCATTTGAAACAGTATTACCGCTTTTCGTGGTTATCTTCGTCGGACTTTTGTTCTCAAAAACAGGAGCAGCCAATGTGCATTGGATCGACGTTCTTAACAAATATGCCCTATGGATTGGCTTTCCTGCCCTGGTTATTGTCTCACTCATGCAGCTTGAATCGGAACTAGCAAGCTACCTGCCACTGATTCTGGCCAATTCAGCATACATCGTTGGCAGTACATTGCTTGCCTTTCCAATAGCAGCGCTGTTCCGGCTTCCGATAAAAGTCAAACAATCGCTTTTTCTTATTCTGCCTTATGGGAATGTTGCTTACCTGGGCATTCCGGTGCTGGAAAATGCATACGGTGAGAAAATTTTACCTGTTGCTGCCATAATTGCCGCCGTATATGTTTTCTGGATGCTGACGCTTTCACTTCTGCTGGTAGAGCTGCACCATGAGAAAACAGTGCATGCCGGCAGGCTGGCAAAAAGCTTGCTTAAAAATCCTTTATTGCTTGCTGTTTTTGCGGGTGTCGCCATAGTATATTTCAGCATTCCTGTTCCCCGGTTTGCAGAGGAGACACTGCAATTTTTCTCACAGTCAGTTACTGCTGTGGTACTGTTTTCCCTTGGCATTTTTCTGGGTATGCAAAAAACAGGTGACCCTCGTGAATGGGTCCGGGTGGCTTTATATTCCTTTACAGCGATGATAGTTTTGCCGGCTGTTTTTTACATTTTACTACGGAATTTTTCTATCCCTTCCGAAGAAATCAAGGCCACCATTCTTGAAGCAGCAATGCCCCTTGGACTGACTCCCTATGCCCTGTCGGTGCAATACAACCTGGAATCGAAACTGTTTGCGCGAATTGTAGTCTTTGCCACCATGGTTTCAATTATCATACTCCCCATTTGGCTAATGGTTTTGGGCTGATGTTATGATAAGGTTTAAGGATGGGGGTATTTTTGCTACTTAGGTGAACAGGGGAAATAAGGTTTTTAAGAGAATGAGGAAAGGCTGAGCCATTAAAAACCTTATTTTCAGGAGCTAACCTTAGTAGCCCAGTTAAGTTTCCCTAAATTGTCCTCCAACCTAATTAACTTATTGTTTCATTTTGGTGTGAATCAATTTTTCCCCAATAATCCGTACTTACATCAAATAAGGTAATAAAGCTTTAGGGTGATGGTAGATTATTTTTGCTACTTAGGTGAACAAATGAAATCAGGTTTTTAAGAAAACAAGGAAAGGTTGAGCCATTAAAAACCTTATTTTCAGGAGTTAACATTAGTAGCCCGGTTTAGTTTCCCTAAATTGTCCTCCGACCTAATTACCTTATTGTTTCATTTTGGTGTGAATCAATTTTTCCCCAATAATCCGTACTTACAGCAAATAAGGTATTAAGGTTTTGGGATGGGGGTAGATTTTCCTGACTACTTAGGTGAACAGGG
>JAWLCL010000008.1:0-223357 GCA_041687255.1 Mariniphaga sp. | reverse complement strand
GAACAGGGTTTTTGGTTGCGATATCTGTCAGGATGTTTGCCCCTGGAACCTGAAGGCATTTCCCAATGATGAACCCGCTTTTGACCCCCACCCCGATTTATTGAAATTAACCCGCAACGACTGGCATTCCATGGATAAGCCCCGTTTTAATGAGCTCTTCAGAAATTCTGCTGTTAAGCGTACCGGATTCAAAGGGTTGAAAAGGAATTTGAAGTTTATTCAGGATTCCTAAATATATCGCTGAATATGGAAGCTTAGCAAAATCAAATTCACTTCAAAAAAGCAGGGGCAATTTTCTATTCCAGTGCCCGGGTAATGTCGTCAATCAAGTCATCTATATTTTCGATACCAACCGATAAACGCAACATGGTATCGCGGATGCCGGCTTTGCTACGTTCCTCTTCAGTAAATTCGGCATAAATTGTTGAATGCGGATGTATTATCAGGGTCTTGTTATCGTTCAGGTTAGTGGCTCTTCTTATAATTTCTAACCGGTTCATAAATTTGTAGCATTCAGCCTTCGTTTCGAGGTCAAAAGTCATTATTGTTCCCGGAATGCCGGAAAAGAATTTTCGCGCCAGTTCAAACTGCGGGTCATTGTTCAATCCGGGATAGCCTATTCGATTTACCTTTGAATGCTTTTGCAAAAAATCGCCCAGGGCCAAACAATTTTGGTAACATTTTTCGACTCTGAGTTCAAGAATGTCGAGTCCTTGTACCATATATGCTGCCGTTTGGGGAGTCATACTTCCGCCTGTATTCCGGTAAATATTTTTTCGCAGCTTTGCTATAAATGCGTTTTTTTCATACTTTTCCGTGTAACCCGCAAAGTCGGGATTTAGTTCCCAGTTAAAGGTGCCGTGATCAACAATTACTCCGCCAAAACAGGTGGCTCCTCCCGATATATATTTAGTGGCGGAAATAACCTCTACATCCACACCAAACTCCCGGGCATTGAATACATTTGGAGGAGTGACTGTACTGTCGGCAATTAAAAGAATGTTATGCCTTCGTGCAATTTCTGAAAGCATTCCGATATCAGCAATTTCAAGTTGCGGATTGGTAACGGTTTCAAAAAAAATTGCACGGGTTTTGGAATCAATTAGTTTTTCAATTTCTTCTGCATTTTTCAGATTTGAGAACCGTGTTTTTATTCCCCACTCCGAAAAAGTTTGTGTAAAAAGCGCATAGGTATGTCCGAAAAGCTGGTGCCCGGATATAATGTTCTCACCTGCCTTAACTGCTGAAAGAATTGCATTTGAAACAGCAGCCATTCCTGAACTTACAGCAAGAACTCCATGAGCATTAAGCAAGGCTTTCATTTTTAATTCAAAGTATTCCACAGTAGGGCTTGAAGCTCTTGAATAAACATGGGCAACATAATCGCCCCGGAAGTTTGCTTCAATTTGTTCTGCCGAGTCAAACTCATATGCCACTGCCTCATAAACAGGCATCTGTAAGCTATTATGAGGATCCTTTTTGGCATAGGGAACATTTAACGATCGGGTTGTAAAACCTGCTCTCTTCATTTAATGTAGAATTATATAACAGTTTCAATAAAAATAAACCATTTAAAGCAGCCGAAGTTCTTTTTGACTGTATTTCTTTCATAAAGGCTGTAATTACGCCATTTCAAAACCATAAAAATTTTAAGACAATGTATTGCAAATTATTTTCAACCTTTTGAATTGACATCGCGGCACGGCATTTGAAGTAAGCCTGATGGAAAAATATTTAACCCCGGATGCAACACATAAGTGCATTCTGTACGTTATAAGCAAATATATTATATTGAAGACAAACGTGAAGGAACAACTATATAAGAAATTGAAGAATTTTAAATCTTCAGTTAATAAAACGAATAAGAAAAAAATAGCAATAAATTCAATGAAAGTTCTGCTGCTTTTGGGTGCAGCAGGTTTCATCCTTTTGCTTGTACTATTTTTTGCAGTGTTTTTTGGTTACACCGGTCATGTTCCTACCTCGGCGCAGCTGAAAAAAATAAGCAATCCAATAGCATCAGAAGTTTTTTCTGAAGATGGAAAGCTGCTGGGGCGTTACTATGTAGAAAACCGTAGCAGTGCTGATTTTGATGAAATATCTCCCAAAGTAATTGATGCACTTATTGCAACCGAAGATGCACGTTTTTATGAACACCGGGGCATTGATGAAATTGCCCTTATGAGGGTGTTGGTAAAAACCATTGTGCTGATGGATCGCAGTTCAGGGGGAGGAAGTACAATAAACCAGCAGCTGGCAAAAAATCTTTTCCCGCGTAATGATGTGGGTATAATTTCACTGCCGGTTAACAAATTAAGAGAATCAATAATTGCTTACCGGCTTGAGAGAATTTACACCAAAGAAGAAATTCTCACCCTTTATCTGAACACAGTACCTTTCGGGGAAAACATTTTTGGGATAGAAGTAGCTGCAGAGCGTTTTTTCAGTAAAAATCCAATCGATTTAAATGTAGATGAAGCTGCTGTTTTGATTGGCATGTTAAAAGCAAATAATACTTACAATCCCCGCATAAATCCTGAGCGTTCAAAACAACGAAGGAATATAGTGATATCGCAAATGGTTAATTACGGTTATCTTAGTCAGGAGGAAGGAGATACTTTAAAAGAAAAACCTCTTGAGCTAAAATACCGGAGAATTTCTTTTAATGAAGGCCCTGCGGCTTATTTTATGGAAATGATTAAACCTGAATTGCTTGAATGGTGTGCCACCAATACCAAGGAAGATGGAGAGCCGTGGAACCTTTATACCGATGGACTTAAAATCAAAACAACAATCAATTTTGATTACCAGAAGTATGCTGTCCAGGCGGTAGTAGAGCATATGAAATCACTCCAGGAGGATTTTGACAAACACTGGGCCGATCAGGATCCCTGGCGGAGCAACGAAAATATTCTGCAACGGGCGGTAAGGCGTACAAAAAGGTATCAAAGAATGGAAGCAGCAGGGCATTCTGCTGAGGAGATAGAAAAAGCTTTTAACAAAAAAATAAAAACCACCCTGTTTACCTGGGACGGAATGAAGGAGGTGGAAACCACCCCCCTGGACTCGGTTAAACATTACCTGAGATTTTTGAATGCAGGCTTCCTGGCTCTTGAACCTGCAACCGGAGCTCTTAAGGCTTGGGTAGGTGGTATCGATTTTCGTTTTTTCAAATACGATCATGTGCTTTCAAAAAGGCAGCCCGGATCTACTTTTAAACCCTTTGTTTTTCTGGCTGCTTTGGAAAACGGGTTAAGTCCTTTCGACTATTATCCTGCCGAACAAACCGTATATACCGATTACGACAACTATTCGCCTGCTAACTTTGATGGCAAACATGAAGGTTTTTATTCCATGGAAGGGGGGCTGGCCCATTCGGTAAATACTGTGGCAGTAGACCTTTTAATGGAAACCGGAATCGAGAATGTAATAAGTACTACAAATGAGCTTGGACTTGATGCAAATCTGCCTAAAGTGCCTTCCATAGCATTGGGCGTGCATTCCGAAAACCTTAAGAACCTGCTTTTCGCCTATGCAACGGTGGCAAACAGGGGGATGAAAGTAGAACCTTATTATTTACAATCCATTTCTACAAGCGATGATGAAGTGCTGGAGGAATTCCAACGTCCTGCAGGAACAAAAACAAGTATTAATGAGATTAACTTTCAGCTGGTAACCCATATGATGGAAACGGCAGTTAATAACGGAACGGGAGCAAGAATTCGCTCGGTCTATAACATCCGGGGAGATTTTGCTGGTAAAACCGGCACTACCCAAAATTATGCCGACGGCTGGTTTGTAGGTTTTACACCAGCTTTGGTTACCGGTTCATGGGTTGGGGGTGAAGAACCGGGAATAAGGTTCAGAAGCAGCCGGTTGGGGCAAGGTTCACATACTGCTTTACCCATAGTTGGGAAATTTTTCAGATCGCTGTATGACGACCCCAATTACAGTAAAATTCAAAATGCCCGCTTTCCGGAATTGGAGGAGGAATTGCTGGCCGACCTTGATCAGCCCCATTATAAGGAAATGCTGGAAATGGAAAGACAGGATTTCTTTAACCGTTTATTTGCAGGAAATTCTAAAGAAAAAAATCTTAACGAATTACAAACAAGGGAGCTCGATACAATTAAACCTAAGAAAAACGTGTGGCAAAAAGTTAAAGGCATCTTTAAAAGTAAAAATAATTAAAGGGTTTGCATTTATAATTACATAAAAGAAAAGAACGGTTTATCGTTTCTTTACTGCATCAGCAAAATACATTCTCTCATCTCTAATTGCCTTTGCCTGTCATCCCTGAATTTTATCTGTTAGAGCATAAGTTAGCATCCGGTTAAAACCTTTGCTGGTTTATTTCATAGGCCTTCAGCAGTTATACCACCACAATATGTTTTTGTTACCAAGTGCAGAATTTTTTCCAGGAGAGAGGAATTTTCCCTGTTGTTTCCTATCTTTATGAGAAAAGAAGATGCTAAAGAACATACCAAAGCTTGTTGATGCTGACATATATCTGAAGCCCTATCAAGAGGCCATTATCACCAGAATTGAATCAGCAAAAAATAAAGAAAAGGAACTTTCCGGAGAGGGAAGACTTTATGAATTTGCCAGCGGTCATTTATACTTTGGGCTGCATAAAACCGGAGAAGGTTGGGCAATGCGTGAATGGGCGCCTAATGCAACTTATATTTATTTAGTCGGTTCGTTTAACAACTGGGAAGAGCAGAAGAAATATTCCTTCCAGCCGGTTGGCCATGGGGTATGGGAACTTAAACTGGAGCACGACGACATTCATCATGGTGATTTGTATGCACTCTCGATGCATTGGGCGATAGACACTGGCAAACGTATTCCGGCATGGGCGAATTATGTAGTCCAGGATCCGGAAACACATATTTTCAATGCCCGGGTATGGTATCCCGAAAATCCATATCAGTGGAAGAATGACTTTAAGGGGTTAAATGAACCACCCCTTATTTATGAAGCCCATATAGGAATGGCAGGAGAAGAGGAAAGGGTTCATACCTATAATGAATTCACCGAAAAAATGCTTCCCCGCATAAAGGCCAATGGTTACAATACCGTACAACTGATGGCCATACCCGAGCACCCGTATTACGGAAGCTTTGGCTACCATGTAACAAGTTTTTTTGCTCCTTCTTCAAGATTCGGAACCCCCGACGATTTAAAGCGGCTGGTTGATACAGCCCATGAAATGGGTATGGCTGTGATTATGGATATCGTCCATTCTCATGCTGTCAGGAATGAAGTCGAAGGTCTGGGGAAGTACGACGGAACACGTTACCAGTTTTTTCATGAGGGAACCAGGGGTGAACATCCTGCATGGGACTCCTATCTTTTTAACTATGGAAAAAATGAAGTGCTGCATTTTCTGCTGTCAAACCTTAAGTTTTGGCTTGAAAGGTATCGTTTTGACGGGTTCCGTTTCGATGGGGTTACCAGTATGTTGTATTTCGACCATGGATTAGGAAAAGCATTTTCAAGTTATGACGATTATTTCGGAGGGAATGTCGATTTGGAAGCTACAACATTTCTTACCCTGGCAAATCTCCTGATAAAGCAGGTAAAACCTAAAGCCATATCAATAGCAGAAGACATGAGCGGCATGCCCGGTCTTGCTGTTCCAGCCGAAGAGGGCGGCATAGGCTTCGACTACCGGATGGCCATGGGCGTACCGGATTACTGGATAAAAATAATAAAGGAAAGAAGCGACGATGAATGGCCGATGGGCGATATCTTTTACAGTCTTACCTCAAAGCGGATGGATGAAAAGGTAGTAAGTTATGCCGAGTCGCACGACCAGGCGCTTGTTGGCGATAAAACAATTATCTTCCGCCTCATCGATAAGGAGATGTATTACAGCATGCGGAAAGATCAGCCTAATATGATTGTTGACCGCGGCATTGCCTTGCATAAAATGATACGACTGGCTACAGCAACAACTGCCGGTGGCGCTTATCTCAATTTTATGGGAAATGAGTTTGGACACCCGGAATGGATCGACTTCCCCCGGCCTGGCAACGATTGGTCGTTCAGGCATTGCCGGCGCATCTGGAGCATTGCTGAAAACCCGGAACTTAAGTATCACTGGCTGTATGATTTTGACAGGGATATGATTAAACTAATCCGGGATCACAAGTTGCTTACCGTTTCTTCAGTTGATTTGGTTCTGGAAAACAATCCCGACAAGGTGCTGGCCTATCACAGAGGATTATTCCTGTTTGTTTATAATTTTAACCCGGTACAGTCATATACCGATTATGGCATCCCCCTGGGACCCGGAAAGTATGAAATAGCGCTAAGTACCGATTCAGGACAGTATGGAGGATTCGACAGAGTGGAAGAAGCCTTTCCGTATTATACCATCCCCAGTGGTGGTATTACCAGCCAGCACTATTTGCGACTGTACCTGCCGGCACGCACTGCTTTGGTATTAAAAAAAGTAGACATTCCAAAAGTAAAGTGAAATGGGTTCAAAATTTCAAACCGAAGTAAAAATCCCTGACTTCGGGTGGAAAACAGGATATAAAAATTTCACGATGCTCATGGGCTCATGCTTTACTGAGAACATCGGTAACAAGATGTTGGCCTTAAAGTACCCGGTAGATATGAACCCGTTTGGCATCCTTTACAATCCGGTTTCCATTGCCCACGGGCTCCGGTTCCTACTGCAAAAAAAGCAGTTCACCTCAACTCACCTGGTAAAGCACGATGGCCTGTACCACAGCTTTTACCATCATGGACGATTTTCTTCTCCCGATGCAGAAAAAACTCTTTCAGACATCAATCAACGGATAGAAACATCATACCAGTTCTTACAAAAAGCCGGATTTCTGTTTCTCTCTTTAGGAACAGCCTGGGTTTATGAATATAAACCAACAGGCCAGACGGTATCGAACTGCCATAAAATACCCGATACGCAATTCAAAAGATTCCGTTTAACACCTGGTGAAATAGTAGAGGAATACCGTCAGATATTACCTGAAATCTGGAAAATTAACCCTGACTTGAAAGTATTTTTTACAGTAAGCCCTATCCGGCACTGGAAAGATGGCGCCATAGAAAACCAACGCAGCAAATCTACCCTGCTGCTTTCAATCGATAACATCATCAGGGGATTTGGAGAAGAACACTGCAACTACTTTCCATCGTACGAAATCATGATGGATGAATTACGCGATTACCGTTTTTATGATGAAGACATGATTCACCTTTCATCATCAGCAATTAAACACATCTGGAACATTTTCCAAGATGCTCTGATTGAAGAAGAAAGCCAAAAACTTGCAAAAAAGGTTCAAAAACTGATAACAGCTGTGAACCACAAGCCGTATAATATGGTTACTCATGAACACCTTCACTTTTTAAGAGAAAGTTTAAAAAAAGCACAACAGCTACAGGAAAATTATCCTTACCTCAACCTTAGTTATGAAATAGATTTATTATCTGACAGAATTAGTTTTATTTCTGATATAAACAAGCCAGATGAACTATCTCAATTTTGATAAGGGGCAGTTAATCAATTTACTGTATTCACTTAACAGAGAAATCTTACGTTCGAACCGTACAGGTTCCTATATGAGCACAACCTTGAATGGTTGTAACACCAGAAAATACCATGGACTCCTGGTTTGTCCCATCAGTTCTTTTGGTGAAGAAAAACACGTCCTGCTTTCTTCACTCGATGTTTCAGTTATCCAGGGGGAAGAAGAGTTTAAACTGGGGATCCACCGCTATAAGGGAGGCATTTATGAACCCAATGGGCACAAGTACATTCAAAACATTAAATTCAGCCATAGTCCTAAAGTAACCTATCGTATTGGCAGTGTCATACTGTCAATGGAAAGAATTCTCAGAGAACGAAAAAAACAGGTACTTATCCGTTACAACCTTGAAGAAGCCCCTGATACGGCAACTTTACGATTCAGGCCTTTTCTGGCCTTTCGCAATATGCACAACTTAAGTAAGGCTAATCTTTTTGTAAACAGTAAATATCAATCTGCAGAGAATGGCATCTGCGCAAAGCTCTATGAAGGCTATCCCGAATTATACATGCAATTCAGCAAAAGCAATGATTTTGTGCCCGTTCCAGACTGGTATTACAATATCGAATACATCAAGGAATTCAACAGGGGCTATGAATATCTGGAAGATTTGTTTGTTCCTGGTTATTTCGAGTTGAGCCTCAATCCGGGTGAAGCCGTTGTTTTCTCTGCAGGACTTGAAAATGGGAACCCCAATTCTCTGAGGCAGCTGTTTTCCCGTGAGATAAACCGTTTGGCTCACCGGGTTACCTTCTCTACCTCTTTAAAAAATGCCGCTGAGCAATTCATTCAGCAAAAAAAGGATGAAACAACAATTATTGCCGGTTTTCCCTGGCACGACAGCATCAGCCGCCAGACCTTTATCTCATTGCCGGGAATAGCTTTGGCAACAGGTAATACCAAACTCTGTTCAGAGGTATTGGGCACTTACAAGAAACACCTGAAGAATGGCTTGTTACCTGACAATATTTTCAGCCCTGTTAAATCGTACAGTTCAGCAGATGCTGCTTTGTGGTACATCTGGGCATTGCAAAAATATACCGACATCCAGCGGTCGCCAAGAGGCATATGGCTCAATTACTGCAACACTGTGAAAGATATTTTGGAAGCCTATCGAAATTCAACACCGGAATTCATAAACATCACTGCCGACGGATTGCTGGAAGCTGAGAAAGATAATACCGCACTTACATGGATGGATTCCTATGTAAACCGGAAACCGGTAATGCAAAGAGCAGGATTGGCTGTTGAGATAAACGCCCTGTGGTACAATGCAGTTGTGTTTGCTCTGGAGATGTGCCGCAAAGCAGGCGACAGCGAATTTGTCAGCCGGTGGGAAGATATGCCTGAAAAAATAGGCAATGCATTTGTCAGAACCTTTTGGAAGCAAGGACATGAACATCTGGCCGATGTAGTTTATAAGGGAATTGCCGATTGGGCTGTCAGGCCGAACATGATAATTGCCACGGCTATGAAATATTCTCCCCTGTCGAAAGAACAAAAGAAACATGTTCTTAGTGTCGCAAAACAAAAGCTGCTTACTAAACGGGGCCTGCGCACGCTTTCACCCGACCATTTAAGGTACAAAGGGGTAGTGGAAGGAGGGCCAGACCAGCGCGAAGCTGCGATTCATCAGGGTGCTGTGTGGCCTTGGCTGATGCAGTTTTTCACTGAAGCCTACCTGGCTATTCATGGCACAGGTGGAATTCCATTTATAAAAAACCAACTTGAAATGTTTGAAGAAGCATTGACAGAGCATTGTGTCGGAACGTTGTCAGAAGTATACAATGGCGACCCTCCACATAAAGGAAAAGGAGCAGTTTCCCAGGCCTGGAATGTAGCTGGAATATATTGTGCTCTTCACCAGCTCAAAAGCTATAAACCTATAAAAAACAGGCAATGAAAGTCCTTATGTTCGGATGGGAGTTTCCTCCACACATTTCAGGAGGGTTAGGCACTGCCTGTTATGGCTTAACAAAAGGGCTGGCCAGCCTTAAAGACATTGAGATATTGTTTGTAGTGCCAAAAGAATTTGGAGATGAGGAAACTACCACAATTCAACTAATAGGAGCAAATAATATTCCTGTGTTGAAAAAAGAAATAGCATTCGCTGATGCAGAAAAAAGAATCGAAAGCCTGGCATTTAATTCTGTTTTGGTTCCCTATTTAAATGATGAAGAATTCTGGCAACTAAAAAGCAAAAAGGAGAAAGTTAAAAGCCGGTTTATCAAAACAACCGAAGGATTTACAATTGATTTTAGCGGAACATATGGCTTTGATCTTATCGATGAGATTAAAAACTATGCCTTTATATCCGAAATTATTGCCTCCAATAACAACTTTGACCTGATTCATGCTCATGACTGGCTCGCCTATCCGGCAGGAATTGCAGCCAAAAAAGCTTCAGGAAAACCCCTGGTAATTCACGTTCATGCCACCGATTTCGACAGAAGTGGCGGAAATGTTAACCCGGTGGTTTATGCCATCGAACGGGAAGGGATGGAAGCCGCCGATAAAATTATTGCAGTAAGTAATTACACCAAACAACTGCTGGTTGACAAATATTTTGTTCCGGAAGAAAAAATAACCACCGTGTATAATGCAGTGGAGCCGGAGAATAAAACTCAGGAAACGAACTATAAAAAAAGATTGAAGGAGAAGGTAGTCACCTTCCTGGGCAGGATAACTATCCAAAAAGGTCCCGAGTATTTTATTGAAGCCGCATTTTTACTTTCAAGAAAAATGAAAAACGTACGTTTTGTTATGGCCGGAAGCGGCGATAAAATGAATGAAATGGTAGCGCGGGTTGCCCAGCTGGGGCTGGCCGATAAATTTCATTTTACAGGATTTCTTGCACCAGAGGATGTCTATCGGTTGTTCAAATATACCGATGTGTTTGTTATGCCTTCGGTTTCGGAGCCTTTTGGAATAGTCCCTCTCGAAGCCATGCAGGCAAATGTGCCGGTGATAATATCTAACCAGTCAGGGGTTTCAGAAATTTTAAAACATGCCATAAAAATTGACTTCTGGGATACCTATGCAATGGCCGATTCGATTTACGGCCTGCTGAACTATAATTCCCTCGCGGGTTATCTTAAAGGTTCGGGCAAGAAGGAAGTTAATAAATTTGTATGGAAACATTCGGCCCAACAGGTAAGAGAGGTTTATAAAAATGTATTAAGTTAATAATTACGTCAACTGTAAACAGGAATGAAATCGATTTGCTTATTTTTCCAGGTCCACCAGCCTTTCAGGTATCGCCGCTACCGGTTTTTCGACATCGGGAACGATCATTACTATTACGATGATTATGCCAATGAAACCATCCTGCGGAAAGTAGCTGAAAAAAGCTACCTGCCAACAAACAAGCTGTTGCTGAAATTAATAGAAAAATATAACGATCGCTTTAAAGTTGCTTTTTCAATTACAGGTGTTGCATTGGAACAATTTCAACTGTATGCCCCGGAGGTCCTCCAATCATTTCAGGATCTTTCGAAAACCAACTGCATTGAATTTCTTTCTGAAACTTATTCTCATTCCCTGGCATCATTGAAAGATAAAAACGTTTTTGAGCAACAGGTCATTTTGCACGATCAAATGATTTCAACCCTTTTTAATCAAAAGCCCCGTATTTTCAGGAATACGGAAATGATTTACTCCGACGAAATCGGTGCACAGGTGCATAAAATGGGTTATAATGCCATGCTTACCGAAGGTGCACGACAGGTGCTGGGCTGGAAAAGTCCAAACTTTTTGTATGTAAATGCTATTAATCCCCGAATGAAAGTACTGATGCGTAATTACAAATTCAGCGACGACATTTCATTCCGCTTCTCAAACAGCAACTGGTCAGAACACCCTCTGACAGCTGAAAAATTTACTGCCTGGCTGAATAATCTTCATCCTAAAGAAGAAGTTATAAACCTGTTTTTAAGTTACGAATCATTTGGCCAGAGACAACCAAAGGAAAGCGGCATCTTTGAATTTCTTGAACATTGGGTTGACAATGTTGTTAAAAATGACAGCCTGAGATTTATTACACCATCACAGGCTGTACAGGAGTTGCAACCAATTTCTGTTGTCAGTGTTCCTGACCCCATCTCCTGGGCCGATGAAGAAAGGGATTTGACTTCATGGCTCGGAAATGAAATGCAGAAAGAAGCATTTGATAAATTATACGTTCTTTCACAAAAAATGGCCGAATGTAAAAACGAAGAGCTGATTAAGGACTGGAATTATCTTCAGGAAAGCGATCATTTCTACTACATGTCAACCAAACATTTTTCCGGTAACCAGGGGCAGACATATATAAATCCATATGAATCACCCTATGAAGCTTTTATCAATTACATGAATGTGTTAAGCGACTTTACCCTCAGGCTGGATGAGATTATACCTGAGGATGTGAGTCATCAACCGGAAGTTGAAATGCTGCAGGAAATCATTCGTGAAAAAGATAAAAAAATACGAACTTTGGAGCTTGAAATCCAAAGGCTTCAAAAACCCAGGCAAAAACCAAAATCCACAGTTAAAAAGCATAAACGAAAATAATTGCTCTCATGTTATTACATTGTCAATCAATCTAAAATAATTGCCAATTTCAAGACTCGTCTGAAGAGAAAGTTTATTTTTGCAATCGATTTTTTAAGTACAAAAACTGGAATTTTATAATGAGCATAGAAAACAATCCACATATACAATGGCAGGAAAATGAAAAGCCTGTTTGGAGAAAAATAGTTGTAGAATCACATTTGCCCGAAAGCCTGTCCCCATTGCGCGAATTATCAAAAAACCTTTGGTGGGTCTGGAATACGAGTGCAAGAGATTTATTCAGTTACATAAACCCTGACCTTTGGGAAACATGTGCCCATAATCCCATAGTTATGCTTGGGGAGGTAAGCTACAAACGTTTCCAGCAACTGGAAAAAGATGAAAAGTTTATGTCGCTTATGCACCAGGTGCATGAGGAATTCAGCCTTTATATGCAGGAAAGGCAAAACCTCGGAGAACCCAGGATTTCATACTTTAGCATGGAATATGGCCTGCACGATTCACTAAAAATATATTCAGGCGGCCTGGGAATGCTCGCCGGCGACTATCTGAAAGAAGCCAGCGATATGAAAGTAAACCTCACAGCAGTGGGATTGCTTTACCGTTACGGCTACTTTAAGCAGGTGCTTAACCTTCATGGAGAGCAAATGGCCAGCTATGAATTCCAGGATTTTTCAAAAATCCCTGTCCATCCCGTTTTAGACGAAAAGGATGATTGGGTAAGCATTGAAATTGATCTTCCCGGCCGTAAACTTGTAGCCAGAGTATGGCAGGTGCTGATTGGTTCGGTAAAACTTTATTTGCTTGATTCCGACCTGCCCGACAATCAGGAACAGGACCGTTTTGTTACCCACCACCTCTATGGCGGCGACAATGAAAACCGGCTCAAACAGGAAATACTGCTGGGCATAGGAGGCATAAAGGCGCTCAACAAACTGGGAGTAGAGGCTGACATATATCACTGTAATGAAGGACATGCCGCCTTCATTGGGATTGAACGCATAGCATACATAAGAGAAAAGTACGGGCTGAATTTTGCCCAAGCAAAAGAAGCAGTGCGTGTCTCTACTGTTTTTACTACACACACCCCTGTACCCGCCGGACATGATTCGTTTCACCACGATATGTTCAGGCATTATATGTCGGGCTTCCCGTCAAAACTTGGCCTCAATTGGGAGGAATTCGAAATGCTTGGCAAAGCTGAACCCAATGAAAGCAACTTCAACATGAGTTACCTGGCCAGCAACCTTTCACAGGGTATCAATGGGGTGAGTAAGCTTCACGGCGAAGTTAGCAAAACGGTTCTCAAGTCAATGTTTAAAGGCTATCTTGAAGAAGAACTGGAAATTGGCTATGTAACTAACGGGGTCCATTATTCTTCATGGACAGCCCAGGAATGGAAAAATATTCATAAAGAATATTTCGGACAGGAATTTCCAAAGAATCAACTTGATTTTGAAGTCTGGAAAAAAATATACGATGTCCCGGCCAATCAAATCTGGGAACTCAGAAAGACATTACGCGCAAAACTGATTCGGTATATCAAAGAGCGTTTTTCCGATGTCTGGATTAAACGTAACGAAAACCCGCAGCTGATTACCGAAGTGTTGGGTAAACTTAATCCTGATGCTTTGACAATTGGCTTTGCCCGCCGCTTTGCCACCTATAAAAGAGGATACCTGCTGTTCAGAAACCTGGACCGGTTATCGGCAATCGTAAATAATCCGGCCAAACCGGTACAGTTTATATTTGCCGGCAAAGCTCATCCGGCCGATAAGGCTGGCCAGGACCTTATCAAATACATTGTCGAAATTTCAAAGCGTCCTGAGTTCAGAGGAAAAATTTTATTCCTTCAAAATTACGACATCAACCTGGCAAAGATGCTCCTGCAGGGTGTCGATGTCTGGCTGAACACCCCTACCCGCCCACTGGAAGCTTCAGGTACCAGCGGGCAAAAAGGGGCAATGAACGGTACGCTTCACTTTTCCGTTCTCGACGGCTGGTGGGTTGAAGGCTATCAGAAAAATGCAGGCTGGGCATTACCGGCAGAACGAACCTACGATGTGCAGGATTTCCAGGACGAACTTGATGCTGAAACAATTTACTCAATTCTGGAACAGGAAGTTGTAAAATCTTTCTATCGGCGAAACAGTGAAGACATACCTATGGAATGGGTTTCCTATATAAAAAATACAATTGCCCGTGTAGCTCCTGATTTTACCACCGGAAGAATGATGCAGGATTACCACAATAAGTATTACCTGCCTCAGCTCGAAAGAAGCAAGAAAATAATAAAGGATAATTTTTCATGGGCAAAAGAACTGGCTGCCTGGAAAAGTAAAGTAAGCTCAATATGGAATTCTATCGAGGTTAAAAAAACAGAGTTTGCTGATGGATTCAACAATGTAATGAAAATTGGCAAAGAGTATCCAATTCGTGTGGAAATAGATCTGAAAGGACTCGACTGCAACGAGGTTGGCCTTGAACTGCTTGTTACTGAAAACGGAAATGGAGAAGGCGCACGTATAATTGAAACTGTCAGTTTTCAGAAATCAGCCTGCGAAGGAAATGTTTGTTGTTTCACCTTAAATTACAACCCGGTTCAACCCGGTTCATTCAGTTACGGATTCAGACTTTACCCAAACAAAGAAGGTTTACCCCACAAACAAGATTTCAGGTTTGTTAAATGGTTGTAACTTCAAATGAAAATGAACAAAAAAACTTTAGGAAAAAAAATCAGGGAATTTCGTGAATTCAGGCAAATTTCACCGGAAGATTTGGCATTAAAAGCTAACCTTGACAGGAATCAGCTTAAAAATATCGAGGAAAAGGGTGTCATTCCTTCACTGGGCCATCTTATAAAAATCTCACGTGCACTGGGAGTTCGTATTGGTACTTTTCTCGATGACCAGGACCAGGTAGGACCTGTAATTGTAAGAGCAGGAGAAGAAAAATCGAGTATGAGTTTCTCAACAAAAAATGACTCAACCCGTGAACACCTCAATTTCTTCTCGCTGGCCCAGGATAAAACCGGAAGGCATATGGAACCTTTTATCGTTGAAATTGAACCTTCTGCGGAACCGGACTATAAACTTTCCTCCCACGAAGGGGAAGAGTTTATTTATGTTCTTGAAGGCAGTATCGAAGTGAACTACGGCAAAGATGTATTTCATGTTGAAAAAGGCGATACCATTTACCTCGACTCCATTGTTGCACATAATGTGCATGCCGCCAAAAAACAGCCGGCAAAAATACTGGCCGTTGTTTATACTCCGGTGTAGCTATTATTTTTCAGTAACCAAAACCAGATCAGAACTTCATGCAGTTACTCGATTATACATTAGGTAAAATCCTGGAAAAATGGGCTTATGAAACGCCCGATAAAGAATTTATTGTTTACCCCGACCGCAATCTTCGTTTCACTTACCGGCAGTTCAACGAGCGGGTCGACGCATTGGCAAAAGGATTGCTATACATTGGTGTCAGACCGGGCGATAAAGTAGGTATATGGGCAAAGAACGTTCCCGACTGGACCACCGTTATGTTTGCCACAGCCAAAATCGGGGCAGTGCTGGTGACCATAAATACCAATTACAAACTATCGGAATTGGAATTCCTGCTCAAAGATGCCGACATCAACACCCTCTTTTTGGTGGATGGGTACCGCGACAGCGATTATGTGCAGATGATTTTTGAGCTTGTTCCTGAATTAAAGGAACAAGCCAGGGGCGATCTGAACAGCAAGAAGTTTCCCCAGCTGAAAAATGTTGCTTTTATTGGCCAGCAGAAGCACCGTGGAATGTACAATACCCCGGAACTGATACTGCTGGGCAGCCATATGGACGATTTCGAACTGGAATCGATTAAGGAAACCCTTGATTGCCATGATGTGATCAATATGCAATATACCTCCGGAACAACCGGCTTTCCAAAAGGGGTAATGCTTTCCCACTATAATATTCTGAATAATGGATTTTCAGTAGCAGAATGCATGAAATACAGCGCCGACGACAAGCTGTTGGTTTGCGTTCCATTGTTTCATTGCTTCGGATGCGTATTTGCTGTTTGCGGGTCCGTTTCTCACGGTGCCACTATGGTGTTTACCGAAGATTTCGATCCGTTGATGGTACTTGCCTCCATTCAAAAAGAAAAATGTACCGCCCTGTATGGAGTACCGACAATGTTCATTGCCGAACTGAACCATCCCATGTTCGATATGTTCGACCTGAGTTCGCTCAGAACAGGCATTATGGCTGGCTCGCTGTGCCCCATTGAAACCATGAAGCAGGTAATGACCAAAATGCATGCAAAGGATATCATTATCGTGTACGGACTTACCGAAGCATCACCCGGAATTACAGCAACACGAACGCACAATTCGGCCGAAGTGCGCTCTACAACAGTAGGATTCGAGTTGCCAAATGTGGAAGTGAAAATTATAAATCCTGAAACCGGGGAAATATGCAAAACCGGTGAGCAAGGCGAAATTTGCTGCCGTGGATACAACGTAATGAAAGGCTACTATAAACGGCCGGAAGCCACTGATAAAGCTATCGATGCCGATGGCTGGCTACATTCGGGTGACCTGGCCGTAAAAACGGAAGATGGTTTTTACCGGATTACAGGTCGCATTAAAGATATGATTATCCGCGGCGGAGAAAATATCTATCCCCGCGAAATAGAAAATTACCTCTATGGGCTTCCTCAGGTTGAAGCAGTGGAAGTGGCCGGTATACCAAGTCCTAAATATGGCGAAGAAGTGGGTGCATTTATTAAGGTCAAAAAGGAGCAAACCCTTACTGAAGCAGAAGTGACCGATTTCTGCCGCGGGAAAATTGCCCGCTTTAAAACTCCCCGGTACATCTTCTTTGTTGAAGAGTTCCCGATGACAGCCAGCGGGAAAATTCAAAAGTACAAGCTGAGTCAACTGGGGCAACAATGGTGCACCGAAAAAGGCATTGAAATTAAGTAAAGTTGCAACATACAATTATGATAAAGTATAAACGGATTCTTTTAAAACTGAGCGGCGAATCGCTCATGGGAACAAAAAACTATGGCATCGATGAAACACGGCTAAACGAGTATGCTGAGCAGATAGCTGAATTGTCGCGAATGGGAATTCAAACCGGGATTGTCATTGGAGGAGGAAACATCTTCAGGGGCCTCAGCGGCACCTCCCGTGGCTTCGACAGGGTAAAAGGCGACCAGATGGGAATGCTTGCTACCGTTATCAACAGCCTTGCCTTAAATTCATCGCTCAACGCAATGGGTGTTAAGTCAAAAGTATTTACTGCCATCAGAATGGAGCCCGTTGCCCGTTACTATTCACGTGAGGATGCAGTGGAAGCGCTCGAAAAAGGCGAAGTGGCTATTATTGCAGGCGGTACGGGAAATCCTTATTTTACAACCGATACGGCAAGTGCATTGCGTGCCGTAGAAATAGGAGCCGATATCATGTTGAAAGGCACCCGGGTAGATGGAATTTATTCAGCCGACCCTGAAAAAGATGCCGGTGCAACAAAGTTCGACAAAATAAGCTTTACCGAAATCTATGATAAAAACCTGCGCATAATGGACCTGACCGCAACCACCCTGTGCCGTGAAAACAACCTGCCGGTGCTGGTTTTTAATATGGATCAGAAAGGAAACCTGATGAAGGTGGTGACAGGCGAAAATATTGGAACCATCGTTTATTAACCCTTTTTTTTGGCACTGTAAACAAACAAAACCTTAAAAAATTTTAGCATAAACATATTTTTTTTATATTTGCTATCATTCTAAGGGTAGAAACTCACTGCTTAACAAATGCAAGAAGAAGTAGATTTTATTATTGAACATTGTACGGAGAAGATGCGTGCAGCCATTACGCACCTCGAAAAAGAGCTGGTGCACATCAGGGCCGGAAAAGCATCTCCCGCTATGCTTGATGGGATTCATGTAGAGTATTACGGCTCACTCACCCCGCTGAACCAGGTATCGAATGTCAGTACGCCCGATGCACGGACAATTGCCATCCAACCCTGGGAAAAAAATCTTATTCCTGTAATCGAAAAGGCTATACTGGCAGCTAACCTGGGTTTCAATCCTGATAACAACGGAGAAATTATTCGTATAAATATCCCGGTGCTTACCGAAGAAAGAAGAAGGCAACTGGTAAAACAGGCCGCACAGGAAGGTGAAGCAGCTAAAGTGAGCATAAGGCTTGCCCGTAAGGATGCCAATGAAAGCCTTAAAAAACTGCAAAAGGAAGGACTCTCGGAAGATATCGAAAAAGATGCCGAAGATGAAGTCCAGAAATTAACGGATAATTACTCGAAAAAAGTGGATACCCTCGTTGAAGCTAAAGATAAAGATATTATGACAATATAAATTGTTTCTAGTTTTCTGTTTTCTGAACATTGTTTAATTGTTTTCATGGCTTTGAGGCAGCTTGTATAAGCTGCCTTTTTTTTTGCCCCAATCAGTCAATTTCTCTACCATATCACCTGCCCCTGTGGCGTTCCTAAAATACATTTCTCAATTACTTTTGTCTGTTCATCTCCCGATTTACAAAAGCCTTTTTCATTGCCACATTATGTTACCATCAAACAAGGTTTTTATGATTATCCTCCTTTACACCAATGTCACCAATTCAAATTCATCGTCGTATCAAAGCCGTACCTCCGTCTAATCAAATTCGCGATTTTGCGAATTTGGTACGGCCAAAGAATAATGTTTAGCTCATCCTGAACGAAGATTGATGTAGTTCCTATTAATATTATGGCCCATTTAGGGAGTCGTCTTCCTGCACCGGATTACTGTTTCATGCCTGAGGATGTGCTGGAAACCTTCGTGGATAGGAATGCAACTTCAATGTGCCAATCGTTCCCGTTGATATTGAATAAAAAAGCAGATGGGATAATATAATTATTGGAAAGCAGTATGCCTGCGGTATTGATAATGTGATCGGTAAAAAGGATGGTCGATAAATAAAAATAAGCTGTCAATAAAATCCCACCTGTCAGCTTCTGCTAAAAGCAACCTGTTGGTTCCTATGCCTTACCGCATGGGAATAACTGAGAAGAGGAACATTACTGACAGCTTACAATAATTGCTGCAATTTCCGGCAGGTTATTTCTTCCGCTTTTTAATGAAATAAGCTACAGCTGCAACAATTACAACTACAACTACAATAATTATAACTATAGTACCGGTTCCTGTTCCCTGTGCACTTTCTGCCAACATATCCTGTTCCATATAGGAACTGTCCTGTACACCAAGGTTATCGATATAGGTCCCTTCATCCTGCGCAAAAAGCAGGTATGGTAAACTAAAAATTCCGGCAATAAATGTTGCAAATAATCTTTTTAACGCTTTCATTTCTGTTATCTTTTTAATTTAACTTCTATTATCTGTTTCCATTTTTTTCTTTACATCTTCAAGCATCTGCTTCGCAGGCTTATACAAGGGATTAATAATGAGCAGCCGGTTAAGGATCGCATTTGTCTTTTCAAACTTTTCTTCCCGGAAGTAATGATTAGCCTCCAACAGAATCAAAGGCTCATAATCAGGAAGTAATTTCTTTCCTTCTTCCAGGTAATGAAAAAACTCCTTTTCATTTCCCAATTCCAGCTGAGCCCTGGCCAAATTAACATACAGCCAGACATTGTTTTTCTGCTTTTCCACAGCCTTCTCAAGGAACGCAATCCCCTGCTGCAAATTTCCGCTTTTTATTTCAGAAATACCATAAAAATCCAACTTATCGGGTCTTTCAACCACCATAGCCACAGGATTTCCCCGATGGTAAAAAGTCTTTATCGCATTTAAAGGTTTCCACCTGCTATCCTTCAACAGATGCGGTTCCAGGTAATTTATACCAAATATTGCGTAATCCCAGTCAGCCGAACTTCTCTCGAGGAACCGTGTGTATATATAATTGGTTTCGGGTTTATTGTCAAAATAGTTGGAAAGATTACTGTTCATTGCCACCGTAACGGTATCTCCAGCGGTTAATTCATGCAAATAATCGACCGCTTCTTTTATGCTATGGAAATAATAGTCGTATTCATAATTACCCCAGGCCTGCCTGTTACCGCCGGTCAGTGAGTTAAAATAAACATAATCTGCAGGGAAAGTTGCCGCCTGGTGCTTTACCGGCCACACCAATGCACCAACAAAAATTAAGGAAGATGCGTAACCCACTGCCCTGTTCTTTTCTGCCAGCAATTTAAGCAGCTTGTATATACCCCACACCGATAACAATGCAAGGGGAGGCAATATGAACAGCATTTGCCTGACTCCGCTATACAGGTTTGAATCGATAGCAATTACATATATGAATGGAAAGGCAAACGAAAACAACACAAATCCTTCCAAAAACATTTGTCTGCAATTACGTCTTGCACCTAAACTTTCAGAAATGAAGAAACCGGCAAAAACAACGAAACCGGCCAAAACATACACCGGTGTCGAAATAGCCAGCCATTTGGGCAGGTAATACCAAGGTAAACGGGTACTCCATATCATCTCTCCCTCGAACAGTTGCCTGATGCTCACCTTGTAATGTTCCATCACCTGCAGGCTCTCCAGGGGATGAACCCAAACGTTTTGCAGGGCGTAGGGCCAGAACAGCAATCCGGCGAAATAACCTGTCACCAGTATTACTGTCCCCTGGCCCAACAGCCTTACAAAAACGGGTTTAGTTGAAACTATTTCTATAAAGTAAAAAGGCTTCCAAACAAAATACAGCAGCAAAGCCAGCCCCAGGTATGCGAAGAGAATAAATCCGCCGGCCCTTACCGAAACAGTAAAAGCGATGGCAGCTCCAAGCAACAGGGCGCTTTTCCACCGTGGATGAGGCATTTCCCTCACAAACCGGACAATCATTAAAATTCCGGCTGTATAGCCTGCCGCAAAAGGTATGTCTTTCAGGTTTCCAAATGCCTGTCCGGCAAGACGCGGCATGAACACAAGCGCCAGCATGGTAATCACTGCGACAGTCCAGGAACCGGTAACTTCCTTCGACAACAGGCCTGTAAAAAGAAGGAGCAGTAAAAAGAAAACAGCTCCGGTAAAATGCCTGACTAAAAATTCATCTTCAACATTAAAAACACGGTTAACCAATGCAGTAAAATTATCGACCGATTGCCCATAGTATTTTAAATTCGTCTGAGGCGTCTGTAAGCTCGATTGATCTTCACCTCCGGTGAAATACCAGTTCACAACTGACTTTGCATGTGGATAATGCAACTGCTCATCCACATTTACAGCGCTTTTGGGCGCCAGGATAGCAAGTGCTGCTGCAACAAGAGCAAGTACTCCTGTAAACAGGTACTTCCCCGATACTATAGAGCGGCTTTCAGTCATAAACATCCTGTATAAAATAGATGGGCCTGTTCTGCACTTCCTTGAAAATCCGGTAAACATATTCTCCGATGAGCCCAAGAAAGGTCAATTGTACTGAACCAAAAAAGCTAATGGCCAGGATCATTGAGGACCAGCCAATAGGAGCAAACCCTAAAAATTTTGAGCCAACGGTGTAAATTATAGCCAGGAAGAATATAAGTACCCCAAGCAGCCCAAGGTATAAGCAAACTATAATGGGCCATTTCGAGAATGAATAAATAGCATCAGATGCAAGCATAAAAAGCTTCTTCCGGCTCATTTTAGCTTCACCTTCAGGCCTGTCAGGACGATCGTACAATATGAATTCATGCCGGAATCCAATGAAATTACGGATTCCGGGGATGTACCTGTTCCGTTCCGAAAACAGAAGCATTGCCCGATGAGCTTTCTTGTTAATAATACAGAAGTTGCCGGTTTGCGCCACCTGCTGCCCGCCGGTAAGTTTGTCAAAAATCCGGTGAAATATATTGATGTAAAGACGCTTGGTGAATTTTTCGCTTCGTGCTTCCCTTACAGCCGAAACAATATCGGCTCCTGTTGCCTTTATTTTATCAAAAAGCACCGGCACCAGTTCCGGCGGGTCCTGGAAATCCCCGTCCATGATAACTACATAATCCCCTTTGGCATATTCGATGCCTGCTGTAAGGGCAGGCTGTAACCCAAAGTTACGTGAGAGTGAAAGTACCTTCAGGTTGCATTTCCTTTTCTTAAACTGTAGCAGCTTCTGTAAAGTAGAATCCGTACTTCCATCATCAACACAAATGATTTCATACGTTTCTCCGGTTTGTTCAATGTTTTCGCAGAGCTCACCAAGAAACCGTTCAATGAGTTTCTCTTCGTTTAAAAATGGAATAACAACCGATATCATAACTTTAAGCTTTATGTTGAGTTCCTGGTAAAGGTACGGGGAATTGTTTACTTACCGGTCCCATTTCGTAGGTATCCGGACCAAGCCTTTCTGTAGAATTCAACATGTCTTCCCAGCTGACCTTCTGACCAGTGTAGGCTGCTGTGCGGCCCATAATGGCAGTAAGTGTTGAAACGGCAGTACGCTCGGCCTCTACAATAGGTTTATTTTCCCTGATAGCCGTCACCATATCGATATGTTCCTGCACATAAGGCGAAACTTCAACTATTCCTGTTGATTTGCCATCCTTGTTTTTAGGATATTCATATTGCCACTTTACCGATCCGTCGGGATTGAATATGGTGTTTTTGCAATTGGTGTATCCCTCTGTGCCAACGATATGCTCGCCGAGCGAATTGGCACAGCCATCAATCTGCCTAGACATACTGTGCGAAAAAACACCATTTCCAAAGTCAAAGTCAACGCTGAAGAAATCGTACTGATCGCCGGTAAGCCTTCTGACCCTGCCACCAAATCCGATGGCGCTTTCGGGATGCTTCCCGAGGAACCAGTTTACAATATCGATATTGTGAACATGGGTATCGAGGATATGATCGCCACAGAGCCAGATGAAATTGTTCCAGTTGCGCAACATGTATTCCATATCGCTCCATTCTTCCTCCCGTGTGCGAAACCAAACATGCGACTGAAGCCACCAGGCCTTGGCAGATGTTATCTCTCCAATGGCGCCTGAAGCAACCTGACGGTAGGTTTCAATATAGTCGCGCTGATGCCTGCGCTGGGTACCGGTAACGACAGTCAATCCCATTTTTTCCGCTTTCTTGGAAGTGGCTATAATTTGCCGTGCCCCCACGGGATCGACCGATACAGGCTTCTCCATAAAAACGTGCTTTTTGGCCTGAATGGCAGCATCGAAATGTGCAGGCCTGAAATGAGGAGGGGTTGCAAGTAAAACGATATCCAAATCAACATCAAGCAGTTGTTTATAAGCATCAAATCCCCAGAAACAGTTGTTTCTTGGAACTTCCACCTTCTGCTTTTCAAGCTTTCCGTAACAATCCCACACTTTATCCTCAAAAACATCGGCAAGGGCAACCAATTCAAGGTCATTCCCTGCTGCAAGGAAGTTTAATGCAGCCCCGGTACCGCGGTTTCCGCATCCAACCAGGCCGGCACGAAGTTTCTTCCCGTCGGGAGCTTTATTCAGTAACGGGGGAAACTGGTAATCAACTTTTCGTGCATTCCTGCTGCAGGAACTGATGGCACCTAATCCGGCCAGCCCGGCAGCACCAATCAGTGCTGACTTCCCCAGGAAGTTCCGTCGCGAGAGTTGATTTTTTTTCATGATATAATTAATTTTTAGTTTCTTCATTCATCTCCGGAACCGGGTATTCGCAAATTACCCTGAATCCAACATGATTGGCATCGGAATACCACCATATGCTCTTAGGTATCTGCGGATCGGTTTCCAGCCACTCCTTTGTTCGTGTAAAATCACGACGGGCAATACGCAGGTCTTTTGCCGAATTTTTAAACGACCCACCTCTTATTACATGTTCAAGCCCTTCACGAGGTCCACGTGGGTTCTTTACAACTCCTTGCGGATATTTGGCATAAACCTGCGGATCGTACCAGTCGAGGCAAAACTCGGCAACATTGCCCAACATATTTTTTAAACCCAGGGGATTTGGCTTAACTGCGGAAGGAGGTTGTGTACGATACGGACTGTTCTCCTGGTAAATGACATATGAATTTATTACCGCTGTGTCCGGTCCGAATATTTTATTCAGGATGCCATCGGTTTCAAAACTTTTAGGTGATCCCTCGAAAAAATAAGGCCCTTGTGTTCCGCCGCGAGCTGCATATTCCCACTCTGCTTCAGTAGGAAGCCTGTAGTTTTTTCCGGTAACACTGCTTAGCCACCTGCAATAGGTTTCTGCAGCATGATGTGTCATGGTAATTGCCGGACGCGTGGTCATTCCCCACCCCTGGTCGGGTGCACCCCATGGAGGTGTGGCACCAGTTATGCCGTCAACTTCCTCATCGGCTTCTGAAACTTCAGCTTCTTTTCTTCCCTGTGAACTGGTCGCATTAAAGAAAGCGAGGTATTCATTCCAGGAAACCTCTATTTCACCCATCCAGAAATCATTAACCAGCACTTCACGAACAGGTCCCTCATCAGGGCGGTGGTAGGGTTCGTCAACAGAGCTGCCCATATTGAAGGTTCCGCCATCCACAGCTATCATGTTAAATGAAACAGTGGTTCCTGGAATCTGCTCCGTGAAATCTTCAAATGATGTAACTGTGGCAGGTTCATTAAAAAGCTCTGCCTCATCTACCACTGTTTCCTCCATGGTCAGTGTCACCTCTCCCCTGTAATGACCAACAGCAAGGTGGCATTTTATGCATGAATTATTTTCAGGATCGCGCACGTACTTTAAATGTGACTCTGCCCCCAGGGCATCAAGTGTGGCCGGAAAAAGATTGGTGTGGCATTTTTTACATCCGTCTTCATATACGAACCTTTTAGCAGCTTCAACCGTACGTTTTGCCTCCCAGTCGATTTCATCCTTATCTTTTGTAATGTAATAGTACAAATCATGAAAACCATGATAAGCCTTGCGTGTCAGAAAATATGCGGTCTGATCCTCAGGCGGAAGATGACAATCAACACATCGGGCCGACATGCCGCTTCTGTTGCTGTTATGTACTGATAATTTAAACGAAGATTCAGCATGCGGATGAACATGGCAGGAAGCACAAAATTCATCGGTTGAAGTATAATCAATTACTTGCTGCGAAATCACCAGGAATAATATCACTGCAAATCCTCCTGCTGAAAAAATCAAATAGTGTTTTCTTTTCATCCCTTTTCACACATTCTGCTGGTTTAAATACAATGATAGTGGCTCCATATTAGAAAAAAGTTAACGGTATTGGTAAATTACCCTTACCGTACAATTAATTTCATCTTAATTCATTTCTAAAAATACTGATTATGTGTTACTTAAAAATTATATAAAAAAGTTTAAAAATTTAGCTTCTTTCATTTAAAAAGCTATTTTTGAACTAAAAATAAGGCAGGATTAATAACCTGCATACCTTAATAAAAGATGAACAGAAGAAATAAACCGGGACGCCTTCTAAATAAATGCCTTTTATTCATCCTTCTCCTAATTGGCAGTACTATTAATGCAAAAGAGTTTTCAGAGACTTCTTTTCTTATCTCGGCAATAAAACCTTATAACCTTGAAGACACAAGGTTTTGGAACTATCTACAGGGAGATAATAATTCAGGAATTGAAATTAACCTTACTGAAAAGGATAAGAATATTATGATCACCGGGAGTTCACAACCTGTTCAGGCTTTCATTGACCGGTTACACCAACTGATAACTGCCGATTCCTCCAAGGTAATTCCGGTTTTTATAAATTACGATGGTGCTCCGGAAATTCTTGATTCAGTTATCAATGAATCGGACATAGCAGCCAACCTGTTTTTTCTCCCCAAAGGTGAAGCATGGCCTCCCGTTGATTATCTGGTTCAGGCCAACCGTAGAATAATTTTCTTTATTTCTGGCAACTACTCTCCTCAAGGACGAATGTTTCACCGGACAGAAGACTATATCCTCAGTTTATCAGCCAATGAAAACTATGTACAGCCTGTTCGTCCAAACCTGGAGCTGATGATGATAAGGGATTTTGAAAAGCTGCCGGTGAAGAAGCCCGGAACAAGTAATATAATGAACCTGGTGCCTGATTATATTAATTACCTGTTGGAAACCTGGACCAGGTTCGGTAAACGGCCTAATTTTATATTTGTAAATGATGAGATAACTGATTTTAACTTCATCATCTCACAACTCAATTCATTCACCTGGTTTAACGGAGTAGTTAAAGGCTCAGGTAAAACATTTGAAAAGGTATATTGGAAGAATCCTGAGATTTCAGTTACAGGCGGACGCTTCAGTTTTCCATACCGGGGCGGAGAAGAACTAACACTCACACCTTTTATCCCCGGCTACCAGGTAACTCCCGAGCAAATAATAGTGACCGGAGAAATGGAGGTGCCTGAAAGCTACAACATTATAGCCTCTCCATTAAGTCTGAGCACAGGCCTTACAGGAAGTTTCAGTTTTGATAACGCCATACAAAATAAATTAAACCCTGAAATGCAATACAGTGGTGAGAATTATTCCTTTGTGCAGGACATAGAACGTGGCACTGTGTTACGACTTCCGGAAAATGCCAGCATAAATCTCAAATCACCTGAAAATTACGACCTCAGGAATAACAGCTTCACTGTAAGCAGCTATGTAAAATTCAGTGAAATAATGGAATTTGGCGACAATGCTGTTCTGGGGAACTATGAAAGTGAATATCGCCGAGGTCTTCATCTGATTTTAAGATCGGGGCACCCTTATTTTGGACTGTGGGCAAACGATTACATTTCCGAAGAAAAGCTGGAACCAAATACATGGTATCATCTTGTATGGCGTTATGTAATTGAAACCGGAGAGCAGGCTATTTTTCTGAACGGAAGGAATATTGGCAGTTCTGAGGGGCACCCGCCTTTCTCCGGAACAGGGGACATCTATTTGGGAAGCGCTCTTTCGCAAGGAGCTAACCTTCGTGGTTATGTCAGTGATTTGCATTTCTGGAACCGTCCCCTTGGCACAGAAGAGATTACACGTCTCTCTCTGAATGAGCCTGTAAAACCGGCTGTTGCTGCCAATGAAACCTCCTCACTTCAGAAGTTTACCCCTGAAGTGTTTATCGCTCTGATTGTATTGCTGGTAATTATAGCATCAGCAGTTTTCCTGTTCTATAGAAAAAAACCGGCTGTAAAAGGAAATACAGTTTGGCTTCCTGAGCAAAATGCAGCCAATCAAATAAGTCTGTTTGGCGGCTTTAGAGCAACTGACAGGGAAGGAAACGAAGTTTCAGGTTTATTTACGCCAAAAGTGAAGGAACTACTGCTGTTTACCCTGTTATCCACATTAAAAAATGAAATGGGGGCCGCAGTAGCTGATATCGATGAACAGCTGTGGCCAGGTGTTGATGCAAAAAAAGTAAGTAATAACAGGGCTGTTACCTTAAATAAGCTCAGAAAAGTTCTTCAACGAATGGAAGGACTTGAAATTATAACTCAGAATGGCTTATTGCAAACCAGGTTCGATAAACCTTTTTTCTGTGATTACGTTGAAGCTTATAAACTGTGTCATATGCCCGGTGGGATGAACAGAAGTCAGCTTGAGTCTTTTTACATACTCGTCGAAAAAGGACAGTTTCTGAAAGGAATAAACTGGCCGTGGCTCGATGAAAGTAAAGGCGCTACCGGAAACCAGGTAATTGATAACCTGCTAAAGCTGGCAGTTATTTATAAAAATGAAAAGAAACTCCCGGAAGTTGAAGCCATCGCCGGCAGAATGCTTGAGTATGACGATTTAAATGAAGAAGCCGTATGGATGAAAATATGGTGCCTGCGTCAAAGAAATAACGGACATCAGGCTAAGTTCTATTTTGAATCGTTTGTTACCAGGTACAAGGAGGCAATGGCAGAAAGCTATCCGATGAGTTACGATGAATTCAACAGCCATTTTGGCGATTTGATGCAGGATTCTTTTTCTAACGTAAATGCAATCGTATGAACCAACAAGTTACCCCCGCGTTCGATGCTGTTGTTTTTGATTTGGATGGAGTAATAACCAAAACAGCAGTAGTGCACACTAAATCATGGAAAAAGGTTTTTGATGCCTATCTTCATGAAAAAGCTGACAAGGAAAATGAAACCTTCCGGGAATTCACCCGGGATGACTACCTTAATTATGTTGACGGCAAGCCACGATACCAGGGCGTTGATTCTTTTCTTAAGTCGAGAAACATTGATCTTCCCTGGGGAACTCCTGATGATGACCCTTCAAAAGAAACTGTATGTGGGCTGGGAAACCGTAAAAACAAAGCATTTCTTGAAACGCTTGAAAATGAAGGAGCCGAGGTATATCCATCCACAAAAAAGATCCTTTTGGAGCTGAAAGAAGCAGGAGTAAAACTTGGTGTGGCTTCTTCAAGCAAAAATTGCAAGGCAGTTCTAGAAGCGGTTGACTTATTATCGTTGTTTGAAGCCCGGGTCGACGGCGTTGTGTCAGCCGAACTGAACCTCACGGGAAAGCCGGCTCCTGATATCTTTACAAAAGCATGTGAAATGCTTAACGCTGAACCTTCCCAATCAATTGTTGTAGAAGATGCTATTTCCGGTGTACAGGCAGGAGCTAATGGCAACTTCGGACTAACTCTCGGTATCGCCCGAAATGGAAACACCACTGAGCTTGAACAAAACGGTGCCAACTATGCAATTACCGATTTTGAGGAAATCGATGGCTTAAGCCAACTGAACAACATCTTCTTAAAATTCAGGAAGAAATAACCTCCTGTACGCTTTTCCTTAGAAAGTCGCGTGTGTAGTAATCTTTATCAATTATTCTTCCGTTCCATACCACCATATCAAGATCCATGGTGCGGGGACTATATTTAGGTGCTGTGCGGTCACGACCCAACTGATCTTCTATCTCTTTCAGCAGAATGTTTAATTCTTTCCTGTCTAAAGGAGTGACAATTTTTACCGCTCCATTTATATAATCAGGCTGATTAACCATACCAACAGGTTTGGTCTGAATCATAGAAGAAACCTTTATAATATCGACTTTGGTCTCCAGAATTTTTAACATTTTGGGAATATTGACATCAGCATTAATGTTAGAGCCAATACCAATAATTGCTGTGTTATTTTTCATTTCTGCTTCTTTCCATAGTAATAGAAACCGATTCGGCAAACCTCAGGGCATGGGGTTTATCTACTTCTACCCTTGCCCATTTAACCTTACTGTCTTCAAGGATAAGATCAATTATTTTTTGTGTAAGCACCTCCAGCAGATTAAACCGACCATCCTGCACCAAAGCAATTACTTTTTTTGTTATTGATTTATAATCCAGAATACCTTCAGGAGCATCTTTCATCAATACTTCATGCGGGATTTCGGTTTCAATTTCAAAATTAATCATTACATCCTGCTTGTTAATCTGCTCTTCGGGATTAAAACCAATAAAGGTTCTAAGCAAAAGGTTTTTGACTTTAATTCTAGCCATATGGTTAAGTTTTATGCATTCGTACCAAGATTTTCACCGCCATCGGCAAATAGTAACTGCCCCGTAAGGTAATTGTTTTTTAGAATATATTCAACGCTTTTCAGTATAGGTTCCAGCCCTACAGGTTCTTTCATTGGTATGTTGCCTGACAGTTTCCACAGATAATCTTCATCCTCTCCTTCGGGAGCAAGTGTTAACCCCGGAGCTATCGCATTTACCCTGATGCGGGGCGCAAATTCAACGGCTGCCATTTTGGTGATTTCCCACAATGCTTTTTTGGATAATGAATAAGCTGCATAATTCGATTTATTAGTGGTAATGCGGGTATCTGTAAAATTAATAATGTTTCCTTGCTTGCAAAATTTAGCAAAATCCCTCATCAGAAAAAATGGTGCCCTCAGGTTCACATCCATCTGTTCCGCAAACAACTGATGGCTTGTCTCTTTAATATATCCGGAATCGAACAAAGAAGCATTGTTTATCAGTAGCTGAAATTCTCCTCTTTGGGATATTATTTGAGGAATTAGCGATTCTACATCACCTATATTTGCCAGATTGGCTTCCATTGGTATAAACTCCTGACTGGGATATCTTTTCTTCAGCAAACCACATAGTTTTGTCGCATCAGATTCTGAGGTATTGTAATGAATGATGATGTTCCAACCGTTTTCGGCCAGGTGCTCTGTTAATACTCTTCCAATTCTTTTGGAAGCTCCCGTTATTAATGCTGTTTTGACCATTCGTTGAAGTTTAATAAAAACAAAAACTTATTAAACAAAACACACTGTTCAAGAATATGTTTTCCTCGACATCTAAAAACAGCTGCTTCTGGAATTGCATAATGGAAAAACTAAAGCAGCCAGCTTTTAAAAGTTTCCCATCGATTAGTTGTCAAAACCCTTTCTGATCACACATCTGAATCCTCTGTCATCGTCCCACCGATAAGGCACGAACTGGGGATTTGGTGAGCTGATATGAAGAACCTTTTTAACCGAATTGGCTATCATCTGGTCGAAAACTATTCCATTTCTGTTCCGGTAGCGGATGCATCTCGTCCAGGATTCACCGGTCAAGGCGAACCCATCTCCGATCGTTTTACAATATTCTTTTACATTTCCTATCATATCAAAAAGGCCCCATGGATTAGGCATATTGGCAGCTACCGGATGAGTCCCTTCCAATGAATTTTCACGGTGCCAAAACATATCGGAATTCATTTCATCTCCCCAATAATATTTGGTACTTGTATTGGCGTAACAGGCATAAAGCCACTCAGCCTCATATGGTAAATCAACTCCTGCCCATTTTACATATGCTTTTGCATCGTCAAAACTAACGTACACAACAGGATGATCATCCCTTTGCAAAAAACCTGGATTCTTCCAGTTCCATTTACTTTCCGATACTTCCGCCTCTGTTTTATAGCCTGTACTTTCAACAAACTTTCTGAATTGGCCCACAGTAACTTCTGTTCTGCCCATCCAAAAATCATCAAAAGCAATTTTCTTATAGGGTAGTTCATCATGCGCTGTCTTACCATCCTCCACCTGAACAACGATGGTTCCCCGGGGGATCTGCACAAACACCATACTGTCGGTTGGATTTACCATTGTTTCCAACTTACAGTTTTGTGCCATCGGACTTATGCTTCCCAGCATCAGTAAAACTGTCATACATACTGCCGTTGTGTTCATAGTTCATTCCATTTAAAGCGTCAGCACTAGACTGTTCTTTACCATCCGTACCGGATACACAAGCAACGGCTCCGATGCCGGCCCTTTCACCACTTGTCCTTTCAAATCAAAAATCGAATGGTTGTAATTGTTGCATTGCAATATATTCCGTTTGTGGTTATAGCTCACCACATTTCCTCCATGTGTGCAAATTCTGCTTAATGCTGCATATTCTTTTTCAGAAGGTCTGACTATAATGATCTGAAGATCTCTTTCGTCATCCACAATGGAAGCAGCATCACCCGGTTCATTTAACAGATTTTGTTTATCCAGGTCGATTGTAATGGAGTTTTGGGAAACCCTATAGCAACCAGCAGGAATTTCCGGCGTATTGCAGCAGGTTGATTCAATTCCCTCAGCCATCAATAACTGACAACTGCATATACCACCGGTAATTAATGCAGCCGTACGGATCATTTTTCTTCGTGTAATAGATTCCATATTTGTAAGTGAGATTGGTTTAATCAGAACTTTTTATTTAACTGTTAAGAATTTCAGTTTCTTTTACGGGGCCGGTATAAGGCCCGTTCGATATCAAATAGCGGGTTAAGCATGCAGGTATCCTCTCCCATTTCAACAATCCACTCATATAACCTTGTTTTCATCTGAATTGTCTTTTCAGGAAGCTCCCTGGCAAGATCATTTGTTTCTCCCAAATCTTCCGCCAGGTTATACAACTCAATTCTTCCTTCGGGTATATAGTTGAAATTGTTTTCCTTTTCAATATAATCGCCAAAGAACCATATCAGCTTGTAATCACCCTCTCTTATGACTGCACATGGGGCAGCTCCCCACTGAGGGTCGTATAGGGGCAGGTACCAGAAAAGTTCCCGTTCTTCAGCAGAGTTTCCTTCCAGCAGCGGGCGGAAGCTTATTCCGTCGAGAATATGTTCTTCCGGAAGTTTACCGCCGGCATAATCCATCAGTGTCGGATAAAAATCCACCACATGTACCGGTACATTTATTTCAGCTTTCTCAATCATGCCAGGCCATGATACAATAAGCGGAACCCTGATTCCGCCTTCATAGGGTGAACCTTTTCCGTGGCGCAATGGTGCCTGCTCAAAATCTTTATCCACGCCACCGTTATCGGAATAGAAAACAACCATTGTATTTCGATCCAGTCCCAAATCTTTCAATGTCTTTGTAAGTTTGCCTACTGAAATATCAAAATGATTGATTGCAGCCAGATAAGTTGCATTGTTCTGCCCTTCTTCAGGATAACCAAGCTGACGATATTTTCTTATAAGAGAATCGGGTGCCAGTACAGGTCCGTGAATTGTATGATGAGAAAGGTAAATAAAAAAGCTGGTATCACGGTTTTCCTTCATAAAGTTAATGGCTTCATCGGTAAGAAACTCAACGCCCTTGTCACCATAACTTTGATATTCGGTAGGGTCAGTAACAGGATTAACATAATCGAAGCCATAATGATGTTTAACTGAGTCACGCAGGTATGTATAATATCCGTCATTCTCAAACGTGCTGAGATGCCACTTTCCAAGCAGTGCCGTAATATAACCGTTGGCTTTCATCATTTCCCCAAGAGTAAAGGTTTCCCGGGGTAAGTTTTCCAGATATTCGGGTTCCAGGAGCCGTGCATAGGGATAACTGTAGTACGGAACCACATGCCACATTTTATTACGGGCAGTATGCTGCCCGGTAAGTAATGATGCCCGGGTAGGTGTACATTGCGGTGTTGCATATGCTTCGGTAAATAAAACTCCGTTTCCGGCAAGGGCATCAATATGGGGAGTTTGCATAGTTGAGTTTCCAAGACAACTAAGGGAGCTCCAACCCAAATCATCCATAAAAATGAACAGTACATTGGGCTTTATGGTTTCCTCAGGAGCAGCATCACCCGAACACCCTGTCAGAGCAATTGATGCAGTAAAAAGAGAGGAAATCAAAACACCTGTCTTTTTAGCTTCAATACCCATAATTTCCTATTGATTATATGAATTTAATTTGCTCAGGTACTTACCTATGATATCAAATTCGAGGTTTACCACAGAACCTTCCTTGAAGGTATGAAAATTGGTCACTTCGTGTGTAAAAGGAATGATGGCAACCTGGAATGAATTGTCTTTTGAATTCACCACCGTAAGGCTTACCCCGTTTACAGTAACGGACCCTTTCTCAACGGTCATATACCCCTGCCGGGCTTTTTCAATATCGAATTCGTACTCAAAAGTGTAATACCAGCTGCCATCAGCTTCCTGTACCTGCTTACAGACTGCTGTCTGATCGACATGGCCCTGCACGATATGCCCGTCGAGCCGGCCATTCATCATCATGCTCCGCTCCAGGTTCACTTTCGAGCCCACTTCCAGCAATCCCAGGTTCGATTTCTGCAAAGTTTCCTTTATTGCCGTTACCTTATAGGTTTCAGCCGTTTTATTCACTTCCACAACTGTCAGGCAAACCCCGTTGTGCGAAAGGCTCTGGTCAACTTTCAATTCATCGGCAAACGAACAGGTAAGTGTAAAATGCACATTCTCCCTTTCTTTCTCAATTGCCGTTACCGTTCCAAATTCTTCAACAATTCCTGAAAACATTCCCGTTTAACTTTTAAAATTTACAGCTATAAGTTTCTTTGAGAAACCGGATAATACATGGTATTTTATTCTTTCAGGCTCCACTCAAAACCTTCTTTGGTGTCCTTCACCTCAATTCCCATGTTATTCAATTCATTTCTAATCTTGTCAGCAGTAGCCCAGTCTTTGCGTGTTTTGGCTTCAATCCGCAGGTTAAGCAAAAAATTCACAACGCTGTTAAGCAGGCCATCATCGGTTGACGATTGCTTTTCCTCCCTGGCAAGGCCCAGCACATCAAATACCAAAACCCTGAACAGTTTCTTCAACTCATCCAGGTCGGCCGCAGAAATCTGTTCCTGTCCAGCCTTTATCGAATTAATTATTCTTACTCCGTCGAACAGATGGGCAATTGCCACCGGGCTGTTAAGGTCGTCATCCAGTGCGGCAAAGCATTTATCCTTCAGCCCCTCAACATCTACTGAAGAACTGGCCGAAGCAGGGAGTTTATCCAATGTATCGATGGCTGACATCAGCCGTTCAAGACCTTTTTCCGATGCCTGCAGTGCTTCATTTGAAAAATCGATGGTACTGCGGTAATGGGCCTGCAGGATAAAAAACCTGATGGTCATGGGCGACCAGGCTTTTTCAAGCATCTCATGGCTTCCTATGAACAGCTGGTCGAGAGTGATAAAGTTCCCAAGCGACCGGGCCATTTTCTGACCATTGATGGTAATCATGTTGTTGTGCATCCAGTACCTGACAGCTTCCTTTCCCTGGCTGGCTGTCGACTGGGCAATTTCACATTCATGGTGGGGAAATACAAGGTCCATGCCGCCTCCATGGATATCAAAAACTTCACCCAGATACTTTTTGCTCATGGCCGAACATTCGAGGTGCCATCCCGGGAACCCTTCTCCCCATTTCGAGGGCCAGCGCATAATATGTTCAGGCGAAGCCTTCTTCCATAATGCAAAATCGAACGGGCTCCTCTTTTCTTGCTGCCCTTCCAGTTGCCGGGTATTGGTTCTTACATCCTCAAGGTTTCTCCCCGACAGCTTTCCGTAATGATGCTTTTGACTGTATTTCTCCACATCGAAATAAACAGAACCGTTCACTTCGTATGCAAACCCTGCATTTATAATTGAATCGATATACTGCTGTTGTTCAATGATGTGCCCCGATGCGCTTGGCTCAATGCTGGGGGGAAGAACATTCAGTTGTGTCATGTTCCGGTGAAACGTGTTCACATATTTCTGCACCACCTCCATAGGTTCGAGCTGTTCCACCCTCGCCTTTTTGGAAATCTTATCCTCGCCCGACTCCTCGGTTTCATTTTCAAGGTGCCCCACGTCGGTAATATTCCGCACATAACGCACCTGATATCCCGAATAGAGAAGATACCTGTACAACAAATCGAATGTTATAAACGGACGGGCGTGCCCCAGGTGTGTATCGCTGTATACAGTAGGACCACATACATAAAGACCGGCCTTACCTTCAACCAGTGGCTTAAAGATTTCCTTCCTGCGGGTTAACGTGTTGTAAATTACCAGTTGGTTTTTCATGTGATTAAAAATGTTTCTTTTTAAAGGTATCACATGGAATTCGCATGAGAGTTTTAATCATCAACGATTGGTGTGAAATTTTACTCATGCTCATTTCATACTATTATCTGAATTGAAACAGGTATTACAAAGGTAAAGATTAAAGAAGGTTACGAAAATCTATTAATTTTCTTATTTTACCGGTTCAAATTCTGTATCCTCATTTCCCCCGGTCTGGCCATCATCTATACTTTCATCTTCATTCTTTTCAAGAGCATTAAACTCCTTCCGGTAGAACAACAGAATTGAAAAAATTCCTAACGTAATTGATGTATCGGCGATGTTGAAAACCGGCCGGAAAAAGACAAAGTCGCGGCCGCCCCAGAAGGGAAACCAGCCCGGCAAATTAGTGTCGATGATCGGAAAATAAAACATATCGACCACCCGTCCATGCAGGAAGGTTTCATAACCACCTCCTTCGGGTAAAAATTCAGCAACCTGACCATAACTGTGGTTGAAAATCATGCCATAAAACAAGCTGTCGATAATATTACCTATTGCACCGGCAAAAATCAGTGCAATGCAGGCAAGGAAACCAAATGAAATTTCTTTATGACGAACGAGCCTGAATAGGTACCAGCCAATGGCAATAACGGCCACAATTCGAAACAGGCTCAGGAAAAGCTTGCCGTATTCACCGGCAAACTCGAATCCAAATGCCATCCCGTTATTTTCGACAAAATGGATAATAAACCAATCTTTAAAAATAACAAACTCCTGCCCCAATGACATATTGGTTTTAATCCACACCTTTAACACCTGGTCAATGACCAACACCGAAAAAATTATTAAAAGCAGTTTATTTGTACGATTTTTCATCTTCCTTAAAAAAAACTCCCGGATGTTTCTTCTTCGAACAATCCGGGTAGTTTAAAGTCTTTAATCTGTTGAAACTATCCCTGACTGTTTTTTGCGTCAATGCTCAAGGTGGCATGAGGTACGGCACGTAACCGTTCTTTGGAAATCAGCTTTCCTGTTTCACGGCAGATTCCGTAAGTTTTATTTTCAATGCGCACCAGAGCAGCCTGCAAATGTTGAATAAATTTCAACTGACGCTGTGCAAGTTTTCCTGCTTCTTCCTTGGAAAGGGTAGCAGCACCTTCCTCAAGAATCTTAAATGTGGGCGAAGTATCTTGTGTGTCGTTTCCATCGCCGTGAGTAATAGAATTCCGGTACATTTCATAATCTTCCTGAGCCTTTTTAAGCTTTCCGAGGATGATGTGCCTGAATTCCATCAACTCCTGATCCGAATATCTGTTCTTTTCTCCCATGCTAAAGCATTTTTTAATGATTTTAATAATCCCGCCTAAAATAGTAAAAAATAAACAGGAATTTTAGGTCATATAACATATCTAATTTTGTCGTTCAATACTTATTTTTACAGAAACATCTTTCGATATTTCCACCTCCCTGGCGCTTGCATCCTCCAATCCATCAACAAGCTGAAGGTCAACTGCCAAAGTTTGGGCGCAAATATAGCTTTTATGATTATATACAGCATCATTTATTTCGCTGTGCCGTTCAATTTTTACAGCTATACGGTCGGTAACCTCAAACTCACTGTCTTTCCTCAGGTTCTGAATTTTATTAATAAATTCCCTGGCTAACCCTTCCTGCCTGAGTTCTTCGGTTACTTCAATGTCAAGTGCAATGGTCATCTGCCCCTCTGTGGCAACAATCCACCCCGGAATATCTTCGGTTACGATTTCTACATCCTCGCGGGTTATTGCTATTTTTTGGTTTCCCAATTCAACATCCAAAACGCCTTCCTGTTCAATCGCTGCTATTTCTTTTTGACCGAAACCGGCAATTGCCCCCGAAAGCTGTTTCATCAGTTTACCATATTTTGGCCCTAAGGTTTTAAAATTGGGCTTAATTTTTTTCTTAATTACATCTGAAGTATCGGAAATATATTCCACTTCATGAACATTTACCTCGCTAAGGATGATATCTTTCACAGCCTCAAACTGTTCCCGGAAATGCGGATTCAGCACCGGAACCATAATCCTGGCCAACGGCTGCCGCACTTTCAGTTTTTCTTTTCTCCGCAGGGCAAGAATCATGGAAGAAGCTTTCTGTGCAATTCCCATTTTCTCTTCCAGATCTTTATCAATCAACTTCTCATCGTAACCCGGAAATTCAGACAGGTGAACACTTTGTCCGGGTTCCTTCCCGGCAACTTTGTTTAAATCGTTATACAGCAAATCGGCATAGAACGGAGCGATGGGTGCCATCAGTTTGGCTACCGTAGCCAGGCAAGTGTAAAGGGTTTGATACGCTGAAATCTTATCGGCTGAATATTCACCTCCCCAATACCTTTTCCGGCTCAGACGAACAAACCAGTTGCTTAGGTTTTCGGTAACAAATTCCGAGATTGCCCTGCCGGCACGCGTCGGTTCATAGCTTTCATAGCTATCGCCAACTTCCTTGACCAACGAATTCAACAGTGAAATCACCCAGCGATCCAATTCTGGACGCTGATTTACAGGCACCTCTTCCTCGCTGTACCTGAAATTATCGACATTGGCATATAACGCAAAGAAGTTGTATGTATTATATAGTGTTCCGAAGAATTTGCGCTTCACTTCTTCTATACCCTCGGCATCAAACTTCAGGTTATCCCAGGGCTGGGCATTTGTAATCATGTACCAGCGCAACGGATCGGAACCGTATTTTTCAATTGTAGTAAACGGATCGACCGCATTACCCAGGCGTTTCGACATTTTATTGCCGTTTTTATCGAGTACCAGACCGTTTGATATGATGTTCTTGAACGAAACCGAATCGCTTACCATTGTGGCAATGGCATGCAAGGTAAAAAACCATCCGCGGGTCTGATCAACACCTTCGGCAATAAAATCGGCCGGGAAAACGCCTTTACCGGAAGCAGGGTTGTATTTCTCACCGTTCTCAAACGGATAATGGTGCTGTGCATAAGGCATGGCTCCCGAATCAAACCACACGTCAATCAAATCAGGTTCGCGAAACATCTTTTTGCCGGTTGGTGATACCAAAATCACCTTATCGATGTATGGCTTATGCAGATCGATATTCTGGTAATTCTCTTTTGAAAAATCACCCGGCTTAAAGTTATTATATGGATTCTCGCTCATAAAGTCGGCATCAATGGATTTTTCAATTTCTGTTGTAAGCTCCTCTGCCGAACCGATGCAGATTTCTTCAGTACCGTCCTCGGTACGCCAGATGGGCAATGGTGTTCCCCAGAAGCGTGAACGGCTGAGGTTCCAGTCAACCAAATTCTCCAGCCAGTTGCCAAAACGACCTGTTCCGGTAGATTGAGGTTTCCAGTTGATGGTGTTGTTCAATTCCACCATTCGTTCCTTTACCGCAGTTGTTTTAATGAACCACGAATCGAGCGGGTAATAAAGCACCGGTTTATCGGTACGCCAGCAGTGCGGGTAGGAATGCACATGTTTTTCAATCCTGAATGCCTTATCCTGCTGTTTCAGCATCACGGCAATGTCGACGTCCACAGTAGGATCATCTTCAGTCAGTTTTTCACCGTAATCGTTCTTAACATACCGCCCTGAGAAATCGTGGAACTTTTCAGAGTCTACGTATTCCTGCACAAATGAATCGGCCATTTCCGAAATCAGGAAAAACCGTCCTTTACGGTCGACCAGCGCCTGCGTCTTACCATCGGCATCTTCGACAATCAGGGGCGAAATGCCGTTTTGTTTGGCCACCCTGTCGTCATCGGCGCCAAAGGTTGGAGCAATATGCACTATACCGGTACCGTCTTCAATGGTAACAAAATCACCCGTGACCACCTCAAATGCTTTACCTTTAGGCTTCACCCACTCTATCAGCTGCTCATACTGAAGCCCTGCCAGCTCCTGGCCGGAATATTCGGCAAGAATTTGATAGGGTATATTTTTGCTTCCCTGCTGATAATCGTCAAAGGGAGCATTCTCGTTTTCAGCATTGAAATAAACGTGCAAAAGGTCTTTAGCCAGGATTAAAGTTGCCGGATTTCCGGTATACGGATTAAATGTTTTAACCTTAACATATCGGATATTTGCACCAACAGCCAGGGCAGTATTCGAAGGAAGTGTCCACGGAGTGGTGGTCCATGCGAGGAAATAAAGATCGGTATCGACACCTTCAAACAGGAAATCAGACCGCTCGTTACGGATTGCCTTAAACTGGGCAACAATGGTGGTATCCTTAACCTCCCGATAGCAACCCGGCTGGTTCAGTTCATGTGAACTGAGCCCTGTTCCGGCAGCAGGCGAATAAGGTTGAATGGTGTACCCCTTGTAAAGCAGTCCTTTGCTGTAAACCTGCTTCAGCAACCACCAAACGGTTTCAATGTATTTGCTGTCGTAGGTTATATAAGGGTCATCCATGTTCACCCAATACCCCATAATGCGGGTAAGTTCCTCCCATTCGCGGGTATATTTCATTACCTCCTTGCGGCAGGCGGCATTGTATTCTTCAACAGAAATTTTCTTGCCAATATCTTCCTTGGTAATGCTGAGCGATTTTTCCACGCTCAGTTCCACCGGCAACCCGTGGGTATCCCAACCGGCTTTACGGTGCACACGGTAACCCTTCATGGTTTTGTACCGGCAAAAAATATCTTTTATGGCCCGGGCCATCACATGATGTATTCCGGGTATGCCGTTGGCCGACGGTGGCCCTTCATAAAATACAAATGTGGAATGGCCCTCGCGGGTCGAGATGCTCTTATGAAACGTATCGTCTTCCTCCCAGCGTTTTAAAACTTCCTTATTGATTTGAGAGAGGTCTAAGTGCTTGTATTCCTGAAATTTATTTGACATAAAAATCTCCTTATACTGCTACGTTTGTTAAAAAAATATGCAAATATAGGAATTTTTCAGGGTGGGTGTTTTAAATAGCCTGTTTATTATACCTCAGCATAAATACTGGGGTTAATATCCACCTCCATGGCAATATTCATAAAGCTGCTGATGGAATTCACACTACTGCCGCGGCAGGCTTAAACTCCAGCTTTTAAGCTGGGGGTTCTGTCAAATGAGCCACTTCCCTCCTCCGGGCTTTAGCCCATTGCAGCTGCCCAAACAGACGCCTCTCGCGAGATAGAAATGAACAGGTGGGTGTAGGACAGAATATAACGTTGTTCCCCAGCATAAATGCAGGGGTTAATATCCACCTCCATGGCATTATTCGTAAAGCTGCTGATGGAATTCACACTACTGCCGCGGCAGGCTATAACTCCAGCTTTTAAGCTGGGGGTTCTGTCAAATGAGCCACTTCCTTTCTCCGGGCATATTTGGAAGAGACCTGGAACTAATTAAATTCAATGTAAACTCAATTATAACTCAATATTAACTCAATGTAAATTCGCAAATAATTGAATTTACATAGAGTTAATATTGAATTTATATTGAATTTAGCATGAGGAAGATATGCAGAAAACTACATCCAATAGCTTCTTCCATAATCTTCTACACATATAAATTATCGCAGAAAATTTCTCCGGAGGTTAATGACAGCCTACCGTCCCTGTTCAACTTCTGCAGGCAAAGATAATCTCAGGAAATAGCCAGGCTTAATTCATTTTATTCTTCTTCCACTCCAAATTTATAGACACAAACCGAATAATACTCCTCCCCGGGCTGCAGAATGGTTGAAGGAAAGTTTTCCTGATTGGGGCTGTCGGGGAAGTGTTGTGTTTCGAGACAAAACGACGAGCGGTGTCCGTAGGTTTTACCGTATTTACCGGTATCGCTGCCGTCAAGGAAATTACCTCCGTAGAATTGCAATCCCGGCTCATTTGTAGTAACCTCAAGGGTTCTTCCCGATTCAGGCTCTACAACGCGGGCAGCAAACGAAACATTTTTTTCGGCCGGGAAAAGCACCCAGTTATGGTCGTATCCGCCACCATATTCCAGCTGCTGAAAATCATCATCAACACGTGCACCAATGGCCACAGGCATCCTGAAATCCATTGGAGTGCCTTCCACAGGGGCAAGTTCTCCGGTAGGAATAAGACCATCATCAACAGGAGTATAGAGATCGGCATTTATCTGAAGAATATGATCGTTTATTGTGCCGTTCCCTGCGCCCTTAAGGTTGAAAAAAGAATGGTGTGTAAGATTTACAGGTGTAGCATGGTCGGTAGTTGCCCAATATTCAATTTTCAGCTCGTTATCATCGGTCAGCTGGTATTGAACCTTTACGTCCAGGTTTCCCGGATACCCTTCTTCCATATGTGGCGAAGTATAGGTAAGCACCAGTGTTTGGCTATCCAGTTGGTTGGCATCCCAAACCACATTATTGAAACCGTTATTGCCGCCGTGAAGGTGGTTTTCATCGTTATTGCGGGCCAGCTCATAAACAGTATCGTTTAGCTCGAATTGGCCGTCGGCAATACGGTTTCCATAGCGCCCAATCAATGCACCATAGTATATTTCATTTGAAGTCAGGTAACCATCAAGTGTTTCGTAACCGGTTACAATGTCATCGTAGTTGCCGGCTTTATCGGGCACCCACAGTGTTACTACACGTCCTCCGTAGTTGGTGATTTGCGTTACCAGTCCGTTATTGTTTTTCAACGTATATAAACTCACCTCTTCATCGTGAAGCGTGCCGCCAAAAGAAGCTTCATTTATCAACTCCGGCTGTGCTGGTTTTTGTGCACAGGAAAACAGAACAACTGTGGCAATCAGAAAAAAGATAGATTTCATTTCCGTTATTTTTGTTTTTTTTGTTTCTTCAAGCTGCTAAGTTAATCTGAATTTTAAAAGCAGAATAATTATCTTTTCAAAATTAAACCCGATAGATTAAAAAATCATGAAGCACCACCATTTACTATTCACAATGATGCTCCCACTGGCAATGGGTGGTTGCCAAACGGCAGCTGAAAACGTGCAGGAAACAGCACGGCCGAATATATTGTTTGCCATTGCTGATGACGCTTCATGGAATCATTTTGGCGCTTACGGCTGCGACTGGGTAAAAACACCGGCTTTTGATCGTGTAGCCAATGAAGGAATTTTATTTACCCGCGCCTATACACCCAATGCTAAATGTGCCCCGTCGCGTTCCTCAATATTAACAGGCCGCAACAGCTGGCAACTGGAGGAAGCCGCAAACCATTCCCCGCTTTTTCCGGCAAAATTTAAAACTTATGCAGAGGCGCTCAGCGAGCAGGGTTATTGGGTAGGCAGCACGGCTAAAGGCTGGGCGCCCGGAGACCCGGGTGAAGTTAACGGCAGGAAGCGTGAACTTACGGGGCCAAAGTTTGATGAATACACCACCACTCCCCCGGCCAGATTCATTTCGAATAATGATTATGCACGGAATTTTGAAGCTTTCCTGGAAGCACGACCCGAGGGAGAGCCTTTCTGTTTCTGGTATGGAAGCACCGAACCGCACAGGGCATATGAATTTGAGGCGGGTATAAAATACGGCGGAAAAAGCAGGAATGAAATTGATGAAGTTCCAACATTCTGGCCCGATGTTGATACCATCCGCACCGATATGCTTGATTATGCATTTGAGATCGAGTATTTCGACCTGCACCTGCAACGGATGCTGGAGAAGCTGGAAGAAATGGGAGAACTGGAAAATACCATAGTTATAGTCACCGCCGATAACGGCATGCCGTTTCCGAGAATTAAAGGCCAGGTATATGAATACTCAAACCATCTGCCGTTGGCTGTTATGTGGCCTGATGGCATCCGGAATCCGGGACGTGTGATAGATGATTTTGTAAACTTTATTGATTTTGCCCCGACCTTTCTTGAAGTGGCAGGAACTACTGCTGAAGATGCCGGTATGCAACCCGTAACAGGGAAAAGCCTTACCCGTTACTTTGTTTCAGAAAAGCAGGGAAAGTTGTTTGAAGACCGCGATTTTGTGTTGGTGGGCAAGGAACGCCATGACGTAGGCCGCCCTGATGACCATGGTTACCCGGTAAGGGGAATTTTTAAAGGCGACTACCTCTACCTCCGAAATTTTGAACCTGACCGCTGGCCGAAAGGAAATCCCGAAACCGGTTACCTGAATTGCGATGGCAGCCCTACAAAAACGTACATTCTCGATACCCGCCGCAAAAAAGGTATTATGGATTACTGGCAACTGAACTTCGGAAAACGGGAAAGCGAAGAGTTATATAATGTTGTTGAAGATCCTTATTGCATGAATAATCTGGCAGAAGAAAAATCATTGGCTGCCCTGAAAAATGAGCTGGCACAGGAGATGACCCGCAGGCTGAAAGAAGAAGAAGATCCCCGAATGTTTGGAAATGGTGATGTGTTTGACAATTATCCGTACAATGGCGCCGTTAAGAATTATTACAACCGGTATATGTCGGGAGAAGATGTACCGGCAGGATGGGTGAACCCGTCGGATTACGATTCATACCTGAAAGAACAGTCGGAATGAAGAAAAAGGAAGGAAAGAAATTAAAGCGGCTTAAAAAAAAGAGCAAAAATAAACTGCTGGCATTTTGCAGGGAAGGCATAGCAGAAGCCGGTTGCGACGAAGCGGGAAGAGGCTGTCTGGCAGGACCGGTATTTGCTGCAGCGGTAATTCTGCCTGTCGGTTTTAAGAATAAGCTTTTGAACGATTCGAAAGAGCTGACAAGGGAAGAGCGCGAAAAACTGCGTCCCCTGATTGAAAAAGAAGCCCTGGCCTGGGCCGTGGAAATGGTGACGAACGAGGAAATCGACCGGGTGAATATCCTTAATGCTTCGTTTTTAGCCATGAACAGGGCAGTGCAGAAACTTTCAGTTGTGCCTGAACACCTGCTTATCGACGGGCATATGTTCCGGCCGCAGGTGACTATACCTTACACGTGCATGATTAAGGGCGACGGCAGGTACATGTCGATAGCAGCTGCTTCGGTACTGGCAAAAACCTGGCGTGATGAGTATATGGAAAGGATTCATCATGAGTTTCCGGTTTATCAATGGAACAAAAATAAGGGCTATCCTACCCCTTACCACCGGGAGGTTATTTCACTTCACGGGATTACAAAATACCACAGGCTTTCGTTTAAGTTATCGGATATGCAACTGGAGCTGGAATTCTAAGAGATTATTCTTCGAATTTCACGTCCCAAATGAAACTTCTTACCGGCAAAGCAGTCGGCAATCCACAATCGGGCAGGTTTTTAAAAAAGGATGACCACAGATAAAAAAGGAACATATTCCACAACATTATTATCGAAGCCTGCCACTGCAGGCAATTAACCTACAAAATACATTATGGTTGGCCAGCCATTTGACAAAACCAAACAAAACTCCTGCAGATGTGTATTCCAAGGAATATTGGGTTTCGAACAATGTAAGATGTCTGCCTGTTTGCATTGTCGAAAGAAATTTTATCTGCCAATATCATAAAATAATAAGTAAGATGAAAGTTGCATTTTTCAGTTCAAAGTCGTACGATCAGGAGTATTTTGAGAAAGTTAATAAAAAGTACGAACATGAGCTTCATTTTTTTGAAACCAGGCTTGACCCTCAGACTGTAAAGCTTGCGAAGAGTTTTGACGCCATCTGTGTGTTTGTAAACGACAAGGTGGACAGCAAAACACTAAAGAAAATGAAGAAGCAAAACATAGGCCTTCTAACATTACGATGTGCCGGTTTTAATAACGTGGACCTGGAAGCAGCAGAGGAACACGACATTACAGTTTTACGGGTACCGGCCTATTCACCCGAAGCAGTGGCAGAACATGCCCTGGCTTTAATACTTACACTTAACCGGAAAACCCACAAATCATATAACCGGGTGCGCGAAGGAAACTTTTCACTCGAAAGGCTCACCGGATTTAACATCAGCGGAAAAACAATAGGTGTAATCGGTACAGGTGCCATTGGAAAAGCTTTTATTAAACTGCTGAAAGGGTTCAATGCAACCGTTAAAGCCCATGATCCCTACCCCAACGAGGATTTGCAGAAACAAGGCATCGAATACGTTTCACTTGAGGAATTGCTTTCGCGATGCGATATAGTCTCATTGCATTGCCCCCTTACCCCCGATACTCACCGCATGATAAACGCTCAAAGCCTGAAGCACATCAAACAAGGTGCAATGCTTATAAACACCAGCCGTGGAAAGCTAATCGATACGAATGCCGTAATTGATGCATTGCGCGACAAAAGACTTGGCTCTTTGGGCATTGATGTTTATGCAGAAGAAGAAAAACTCTTTTTCAAGGACCTTTCAGAAATGATAATCGATGATGACACCATATCACGACTTATAAGCCTACCCAATGTCTTGATTACTGCTCACCAGGCATTTCTCACCCGCGAGGCGCTTGAACAGATTGCAGAAACCACACTGCAAAACATTTCTGATTATGCAGAAGGAAGCATTAATCGCAAGAATGAAGTGAGCGCGGAGCATTTTCAGAAGGCATGATGCCCGCTGCAGAAGGTAATTAGGAGCTACCTGTTAAACACAATGACATCAGGCTTTGCATACCTGCTCTGAATTTATGACAAAACTTTCAGGGGCATGCAAACCTTATAGGTACGCCATTTGAAGCGGGTATATTATTATCTATATTATCACCCGACTGCTAGTTACCACATCCGGACTCCTTTCCATTATTGGGACACAAGAAACAAAAGACCCTTTCCTTTATAAACCTTACAGACAATCAGAGCTGTCATGCACCAGTACCTCAATGTTTGAAACAACAGAACAAACAGGTTTTTAAACATTATCAAAAACAGAAGTTGAGAACCTCCAAACTAGAAAAAACATGCTCGCAGTATACCTTTTAAAGTCAGCGATTTAGATACCGAAAAACAAACCAACTGAAGGAGAACAAAAAGCATTACTATTATACCTGTAAAAATTAAACCGGAATGATAAAACAGTCCGGCAAAAAATACATTATCTGCACAAGAACCCCAAACCTAACCTATATCCTTTTAAACCACAAGGAGTAATTAAGGATTATAAAACAAGGTTTATTCCTTGTAAAGCGTTCTGTTTCACTTCCCCGACACCAAACAGTATCCACCGTCCCAAAATTCTACCACAGAGAGCCTTGTCCCAACCGTGAAATTCAATGTCCCATCCTGAGACACTTATCAAAAAGTGCTAAATTTCAGCATCCTCTTTTTCAACTACTTAAGTTTTTGGCATTTTCATTGAATTGAATCTGGCACGCTTGAAGATGTATTTACAAACAAAGAAATTATAAAAATTAAAAACACAAAATCATGAAAAAATCATTAATCATTCTCGCAAGTATCGTATTGGTTTTCGGAATATCTAATGCTGTTTTGGCAGGGGATACAAAAACAGCATCTCATTCCCTGGCAATAAACATAGAACAATTTGCACTGCTGGATATTGAAACAGAAAGTGCAAGCAATACCATCACCCTAAATTCGGCTGCACCAACAGAAGCAGGTTTGGCTGTTGATTTTTCAAAAGCTCTTAACAGCGACTTATGGCTAAATTATTCTTCAATTGTAGGCGCCGGTAAAACACGTTCGATATCAGCACAAGTTGATGGAACTCTCCCCGGAGGCACTACAATTACTGTTGCGGCAGCAAATCCCGCCGGTGTTGGCAATGGAGCACTTGGTACAGCAGTCACAGATCCAACGGAATTAAAAACAACTGGTGTAACTATTATTTCAGACATAGGCAGTTGTTACACAGGAGACGGCCCAAAAAATGGAAGCAAACTCACCTACCAGTTAAATGCCGACCAATCAAATTACCAGGATTTGTTGACCGGTGAATACGCTGTAACCATCACCTACACCATTTCAGACGAACAATAACAACCTGAAAAACAATATATCATAAAGCTGTCTTCCATGGAAGGCAGTTTTATTTTCGACAGAAGTTATTCTGCACCAATCACCTTTACCAATCAGAACAAACTATAGAAAACAAAATGAAAAATTTTATGTCTCATTTTATTTTCGGTACCGCAAAAAACTTAGCATTAATCATTGCAATAGTATTAGTAGCGACAGCTGCAACCAAAACGGCTGATGCCAAAGACAAAAATTCATCACAGCATAACCTGCAGATAAAGGTCCAGGAAGTGGCTTTTATCGATCTGGAAACCACCGGTGCAGATTTCGATATTATGTTGAATCCTTCCACACCAACCGAAGCAGGATTGGGAGTTGATTTTTCAAAAGCTTCGAACAGCGAGCTGTGGCTGAATTATTCATCCATTGTAAAAAAGAATAAAACACGCTCTATCTCTGCATCAATCAACGGAAACCTTCCTGACGGCACCACTTTAACGGTCCAGGCAACTGAACCGGCAGGGAATGGTGAGGGCGATCTAGGAACTGTAAATCCAACAGCACAACCACTTACAGACAAAGAAGCCGTTATTGTATCAGACATAGGAAGTTGTTACACCGGCGACGGAAACAGCAGCGGATGCAATCTTACCTATAAATTAGATTTGGGTGAAGATTCCTATGCAGGCTTAATGACAGGCAACTACAGCGTCCAGGTTACCTACACTATCTCAGAAAAATAACGTTATTTATTTTGAAAGAATATTGCCGGATATAAACCGGCATTATTCATATACAACCTTTGTTTACCGGATTCAGAAATAAATAAGGTGCTAATCAGCAATTTTAACCTTAAAAATAATCCATGCTCATGAAACAAATTCTTTGTATTCGTGGTATTTTTAGGCATGAGGTTGCATGGAATTCAATATGTATTTATATGCTTTTTAATCGCTTCACCATTTTTCATAAAGGGACAAGAGATGCGCACAAAGCATGATATCAACATTCATATTCCTGAAGTAGCCCTTTTAAGCTTAGCCTCAGCAAATTCAGATAGTTGGAACATACAAGCATCGGCGTCGGAAGAAGCCGGCAATCCAGTAAAACTTTCAGCAATAAATGAAAATGCAGGAATCTGGATTAATTACTCATCGATTATTAATTACAACGGTCATCGCAGAAAAGTAATGGCAACGGTCAGAGATAAACTCCCATCGGGCTGGCGCTTATCGGTGGTAGCTTCAGGCGCATCAGGCGAAGGCAAAGGTATGCTTGGAATACCGGCAGGCCAGGTAACGCTTTCAGGAGAACCGGCAGAAATAATTTCAGATATCGGCAGCTGCTATACCGGACAGGGAATCGAAAACGGCCATTATCTGATATATTCTCTTGAAACAGATGAATCGGAGGAAGCTTATGAGTTACTTACCCAACAAGAATTTACCGTACATGTTATTTATACGCTTACCGATAATAACTAGCAGAATATAACATATTGTTTTTTCTTCAAAGAACAGTATTTTAGCGACATTTATTGAAAGTACCAATTACCATAAACCATTCAGGAATGAGTCATTTTTCTTTAGCCAAGAAATTGTTGTTTTTTGGAATCCTTGTTATCTCAATGCCGTTTATTTCTTCAGCCAGTATAGTTGTCTTAAACGGATTGACCCATGAGAGCCAGGTTCAGTTAGGTGAAACATACAGGGGCGTCATTCAGATTAAAAATGCTTCCGATGAAAACAAAAGCGTTAGAATATACCAGCGCGATTACTGGTTTTCCTATACCGGGGAAAACAAGCATGACCCGGCAGGAACATTGGAAAGGTCAAATGCAGACTGGATTTCCTTTAGTCCGGAGCTGGTTGATTTAGGACCGAATGAAGTCATTTCAGTTAATTTTGAAGTAAAAGTGCCGGAAAATTCCCTTTCCGGGTCATATTGGAGCGTGCTTATGGTAGAAGGCATTGTCCCTCCTGATACTACTGGAGTTGCTGGAGGTGTAACAATCAATACTGCCATCCGGTATGCCGTTCAGGTTATAACCCATATTGGAACAACAGGCAAGAGCGACATACAGTTTCTGGGAATGGACCTTGAAAAGCACGAAGATACGCCCCTGCTTCATGTTGCCATTGAAAATACAGGTGAGCGGCTATTACGGCCAGAGGTTTCTCTTGAGTTATTTGATGAAGAAGGAAAATCAATCGGCACTTTTACAGGAGTTCAGCGAAAAACTTATCCTGGAACTTCAATATTGGTTTCTTTTAAACTCGAAGGAATTAAACCGGGCGTTTACAATGGCATGCTGGTAGCTGATTGCGATGAAGATAATGTTTTTGGCACCAATGTTTCCTTCGAAATATAAGAATGCCCTTTAAACAACTACTAACATATTTGCTCATAATCCTGCCTTTTGGAAAGTTGTTTGCACAATCCGGTCAGGTTGTTAGTCTTTCATCCCCCAGACAAGAAATGAAAGCTTTGCCGGGTCAGGTTGTTAATCTGGCTTTCTTTATTAAAAATACCACCGATTCCGACCGGGTTATAAGTACCCTTGTCCAAACACCTGAAAACTGGAAGCTTATTTCTTCGCTGCAGGAACTGGAGTTAACACCATTTGAAAAGAAATTTATAATCTGTTCCATTCAGATTCCGTCCAAATGTCCTGCAGGAGAATTTGAAGTGATTTTCTCAGCCGAAGATTATTCTGCAAGGAAGGTATTGGATTCGCAGAAAATAAAGATACAGTTAGGAGAAGTAGAAAAAATTGAATTGTTCAGTATAAAATCACCTGGTTACATCTGGGCAGGACAAGAAGCGACATCTGAGTTTTTACTTCAAAATCTGGGGAACGTTGAAAAGAAGGTATACCTCGAATCAATCAACTGTCATATACAGGGGCTGTCAGAAATAACCATCGATCCCGGAGAATCATACCGGTTTGAAGCAGTTCATAAACCTTCTGCAGAGCTTACTGAAACCACAAAAGACTACTATACAGTCAGGGCTTTGATTTCAGGAGAAGTAACGAAGAGTATTTTCCAGTGGGTGCAAGTTTTCCCGGTAAAAGAGAAAAAAACCGATCTTTACAGAAGGTTTCCGGTAACAGCATCTGCTACTTACCTGGCATCCAACCAAAGAGGCCGGTATGAACATGCCTGGCAGCTTGAATTTTCAGGCAGCGGATTCGTTGATCAGAAGGGAAAACACAAAATTGATTTTCTTGCCCGTGGCCCCAATAATACGGAGCTTAGCTTTCTGGGCATGTACGATCAATATTTTATTTCATATCAACATGACAATCTGGATTTAACAGTGGGAGAAAAAGCTTATACTTTTACTCCACTTACTGAATCTTCCAGATTTGGGTTGGGAGCAGAAAGCAGGATTAAAATGAACAGCGGGTTTAATGTTGGTCTTCTGTATGTAAAACCTCGTTTCTATGAAAATATAAAGTATGAAATGGCTGCATTCGCAGGTTTTGAATTTAACAGGCAGAACAATGTTGAAGTCTATTTTATTTCAAAAAGAATGGAATTTCATCCCGATGAAGCTCAAATGATAAGCCTTAATTCGCGATTCCAGCCGTTAAAAAAAACATCGGCAGAAGTGGAAGTTTCAAGTGGCCGGTTCATGAATGCATGGGATCATGCTGTGCGTGGCAATTTAAATTCACAGTTCTCTGTTTTTAGCCTGGCCGGCAGTTATTACAATGCAGGTAAAAACTACCCCGGATATTATTCCAATTCTACTTTCTATTCAGGTAATGCATCAGTACAACTTTCGCAAAAAATCAATATTGGCTTTTATGCACGCGAGGATTTCAGGAACGCACAACTGGATACATTTTTTGTAACCGCGCCTTATTCCAGCTCTCTACAATCGATGTTTAATTATAATATTGCCCCCCGCACTAATCTGAGAGTATTCTGGAGAAAGTATGAGCGTAAAGACAGATTAGTGTACGATAAATTTCATTACCAGACCAACTCACTGAATACCCATTTTAACCAGCACATCAGAAAGCTGGAATATAACCTGTTAGCTGAATTCGGAGAAACAACAAATTTCTTACTTGTCCCGGAAGAAAACCGGCAAACCATGTACAGAGGAACTTTAAACCTGGCGTATCGTTTTAATGATTTACATGCTGTACGACTAATGGGAAGTTATTCGAATGCAAACAGCTTTATTTCAGGAGAACAAAATAACTTTATTGCAGGTGTTTCTTTAGTAAATAATATAGCTAAAAACCTGCGTACATACCTTCATCTTCAAAATGCCTACAATATTGAAGAATATTACCGAAACAGGAATCTCCTGCAATTCAATTTTGATTTCACCCCCAATAAAATGCACAAATTCTCCCTACGCAGCTTTTATACCCTCTTCAGGCATAAAACCAGCAACCCGCAACTGACCTTTTCCTTCAATTATTCCTTGAACTTCGGAATTCCTCTTCAAAAAATTGTCAAAGCAGGCGATCTTACAGGACACATAACCCGTGAGAATGGCGAACCTGCAGATGGTATAATTCTTACCCTCACAAATAAAACCACCATTACCGACAAGAATGGCAAGTTTAGCTTTAAAACAATTCCTGCCGGCCGTCATTTTTTATTCATTGATCAGTCAAATCTTGACATTGACGAAATTCTCCAGACTACCAATCCTGCAGAAATAGAAATTATTGAAAACAGGATGGAAACCTTTAATTTCCGGATTTTAAAGGGAGCAAAAGTCTCAGGGGCATTTGCAATAGAACAAAGTTCAGAAAGAATTCCGGGAAAGGAACAAACCAATGCAGAACATATCGTTGTTGAACTAAAAGGCAATCTTGAGAGTTACCGGATTAAAAGCAATAATAACGGCAGCTTCTCTTTTCCTATTGTGCGGCCGGGAGAGTATACTTTCAAGGTTTACACCAACAGCATTCCTGAAGGATATGAAATTGAAGAACCTGAAATTCCATTACATCTGCAGTCAGGCCAGCAACGTCAGTTGCAGATAAAGTTAAAGCAAAAGGAACGAAACATTATTTTTAAGCCCAATCAAAATATTCTTAAACCTTTAGGACAGTTAAACAACAAAAGTGATACAGGTTTAACGAGCAAGAAGCCTGTTAAGAAATGCAACGATGCAAAAGAGTTTTACTATTCTGTTCAGATAGGAGCATTTAGAAAAAAACCTTCAACCGACTCCGGATATTTTAAGGATAAAGCATATGATTTTGAAATAGAAAGCAGCAATTACTACAAGTATTTTATTGGAAAATTTCCATCTTTGAAGGAGGCTGAGGAGGAACAGAAAAGGCTGGAAGAAATATACAGAAACCCATTTATTGTAAAGTTTAAAAATGGGCAGATAATTCACAACGAACCAAAAAACAAGTGATGAAACATATTTTACAGAAATATTACTTTGGATTATTACTACTATGTTTGCCATTCATAAGTATGGGTCAATTGGAAAATGGCAAGGTATCCGTTCTGTTTAGTCTGCCTGAGGTAGCGTTGGTGGATATTGAACCAGGAAACAATAACCCGGTAAACCTCACCCTGTTACCCCCATCCGAATCGGGCAATTCTTCCATTATAGAAAAATCAGCTGATGCAAGCCTTTGGATAAATTACTCATCGGCTCTGCCTGCCCACCAAAATTCCAGGTCAATAACAGCAGAGGTGGCGCAGGGACAAATACCCTCCGGAGTTAAACTGTTCCTTGAAGCATCCGCTATTTCAGGAGGTAAGGGGCAGTGTGGCATTTCAAACGGCAAAACAGAGATCTCGACTCAGCCCAGGCCTATCATTTCCGAAATCGGAAATTGCTCAACAGGAGATGGAATGAATAAAGGACACCAAATTTCATATTCTATTGAAATCACCGACTATCCCCAGCTTAAAAGCACCGGAAATGGAGTGGAGACTAATGTTTTAATCGTTTATACCTTAACCGACAACTAACCGGCAATGAAAATCATTCTGTTTAAAATGTTAATTCTGCTACTGCCCTTTATTGCACAAGGACAGCAACTTGTTGTTCAAATTGACAGCGAGATTAATTTCGACAGCAGTTCATTGATCATCAGCGAAGCAGGAGAAGATTTCACGGCGTCGGTTGAATCTTATGCTCCTGTATATGTATCCGTTCTCTCCGACAATCAGCTGGATAAAAAGATCAACCCGGGTCATAGCTGGAGGATATTTATTCACATGCAGGAAATCGATTGGAACGATGATCTAAGGCTTGAAGTCAAAAGAACCGGAACCGGTTCAAAGCCCGACAGCAATGGTAAACCTCAGATTTCAAATGGTGAAAATTATCAGCTTATTCAAAGCACACCCGGCTACTTTTTCAATGGAAAGGGAGAAATTGCACAAATACCGCTTGGCTTTAGGATAAGTGGATTTTCTGTTACAATGGGTGCAAAGAATTTTGAATCCAGCCTTATTTTTACTGTTTATGATGATTAACAATCACCACTCAAAACTAATTTCATAATCCTCAGGATTAAGCCCCCATTTTTCAATCAGCCAACGGGCAGCACGCAAATCATAGCGGTTGCGGGTCATTTCCGGTGAGGTTTTTATCATATTTACAACACCATCAACAAATTCAGGACTATCCTCCCCGATGCAGTCGATGGCATTTAATGCATGACACCGGGCAAATTCGTTCGGGTTTTCAAGAACTTTGAGCAATGCATTACCGGCAGCTTCCTTTTCTCCCAAATTATATAAGGCTTCTGCAGCAACTGTTACCACATTGGCTGAGTTATCAGACAAGGCAGCAAGCAACTCCTCTTTAGCAGGCTCAGCCTGTTCTCCCAATATCAACAGCCCTGTCGCTCCCCAATAGCGTATGGCACTTTCATCGTTTTCAAGGAACGATTTCAAAACCCCCAGGTTCTCTATTCGCCCCAAAGTAGCTGTTTCAGCGGCATCCATAATTGGTTCCAATTCTACTTTTTCAGTACGAACAAAGTCATACATCGAGGACTCTCCCACCCTTTCAATACGGTCGGCTTCAGGGATGAAACCAGTATCCTTAATTCGGCTGACCCATTCGCGGTTAGCCTTGCGCATACGCTCCAGCACCTCTTTATATGCAGGATCCCCTGCCAGATTATTAACTTCCCAATAGTCGTTTTCTGTATCGTACAACTCTTCTACAGGTTTTGTATTCCAGAAGATGCTTTGCACTTCATTGCACTCACCATTCAAATAAGCCTGTTCCCATGATCGGATGGAAGGCGCCCTCCAGAGATACTCCAGATGCTGCCCGTATATGCGGTAAGGCATATAATTGCGAATGTACCTGAACTTATGATCACGCACTGCACGGCTCATATCGTAGCGCTCGTCCATGCGCCCTCTGAACATATATACATACTCCGGGTCAGCTGTCTTCTGATTGCCAAGAAAAGCCTTTCCCTGCAGGTAATCAGGTATTTCAATTCCTGCAATACTGAGCAATGTAGGCACCAAATCAACAAAACTGATAAGACGGTTAACCTTTGAACCGGGTTTTTCAGCAGGAAACAAGTGTTTATACTTTTCGGGTATGCGGATAATAAAAGGAACCCGGGTACCGGTTTCATATACATATCGTTTGCTGCGTGCCAGCACTCCCCCATGATCGCCATAATAAAATACAATTGTATTTTCGGCCAGACCGGCATCTTCCAGTTCCTTCAGCCATTTGCCAATCTGGGCATCCATATCTTCCACCTTGTCGTAGTACTGTGCCCAGTCATGCTTCACCGCCTGTGTGGCAGGATGATATGGCGCAATTGGCACTTCATCAGGCCTGTGGCGCAGCTTCTCATCCGGAATTGAATCGTGTAAAGAACTCTCATGAGAGATTGTAGTATTTAATACTGCAAAGAAAGGTTGTCCGGGGGCACGGTTCTTATAGTGGGCTTCACGACTTGATTCATCCCATATTTTATTAGGTTCAATTGATTCGGTATTGTAATCCGTCTTCGAATTATTGGTACAGTAATATCCGGCTTCGCGCTGAAATTCGGGGTAGGTTTTTATAGCCTCAGGCATTGAATAATAGCTGCGCATATGCTGATTCCCTCCGGAATTAGCATATACTCCTGTAATGATTGTATTCCTGGCGGGCGCACAAACCGGGGCATTGGCATAGGCATGAGTATAAAGGAAGCCCTCGGAAGCCAACTTGTCAAGGTTAGGTGTCGTGGCAAATTCATCGCCATAACAACCCAACATCGCACTGTTGTCTTCACTTGTAAGCCAGAGGATATTGGGCAATTGGTCCTGTTCGGTCTGACTGAATGCAGTAAGCGAGAAAGTTGTTAAAGCAGCAAGCCCTGCAACACCGAATTTTGCCCGACATTTAGTTTTCATTTTCAAATGGATTAAGCTGTAACATGTTCAAAGATAAAAATTGATGCATGAAACTCATTGTACCTGAACAAAAAGTTTTATCGGCAGTCGACAATATATGAGATTTGTTGTTATTGAAATGATGGATTAAGAAAACAAACATGCGTAAAAATGTCCGGTTTGTTTTGCCGGTTCAAAAAAAAGTTGTTTTTTGCGGCCCATCCCCAAACAATTTCCTAAACCTGAATAGTGTTGTACTGGTATTTCCAGGCTTTGCAGCCGGGATCAGCAGTGTTTTGCTTAAAATTAGGTAAGGATGACAAAAGAAAAGAAGAACGAAAAAGATTTTTTTAAAAGAATGCTCGACAAAGTTGAGGTAGTAGGAAATAAACTGCCTCAGCCGGTAACATTGTTTGCAATCCTCATGGTAGTAACCCTGCTGCTTTCATGGGCATTCGGCGGGATAAGTGTCGAACACCCGGGCAAGGCAGCAGGCCTCACTGGCCCTGACGGACAACCGGTCGATGAAATTGCAGTTATCAACCTGCTGTCGCGGGAGGGTGTCCAAATGATATTCACCCGCATGGTCTCCACCTTTGCCACTTTCCCTCCCCTTGGGCTTGTACTTGTTGTTATGCTGGGAATAGGTGTGGCTGAATATACAGGTATGATTTCGGTAGGATTGAGACTATTTGTATCGAAAGTTCCCGATTCAATAATCACTTTTTCGATTGTTGTGGCAGGTATGATAAGTTCTGTTGCTGCCGATGCAGGTTATGTAGTGCTTATTCCACTCGGAGGAGCTATTTTTATGGGAATGGGACGACACCCGCTGGCAGGCATCGGCGCCGCCTTTGCAGGAGTTTCAGGTGGCTTTGGTGCCAACTTTCTGCCTACCGGCCTTGACCCGATGATCGCAGCGTTTACGGAGCCCGCTGCACAAATTATTGACCCTAATTACACGGTAAATCCGCTTTCCAATTACTACCTGATGGCAGCCTCGGTTCCTTTCATCGGGTTAGCGGGCACTTGGGTTACAGAAAAAATACTGGTTCCACGGTTAGGGCCATATAATCCGGGTTCTGATGTTCAGGTTGAAGAACAACCTCCCATTAAACCACGGGAAATAAAGGCATTAAAATGGTCAATCGCAGCAACTGTGGCTGTGCTGGGTTTGTTCATGCTGACAATCATTCCTGAAGACGGGTTACTTAGGGGAGAAATTGACCCCAATACCGGGAGCAGGAGTTTCCGCCCCTTTTACGATTCACTGGTACCTATTATGTTTATAACCTTCTTTGTTGCAGGACTGGTATTCGGAATTGTAGCCAAAACAATCAAAACCGATAAGGATGTTACCGACATGACTGCCAAAAGTATGTCAACAATGGGCATGTATATTGTAATAGCCTTTGTGGCAGCGCAGTTTGTGGCTTACTTCAACTGGTCGAACCTGGGTAGCGTACTGGCTGTAAAAGGGTCCGACGGGTTAAATGCAATTGGTTTTACAGGCGGACCTTTACTGGTTGCCTTTATACTTGTGGCATCTATGGTAAACCTGGTAATGGGAAGCGCCTCGGCAAAATGGGCGCTGCTGGCTCCTATTTTTGTACCCATGCTGATGCTTATGGGCTATTCGCCCGAAACCACCCAGGCAGCTTACCGTATAGGGGATTCCTACTCCAATATACTTACCCCGCTGCTGCCCTACTTCCCGTTGGTAATTGTGTTCGCCCAAAAATATGTTAAAGAAGTTGGAATAGGAACACTCATATCAATGATGCTGCCCTTTTCAATTGCGTTTGCACTGGTAAGAATACCTATGTTACTGTTGTGGATATGGGCCGGAATACCGTTGGGAATTGAGGGACCGATATATTATGAACCCTGACAAAAAAGGGTTTCCAATAAACAGAAGAAAAATACAATTGCAGATTATTCGCAGGTGCAGGATTCCACGCAATCTACGATCTGGCTTAAAATGGTAAATTTCAGGTAATAATATGTATTTTTCCCTTCACGTTTTGCGCAAAGCACACCCTTGTCTCTTAATATGCCAAGATGATGAGAAGTGGTTGACTGTTCAATGCCAAGTAACTCATGAATTTCAGTTACCGTTAAACGTTTACCCCCTTCAAGGTGTTTTAATATGGCAATGCGCATAGGATGAGCTATCGCTTTAAGCATACTTGCTGCCAGTTCCAGTTTATTTGCGTCCAATTGCTTGATTTCTGCCATCATTAACTTTCTTTAAAAATGCAAATATATAAATATTTAAGAATAAAGTTTCTTGGATTATTGGAATTAAAAATCTTTAAGGAATAACGTACCCTTTGCAGTTATTTTCTGCAATTTTTTCCATAAATTAATTAAATTATTCTATGTTCGTTTTAAAATAGCAATTTCAAAGGGGATTGGATGTCAAAAATAAGAACGATTAAATTGCCAATAGAGCAGGAACTACATGATTTTGAGCCCTATTTCAAAAATGCATTGAAAAGCGATGTACCGCTTTTAGGCACTGTATTAAACTTTATGTACCGCACCAAAGGAAAGCAGATACGGCCAATGTTTGTCTTCCTGTCGGCAAAGCTGCATGGCGACACAAATGAGTTTTCACATCTTGCTGCCTGCTCTGTAGAGCTGCTTCACTCGGCAACACTCGTGCACGACGATGTGGTGGACGAATCGTATGAGCGGCGCGGAACTTTCTCAATAAATGCCCTGTGGCGAAACAAGCTGGCTGTGCTTGTAGGCGATTATATTTTGGCCAAAGGATTACTGCTGCAGCTTGAACATAAAAAGTACAACTTCCTTCACCTCATTTCCAGAGCCGTGCAAGATATGAGCGAAGGAGAAATCCTGCAGGTGAAGAAAAGCCGCAAACTGGATATTGATGAAGAAACCTATTTCGAAATAATACGAAAGAAAACCGCTTCACTTATAGCCACCAGCATGGCAATAGGGGCTGCTTCGGTTACTGAGGATGCCGAAATACCTGCAAAAATGTACAGTATCGGGCAGGATGCAGGAATAGCCTTCCAGATCAAAGACGACATTTTCGATTACCAGGCAAAAGGAATAATTGGCAAACCAACAGGAAATGATATCAAGGAAAAGAAAATCACCTTGCCTCTGTTGTATGTTCTTAAGAATTCCGATCCATCGGAGCGCAGACGTATATTGGGGATGATAAAACGGAAAAACAACAACAAGGCAGTTGTAGAAGAACTCATCCAACTGGTGACCCAGAAGGGAGGGATTGAATACGCAACTGAAAAAATGAACGAATTCAAGGATAAAGCCGTCAACGCCTTAATGGAGTTCCCCGAAAGTGAGGCACGTACATCACTGATTGAATTGATGAATTACATCACCACCCGAAAAAAATAAACCTTTGAATTAAGGTTTAAGCTTCGTGTTCTGCTGATGCCTTAATGCATCGCGTGTTTTCTTTTTCTCAAGGTTTTTATGAAAGGCCGCAGTTAAATCCACTCCCGTTTGGTTGGCCAGACATATGAGCACCCACAGCACATCGGCCATTTCATCGGCAAGATCGTACTTTTCATCCGATTCTTTAAACGACTGGTCGCCGAATTTGCGGGCCATAATCCGGGCCAGTTCACCCACCTCTTCAGTCAGAACTGCCATATTGGTCAGCTCACTGAAATACCTTACCCCAACCTTCCTAATCCAGTCGTCGACCATCTGCTGGGCTTCTGTCAAACTGATGCTGTTGTTTTGCATGATTAAAAATCTTTTTGCTTTGAATCAATTATAATGGTTACCGGTCCGTCATTAACAAGTGAAACTTTCATCATTGCTCCAAAAATGCCGGTTCCCACTTTTTGCCCGGTTGATTCTTCCAGTTTAGATATGAATTTATTGTACAAAGGCACTGCAAAATCCGGTTTTGACGCCCTTATGTATGAAGGACGATTTCCTTTTTTTGTGACGGCATGCAATGTAAACTGGCTAACAACGATAATGTTTCCCGATACATCCTGCACCGATAAGTTCATTACACCGTTTTCATCATTAAACACCCTCAGCCCCACAATTTTTTTTACTATCCAATCGATATCCTCATCTGTATCGGCATCCTCAATACCCAATAAAACGAGCAATCCATTGTTTATCGCAGAAATCACCTCTTTTTCAACCGTCACTTTGGCTTCTGAAACTCTTTGAATGACTATCCTCATAAAGCAATTATTTTCTGCTAATTTAAAAAAGAAACTTAAACAAAACTTTTACTAAAATTATTTGTTTATATTTCACAAAAAAACATGAAACAAAATGAAACAGTTCAAAGACTTTAAAGTATATTTTTTTCTATTTATTCCCTTACTGATAATCGCGGGTTGTCTTTCACAAAAGAAAATCAACACCGCACCTGTAATCATTCGCTCAACACCTGAAAATGGGACACAGGAACTGGAAATTGAATTTCAGAAAGGGAAGGCTTTCAATCACCCGTCTTTCGCCATTTGGGTGGAAGATGTTGAAGGGAATTATATTGAGACGCTTTATGTCACCTACTATGTAGCCAAAGGGGAATTCAGATATGGAGAGACGGCAGCCGGCAAATGGAAAAATGAAGCCGGAGAAGTACGCCGCCCTGCCTCGCTGCCCTATTGGGCACATAAAAGAAACATCACAGCGCCCGATGGCTTATACATTCCCTCTACGGAAACAGCTGTACCCGATGCCCTGACTTCAGCCACACCTAAAAATAACTTTATGCTGGCAACTTCCACCAGTTATTCAGGTGAAAAAAACTTCAGGGTTCTTATGGAAATAAACCAGGCATGGGATTCAAATGAGTTTTGGACCAACAATAAGTTTCCGGATGACTTTAATTATTCTACATCTTTGCAGCCGGCAATTGTATATGCGGTAACAATCGAACATGAAGATCCGGCAACTGAGTTTTTTCTGAATCCGATTGGTCATAGCCACCCGACAGGTGCAAACGGCAAGCTCTTTACTGATCTGACAACATTAACTTCGGCAAAAGAAATTGCACAAAAAATAATTGTGCGGCTTAAATAAGCACAAAAACAAACTAAATAATATGGAAAGAGTTAAAAGTCGTCACTCCAGGGTTACCCTGCTGCGAGTCAAAACAAACGAAGTAAAATGGCTAGTATTGGTTGTCCAATCATACTGCACCATAAAAAGGTAATTGTCTTAAAGAAATCGTATATGAAAATAGTTTTAAATATCCTGCTTGTATTATTGTTATCCACCCCGGTTTTTTCACAGAAAGCCACTCTGAAAGGTCGTGTTGCAGATGCGGTAAGCAATGAACCCTTACCGTTTGTAAATATTATTGTTTCGGGCACCTCCATAGGAACTACCACCGATTTGGATGGCAACTTCATTCTGACCGGCCTCGAACCCGGTTTTATAAGGGTGGAAGCATCGTTTATAGGTTATCAGCGTACTGTTTCTTCTGAAATTGAAGTAACAGCTGCAGGCACAAATACCGTGGAGATTGCCATGGAAGAGCAAAAAGAGCAGATTGAGGAAGTAACAGTTACGGCCTCTCCCTTCAGGAAGACGGAAGAAAGCCCGGTGTCGCTTCGCAGCATCGGCATTGGTGAGATTGAGAAAAGTCCCGGCGCCAACCGGGATGTATCGAAGGTAATCCAGTCGTTTCCCGGGGTGCAGTCTACGCCGGCCTATCGTAATGATGTAATCATCAGGGGTGGCGGCCCATCTGAAAGCCGGTTCTACCTCGATGGGGTGGAGGTGCCTTTTATCAACCATTTTGCCACACAGGGCGCCTCAGGAGGCCCTGTCGGTATCATCAATGCCGACTTTCTGCGCGAAGTAAATTATTATTCAGGGGCTTTCCCTGCAAACCGTGGAAATGCACTGAGCGGAGTTCTTGAATTCTTCCAGGTTGACGGTAACAGCGATAAACTAAAATTCCAGGGAACCCTGGGTGCTTCAGAGGTAGCTGCCACACTCGACGGGCCGGTAAATGAAAATACAACATTCATTTTTTCTGCGCGTCGCTCTTACCTGCAATTCCTGTTTGGTTTGCTTGAACTTCCTTTTCTGCCGAACTTCACCGATATGCAATTTAAGGTGCGTTCGCGCCTGGATAAAAAAAATGAACTCACATTTGTCGGTCTGGGCGCCATTGATGTATTCGACCTTAACCTGGGAATTGAAGACCCCGATGACCAGCAAAGCTTTATCCTGAGCCAGATTCCGGTAAACGAGCAGTGGAACTACACACTTGGAGCTGTATACAAGCACTTCAGGGAAAACAGCTTTCAAACAGCGGTTTTAAGCCGGAGCCATTTAAACAATAAAGCGTATAAGTATTTCGACAACGATGACAGTTCGGAAGACAATAAAATTCTCAATTACCTGTCGCAGGAGATTGAAAATAAACTTCGTCTTGAAAATTCATCAAGACTGGATGGCTACAAGCTGAATTTCGGCGCCAATCTCGACCTTGTTACCTATACAAACGATACTGAACAAAGGCGTTTTTACAACGATGAAATCATCAATATCGACTACAATACAACGCTGGACCTCTTAAAGTGGGGATTATTTGCCCAGGCAAGCAAGAACTTTTTTAGCGAGCGGCTGTCCCTTTCCCTGGGATTCAGGGCCGATGCCAACAACTATTCCCAAAGCATGAATAACCTGCTCGACCAGTTTTCTCCGCGTTTTTCAGCCTCCTGGAGCCTTACCCGCCAGTGGAGCCTCAACTTCAATACCGGCAGATACTATCAGCTGCCTCCCTATACTACCCTTGGGTTTAAGCGCGATGGAATCCTGGTAAACAAAGAAAACAACCTGAGCTATATTCAGGCCGACCACCTCATCGGCGGCCTGGAGTTCCGCCCCAAGGAAACCGTGCTGTTTACACTTGAAGGATTTTTCAAGGGTTACCAGGATTATCCGTATTCTGTAAAAGACCAGATCAGCCTGGCCAATAAAGGAGCAGATTTTGGGGTGGTGGGCGATGAAGAAGTCCGGTCAATATCGGAAGGCCGTGCATATGGCGCGGAATTCCAGGCGCGGGTGAATTCACCCGGCGGGTTTAACCTGAATCTCTCCTATACACTGGTGCGAAGCGAGTTCTTAAACAACACCAACCAATACATACCCACCGGCTGGGATGCACGGCACTTACTGAACATTACCTCAACTACCGAACTGAAAAAAGGCTGGCGTGTGGGCGGCAGATGGCGTTTCGTAGGAGGATTGCCTTATACTCCTTACGACTTGGAACGCACTGCTTTGGTGGAAGCATGGAACCTTTCGGGCAGCCCTTATTTTGATTTCACACGCCTGAATTCAAAACGCTTTAAGCCCTTTCACCAGCTGGATGTGCGTGTCGATAAATCATTTTACCTCGAGCGGTTAACGGCAAAGTTTTACATCGATATCCAGAACCTGTATAATTTTCAGGCTGAGCAGCAGGATTTAATTGTCAGGGATACCGATGATGCCGGAAATTTCATTTTAACTGACGGGGGCACACGCTATCAGATAAGAAGAGTTGAAAATACCTCCGGCACCGTTTTACCTACTATTGGAATTATCCTGGAATTCTAGTACTTAGGATGTATTATATATTTTAAACAACAGGACGAAATTCTCCGCAGGAGCTGTATGTAAAAATCATTACAGCTTCCTGTTATAATAAACCACATTTATTTAGTAAGCTGCAGGTTTCTGCCAAATTCTTCGCAGGGGTTATATGTGGGTAGCAGTGTACCCTCATCATCCCTTTATGCCTGCTAAACCTTGGTAAAGCCTATATTTAGACCTTCCTTCCTTCGTATCAAATTCGGTTTAAATTCGGCTTAATTCGGAAAATCGCGAATTTACTCCGACTTAACCTCGACTTTAATACGAGTTTACCCCAACTTTAATAAGGAGAAGTCAGAGGCCTGGAGAGAAGCATCTAAAACGGTGCAGATAAAATATCTTCCCGCTTTTTTCGGCTGAAGGATGTTTTGTGTGCCGGTTTTACAGGTTATATTTGCAGTTTAGTGATAAGGTTTCATCCATCGCTTCATCAATAAAAGTTTATTCCATGCTCTGCATCCAACTAAAAAGTAAAGACCCGTTTTATTGCCTGGCAGCTGAAGAGTATTTGCTTAAGAATTTTACGGACGATATTTTCCTGCTCTGGCAAAGCACAAATACAGTAGTGGTAGGCAAGCACCAGAATGCCATGGCTGAAATCAACCACCGGTATGTCTACAACAACAACATATGTATTTCCCGGCGCATTTCCGGCGGAGGTACGGTTTACCACGATGAAGGGAACCTGAATTTCGGATACATATTAAACGTTTCCGGTCCTTCGGAAATAAGTTTTCCGCGTTTCATGAAACCTGTTATAGAAGCTCTGGGCAGGTTAAATGTAAAGGCAGAAACCTCAGGCAGGAATGACCTGCTGGTGGATGGTAAAAAAGTTTCGGGCAACGCAGAGCATATCTATAAAAACCGGGTGCTGCATCACGGCACACTGCTTTTTAATTCTAACCTTGAAACACTGGGAAATTCAATAAAGGTTACACCGGGGAAATACTTTGATAAAGCCGTACAGTCGAAACGCAGCACAGTAGCAAACCTGTTTCCTGGCCTGAAGGGAATAAATACCCTGGATGAGTTCGGTTCTTTCTTGCTGGATTTCCACCTGGAAATGCCCGGCAGCTCGGTATACGAATTAACTGAAGATGACATCCTGACGATTGAAAAATTGGCTGAAGAGAAATTCAGCACCTGGGACTGGAATTTTGGCTATTCTCCCAAATATGTGTTCAAAAATGAAAGCATTATAAATGGTAAGCAACTGCAGGTAGAGCTGCAGGTTGAAAAGGGAGTGATTCAAAAGGCTGAACTGCAGGGCAACTATTTTTCAGGCAAACAGGCGGCAATTTTACAGGACGCGCTGATTGGTGAACGGCATTTTTATGCAGATATCCGGCAAAATCTTAAACAGTTTTATATTGAGACTACAGATGATTTAGTTTTTGCTTTTTTTTAAACCTTTGTTCTCCCAAAATCAATTATTTTTTAAATGTAAAAACCAGTAAACTACTACAGCAAAATACAATGAAATTTAAATTTCTCCGAAGGGGAGGATTGGTTTGACTCCAAATCCCCAGCATAAATGCTGGGGTTATTACCCAGGGCAGTGCATCAATGGAGGTAGCTACTGATAGCAACTGCCCTACCTCAGTGGGTATTAATAACCCCAGTTTTCAAGTCAAGGGATAGCAACTGCCCTACCTCAGTGGGTCTTTATAACCCCAGCTTTTAAGCTGGGGGTCATTGATAGCCAGACCATCTCCCTCCCCCGTGCTCCGAACATCATAGTTCTTATTTTGGCAGCGGATAGCCTTCAACCTCTTTGAGGTTTTTGGCAATTTCCGATTCCGGGTATTCATAATCGGATAACTGTCCCGAGAGGTATTTGTCGTAACCTACCAGGTCCATCAGTCCGTGACCGCTGAAGTTAAACAGAATTACCTTTTCCTTTCCTTCCTCTTTAGCTTTTTTCGCCTCACGGATAGCTGAAGCAATGGCATGAGTGGTTTCCGGAGCAGGAATAATTCCTTCGGTTTTGGAGAACAACAATCCCGCTTCAAAGCATTCACTCTGATGGATGGCCTGTGCTTCCATCAATCCATCCTTAAGTGCTGCACTTACCAGCGGAGCCATACCATGGTACCTTAATCCTCCGGCATGAATAGGTGCAGGAATGAATGAATGGCCAAGGCTGTACATAGGCAACAGCGGAGTCATTCGGGCTACATCGCCGTGATCGTAAATAAAGGGCGCCTTTGTGAGCGTAGGGCAACTGAAAGGCTCAGCCCCAATAATCTGTATATCGGCGCCATGAATTTTTTCGTACATGAACGGGAAAGAGATACCTGCGAAATTACTACCCCCGCCACAGCAGCCAATCACCACATCGGGATTTTTGATACCTACTTTAGCCAGCTGTTTTTTGGCTTCCAGACCGATAATTGTCTGGTGCAGCATAACATGGTTCAGTACCGAACCGAGTGAATAGCGTGTTCCTCCAGTAGGATCTGTAACCGCCGCCTCAATGGCTTCTGATATGGCGATGCCCAGGCTTCCCGGGGTATCGGGATATTTCTCCAGGATGTTCCTTCCGGCCTGTGTTTCGGTACTCGGGCTGGCAATGCATGTACCTCCCCACGTTTGCATCATCATCTTCCGGAACGGTTTCTGGTCGAAACTCACCCGGACCATAAACACCTTGCATTCGATGCCACCAAGCTGGGCACAAGCAAACGACAGTGCGGAGCCCCATTGTCCGGCGCCGGTTTCAGTGGTCAGCTTCTTAATGCCAAATTCTTTATTGTACCAGGCCTGTGCAACCGCCGTGTTGGGTTTATGACTTCCGGCCGGGGAAACACCTTCATTCTTATAGTATATTTTGGCCGGCGTGCCCAAAGCGGCTTCCAGCTCATAGGCACGAATCAGCGGACTTGGCCGCCACTGAACCAAAATATCCCGGATACCCTGGGGAATATCGATCCAGCGTTCCTGGCTCACTTCCTGCTCAATGAGGTTCATTGGAAACACCGGGGCCAACATTTCAGGCGATATAGGATTCCCGTCGGGTCCCAGTGGAGGGTTCATAGGTGTAGGCAGGTCAGGTGCCAAGTTATACCATTGCTTTGGCATTTCCGATTCGTCGAGAAAGATTTTTTTCTGTCTGGCCATAATTCTATTTTTTTTAAAGTCTGACAATAAAAAAGGGATTTGCTGCATATACAACAAATCCCTTTCACCGGACTTTATGTCCGTGAATTCAATATCTGTTCTAGCGCTTCCATTTTAATGTTGCGCCAGTTCCATTCTTTTCCGTATAAAGGCATTTTATACATGCTTCTCTTTTTCAGATGGGGTAAAACTAATTATAATTTCTCTTTAATTGGTGATACAGATTATTTTTTTCAAAAATATTAATCTACCAGATGCTGTCAGTCAATTCATTAAAAGAAAAACTACAGTTTTTTGTTTATCCTTTTCAAAAATAAACCTGGGTTTGCAGGAACAGTTGTCCCTTGTATTGGCTTATTCTGTTTTCATTTTCCACAAATCGGTATACCGGGCGCGATGAATACTGAAGTGTCCATTTAATGTTATGACCATGCATCAGCCAGTTTATGCCGGTATCAAACTGCAGTGAAGCTTCATCCAGGGCTTCAAGATTTTTCCATGTAAATGCAGCATAGGGCTGTATCCGGTTTTGCAATCCTGCTCCCGGTAACATGTACCCTACTTCTCCACGTACAATATGTCCGGTGCCTGTTGCCCACTGACTGTTTCCGCTGCCTTGCGGAAGGGCAAATCCTTCCTCCATCTTCGATACATTCATCGTACCCATAGAACGCAAATAGTTTGGACCGAAAAAATTATAATAATACCCCAGGTAAGAAGTAATTGCACCCGAATTTTTCAACGGCAAATCCATGAAAACATCAGCTGCAGCCAAAAAAACATCACTTACCGGAGAAGGATAATAACCGGCAAACTGTTCAATCAGATGTTCCGCGCCGGCCTGCCTCAATACAGCAGCCAACATCGGATCAACAGTTGATAAATCCTTTTCAGCTTCTACCAGCATGGCTTCCGGGTGGTAATAAAAACCGGCGCCAATATTTAAAAGTTTCTGCCGTCCCAGGTTATTCATCGTCATATAAGGGAAAAGCGAATGCTCCTTATCGAAAAAATGCCAGGCAAAGTAGCCTTTAAATGCCAGGTTTTCATTTATGCGCTCGGCAGTTACCGGCGTTGACACAGAATCGAGGCCAGCCTCAAAAGGCTTTACCACCGAAATCCGGTAATGCAATTTGTTGAGGGTTCCCTTTGCATAAATCCCTAATTGTCTGCCGGCCAAACTAAACGTACCTTCAAAAGGCGTGACAAAACCCGGCTGATCAATCGTAAGTGATTCGGCGAAATTAGCATTGTTATACCGGGAAACTCCGTTCCAGGTATGTAACCCCATGCCCAGGTGTAACTTATTTTTTACCAGCAGGTACTCTGTCTGAGCATTGAACAGGGTAAGACCCTGGTTTTCGGAAAGGTATGTCTGCCCGTCGTAACCTATCTGGGTGTATGCAAATACCTTATCCATAAGGTAGGTATACAGTATCAGGCGGCTGCGCCGGATTCCCAGGTCGTAATCGGGGTACTGGCTTATGCCGTTCTTATCAGGATTGTTCTGAATGTATCGGGCCCAAATCTGGTTTACTGTTATCAGTCCGGCATAGGATGATTTATCTTCAGAAAGATACCAGCGCAGATTGGGTTCAGTTTTTAAGTCCTGTGCCCAAATCTTAATAAAGGAAAAAATGACTGCTAGCAACAAAAGAATTGCCTTATAAAAATACTGCATATCAATCGTATTAAATATCCATCCGGTTTTCAGTTCCAAAAATAAATAAATGCGGCTTTAAACGAATAACCAACAAAAAATTTAGGGTAAGAATTAATTTCCGGCAACGATATTCCGGCAGAATTTCCTGCAGAAGCATGAATGTTTCCGAAATTTGTGTTTATATGGTTTATTACTACAGAAAAAATAAGCTTTGTATTAATCTTGTAAAAAATAATACAAAGCTTAGCAAAATGTTTATTTTCATTTCCCGACGGGTTATGCTCCGACTTCCCATCGCCGGAAATACAACCCCTGACGAACAATTGGCAATGTTTTGAATTCAATTTCTTCCATTTGAGCCAGAGATAGCGGGCTAAACTCTGAAGCAATTTTAATATTTTCATCGAGCTGTTCCAGGTTGTCGACACCGATGATAGTAGTACTGACCGGCAGGCTCATATTATAGGTTAATGCTTCCTTTATGGAGATGGTTCCTGGTTTTGGTGTTCGCATCCGGGCATCAGTTTGCTCTTCGAGGGGTGGCGGTGTCCAGCTGGAGAGCATCCTGGAGCGGGTAGTTACTTTCATTCCAATGGTGGCAATACCTCTTTTCTGAGCTTCAGGAAGCAGGTAATTTTTAAAGCTGAGGTAATGCACATCAGCCGCATTCAGAGCGAGTAAAAGGGAATCGAATGGATACCTTTTAATGGCCTCTAGCAGAACAAGGGGTTCAAAATGGCCGGTAATGCCAAGGTGCTTAACCATGCCCTCGGCTTTTGCTTTTTCCAAAGCTTTTATGGCACCATCTGCAGCAAAAATCTGATCAACCTGATCCTGCCGCTGCACATTATGCAATTGCCAGGTATCAAGGTGGTCGGTTTGCAGGTTCTTCAGGCTTTCCTCGAGAAGGCGCATGGAGCCGTCGTAGGTACGGTCGTGTGTTTTTGTTGAAAGCCATACTTCATTGCGGCGTGTTTTCATTACCCTGCCGATATTTAACTGGCTGACTCCCCTGCCATACGATGCAGCAGTGTCTATATAATTAATGCCTGAATCGATGGCCCGGTGGATGATCTTTTCAGATTCTTCTTCCCGCCCGGCTATTTCAAGAGTGGCCTGACCTCCGAGACTCAAAATACCTACCTTATAGCCTGTCTTTCCAAACGAATGTGTCGGCATTGCGCTGTAGGTAACAGGATTAAACGGTTGATTGTTACTGTTGTTGACTGGTATGGGATCGGCGTCACTTTCGGCGGCAAAGGCGTTTCCGGCTGTGACGGCAGCTGCAGCTGCAAGTCCGGTTCCAAGAAAATTCCTGCGATTGATTTTCTTTTTCATCATATTTGCTTTTAAAAGATTCTTTTGATTTTTATGCGTCTGTCATAAAATAAAAACCTTTACAAGTTATTAAAAATGTACTGATATTCATATTGTTTTGAAGCTCAAAACAAAGTTCAGGTATAAACATTTCCTGAAAATGAAAAAATCATTCCTGAAACTGCAAAACAATATTATTTTTTAAATGATTTGCCGGAGATAAGCTTTTTGTCTATTTTTGCACACCTGAAAAAAGGTCCCATAGTTCAATGGATAGAATAGCGGTTTCCTAAACCGTAGATCCAGGTTCGATTCCTGGTGGGACTACTAAAAAAGAAGCAAAAGCCGCTGTAAATAAGCAATTTACAACGGCTTTTGTTTTTTATGCGTATAAAATTTGGTGCCTGTTTTATATTCAAAAGTCATATTCCGTTTCTATGCGTTTCGGTTGTTTTCATTCCCCTTTCACCAATTCTTAAAAGTAAATTTGTCACAACTCAAATTAAAAAGTTTTACAAAAATCATATGATTTTTTTCGTAACTTACTGGATAGCCATTTATTGAATAGAAGTTTATCAAAAACAACAGTCATAATTACATCTGGTATTCCTATTCAAAGAATCAAATTAAAGAACTTTATGAGTTAAGGATATCTGAACGAGATAGTTTTACAAAAGGCTCGGTTCATTATGAAGTCAACAGGCCCTGGTATAAAATTTTGCCGGATTCAGAACCTGAACCCGATTCTTTCGTAAACAATGCTATTCCAATGCTATAGAGGGGAATAAATAAACGTATTTACCAATTATTACAGTGTTACATTTCTTAATAAATTAAGAGATATTAGCTACAGCAGGCAGAAGCAAAAGTCTTTAAACCATTATTTACAATGAAAAAAAAGAGAATGTTTTTTCTGAAAAGCCGGCGAACAAATTCCGAACGTCTGCCGTCCGGGTTGGATCATTTTGCCAAAAAAATCAATCCTTTAGCGGGGTGGGAGGATTTAATTTTACCTGATCAGCAGAAAGCAACATTGAAACAAATTGTGCTGCAGATGAGGCACCATGACAAGGTTTATACCGATTGGGGATTTGCTTCAAAATATTCACGTAACTTTGGAATCAGTGCACTTTTTTATGGCGAAAGCGGCACCGGTAAAACCATGGCATCTGAGGCACTGGCCAAAGAATTGCATTTGGATCTTTACCGGGTTGATTTAAGCCAGGTGGTGAACAAGTACATTGGGGAGACCGAAAAAAACTTAAAACGTATTTTCGATGCCGCGGAAGATAGCGGCGCTATTTTATTATTTGATGAAGCAGATGCACTTTTTGGAAAACGAAGTGAAGTAAAAGACAGTCATGACCGTTATGCCAATATTGAAGTATATTACCTCCTCCAGCGTATGGAAACTTACCGCGGATTGACTATACTAACGGCTAATAAAAAAACTGCAATAGATGAAGCTTTCATTCGTCGTAATCGTTTTGTTGTTCTGTTCCCAATCCCTGATGCAACACAACGGGAAGAAATATGGAAACGAATATTTCCCAAAGAAACACCTGTAGAAAGTATTGATGAAAAAAAACTCGCAAAATTTCCCATAACCGGAGGAAACATTCGCAATATAGCTTTAAATGCAGCATTTATTGCAGCGGATAAAGGAGCGCCGGTCGATATGTCACACATTCTTCAGGCAGCAAAAATGGAATATACTGAAACGGATAAGCCAAAAGGTAATATTGATTAAAAAGCCTTAACTCAAAATTAGTAATCAAAAATAGAAAAACCGGTATTTTAGTGATTACTCCGATTGATTATTGTGAATCGTTGTCAGATGTCTTCTATCCGGAAGTATATTCTGAATACATTTTATTTCTGTTACACATAAGAGAACCCGTTCATTAGACGATTTTATCCTTTGATGATAACAAAGACGGAGCTGGTGGAATAAAATGAGGTAAACCAGTGGCAGTTAACCGTACCACAATCAGCAACTCCCCCAGCCTGTGTTCCAGCAAAGGAGAATACTTTTCTGAAGCTCATAAATCACCTTATTTTGTTTCATTCAGGTAATCGTAAGTTTTGTTTAAAAAAATGCATGCAGTAATATCATTAGCTCAAATGAAACCTTTATTAAAATCTTTATAAACGACAAATCTGTTTCAATAATTGATATAAAAATTAAACAAAAAAGTATTGATTCTGTTAATTAATGCACGATTAAATTAGCAGGTGATGTTGAGCATTCTATTTTTAGATAAGCAGTTGTCTTGTTTTTCTTGTAATCATTCCGTATATTATCTAACGAAATGCATATCTTTTGATGTTGCTAAAACAAATTGATAAACCGAATGAGATACACAGCCGTTATCCGGTGGGTTATATGAATCTGTACGATACCACGGCTGTAAAAATCTCAGCAGTTGTAACAAAAAGTTACAGCACCTCATTTTCTTTGGCTACAAGTCTATTGGAGAAAGAGCACCGCGATGCCATCTATTCGGTTTACGGGTTTGTTCGTTTGGCCGATGAAATAGTGGATACTTTTCATGAATATCCCAAAGAGCAGTTGCTCATAAAAATAGAATCCGACTTGAAAGAATCGCTGGAGCAGGGAATTTGCATCAATCCGGTTTTACATTCCTTTCAACGGACGGTAAGAAAGTACAACATCCCGTACTCTTATATTGGTGCTTTTCTCGACAGCATGAAAGCTGACCTTTGGGTAAAAAGTTACAACACAGCACAGAGAGCCGACAAATACATTTACGGGTCGGCAGAAGTGGTGGGATTAATGTGCCTGTGTATATTTACCGACGGCGATGAAGTGCGGTTCAAAGCTTTGAAGGAACCTGCAAGAAAACTCGGCTCCGCATTTCAGAAAGTAAATTTTTTACGCGATCTGAAAAATGATACGGGGATACTCAACAGGGTATATTTTCCGGAATTAACCCTGGAAAAGTTCACGGAGCTGACCAAAAAGAAAATAGTTTCCGAAATAGAATCAGAATTTGATGAAGCCTACAAAGGCATTCAAAAGCTTCCTAAGGATGCAAAAGTAGCCGTTTTAACAGCTTATTATTATTACAGGATGTTGTTATTAAAGATAAAAAATACACCTGCCGAACATATTATGGAATCGAGAATAAGAATTTCCAATTTGAGGAAGCTATCTCTTTTAATAAAAGCAAAAGTTGTCTGTCAATTCAATTTTATATGAATAATAGAAAGCTGGATTACGTTATATTGGTTGATGAAAAGGATAATGAAACAGGTACAATGGAAAAAATGGAGGCACATCGGAAAGCAGTGCTTCACAGGGCCATATCTGTTTTTATTTTCAACACAAAGGGTGAGTGGCTGTTACAACGCCGTGCATCAGGCAAATACCATTCAAACGGTTTGTGGACAAATACCTGCTGCAGCCATCCCTTTCCGGGGGAGACAAGCCTGGAAGCCGCAAACAGAAGGCTGAAGCAGGAGATGGGCCTTAAAGCGCCTCTTAAAAAACTGTTTCATTTTACTTACAAAGCTGAACTGGATAATGAATTGACCGAGCATGAACTGGACCATGTTTTTCTGGGAATTACAGATGAGGAACCTGTAATAAATACAGATGAGGTACAGGAATGGAGGTATATTTCATACGAAAAGCTTTTCGATGATGTAAAAAACAGGCCAGAGAAATACACTTTCTGGTTTAAAAAAATATTTGAACGCGTAAACCGGCATGTATTGAGTTATTTTTCGGAACAAAAAATCGAGTCCTGAAAAATTGTTTTCTTTCAGTCTAACCCTGGGTTTTCTGGTATTCTGTAAAAAAAATATATGCAATTAACAAATAAGATACAGCTTTCCCTTAACAGGAATGTCACATTCATCAAAGTGTTTTTCATTGTGTTTTATGCTGTTGGTGTTGCCGGAATGACAATCCCCTATACATTTCCCCTGTTTGTAAAACTTACACCTTTTGCGCTGTTTTTAACCGCCGGTGCATTGGCTCTTTTTCATGGTACATTCACCCGGAAAGAGGTAACACTGTTCGGAATAATCTATTTAGCCGGATTTATCATTGAAGCAATTGGTGTAAATACCGGGACAATTTTCGGTCATTACATTTATGGCGACAGCCTGGGCCTGAAATTATTCAGCACTCCGCTGATGATAGGACTCAACTGGCTGCTGCTGGTTTATCTGACAGCATCGGTAATGGAGCAAACAGGAATTCACTCAGCATTGAAAATTATTATCGGAGCGCTATTAATGATCGGTTACGACATCATTCTTGAGCAGGTTGCACCGGCAATTGACATGTGGTACTGGCAAGACGGAAATGCTCCGCTACAAAATTACCTGTCGTGGTTTATTATTGCCTTAGCCTTTCATGCCCTTGCCAGAGCATTCAAAGCAAATATGAAAAATAAACTGGGTCCGTTCCTGTTTGCATGCCAGACCGTTTTTTTTATACTGTTATTCATCTTTTTAGTTTAGAGCTGTGATATTAAAAGGGAAACATCATTTTTTACTGGACCCCTTTTTCAGGCATTATGTGATCTGGAAAATGCGCAGGAATTTTCATTCCTTAATAATAAAGAATAACATAAAAGACAGGAATTTACCTATATTGTTAATATGTAACCATACAAGCTGGTGGGACGGAATCTGGGCGTTACATGTAAATCAATCCCTCTTTCACAGAAGGTATTATTTTATGATGCTTGAGGAGCAGCTTCGAAAAAACTGGTTTCTGAACTATGCCGGCGGTTACTCCATTCCTGTCAGTTCAAAAGGCAAAATTGAATCCATACATTACACACTTGAATTGCTGAAAAACCCAAACAACATGGTGCTTATTTTTCCGCAAGGCGAAATAGAAAGCATGCACAAGCAGCATTTTTCCTTTAAAAAAGGAATTGCCCATATCTTGCAGCGCCTGACAAATGAGGTGCAGGTGATATTTTTAGTAAACGCTACTGACTATCATGAAAATGTTAAACCCACAGTATATTCCTTCCTTCACGAATATACAGGCAGCAACAAATTAACCGATATTGAAGAGGGATATAATAAGTTCCATTCAGAATGCATTGCAAAACAAATAAAAATTAAAGTCTGAGATGGTATATGCAGGGGTTTTTATATTGTCATTCACCGCAGTGCAATTTCTTGTTGCCCTGGCAAATCTTATATTTTCACAACCTCTGCCGGAAAAAAGCAGTTACAGCCCCGAACTGATATCGGTACTTATTCCTGCACGGAATGAAGAAAACAACATTAGCAACCTATTGAAGGACCTGCAACAGCAAAACTACCCTCACCTGGAAATTATAGCATTTAATGACCAGTCGACCGACAAAACTGAGCAAATTCTGAAAAAGTTTGCCGCCGGTGATGAACGGATAAAGTACCTCAATTCGGAAGGTTTACCTGAAGGCTGGCTTGGAAAAAATTTTGCCTGCCATTCACTTTCAATGGAAGCAAATGGTAAATACTTGCTTTTTCTCGATGCCGATGTCAGAATCAGCGGCCGAATAATAGAACAGATGCTGGCATTTTTACAGGAACACAAGCTAACCTTGCTTTCGATATTTCCAATGCAGATAATGAAGACTATTGGAGAAAGAACAACCGTTCCAAACATGAATTACATATTGTTATCGCTGCTGCCGCTAATTCTTGTAAGAAAAAGCCGTTTTTCATCGCTTGCAGCAGCCAACGGGCAATGCATGTTTTTTTTAACTGAAGATTACAAAAAACACCACCTCCACAAATTTATGAAATCAAGCAAAGTGGAAGATATTGAAATTGCCAGGCTGTTGAAGCGAAAGAAGAAAAAGGTAGCCTGTTTGGCGGGCCAGTCAGAAATCTCCTGCAGAATGTACAACAGTTATGCGGAAGCAGTGAACGGTTTTTCAAAAAACGTAATCATGTTCTTCAGCAACTCATTCCTCATCGGGTTCCTGTTCTGGCTGGTTACCACATTTGGGTTCATTGTTGTTTACCTCTCTTTTCCGCTTCCGGTTTTCCTGGTTTACCTGGCTGCTATTTTACTCACGCGTATATTCATTTCAAAAGTCAGCAATCAATCTATCCTTCAAAACCTGGTGCTGGCTATCCCCCAGCAGGTTACTATAGGAATATTTATTTTCAGGGCGCTCACCAATAAGTTAAAAAAACAACACACATGGAAAGGCAGAAATATATCATAGCAACTTTAATTTTTATGCTTATGGCCACAGAACCGGCTAATGCTCTCTGGAAAACTGAAATTTACCAGGCTTACATAAGAAACAAAATGGACCGCTGGCAAAATATCATCGATGAAATGGAACAGGAAAAAGAAAGGAATAAAGAATTCCTATCCCAACTGGTAAATTACCAGTATGGATACATCGGGTGGTGCCTTGGAAACGACAAAAATGATCTTGCCCGGGAATACCTTGATAAAGCAGAAGAAAACCTGGAGTTGTTTGCGGAGAATAATGCAAGTCCATCAACAATTCATGCTTATGAATCGGCATTTTATGGATTTAAGATTGGCCTCAGCAGAATAAGGGCTCCCTTTTATGGCCCGCGAAGCATAAGGCATGCTGAACAGGCAATAGAGCTGGATAAGAACAATCCATTGGGTTATATTCAGTATGGCAACAGCCAGTTTTATATGCCTCCGGTGTTTGGGGGTTCAAAACAAGAAGCCATAAGTCATTTTCAAAAGGCAGAGGAACTGATGGAGCAGAATGCTGAAGCTTTAAAAAACGACTGGAATTATCTGAGCCTGCTGACCCTTATTGCTCAGTCGTTTGAAGAGGTGGAGCAATATGATATGGCAAATAAATACTATCAGAAGATATTAAAGGTTGAACCCAATTTTTCGTGGGTTAAGGATGAACTCTATCCGGCGTTTTTACAAAAACATAAAAAATACGACAATGAATAAAAAAGTTTTGATAGCAGGCGCCGGTTTAGGCGGACTGGCTACCGCCCTACGCCTTGTAAAAAAAGGCTTTGATGTGGAAATAGTCGAAAAAAACAACCAGGCCGGCGGTCGGTTGAACCAGATTAAAAAAGACGGATTTACTTTCGATACGGGCCCCAGCTTTTTTAGCATGTCGTATGAATTCGAACAGTTTGCAAAAGATTGTAAAATACGCCTGCCCTTTGAATACATAGAACTCGACCCGCTTTACACTGTTAATTTCAGCGGAAGCCCAAAAACCTATTTCCTGTACAAGGACATCGATAAACTTGCAGAACAGTTTAAAGATGTGGAGCCCAATTTTAAAGAGAACTTTGAAAAGTACATTAAAAAATCGGGGGCCTTATTTCACGATACGGTTGATTTGGTCATCAAAAACAATTTCAATTCATTACTGGCTTATGTAATAACACTTATGAGGGTGAATCCTGCTCACATTCCGGTTCTTTTTAAAAATTTTTATGCCCATGTGAATGAATATTTTTCCTCGCGTGAGGCCCGGCAAATCATTTCGCTGGTGGCTTTTTTCCTGGGCAGGACCCCTTTTGACACCATGGCCATCTACAGTCTGCTTTCGTATACCGAGTTTAAGCACGATGGCTATTACAATGTTAAGGGAGGCATGTATAAGATTGTGGAAGGCCTGGTTACCGAGCTGGAAAAAGAGAAGGTACCCATCAGGTACAACACAGAGGTAACCGGTTTTGTGGGAGAAAACGGTAAGCTGGAATATTTCACCGGTCAAAACAATGAAAAGCTTAAAGCCGACATTTATGTGGTGAATGCTGATGCAGCATGGTTCAGGGGAAAAGTATTTAACCGGGAAAAATATTCAGAGAAGAAACTGGCTGCAATGAACTGGACCATGGGATACCTGACATTCTACCTTGGTCTGAAATGCAAGCTGCCAACAGTAAACCATCATAATTATTACCTGGGGAACAATTTTGAAGTTTATGCAAAAAATGTAATGAAACAACCCGATTCGCTTCAAAAGCCCTATTATTACGTTAATGTCCTTTCAAAGCACAATGATGATTGTGCCCCTGAAGGACATGAAAGCCTGTTTTTTGTCTGTCCTGTTCCTAACCTGTATTTTAAATCCAACTGGGACGACAGGGATAAAATTGTGAACAGCATAATCACTGATTTTTCGGAGCGAATCGGCAAAGACATTGCACCTGAAATTGTATCAAAAACAGTTTACACTCCAGTTGAATGGCGCGACAGGTTTAATCTCAACTATGGCAGCGGATTGGGTCTGTCGCACACTATGAGCCAGATAGGAGCATTGCGACCTGCCAATTTTGATGAAAAGTTTAAGAATGTGTTTTATGTAGGAGCTTCCACTGTGCCTGGTGCAGGGCTTCCAATGGCTATTATCAGCTCGAAACTTGTTACACAACGCGTGGAAAACTATGCCTATAAGCAATAATAATCAGCCGCCAACAAATAACCTCATGCTTTTTACCGATGGCAGCGTTGATGTAAAGACAGGCATTGGTTATGGTGCATACCTTATGGTATCCAATATGGATATTCCACGAGAGGAGATAAAGAAACAGGTACAGGTAAAACGATTTGAAGATACTTCCTCCACACGGCTGGAGCTTGAAACATTGCTCTGGGCTTTAACGCATGTTCCTTCAAAAGTAAAACATATTGAAATCTATACCGACTCTCAAAATATAATGGGGTTGCCGGCAAGGCGAAAACGTCTTGAACAAACTGATTACCATTCAAGGAATAGCCGGCTCATAAAGAATCATGACCTGTACAAAGAGTTTTTCAGAATGACCGACTTGTTTAATCATAAACTGATAAAAGCCAAAGGACATCAGCCAACATCCCGAAAAGACAATATTCACCAGCTGTTTACAATAGTTGACAAAGCATCACGGAAGGCCTTGCGAAAAGATAATCTGTACTAACAAATGAAAACTACTTAGGGTTATTCCTACTTGTTTTCAGGAACTAAAGATTATCGAGCCAGTGTTCCAGCTTGTCTGTTGCATCGCACATTTTATCGCAATGCTGCTTTATAAACATCTCGTCAATGAGATCATTTTGGTACTCATTCATGGCTTTATTCAACACTCCCGCACCGTCGAAATCGACATAGGCCAACCGGCAGGTAAGTTCTTCGGGCTGACGTCCAAAGTCCATCCCCGGCAGTAACGCGACTCCTGTATCATTAAGCAATGTTTCACACAATTCATAAGAAGTTAATACGCCTTTTTCTGCAAGCTTTTCACGGTAGAACTTAAAATTCAGAAAAAGATAAAAAGCACCTTTTGGAGAAGGCATTGTAATGTTTTTTGCTCTTAAACGGCCGGCAATGAAATTTCCCAAAGCTTTTAAAATCCTTCGGGAATGACGAAGATAGTTATCAATTTCAGGATGGCTCTGAAATGCTGCAACTGCGGCATACTGTATCGGGGCACTTGTGGAAGTATAGGTTTCACTGGCTACAATGGCCATAGCATTTTGCAGCCACCTCAGGTTTTCAGGAAACGTAAAGGTTCCCAGGCGCCAGCCTCCTGCCCCTGCCCATTTGCTCAACCCGCTGCTTAAAATGGTTCCTTCGGGATAAAAATTGGCTATTGATACATGATCGCCGTTATGATCCAGCAATCCATATATTTCATCGGAAATCAGGATAAGATTGTATTTTCGGGCTACATCCGCCAGCTTCTTTAAATTGGTTTTTAAGTAGGTAGAACCGGTTGGATTTGACGGATAGTTAAGGATAACCACTCTTGGCCTGTTGGGGTCTGAGCGGCAAATCAGGTCAAGCTTTTCAGGACTTAATCTCCACTCGTTCTCTTCGGAAGTGGGAACCCAGGTAACATGCCTTCCTGCTATGCGTGCCTGCGGAGAATAGGAAACCCAGCTGGGGGTGGGTATAATTAATTCCCCATAATAAACCAGTTGCAAAATAAAAATCAGCTCCTTTGATCCCGGCCCCACTATAATGTCATCAGCAGAGCATTTAATCTTCTGGTGCCGGTAATTAAACTCAGCAATGGCTTCACGTAAAGGCAGAAGCCCCTTTACCGGCAAATAATCCTTCTGATGGGCATTCATTCGCAATTCTTCCTGTACTATATCAGGCACAGGAAAAGGCGATTGCCCCAGCCCTAGCTTATATACTGTTTTGCCTTGTTGAATAAGCTCATTGCTTTTCTCATTTATCAATAAGGTAGCCGATTGATTTAATCCTCTTACATTCAAATTAAGATTTACGAAATGATTGCTTTTACGGGATTTCAACATAAAGTTCTTTTTTATTACCTGAGCTGCAATTCAAACACAGTTTGTATTAGGGTAAGTTATTGCTTCAATTTCATCCGGTCAGTACATTTCAGTACGCAGGATAATCTTTCCGTCGTTGATGTTATAACTGATCTCCCATCCGGTAAGGTAGAAACCAGCCACCCAATCTCCTGACTTCATTCCTGCTTTCAGGTTCAATCCTTTTATCAGCGGATAATAAAGGCTTACATCGTATTCATTATCCCACCAGAGGTCCGGCATCACATCGGAGCCGGAAAATGGTCTGTCTTCGTTGTAAAAGTTATAAGTATAATAAGCGCCCAATGATAGTCTCTGCACAAAATAAAAACCCATTGAGGCCTTTACCCCATAATTAAAAACCTGTTCATTTACATTATACTTTTCACCACCAGTTATAAAGTTTTTAATGTTGGAATAATGCCCAAAAGGGCTTACTTTAATTCCAAAGTGGTTATTTTCCGATCGATAAAGCTGGATGGGAAGAGCCATCCGTACTTCCCACATGTTTTTGGAAATGGCAAATTCAGGATTTACATCCACTCCATTGAAAAGGTTACGGTAATACTGCAATCCACCTGCAAGGCCAGATGAAAGATCCGTACCCAACGAGACCGAAAAAATTCCCCCTGCATGCTCCACCAGGCCTTCATCACTCAATGTGTAACCCGGCTGAAGGTTTGTGAAATAAAATTTAGGAGTTATTTCACGCAGAAATTCACTATTCTTGGTCGGTGAGTTTCCCAGCAGGTAATCCGACGCGTACTTTCTTTGCTGCAGCCAGAAATAGTCATTTGGATCGGCATATAGGTATTCCCTGAACCTGTTAGAATATTTTTGAGATGAGAAGGAAAGAAAATTCTCATAGTTCTGTTTTGCTTCATCTTCCTGACCTGTCATCTCGCTGAGGTACCCTTTAAGATAATATAAATCGGTATAATACGATGCTTCAGGATATATATATTCCAGATGGGCAATTCCTTCGGCAGCCTGTTCATAATTTTCTTCCTTGATTTCCTGAACCGACTCAGAATACATGCCGGCCAAACGGTAGTCCGATTGCTTTGGAGAATTAGCCATTTCAATGCGTTCATCAAATGGATAAACGAAATTCCTTTCCCCCATTTCTGCAATGAATTGCTCAAAATTTTCTTCTGTTACCAGTTCTCCGCTATTTGTGCGTAAGGCTACTGAAGATAAACCAGGCAACGGATATTCATAAATTTGTTTGTTCGGATTGTACTGAATCCGGTAAACATCAAGTTTGGCACACCCTGAAAAAATGATGAGAACCATCGTAACGAATAAAAGAAGAGCAAGGTTTTTAAAAGAAAATTTTCCGGTTATATGTAACATACCAGTGAATTTAAATTTGACCTGCAACCGGTAATGTTGCTGCTTATACCATAGATAACATTTAATCTTTTCAGGATGTTGAAACCGGCATGTATTAAATTCATATTAACCCCTTTTAAGCTGTTCGTTATTTGTTACTTAAAATAAAAAAATATGCAAAACCTGCAATGAGGTTAAAAATACTTCATTATGGTTACTCCTGCAGTATTTTCTGAAATAATTCAATAGCCATCATACAGTTTATTATACTCATGTTCTGCAATATAACAACTATCGGGTTCATTGGTGAATTTTAAATGAAAAATCTAAAGTTGCTGACAGCCTGAGTTTGTACAGCAATTCTTATTCGTTATCATTTCTAATCATTGATAACTTTTTTCGCAGAGTAAACTGCGTTTTATTAATTTTGCAGCAGCAAAAGGCGACAGAATGAAAGTTATTGACATCATAAACCAAAGCAACAAAACGGTATTTTCCTTTGAATTGCTTCCACCCTTAAAGGGCAATGATACTACCAGGATATATCAGACGATTGAAAACCTTATGGAATTTGATCCGAAGTACATTAACCTGACAACCCACAGAGATGAAACTGAATTCAGGGAAATGCCTGATGGATCAATCGTCAAACGCATAATCAGGAAGCGTCCGGGCACTGTAGCCATTGCTGCTGCCATTCAGCACAGGTACAATATTCCGGTTGTGCCCCATATATTGTGCGGCGGCTTTACCAAAAGTGAAACCGAACATGTGCTGATTGACCTGCATTTCCTTGGAATTGAAAATGTGCTGGCATTAAGGGGTGACGGCGTAAAGAACCAGCATGTTTTTAAAGCGGAAAAAGAGGGACATGCCTATGCCAGCGACCTGGTAAAACAGATTGTGAATTTAAAGAACGGCAAATACCTGGAAGAAGATTTAAAGAATAATACTCCTCTGGATTTCTGCGTAGGAGTGGCAGGTTATCCGGAGAAACATTTTGAAGCCCCTAACCTGGACCTTGACCTGCTTTATCTCAAAGAAAAAGTGGCAGCCGGTGCAGAATATATTGTCACTCAAATGTTCTTCGACAATAAGGTTTACTATGATTTTGTAAAGAAATGCCGTGAAATGGGAATTACTGTTCCAATCATACCCGGCATTAAGCCTATAAATTTAAAGAATCAGCTTACAGTTTTACCAAAGATATTCCACATCGACTTACCGATGGAACTTTCGAAGGAACTGGCTAAATGCCGGAACAATGAGGACGCAAGGACTGTGGGCACCGAATGGGCCATTATGCAGTCGAAGGATTTGGCCGCCAACAATGTTCCTTCGCTGCACATATACACTTATGGTATTTCGGATAATGTAAAAGATATAGTTAAGGCTGTTTTCTAAAAAATTAAGGATGATAACCTCCACCGGGTCATCATCCTTAAAATTTCGATGTATCATTTTCCCTGCAGGTTAATCTGCCAGACTTACCTGCGAATTTAATTTGTCGTTGTTTTCCTGATTGTTAAGGCTGAGGGTATAAATCATAGCTTCCACCTGACGCAGCAAATTACGTTTATCTTTGCTGGGCGCATATACATAACCGTAAGCCACTACCACCCGTTGATTTTCTATATCGAGTTGTGCCAGCGACACATAAGGACCACCCATAAAATCGTTCATCAGACGCCACAGGCCACGCATTTCAGTAGCATAATTACCATTGTGCTTTGTAACATTATAAACCTGGTCAATTCTTCTTTCAGTAGCCATATAACTGCCTTCGGTAGGACCGGGTACATTTGCCTTCAGAATACTGTCTCTGACCCTCAACTGGTAATCAACAGTAAAGGCGCTGTCAGAAACATATGGAAAAGTATAAATGATGATTCCCTGTGCTATGGCAGGTGTTTCATACCGCAACCAGATAAAATCTTCTTTTTGTTCTGCAATCTGAAAACCAGGCGCTACTTTCATTGTCAGGTCAAACTCCTCATTCAAAACATTAAAGATGCCCCGCTCATAATATTTATTATAGTTCATGGTAAGCCGGTTCTTTTCGGCTCTCAGAAAATAAGATAAAATCTTATTCTTGTTTTCATTAAACAACTCCTGAAACTCTTTTTCATTTTGGGCCTGAATGGTTACTATTGCCTGAGGGCTGGCCCAAACATTATCCTGAAACGTAACACCTGATGAATCGAGGTTTGGCGATATACGAACCTGCATGATATTGCGCGTGGTTTTAAAAATGCTTTTAAATCCATCAGGCGGCACCTTTACCAGATCAAATAAGGGTTCATCCTGCGGCAAAGCTAAATGCTCCTGTGCAAGGGTTTGCCGGATAACCTCACCGGGATTGCCTTCCCAGGATTCATTACTTACCACTACTACCAGTTCGCCGGCCTTGCCGGTAACATTTTTTGTTAACCCGGTGCCTCCATCATTGCATGCGCTGAAAACAACCAAAACTGCAAAAGATAAAAGTCCGTGTAAAATTTTAAGTTTCATCGATATATTTGTTTTTTAACGTTCATGCTTATACAAAAATCCTACCATACAAATATAAGAAACAGAAAACCATTTAAATGCAAAAATCCCGTTGCATTTAATATTGCAACGGGATTTTCGTCAAACCTATGCCCCCGGTTATTTATCAATTCTTTCCGGTTCGGCGCCTTGAGTTTCATCATCATCTTCTTTGGTGGCCTTTTTAAATTCCTTCATTCCTTTACCAAGGCCTTTCATCAATTCAGGAATTTTCCGTCCGCCAAAAAGTAGAAGTACAATAATTAATATAATAATTATTTCCTGTGGTCCAATAAATCCTGCAATAACATATAAATTCATGATGCAAAGTTAAAATGTTTGACTACAAAAATAGAATTTTTTTAATTAAAATGTCCCATTAATCATTTTTATTATATCATTGGCATTAGCATATAAAACCAAAGCCAGTAAAAGCAACATTCCGGCAACCTGAGCATATTCCATGAACTTTTCGCCGGGTTTACGCCCCGAAATCATTTCAAATGAAAGGAACATTACATGGCCTCCATCCAGTGCCGGTATAGGCAGCAGGTTCATTATTGCCAGAATAATTGAAATAAAAGCTGTCATGTTCCAGAAAGAATACCAATCCCACGTCCCGGGGAAAATGCTTCCGATGGTAGCAAACCCTCCCAACGATTCATATGCTTTTGTTTCGGGCCTGAAAAACAGCTTAAACTGCTTCAAATAGTCTTTGGTAATCTGCACCCCCTGGCTTATTCCTGCAGGAATAGACTCAAAGAACCCATAATTAATGGTTTCCAGATCAAAATAGTTTTCAGTAAACTGGTTCATCCGTATACCAATCATGCCGTCTTCACCCAATTCCATATTCACATCCGTAAGTTCGCCACCGCGTTCCACAGTTAAGGTGATTTGTTCCCCTTTATGCTGTTGCAATTCGTTGCTCCATTGGTCGTAAAAAGTGAAGGATTGACCATTAAGCTGTTTAATTTCATCGCCGACTTTCAATCCTGCTGCTTCTCCCGGTGAGTCAGGAGTAAATCCCTCCACCTGCATTTTAAAAGGAATACGTGGCGACATAACCGACTTACTCTTAAGCAGCTTTGACAAATCATCACCGGTAATTTCAACATCCATAACCTGCCCGTTTCGCTCCACCTGAATGGTCCTTGCATCATCAAGCACAACGGTTGGAATAATTTTATGGAAGTTCTCGATATGCCGATTATCTACAGAAACGATTTTGTCTCCTGTCTGAAGGCCAATTTCTTCTCCTGTTTCATTCACTACTACTCCATATTTCACATTATCGGTTGGCAGGTATTGTTCGCCCCAGGCATAAAGTACCCCGATATAAATAACCATAGCAAAAAGAAAATTCATAAGCACCCCGCCAACCATAATCAGCAATCGTTGCCATGCAGGCTTTGACCTGAATTCATAAGGTTTGGGTGGCTGCTTCATTGCCTCTTTATCCATCGATTCATCAATCATCCCTGAAATTTTGACATAACCTCCTAAAGGTACCCAGCCAACACCATATTCAGTTTCACCTTTTTTTACTTTAAACAAGGAGAACCAGGGATTAAAAAATAAATAGAATTTTTCTACCCGTGTCTTAAAAAGACGGGCAAACATGAAATGCCCGAATTCATGCAGTACCACAAGTATCGAAAGGCTTAATAATAATTGTGCGCCTTTTATAAGTATTGTTTCCATTAATTGCTTTTCTTATTTTCTGTTTTCTGTTAAAATTTGTGCTTTTTTTCTTGTTTCACTGTTTGTATTTATAAGATCATCCATTGTTGGCCTCTCTACAAAACTCACGCCATCAATTGTTTGTTCAATGATATCAGGTATCTGAAGAAATTTTATTTTTTTATCCAGGAATGCCTGAACTGCCACTTCATTAGCAGCATTTACAATACAGGGAACATTACCACCTGCATCCATCGCTTTAAAAGCGAGTGCAAGATTACGAAAAATTTTTGTATTTGGCTGGCTGAAATTTAGTTCCGGGTAATCTAAAAAACTGAACCTGGGAAAACTGTTTTTTATCCGGTAAGGAAAACCCAGTGCATACTGGATGGGCAACCGCATATCAGGGAGCCCAAGCTGCGCCTTGATTGAGCCGTCTTCAAACTGCACCAATGAATGTACAATTGACTGCGGATGAATGACCACCTCGATATTCGTGGAAGGAATGCCAAAAAGCCAGCGAGCTTCAATGGCCTCAAATCCTTTATTCATTAAAGTTGCTGAATCGATTGTAATTTTTGCGCCCATATTCCAGTTTGGATGAGCGAGTGCATTTTCGACAGTCACATGCTGTAATTCATCAAGTGATTTTTCACGAAACGGCCCTCCCGAACAGGTAAGGTAAATTTTTTCAACAGGATTGGCAATCTCGCCAATTAAACATTGAAAGATTGCTGAATGCTCTGAATCCACCGGAAGAATATCCACCTGTTTTTCTTTAGCAAGGCTGGTAATAAGTTCCCCTGCCACTACAAGAGTTTCCTTATTGGCCAAAGCTATATTTTTACCTGCCTTTACGGCATGCCAGGTTGGGATGAGTCCGGCATATCCTACCATGGCCGTTACAATAAGATCGATGGTTTCCATTTGAACCACCTGGTTAAGGGCATCGCTGCCTGCATATACTTTTACCGGCTCGTCTTTTAATGCTTCTGAAACAATCTTGTATTTTTCATCATTGCCAATAACCACTGCATTGGGCTGAAATTGTTTTGCCTGGTTAATAAGCAGCCCGACATTGTTGTATGCAGTAAGCACTTCCACCTCAAAAAGATCTTGATGACATGCTATTACATCCAGTGTCTGCGTACCGATTGAACCTGTGGACCCCAATATGGCAATTCTTTTTTTCATTCAATTAAAGTTGTTTATATGCTGTGGCATCAGAATGCCTGTCTGTCTGGCAGAAAGGAAACCTGCATGATTCCGTTATTTATTAATCTATTGGTGTAAAAAAAATTCATGCTCATTTCTCACTTTAAAAATCGATGTATAACTCAGGATTCAATGCTGTACCATTATGCCACAACTCGAAATGAAGATGAGGCCCGGTTGACAGTTCGCCGGTACTGCCGATAATAGCTACAGCTTCTCCGGCCCTCACACGATCTCCCTTGCTTTTTAACAGTTCCGAATTGTGCTTGTATGCAGAAATTAATTCACCCTCGTGCTGAATGAATAAAACATACCCGGTTTGAATGGTCCATTCCGAAAAAATAACCGTACCATCCATAACCGAAGAAATCCGGGCATTGGGTTCACTTACCAAATCTACTCCAAAATGCTCGGAAGCGGCATCAAAACTATTGGTAACCACTCCTTTTACAGGCACAAAGAAATGTATCTGACTCAGGCTGAGCCCTCGCCTTTGGGTTGAACCTATAGAAAGGCTGGTCTGTTCGGCAAGAAGTTTTTCCTGAAAAACTGAATCATGGTTGTATGTTACAAAGTCTACTTCATCCTGAACGGAGATGGTATCTGTTAAAAGGTAATCCTGCGGGTTTTCCCCGGAGACAACAGCCTGAATGCTTTTAAAAAACAAATCGCGCTGACTAAGTTCATTCTCAAGGGAATCGATCTTTAAAGCAGTCAGTACAAGCATTTGCCGGTATTCTGCTTTCGGATAACCGGGTATATATTCCCGCAAACCGGTAGTTGCAATAAGCAGGATAACCAGTGTGACAATAATTGCCGACAAAAGACTGGTAACAGTAAATACTTTCAACCTGCTAAGTTTCATACTCCAGACCGATTGAAATGTTGTATCGTTATAAATGATTAATCGATAGCGGTCGCTAAGTTTTTTAATTATTTTTTTTTTCACTTTCTCGCCGGCTTTTTTGAGAGCTACAAATTTAACAAGAATTGAGAAACCTCCGCTGTCTTTAGTTTTTTTTAACCAACCAATTGCCTAAACAGGATTTAAATCACTAAAATGGATTTTTGAAATATTATATTTGCAGTTTTAAAAAATTTAATTGAAAGATACAATGAGAAGATTGACTTATTTGCTGCTCTTGATGTTTTTGTTTACAGGAAGAGTAGTAGCTGACGAAGGCATGTGGCTGCCCTCCCTGATTCAAAAGTTAAACATCACTGAAATGCAGCAAATGGGCTTTCAGTTAAATGCTGAAGATATATACAGCATTAATAATGCAAGTCTTAAAGATGCCATTGTAGCCCTCGACAGAGGCTCATGCACTGCAGAGCTTATTTCACCCGATGGACTGTTACTCACCAACCATCATTGCGCATATGGAGAAATCCAAAGCCATTCAAGTGTAGAACATGATTACCTCCAGGATGGATTTTGGGCAATGACCCGCGAAGAAGAACTTCCTAATCCCGGGAAATCAGTTTCATTCCTCGTTCGGATTGAAGATGTTACTTCAAGGGTATTGAGTGAAGTGACTCCCGGAATGAGCGAAGAAGAAAGAAGCAACAAGATTTACGGCATTTCAAGAACCATTGAAAATGAAGCAAAAGCAGACACTCATTATGAGACCTATGTCCGCAGTTTCTTCAACTCCAATCAGTTTCACCTGTTTGTGGTAGAAACATTCAAAGATGTTCGCCTGGTAGGTGCTCCTCCACAGGCGCTTGGTAAATTTGGCGGCGATACTGATAACTGGATGTGGCCACGCCATACTGCTGATTTTGCCCTGTTCAGGGTATATTCCGGCCCCGATGGCAAACCTGCCGAATTCTCTGAAGAGAACATTCCGTACAAATCAAAACATTTTCTGCCTATATCAATTAAAGGAATAGAAGAAGGCGATTTCGCAATGGTAATGGGATACCCCGGAAGCACCGACCGTTACAGAACATCGTACGGAGTGGAATATACAATGGAAGTTACCAATCCTGTCAGGGTGGAAGTACGTAACGAAAAGCTGCGTATAATTGATGAATATATGAGCACAAGCCAAAAGGCCCGTATTCAATATGCATCAAAATATGCCCGCAGTTCAAACTATTACAAATACAGCATCGGACAGAACCAGGGCCTTGAAAATTTAAATGTTATTGAAAAAAAGAAACAACTGGAAGAGGAATTCACCAACTGGGTGAATGCAAGCCCCGAGCGCCGGGATAAGTACGGGAAAGCCCTTGAATACATTGAACAAGCTTTCAGCGATGTTAGCGTCGACAGGGCAAGGGAGTATATGGCAGAGTCAATGGTGCGCGGACCCGAAATTTTCATGTTTGCCTACAGGGCTTTGCCCATCTATAAAATGTTAAGCGAAGAAAGTTTAAGTCCTGAAATTAAAGAAATTATCCAGGCCCGCCTCACCGAAGGAATGGATTCCCATTTCAAGGATTACAGCGCAGAAACAGACAAAAAAATAGCAGCCGAACTTATGCAGCTGTATGCTGATAATATAGAACCGGTGTATCATCCTGCTTTTTTTGCCGAAGTAAAAAAGAGATACAAGGGCAATTTTAGAAAATATGCCGATCGCATGTTCAAAAGAACAATATTTGACGATGAAAATGAATTGAAACGGTTTCTTGCAGACCCCGATCTGAAAACCCTCGAGAAAGATTTGGCATTTCAGGCAGCCCGCGATATTTTTGATAAATTCAGGGAACTGAATGACCTGGCTGCTGAGAAGAATGATTTACTGGATTTGGGAAACCGCTTGTTTGTAGCCGGCTTAATGGAAATGAAACCCGGAAAAAAATTCTATCCCGATGCCAACTCTACTATGCGTGTGACTTACGGACAGGTGTTTAATTATGAACCTCGTGATGGGGTAATTTATAAACACTACACTACAACTGACGGTTACCTGGAAAAGGAAATCCCCGGAGATGATGAGTTTCATGTACCTGAACGAATGAAAGAATTGCTGCTTGCCAAAAATTTTGGACGTTATGCAAACGAAAATGGTGAGCTCTATGCATGCTTCATTACCAATAATGACATTACAGGTGGAAATTCCGGCAGTCCGGTTATCAATGGCAACGGAGAACTTATTGGTGTGGCTTTCGACGGAAACTGGGAAGCCATGAGCGGTGACATTGCTTTCGAGCCTGAACTGCAACGATGCATTAATGTGGACATCCGTTTTGTATTGTGGGTGATTGACATATATGCCGGTGCATCACACCTTGTCGATGAAATGCTTATTGTGGAGTAAAATAAATACTGGCTGATTATCAGGAAAACAGCTCTGCATTTTAAAATAAACAAGCCCTGTTGTTTTGTTACAGCAGGGCTTATTTGTTGGCACAGAGATTTCACAATGTATATTAACTGAAGTGAAAGAAAATGAGTAAAAAATATCTTTTCTCCAACTTCTTAGTTAAGCTTCAAACCTGCTGCTCTGAAAGCAAAACATACATTTGCAGCTTGCTTTTTAAATTATTTACTGAGTACTTTGTACGAAAACATTCATAAATGACAAAACCTAAAGTTACTGTATACACCGATGGTGCCGCCCGGGGAAATCCCGGACCGGGAGGATATGGTGTAGTAATGCTGTCAGGTCCTCACCGGAAGGAACTCTCGGACGGATTCCGTCTCACCACCAACAACCGCATGGAGTTGCTGGCAGTAATCGTAGCCCTGGAGGCACTGAAAATTCCCGGCAGTGAAGTGACCTTGTTTACCGACTCAAAATATGTGGCCGATGCAGTGGAGAAAGGCTGGGTATTTGGATGGGAAAAAAAACGATTTAAAGGTAAAAAGAACCCCGATCTATGGATGCGATTTTTGGAAATATACAGGAAGCACCGCGTTAAATTTGTTTGGGTAAAAGGCCATAATAATAATGTATTGAATGAGCGCTGCGACCAGCTTGCAGTTGAAGCTTCCCTGGGAACAAACCTGAAAGACGACAAAGGATATAACGCCTCCAATCCTGAATGAGTTAACTTACAGAAAATAAAAAAGGAGCCTTGCGGCTCCTTTCTGAATGATGTGTTTTCAATAAAAACTATATTTACTACTTAGGATGATCAATACTTCGGGAATCTAATTTAACGTAAGCTGACCGGGTTCCCAGTTGCACGGAGTTAACTCCCCTGTCTGGAATGCATCCAGAAGGCGAAGAACTTCCTTTACGTTTCTGCCTACTTCGAGGCCATTTATCGAAACGTGCTGAATAAATCCCTGCGGATCGATTATATAGGTAGTCCTGTAGGCTATTTTATTCTCTTTCTCCAGAATTCCCAGTTCTTCCGATAATGACTTTGAAGTGTCGGCAAGCATTGGGAACCGGAGGTTCTTCAGTTCAGGATGATTGTTCCTCCATGCAAGGTGAACAAACTCTGAATCGATTGAAGCTCCTATAAGGTTTGTATTACGTTTTTCAAACTCCTCAAAATGATCGTTAAACGATGATATTTCTGTCGGGCACACAAATGTAAAATCGAGCGGCCACCAAAAAAACACTGTCCACTTCCCATTCAAAATATTATTATGTGTGATGGTTTGGAATTCTTTGCCCGGCTCAAGTGAAACAACTGCTTTCTTTTCAAATGCCGGAAACTTGTCTCCTACTGTTAGCATACTTATTAAAATTTAAATGAATTATTAAAACGTTATTTAGACTGATTAAAAATTTCGGCTCAAAAGTAGATTATAACATCTCTTTAATCAAATTGATTTTATTTAACAGTCATAGATTTAAGTGATTTTAGTAGCATCTAAACAAATGACGTTCAAACCATTATCCATAAGATCACAATGCTTCACACATCAAAAGTGAACGTGATTTTAGAATAATAAACGGTTTGGATTGCCCAACTGTATTTGAGGAAACACCGATTATCGCTATATTTAACCAGTTTTTCGGATAATAAATAATAGGAATATATAGTACCTATCCAATTGAAACTTTAATTGATTATGGAGAAAAATTCGAACAAAAGTGTTGTAACAAGGAGATCATTCATTGGTACAACGGCTGCTGCTGCAGCAGGTTTATCTATTGTACCGAGCCACGTAGTGGCCGGTTTGGGGCATAAAGCTCCCAGTGACAAACTGAACATCGTAGGTGTTGGTGTTGGAGGTATGGGTTTTGCTAACCTCAAGAACATGGAATCGGAAAACATCATTGGCCTTTGCGATGTAGACTGGAAGTACACAGGCGGAAACGGTGTATTCGATCGTTACCCTAAAGCCAAAAAGTACAAAGACTGGCGCAGGATGTACGATGAAATGGGTAAACAATTCGACGCTGTAGTTATTGCTACTGCCGACCATACCCATGCGATCTCTGCCGCACATGCAATGACAATGGGCAAGCATGTATACGTGCAGAAACCATTGACCCACTCAGTTTATGAATCAAGGCTTCTTACCAAACTTGCCGAAAAATACCAGGTAGCAACCCAGATGGGGAACCAGGGTTCTTCAGGTGAAGGTGTAAACCTGACAACAGAATGGCTTGCTAACGGCGAAATTGGTGAAGTAACAAAAGTGGAAGCTTTCACTGACCGTCCTATCTGGCCACAGGGGCTGAATACTCCGGAACAAGGACAGTGGGTTCCTGACACACTTGACTGGGATTTATTTGTAGGTCCTGCACAAATGCGTCCGTTCAATGAAATTTATCACCCATGGAACTGGCGTGGCTGGTGGGATTATGGCACAGGCGCTCTTGGCGATATGGCCTGCCACATACTGCACCCGGTATTTGTTGGCCTGGAGTTGGGATACCCGACTCATGCACAGGGAAGCTCAAGCCTCCTGCTCCAGGATTGCGCTCCGGTATCACAATCTGTTAAGCTCACCTTCCCTGCACGTGATGCAAAACGTCAGTGGAAAGGAATGAAGAGAAATGCACAGCTGCCACAGGTTGACGTACATTGGTACGATGGTGGTATCAAGTGGAACCTTCCTGAAGGATGGCCGGAAGGTAAAAACCCGAATGACCAAGGCGGTGGCGTTATCTTCCACGGAACTAAAGACAAACTCGTTTGCGGATGTTATGGAGTCAATCCATGGTTGCTGTCAGGAAGGAAACCAGATGCACCAAAATTCCGTCGCAGGGTTGAAACCAGCCATGAAATGGATTGGGTTCGTGCATGTAAGGAAAGTCCTGAAAACCGCGTATCAACTGCATCTCAGTTCGATGAAGCCGGACCATTCAACGAAATGGTGGTTATGGGTGTACTGGCAGTTCGTCTGCAGTCGCTTAATAAAGTGCTCGACTGGGATGGTGAAAACATGCAGTTCACCAACCTTACCGATGACGAAAAAATACGCACAGTCATCAAAGATGGTTTCGAAATTAAGGACGGTCACCCAACGTTCCGCAAAACCTGGACCGATCCGGTTCCTGCAAAAGAATTTGCTGCTGAATTAATCAGTCATACTTACCGCAAGCCTTGGAGCCTGCCTGATATGCCTGCATAATTTTGCATCAAACAGAATGTTTTTAAAAAGGGTTGCCTGCTTTAGGCATCCCTTTTTTTTATGCAATATTTGACAAAGGAATACAATCTGTTAATAAATTAATTGCAGAGCTTCATTGCATCTTAAGGTAATACCTTCGTGATACCCGGGCCGTATTAAACTCAATGTAAATTCAATTATGATTGTCGATGGATAGGGTAAAATATGTTTTAAAAATAAACCTGAATGCACGTAATGTCGTCTTTTTGATCCTCCATTGCATGCAAAAGTTATGCATGCTGAACAAAAGAAATTTTCATTCAACCTAAAATTTCTACCCTTTCTCAATTTTTCACATAAATTAAGCACGTTTATAAGCCTGAAAAATTGGAGTGTAAAGTATTTTTTTTCTATTTTGCATCAATCAGTTCAGCATATGAACGTCTAATAGAATATGAATAAAAATAGAAACAGAATTTCCCGCCGGACATTTATTTCAAGCGCTGCCACCGTTTCCGCAGGGCTTGTTGTTGTACCTTCGCATGTTGTTGCAGGGCTGGGACATAAAGCACCTTCCGATAAGCTAAACATTGCCGGAATTGGCATCGGTGGCCGTGGCTACAATAACCTCAGAAATGTGGAAACTGAAAATATTGTTGCACTGTGCGATGTTGACTGGGATTATGCCGCCAATACTTTTAAACGGTGGCCGATGGCAAAGCAGTATAAAGATTTCCGGGTAATGCTGGAACAGCAGAAGGATATCGATGCAGTAGTTATTGCCACCCCTGATCATACCCATGCATTACCGGCAGCAATGGCCATGCGGCAGGGGAAACATGTTTTTTTGCAGGCTCCCCTCTCCCATTCAATCTATGAGGCAAGGTTGCTGGCCGATACGGCCAGCCGTTATGAGGTTGCGACGCAAATGGGGATTCAGGGTAATTCAGATGAAGGCATCAGGCGAATAACAGAATGGATATGGGCCGGAGTGATTGGAGAGGTCGGCCATGTGGATGCCTGGACCAGCCATCCGGCATGGCCTCAATTTTTACAGGAACCTGACCGGGGAAGGAGGGTGCCCCGCGATCTCGACTGGGAGCTCTTTGTAGGCCCTGCATCCTGGCGGGATTACAATGAGGTTTACCATCCGTGGACATGGCGGGCCTGGTGGAATTTTGGAACCAGCGCCACCGGTTTTATGGGCCCTCACATACTGGACCCGGTAAGCAAGGCGCTCATGCTGGGTCATGCAACATCGGTAGAGGCCAGCTCTTCGGAGTTCAACACAGTTTCTCCACCCAATTCAGCCTTTGTACGGTATGAATTTCCCAGGCGCGATAATCTGCCCAAGGTGGCAATGCCTGAAGTATCGGTAAACTGGTACGAAGGCGGATGGCTCCCCCCACGTCCAAATGAACTGGCTGCTGGTGAAATGATGGGCAATGAAGCCGGAGGTTGTATCTTTCATGGTACGCGTGGCAAAATTATGTGCGGGGCATATGGCCATAACCCCACCCTCCTGCCCAAAAGTGAAATGGACAATTTCCAGGAACCTGATAAATCCATCCGCCGCATATTTAATCCCCTGGAAGGAGGACACGAACAAGATTGGGTGAGGGCATGCAAGGAACCCGCCGACAAGAGGCTTAAACCCTCTGCCAACTTTGAGTACTCAGGCCCCCTTACTGAAATGGCCCTGCTGGGCTTGCTGGCAATACGGCTGCAGAGTTTAAATCGTAAACTGGAATGGGATGGGCCAAACCTGCGTTTTACAAACATAGGGGCAAACGACCAGCTGCGTATCGTGAAGAGCAAGAATTTTGAAATTTCATATGGCAATCCAAGGACAAACATTGAATATTCAACTCTGCCTGCCGGCCCGACTGCCGAAGAATGGATCAGACACAATTACCGCAACGGATGGCCACAACTATAGTTGCTTTTTAAGCTGAATCTTATTTGATAGCAGCAAATGACTTGTAAACAGTAAATAGTTCGTTTGATTGCCTGAGCAATGTCGGAAAAAAAATAACAAGTGTAAGTCAGCTTTCATATAAGCAAGTGAGAAATATTAAATCACCTTTCGGTATTCAACCTAACTTCAAAATGAATAACTTTAATTGTAAATGAATCTTTTTTTCAATAACAGGTATCTGCATGATAGCGAGAGATTGCTTTGCTGCGCGCGCAATGACGGCTTCATTGCGGGGACATCATGCGGCGCTTCAGGTATCAGGTTAACTGATGCAACATTTGGGCCGCAGACATAAACTTCCACAAGCTTGTCATATAGTAGGTGCAGAGCAACACAATATCTTTTATTATAAGAGCTGTCCTGATTCTTACAGGTGCAGAGCACCGTGATATTTATATCAAAAATTATTGAAGCAACATAAGATACCAGGTGCAGAGCACCCCAATATTTGTAGTTATCGGGTATCAACATGAAAACCAGAAGGTGCAGCGCACGAAAATGTGCCGGTTAAGAAACATGCAAAGGAGAAATAGCCCATAAGTTGCCTGACCGGCAAGGCAGGCAGTTGCAGCATTACTAAAATTATCAGGTCAATAAACGAATCACAGGGTATGTCTTATCCATTGTCAGCTTTTCAGTTTCTTAACCCTCATAACTGCATCTTCAAGAATCATGTACAGGCAAGGAACGATAATCAGGATAATAGAAGTGGCAAATACAATTCCGAACCCAAGCGAAATAGCCATTGGGATAAGGTAGTTGGCCTGCTGTGATGTTTCGAGAATAATGGGTGTCAACCCTCCAAAGGTTGTGATAGTGGTTAAAATTATTGGTCTGAAGCGACGTAATCCGGCTTCATGAATGGCTTCAAATGCCGATATGCCGGAGCGTTTTTTATTGGCATAATCAATCATTATCAGCGAATCATTCACTACCACCCCCGACAGGGCAATAACTCCCATAAGGCTTACCAGCGACAGGTCATATCCCAGCAATATGTGCCCGATAACGGCGCCTACAATTCCAAATGGTATGGCTATCATAACAATCAGGGGTTGAATGTAATTACCAAAAGCAACGGCCAGGAGTGCATATATTATAAGCATAGCCAGCACAAAGCCACTCCACAGCATTCTGGTCGATTCGCGCATATCGGCCTGCGTTCCCTGAAAACTCCAGGTTAAGCCCGGAAAATCGGCGCCCAATTGCGGCAATTCGTTAGCGGTAATCGATTCCATCACACGGGAAACAGCACCTGCAGGTTCGATATCCATTCCAACCGACACTACCCTGCGGCCATCACGGCGGTTAATTGTAAGAAACGCTTCCGTCTGCTCAAGGCTGGCAACGTCCAGTAAGGGTACTTCAAGCCCGTCGGGAGTGTGTATAACAAACTCCTCGAGGTGATACACATCCTTTCGCTCTTCCAGGGGCAGCTTCACCCGGACCTCAATTTCATTGGTGCCCCTGAGCTGCCGCATTGCCAGCGCCCCATAAAAGGCATCCCTGATTTGCCTTCCCACATCCGAGGGCGTTAACCCCAGGTTTCTTCCTTCAGGCAGCAGTTTAAAATCGTACTGCAGCTTACCCATATCATAATTATCATTTATATCGCGTGTTTCAGAATAATTTTCCATGCGCCCAATAAAGGCCTGGCTTGCCTTCTCGAGTACTTCAATATCGGAATGGCTAAGGTCAACACTAATATCCTGTTCATAACCTCCGGGCCCCCGTTCCGCTTCAAATGTTATCTGGTCCACGCCTTCAATAACACCAATTTCATCGCGCCAAAGCTGAATGATTTCACGGGCTTCCATATCCCGTTCATTGGGAGGTTTCATCACAATTTCAACATCAATGAAATTCTGGCCCCGTACATTGGTTTTTATTCCTTCAGCAACCCGGTACAGATCATGTTCTTCAAACATTGACTGCGTCGACTCAGTGATATCTATGGCCACCTGTGCCGCCTGCTCAGGAGTGGTCCCTACCGGTAGACGAACACCGGCTTCAATTTCATCGGCCGCCACTTCCGGCATCATTATCATACCCATATGGTCGCTGTAACCATATCCGCCAACAACAACCAACAAGGCGATTGCCGAGCTAAATGTGATGTACCTGTGTTTCAGTGTCAGCTCCAGGAACGGCCTGTATTTTTTATCGACAAAACGGTTAAACCTCCCTGCAAAAGCCTTTTGCCATTTTTCAGGATATTTCAACAGTCCCTTGTGCTTTTCTCCTGAACTGTGGGCAAGATGTGCCGGTAAAATAAAAAGCGCTTCCACAAGAGATATGATAAGCACTATAATGACAATAGCCGGAAGAGGCCACCAGAACTTACCGGTGGTACCGGGAATAAACAGCAATGGGAAGAATGCAATAATGTTGGTAAGAATACTGAAAGTAACCGGTTTGGCAATATCACGTGCTCCTTGCACGGCAGCTTCCATAAAACCCATACCCTGCTGCCGGTATTCGAAGATGTTTTCACCCACCACTATGGCATCATCGACAACGATTCCCAATACAACCAAAAATCCGAACATGGTAATCATGTTCAGGCTCAAACCGACCACGGGCATAAACAACATGCCCCCAATGAAGGAGATTGCCATTCCCATCATCACCCAAAAAGCGAGCCTGAACTCCAGGAAAAGCGCCAGAATGAAAAGAACAATAATCACAGCAAGGATGCCATTTTCAGTGAGCAACCCCAGCCGCTCGCGGTAGTCTTCCGCATTATTGCTGTCGATGCGGTATTGAACTCCCGGTGGCAGTGAACTCTCAAAATTATCAAGCATCTCCTGCACATGATCAGCAATTTCAAGAGGAGATTGATCGCCCACACGAAATATTTCAATATCAATTGAAGGTTGTTGGTTAAACTGGCCATGAAAACCGGTTTCCTCAAAACCATCGGTAATTTGGGCAATATCTTCGAGCAAAACGGTAGACCCCGATTCAGAAGTCAGGATTTCAATTTTTCCAAATTCATCGGCCCACTGTTTTCTTTCCTGCATTCGAAGCAGAATTTCGCCGGTACTGGTTTCGACCGTACCTGCCGGAATATCCTCACTTGACTGAACGATTAAACCGGCCACCTGACCCAGCGTCAGGCCATACTCCTGCAATTTTTGCCTGGGAATTTCCACATGGGTCATATAATCGGGTACATTTCCCAGCTCCACCTGCGTAATGCCAGGGTGGCTAAGCAACTGGTCGCGCAATTGTTCTGCAAGGTTGCGCAGGGTAGGTATTTCAACATTGCCGTAGAGGGCAACCTGCATCACATCAACAACCTGCTCCAGCAGGCGAACCTCCGGTTCTTCAATATCATCGGGGAAGGTACGTATCCGGTTGACTGCCTGTTCAATATCCTGCAGCGCTTTCATGCGGTTGATGCTGGCAATCAATTCAATGCTTATGGAGCCTGATCCTTCACGTGCCGTGGATGTCACTTCCTTTATTCCCTGAAGGCCCCTTATAGCCTCTTCAACAGGCAACAGGATTCCCTTTTCAACCTCCGCAGGTGTTGCTCCCGGGTAGGTAACACTAACCTGTACAATATCGAGCTGAAATTCAGGAAAAACTTCTTTCTGAACATTGTACATGGTCCAAATTCCTCCGCCAATCAGGATTATCATCAGCAGATTGGCAGCAATGGAATTCTTTGCCATATATGCAATTGGTCCCTTTGCCTTTTTCCTTTTTATTTTCCTGGTTTCTGCCATTAGTTCTGCCCTCCGGTATTATTTTCCATTCCGGCTTCCCCGTAATCCCGGCCGGCATTGTTATCCTGAGTATCATCCGCCTGCTCTTCCACCCTCAGGGAAGCACCTTCCGCCACTGTCGCCAGATTGGTTATTACCACCTGGTCTTCAGGTGTAAGCCCTCCGGTTATATATGCATAATTTTCATCCATCAGCAGGATATCCACTTTTTGAATGTTCAGCTTATCCTCTTTCATCAGCCATACCGTTTGATCCTGCCGGATGTACCCCCTGTTTATCCTGATCACATTCTCCAATTCTTCAGCCTGTATATTAACCTCCACGAAAGAGCCAATCATTAGTGCCGGTTCATCATCAAGATTTCTTGCCAGCGGGTCAGGAACAGCAACCAATACTCTTGCCAGCCGTGTTTGCTCTTCAAGGGTTCCTATAAGTTGGTAGAGATATCCTTTCCGGTACTGATCATTACTCCAGGCAGTGCGGTTTATTATTCTCACTTCGGAACCTCTGGAATTATTTTCACCGGGGAATTCGAGCCATTGCAACCGTGAAGGCGGCACCGACACCTCCACCCAGTATAAATCGACACCTACCAGCCGCCCCAGGTTTTCACCCGGGCTTACCTGTGACCCTACATTGGCATTCCGGTTAAGAATATGTGCATCGAATGGGGCACTTACCGTAGTTCGCTGCAAATCAAGACGGGCCTGTTCCACTGCAGCTGTGGCTGCTTCAATCCGCGATTTTACTGATTTAAGTTGTGGCTCTCTTAATATGAGCCCCTGGTTTTCTTCAGGTATTTCTTCCTCAAACAATTCATAATCTTTCTGCGCCACATATTGCCGGCCCATTTCCAAATCCAGGTCGGCTTTTGCCTGCAGCAGCTCACTTTCGCGAAGCCGCAGGATGTTGCGGTAGTCGGAAGGGTCGATCTGCAAAAGCTTTTCTCCTTTTCTGACAAAGCCTCCGGGAACAAAGCCCCCTGATAATTCACTTACCTGTCCGCTGACACGTGGGCTAAGAATTATTTCTTTTTCAGGAATCACCCGTCCGGTAGCAGTTACAACAGGCTTGAAATTACCCTGCTCCACTCCTGCCACTTCAACCAGCATAGCTGTTTCGCTGACAGCAGTTTCCGGTTCGGCCACCGGTTCAGTAAGAAATATTACCAGGGTGACAGCAGCTCCTGCTATCAAAATCGCCAAGCTGATCAACAATGTTTTTTTCCGGTTTGTAGAACTGTTATCACTATTTGTTCTGGATTTGCTTTCAGCCATAATCTTGTTATTTGTTACCTGTTAATTGTTTCGGGCTTCAACCGGAGTTTCAAATCCTCCTGCAAGGGAACGGTACAGGGCAGTACGTATCATAAACAGTGTGCGCCTTTCAGTAAGTAAATCGCGTTGAAGCTGCTGCTGCTGATTCAATGCGGTAAGCACATCAATATAGTTAGCCATTCCGTTAAAATATTCAAGCCGGAGCTGGCGGTAAGCCTTTTCAGCAAGGTCGGCCTGCGTTTCGAGGCTTTGAATCCTTTCCCGCTGATTCATCTCCTGCACCAGTGCATCTTCTACCTCACGAAATGCAATAAGCACTGTCTGGGCATATTCATATAAAAGCTGATTCTTAACCGCCTCTGCCCTGTTTTCTTCAGCATTAAGCGCCCCTCCCCGAAAGAGTGGAGCCAATAGGTTGCCCGCTAATGAATAAGCCCAATCTTCACCTAACTGACTCAGGTTATTGGCTCTCACTGATGTCGCAGCTGCAAGTGAGAAACGCGGATACTTACTGCTTACGGCCGTAGCCAAATCACGGTCGGCTGCCAACAGCCTGTTATATGCCACCTGCACATCCGGACGCCTCACCACCAGGTTTGCCGGAACACCTGTTTCGGGCAAGGGAGGGAAATTTGGCAAGCTGTCGGGGAGTGCCGCAAATGAAGACCGGGGCAAACGACCCAGCAACACATTCAATTCATTTTGCAGTAAACCAACCTCAGTTTCAACCTGTATCCGTTGTTCATAGTTGCTTTCGATTAACTGTTTTTGCCTGAGAACATCCACACTTCTTATTAATCCGCTTCCCAACCGAGCTCTGAGCAACCTCAGCATCTGTTCATTCACTTCAATTTGTTCGTTTATAAGTTCCAGCTGCGTTTTTGCTTCTGCCAAACCGAACCAGGCCCGCACAATTTCAGCAGAAAGAAGCAGCGCTGTGGCCCTGTAGTCGGAGAAATCAGCACGGGCACGATATTGTTCAGCTTCTATCGATGAACGGATTCTTCCCCATAAATCAACCTCATATTCGGATCTTAATCCAAACCTGAAACTCTCACCGCCAACATAGTCGGGTTGCGGATAGTCAATCCCACCCTGAAGTGTGGCCTCAACTGAAGGGTACAGACCCGATGATTCACGTTCAACAATAAATCGGGCCGCCCTGAGGTTTTCCCAGGTGCTCCTAAGATTAAAGTTAGAAGTGAGTGCACTGTCGATTAGGAGGTTTAAATCAGGGTCTTCAAAAACAATCCACCACCTGTCGGGAACAAGTACATCGCCGGAACGAGAAAAAAATTCAGGAGGCTCCACGGGAAGCGATACATCGACCGTTTTTGGGGAACACCCGGCAAATGCTGTGAAAAGAAATGCCATTACAGGCAGAACAGTAACAGCATTACTTTGCAATTTTTTTTTAATTTTTCTCAACATTTGCAGTCCCCGCATGTAAATTTCTGTTTATCAATTTCCTTATTAACTAACAACCTCAAAGAATTTATGGTTCATTATTTAATAATCAGCTTCAAAAACAGGCAGGTTATATTATAAAATTAATGGAATACAATTATTTAACTGAATCAATTCTCCTGCACGGGAAATAGGATGCTTTAAAAGAAAAAACTTAACTTAGCATTTGTTTGGATATCGGGGAGGAACAATTTCGAATAAAAAGTGTTTATTGGAATAATTTCAAAAAAGAATAATAATGGATGAATTTATGGCTGCCCGTTGGCAAATGGGTGTATCGCTGGGGTTTCACATCATATTTGCCTGTATTGGTATGGTTATGCCCTGGTTTATGTTTGTATCGGAATGGAAGTGGCTAAAGACAAAAAATCCGGTTTATCTTGAACTGGCCAAAACATGGGCCAAAGGGGTTGCCATTTTTTTTGCTGTAGGCGCTGTTTCGGGAACAGTTCTTAGCTTTGAGCTGGGAATGCTTTGGCCCACCTTCATGCATCATGCCGGTCCCATATTTGGCTTACCCTTTTCGTGGGAAGGGACAGCTTTTTTTGTTGAGGCAATCGCCCTGGGATTATGGTTATACGGCTGGGGAAAGTTAAGCAATAAGGTGCACTTATTAACTGCGGGAGTAGTAGGGGTTGCAGGGGTTATGTCGGGTGTATTTGTATTATCGGCCAATGCATGGATGAATGCACCCGCGGGATTCGACTGGGTTGACGGGAAAGCCATCAATATCGATCCGGTAGCAGCCATGTTTAACAAGGCATGGTTTCACCAGGTCCATCACATGACCATTGCTGCATTTTCATCGACAGGTTTTGCAGTTGCAGGGGTACATGCTCTGCTTTACATGAAAACCAAATATGATATACACGCCCGGGCCATAACGATAGCACTTTCGTTTGCAGCTGTTGCTGCCATCCTGCAACCGCTCAGCGGAGATCATGCCGCCAAAATGGTCGCCAAGCTACAACCGGCTAAGCTGGCAGCATTTGAATCACATTTTGAAACCCAGACCAGGGCTCCCCTTGTAATTGGTGGAATTCCCGATGTTGAGGAACGAAAATTAAACCATGCCATTCGTATTCCGGGCGCTTTAAGCTTTTTGGCCCATGGTGATTTTAATGCCGAAGTGCTGGGACTGGAGGAATTTCCACGTGAAGAATGGCCGCCGGTATTGATTACCCATCTTTCCTTTCAGCTTATGGTAGCCATTGGTTTCTTCCTGGCTCTTTTGGGAGTTATCTTCCTCGTAGGAAGCTATAAATATAAGCACTGGCTGACAAAGAGATGGTGGCTTATTCTTTTGGTTATTGCCACACCCCTTGGATATATTGCTGTTGAAGCAGGCTGGATTGTTACTGAAGTGGGTCGTCAGCCCTGGATAATTTACGGAATTATGAAAACACGAGACTCATTAACTCCAATGCCAGGCATTCAGTACACCTTTTATACAATCACTGCCATTTACCTGATGCTCACTTTTATAGTTATCTGGCTCTTCAGCCGTCAGATTAAAATGTTACATTCAAAATACCGTTCCAATGACTGAAATAATTTTCACAATATTATCTATAGCCCTGTTGCTTTACGTCCTGTTGGGAGGAGCTGATTTCGGAGCCGGAATTCTTGAACTTTTTACACGCGGAAAAGCTCAAAAGGTTGTTTCAGATGCCATAGCACCCGTATGGGAAGCTAATCACGTATGGCTTATCCTGGTTATAGTAATTCTGTTTGTCGGCTTTCCGCCGGTGTATTCCACAGTATTGACAGCGTTGCATCTTCCGTTATTGCTGGCACTTATCGGTATAATTTTCAGGGGTTCTGCCTTCACCTTCCGGCACTACGACATTGAGGATGAAAAGCCGAAAGCCGTTTATTCAGCCATATTTCAATATTCCAGCCTGTTTACAACATTGTTTCTGGGCATCACTCTCGGAGGGGTCATACTAGGAGAAATAACCACCGACTATACCAATGGATTCTACATGGTTTACATCCATCCATGGTTCAACTTGTTTTCATTAAGTCTTGGTATTTTCCTTGTTATCCTTTTTGCTTTTCTTGCCAACGTATTTACCCTTGGAGAAATAAAGGATGAGCATGAAGTGGAACGGTTTGCCAGGTTGGCAAAATTTATGATTGCAGCTCTGGTGGTGGCAGGTGGAGTTGTATTTGCGGCAGCGGAAATAAATGGGCATCCGCTCCTCCAGGAGTTTTTGGATTCCCCTGTCAGTATCGGCAGTGTGGTGCTGGCTACCCTTGCCTTGCCGGTACTGTGGAGGAACCTGAAGCGAAACCGCCAAAACCTGCTGCGGATTGTTGCCGGATTCCAGACTACGATGATTGTTGCCGGATGGTTTGCCATTCAATGGCCTATCCTGGTAAATATAAAAGACGGGCCGGACATCACCCTTCAAAGTGCAGCAGCACCTGAGAAGGTGCAGTTTTATATGTTGATTGCACTGGTAGTTGGGGTGCTTATCATTTTTCCATACATCGGATACCTTTACAAAGTTTTTAAATTCAGCAGCCTGGCTAAACCACCCCAGAAAGTGAATAAAGAAACAACAGAAAAATAATTCTTTTAATTCTTCGGGATAACCGATTTAAAAAAGTTGAACGGGACTGGTTGGTCAGATTGATTTAAGAATCCGGACCATTCTTTCCCACGATTCATTTCTCGCTTTCAGGTTGCCGGCAGAACTATCCGGATCATCGCCTTGCCGCATATAAGCATGACCGGCATCGGGATAAATGACGTATTCATATTTCTTGCCGGCTTTCTCCATCATTTCTTCAGTTGCAGGAATTCCGGCATTGATACGCTGGTCGTTTCCTCCGTAAAACCCGTACACGGGAGATGAAATCTTTTCAATCTGTTCAGGGGATTCAGGTGCACTGCCATAGAAAACAAGCGCTGCTTCAATTTCTTCGTTATAGGTTGCCATGCGAAAGCTTTGGGAACCGCCCCAGCAAAAACCTGCCACTACAGTTTTACCATTTCCTGCAGGAATATTTGAAGCGTATTTTTGAACCGCATTTAAATCGTTCATCACCTGCTCGGGAGTTAAGGCATATATTGCATTACGCGCTTCATCGGAGGTGGCAAAATCGGCAGTTGTTTTAATTCCGGGTTTAAAATCCGAAAGCAGGTCGGGTGCCACAACAATAAACCCTTCCCCGGCAAGCCTGTCGGCAAAACTACGCACCCAGTCCGTCAATCCCCGGTTTTCATGAATGGCAATGACTACCGTTGCCTTTTCCGAAACTTCAGGATAAACAACAAAGCACGTAACCTCCCGGTCGCCGGCCGGTACAGTTACCCATTCCTGATGGCGAGGAGAATTTTCAAGTTGTTTTGATACATAATCTTGCGCATATATTCCCGGAACCATGATTCCAATGAAGAATGATAAAATTAGCTTTTTCATATATAAGTTATTATAAATCAAAAGATAAACAACAAAAAGACAAATAAGTTTATTTGACAGCTATATCCGCAATAAAAAACAGGCTGGCATAGAAAAGCCAACCTGTTCAATATCTAATGGGAGCATCTTAAGGGCATATTTCTAAATTTCTTTCAGGATTTTCCTTTACCGGCTATTAGCCGTCCCACACTAACTGCCCGTTTTGCCTGGTAAAAAACTGCTTTTTTAATGGTTTCTCTGTCTTCTTTCATATTTCCTTCACCATCAACCGAAACACTAAGTCCATATGGGTTACCACCGGCAGCATACAAAACTGAATCGGTATAACCGGGAGTAACAACAATGGCTCCCCAGTGGTACATTGTGGTATAAAGCGAAAGTATGGTTGACTCCTGCCCTCCGTGAGCATTCATGGCACTGGTCATTGCCGTGACCACTTTATTGGTAAGCTTTCCTTTTTGCCACAGCGGACCTGTAGAATCCATAAACTGCTTTATCTGGGAAGGAACGTTGCCGTAGCGAGTGGGAACGCTAAATACAATTACATCAGCCCAATCGAGATCATCAAGTGAAACTTCCTCAACATCTTTTGTAGCTTCAGCATTTTTTTTCCACGCCGGGTTCTGCTCAATAACCCACTCCGGAGCAAGCTCTTTTGCTTTGCGAATTCTCACTTCGGAACCTTCATTTTTTGCACTTTCGGCAGCCCAATGTGCCATCTGGTAATTATTCCCTGTTGAACTGTAATAGATAACAGCTGTTTTTAATGTTTCGTTCATATTTTTTTGTTTTGTTGTTTTAAAATTGAAAACCTCTGAATTAGCAGTTGAAACAAATGATAACAAAGTTGTTCTGAAGTAACTCTATAAAATTTATATTCGCTACATTCGTTTCATTTCTGCATTTGACAACATTTTTACAAGGTAAATGTTCATTAACCACTGGGCATTAAAAAAGAATAAATAATTGGAAAATGGATGGTAATAATAACAAGGTTGCACTTATAACAGGAGCTTCAAAAGGGATTGGGAAAGCGATAGCTGTTAGAATGGCTGAGTTGGGTTATCAACTGGTAATAACTGCAAGAAGCCTTCACGATTTGGAAGAACTGGCAAACGAGATTACAGCCAAAGGAAATCTAAGACCAGCTGTTTTTGCCGCAGACATAACCAATCAAAATGAAGTAAAGGAAATGATTTCTCAGGCATTAGATGCTTTTAATAGGATTGATATTTTAGTAAATAATGCAGGAATTCATTACGGCGGCTCTTTGGGACTGCCCTTGCAGGATTTTAAATTGATGGTTGACACAAATCTTACTGCTCAACTAATGCTTATACAATTGGTTGTGCCGGTAATGAAACAACAACAATCGGGTTATATTTTCAACATAGCATCCCGTTCAGGCAAGGTGGGGTTTGCCGGCAGTGGTGGATACTGCGCCACTAAATTTGGATTTGTGGGTTTGAATGAATCGCTGTACAGAGAGCTCACTCCTCTTGGAATTAAAGTTACCGCCTTATGCCCGGCATGGGTGAATACCAGTATGGCTGAACGGGCAGGTACATCCCTGGAGCCTGAAGAAATGATACAACCGGATGATCTTTATAAAACAATAAAATGGCTTCTAACCCTTTCTCCTGGTACTTGTGTAAAAGAGGTAGTCATCACCAACCCTAAAAGCCTTTAGAATTACTTTTTACGGGTAATAAGTGAATGAATCCACTTTTCAATCCCTATTATTGGAAACACAGCAAATCCGAATCCGGTTGCCCATGCAATATCTATCAATTCAAGCGGTTGGGTACCGAAAATGCTTTGCATAAAAGGTGCATAAATAAATATGGCCTGCAAAATCAAAACTGATCCTATTCCCAGGTACACAATGGGGTTGCTGAACCATCCAATCTTTTGAAGTGAATCTTTTAATGAGCGGCAGTTCAGCATATAAAATATCTGGAACATGATGACAAAAGTTACCGATATGGTTTGGGCCTTTGCCTGGGCATCAGGCACCTGCAAGCCGTCGGATAATGCATTGGAATATTGGAGCTTAAAAAGAGCAATTGTACCTACAGTCATCAACAGAGATACAAAAATCACCCGGAATGTAACAAACTTATTAAACAGGGGCTCATCGGGTCTTCGGGGAGGGCGGTTCATCACGTCGGGTTCTTTCACCTCGAAAGCCAGCGGGAGGGCCAGAGCCACTGCTGCAACGAGGTTTATCCACAACAATTGCGTTGGCAGCATAGGCAATAAAAGTTCGTTTGTTTCCGGATTAAACGGAAAGAACATGATGCCGTAAACCAATATAAAAGCCAGTCCAAGGTTAGTTGGCAGCAGAAAAGCCAGTGATTTCAGCAGGTTATCATATACCCTGCGGCCTTCTTCAACAGCTGCTCCGATGCTGGCAAAATTATCGTCGGCAAGCACAATATCGGCCGATTCCTTGGAAACGGATGTACCAGTTATGCCCATTGCCACACCTATATTGGCCTGCTTTAAAGACGGAGCATCATTCACGCCATCACCGGTCATGGCAACAATCTGATTATCGTGCTGCAGCGCCTTTACCAGACGCAACTTATGCTCGGGTGCCACCCGGGCAAAAATATTGGTAGTCTTAACTGCATTATCAAGGTCTTGCATATCCATTTTTGCCAGTTCATTACCGGTAATTGTCTCTCCTTTTTCCGATAATCCAAGATCCATTCCAATAGAACGGGCAGTTGTTCCATGGTCTCCTGTTATCATTTTCACAACAATGCCGGCGTCATGACATCTTTTTATGGCATCAATGGCTTCAGTCCTGGGGGGGTCAATCATTCCGAGCAACCCCGAAAACTGAAATCCATCGTGAACATCATTTTCAGATAAATCCTGATTCCCGGCATTGGTCATTTTCTTCTGAGCTACGGCAAGCACACGCATTCCCTTACTTCCCAACTCTTCAATCTGCGCATGCACCTTCTCTGTATCTAAAGGTTGTCCTCCACTGTTTGTACTGCACCGGCCAAGAATAACCTCAGGAGCCCCTTTAATCAATATTTCCAGCTCATCGTCAATATTATGAAGTGTGGCCATATACTTCTGTTCCGAATCGAACGGGATGACATCTTTACGGTTGTAATTTTTTCTCAGTTCATCTATATTCAAACCGGCTTTTGCTGCAGCTACAACCAATGCCACTTCAGTTGGGTCACCTGTAGTAGAGAAGTTATTTCCATCGGGGCGTATGCTGGCATCATTGCAAAGTACTGCATTTCGCAGCAGTACTCTGGCATCTTCAGGAAGCTCATTCATTTCCTGATCCTTCTGCTTAAATTTACCATCATTATTATACCCCACTCCGGTAACCTGAAGGTCATAATTGTTGGCCCAAAGTACCTTCACTGTCATCTCATTACGGGTTAAAGTTCCCGTTTTATCAGAACAGATGACTGTAGTACTGCCCAGAGTTTCCACTGCAGGCAGTTTCCGGATAATAGCCTTTCGTTGTGCCATACGTTGCACGCCAATGGCAAGAGCAATTGTAACAACGGCAGGCAGTCCTTCCGGAATCGCTCCAACAGCCAGGGCAATGGCAAAAATTAAACTGTCTTTTAAGGCAGAATAAATATCAATTCCCTGTGCTGTAGCACGGATGGTACCGATAACCATTATTATCAATGTAATGACAATGATACCGATCGTCAGGTATTTACCCACAACAGCCAGCTTTTTTGTAAGCGGCGTTTCCAGATCGGTTGTTTCGCCAAGCATCCCTGAAATTTTTCCCAGCTCTGTATCCATGCCTGTAGCCGTTACCACTGCTGTTCCTGTTCCCGAAACGACAAGTGTTCCGCTATAAACCATGCTCCTTCTATCGCCAAGTGAAGCTTCTTCATCAACCGGTTCTGTAGATTTCTGGGAAGGAACCGATTCCCCCGTAAGAGCAGCCTCCTCAACAGAAAGGTTCTTTTGCCGCATCAGACGCATATCGGCAGGGACCCTATCGCCGGCTTCCAGCTCAACCAGGTCACCCGGAACAATTTCTGTAACAGAAATCGACACCTTGCGTCCATCACGATGAACCGTTGCATTCTCCGGTACCATCTCACTTAAAGCTTCAATAGCCTTTCCGGCTTTAAATTCCTGGATAAACCCAATAATAGTGTTGACCACCACAACTGAAAGAACAACTAAACCATCGGTAATTTTTCCAAGCAGAACCGCAACCAAACTTGAACCGACTAATACCCAAATCAAAGGATTATTGATTTGGCGCCACAACAACTTTAAGGCACTGTCTTTTTTCTTTTTTTCTATCTGGTTCGGACCATATTGCTGGTACTGCTTTTTTGCTTCATCTGTTGTAAGCCCTTTTTCTGAGCTTCCAATATCTTCAGCGACCTGCTTAAAACTTTTAGCATGCCAATTAATCGATTCTGCCATACTGGTATCTTCTTTCTTTAATAATTGCGTAAAATTAGAAATTATAAACAATCCAAACAGATAAGTTATTTATCAAAACCTTATATATTGGAAAAAGTTTAATAATTTAGCCTACACCAGAAGGGATTAAAAACCTGTTAAATGAAACATCAGAAGAAGAATTCCCGGCGTGATTTCATTAAAACTGCTTCTGCTGCTCCGGTAATTGCAGCAGCACCATTGTTCAGCATATTCCCTCAATTTGAAAACAACCGGAAACAATTGCCACATAAATTTAAGCTTAGCCTGAATCTGTATTCATTCAATGATTTACTTCGAAAAGGAGAAGTTGATTTGTTCGATATGCTGGAGTTTTGTGCCCGTTATAATTTCGATGCTATAGATCCAACCGGTTATTATTTTCCGGAGTATCCAAATCCTCCGGAGAAGGAGTATATTAATAAATTTAAACGCAAGGCATTTTTGATTGGGCTCGATATTAGCGGCACCGGCATCCGTAATGATTTTGCCAATCCGGATCCGGCTGCCCGTAAAGCCGATGTAAAAATGATTAAAAAATGGATTGAATCGGCTGCATTACTTGGAATTCCGAATTTAAGGATATTTGCAGGAACACATTCTCATGAAGGTTACTCCCGCGACGAGGTTTTCGAATGGATGGCCAACGACATCAAAGAATGCTGTGATTACGGAAAACAGCATGGAGTTATTATTGCCCTGCAAAACCACAACGATTTCTTATACACTTCAGACGATGTTAACCGTATATTTGAAATGGTGCATTCCGAATGGCTGGGATTAAATCTTGACATCGGCAGCTATCGTATACATGATCCTTATGAAGAGATAAAACGGAACATACAACATGCAGTAACTTGGCAAATAAAGGAAAACGTTTGGATTGACGGAAAAGAAACTCCAACCGATTTCGTGAAGTTATTCAGTATAATTAAAGATGCAGAATACCGGGGGTATCTTCCATTGGAGACATTAGGTGCAGGGGATCCTTATAAAAAAGTTCCTGAATTGCTTGAAAAAGTTCAAAATGCACTTCAACAGTTGTCATGAAAAAAAGCTAATAATCATTAACTCAACTGATACTTTATGCCTGTTTTAAAAAATAGTCCTGAACTAAAAGATTTTCAATCTTATGTTGCAGAACTTGAGAATGAACGTGGATTTGCCCATCAGACTGCAATTGATAAATGTTTGCTGCTTGGAGAAGAAGTAGGTGAACTATTCAAAGCAGTAAGAAAAGCTGAAGGTCTTTTAGTTGATAAGCATTCAAATTTCACAGATATTGGAGATGAACTGGCAGATATTTTAATATACCTCTGTGCCCTGGCTAATCGAAAAAACATTGATCTGGAAATGGCTTTCCGGATAAAAGAAGAGAAAAATAAAAAACGAACCTGGCAATCAGTAACAGATGAATGAAGTACGAATAACTTGTCAAGATATGCAGTCGCAGCTTAAGCGGATTCTGCTGCAACATGATTTTCCTGAAGAAAAAGCTGAAAGTTGTGTCCGTATTTTTACAGAAAACAGCCTTGATGGCGTTTATTCACATGGGATAAACCGTTTTCCACGATTTGTTGACTACATAAAAAGAGGGTTTATTGATGTACATGCTGAACCCCTGCTTATACATTCAGCCGGGGCGTTGGAACAGTGGAACGGACAATTGGGACCGGGACCATTGAATGCATCATTCAGTACCGGGCAGGCAATGAAACTGGCAGATGATTTCGGATTGGGTTGTGTAGCGCTTGCCAATACGAATCATTGGATGAGAGGAGGAACCTATGGCTGGCAGGCAGCTAAAAAAGGTTATGCACTCATTGCATGGACCAATACCGAAGCCAATATGCCAGCCTGGGGAGCAAATGACTGCCGGTTGGGAAACAACCCGCTGGTTATTGCCGTACCGTATAAAGCAGAGGCTGTTGTTCTTGATTTTGCGATGACTCAATTCTCATACGGAAAAATGGAAGATGCTCAAATGAAAGAAAAAAAGCTTCCTTTTCCCGGCGGTTTTGATGAGAGAGGTGAACTAACACTAAATCCCCATGAAATACTAAAATCGCGGCGGCCCTTGCCTGTTGGTTACTGGAAAGGCGCGGGCTTATCATTGCTGCTTGATATTTTGGCTGCAATTTTATCGGCAGGACTGCCTACTCATAAAATAAAAAACAAAGAAGCAGAATACAGTGTCTCGCAGGTATTCATAGCCTTTAAACCGGGAAAGTTGCATAATTTCCCTTCTGTTGAAAATACAATCAATGAAATAATTTCTGATTTTAAAGCTTCAACAACCGATGAATCAAAAACGGATATCCGCTACCCCGGAGAACGGGCATTAAAGGTCAGGCAGAATAACCTTCAAAAAGGTATTCCTGTGGATAAAGAAATGTGGGATGAAATTTTAAAACTGTAACTTATAAAGCACTTACAAACTTTCATCTGTTGCACCATAGAATTCATTAATTCATTAATCTTGTTATAATAAAAGTAAAAAATGAAAGCAGCCGGTCTCAGTACTAAATTTTTTCTGTCGTTGTGTGTTCCATTTCTCCTTAATGCCTGCTCCAATGATGAATCAACAGAAGATTTTGATGCAATTGTCGATACATTTATTGTAAAGAAGAAGATTGATGGGCAAATAAAAAGTGCCAACGCATATTATGTGTATGCCAATAATAAAGTTGCATCTGCAACAGTAACACCTCCAGATGATTCAGGCGGCTCGGTTTCATTAAATGCTGTTGATGACAGAAAGTCTGACTACCATCATGAGCCCGATACAACAGAATTTAATCTCATACCACCTGAACCGGGAAATTATGTATTTGAAATTGAGAGTGCGGGAGGAGAGGTTATACAGAAAACCGATTTGCTAAAACTGATTAACCTGACAATCCCGGAGATTGATTCCACCTATTACAGCAAAAGCACTTTAACTTTAACGGTAAAATGGAAAAAAATAACAGACACTGACGGACTATTTATAAAACTAACAGATAAAGAAGGAGATATTGTATATATCAGTCCTGCACTTGCAGGTTCAGTGACTGAATTACAAATAGGAACAGGTGAAGGAAACTGGATATCACCGGCAAACCCGGGAGATGTAATGATATTACAGATTCAATCGGTAGTTATTGAAGATAATGCCGATAAAAATTACAGCCTTTACAATATAGAAGGAACAGCAATTGCCGAAAAGATAATCATCTGGGGCGAATAATTGCTTCTTCGCTCCAGGGGAAAACATTTATAATTTAAACTAGTGGTAAAGAGAGGGACAAAGGTAAAGTTAGAAATAGCAGACAGATACAGGATACAATCGGCTACAAAAAACATGTTGGCAATGTTGTACACACTAAAAACCTTGAAGATTTCTATCGGAGATAGAATACATTTTGCTAAATTGAGCCACTGAATAAATAAACCAATTAAATTATCAATATGACACAGAGAAGAGATTTTATTAAAAAGAGCCTGGTTGGCACAGCAGGCATTGCCATTGGTGGCATAGGTTTTAGTGCCAAATCGTATGGTTCCGTTATGGGAGCAAACGAAAGAATAACAATGGCAGTCATAGGTATCCGTGGCCAGGGGAATACACACATCAACAACTGGTGTGCGCTGAAAGATAACCGGAATGTGTTCCTGAAAACAATTTGCGATGTGGATGAAGAAACCTATGCCGAACGAATTAAAAAGGTTGAAAAAGATATGGGGACCAGGCCGGTAACCGAATGGGATATGCGAAAGGTATTTGAAGACAAGGATATCGATGCAGTTTCATTTGCCACTCCAAATCATTGGCATGCCCTGGGAACCATTTGGGCTGCACAGGCGGGGAAACATGTTTATGTTGAAAAACCAGCAAGCCACAATGTTTTTGAAGGGCGTAAAATGATTGAAGCAGCCCGAAAATATAACGTTCGCGTACAGGTAGGATTTCAAAACCGTTCCATTGCCAATGTAATTGAAGCAATGAAATTTCTCCACGAAGGAGGTATCGGAGATGTTTACCTGGCCAAGGGACTTTGCTACAAGCCACGCGATTCATTTGGCATTTCCACCGACAGCATGCCTCCAAAATCACTTCACTATGACATGTGGCTGGGACCTGCCCCCTACCGCGCCTACAATGAAAAGCGCGGTCATTACAACTGGCACTGGCACTGGAATACAGGAAACGGCGATACCGGAAACCAGGGACCCCACCAGTTTGACATAGCCCGCTGGGGATTAAATAAAAATGAGCATCCTTCAAAAATTTACAGTACCGGAGGAATATATGGCATCAGCCCTAAAGAATGTTCACAGGAGACACCTAATACTCAAACATCGTTATTCACTTATAACGATGGGAAAGTTCTGGAATTTGAAACTCGTGGAAGATATACACATGGAGAATCAAGCCTGGACATCAAAATTGGCAACATGTTTTATGGAACCGATGGCTACCTCGAGTTGAACGGAAGCACCTGGAAAGCCTTCCGACAAAGGGAACGAGAACCTTTTGCCGGTTCTTCAAAAGAATCATCAGAAGTTCCCAATGACCCAACATTCAGAGCAGCACCTGGAGGAACAGAACATTACGCCAATTTCATTGATGCCATCCGTTCGGGAAATAACTACGATTTAAATTGCGATATACGTGAAGGACACTATTCTTCGGCATTGCCTATTATTGCCAACATTTCTTACCGTCTGAAGAGGGAACTGAACTTTATGGGCGATTATGAGAAATTTGCCAACGATCAGGAAGCCGACATTATGCTTACCCGAAACTATAGAAAACCTTATGTAGTGGAAAACGAAGTGTAATTAAATCACAATGAACCGGTATAGCCATTAATTTTGTTTTTTATAAATACAAAAAATCCCGGGGCCTCTGCCCCGGGATCAAAACTAAACCTAACTAAACCAAACTTATGAAAAAACAGCAAATTGTTATCTTAAATTCTTTTCAACAATGAATTTTAATTCATTTAATTGTTTCCATGACTACTAATATACTTTCAATTAATATGCCAAAAATGAAACCTGATGCTTTATAGAGTATAAAAAAATGCAAAAAAATGTTTAAATAAACCACGAGCACCTCATACACAAACCATTACACAACACCCTCCTTTCATCAACTTCAATATAAAAAAAAGAAATTATAGACCCGGTTTTAAAAACCTGCTTTAAAAATGTAGTTTCTTTCAAATCCCTTCATCCACAACTTACCAATCCTAAAAAATAGATATCTTTGCGACAAAATCTCCATTAGAGATTTTTCATAAAAAGAAGGAAAAGATTTAATGAACAGGATACGCAATTTTTGCATTATTGCACATATAGACCACGGCAAAAGCACTCTTGCAGACAGAATGCTGGTTTTTACCAAAACAGTAGGTGAACGCGAAATGCGTAACCAGGTGCTCGACAGCATGGATCTGGAACAGGAAAGAGGAATAACCATTAAAAGCCATGCCATTCAGATGGAGTATGAGCTGAATGGAGAGGCCTATAAGCTGAATTTAATTGACACTCCCGGGCATGTTGATTTTTCATATGAAGTATCACGGTCAATTGCTGCCTGCGAGGGGGCACTGCTGATAATTGATGCCACACAAGGCATACAAGCCCAGACCATTTCAAATCTGTACCTGGCTCTGGAACACGATCTGGAAATTATACCCATTCTCAATAAGATGGACCTCCCCAATGCTATCCCTGAGGTGGTCGAAGATCAAATCATTGATCTTATCGGCTGCGATAAGGAAGATATCATTCATGCCAGTGGAAAAACCGGGATGGGTGTTGAAACAATACTACAACGCATTGTTGAAAAGGTACCTCCACCATTGGGCGATCCGGAAGCACCATTGCAGGCACTTATCTTTGATTCGGTTTTTAACTCTTTCAGAGGGGTAATTGCTTACTTCAAGATAGTGAATGGCCAGATAAAGACAAAGGATCCGGTAAAATTTGTGGCGACAGGTAAGCAATACGATGCCGATGAAATAGGGGTGTTAAAGCTGGGCATGGTGCCGCGTCAGACCTTGTCGGCAGGAGATGTCGGGTACATCATTTCAGGGATTAAAACAGCCAAGGAGGTGAAAGTGGGCGATACCATTACCCACGTCGAAAATCCTTGTTCAAAAGCAATTTCCGGGTTTGAGGAAGTTAAACCCATGGTTTTTGCCGGAATCTATCCTGTTGATGCAGACGATTATGAGGACCTGAGGAATGCAATGGATAAGTTGCAGTTAAACGATGCATCCCTCACTTTTGAGCCTGAATCATCGGCAGCCCTTGGATTTGGATTCCGTTGCGGTTTTTTGGGGCTCCTGCATATGGAAATTATACAGGAAAGGCTGGAACGTGAATACGACATGAATGTAATCACTACAGTTCCCAACGTTTCATATAATGTTCTTTTAACCAACGGCAGTGTTGAGAAGGTTTATAATCCTTCGGGATTGCCTAACTCAAATTTAATCGATACAATAGAAGAACCATTTATCAGGGCAAGCATTATTACGGCAGCCGAATTCATCGGACCAGTAATGAACCTTTGCCTTGACAAACGTGGCGTATTGGTTAGCCAGAATTATCTTACTTCTGAACGTGCTGAACTTGTTTTTAACTTGCCCCTTGGTGAAATTGTATTTGATTTCTATGATAAGCTGAAGAGTATTTCCCGCGGATATGCTTCATTTGACTATCACATGAGCGGATATAAACCTGCAAAACTGGTAAGGCTCGATATTCTGCTAAATGGTGAAATGGTTGATGCCCTATCAACGCTGACGCATTTTGATAATGCTTATCCTTTTGGACGTCGTATGTGCGAGAAACTAAAGGAACTCATACCACGCCAGCAATTCGATATTGCCATACAAGCTGCAATTGGCTCAAAAATTATAGCACGCGAAACAATTAAAGCCATGCGTAAAGATGTTACGGCAAAATGTTATGGTGGCGATATTACCCGAAAGCGAAAACTGCTGGAGAAACAGAAAAAAGGCAAGAAACGTATGAAGCAGGTGGGTAATGTAGAAGTTCCCCAAAACGCATTCCTGGCTGTTTTAAAACTCGATTAAGGAAAATAAAAATCCCGGATTCTTTGTTGAAGACCGGGATTCAGATTTACATTATAAGTTTATAACCCTTTCCATGAACATTGATTATTTCAACAGAGGGTTCATCTTTCAGATGCTTTCTTAATTTGGTAATGTAAACATCCATACTTCTGGCGTTAAAATAATTGTCATCTATCCAGATTGACTTAAGAGCATAATTCCGTTCCAGCACTTTATTGGCATTCTGACATAACAGCTTAAGTAAATCCGACTCCTTGGTTGTAAGCTTAATGCTACTTTCACCATCAGTTAAAGTCTGCTTACGGGTATCAAATGTGTATTTACCAAGCGTATAAACCTGTTCAGTAGCAACCTGAGATTCCTGTGAGGTTCGCCTCAGAATGGCTTCAATCCTGAATATTAATTCTTCCATGCTGAACGGCTTCGTAATATAATCATCGGCACCCAGTTTAAAGCCTTCAATTACATCGTCCTTCAGGTTTTTTGCCGTAAGAAATATAATAGGAATTTCAGGATTTACTGCCCTTATATCTTTTGCCAGGGAAAATCCATCTTTCTTAGGCATCATAACATCAAGAATGCAAATATCGTAATGCGCCTTCATAAATCCTTTATAGGCTATTTCACCATCGGGATAAAGGTCAGCTTCAAAACCCTTGGCTACAAGATATTCTTTAAGCAGCAAGCCTAAATTTTCATCATCCTCGGCCAAAAGCAACTTTATTTTTTGTTCCATGTTCATTTTTTAATTTTAGGTAATAATATACTAAATTTTGTGCCTTTATTGACAGCACTGTCTACTTTTATTTTTCCATTGTGCAAATCAACAATTTTCTTAACATAACTCAACCCTAATCCAAATCCTTTTACATCATGCACATTGCCGGTGGGAACCCTGTAAAAGCGATCAAAAATCTGGGCATGATGTTCTTTAGCAATTCCAATGCCATTATCTCTAACAGAAATTACCACGTTGTCGTTCTTATTGGAAGTTGACACTGTAATTTCAGGTTGCCCGTTACTGTATTTAACTGCATTGTCAAGCAGATTAAAAACCACATTGGTCAAATGAACTTCATCCCCTTTTACCACAGGATCATCAGCATCAAACTGAGCATGCAAAACCCCGTTCTTATTTTTTATCCTAAGCTCAAAGTTATTAACCACTGTTTGCAGTGTATGGTTTATATTAAACTCTTTGAACTTTAACTTCAGCCTTCCCTCATTGAATACTGCCATTTGCAGCACTTTCTCCACCTGGAAACTTAAACGTTTACTTTCCTGGTTAATAACCTTTGAAATATGCTCTATTGTTTTAGGTGTATTGGTTATACTTCCGTCTTCCAACATCTGGCTGGCAAGAGAAATGGTTGATATAGGCGTTTTCAGCTCATGAGTCATATTGTTAATGAAGTCGTTTTTAATCATCGAAAGCTTCTTTTGACGAAGAATAATCATAATGGCATAAGCAAAAATTGCCACCAGTAATGCTGTTAAAATAATTGTTGGAATGACTGTAAACCCGGTTGCCCTTAAAAGATAACCAGTGCGTTTTGGAAAATACACATAAATATAATTAGGCTGCTGCCCATCAAAATCATAGGGAAACAACAGGCTGTGATACTCTTTCTTCCGCGATGGGTTGTAATCGGGACTACCAAAAATAAATTTAAACTGCCCCTGATTGGCCGAACGAATGGCATATTTGTATTCCAGGTCAACTCCAAGCCCTTCAAAGGTTGATGCCATAACCTCCTCCAAAAATGTAGAATCGATTCGTTCTCTCAAGGTCCTGCCCTCGAGTTGAATCTCGTAATTCCGCCAGTTCATATCCTTCAGCCAATTCTGCCTCAGACGCTCCTGCTCAAGATTAAATTCATTGAGTTTCTCAAATGAAGTTATGCTGTCGGGATTCTTATCCCCGGACTCAATGGAATCAACAATTATTATCTGGAATTCTTCCTGAAAATTACCATAAATATTGTTTTCTGAATAACGAAACCTGAAACTGCCCGTTACCTGTCCTGAACCTTTTCGGGGAAAAATGTTCAGGTTTTGCTGATTGGAACTTGTTCCCGGTAAACGTCCAAGGCGCACACTTTCGCGGGCAAGCTTTTCTTCATAAAGCTCCAGAAAATCAACAACACGTTTAAGCCCGCTGTTAACCATTTGATCGAACTGCTCTTCACGAATATCGGAAGCAGTTTTAATCAGATTGGTCTGAATCAGGATTAATCCTGAAAGCACCAATGCCATTAATACGATTAAGGTTACCAACATTTTCCTACTCATGCAACAAAGATAATTTTTAAGAAATGTCGCAGTAAACCTGCTTAACATTATTTAACACCCTATTGCTCAATGTAGTGTTTATTAACCTGAACAATAATTAACGGATACTGCATCTGCATCTGAATTCAGATTTTATCAAGGATATATTTTTCAATTACCGAAGGGAAATACTTATACTCCAGCTCATGTACCTTATTGGCCACAACATCCGGCGAATCGCCGGGCAGAACCGGACATTTCGCCTGAAAAATCAACTCTCCCTCATCATAATCTTTATTAACAATATGAATAGAAATTCCGGTTTCTATGTCCTTATTTTGAACCACTGCCTGGTGTACCCGCATCCCATACATTCCTTTTCCCCCATATTTTGGCAACAAGGCTGGATGTATATTAATAATAGGAAACTCTTCAATCAGAGTTTCAGGAACAAGCCATAAAAAACCGGCAAGCACTATTAAATCAATCTTACGCTCTTTTAGCTCCATTACTACCTGATCCGTTTCATACAACTGATGGCGATTGAAGATAAAGGTTTCTATCCCCAGATCCTCAGCCCGTTTTAGTGCTAAAGCTTCCGGTTTGTTGCTCCATAATGAATCTACAATTACATCCTTTCTCTCAGCAAAATATCGGATAATTGCCTGTGCGTTAGTACCCGACCCGGAAGCAAAGATTACTATTTTCTTAACATTCATTTTATATAGATTTAATACATTGGAACATTTGAATAAATAATTCAAATGTAGAAGATTACAGGTGAAATATATTTCACGACAGCCATCTTTTTTACATATTTTCTTTGAAATATAAATTGTAAATGTATTACTTTGCAGCGAATTATTTAAAAACTCAAATTAGTATTAACTAAAATTTTAGAATTATGTCTGACGTTGCAGCAAAAGTAAAAGCAATTATTGTCGATAAATTGGGAGTAGACGAAAGTGAAGTTACCAACGAAGCATCATTCACTAATGATTTGGGAGCCGATTCACTTGATACTGTAGAGCTGATTATGGAATTTGAAAAAGAATTTGATTTGGCGATACCGGACGATCAGGCTGAAAAGATTTCTACTGTAGGCGAGGCTATCGCACACATCGAACAAGCCGTAAAATAATCCAGAAAATTCATTTATGGAATTTAAGCGGGTAGTAATTACCGGAGTGGGTACCGTTAATCCTCTTGGAAATTCGGTTAGCGAATATTGGGCTAACTTAATTAAGGGGGTTAGCGGTGCTGCACCCATTACCAGGTTTGATGCTTCGAAACACAAAACCCAGTTTGCCTGCGAAGTAAAAAACTTCGATGTAGGTCAATACATTGAACGCAAGGAAGCCAGGAAATACGATTTATATACGCAGTATGCACTGGTAACTGCCACTCAGGCCATGGATGATTCAGGGCTTGATCTGGAAAAGGTTGATCATGATCGTGCAGGTGTTATCTGGGGGGCAGGTATCGGAGGGCTTCAAACCTTCTTCGAAGAAGCAAGAAGTTTTCAGGTGGGAAATCCTCGTTTTTCACCTTTTTTTATACCAAAAATGATTGCCAACATTGCCGGTGGTCTGATTTCAATCAAATACCATTTCAGAGGACCGAACTTTACAACTGTTTCAGCTTGTGCATCAGCCTCTCATGCTATGATTGAAGCTTTCACTATGATTCGGCTAGGAAAAGCCGACATAATGATTACCGGTGGTTCTGAAGCTGCAATAAATGAAGCCGGGGTGTCGGGGTTTAATTCAATGCGGGCATTATCAACCCGCAACGATGATCCCCAAACTGCGTCCAGGCCTTTTGATAAAGACAGGGATGGTTTTGTTATCGGTGAAGGCTCAGCTGCTTTTATCTTTGAAGAGTATGAAAGTGCTGTGAAAAGAGGAGCTAAAATATATGCTGAGATAGTTGGTGGTGGCATGTCAGCCGATGCATATCATATGACTGCACCCGATCCGGATGGAAAAGGGGCAAGCCTTGTTATGAAATGGGCCATTGAAGATGCAGGACTGAAACCTGAGGATGTTGATTACATCAATGTCCACGGAACTTCAACACCACTTGGCGATATCGCTGAACCAAAAGCCATTCAGAAAACTTTTGGCGACCATGCCTACAATGTCAGCATAAGTTCTACAAAGTCGATGACCGGGCACCTGCTCGGCGCTGCCGGTGCTGTTGAAGGTCTGGCAAGTGTATTGGCAATTCAGAACAGTATCGTTCCACCTACCATTAACCATTTTACCGATGACCCTGAGGTCGACAACCGACTTGATTTTACATTCAATGTTGCCAGACAACGGGAGATAAATGTTGCCATCAGCAATACTTTTGGTTTTGGCGGACACAATGCAACAGTGGTTTTTAAAAAATACTGACTCCTTGTGGTAAGAAAAATTGCACAACGAATAAAGCTCTTTTCGTCACCCCGAAAAGAGTTTTATTTGTTTTTGAAAGACCTGCTTGGGTTTTATCCCACAAACCTGAAACTTTATGACCTGGCTTTCGTTCACAAATCGGCATCAACATTCGATTCACAAGGAAACCCGGTTAATAACGAGCGTCTTGAATTCTTGGGAGACGCTATTTTGGGTGCAATTATTGCCGACTTTTTATACAACCGTTTCCCGCAGCAGGATGAAGGCTTCCTGACAAAAAACAGGTCGAAACTGGTAAACCGTACTTTCCTGACGCGGCTTACCTTCGATATGGGGCTGCATGTTTTCATCGATTCCAACACCACTAAAAATATCGATAAAAGCCATATATATGGTGATGCCCTGGAAGCCTTAATCGGAGCAATTTACCTTGATACCAACTATCAGACTACAAAATATTTTGTAACAAAAAAAATCCTTTCTCAGTTTGTTAACATGAATGAAATTGAGCAAAAGGATACCAATTTTAAGAGCCAGTTGATTGAATGGAGTCAAAAAAATAAAAAAGAGCTGAAGTTTGATACCATAGAAGAACCCGCCACCGATAAATCAAAGCAACCAAAATTTATTGCCACAGTTTTAATAGACCAGATTGAACTGGGACGCGGCACCGGGTCCTCAAAAAAAGAAGCACAGCAAAATGCAGCCCGCGAAACACTTAAGAAACTTGAAACATAGACTTGTACTCTTCCTGCGGTTCCTCTGCATTATTGTTATATTTGCACCCCAGCAAAAACTATAAATGAATATTTTTCTTATTTACGCTTTGGGATTCCTGTCGCAGGTACTCTTTTTTGCCCGTAACATTGCCCAGTGGTTTTTATCGGAAAAAAAAGGAGAGGTGGTATCACCTGCCATTTACTGGCAAATAAGTCTTGTTGCCTCTATCCTTATGCTGACCTATGGGATCCTGCGTAACGATTTTGCAATTGTGCTGGGGCAGATGATAGTCTATATGATTTACATCAGAAACCTGCAGCTAAAAAAGGTATGGCACCGTATGCCTTTCATTTCCCGGATGCTGGCCATTATTATTCCACTTTCATTTCTTGGATGGCTGTTCTGGGGCGAGTCCTATAATTTTAATTCGATAGTAAACAATGCTGATGTCCCCATAATGCTCATGATTTGGGGGTCAGCCGGTCAAATCATCTTCACTTTCCGGTTTATTTACCAATGGATTTATTCTGAAAAACGCAGCGATTCATTCCTGCCCATTGGGTTCTGGATTATAAGCACCATCGGGTCGCTTATGATTTTCGCCTACGCCATTTACCGCCTCGACCCGGTGTTGTTTGCCGCTCACAGCCTTGGGCTATTTATCTACATCCGGAATATCTTACTGCACACCGGCAGGAGCAGCATATTTGAAAAAATGGAAAACCTTCCGGTTCTGAATTCCTTATTCAATAAAATTTCAAAGAAAATTAAATAAGCCACATTCCACCATAAGAGCCGGTCAGGCAATAACCGTCTTAACGATTAGGTTTTCGTTTTTTCCATCCTGCTACCTCCATCACGAGAAGGGTATCCGATTTTAAGTCAATCATCATCTCTCCTAGCTTTTGCTGATTGATTCCAACTGGAAAAAACTCATCATTTTCAGGTGCAACTGTAAAATCAAACAATTTACCTTCTTTTATAAACACCGTCATTTCAAAGATATCTTCCGATTGCTTCTCCATTTCTATTCCCGTGTCTTCCCATTCTCCCAATTCCTTTGCACTGCCTTTAATAAAAAGGGAGCCGATTTCGGGAGGAACTGTGCCATTCACTCTAAAAGTTACCTTACGTATAGGCAAATCCTCAAAGCTATCGATACAGTCACTTCTATACCTGAAAATTAACTCAGCATTGCTAACCGGAAACAACGAACGAACCAAATACTGTTGTTCCCCTTTTTTAAATTCTGCTGTAAGGTCAAACTCATGCCTGAAGCTGAAGTTATGAAAATTATAGAGGTACATTTTCTGCCTCTTCAGATCGCAAATATTGGTATATACAGTTGGAAAATCACCTTCAGCATGCGTTACTGACAGTATTCTTTCAAACAACGAAAGCGATGGCTTATTTTCTAAAAGCATTTTCTCAGCTGCGTCATACCTGAAGCACTTATTTTCGAGATCCGTTGTTTCTGTCAGATTAAAATTAGTTGCAATGAGAAAATCTTTTTCTCCTTTCCTGATGAAATTTATCCGATTGTTACCCCATTCAAAAATTACAGCATCGCCTGTTGCATCGGCAACAAGAATATGGCAAAACTGCAGGTACGGCAATGAGTATTTACTGACCAGTTCAACAGCCTCCTCAACTGTCTTGCATTTTTCCAAAACAACCTCAAAAATATACCGATCATTAAATTCAGGCAGTGCCCATCCTTCCATTTCCACAGGTGGAGTTCCAGCTCCATCGAAAAACAAACCGTATTCATTCATTCCCCCCTGATAATTCCCATCTCCAATAAAACCCCAAAATATGCAGCCATACTTTTCTTCGGAAGGGGGTATAACATGAACAAGCGTATTTGTAGTACACATATCTTCATTATTTGCAGCCAGCACTGTACTACCAGATGAAGCAGTAAAAATGGTACATGCAACAGCAAAGTGCATCAATTCGGCAAAAAAAATGATAATAATTAATACAGCCTTGTAATTCATTGCACTAAGTTTTATAACGGAAATGGTAAACCCGGTTGCTATTCCATCCTGGCCTTAACAACTTCTTTTAGAATAAAATAAAAGAACAAAGAGAAGATAAATACGATAAATCCATAAATGGGAGCAAAAAAGCTGACCCTGGCGCCACCCATAACGAGTGCAGGAGAAACATCAGCAGCTTCCATAATGGCATTTAATGCCTGTACAATACCGACTATCTGCGACAATAACCCGATGGCTAGCGCAACGGAACCACCCAAAAGAATTAAATCAAGCAATTTGAAATTAAACCGCTTTTTTGAAAAGATTTCAAACAATTTCAAAACCATTACTACAATCGTCAATAGAGCCATTAATGAAATAAAATTCATAAAAGGTCCGCCGGCACGATAAAAATCCAAGAAGTTCATAACAAATATTTTTTAAGTTTATGAAAGCAATTTACAGATACCCGGACAATGGGGCACCATTTAGTCGATTAACAGCAGCATTTCGATTTCCGACTGCAGCTTTGTTCTTAAAGCTACAAAACTTTGCGTTTACATGCTGCTCAACTATACTTTTATGCATTTCGACGATGATATTTTTCTTTTCTCCACATCCTTACTAAATTTCACACGATTAAAATTGTAAATTGTCAATGTTAAAAAATGCCTGCCTGTTCCGATAGGCAGGCCTGCCTGTCACGGCAGGCAGGGAGGTCGCGTGCCCCAATGAGTATCGGGATAATAAACATCGATTGGTTTATCCTATTACTCATGCTAAATTTATGTTCTCAATTAAAATAAATTCGATTGAACATTCCGGTAATCAACATAGTAAATAACTCACGGCACTTAAGGGTGTTTCTGCATCTTCTGTTTTGGATGGCAGTGCTGGTGTTTTATTATATTCTGTTTAGCCTGAACAGCGAATCGCGTGAGGTTTCTTTTATTCTTACCACAGGATTGATGCCGGTAGCTATTGGTGCAACCTACTTTTTCAATTATGTGCTGGTTCCAAAATATCTTTGGGGAAAGCGCTACATTCGCTTCTTTCTGTTCAGCTTCTATTCATTGCTGGTGACTACCTGGTTGTCGTTGTTAATTGTATTCTTCACACTCATCTATGTTCTTACCCGCGAAGCATACATCGATCCATCGGTTTTACATCCCGAATGGCAGGTTGTTACCCTGAATTTCGTAGTTTTTTTTGCCATTGCAGTCAAACAAATCAAACGTTCACTTCATATTCAGCAGGAAAAAAGTAAATTGGAAAAAAACCAGCTCACCACAGAACTGAAATTAAAAGAAGCCGAGTTGAAACTGCTGAAGGCCCAGATTCACCCACATTTTTTATTTAATACTCTTAATAACCTTTACGGGCTGACACTTGAAAAGTCGGATGAGGCGCCCCAGCTGGTATTGCGCCTGTCAGAGATTCTTGACTACATATTATACCGCTGCAATGAGCCAAAAGTATTGCTTACCGATGAAATTAACAACCTTAAAAATTATCTTGAAATAGAAAAAATCAGGTATTCGGGAAAAGTGAAACTTCGCCAGGAATTCCCCAGCCACACAGGAAAACTGAAAATAGCTCCCCTGCTGTTTATTCCGTTGTTTGAAAATGCATTTAAACATGGGGTAAGCCAGGCAACTGAAGGTGCTTATGTAGAAGCAAAGTTGTCCTTAACCGGAAAAATGCTTTCTTGCACAATAGAGAACACAAAAAATCAGGTTATAAACACGAGGAACGAGGAATCAGGTGGTATTGGTCTGCAGAATGTAAAAAAGCGACTGGAATTGGTTTATCCGGGGAAATATGTGCTCAACATCGACGATGGTTCAGATTCGTTTTTAGTAAATTTGATACTGGAACTGGAGGAGTAATTATGATAAAATGCCTTATTATTGACGATGAACCCATTGCTGTGCGAATCATCGCAAATCATTTAGCAGCCTTTCCAGGGTTTGAAATTGTGGCAACCTGCTCCAATGCTCTGGAAGCTATGAATGTATTAAGGGAAAAAGAAATTGATTTACTTTTTTGCGATATCCAGATGCCGCAAATTACTGGCGTCGACTTTGTCCGCTCACTGAGGCATCCGCCCAGGGTAATTTTCACCACCGCCTACCGGAATTATGCCATTGAAGCCTTTGAACTTAATGTAGTTGATTACCTTCTGAAGCCTGTTTCATTTGAACGATTTACCAGGGCAATCCATCATTTTTTGGAACTGGAAGAATCCGGAAAGAACCCGCCTGAGCATTCAATAGAGAGCCAGCAAACCCGGCGTGAATTTATTTTCCTGAAAGCCGATAAGAAACATTATAAAGTTAACCTTGAGGATATTTTATATTTCGAAAGTTTGGGCGATTATGTAATTGCTTATACGAACACAAAAAAAATCGTTACAAAGGAACGCATAGGAAATTTACCAGGCATGCTGCCTTCCGAAAGATTCCTGCAGATTCACCGGCGTTTCATTGTATCCATACCTAAAATCGAATCCATCGGGCCGGGATATGTTGAAATCAACGGGAAAAAATTGCCGGTAGGGCGCAGCTATAAACCGGATTTGGCACGTTTTCTTCAAAATGAATGATTCATCCTTAAAGAATATTCAGGAATTACTATTTTTGCAACCATGTCGGCTAAAGACAAATACATTGCCCGGGAGGGATGGCTATCTATAGTGGGAAACATTCTCCTGTTTGGGCTGAAATACTCGGCCGGAGTAGCTACCGGATCGCTGGCATTGATTGCCGACGCCTGGCATACACTTTCCGATTCGGTTTCATCGGTTATCGTTCTTATTGGGGGCAAAATTTCCCGTAAGCCGGCCGATCACGATCATCCTTTCGGCCATGGCCGTGCTGAACATATTGCAGCTGTAATTATAGGTGTATTGCTGGCTATAATAGCTTTTGATTTTATTGTGGGTGCAGTTGAAAAATTTACCCAGCGTGAAAAAACTACATTCGGAATCTTTGCCTGGATTGCCACCATTGTTTCAATTCTGGTAAAAGAAGGAATGGCTCAATATGCTTTTTGGGCAGCAAAAAAAACCGACTCTTCAATTTTAAAAGCAGACGGCTGGCACCATCGTACCGATGCCCTTTCCTCGATCATCATCCTTATAGGTATTGCTGTGGGAAATCAATTCTGGTGGACCGATGCGGTACTTAGTTTTATTGTTGCAATTATGATAGGGTATGCAAGTTACCAAATTCTTGCCACTGAGATACAATCGCTTTTGGGGGAAAGCCCATCGGACGAACTCCTTCAATCCATCCGTAAATCAACACAGGATGAATTCCGTGAGCCGCTACACCTTCACCACATACACATTCACAATTACGGAAGACACTCAGAATTAAGCTGTCATATAAAACTCCCTCCCGACATGCCGCTCAATGAAGCACATGAGATTTGCACCAAAGTGGAAAAAACTATTCTGAAAAACTTTGGGTTTGTATCCACTGTGCATCCCGAACCTATCGAGAAGTGAATGATTCACCTGCTGACCGGAGTTCAGCTGGTGAATGAGGATATGTATTTATTGAGCAGGTGACCTCAAGTCACCAGCTCAAGATGAATTACGGCAACTCTATTATACGAATATTTCTGAACTGAATCTCGGCCCCTTCGGCTTCAAGACAGATGTAGCCTTTCTTTTGTGACGACTGGCTAATGCCGTTTACAAACTTTCCGTTAACCGAAAGCTTGATGGTTCCATCAACACATACCACATCATATGTATTCCATTCTCCCTTGCCTTTGCAACGGTTTTCCACCGATTTGCTGCGTACTCCCCGGGGATTGTCGGGCACTATTTCAACTCCTCCTACACCAAACAATTCACCATGAACATAAGCTACAGGAGGCTTCTCTCCATTCCGGATATTCTGATTCACCCAATCGAGCTCCAGCATCTGAACTTCTACCCCATCGGGTAAGCGATTATCACCGGGTACAGCTTTGCTCCAAACAAAGGTTCCTGAATTTCCACCGGCTTCCATATGCCGCCATTCAATGTGCATGATAAAGTTTTCGTACTCTTTTTCACTTCGGATAACACCAATGGGCAAACCACTGCACACCAGAACGTCGCCGTCAACTTTCCAGGTTTCAGGCTCCGTGTTCACCTGTAACCAATTTACTGACTTCCCTTTTATTTTCTTTCCTTCAACCACACTTTGCCATTGAACCTCTTGCCCAAAAGTGGCAACCGGTTCCTGTGCCGATATTGTTCCATTGTTAAACAAAAATAACGCAACCAGAACCGTGTAAACGAAAGTTTTTCCCATTACTTTAAACTTTGAACTTTAAACTTTAAACTAACTCACCGGAGCATTAGGTACTCCTGCCAGGGCAATTTCTTCCCGCACACCCGGAACAGGGCCAAAAGCATAAGTTTTAGGCCCCAGGCTCAAATCTGAATTCAGCATTTCCTCCCAGGAAACATCTTTTCCTGTATAGGCTGATATCCTGCCCATTATGGTCACAAGGGTGGAATTTACCTGTGCTTCGGCATCACTAATGGTATTGCCGGTACGGATAGCCGTAACCAGATTGATATGTTCCTGTACAAAAGGATTGGTCACTTTCCACTCCGAATCGGTTTCCCCCTCCTGGGGATAAGGATACTCCCAAATCACATTCCCTTTCAAATCGTACAACTTCCCTGCTGCATCGGCATATCCCTTTGTTCCGTTTATCTGCTGTACCTTTTTATTGGTGCAACCGTTTATCTGCCGTGCCGCACAGTGGGTACGCAAGCCGTTATCATATTCATATTCGATGCTGAAAAAATCATACTGGTCGCCGGTAACCCTTCTCTGTCGACCTCCCCAGCCTACTGCCCTAACCGGATTTTTACCCACATGCCAGTTCATTACATCAACTTCATGAATGAATTGCTCGGTTATGTGATCACCCGACAGCCAACAGAAATTGACCCAGTTTCGCAGCATGTATTCCATTTCGCTCCACTCCGGCTGCCGGGTACGGAACCATAATGCACCTCCGTTACGAATAATGTTTGCGCCGGTGATTTCGCCAATCTCTCCATTGGCAACCCTGCGCTGTGTCTCCATATAATCCTTTTGTACCCTTCGGATGGTACCGCTCACCATGCACAACCCGATTGCTTCTGCTTTTTTTGCCGAAGCCATTACCGAACGGGCACCCACAGGATCAACGGCTACGGGTTTTTCCATAAATATATGTTTACGCGCATTTACCGCCGCCTCCACATGTGCCGGTCTGAAATGCGGCGGAGTGCATAGCAGAACCACATCCACACCTGAATCAATCACCTTCTCGTAACTGTCGAAACCTACAAAGCAGTTCTCATCGAGTATCTCCACATTTTTTTCCTCTTTCAGCTTTGCCCGGCAACTGTCAATTTTATCCTGAAATACATCGCCGAGCGCAACTATCTGAAGATTGGGCCCTGCATCCAGGAAATTGACGGCAGCTCCTGTGCCCCGCCCTCCGCAGCCAATAAGCCCTGCCTTTATAACCTTTCCATCAGGTGCCTGATCCAACAGCTTTGGAAACTGAATCTCATCTTTGTTTGCTGATGGCCCTGAGCAGGAAGTTATAAGCCCAGCAGCACCCAGTGTGCCAAGTGTTGTTTTAGTTATGAAGCTTCTGCGATCGATTCCAGGTTTTATTATCATGATAAATTGTTATTTAAAACGGTTCTTAAAAGAAAAGATATGAGTTGCTAATTTATCAAAATCCTTCATTCAATGAAAAGTATTGACAATATTTTTATTGCAACTGCCTTAAAAGGCAATGATACTTTTGATAATATCCTCTGGATTGCCCGAAGTTTATAATTCAAAAATCATTCTTTGTTTTCCTCTTTAAACCGGCAAATAATTTCCCGGTTTTGAATCTATTCTTCGACATATCATGACCATGTTTAATTGAATTTAATACGGCCCAGGTATGGTTTATTTATGCCGGAGGTATGGATTCAATGACTCTTGAATTGCTATTCTTTGTCGACATAGTATAATTGCAGCTTCGATATCATGATACAATAATCATGATTTTATAAGATATGAAAAGTTAATATTCAGTAATACAGTTAAGATATGCTCATACTAAATTACGCCACAATCTCAACCCGGTTACCATCCGGATCAAGCACCACACTTTCGTAATAGCCGTCACCGGTGGTGCGGGGTTCGCTAACAATTTTATACCCATCGCTGCGGATAGCTTCAGTCAGATTTTCTACCTGGTTCCTGGTCCCAACTTTAATGGCAAAATGTGCCAGTCCGGTATAATTCTTTTGCGGGTCGTTTTTCGACTTGCCAATATTGGGCATTTCCATAATCTCAAGGCGGCATTCCCCGTCAAACAATAAAAAATAAGATCGGAATTCCCTGCTGTGATTGTAATAAATATCTGTTGAAGAGGCATCAAAATAATGTATATAAAAATTCCGGAGCCGTTCAAGGTTATACGTCCATATGGCAAGATGTTCTATTCGCATTGCAAATTGTTTTTCAGATTCAAATTTACAATAAAAAAACGGTATCTGGTTGCCTGCAAAAATTCTCAGTTTGAGTAAAAGCTATATGCATTCACCATTATGTGGCATAAGCAGGAGGATAAAACTATAATTGCAACAATCGCATCTTAATAATTTAAGCATCACTTCTGTGAAAAAATCGAATTATATGAATTAATATTCCAAACAATTTCGAAATAAGGTGTTAAAATTTATAGAAAACATAAGGCATCATAAATGAATGGCGTGGATATTGTTATTTTTGACTGTTTAAACTATTGACGATTTATCGTATTTTGATTTTTATTTATACATGATGATTAAAAAATATACCATACCTGCTTTTTTACAGGAATCAATAAACAGATTTGCTGATAATAATTCCCTGGCATTTGTCGGAGAAAATAAATACACATACAGTGAGATGGGCAATGATGTTAAGCGGGTAGCAACATTACTAAAAACAATGGATGTACAAAAAGGTGACAAGGTTGCCATTTTAAGTGCAAACATGCCCAACTGGGGGGTAGCATTCTTTGCTATATCCTGGACAGGAGCCACGGCGGTTCCGATTCTGCCCGATTTTCATTCCAATGAAATACAATCTATAATTGAGCATTCAGAAACTGAAGTTATGTTTGTTTCAGAATCGCTTTATAAAAACCTGAACAAAGAAACCATCGACAAGATGCGTCACATTATTGTGGTGGATAATTTTTCTGTGGTTAAAGATAAAGTTCCTGCAAATACAATTGAACCTGGGAAGAGTGCTATTACAGGATTAAAAGGCGAAGCCGTTGCAGAAGAAACCAATGAAGAAGATTTGGCCACTATTATTTACACTTCAGGAACAACAGGTAATTCAAAAGGGGTAATGCTGACCCACAAAAACCTGGTATGGACAGCTGAAAAAAGTTATACTTTCCAGGACATTTCACCATCCGATAGATTTTTATCGGTTCTTCCTTTATCGCATACATTTGAAAACACACTTGGATTTTTATTTCCAATGCTGTATGGCGCATCGGTCTATTATTTGAGGAAGCCACCGGTAGCATCAGTTCTGTTGCCTGCCCTGGAAAAGGTAAGACCGACTATAATGCTGATTGTTCCCCTTATAATCGAAAAGGTATTCAGGACAAAAATATATCCCAAATTTCAGAAAAGCCCGGTTACCCGGTTTCTGTATTCAATTCCGGCTATGCGTAAAGTGTTGCATCGGGTTGCTGGAAAGAAACTTTATCAGACATTTGGAGGAAGCCTGAGGTTCTTCGGTATTGGCGGAGCCAAGCTTGATACAACGGTTGAACAGTTCCTGAATGAAGGGAATTTCCCTTATGCCATTGGTTACGGGCTTACCGAAACTTCTCCCCTTCTTGCCGGCGCTGTTGGCAAGAACGTAAGAATTGGTTCTACCGGTCTGGCACTGGAGGGGGTTCAACTCCGACTCGGAGATGCCGATTTAAGTACCGGTGAAGGTGAAATTCAGGCCAAAGGTCCCAATGTGATGAAAGGATATTACAAGGCTCCTGATAAAACAAGTGAAGTTTTTACACAGGACGGCTGGTTTAAAACCGGTGACAGGGGCTACTTTGACAAGGATAATTTCCTTTACATCAAGGGTAGAATTAAAACCATGATTGTAGGTGCCAGCGGTGAAAACATATACCCCGAAGAAATTGAAACGGTTATCAACAAAATGAGATTCGTACTTGAATCACTGGTGGTTGAGAAAAAAGGAAAACTTGTGGCCATGGTTCATTTGAATATGGAAGAGGTAGAACAGCATTATCAACAATTTAAAGCTGATGCCAACCAGTATTTCAATGAAAAGACGGATGATATATTGAAAGAAATTCATAAAAAGGTAAACGATGAATTGAATAAATTCTCAAGGCTGCAGGCAATTGTTTTGCAACCTGAACCTTTTGAAAAAACACCTACCAAAAAAATCAAGCGCTTTTTGTATGCGGTAGAATAATTTGGTGAATCTTTCAATTAGTAAATAGGTATACAAATTCACCAGGGAAAAGCGCAGTATAAAACATTTACAGGAACACCTGATTTTCATCGATTTAATCGTTGCATTAATTCTGTAGATCTATTCCAAAATATTATTTACATCTTAATATAAATGATCCTGTATTCTTGGTTGTTTGGTTCTCAACTAAGCTAAGATAAGCATCTCCCTCTCCTTTTCAGTTTTCTATACACATCTGAACAGCGGGTGCGGAGTTAGCAAGGCTTTATTCATTGTTTTTTCTACAGCATCAGGTTTATTTTTTTATCCGGGCAACGATGTGTTTCATTTTCACCGTAAATCATTTAATTCTTAAGTTGTTGGTCTGAAGAAACCCACACGTGCTGATGAAAATTATTAATCTGTGTTTTTATCAGCAGAACATGTGGATTTCATTATTAAATGACAAGGATGGCTCCGGAATGAATCTTTACAACAGAGATTCATTTCATTCCTTATTCCCGAATGGCGGACCTGCGGCATTTTCAATTGTCCACACTTCTCCTGTAAGTGTCACTACATAAGCCGTATTATTTATGAATTCTAAAGAGGTTGGTCTCTAAGCCATTGGCAATTGTGGTAAAGGTTCCATCACTGTTTACCCTCAGAAGTGAACCATCATCCGGTATTGCCGGCGATCCTTCCATCTGACCATCCCATACACCCTGGGAGAGCGCAAAGAGGGTACGGCCGCGGTTGAATTCTACATCAACAAGTAAAGGGGCGCCGGATGCTACTGTTGTGATATTTGATGATTTTGGGCTAAACGATACTACTTTGCCGCTCTGGGGTTCGTGAGGGACTGGCCCGGCTTCCGCCATGTATACAGTATTACCTGAGACCTCGAGCCCGGTAGGAACAGTGTTACCGAATTCCATAAACTCACTTATTTCACCTTTTGTCGTAACATACAATACGCGGTTTAAATGCCCATCTGCTACCAGAAACCCTCCACGATAAGTATGAATCGAATAAAGAACACCGGTACTAACGAAAAAATCAAACCCCGTAGGGGGATGGGCTAAATTGTAGGCACCAATATCTGCTATTAAAGTGAAACTATTGGGTCCGTCTATACGGAAAATTCCATTAACTTCGCTAGTGGGAAAAAGATTTGGATCATTAACGAGTGTGACCAGAACATATGCAGTACTGCCAATAAAGGCAATATCCATGGCACCACCAATTCCAATAATATAGGGCGGAAGTCCGCTCGCATATGTGGAAATTTCACCTGTACCCGGGTCAATACGTGATATCCTGCCAACAGCACCTTCAGTCACATATAAGGCACCTCCCGGACCGATTGAACTGCCAGAACCACCCTGCAGGCCTGTAGCCAGCTGTTGTGGTTCGCCCGGTTCCCATTTGTGTCCACTTTTTTCATTTCCATGAGAAGATAACAACTCAAAATTCTGGTCTGCAATTTCTTCATTGCAACCGGTATGTAAGCTTATTAGGGCAACTAATACTGCAAATAAATTTAGCTTACCACCAATAATTTGTAATACTTTTGTTTTCATTTTAACCTCCTGATATTAAATTTAACTGCAACTTTGAAAGATTCAAACAAGTAACCTGCATATACAATTTTAAAGTTTTTCAATGGTGCCGGAACTCATATTTTCAATAAATCCCGTTTGAAATTTTCAATTGTATTTATGATGTGTTACCTCTTCCTATAAAATCATGTGTTTTGGTAGTCTGTAATAAAAATACATACCATTGATCCATTCCTTTTCATTTTTCTTGTATTGTCTACCTTATCCATTAACCGTTATCATTTTTATGTGCGTTACTCAATAATGATTGTTTTTCAATAGTGAATTTGGGTATATATTCCATAGTGGTAACTTTAATTACTCAAATAATAAGAACTCAACACCGGTGAAAAATCAGTAATAGGACTAAAATTGCTGTAATTATTTATATTTTCGAAAGAACCATCTTTGGCAAAATTACAGCTTTAAGAATGTTGATTTCTACCACATTTAACTCAATAAATGCCACAAATCATTCATAAGATTTTCGGGAGAGTGACAGGGAAAACTTCAAACTCTTGATTTGGAAGGCAGATGACCAAATTTTTCATGGAAGCATTTGGTAAAATAAGAAGGATTATTGAAGCCTACCTGAAGGGCAACTTCAGAAACATTGAATTTTTTTTCTTTGATTAATGAAAATGCTTTTTGCATTCGGAAGTCCCGAATGAATGCATTGGGCGATTTTCCGGTAATCGAGATAACTTTCCGGTAAAGTTGCGGGCGGCTGATGCCTATATTCCTGCACAGTTTATGAATGGTATACTTTTCATTCGATAAATTCACTTCAAGTGTATTGAGCAGATCAGTCAGAAACAGTTCTTCCGCAGGAGTCAACCATTTGATAAAAGGAGCATCAAGTAATGCAGGGTTATTACAATTTTTCCGGATCATTGGTGCCACCAACACCTGATTGTCACCGGCGGAATCGCAAAATTGATGCGATAATTTAATTAGCCTATTGAAGAAATCGCCGTCCTCCGTTACAGGCTGTCCTGTGCTAAGCCCCATTTTGAAAATCACCCTTGGATGATGTTCCAGATTGCCCTGAACCAACTCCTTATTAATTGATCTGGTGCATCGAATTGCTTCATCGCTATCATCAAATAATGCAACAATGCTGTCATCACTTTTCCCGGCTATTTTTCTTCCTCCATATCTCTTTAAATGACTCATACATGCACGTTTAGCCCAAAGCGGAATAAGTAAATAGTGAAGTTCTTTCGAATTATTTGCCCGGATAATTCCCCTGACAGAAATCACCAAAATACTTCTACATCCTGAATCAACAGTTCCATTCGAATGTTTTACCAACCCACTTTGGCTCCTTATGCTAAATCCCATTGCTAATTTATAGAAGCCAGATTCAACCTCGGTAATAGCACAGGCCACATTCCCATGGGCAAGCCGATGAACCTGTGTACATGATTCTTTATCAGGCCCTTCCATCAGGCAAAACACGGTCCCGGCTTCTTCATTAACCCAAAACTGATGGTATTTTACGCCGTATCTATCTTGCACTGCAATATCAGCAATATGTGCCATTTTTACATCCTCAATGGTTACATGATCGAATTGATGAAAATCCATGTACAAAGGCATACTATTCTATTTAATGGTTTAACAAAAAATATATTGCTACATCACTACTTATCATAAATACTTCATTTTTAGATCAATACAAGTTACGAAATAATCAAGGACTAAGTTGTCTTTTTTTGTATTAATTTCTAATGACTTCAATACTGAAAAATTATTGAAGATTAAATCTTTATTGAAGAGTTATCCCTTTAAATGCAGTGAAATTGTTAATTTTGTGGCCTTAAAATCAATTGAATGGTTACAGAATCAAGATACAATGCACGGGGGGTATCAGCGGCAAAAGATGATGTACACAATGCAATAAAAAACATTGACAAAGGACTTTTCCCTAAAGCATTCTGCAAAATTGTACCCGATATACTTGGAGGAGATCCTTCATGGTGCAACATCATGCATGCCGACGGTGCCGGCACCAAATCCTCTCTTGCCTATATGTATTGGAAAGAAACAGGAGATCTCTCCGTATGGAAAGGCATAGCACAGGACGCACTGATTATGAACATCGACGATTTGCTTTGTGTAGGTGCCACCGATAACATTCTTGTTTCATCAACCATCGGCAGAAATAAAAACCGGATACCTGGAGAGGTAATTACAGCCATTATAAACGGCACTGAAGAACTTTTGGAAAGCTTGCGAAGCATGGGCATAAGTGCATGGTCGACCGGGGGTGAAACAGCCGATGTAGGCGACCTGGTGCGGACCATAATTGTAGATTCCACGGTAGTCTGCCGGATGAAACGCGATGATGTTATATCAGCAGGAAATATTTCTGCCGGGGATGTTATTGTCGGGCTTTCTTCTTCGGGAAAGGCTACCTATGAAGATCAATACAATGGCGGCATGGGCAGCAATGGCCTTACATCGGCAAGACATGATGTTTTTGCACATTATCTTGCCAGTAAGTACCCTGAGAGTTTCGATCCCCAGATACCTGAAAAATTGGTATATTCAGGAAAGCTAAACCTTACTGAACGCATTGAAGGATTGGGAATAAACGCCGGACAGCTGGTACTTTCCCCCACACGAACCTATGCTCCTGTTATAAAAAAAGTGCTTACCCGTTTCAGAAAAGATATATCGGGTATGATTCACTGTTCGGGAGGAGCTCAAACCAAGGTTCTTCATTTTGTTGAAAATGTACATGTAATAAAGGACAATATGTTTCCGGTTCCTCCGCTTTTCAATATAATCAGGGAACAGTCGGATACCTCCTGGGCTGAAATGTACAAAGTGTTTAATATGGGTCATCGTTATGAGATATATGCCAGCCCGGAAGCGGCTGAAGAAATCATCTCCATTTCAAAATCGTTTGATGTCGATGCCCGGGTAATTGGCAGAGTTGAACCTTTTAAGGGAAAGAAGCTTTCTATAAAAACGGATAAAGGAGAATTTACTTATTAACCATAACCGGGGAATTATCTTTTCCCTCAAATTAAGTAAAAGATTAATATACTCTTGAAGGTTAATTAAAAAGGAAGAATATACACAATGGCAGAATACGCATTATTAGAAAAATACGAATCAATAAGGCACCGGTTTGAAGAGGTGCAGCAGCAGATTACCGATCCGGCAGTAATATCGGACATGAAACGGTATGTTAAGCTGAACCAGGAATACAAAAGCCTTGAAAAGTTATTAAATGCTTTCAAGGAATACAAAAACCTGGTAGAGACAATTAGCTCAGGCAAAGAGATACTGGCAGAAGAAAGCGACAGTGAATTGCGGGAGATGGCCCGTGAAGAGATGGATATGGCTGAGGAAAAGATTCCCGGAAAGGAGAGGCAGATAAAAATGTTGTTGGTACCTGCCGACCCGGAAGACAGTAAGAATGCCATTCTGGAAATACGGGCAGGAACCGGAGGCGACGAGGCAAGCATCTTTGCCGGCGACCTTTTCCGTATGTATTCCAAGTTTTGCGAAAAAAAGGGCTGGCGAATGGAGGTAACCAATGTGAATGAAGGAACAGCCGGAGGGTACAAGGAGATAGTAACCAATGTAACCGGTGAAGGGGTTTATGGAATCCTGAAATACGAATCGGGTGTGCACCGCGTACAGCGGGTGCCTCAAACTGAAACCCAGGGAAGGGTGCACACTTCGGCAGCTACGGTTGCTGTATTGCCCGAAGCTGAAGAGTTTGACGTGGAACTGAAAGAATCGGACATCAAAAAAGATACCTACTGCTCTTCAGGCCCGGGAGGTCAGTCGGTAAACACCACTTACTCTGCCATACGGTTAACCCATATTCCTACAGGCATTGTGGTTACCTGTCAGGATGAAAAATCGCAGCTGAAGAACCTGGCCAAGGCCATGAACGAACTGCGCACACGAATTTACAACATGGAATACCAGAAGTACATCGATGAGATTTCCTCAAAACGGAAAACCATGGTTTCCACAGGCGACCGCTCGGCTAAAATTCGTACCTACAACTGGCCGCAGGGCAGGGTTACCGACCACCGCATCAACCTTACGCTTTATAACCTGCAGGCTGTTATTGGTGGTGAAATTGATGAAATCATCGATAAGCTGATGATAGAAGAAAATGCACAGAAACTTAAGGAGGCGGAGATTTAAAGCAAATAGATTATAATTTGAAATGAATTAATTTTTTCTTAAATTTAAAATGCCTGAAGTTTTTCGAAAATATGGTTTTGTTTTTTTCTTTTATGCAAATGAAGGTAGTGAACCAATGCATATACATGTCAGGAAAGCCGGAGGATTTGCAAAATATTGGATTGAACCGATAGAATTAGAATATTCTCAAGGGATGAAAGTAAATGATTTACGAATTGCAGAAGATCTGATAATAGAAAATGTTGAACTGATAAAAAGAAAATGGAATGAAGTACATGGTAGCTGAACTGCTTTTTACAGTTACAAAAGCATGGTATGAAAAAGAAATGATTTGCATGAAAATGTCGGACGGGAAAGAAGTCCGTTTTCCAGTTGAATTAAACAAAAAATTAAAAATAGCAACCGCTGAGCAATGCAGAAATATTAAAATCATCTGTGGTGGCACAGGACTGCATTGGCCTGAACTGGACGAGGACCTTTCTGTGAAAGGGATAATGGAAGGTAGATTTGGATATTAATTATAATTCAATCCTATTTTTTTATATCATTATTAAATATATAAGAATAACAATAGAGAAATATATGTAATGAAAACCAACAATTCGAGAAATCAGGATTACCGATCAATTTATACTTCTTCTGCCTGCCGGAGAAACTCAGAAAAAAATCCTAAAAAACATTTCCCAAAACAGTAAATTGAAGACATTTATGAATCATTTCGTTTTGCAGCCAATTTAGTAAATAGAACTTATTCTATTAAACCAATTGTCTAACTCAATTATTCATTATAGCAGACTTGGAATCTTTATCTAAACAGGAATATTCATGAACAGCAATTTTCTTTTTCAACAAATCAAAAACAAGCGCAGCTTTCTTTGCGTAGGTCTCGATACCGATATAAAAAAGATACCGGAACATCTGAAAGATACTTCCGACCCAATATTTGCCTTTAACAAGGAAGTAGTTGACGCCACAGCAGCATATGCAGTTGCATATAAGCCTAACCTGGCCTTTTACGAAAGTTTGGGTTATAAAGGATGGCAGAGCCTGGAGAAAACAGTTGCCTATGTGAGGGAAAAGCATCCTGAAATCTTTCTGATTGCCGATGCCAAACGTGGCGACATTGGAAACACCTCCAGCTTATATGCCCGTGCCTTTTTTGAAACACTCGATTTTGATGCTGTTACCGTAGCACCGTATATGGGCGAAGATTCAGTAAAACCGTTCATGAGTTACCCGGAAAAATGGGTAATTTTACTTGCATTGACTTCAAACAAAGGCGCTGCCGATTTCCAGTACATAAAAAATGAAGATACGGGCAATCAGCTGTTTGAAACGGTATTAAAAACCTCCCAAAACTGGGGTACAACTGAAAATATGATGTATGTTGTTGGCGCCACTAAAGCAGAAAAGCTGAAGGAAATCCGGAAATTTGTTCCCGATCACTTCCTGCTGGTACCGGGTGTGGGCGCACAGGGTGGCAGCCTGCAGGAAGTAGCCCGCAATGGGATGAACAGCAAATGTGGCCTGCTGGTTAATTCTTCGCGTGGTATCATTTATGCCTCCACCGGAAAGAACTTTGCAGAAAAGGCAGGAGAAGCCGCCAAAGAAGTTCAGCAGGAAATGGAAGCACTGCTGGAAGAGGCCGGATTATAATCTGAAAAACCGGGAAGCAACAACACAAACCACCAACAAGTTACAGAAACTTAGCTGGGACCTTCCCGAAAAAAAGAGGTGATAATATCCTTTAAAAAGGGATTATAAAAAATGCTCCGGCAACGGAGCACTTTTTATATTAAAGTTTTATACCTTATCAGGAACAACAAAAGGGGCCCTGTATTCCCTGGTAAGCATTTTATCAGCTTCCGCATCGTTCACAAATTTTTCGGTTTGAGGGTTAAATGTCAGCACCCTTTCGAGACGGTAAGCAATGTTACCCAAATGGGCCAATGCAGAGGAAAGATGAGCAGTTTCAACAGGTCCGTTCAGAATTGATTTATCATGTTTCCGCACTGCTTCAATGAAGTTGGCAAAATGGCCATCGGTACCACCGGCACCTCTGTCCATACCTGAAGCTTCTGCTGCACCATCATCACCCGATTTGCCAGGCTCCCTGTTCTGTCCCAAATAGGTTTGGTATTTGCTGTAACCATCAACTACCAAAATACCTTTTTCACCATAAAAGATATTGCCAACTGTTACGCCCTGCTCGGTATTGGTAACCCACGGACGTACTTCAAACTGAATAATCTTATTTTCTTCGGGATAATTGTAAACAGAAGTCAGCACTTCAGGAACCTCCTTGGCATCATCCCAAAGAAATTTACCCCCCATGGAGGTTATCTTCGTTGGCAGACCAACATCCAATCCCCACATACACAAGTCGGTTTCATGAATACCCTGGTTGCCCACATCACCATTGCCATACTCCCAGTTCCAGTGCCAGTTGTAGTGCACCAGGTTCTTACTGAAAGGCTGTTTTTGGGCCGGTCCTGTCCAGATATCATAATCAAGTCCTTCAGGTACCTGTTCAACCGGATGATTACCGATACTGGGTCTCCAGCGAAAAACGAGACCCCGGGCCATGTAAACCCTGCCAATGTACCCGTCGCGCATTAACTGAATCGCTTCATTTATTGCAGGAGAGCTCCTCAACTGCACGCCATGCTGCACTATCCGGTCGTATTTGTTGGCAGCCTCCACCATTTTACGCCCCTCCCACACATTATGCGAGCCGGGCTTCTCAACATATACATCCTTGCCTGCCTGACATGCCCATATTACTGAAAGTGCATGCCAGTGGTTGGGCGATGCTACGCTGACAACATCTATGTCTTTGTCTTCATAAACACGGCGGAGATCCTGCTCCAAAGCCACTTCTTTACCGTATTCTTCTTTAAAAGCCTTTTGCCTTTCCTTCAGAATGTTCATATCCGGATCGCATAAGGTGGTAACCTGAACGTTGTCCTGCACCATTAATCCGGAAACATGGTTTTTACCACGTCCGTTCAATCCCAAAACAGCTGCATTTATGCGGTCGTTGGCACCAAATGCATGTGCGGGAATGATTGTCGGAACAGTCAAAACAGCTGCTGCTGTTGCTGATGTTTTAATGAAAGTTCTTCTTGATTGTTTTTTGTTCATATTTTTATTGGATTGAATCGTTAACTAAAAATAGGAAAAATCTTTGCATTTACCGGAATTACTTTCCAAAAAAAGTAGTCACCGAACCCGGAGGTGCCTTATAAATCAACCGATCATCTGTAAGCTGAAAATCTCCTAAGAATTTATACCTTTCTTCCGTCTGTCCTTCAGCATCAGCAGTACGGTATGCTTCAAATAAATTGCTGTTACTGCCTCTCACATCAACAGACACAATTTTTTCCTTATCGGAGATATTTGTAATTACAAATGCATCGGGATTTTTTGTTTCGTTCTTTCCAAAACCTATCACAGCAATTTCAGAATCCATTGCATAAGTATATGCAACAGTCGTACCGGCTTGTCCTGCACGGGAAACTTGTTTGTAAAAATAAAAGCCTTTCCTGATTTCGTATGAGCCATCTTCATGCACCGTGAAGGCAGAACCGGGATTGGGATCTCCCTTTACCCAGTGAGGCGGTCGCTGAATACCTGCCCAAGGAATGATACCGTTCACTTTTGAAGTATAGATGTTGCCATGCATCTCTTTGATGTTCCTGGCATCCATATTACTCCAGCTGGTGGATGTAACCCATGAATGCAGTTCCGGTCGCTTACTGCGAAGCAGGTCGTTAGTAAGGCTGTTGTGCTCGCCAAACCAGCGTCCGTAATTCCCGCTGTAAAAACCATGTGTGGTAATCAGCCCAAGGTTGCTCACAGCATTTGCATCCTCATAAATGGCCTGTGCATATCCCCAGTAATAAAATCTGTACCAATTGGTTGTTTCTCCAGGAGTAACTCCAACATCACCCACTCCGGCCTTTTTAAGCATTGGTGGCAACATGTTGATAAATTCCACCACCTGTTCATTCGACCAGTAAAGGTTGTAATCGTCGCCTGCCCAGGTGGTAAAACCTTCCTGATTCCAGCGGTACCAATCTTCACCCTCATTGTGCAGGCTTAAATATTTAACAGGAAATTTCTCCTTTTCCTTTAAAAACTTTACCCAGTCAATCATGTATTTTGCCAGTTCCTCCTTGAATTCCGGATCAAGATCCCTTCCGCGGTTGGCTTTTTGCCTGGTCATAAATCCCGGAGGTCCGTAAAGGGTAGTGATTATCTGCAGGTCATCGCCCCGTTGCCGGGTAAGCTTCAACCCTTCCCTGACAAAATATCGCATGTTTTGGGTTGTCCTTTCGTGATTGTAAGGACCATACGGTTCCGTTTGATGATTGGCACCCAGAAACATCTTCACCAGGCACACCTTCAGGCCGTCTTCCCCAAAAACATGATTCACGATTTCCTGTTTCTGCTTTTCCGACAGCAGACTGAAACCGCCGTATTCCTGCTCAAATTCATCATAATCATAAGTATGTGCTGTTTCCACGTAATTAAAACCAAAACCATCCCAATCGCGCAGGGGTTCATCAAAATACACACCTGCTTTAACGGCAGTAAAATCGAGCGACTGAGCATATCCGGCTAATGGAATGCATACTAATCCACAAAATAACAAAAGCAGGAATTGATACAGAAAGGTTTTCATAAATCAGGTTCTTTAAAGTTTTACTTACAGGCAAGTTAGCAAAATATTTACAGAACGCCAATGTGCAATTAAAAACAGGAAATAATATAATAAAGGATGTCCAATCTGTCTTGAACATCCTTTTATGCCTACATCAGTCCTTTCAGCATTCCATAGTAATACATAGGCTTCAGGCCATGTGCCTTGAGCACCCACCACATGCCGCGTTCAATCCCGGGGTCAATAAAAGGAATGGTAGGCAATAATTTCTTTTCATACCCAAATTCACACATCAGCACTTTGCCGTATTCAGTAACAATGGGACAGGCCGAGTAACCGTCGTACTGCAATTCCGGCTCTTTACCTTCCATTATAGAAACCAGGTTTGCCGCAGCTACCGGTGCCTGCATCCGTATTGCTGCTCCTGTCTTGCTGGTACCCAAACCGGCCACATCGCCCAGAACAACGATGTTTTTATATTTTGGCTGAATTAAGGTTGCATTATCAACTTCTGCCCATCCTCCATGCCGCAGGCTTCCTTCCTGAATTGCCAATGGCGAGTTTCGCACAAAACCGGGTGCTCCCATAGGTGGGGTGAAATGCAGAAAATCGTAATCTACAGTAACCAACTCGGTTGAAGCATCTACAGGCAATTTCTCCTGTGTAGGTTCAGCCAATACCTGAAATACGGCTTTTTTGGCTGCTGTATCAACCGAAACCAGCCGGCGTCGGTAATGAGTCTCAATGTTCCGCTCATCGTACAGCTTCTGCAGCCTGTCTCCAAAAACTTTTGGGGTCATTAAATTGGTTGAATTGCAGTAGTAATTCATTTGAAACCCTTGCCTGCGGTCGTTCTTTTTAAGATAATCCTCAGTAAGCAGCGTTATTTTCTTGGGCGCCCCGCCACATTTCAACTTGGTATAGGTGTCGGTAAACACCAGCCGTCCCTCTTTTTTATCCGGTAATTTTTGAAGCGCTTCCCAATAGCGGATAGCACCGTGGTAATCGTAAATGCTGTGAACATCATTTAATCCCAAATTCTTTTGAGATAAACCTTCTATTTGTTCAAAGTCGGTCTGGCAACCGGGGACCAGCACCATAAAATCGTAGCTTATCCTTCCGTTGTGCGCTGTAATTACGGTATTATTATCAGGATCCAGTTCCTGCACTTTATCTTTCACCCACTTCACGTTCCCAGGAATTAGCTTTTCCTCCTGCATGACAACTTCATCGGCCTGAAATGTGCCTGAAGCAATAAATGTATAACCGGGCTGATAGTGGTGAATTTCGTTGGGTTCGATGATGGTTATGTCATCGTTCCTTAACTTGTCTGTCAGGTAGGCTGCCATAGTTATGCCGGCTGCCCCTCCTCCTACAATAACAATTTTGGCCTTAACTTTACTTTCCGAAAAAAAATCCCAGGCCCGCTCCGTAACAATCAATCCACCAAGCCCCAATGCCCCGGTGGCAATAAATTTTCTTCTGCTAAACATCAATTAAAATGGTTTATAATGTTGGTATATCGGTAATGGTTCGTGTCCAATAAGAGCAAGTTTAAAAGTTTTGTGCAGGAATAAGTATGACTTTTATCCTCACTTAAATTACTTTTACAAAAATTTAACGCAACTGATATTTAATAAGTATTTAAGTTCAGAGAAAATTTTGAAATACAATAATTGAATGTATTCTTTAAGCGATGAATAAAGTTATCGGAATAATGGGCGCCATGACCGAAGAAATCAGCGGCGTCAGTGCACTGCTTACCGGGTGCAGGGAAGTTACTTCGGGAAGAAGAACATATTATGTGGGAAAAATTGACGGAATTGATACTGTGGTGGTGTTCTCAAGATGGGGCAAGGTAGCGGCCGCCACAACCGTATCCACCTTAATCCATGAATTCAACATCACTGAGCTGTTGTTTACCGGTGTTGCCGGAGCAATTCATCCCAGTCTGTCGATTGGCGACATCGTGGTGGCAAAACGGCTGATTCACCACGATTTGGATGTACGTCCCATTTTAAAACAATACGAAATCCCGCTGCTCAACCTCACCTGGCTTGAAACCGATGAATTCCGGCTGAATTCAGCCGAAAAAGCCATTAACACCCTGCTGGGAAACAAGAACCTGCATGCAGCAATTGATGAAGCAGAGCTGGAAAAATTTAACATCGTCGATCCAAAGCTCTTTACAGGCGATGTTGCCAGCGGTGACCAGTTTTTTTTCAAAAGCAGCCAGAAGCATGCCCTTCACGCTCAATTACCCGATGTGCTTTGTGTGGAAATGGAAGGCGCCGCAGTTGCCCAGGTTTGCTTCGAGCACGATGTTCCATTTACAGTCATCCGCACCATTTCCGACGATGCTGATGAATCTTCCCCTGTTAATTTTGCAGAATTCATAAAAGAGGTGGCCAGCAAGTATTCGGTTGAAATAATAAAGAATATCTACCGCCAGTTTACCAGCGGCTAAATCACGAATTTCAAACTAAACTACCTGCTTTTGTCAGGTATTAAATTTAACTCTGACAAATTTAAAGCAGCTACCGACTTTCCCCCTTCTTTGTAATCAATTCGATGTATTTTCAATCTATTCTACAAATTCTTTTCTTTGAAAGCAGAACGAAATGTGGTAAATGTGCTGTAAGAATTCATTTGCAAATGACACTATAAAAAACCAAAGTTATGGGATAACCGGGAAATGGGTTACAGGTAAGGCTTCCTGCAGGAGATGGGAAATTTTATCTCGTGGAAATATTCGAATAATTCCCCTGTGTTATCTATTAATTTTTATCTTATCGAAATTTAAATATTTTTGCACTACACTTGAAAACCATCTATGCAATTAAAGTTTAATAGTATATCTATTATATTTCTATTCATCTCCCTGTTGCTCTTCACTTCCCGTGCAAAATCACAAAGTTATGGTCTTGAATTTAAGGGGTATGATGTTACTCCGGATAAGAGGACGGAGCTGGATTTAACTCCAGACGATTTTATGGAATTTCAAAATGAATTTGAAATTGCCTTCGACTATAAGGCTATAAGGCTCAGTCCTGATTCAAATGTTGGTTTTTTTGGGTATGTTTTTCGGATCATTAATAACGACGATACCAATATTGATCTTATAAGTACACCAACTCCTCAGATAGGATTAAACCTGGTGCTGGGAAAATCAAATATTATAATTCCCATAAAATATCCAGACAATGCAATCAACAACTGGATTAAAATCAGAACAAAGTTTATTTTGAATGAAGACAGATTAATTTTTTACACTCCTGACACTTTTTATGTTCATGAAAACATTGGCTTAAAAAAAAGTGAGGCATTTAAAATAATTTTTGGAGCTAACGATTACGAACAGTTTAAAAGCACTGATGTTCCTTCAATGGTTATAAAGGATATTCAGATATTCGAAAACGGCAAACGCAGATACTATTGGCCTCTTAATGAAAAAGATGGATTAACCGCAACAGATAAAATAAAAGGTAAAAAAGCGAAGTTGATAAATCCATCATGGTTAAGATTAAACCATCAAAATTGGTTGAAGGTCGGTGAATTTGAATCGAAAGGGGTTGTTAAGGTCGCAACAGATGATAAGAGTGGGAACTTTTATTTGTTTGGAGAGAAAGAACTGATCATTTTTTCACCTGGAAATGGTAATATTCAAAAAATTGAACACGCAGCACAACCACCATTTTTCAGGAAGGAAAGCCGGATGATTTTCAACAACAATGATAATCATATTTACTGTTATATTGTAAATGAAGGCCCCTGCTACAAAATTAATCCAACGAATGGAAAATGGACAAAACTTATTTCCCCCGGGAATATGGCGCCCAATTACCGACATCACAATTCCTATTTTCATAAAAAAACGAATCAAATATATATTTTTGGTGGCTATGGCTTTCATAAGTACAGTAACTCAATAATAAAAATTGATTTAGAAGCCAAGGAATGGAAAAAAATGTCTTCGAACGACGCAATTTTTTACCCGCGGTATCTTGCCGGACTTGGCGAGCTTAGCGATACCGTATATATCCTGGGTGGATACGGCAGTTATTCCGGAAATCAGTTAATTAACCCTCAAAGTTATTATGATTTATTTGGATATTCCATAAAAGACAACAACCTGTTTAAAAAATTTGAAATTCCACAACTTATTGATAATATGATAATCAGCAACTCTATGTGGATTGACAAGAAGACAAGAAATTACTATGCCTTAATTTACAGTAAAGTAGTATTTAACGGACATCTTCAGCTAATAAAGGGAAATCTTGATTCTCCATCCGCGGAATTGATTGGGGATAAAATCCCTTTTAAATTTCTTGATGCCCGATCTTTTTCAAGTTTAAGTTATTTCCCGACCAGTAATAAACTTTACACTTACACTTCATATAGTTCTGATTCAACAACCCATATAGCAATATATAGTGTTGACTATCCGCCGAATGCTTCTAAAAACGACCTTACCAATCAAAAAAACAGAATATTGAAATATGTGGTTGTTTCAATCTTTTTCCTGTTTTTATTAATAGTGGCAATTGTAATGTTGCGCAGAAGAAAAAAGTTATTAAAAAACACCATCGACAAAAAAGAGGAAAGCAATCATACTCTGACTCAGGAAAGTATTTATCCACCCAATATTCCCATTACCTACCGAATTATTCTTTTTGGCGGGTTCCAGGTTTTTAACAAAGAATCTGAAGATATCACCAGTAAGTTTTCACCTTTATTGAAAGAATTATTTTTATTGATATTGTTACATTCACTTAAAAACGATAAAGGAATTTCATCAGAAAAAATAACCGAAATTTTGTGGTACGAAAAATCAGAAAAAAGTGCACGAAACAATAGAGCTGTAAACATTGCCAAACTGAGGAGTATACTTGATGAAATCGAAAATTGTGAGCTAACAAAAAAGACCGGGTACTGGAAAATAATTTTTGAAGATTTGGATGTAAAATGTGACTATGTAGATTTTTTAAAACTTACATCTTCAAAAAATAATCTTACCAAACATAAAGTGAGTCAACTAATTGATATAACTCAAAAAGGGGGATTTTTATCTCATGCTAATTATGACTGGCTTGATGAATTTAAAGCATCGGTTTCTGACAGAATCATAGAAACACTTGTGGATTTTGGCCGAAAAGCTGACATTAAATCAGATGCTGATTTCATCATACAACTTACTGATTGTATTTTTTATTTTGATATTGTAAATGAAGAAGCGATGATTCTTAAATGTAAGGCACAATACTGCATGGGCCGGCACAGCCATGCAAAAGCTACCTATGAAAAATTCTTCAAAGAATACATGACAATGTATGGACAGGAATACGAGCGCACTTTTCCTGACATCCTGGAAATTAACATCTGATCATTTCATTGCCATTCCATAAAAACAAAAATCTCCTGCCAGTAAAATTTTGTTAAATTATATTTTCCCAAAAATTCTACTGTGCTTAAATTTCAAGATTAAATGAATTCACCAGGCGTACAAAAAAAGACCAATCAGGTTAGGCTTTCTTAATTATACCGTAAAATATTTCAAGTCATTGTTACTTGCTTTTATCACATAAATAAAGTTGGAGTAAAATTCTTCCCAGAATAATAAAAATTATTTCACTTTTTTAATCAACTTATTATTAAGACTTTGCTATAAGAATAAGTTGCTTTTTGAATCCCTGATTAATCTTATTAATTCATTTTTAATATTTCGTTATACCTGTTAAAATACTTTGCATCCGAATTGAAAATTAAATTCTGAAGTAATAAAAACTTAAACATCATGAAGACAAAATTTACTATTCATTTAAAATCTAAACTATGAAGAAAGCTATTATCTTATTTTTTCTTTTGATACCGGTATTACTTTTTGCACAAGAGAAAGTATTGACCGGAAAGGTAACTGACAAATCCGGCGAAGGTATTCCCGGAGTTTCTGTGGTTGTAAAAGATACGCAATTTGGAACAATAACCAATGCTGATGGGGATTATACAATTGAAGTTCCTGCCTCTGCCAATAGCCTGGTTTTCTCTTTTGTCGGGATGCAACCTCAAGTAGCAGAAATCAATCAAACAGGAGTTATAAATGTAACACTCGAATCTACATATCTTGAGCTTGAGGAGGTTGTGGCTGTAGGGTACGGAACCATGAAGAAAGCTACATTAAGCGGGGCAGTGGCATCTATAAAGAGTGAGGATATTGTGGCATCAAAAAACCAGAACGTTCAAAATATGTTGACCGGGAAATTAGCCGGTGTACGTGTTGTTCAAAAAACATCTGAACCCGGTGTTTTTAACAATCAGTTTGATATTCGCGGTTTTGGATCTCCTTTAATAGTAATTGATGGGGTTCCCCGGGGAGACATTCAACGATTAGATCCAAATGAAATTGAAAGCATTTCAGTACTTAAAGATGCTTCTGCAGCAGTTTATGGTGTACGTGCTGCAAATGGAGTGGTACTTGTTACGACAAAAAAAGGAGAAAAAGGGGCACCCAAATTAAGTTATTCAATGTATTACGGCATGCAGGTACCGGCAGAGGTTTTAAAGCCTACCGGGGCAATTGATCGGATGACTTTGTACAACGAGAAAACGATGCGGAGTGTTTCAAATCCTAATCTTACCTATTCCGATGAAGAATTTGAAAAATTCTATAATGGCACACGCACAAGTACCGACTGGTATAAAGCAGTAATGAAAGATTATGCTCCACAACAACAGCATAATGTTAATTTGTCGGGCGGTGCCGACCGCGTTGACTATTTTGTTAATCTTGGGTTTCTTAATCAGGAAGGCTTCTGGAAATCAAATGATCTAAATTACGAACGTTTTAACATTCGCTCAAATGTTAACGCCAATGTTTCTGACCGGATTAACTTCTCCTTAAAACTAAGTGGTATTCTTGATAACAGAAATGCACCAAACAGTGATGCATGGACAATTTATAAAACTTTATGGAGAACAGTTCCTGATGAACCAATTTATGCCAATTATACCTATCCATTTTATCAAAAAATGGCTGCTGATATTGATAATGTATTGGCAATGACAAATTCTGATGTCTCAGGTTTTGAAAAAAGGAATACCAAAATTTTTAATTCTTCAATGGAATTAAGTTATGATGTTCCGGGAATAGAAGGATTGGCAGCAAAAGGCTTATTTAGTTACGATACCAGGATAACAGACAATTCAAATTACAGCAGATCTTATAACGAATACCGGTACGATGAGGCTACGGAAACTTATACTGCAGTTACTAAAAATGCTCCAACAGCATTAGATCGTTCTTATGGAGTTTCTAATAATACTCTTTACCAGGTTTCATTGAGCTATGACCAGACATTTGCCGATAAGCACAGTGTTAATGCATTACTATTGCTGGAAGGTGCAAAATCGAAAGGCGATAATATTTTTGCTGCCAGGGAGTTTTCAATTCCTTTACCCTATCTTTTTGCCGGGAATGCTGAAAATCAGGAAGGGACTGCGAATCCCGACGGAATAAGGGAATACGCTTCCAATGGATTTGTTGGTAAGTTTAACTACGATTATGCAGGAAAATATTTGCTTGACCTTAATTTTAGATATGACGGTTCATCCAGGTTTCCTAAAAAAGAACGCTGGGGATTTTTCCCGGGCGGCTCAGTCGGATGGCGGATTTCCGAAGAATCTTTTATAAAAGACAATGTATCTTTTTTAGATAACCTTAAAATACGTGCCTCCTACGGTAAAATGGGAGATGACGGTGCTCTGGATTACCAATACCTCTCAGGTTATGATTATCCGAATACAAGTGGTGCCCCCAGGGCAAATTATCCAACAGGATATATGTTCGATGGCTCCTATACCAATGCCCTGGGATTTCGCGCAGCACCCAATCCAAACATTACCTGGTATACGGTTAAAACATTTGATGTTGGTTTAGATGCTGATTTCTGGCAAGGTAAATTAGGATTTACATTTGATTATTTTGAAAGAGAAAGAGACGGATTGTTGGCTAATCGGTTGATTTCAATACCCGGAACATTCGGGTCTACTATGCCACAGGAGAACTTAAACGGAGACATGACGGAGGGAGTAGAATTTGAATTGCGCCACAGGAGCCGAATTGGTGAACTAAGCTATAATGTTTCCGGCAACATAGCAATTACCCGCACAAAACGGCTGTATGTTGAAAGGGCCAATTCAGGGAATTCTTATGATAACTGGAGAAATAACCGTACAAACAGGTACAATGATATCTGGTTTGGATATGGTGACGCGGGAAGATATAAATCGTATGAAGAAATTGCCACTTCAGATGTTTTTACATCTATTTCAACCCTACCGGGAGATTACATTTATGAAGATTGGAATGAAGATGGGATCATTGATGGGAATGATTATTATCCAATTGCAACTACCAGTTACCCTTTAATGAATTTTGGATTTACCATCGGTGCCCAACTTAAGGGGTTTGATCTGAACATGTTATTTCAGGGTGCTTCAATGTACTATGTTGGAATGGGCGAACAGTTAAGCCGCCCACTTATGTGGGATGGGAATGCATTGGAATATTTTATGGACAGGTGGCATCCTGTTGATCCTAAATCCGATCCTTATGATCCGGCCAATGAATGGATAGCCGGAGACTATGCTTATGGAGCAAATACCCCCGACGACAATTCTGAATTCAGGATGCAGGATGGCACATATGTGCGACTAAAAAATGTTGAATTAGGATATACAATACCTAAGAACCTGACAAATAAAATAAACATTAATAAAGCAAGATTATTTGTGAACGGGTACAACTTAGTAACCTTTACCGGAGTCAAAGGAATTGATCCTGAGCACCCGGAAGATCAGCATGGATATATGTATCCTCTTAATCAAACACTAAATTTTGGTGCTGAAATCACATTTTAAAACAATTTAAGCAAGACAAAATGAATAAAAAATTTACAATACTACTTGCCATTTTAATCGGGGCATTTGTATCATGCCAGGAAATGGATATTCCCCCGAAAAATATTTTAACCAATGAAGATATATACAACGAAGGCGGTATTAAAGCATACATGGCCGGGCTGTATAATCATTTGCCAATGGAAGATTTTAATGTTACCAAGGGGGGCCGAGGAGGGTTTTATAATTGGAATAACATCGCATGGCCACAAGTAAGCACAGGTGAAGCTGTAAACAGAAATAACACCGGGCTTTATATTCCTGCAAATGGATATTGGGAAGAAGGCTATCAGGTTATACGGAATGCAAATACACTTATCGAAAATTTACCCGGATACATTGGGGCTTTGGAAGGAGCAGAAGAATGGATTGCAGAAGCAAGGTTCATACGTGCATATGTTAATTTTTATATGATAAAATGTTATGGAGGTATTCCTATCGTCGATAAAGTTCAGGAAATTGGTGAATCTGAAAACGACCTTTGGGTTGCACGCAGCAGTCATAAAGACAGTTATGATTTTGTGCTTTCTGATTTGGATTATGCCATAGAAAACCTATCAGCAACGAGCGAAAAAGGCAGAGCCAATAAATATGTGGCTGCTGCACTTAAATCGAGGGTTGCTTTATTTGCCGGTTCTTATGCCAGATATGGTGGAAATCATGAATATATTGCAGAAGATGTGATGCTCTGTGGAATTCCTTCGGAAAATGCGAACGATTATTTTAAGCAAGCCTGGGACGCAGCAAAACTTGTTGAAGATGGAGGATTTGCTCTCTACCAGGGCAACAGCAATCTGGCTGAAAATTTCGCCGAAGTTTTTGAAAAAGCAGATGGATCTTCTGAAAGTGTTTTTATTCGACAATATGATTATATCAATTATGTGCATAGTTTTGATGCCGTATATTGTCCTCCCCGAATGACAACAACATATGGAGACCGTTATAACGTGACCCTGGATTGGGTGGAACTGTTCGACGGCCTTCCTGTCGATCCTTCAACAGGTAAACTAAAAACTGTTGATAATGAAGGCAATTATATCGTATATGAAGGACAAAACGGTCTCTATGAAAATGCCGAACCCCGGTTGCTGGGCTCCATACTGGTTCCCGGAAATACCTACAAAGGTGTTGAACTGGATATCAGAAGAGGCATCATTGATGAATCTGTTGATCCTTCCACTGCAATTCAAAAATTTGTACCCGACGATTATTTCTCTACTTCTTCATACGAAAGCAATGCCTGGTTTAAGGCAAATGTAAAAACTTCAACAGAAAATGTTTATACACAAACACCGCTGGAAACATCAACAGGTGTGAAATTAAATAAAAGCGGGTTGGACGGACCAAGAACAGGAACAAACAATACAGTAACAGGTTTTCATGGAAGAAAGTGGCTCAATATGTCGTGGTCAGTTGCTGAAACTAAGTTGCACTCCGGTTTTCAATCCTGGATTGATATTCGATATGCTGAAGTATTGTTAAATCGTGCCGAAGCAGCTCTTGAACTGGCCCAGAATGGTGTCTCTTCATATTCTGGTGCCGACATGCAGAATGATGCTTTTGAAGTTATTAACCTGATTCGAAACAGGGCGGGGGCAACATTATTATCAAGTGCCGGAGAATTAACTGCATCTGAAGCATTTCAAAGGGGCACCGGGCCAGGAGGATTTGTTCATGCTCCAACTCGCGGTCTGCAAATCATACGGGTGGAAAGATATAAGGAACTGGCTTTTGAACATAAACTATATTGGGACTTACGTCGCTGGTTTACGTTCGATACTCAAATTTATAATTACAGGCGTCGGATGCTTAGCCCGTTTCTTTTTGCTAAAGGAGCATATCTAAGCAATGCCGGCAACCCTGAAGGTAAATATATTTATGATGTAAGGGTATGTGAGAAAGCTAATAAAAGTTTGAGCTTTGACACTAAATACTATTATGAAAAAATTCCCACCGGACAAATTAAAACCAATCCTTTGTTGATACAAAACGATCAGTACTAATTAGTTAAACAATAAATCGCAAACAAATGAAGAATTATATTATATACTTAATACTACTTCTGGTTACATTATCTTTTTCGAATTGTGAAATCGATAATTATGAAATTCCGGGAGCATCTATTGAAGGGAAAATTATTGATAACAATGGTAGGATGCTTCAAACTGAACAAGGAAGCGGCAACATGAAAATAAAAATGGAAGAACTTAGCTGGGCAGGAGATGATTCTACAATTGCAGTTATTCCTACTTATTTGTCAGTAAAACAAGATGGTTCTTTTAATAATAGTAAGATTTTCTCCGGTAAATACAGGATAACTCCTATAGAAGGGCCCTTCTATCCCTATAATGAGGAAGGGGAAATTGTAAACATAGAGGGTTATGCCTCAATAAACTTCGAAATTACTCCTTATCTAAATGTTGAATGGGTCACAGAACCATTTTTAAATGACAGTAACTTTATCGAAGCAGAAGTGAAATTTACCAGGAATGAAAAAGAGGGGCAACCGATGCCTGATTTAAATGATGCAAGATTATTTATATCAACAACTCAGTATTGTGGCGACAATAATTACGATAACCAATTGGTTGCTGCTCCTTTAGTAATAAACAATGATCAGGAAGGAGAAACAATACATCTGATAACTTCCAGAGCGGTTAAATATGTCGGAACATCTTATTATGTCCGTGTTGGTATAAATTGTAAGGATGCTTATAAAAAATATAATTACACCGGTATAAAAACAGTGGTTGCCCAGTAGAAATACATGTATGATTGTTGAAAACCTTAAAATTGTATAAAGCTGAATATTAGCTTTGTTTGAAAAAATGAGCAGGATCTTTCAATTAGATTTGAATGATTCTGCTCCATTACTTCTCAACAAGAGAAAACATGATTCAAATTTTCCGGAATAGAATTTCAGTAGCCTTTTTGTGCCTTTTCATTTTATCATCAGCGAAGGCAGAGAGCCCGTGCAATTCTCAAAACCAAAAAATCCTCATAAATAAGTTATGAATATGAAAGACAGTTTTAACCGTTATATGCTGCCAATAACACTGGCTGGACTAGGTTTGCCATTATTGGGGCAAGGTTCACCCGTTTCTGAAAAAAAACCAAATGTGGTTATTATTCTCGCCGATGATATGGGATATGGAGATATTTCCTGTTATAATCCAAGTCAGATAAAAACACCTAGCATAGATCTTTTGGCAGAACAAGGGGTAAGTTGCACTGATTTTTATGTGCCAACACCCTATTGTGCACCATCAAGGGCAACACTGCTGACCGGTAGATTTCCGCTTCGGCACGATTTGATTAAAAATCCTGCTCCCGATGCAGGCATAAATGATTTTGGAATTTCAGCCCATGAAATTACATTGGGAGAAGTATTTCAGGAGGCACAATACAAAACCAAACTTATCGGTAAATGGCATTTAGGGCATAAGGAGGAATTTTTTCCTGTAAAACATGGTTTCGATGAATACTTTGGAATTCTGTATTCAAACGATATGCGCCCGGTTCAATTAATAGAAAATATGGATACGGTAGAATATCCCGTTGACCAGAATCTTTTAACTAAAAGGTATACTGAAAAAGCCATTGATTTTATTGAAAGAAATCAAAAACAGCAGTTTTTTCTGCATCTGTGCCATGCCATGCCTCACAAACCTCTTGCTGCATCTGAAAGGTTTCATACTCCAGATACTCCTAATGATTTATATTACGATGTAATCCGTGAAATCGATTGGTCGGTGAGCGAAATAATTACAACACTGAAAAAATTGAAAATACTTGACAATACTATCGTTATTTTTATGTCAGATAATGGTCCCTGGTATGGCGGCAATACCGGCGGGTTAAAAGGAATGAAAGCCACAACCTGGGAAGGAGGCATTCGGGTACCGTTTATTATTAGGTACCCCAAGGAATTTCCGGCAAATATAAAGGTTGATGTACCGTGTTGGTCTCCTGATATTTTTCCTACTTTGTTGTCATTAACCAAAGTTAAACCTACAAATGGAAATAAACTGGACGGACAGGATATCACGAAAATACTAAAAGGTAAAAGAGTTAAACATGCTCCTGTTTTTAGCATGCACAATTCAGATATTATGTCGATTCGAAAAGGCGACTGGAAAATGTTTGTTAAAAAACCAAGGTATTACAAAAACATTGATTTGAGTGAATGGTCAGACCCACGGGCACCTGACGGAACAACCATTATTGCACCAATGGTTGGACAAGCTACCCCGGCACAATATCCGGGATTAAAACCTTCAAAACCGGAAAATGATATCCAGCTGTTCAACCTTCGTCTAGATCCTACTGAATCAAATGAGCTATCAAAGGAGAAACCTGAAATCGTTAAAGAACTCATGAAGGATTACTGGAAATTTAAGGCATCATTTGAGCGTATAAAATAAATAAGAACGATTAATAAAACAGACAAGAAGTTTCTTAGGAATGAATGTCGGTTTTATTATGGTTCATTGTTGCAGTATAAAAAAGTAAAGACATACATAAACTGATGAAAAAATTTAAAGGTATCTTCTTTGCATCCCTGGTTTTACTCGGCGCATGCACTGCAAATATAAAAACGGGTTCTGTACCGGAAATTCAGGACAATGTAAAATATGTCAATACATTTATTGGCACAGGAGGACATGGCCACACATTTCCAGGTGCGACAGTGCCTTATGGAATGGTTCAGTTAAGCCCTGACACCCGAACGTTAGGTTGGGATGCATGCGGGGGATATTATTATCCAGACAGCTCCATCATAGGATTTTCACATACACATTTGAGTGGAACCGGCATAAGCGACTTAGGCGATGTTCTTTTTATGCCTTTTACAGGTAAAATATTGATTGATCCTGGAACACCTGAAAATCCTGATTCCGGATACCGGTCCAGGTTCACTCATGATGATGAAAGTTCTGTGCCTGGCTATTATTCGGTAAAATTAAAGGATTATGATATTCAGGTTGAATTGACAGCAACTACCAGAGCAGGTTTTCATCGATACCATTATAGTTCTTCAGAAGAACCGAAACTTATCATAGATTTAGCTCATACAATTTATCCAGACCATAATCCGAATCAAGAGTTTAAAGTTATTAGTGAAACAGAAATTTCAGGTTGTAAAAAATCAGGCGGATGGGCGAAAGAACAGGAAATTTATTTTCATGCAAAGTTTAACAAACCGTTTCATGTAGAATTTTACGATAAAAATAAAAAGATTTCTTCTTTAGAATCAGTCCAATCTAAAGATTTAAAAGCAGTTCTGACATTTAAGGCCGGAACCGATAATGTTCTTGCTAAAGTTGGAATCTCATCGGTCGACTATTCAGGAGCTAAAAATAACCTTGAGAAAGAAATTCCTCACTGGGATTTTGATGAAATTAAAAATAAGGCGCATGAGCTGTGGAATAACCAACTAAACAAAATATATGCAGAGGGTGGAACAAAGGACCAAAAAACTATTTTTTACACGTCATTGTATCATGCTTCATTGAGTCCTTATTTATTTAGCGATAAGGATGGCCGGTATCGCGGTATGGATAAAAAAATATACGCATCCAATGGAAGAAATATATATACTGTATTTTCTTTATGGGATACCTTCAGAGCATTTCATCCTTTGCAGTCCATTATTGAACCTGAGCGAAATAATGATTTTATTCATTCTTTACTGTGCAAATATGATGAAGGAGGATTACTGCCTAAATGGGAGTTAAATGCCAATTACACAGGAACAATGACAGGAAACCATGCCATTCCTGTAATTGTTGATGCTTATATGAAAGGCATCAGAGACTACGATTTGAACAAAGCTTACAATGCAATGGTAAAATCCGTATCATACGATACCACCGAAATTCTTTTTCCGTCGGCAAACGTAAAAGAGAAACTAATGCCACTGGCAAAAAGGTTCAATGAAGAATTGGGATATATCCCTGCCGATTTAGAAAACAAATCTGTATCAAAAGCTTTGGAGTATGCCTACAATGAATGGTGTTTGGCAATAATGGCAAAAGAACTGGGAAATATTGACGATTATGAAAAATATTATAAACGGTCAAAAAAATATTCCAGGTATTTTGATAAGTCAACCGGCTTCATGCGGGGTAGAAATTCGGATGGAAGCTGGCGGGAACCATTTGATCCAAGGTTCTCTATGCATAGTAAAAATGATTATGTAGAAGGAAATGCCTTTCAATGGACCTGGTTTGTTCCTCACGATGTCCAGGGCCTTGTAGCATTAATGGGTGGAGAGGATAAGTTCATTGAAAATCTTGATACGCTTTTTTCTACCAGTTCGGAACTTGTTGGAGAGGATGTTTCGAGCGATATATCCGGTCTTATCGGTCAGTATGCGCATGGCAACGAGCCCAGCCATCATATAGCACATTTGTATAACTTTGCAGGTCAGCCATGGAAAACACAGGAATTAACCCACAAAATCATGAGTGAGTTGTATTTAAATGACCCCAACGGATTGGCCGGAAACGAAGACTGTGGACAAATGTCGGCATGGTATGTTTTAAATGCAATGGGTTTTTATTCCGTTTGTCCGGGTGACCCCAGGTATTCAATTGGCAGGCCTGTTTTTGATAAAGTAAGTATTAACCTTACGAATGGAGAGGTGTTTACGATATTAACACAAAATAATTCTTCAAAAAATATGTACATAAAATCGGCAAAATTAAACGGTAAAGTCCTTAATGAAGCATTTTTCAGTCATGACGAAATAATAAACGGAGGAATTCTAGAATTGGAAATGGGAGCCTCTCCAAATAAAGAATGGGGGAATGGCACAATTAAAAATTCCGGTTTTTTAGTTCAGTAAATGCGTATCAGATGGACTATCTGATAAAACTGAAAAAGGAACAGCAACAATGAAATTATATGATAATCCATCCATCAGCGAACATGAAAAATTAAGAAAAAAGGTTCCTTTAATTTTGGAAGTACCCGAGGGAAAATAATTAGTAAGATATAAATGAGAAACTTAATGAAAAATATAATATTCATGTTTTCAATGCTGTTGCTAATTACAAACTTAAGTGCTTGTAATGAAAGCAATAACACTCCTCCGGAGATAATTAATGTTGTACCCGGATTAGAGAACATTACAGCAGGAACTAAAGTGAGATTTACATGTTCAGTTTCTGATGAAGAAGATGAAACTCTTCTTTCTTTCAATTGGAAAAGTACAAGTGGAAATTTCACAAGTGAGGCTAACATGATGTTTGTTGATTGGCAAGCTCCCAGTGAACCAACTTCTTGTGAAATATCAGTTAAGGTAAGCGATGGAGAATTGTCGGATGAATATTCATTCATTGTGAAGGTTGAACCTCTGGAAGATGTGCCACCTGCAACGGTTGGAGTTTATTACTATCCATGGCATGGAGGGGATGATTTTCATGGACGCAAGTATCTGAGGGAACATTTAGATCCTGTTCAAACTCCTGAACTGGGAGAATACAACGATAGAAACCCGGATATAATTAAACAACATATTGAATGGTGTGAGTATGCCGGAATCGGTCTGTGGGTAAGCAGCTGGTGGGGACCTGGTAAAATGACGGATGTTACCATGAAAGATCATATAATGAAACATCCTGACCTGGCTGATATGAAAATAGCTTTATTCTATGAAACATCTAACCGGATACCTGATTTTACTGATGTTTCAAATGTCAAATCTGATATTAAATACATTGCAGAAACCTTTTTTAGTCATCCAAATTATTTTAAAATTGATGGGAAGCCTGTTCTATTTATTTATCTCACAAGGGTGTTATCAAGAAATGGAATATTGAAAAAAACAGTCGATATTATGAGAGATGCTTCAAAAGAAGCTGGCTTCGAAATCTACATAGTAGGTGATCAGGTTTTTGGGAAACCTCCCACATCGACGGATCAGCTTGCCCTGCTTGATGCCGTTACCAATTATGATGTTTATGGAAGTTCAGGAGGAAAAATATATGCTACCCAGGAGAAAGTTGACAATTACTATCAGGCACAGGCAGAATGGAGAGCAATGGCACACCAGGTTGGCACCAGCTTTATACCTGCATCTGCCCCGGGCTATAATGATACCGGAGTAAGGGAGGGCCATTTACCGCTTTCAAGAAAACTTTCCGAGAATGATGAATTTGGCTCTCTTTTTAAAGCAATGGTAAACGGAGCTCTCAAAATAACTGATCCTGAAACCGGAAACTTATTTATGGTTACTTCCTGGAATGAATGGCATGAGGATACACAGATTGAGCCGGTTAATGTCGCTCCGGCAACTTCAAAGGATGACAGCAATACAAAACAAGATTTCACTGCAGGCCTGGAATATGAGGGCTATGGAATGAGGTATCTTGATATTTTAAAAGAGGCAGTAGGTAAATAATTCTTAAACAATAACGACTCATTCCTTTTGAATGTGCTGATTAAAAGGAATCCCTTCCTGCTGCCCGTTTAACTATCATCAAAATTTTATCTTATGCTTTATTTACTGAAGTTTCATCACATGTCTTACTTCAAAAAATAAATGTTTCCGAATTTATAAAAGAGGTGGCCAGCAAGTATTCGGTTGAAATCGTAAAAAATATATACAAGCAACTTTCCAGCGACTCCATTTAAACTCTCCGGTCGATTTGATTTTTATTTTAAAAGGGTTTCAGGAGAATTAAAGGTAGTTACCTGCCCAAAACCATCTGTTTCTAATCTCCTGATCCAGATATTTTGTTTGTACCTTCGCCTAATCAAATTCGGAAAATCGCGAATTTAATTAGGCGAGAGTATGTCGAAAGTATATATAAGAATTAGACGGATGCTGAATTTAAGAATAATCATCTGCCGGAATAACACTTTTGCATACATCATTTAAAATAAAAAGAAGCAGCATTGAATTTACCAGCAACACAGGAACAGAATGAAGATGTGGGGAATTGATACGGGCATATCAGGGCAGTGATTTATTTTCCCTGTCCCGCCCCATGAGCCTGAATATCCTGATACTTATGTCAAACAGTCTTGATACTTATATCTAACAATCTTGATACTTATGGCTAACAACCTTAATACTTGAGTCTAAGCATCGACTGAAATTGATGCCAGGCAGCAGGCAAAATGTTTATTTTTCTTCAGTAAGGTTTAATCGTCAATTTATACTGTTTCACTCCCGGCAGCACCCGGTATTTCTGCAATTGCCTTACAGCAGTGCCACCTACACCCGTCACTTCGTAATCGACATTCAGGATGGTATTCGGAGCTTCATCCAGCTGATAAGTGTACATAGCCCGGTCGAGGTTATCGGTTGTATATTTATGCAGGCTGAAGTTGAGCGGATTATCGCTGCTGATCATCAAGCCCTTTCCTTCAGCATCTCCAATTTTCAGCCAGCGCACATCGGTGCGGTTGCCGTAATCCTGCGGAATGATGTATGGGACGTACATTTCATCGGCATCCGACTCATAGATTCCCACTTTGGCCCCGGTTTTTCGGTCGGGATAGGTTTCAAAGGGGCCACGCCCGTACCATTCCATATAGCTGAAGGCCTTGGGCAGCAGAAACTGCAGACCTGTTTTCTGAAGCATATCAGGCATGGGCCCGTGGGGAATGATTTCCTGTTCAAGCTGCAGGGTGCCGTCGGCTTTTATTGTCCAGACTTCATTTCTTTCAAAACCAGAGGAGAACCTGTATTGGTACACCCTTATTGCAGGATCAATGGAAGAGTGAGAGAATGCTGCAATTTTTACTTTTACCTCATCCTCCGATTCCTGCACAACAGATATTTCATCGGCAACCGAAGTCATGTCGCGCATGCCCAGAGTACGCAGCTGGTTATCGATACTGCGCCCGTAACCCGGAGTGAAATTGTTCCTGGAGAAAATATGACTTCCCCAGGGATCAATGTCATTGGCAATGGGTGCCCTCCATACATTGAATTCAGGACCTGATTCCAGGTACTCTTCTCCATTGTATTTTATAGATTGCAGCTTACCGGTTTTACGGCTGAAGGTATAGGAAAAGTTTGAACCTTCCACCACGATTCCATTGTCGTTTTCTATTGTGCTTAAACTGCCGTTGCCGTTCATTTCAGGCTGAAGTTTTTCTGATGGAAGGATAAACTGCTCCCAGGCTATTTCATGACCTGCTTCAGCCCAGCCGGTGTTTTCCTTTAAGCTGAACGCTATTTCCAGTATCATCTCCTCCCCTGTTCCCGGAATATTGCCAACAGGAATTGTCACCTCCTTCGACCGCTGTGCGGGCAAATCAACCGGCAGGGTGCCCTGACGGATTTGTTTACCGTCAGCCAGCAGTTTCCATGAACCTTCAAGGTCATTAAGGTCCTTAAATTCATGACGGTTGGTAATCTTCACCACTCCTTTCTTAACATCTACAAGTTCAAATCCAATGGGCTGACCCGATTTTTTAATCTGGTGGATTTCGGGCTGGATTTCCCTGTCGGGCCAGATAATGCCGTAGCTTCTTCCTCCCAATCCAACGGCAAAAAAATCCTCTCCACGGCTGTCGGTTTCAAAATCGAGTGCCAGCACCGCCCCGTCAGTAGTACTTTTCAATTGTGAAAGCGAGATGGCCTTATCGAAAATCCTTACATCATCGATTATCATTTTCGACATGCGGCCTTCATGCTCTCCCTGGTCGTGCTGATTGGCATCGCGGCCAATGCAAAGCGCAAAAGGTGTATGATTTATTTTTCCGCTCCATTTTCCTCCGGCCACAGCACGGTCATTTATGTAAAGCTCAATTTTTTCACCATCGTATATTCCAGCCACATAGTGCCAGTTTCCATACCAGTCATCAGGCACCTGCGCTTTTATTGAAATCCTTTCCCCGCTGTGTATATAGAATTCCAGACTTTCGGGGGAATCCATACGGATGCCGTACTGGTTACTTCCTTTCGTGATAAATGTATTTGGCTGTGGAATCTCAAAGGGTTTCACCCAGAATCCGATCGCAATTTGATTGCCTGTGATGTCGAGACTGGGGTGCCTATAAAATTCTATCCAGTCGTCATGACCTGAGAATTCCAGCCCGCGGCCGTTTTTTCCTTCAGTGAATACAGGCCGTCCCATAATCTGGCCGTCATTTTTTTCTGCTGATTGATCGGGAATGATCCACCGGGGTGTGCTGATTCCGGGGCTTATCCAGTCCCAGATTGCACCCCCTGTCAGGCGCGGATATTTCCAAATCAAATCCCAGTATTCATCCATGCCTCCAAGTCCGTTTCCTGTTGCTGCCAGGTATTCGTCCATAAACGATGGTCTTTGATCTTCCGGAGGAAGCACTTTGCCTTCGGCAAGATTTTTTAGCTGGTAAGGAATCCAGTAACGGGGCCCTACGATGTCTTCAAAAGGAATGTAGAAATCGTTGCCGCCGTACATCCATCCCGGACGACTCGGGTCGATGGCCTTGCCTGTTTTTATCACCTCATCGATATTGAACCCGCTGCCCGATTCATTGCCGGCGCTCCACATCACCACCGATGCATGATTACGGTCGCGGTAAACCAGCTTCCGGCTGCGGTCGCGGTACATTTCGGTCCAGGCAGGATCTTCCGACAGGTATTCATTGTCGTGTGCCTCATCCCCTACCTCATCAACAATATACATTCCCAGCTCATCGGCCATTTCAAGGTATTCCGGTGTGGGCGGGTAATGACAGGTGCGTACGCAGTTGATATTAAACCGTTTCATAATGAGCAGATCTTCCCGCAGTGTTTCCAGCGGCACGGCCTGCCCGTGTTCAGGGTGATGCATGTGGCTGTTCACCCCGTTGAACTTCACCGGCACGCCATTAACCATCAGAACATTATCAATCAATTCGACCTCTCTGAAGCCTAATCTGTGCGTAAAAGCTTCAAGAGTATTGCCGTTCTCATCTTTGAGATGGAACACCAGGGTGTACAGGTTGGGATATTCGGCCGACCATTTTGCCGGATTCTCAACTTCCGAGGAAATAGTTATCTTCTTTTGTTCGCCGCCATCAACTTTTACAGGAAACGATTGAATGCCGCCGTTCAGTATGGATATGTTTTGCTTATCAAGCACGTCGATTTCCAACGTGCAGCCGGAAGTTGTTTCGTTAGCATTTTTAATATCGGCTTCCACCACAAGGGTGGCGTTGCGATACTGCTCATCCAAATCGGTTACCACATAATAGTCGTGTATATAGGTTTTGGGAAGGGCATACAGCTTCACGTCCCTGTAAATTCCCGACAGGCGCCACATGTCCTGATTCTCAAGGAAAGATCCGTCGGAAAAGCGGATAACCTGCACCGAAAGATCGTTTCTGCCGGATTTAAGAAATGGGGTGATGTTAAACTCAGCCGGCTCAAATCCGCCCTGGTTGTATCCTACCCTTTTGCCGTTCACCCAGATGTAGGATGCCGACTTGATTCCTTCGAACCGCAGCATTATCTCCTTGTTCTTCCAACCGGAAGGAACAATAAAGGAGCGTTTGTAGCAACCAACCGGATTGTAATAATCAGGAATGTTCGGAGGATCGCTTTCAAAGGTTAAGGCAACATTTCGGAATTTAGGATGACCGTAGCCTTCCATCTGCCAGTTGGAGGGAACTTTTATTTCATCCCACTCCTTTACATTGTATTCGGGCTTCCAGAAATCTTCAGGAACCTGGTCGGGTGTTTCCACCCATTTAAATTTCCACTGACCATTAAGCAGCTGATAGTTGTCACTGGAAGCCTTATCGTTTTTAAGTGCAGCCTCTTTGGAGGAAAAAGGAACATGGAATGCATGAGGGGCAGTCTGTCCTTTTTCGAATACGGATGGATCCTGCCAGTCGGAAGAAAGAAATTCAACTTCCTGTGAATACACAGAGCCAGAAATTAAAAAGCAAATTAAAAAAGGAATCAGATACCGGTTCATGACTTATGGTTTTATAATTCTATTAACAAAACTAATAAATTATCAATAAAAAGTAGATTATACATTTTAAAGAACCCGGGTCCAAACTCCATATGACTACATTTGTTACTTATGCAAATGTAACATCATTCCAATGGGGATAAAAAAGGTTTTATTTTTGCTGTTATCACTTTTGAAAACATTGATGTTTTTGGGTTTTACTTCCTGGTCCCAGCCTCATCCTCGGCTGGGAAATCCGGAATACACACAAACTGTTTTCATGGAAAATTTCAATACCGAGCATCTGGATCGGGAGGCATGGAGTGTTGTTTCCAATGTTATCAAAAGTAACTTGTTTATTTTCACCGACAGCTCTGCTACGGTTCATCAAACAGAAAGAGGCCTGGGATTAAGCATGCTCAGGCACCCCGGATACACAACAGAGATTTGGACACCGGAGGGAGACAGTGTTGTTGAAGCGGACTTTATAGGTGGAGAAGTAATGACTGAAGCTGATTTCTCCTACGGCATCTTTGAATGCAATGCCACACTGGCCTATGGGGATGGATCCTTCCCGGCATTCTGGCTCTATAACGATACCATGTGCACCGAAACTGAGCGGCCGGAGATAGATATTGTTGAATTAAAAGCAGAAAGTAATAATCCAACGCTGGATGTGGGCATATGGTATTATCCGGAGGACTGTCAGGCCCAGACACATCATGAGTTTTCCAGGTTCAACCACACGTGGGGCGCCCCCCACACCTTTAAGCTGGTGTGGACACCTGAAAAAATAGAATTTTGGGTGGATGACAAGTTTCTGAAAGCAGTTAATAATACCGGTCAATACTGGTACCCCTATTTACGTCAACATGTAATTTTAAGCCAACAGGTGGTACGGTTCGGAAACCTTTTCCCTGGCACAAGCCGTATAGAAACTCCGCAAACTTCGTGGTTTCACTGGGTAAGGGTAAAGGAATTTTTTCCGGCACCTGAAATTCACTGCCCCGATAACATATGGCATACAGTTGTTGCATCAATGGATGTCAACAATGAAGCTTCGGGTATCACCTGGGAACTTACGCCTGCAAAACTGTTTTCAGGAAGAACCTCAGGCAGAGGATTAAAAGCTGTTATCACCCCTGCAACAAGTTTTCACGCAAAAGGAAAAATCACCTATCGTTTTTCGATGCCTTCGGGAGAGGAGTTTACTGCTGAGAAAACAATCCGGTTAAACGGACTTCAACATGAATGAGGATAAATTGACTATCCGGTAATCCTGAATTTATCGAATCCTTTAAAATTCTGAGAATAAGCAGTTGGCGTAAATCCGGTATGCTTTTTAAAGGCACGGTTGAAGTTGGATAAGTTGTTGAACCCGCATTCGAAACAAATCTGAGAAACTGCGAGTTTGCCTTCAATAATTAGTTTGCAGGCATAGCTTATCCTCAGATCAGTAATATACTCCGTTACCGACTTGCCTGTTTTTTCCTTAAAAAAACGGCAAAATGCAGACGGATGGAGATGAGCAATTTCAGCCACTTTTTCAAGTTCAATTCTTTGCTGATAACCGGTACTTATAAAATGCAGGACTTTTGTAAGACGGTCGTTGGTGAAATCATGTTCTTGCTGATTATAAAGCTCTCCGGCCAGTAACCGGTAATTTTCGGTTGTTGCCATCTTATGCAACAGTTTGAGCAGCAAAATAACACGTTCGTAACCTGTATTACGTGCAATTTTTCTGATTTGGCTGCCGGCTTTTGATGAAAAAGGAGGAAGAAAACGAATGCCTCTGGATGCACGTTTCAACAACTGCTGAACGGATTGAAACTCCGGATAATTGAAGATAGATCCATGAAACAATTCACAAGGGAACTGAATCACGATATAATTAATTTTTTCAAGGCTGCCCAGGGTATGATACCTTTCGTCGCTACGCCAGAAATGAGGCAGGTTGCTGCCGAGCAAAGCCAGGTCGCCTGCCTGAAAAGCTTCAATATTATCGGCTACATAGCTTGTACCTGTTCCTTCAATCACATAAAGTATTTCAAATTCACTATGGAAGTGCCAGGGGTAGGTAAAATAGGGTTTTTTCTGCCACTTAACCTTTACAGCAGTACGCATCGGGAAATCAATATGTTCCTGCATTACCTTCATATGAACTTGATTATGGCAATTTTGCATTCAAAAAAACAGCAGCTTCTGAAAATAAGAAACTTTAGGCTTCAAAATCCTGCTGCTTCTGCAATAATAAATAAAAATGTTAACAGCATACCAATCATTGCAAAAAAAATACTGCTTAATAATAACGGAATCTTCTATTTTTGAAGAATAGATTAAAACCAACTTTATGACTCATGAACAGTGGCAGCTGCTGCTTGAAACAATTAAAGGCAAAAGTCCTGAAAAACCGGTTACAGGATTTATAGTTGACAGTCCCTGGATTCCGGGATGGGCTGGTATTACCACACTACAATACTACACGTCCGAGGAACTATGGTTTCAGGCCAATAAGAAGGTAATTGAAACTTTTCCCGACATTATTTTTCTTCCGGGCTTCTGGTCAGAATTTGGCATGTGCACTGAACCATCAGCCTTTGGAGCAAAAATGATTTGGACTGAACACAATCTCCCCCATGCCGAAAAGGTTCTTAACAACATTTCTGAAGCCGCGGCATTAAAAGTTCCCAATCCAAAAACCGACGGGTTGCTGCCTTTTGTCATCCAGCGCCTGCTCAATTATCAGCCTTCAATTCACAAAATGGGGCATGAAGTAAAGTTTGCAGTTGCCCGGGGACCGCTGAATATCGCCTCTTTTTTAATGGGCACCACTGAGCTGATGATGGGTTTTATGATGGACACTACCAACAGTCATATCCTGCTCAATACCATAACCCAATTTACAATCAACTGGATTCAGTACCAGAAAGAAGTTTTCCCGTCGATTGAAGGGATATTACTGCTCGACGATATTGTTGGCTTTATTGGTGATGATGAATGCAGGGAATTTGCAGTCCCCTACATAAAGCGTATTTTTAATTCCTTTGATTCAAAGCTGAACCTTTTCCACAACGATGCACAGGGTCTTGTTTCTTCTCCTTACCTGAAAGAAATGGATGTCGATTTGTTCAACTTCAGCTTCGAACATTCCATGAAGGAAATACGTCAGCTGGCCGGTCCTGAAGTGGCACTGCTGGGAAATTTGCCTCCACGTGATGTATTGGCAGCAGGGACCCCTGAAGCTATAGCCGGTGAAACCCGCAAAATGGTGAAGGAGTCTGGCGAAATGGACCGCATAATCTGGTCATGTGGAGGAGGCATGCCCCCGGATGTGTCAACTGAAAATATCAGGGAATTTAAAAAGACTGTGGATTATGAAGTAGCGAAGACAGCGTTGCCTGGTGTCAGTTTATAAATAAAAACATTCGGATAAAAAATTACAAAACCAATGAAACTATTTTTTTTGACATTCGCACTTTTCATTTCTTTTCTGACAACTGCACAGGAAGAAATAAAATTTCAGGTTTATACTGAGGTTGAACGTATTGATGCTCCGGTGGCAATATCGCTCGATGAAATGAATTACAACACCGACAAAGGCATTCCGGCACTGTTTGAAATAACTCCGGATGGAGAAAAACAGATTCCCTCTCAGCTGGAAAGGGGCCATACAGCAAAACTTTGGTTCATTCTTTCAGGAATTTCAGAAGCAAAATCAGTCCGCCAATTTGTATTAAGACACGATGAGAAAGTACATGCTCCGGTTCAGCTGGTAAAACTTCATAAACAACATCATGATTTGATGATTTTAAAGAACAATAAGCCGGTTTTGTCTTACCGGTTTGGTACTATGTATCCCCCTGAAGGAGTCAATCCCCTCTACAAACGCTCAGGATTCATTCATCCGCTCATGTCGCCTGAGGGTGAAATACTTTCGCGCATTCAACCTCCCGACCATTACCATCATTACGGCATCTGGGGCCCTTGGACAATGACCCATATCAGGGAGCGCGAGGTGGATTTCTGGAACCTGGCCAAAGGTCAGGGGACTGTTCGATTTGCAGCTTTCCTGTTGGAAACAGAAGGGGAAGTATTCAGTGGCTTCGAAGCGCTGCAACAGCATATCGATTTTGGAGGAACAGGTGAAGATCAGATTGCCATAAACGAAGTGCTTGATGTCAGAACCTGGAATGCCGGAAACAATGTATATATGATTGACTACACCACTTCCCTGAATACAGCATTGCCTGATGGCATCATGCTGGATGCTTACCGATATGGTGGCGGTATAGGATTTCGCGCAACCGAAAAATGGCACAAGGACAACTGCACCGTACTTACCTCGGAAGGAAAAATAAGAAAAGACGCCGATGGTTCAAATGCCAGATGGTGCATCGTGGAAGGGGAATCAGATTCAGAATCAGGACGTTCAGGAATTCTTTTTTTAAGTCATCCGGCAAACCGGATGCACCCCGAACCCATGCGGGTGTGGCCGCTGGATGCCAATGGCGGACGTGGGGACATGTTCTTTGAATTTTGCCCGATAAGACATGAAGACTGGAAACTTGATCCCGGAAACAACTATGCCTTAAAATACAGAATGGTTGTATTTGACGGTGAAATGGATGCCATAACCGCTGAAATGTATTGGAATGCCTTTGCCCGTATGCCCCGGATTGAACTTAAAAAATAAACAGATATAATATTTCGTTAATACATAATCCAATAAATAAAATGAAGCAATACATAGTTCTTACATTAATTGCTCTGGTTGTAACCACAGTATCCTGGTCCCAGCCAAAAGTAACTGCCGAAAAGATAGGTGACAAAATTGAGTTCAGGGTGAACGGCAATCTGTTTACCAGTTATATACTCTCTGCAGATGAAAAGTATCCTTTCTTCTTTCCTGTAAACGGACCTTCGAATGCTACAGTGACTTCAATGCGGAATGCTAATTATCCGCACCACAGTTCGCTGTTCTTTGGATGCGACAAGGTAAACGGAGGTAATTACTGGCAGGAAGGGCTTGAACGGGGCCGGATTATTTCACTGCGGGCCGATATTCTTGAAACAGGCGGAGATAAAGCGGTTGTTGAAAATGAGTGCATATGGACCCGACCGGGAGCCGATGCACCTGTCAAAGACATCCGGACCATTACTGTTTCGGCCCCATCGACCGATAAGTTTCAGATCGATTTTGAAGTGACTATGGAAATGCTTATGGATGTTACCATTGAAAAAACCAATCACTCGCTGTTCAGCGGCCGCATGGATCCTGATTTAGCAGTAATTAACGGCGGCACCATGATAAATGCAGAAGGCGATACCGGTGAAAAAGGAACTTTTGGAAAACGTTCGGCATGGATGGATTACCATGGCAGCAGGATGGGAAAAACAGAAGGCATGGCCATTATGCAGCACCCTTCCAACGAGTGGTTCCCGGCACCATGGTTTACCCGCGATTATGGATTTTTCTCCCCTACTCCGATGTATTGGCCGGAAAACGATAAAAACACGGTGCTGAAAAAAGGAGAAAAGATTAAATTGCGCTACCGGGTGCTTGTACATTCGGGCGACCATAATCAGGCAGATATTGCGGGCGCATATGAAAAATACAAATCAGAATAATTAAAAATACATATCCTATGAAACGAAGAATCTTTATAAAAAATGCAGCAGCCACGGCTGCAGGAGCCATAGTAATTCCAACCATTGTTCCCGCATCAGTATTTGGAAAAAATGCACCCAGCAACAAGATTAATGTAGGACAGATAGGCTGCGGACGCATAGCCCGCGACCACGATATGCCGGGAGTAATGCAATACGATGTGGCACGTATGGTGGCAGTATCGGATGTTGACAGTAACCGTATGGCAGATGGCAAAAAATTAGTTGAAGATTATTACAACAAGAAAACAGGCAGCAGCAATGCCGTTGATGTAAAAATGTATGGTGATTATAAGGAAATGCTGCTGGATAAAGATATAGATGCCGTTGTTATCAGTACACCCGACCACTGGCATTCACAGCCTGCCATTGAAGCAGCCCTGTCAGGAAAAGACATTTACCTGCAGAAACCCACATCACTGACTGTAACTGAAGGCCGTTTATTAAGCGATATTGTTCACCGGCAGGGTGTAATTCTGCAGGTGGGGACACAGCAACGTTCATCGTCGCAGTTCCGTAGGGCAGCCGAATTGGTGCGGAATGGCCGCATAGGAAAAATCCACACTGTTAAGATTGGGCTGCCAGGTGATCCGCCCGGACCGGTTTTCCCTGAAATGCCGGTTCCCAAAAACCTGAACTTTGACATGTGGCTGGGAACAACTCCTGAACTGCCATATACAGAAAACCTGGTTCACCCTCAAAAAGGATACGGAAGGCCCGGGTGGCTCAGGCATGAAAATTATGGTGCAGGCATGATTACCGGATGGGGACAGCACCACTACGACTCGGCAGCATGGGGAATGGATACCGAATTCACAGGGCCGGTTTCGGTGGAAGCCATTGCCGAATTCCCCAAATCAGGAAGCTGGAATGTTCATGGTGATTTCCTGGTGAAGCATGAATACGATAACGGTATGACGGTTTTCACAAGCGGTGGTTATCCGAACGGCATCCGTTATGAGGGAACCGACGGATGGGTTTTTGTTACCCGCGGCGCTTACCGTGCCACACCCAGCGATCCGATTCCTGAGGGAAGCACAAAGGCCCTGGATGCCAGCAGCCCTGAAATACTGAAATCGATTATTGGCGAAAATGAAATTCATTTATATGAAAGCAAAGAACAACATGGCAACTGGCTCGACTGCATCCAGTCGCGTAAGGATCCAATTTCCCCGGTTGAAATAGGCCACCGGGCCTGTACGGTTTGTCTTATCAGCCACATTGCCATGAAGATGCCAGGCATACTGAAATGGGATCCCAAGGCAGAGCGATTTATCGATAACGATCTGGCTAATTCTATGCTGAGCAGACCCCAGAGGTATCCTTACGGAACTAATTTTGTAAAAATTTAAGCTCCTGATGATTATTTTGGGAATAATATTCTAACTTCTAAATTTCCGAGTACTATCAGGAATGGCTTCTACTGGAAAAACCAATAGCAGTCGTTTTATCAAAAGTTGATAAATTAATATTAGTTTTGTGTGCGTACACGGAATCGACTTAAATAAAACAGAAAATGAGAAGAACGTTTTTTTTGTTAATGCTATCTGCATTTATTATAACAGCATGTTCAGGCGGAAGCCAAAATTCAGACACTAATGAAAACCAGTCTATGTTTACAGGAGCGAAAGGAGAAGTAAAACTGATGACCCTTGACCCGGGACATTTTCATGCCGCCCTGGTGCAGAAAACGATGTACGAAATGGTGGATTCCACAGTGCATATATATGCACCGGAAGGTCCCGAACTGAAAGCACATCTTAAACTGGTTGAAAGTTATAACAACCGTCAGGCAGATCCCACTTCCTGGGAAACAAAAATTTATACCGGCCCCGACTATCTTGAAAAAATGATTTCAGAAAAACCCGGAAATGTAGTGGTGCTTGCCGGAAATAATGCAAAAAAAACCGAATACATCCTGGCAAGCGTGGAAGCCGGCCTGAATGTGCTGGCCGATAAACCGATGGTTATTACACCGGAAGAATTTCCTGTGCTTGAAGAGGCTTTTAAAGTTGCTGACGAACAGGGGGTGTTGCTTTATGATATTATGACCGAACGTTATGAGATTTCCACCATTTTGCAGCGTGAGCTTTCACAGATACCCGAAGTATTTGGGGAATTGCTGGAAGGAACGCCAGAAGAACCTGCCATTACAAAGGAAAGCGTGCACCATTTTTCAAAGCAGGTCTCAGGAAGTCCCCTTGTTCGTCCGGCCTGGTTTTTTGATGTAAAACAGCAGGGAGAAGGGATTGTTGATGTAACCACACACCTGGTAGACCTGATTCAATGGGAAGCGTTTCCTGAGGTTGTATTAAGCAAGGAAGATGTTGAAATCACATCGGCAAGGCGCTGGACTACAGACCTCAACCCCGAAATGTTTAAAAAAGTAACACAAATGGATGAATTCCCCGGCTACCTTCAGAAGGATGTGGAAGATGGGATCCTCAAAGTATACAGCAATGGTGAAATCAATTACAAACTGAAAGGAGTGAATGCCAAAGTTTCTGTTATCTGGAATTTTGAAGCACCGGAGGGAGCAGGCGATACCCATTATTCCATCATGAGAGGTTCAAAGGCTAATTTAATTATCAAACAAGGCAAAGAAGAAAAGTTCGTTCCTACCTTGTATGTTGAAGCAACTTCAGATGAAGGACTTGAAGCTTTTAAAAATGAGCTGGAAAATGCCATCAATAATACCCTGGACCCTCTTTATCCGGGTATCGGACTAAATCAGTTGAACGATACCTTATGGCAGGTTCAGATTCCCCAGGTATTCAGAGTAGGTCATGAAGCACATTTTGGGCAGGTAACCGAAAAGTACCTGCGTTTTCTTGCCGCAGGTGAGATGCCTGCATGGGAAATTCCAAATATGATTGTTAAATATTATACCACAACCCAGGGGATGAAGGTTGCAATGGAATAATACCCGGTAAATATATATTTACAAAAAACAAAAGCCGCCATGATAGTTGATATCACGGCGGCTTTTGTTTTTTTTATAAGTTATAAGAACAAATTTCCTGACTTAACTTTTTGGGTTCTGTATTAATAAATAAGAACCTGCAAAAATACTAATTGACTTGCCGTTTGTTTATATTATTTGCAGCAGAACTGCGGTTTGATTTTTTACGGAATTTCTTTTTTCTGGGCTTTTTCTTTTCAAACCGATCGATTCGATCCTCTCCCACCAGCTGCCAGCTAAAATCATCAGTAGATTTTTCATCGGCTGGTTTTATTTCAGGCTTAATTCCCCTTTTGTTTTTCTGAATGATGTCTTTAACCTCTTTCACCGACAAATGGAAGGCACCTGTAGTTATATCATCTTCAATTGAAAACCAGATTTCCTTTTTCAGGTAATCGGTTTTAAGAGGCTTAGCCAAACCTTTTGAAGTTTCAAGGTACATCAGTTGTTCAGGAAACTCCTGCCGGGCTTCCATATAGGTATCGAGCTCATAAAGCAGACAACATTTTAATTTACCGCAAGCTCCGGCCATTCGTTGGGCAGAAGGAGAAAGCCCCTGTTTTTGGGCAGCATCGGAAGAGATGCTTGAGAAATCAGTGCGCCAGCTTGAACAGCAAAGTTCCCTGCCACATGATCCGATTCCGCCTATAAGTCCGGCCTCTTGTCGGGCGCCAATCTGTTTCATTTCCACTTTGATCCGAAACTCCCGGGCATAGTGCCTTATCAGCTCCCTGAAATCGACCCTTCCATCGGCAATGTAATAAAAGATGGCTTTTTTCCCGTCGCCCCGGTATTCAACATCACCAATTTTCATTTCCAGTCCCAAATCGCCAGCAATTTTACGGGCACGGATCAATGCCGGCTTTTCATTGCTGCGTGCTTCCTGCAACACAATCAAATCGTTATCAGTGGCTTTCCGGTAAATCGGGTTCAACGGGTATCGCTTTGGATTCTTTACCTTTCGTTCAAACTGCTTTTCTGCCAGGTAGCCGGTTAAGGTTACTTCGCCAACATCATGACCGGGCGATGTAGCCACAACAATTACATTGCCCCTTTTCACGGGCAGCCCTTCAGTATTCCTAAAAAATTCCTTGCGTGTGGATTTAAATTTAACTTCCACTATATCCGACTGGTCCGAAGTGTCCGGCAAATCGTTCAGCCAATTGTATACATCAACTTTATCTTCTGTAGATGAATTATTTAACGCGCATCCTGTACAACTCATATTCTCCCCTTATTAATAATTCCGGAGGCAAAGATCAAAAAAAAGATTGAATTGTCGTAAATTATTTCTGTCTAATTAAAAATTTTCATCAAATGGATACAACTAACATATTGGGACAGATTAATTACCTGGCAGTATTGGTAGCTGCTCTGAGTTCGTTTGTTGTGGGCTGGCTTTGGTATGGGCCGCTCTTTGGCAAAAAATGGATGAACTACATGGGTTATACCGAAGAAGACCTGAAATCGGGAACTATTTCGATGCCGGTCATCATGAGTGTAAACTACCTGGCTACCGCATTGGCTGCATTAGCAATTGCAATGTTTCTGGGGCCCGAATCCACGCCTGCTTTTGGAATTTTTGCCGGTCTTATGATTGCTGTCTTCTGGATAGGTACCAGTCGTTTAAATGATGTTTTGTATGAAAACAAGCCATTGGGATTATTTTTCATAAACGTAGGGTATTATGTAGTGGTTTATATTCTGATGGGAGCTATTCTGGGAGCATGGCATTAACAAAACTGATACCCTTCTGTTTGTTGACTTGCAGTTTGAAAACCATACCTGCCGAACATGCAGTAACAACAAATTTATGGATTAAACGGGATAAATCTGTAGCACTTGGCAGTGAATTTCTTTTACTGTAAAATATTCTGTGACGCTACAATTCCGGATGTGAAAAAAAATTTATTGAACCCCCTGCAATAATTTTTATCCGGAAATGCAAACTGCTATCTTTGCTTTCAATGAGTGAGGCAAAAAAATATGTTGAAACGCCCTTGATGAAGCAATACTTCAAAATCAAGGATAAACATCCTGATGCAGTGCTGCTGTTCAGGGTAGGTGACTTTTATGAAACATTTGGAGAAGATGCCATAAAGGCAGCTGAAATCCTGGGCATTACCTTAACACGCCGGGCAAACGGGGCTGCCAGTTATGTTGAGCTGGCGGGGTTTCCGTATCATGCACTGGATACATACCTTCCCAAACTGGTGAGGGCAGGTCAGCGGGTGGCCATCTGTGAGCAGTTGGAAGACCCGAAGCTGACAAAGAAAATAGTGAAGCGCGGGATTACAGAGCTGGTAACCCCCGGAGTTTCAATTAACGATAATATTCTTGAAAACCGTGAAAATAACTTCCTTGCTTCGGTGCATTTCGATAAGAACCTGGCAGGGGTAGCTTTTATGGATATATCTACGGGTGAATTTCTGACGGCTGAAGGCAAGCATGAATATATTGATAAGTTGCTAAACTCTTTTCAGCCGAAGGAGGTACTTTTCCAGCGTGGCCGCGGACAAGAATTTACAGAGCTTTTTGGCAATAAATACTACACCTACAATCTCGACGATTGGGTCTATACCAGTGAGGCAGCAATCGACAGGCTAACCCGACATTTTGAAACCACTTCGCTGAAAGGATATGGCATTCATAACATGTCGCTGGCAATTGTTGCCTCCGGGGCTGTTTTGCATTACCTCGATCTTACCCAACATAATCAGGTAAAACATATTACCGGTTTAAGCAGGATTGAGGAAGAACATTACGTATGGCTCGATCGGTTCACCATACGCAACCTTGAATTGTTTGCGCCACTGCATGAAAGTGGCAAGTCGTTGCTACAGGTTATCGATAAAACAATTACTCCCATGGGGTCAAGGTTGCTGAAACGCTGGCTGGCCCTGCCGTTAAAAGATATTGGCCCTATAAATGAACGGCTCGATGCAGTTGAATTCCTGCTTAAGCATACTGAAATAAGTGAGAACCTGGAAGACCACTTACGACAGATTGGTGATTTGGAACGACTGGTATCGAAGGTGGCCGTTGGGCGTGTGAACCCACGGGAAATGGTGCAGATCAAAAATGCCCTCAATGCAATTGTACCTGTCAAAAAGATTTGTGCAGATGCCGGAAATAAAACACTGAACCGCTTTGCCGAACAGCTGAATCCATGCGATCTGATTAGAGAACGTATTCAAAAAGAAATTACGGCCGATCCTCCCGTGGCCGTTAATAAGGGAAAAGTAATTGCTACGGGTATTTCCGAAGAGCTCGATGAATTGCGCAAGATAGCCTATTCGGGAAAAGACTATCTGGCGCAGCTCCAAAAACGAGAAGGTGAAAAATACGGCATCTCATCGCTTAAGGTAGGATTCAACAATGTTTTCGGTTATTACATCGAGGTAAGAAATACACATAAAGATAAGGTGCCTTCGGACTGGATACGCAAACAGACCCTTGTAAATGCCGAACGCTACATCACTGAAGAGTTGAAAGAATATGAATCCAAAATTCTGGGTGCTGAGGAGAAAATTGTTGCACTTGAAACAAAACTATACGAAGAATTAATACTGGCCTTATCGGAATACATTTCTGCCATTCAGCTGAATTCATTCATTCTGGCGCAGGCCGATTGTCTTCTATCGTTTGCTGCCTGTTCACAAAGCTACGGCTATTTTCGTCCTGAGGTAAACGACACCACGGAAATCATAATTAAAGAAGGGCGACACCCTGTAATCGAACATCAGCTGCCAATTGGAGAAACTTATATTTCAAATGATGTACACCTTGATCAGGACAATCAGCAAATTATTATAATTACCGGACCTAACATGGCAGGTAAATCTGCCCTGCTCCGGCAAACTGCCTTAATTGTTATGCTGGCCCAGATGGGAAGTTTTGTGCCGGCAAAAACAGCTAAAATAGGATTGGTTGATAAGATATTTACCCGTGTAGGAGCCTCCGATAACATTTCACTGGGAGAATCAACCTTTATGGTGGAAATGAACGAAGCAGCCAGCATTTTGAATAATGTTTCCGATCGCAGCCTTATCTTGTTCGATGAACTGGGCAGGGGAACCTCCACCTATGACGGCATTTCCATTGCATGGTCAATTGTAGAACACCTGCATGAGCATCCCCGCGCAAAAGCAAAAACACTTTTTGCCACCCACTACCATGAACTGAATGAAATGGAAGGAGCTTTCCCGAGAGTGAAAAATTATAATGTATCCATTAAAGAAGTGGGTAATAAAGTTATTTTTCTCAGAAAGCTGATTAGAGGTGGAAGTAACCACAGCTTTGGTATTCATGTGGCAACAATGGCCGGAATGCCCAAATCGGTCACAGCAAGGGCAGAGCAAATTTTAAAAAAGCTGGAGGGTAAAAAGGGTAAGGAAAACCTTTCAAAACCGCTGGAGGAAATCGGCACAAAACGGGAAGGTCTTCAGCTGAGCATTTTTCAACTCGATGATCCGGTTTTAAAACAAATTCGGGACGAGATTGCTCATCTTAATATAAATAATCTTACCCCCATTGAAGCACTGAATAAGTTGAATGATATAAAAAAATTAACCGGATTGAGGTAGCCAGGATAAAAAATTAACTGTTTATCCATGCATCTCGTTGTCATAAGCTATTGATTATACGTATTTAAAAAAAAGCCTTATCTGAAACGAGGCAATTTTTTTTTTATATTTTGCGATAACAAAAAATTAGCAATATATTTGCATCGCTTTAAAAGCAGGTTCTTTAACATTTATGGCAGGTTATAATCCCAATATAGCTCAGCTTGTAGTCCGTCGACTGACGGATGTCATGGGAGTGGTTGCGGGAAAAATTAAATTCAATATGCAAGAATAGCTCAATTGGTAGTCCGTCGGCTGACGGATGCCAAAGTCAGCGTCGCAGATGAAATAAAACACGATAAGCGAGAATAGCTCAGTTGGTAGAGCACGACCTTGCCAAGGTCGGGGTCGCGGGTTCGAGTCCCGTTTCTCGCTCATAATGAGGAGGGGATTTTAACCGATTACCATCGGGGATTATTCCAACTCAGGAAAAAAAAGGAGGCCCGGGTGGTGGAATGGTAGACACGTTGGACTTAAAATCCAATGATCATTATGATCGTGGGGGTTCAAGTCCCCCTCCGGGTACTTTTTCTTAAAAGAAAAAGATTTCGTAGTGCGAGAATAGCTCAGTTGGTAGAGCACGACCTTGCCAAGGTCGGGGTCGCGGGTTCGAGTCCCGTTTCTCGCTCAAAATTTAAGGTTGCCATAATTGGTGACCTTTTTTCATTTTCAGATATCCGGACAGCACCCTTATTTTAAGGACGGGAATAGCTTAGTTGGTAGTCCATCTCCTGAAGTTTAGCTGGCAACTAAACTAAACAATTGAAGGCATTAATGTCTTCACCGGCAGCAAGAAGGATTCCTCTTAAGGCCCGGCCAGCTAAAGAACTAACGGTTGAAGTGGTATATTCGTTAAATGTCAATACAATCCATTTTTTACAATATGAAAAGAGGTCACCTATATTGGTAACCTCTTCTTTTCATTGCAGAAGAATTTCTATCATCTGCAAATTGGCAGTCAGGCTAATCAGCCATCATACGTTCGACTTTCCCGGCGTTTATTTCTGATTTATTTTAAAGTCTACAGCATATAAGCAGGCTGTAACGAAAGGCTTTTGTCAGTTATGGAATATTCAGCGTTCACCCCTTTTTTGGCAGTTAACCGCATAAGCAAACCCTCTGCTTTTAAACAGCAGGAATCATACCTCCTTGTCGAAAAAATACCCCTGCCCATCTTTTCCAGTTCAACATGCAAGCTCTCCAGTGACTGAATTACTGTTGCTTTAAAAAACATGGCGCATCTCTGGCATTCCGGTTCCTTTATTTCTTCTGCAACACCATAGGCATGTTCAAGGGCATCTATTGCACGATTAAAATCCTTTGCCCTGTGAAAGCGGTCTGATTCACGAAAAAATTCATTAATCTGTGGAAGGTAATCGAGGCAACGTTCACCCGACAGGTTACAACCAACAAATTCAATCTTATCTTTTTGATCGTTGAAATATACTTCTTCTGAGACAGAGATTGAAAATAATTTATTCCAGTTAACTTTCATTATTTATGTGTTTTACTATTATCCCTTTCCCGGTGGAGAGGTTCCATTTTTAAATGTCTGCTTTTTAAATCCAATTATTAAAAACTTAATAATGAATAAAATTAAGCTAACCCGATGTGGAAATAATAATATGACTTGCCTAAAAGAAAGGTTAAAATTGCTGATTTAAGATCAGCAATATGTTAACTGGTTCTCAGGAAAGAAGAAATCCGGAAATCTCAAGTACTGGGGCTCACATTATTTTAAATACAACAACAGCATAAAGAAAGAATCTTACATAGCGGAATAAGGACCATAGCAGATAGTGTGATACTTTAAAATTAATAAGACCTGAAGTTAAACTAACCATGGAATAGGGAACCGGAAGCATTGCACCGATAAATATGAAAACTCCTCCCCATCGCTTCAGATTTATTATATGTTTTGACACCCTGGTTTCAAGGTATTTTTTTATAACAGCATTTGAAAACAACTTTATTCCTAAAAAATAGGCAACTATCCCCACCAAATAGGAAAGAGTTCCCAGAAGAAAAACATGAAACCAGGGATTGATGGTTTTAGTTGTCCATGCAATAAAAAACTCAGGTGGAATAAGTCCCATGAAAAATTCAGAAGTGAAAAACAATGAAAATATGACCAATGGCGGATACTTTGCTATAAAAGCATGAAATAATGTTTCGAAACCGGGGAAAAAATGATTCACGATAAGATACAGCAAAACAACTGCGCTTAATAATAAACCTGTTTTTACTGTAATGCTGATTATAAAATCATAAAACCTGGTAATTCTAAAATACCGGTTTAAAATTCTTATTCTATGAATATTATTTGTTTTCAAGTTGTTTCAAATTATTTTTTCAAGTTCCATTTTCTATAAACAGCAGCAGGTAATGTTATATTGCCATTATAAAGTTAATTTACCTTAATCTGCCGCATTTGTATTCTTCTACTTTTATTTAATGTTCTTCTTCATGATAAGCTACTTGTTAAAAATCATTCCAAAAAGAAAAGAAAAATTTTAAATGAACAGATATTCAGCTGTTTGAATTAAGGTAAAAGAGTAACTGCTTCTTTATGAAAATTTGGAGTTGTAGATAATCTCCCCAGAATCTGTGGCTGATGCTGTTGCTTTAAAAAATCGCTAAAGAAGTTTGAAAAAAACCAATATTTACGTAACTTGTAGCCTTTCAAAATTAAATCTAAAAATAAGGAGGTAATTATGGCAATTAAAAAAGTCTGGATAGAAGAAGGATGTATAGCTGACGGAATTTGTAACGATATCTGCCCTGCGGTTTTTGGGCTGGATGATGATACTGGAGAAGCTTATGTAAAAGAAGGAGCTGATTTCAATGCCAATGAGGCAGATATAAAAGAAGCTGCAGAAGCCTGCCCTGTGCTTATTATAAAATATGAAGAGTAGCACAGCTAATCCATAGGTTCCTGTTTTTACATTTACATATTGTTAAAAATCGTTTTATCGGGTAACAGAGCATTGACTTTTACCCTCTGAACAGCAGTTAAAAGAACAAGTAGCTACTTTTACTGTATCTATTTGTTCTTTTATAGAATTTCTTCATGTATAATGAAAGACTCCCTGCAGTTCAAACTCAGGAAAAAAGTATCATCCCCAGCCAATAAACATAAAGGGTACCTGAAATACCGTAAAGGAACTTTCCGGATTGTTATTTTTTACGGATAATTGTCATTCCATCCCTAACCGGAAGAATAACCTTTTCCACCCGAACATCACTTCTTATCAATTCATTGAACGACTTTATTCCCTCTGTTTGTTCATCACCCGGAACTGAAGGCTGTGTTACTTTACCGCTCCAAAGCGTATTGTCAGCAATGAGAATTCCCCCTTTTCGCAATTTATCAATTACCAGCGTATAATAATCGACATACTCCCGTTTATCGGCATCCAAAAAAACCAGGTCAAAAGTTTCATTAAAGGAAGGCAAGATTTCCAATGCCGGACCAATAATCTGGACAATTTTTTTATGCAATCCTGCTTTTTTAAAAAAGTCTGAAGCGAAAGTTTCCAGCTCATCGTCCATTTCAATGGTAATTAATTTACCATTTTTTTTAAGCCCACGTGCCAGGCAAATTGCTGAATATCCGGTAAAGGTCCCGATTTCCAGTATTATTTCCGGCTGAATCATTTTTGAAAGCATGGTAAGAACCTGTCCCTGCAAATGGCCGGACATCATCCGTGCCCCTAAAATCTTAAGATGGGTTTCACGGTCCAGTTCCTGAAGAACAGGATCTTCCGGTTCTATATGTTCAAGAATGTATTTTTCCAGTTCATTATTTTTCATCATAAGTTCCCTGTCTTTTAATTCCAGTGCTTACTGTTATCTGTAGACCAGCCGGCTCATTTGCTTTTCATCCAATATTTCGTTGGCAACTTCAAGCAGATCGGAAGGAGTAATGGCCTCAATCTTTCGAAATATCGTTTGTATTGAATCCACCTTATTAAAAAGCATGTAGCTTTTACCGATTGTAAGCATTAAATCCTCACGGTTTTCGCTCGAAATGGCTATTTGGCCCATCAGCTGTTTTTGAGCTTTGCTCAATTGCAATACACCGAGCTTCTTTTCCCGGAGCAGCTTAAATTCCTTAAGAACTATGCCCACTGCTTTATCAAGATTTTCATGATCGGTACCAAAGTAAACATTAAACAGGCCGGTATCGGTATAGGCCGTATAACCTGATTCAATATTGTAAGCCATCCCCTTCCGTTCGCGAAGCGCCATGTTCAACCTTGAATTCATAGCCTGTCCGCCGACAATATTATTTAACAGCACCATAGCAATACGTTTAGGATGCATCACATCGTATGCTACATTTCCCATTACACAATGCGACTGCCAGGTATCTTTTTCCTCCACCTTGTTTACAGGCCGGTAATTTTCGAATTGCTTGCGGTTATTTTCCCGTAACCGAGTTTCAGCCTGTCCAAAATATTTCTCAATCAGCTTAACAAGGTCCTCAAAGCGAATTTTACCAACCGATGCAATCACCATTTCATTGGTGTGATAATTATTGGCAATAAACTTCAGGATGTCATCTCGGGTAAAGGCAGACAAATATTCAGGATTACCAAGTATATTTCGTGCAATGGGATGCCCGTCGAACACCAGTTCTTCAAATTCATCAAATATCAATTCCGATGGTGAATCTTTATAGGAGTTGATTTCTTCGAGCACCACTTCCTTTTCCCGGTTAAGCTCTTTTTCAGGATAAATGCTGTTCAAAAGAATATCGCTGAGCAGTTCTGCTGTCCGTTCATAAAACCCGGCAAGAAAAGTTGAATAAAGAGTGGTCTCTTCCTTTGTAGTGTAGGCATTTAACTCACCCCCTACATCTTCTATCCTGCTCAGGATATGAAAAGCCTTCCGCCTGGAAGTTCCTTTAAAAACCGAATGTTCTATAAAGTGCGCCAGGCCATGTTCTTCCGCTTTCTCATCACGTGACCCGGTATTAATCAAAATTCCCAGATGTCCGACAGGCGAAGCATCGGGTTTATGTATCAGCCGGATGCCGTTGGACAATGTATGTGTCAGATAATCAATTTCAATCATTTATAGTGTAAAATAAGGGTGCAAAAGTAGTAAAAGAAAAGCGGGCGGCAAACGTTAAGCCAAAAGGGAAATTTTTCTTTTTCACTTTGATTTGAATTAAAAATTCTTTGTGAATTTAAAAAAATGGTTACTTTTGCAACACCAAAACAAAGGGGTGCCATAGCTCAGTTGGTAGAGCAACGGACTGAAAATCCGTGTGTCCCTGGTTCGATTCCAGGTGGCACCACCTAAAGAGGAAAAATGAATGTTTTTCCTCTTTTTTATTTAAGTTTCCTCTTGTGTATTTTCAGACAAAGTTGTAAACTTGCACTCCGAAATTCGAAGTTAGAGTTTAAGATTTAAATTTTTAAAACTTTGAACTTTAAACTCGAAATTTTAGGGCCTATAGCTCAGTTGGTTAGAGCACCTGACTCATAATCAGGGGGTCCCTGGTTCAAGCCCAGGTGGGCCCACAGAAACAAATAAAGCACTTTCACAAATGGAAGTGCTTTATTATTTTTAACTGTTTCCATTTTCAACAATTAATTCCATGAGTGCTGAATGCTATATCCTGTTTAGTAAAAAATTAAACAAATTTTATATTGGCGCTACAAATGAAAGTGCTGAAAAACGACTTATAAAACACAACGAACACTGCTATGGGAATCAGCATTATACAGCAATAGCCAAGGATTGGGAAATTTTTCTTTCCTTAGAAGCGATTGATTATCCACATGCAATTAGAATGGAGAGAAAAATTAAGTCAATGAAAAGCAAAACTTTTATCAGAAACCTAAAACAATATTCAGAGCTTAGAAAAAAACTAATAATTCAAACGAGCACCTGACTCTTCCGATAGCTATCGGAACAGGGGGTCCCTGGTTCAAGCCCAGGTGGGCCCACGAACAAAAGGGTTAAAAATGAGAGAGTTACAGAAGTAAAATTTTGTAACTCTTTTTTGTTTATCAACCCTTGCTCATTTCTTGCTCCATTTTTTTTCGATAACTTGATATTTTTAATTTTGAGATAGGTAGCAGTTGTCTTCTTTCTTTGGCAGTTTACCTGCAGTGCTTATAACCATATTGCCTCTTGTCTCTTTCCCGGTAGTGTACCTTGCATTCACAAAGGCACTAAACAATCCCTTCTTTCCCTCTGATTGCATTGAACATTAGCCTTTAGCAACTCAGCATTCCGATCTCCATCCATCCAATGAGATTATTTCAATAAAAACACCTCCAACTCCTTTTTTATCCTTTTTTACATTCTTAGTTTCCTTTTTTGCAGGGACACAGTGCAGATAGTTACGGAACTTTGTAAAAACAGACATTAATGTCATTAATTAATTATTAAAAGTTATAATTATGAAAAATAGCAAACAAAAACTTTTGTTAAAGCCTTTTTGGTTAATTCTTTCTGTTTTTATCATTACTGCATGTACCACCGAACAATTCGATGATCTGAAAACAGAGGACGTTGAACTGAAAAAAGCCAGTGCATCGCAGAACAAGTTATTGGCAGAAATAAAGAGCGCAACCGCGAAATACCATGATCTTGATGCAGCTGTTGCAGATGGTTATCAACTTGATCCTCATTGTGTGGAACATCCAATATTAGGAGCAATGGGACATCATGCAGTTAATCCGTCAAGGATCGGATCTACTGTGATTCCGTCAGAACCCGGTGTATTGGTATACGAGCTTATGAAAAATGGAAAATACAGGCTGGTAGCTGTAGAATTTCTAATTCCTGCAGCTGTTTGGGATCCTGAGAATTCCGGGCCACCCATGCTGGGTGAAGTAGAATTTGATGATCATACGGAGCTTATTTGGGTTGAAGATGAATCAGGTAACCCTGTTCAGGTGAATGCTAAAGGAGGGCCACCATTCGCACATTACCAGCTTCATGTGTGGGTATGGAAGAACAACCCCAATGGAATGTACACACCTTTCAATCCCAACGTAAATTGCCAATAGAAAAACAATGAATAGCCGGACCAGTATTTCAGGCCTGTAAGGTTTTGTCATGAATTAACAGCACTAAACTTTTTTAGTATAACCTTGTTTGAATTAGGAATATCGGTGGAATGGATATTTATTCATTCCACTCCTATTTTATGCCGCTGAGAATTTTTAATGCCCGTGGCTGGAGCAGAGCAAAATTTTAAAATATGAGTGTAGTGGCATTCAAAGAAAAGGTTAAAGGTGTTGATGAATTCAAAGATTCATCCGCATTTATCTGTGTTCAGAAATTAACCCGGCATCATCTGATACTAAGTGACCCACAAAATTACCAGATCCTTTGGCTGGAAGACGGGGTGGGAAGTATTGATGCAGATTATGAAAAACTTGAATCATTTCCTTTCACCATACTATTTATTTACCCAGGCAAAGAGGTATCCCTCCGGTTTAATTGTTTTCAGCCTAAAGGTTGGTTAATAAAATTTTCTCGCCTCTTTTTCAAGCAACACATGGAGGGGTTCAATATTCAACGTGCCGATATTTTCTTTTCAGGCGAGATTCCTTGCATGGTATTAAGTCCTAAAATCGGAGACAGGATCAACTCTCTTGCCGAAATGATTAACGAAATAACGCAATCCAAAATTCCCAATAAAGAAATTGCATCATCCTCACTCCTAAAATCCCTGCTGATATATTGCGACAGCCAATGCAATTTACATATAACAACAAACAGCAATAACCACTACCTTAATATTGTTAGCAGGTTTAAACACCTGGTTTCACAAAACCTGGATACTTCTCACCGGGTATCTGACTATGCTGAACTGATGCATATTTCACCCAAATATCTTAATAAAATTGTGAAGGAAGTGATGGGAGTTACAGCAAAATCCATTATCAGCGAACAGCTGCTTATCAGGTCTACACGGGAACTTAAATTCACCAATTCTTCAGTAAAAGTTATTGCGTCGCAATTAGGTTTCTCGGAACCAGAGCACTTCAGTAACTTTTTTAAAAAATATGTTGGCTGTTCGCCACTCACTTACAGGCAGCGGTAAAATTCTTTCCACATCGGCCCGAATGGCGACTGAGGTTTTTCAAATAACTATCTGCCATATTCTTCACCATGTTTTATTCCGAAACGAATATGCAAGTGTTAATCTGTTGTATAACTAAAACCTCAATACTGTAATTATCAGCTCTGCCCAATAGCACGATAAGACGTCATTTAACCAGACCATTGCCCTGCTCAGCGAAAAGGATTATCGAGCAGCCTGCTACTTAGGTTGGTTTTAAAAATGAGATTTAAGACATTAAGGCTCTCTGATTCATGCCCTCCACCCTCTGCTATCTTTTAAACCTGCACTACAAAATTCAGGCGGTCTTTCAACCTTCTGCCAGGCAATTAAAAGGACTGTTCAATTCCCTTACTTCTAAGGGTTGATTCAGAAACTGATTTTCAAGGGAGATAAGAAAGAACGCAGCTATTTTTCTTCTTTAACCTAACCAAGCATTATTTCATGCTGAGCTGGGACAATATTACACCCACAAATACAACGGCAAGACCTGCAACATCAGTACCTTGGATCTTATCACCAAAAGCCATCCATGCCATAAACATAGTAACCGGAGGCCCCAGGTAGAACAAACTGGCCACACGGGTGGCGTCAATTCGTTCGATTAACAGCCACATCAGGGCATACGCTCCCAGGGAAACCGCAAGAATGAGCCAGACCATGGACCAGATAAATTCCGGCTCCCATCGGGTGATTAATTCTTCAATAAAAACAGCGGGTAAAACCAAAGCTAAAGTTGTTGCAAGGCTTTGATAAAACAGGGACAGGTCGACAGGTAATTTATTCTTTCGTTCTTTAACTTCCATCCGTCGCTGAATCAGACTTGCTGCTGTGATTCCTATAACAGATCCCAAAGGAATCAGATATCCAAAAACTGATGTATAGCTTCCAAAATCAATACGAAAGGAGACGGTAAGAACAACGCCCAAAAACCCAAATACCAGTCCCAGCCATTGGTAGAAATTTGTCTTTTCCCCTACCACCCGACCCGAAATAGCACCTGTAGCCAGAGGCTGCAATGCCACAATTAAAGCCACAATACCGGCCGGAACTTCGTATTCCAGAGCCAGCAACACGCATGTAAGCCATAAGCCATGTGCCAAAACACCAATCAGCATATTGGGAGCTGCCACCTTCCAGCCGACCCACCGAAAACGTTTTGTTATCAGCAAGTAAAAGAAAATAACCAACGTTAATGCCAGGTAACGCCAGAAAAGCAAGGTAAAAGGTCCGGTATAAGAAAGCCCGTACTCGGCTGCTATAAATCCCGAATTCCATAGGAGAACGAATCCCGTAACTAAAATTAGTGTGGTTCTTTTCATTCTGTATCCGGTGGTTATTTTTAAGATAATGTGCCTTTTATATCCACATGAAACAATTGTACCTTTTATTTTACAATTTCCTCATGCATATTTTTTTGCCCGCATACCGGCACTTAAAAATTTTTAGAAAATATAATCCTAACAATTTAAACATTTGATATTGATTAATCAAATTCTTTTGGTGGCTTCAACTTTAATCCTTTTCTACGAAAGCAACTCTGCACCACTTCCTTTTACGGTTTAAAATCCGCTCATTCCGGGAAGGTGTACGTTCGTAAATTTTTGAAACCATCGACAGTAAATCTGCTTTTACAACAAAATAAAAATCAGAACATTAACTTAACGATCAACTGGTTCAACGCTGAAAAAAGAAACAAAACAAACATTACTAACAGTATTCCCGCAAAACATTAACCAATTGATTAAAAGAAGATGAAGAAAGAGTGACCTCACTATAAATATCAGCAATTGTGTCCGGACTAATTCTTTCAAAATCCTCATGCCTGGGCAATATCAAAATACCTCCCATTTCAACGGCAGCCGGTCCCACTATTATCTGTTTATCACCCGACTCAAAGAAATGGGAAGGGCGTTGCTTCTCACGTGGAAAAAAAACAATGTGCCATTTTTCTTCTGCATACCAGGCGAGAACATTCAGCATGGGTTCATCAATGGTGTCTTTCGCCAGAAAAGAATAGATAAAATCAAACGCATCAATGATTGCATTTTTATCTGAAGAAACCAGGGCAAAAAACTTTCTCAGGTAGTTTTCGACAGCAAAAATATCCACCTCTTTCTTCTGAAAATATGCCTTTGTATGGTCTCGTTTTAAAACATCAAGCTCTTTTTCAATGCGCAAAAAGCCACTTATGCCTGCCTGAAAATGAAAATGGTCGGGAGCCGAAGCACCACAGCGAGGTCCGTTATAAAACACGGTAAATCCTGAAAGGCTCCTGCTCAGGTCGAGCATTGAAGGAAAAAAGTGTTCGAGACGCTGAGGAATATGTTCCAGGTGAGGTATTGTAAGATGAACCGGAAAAATTGGAAACGGATTGGCAAGAATTAAGTAATCATTATCAAAAAGAAGGCCCTTTTGTTCAGGAGGCAGATTCCGGGCACATAAAAAACAGGGCCGCTGAGCAATGGTATGAGGATCGGTTACAGCAGAAGAGGAACGCATCCTTCCCGGATTGTGGTGCACATGAATCTGAAAATGACCATAATCAAATTCCCTGACCTGCACATCCGCAAGTGCTGCATAATTTTTTCCTGCCAGTTCCCAGGTTTCCTTCTGCTGTTGTACAAGCGCAGCAGCTTGCTGGCTCAGGGTATCGACCGGTCCATGCTTCGCAAGTTCCTCCCCCGAAATAATCATGTCTTCAAGCATCATTGTATTTTCACTTCATTTCAATTGGTTTATTTGTTGTCCACCCAGCCTCTTGCCGACTGCATCAGCAGAATAAAACTGTCTTTACATGATTCTGTAAATAATACATCTGCGCCTGCTATATCCGTCTGTTTTAATCCTGCATTCTGTTTTGGACTGAAGACTACCGGTTGTTTCATCCTTTGCCGGCACCTGTGCCTAAGCCTTTTTTCTTCTTGCCACAAGTTCCAGTGTGCGAATCCGGTCTTTGTATAAATTATGTGCATTCAACCTTGTGATATCGAGCGAGGCATCGGTATTGTCATCCCATCGGCGGCAAAGGTATACCGGCTCATAAATACGTCCTATTTTCCAGGTACGCGAAATCCTAAGCCCAACAGCATAATCCTCCCCATAACTTACATTTGGTACTTTTATCTCCCGAAGCACAGGAGTGTAAAATGCACGGGGAGCACCCATACCATTTATTCGCAAGGCATTGTTGGGACCGTTCTCGGGTGTCCATTCGCGATGGTCAATAACACCCGGAGGGATTTCCTCGAGTTTGAAATTAGTCATCCGGTAGCTGCCTACCACCATGGCACATTTTTCTTCATGAAACTTATCGACGATTGTCTGCAAGGTATTTTCACCGGCATACAGGTCATCGCTGTCGAGCTGTACGGCAAACCGCCCGCATTGCGGGTGAAAAATGCCTTCGTTCCAGCAGCCGCCAATACCTAAATCTTTTCGTGCCGGCACTACATGCACCAGCTTTCCATTTTTTGCGTATTCTTCAAGAACCGCTGTTGTTCCATCAGTAGAATAGTTATCTACGACAATCAAATTATACGCAAAGCTGGTTTTCTGCCTCAGCACCGACTCAATGGCATCGCGAATTGTTTTTATACGGTTCCTGACCGGAATAATTACCGATGCTTCCACGGGAAAAGCGCCTTCAGTGAAATCAACTTCCTTAAACGGAGGAGAGAGAAATGCACCCGTTTTTTTCAGATGACCGGTACAGGCTTTTTCCATTTCTATTTGCCTGTCACGGGCGCCCGCGCTTACATAATCGAACTGCTTTTCGCCCGATTGGCGTAAATCGGTTTCCACCATAGTCGAAAGCACTTCAGGAATATGAATAACATCGCCACATCTTGACGCATGCAGCCGCAGTGAGTAATAACCTGCAAATGAGAAATCCTCTTCTTCAAAACTTTTTATAACTGCGGAATCAAAAAGCTGTACCGGGCCAAAATTGAAATCATCGCGCAGACTTCCCTGCTGATAATCAATTACCGGATGAAGGATTTCCCTGTCGTTTTTCACCTCACGGTAATCGGCATATACCATAGCCGCACCGGTACCTTCGGCTACCTGCACCAGGCGTTCGCAGGCAAACTGCCCCAACTCAAGTGGTGTATTATTTAAGGCAAGCATGGCAAAAGGAGCTTTTACATGTTGCACTATCTGCAGCATTGCAGATACCGAATGAGGCTGTCGGGCAACAAGCACTTCCACTTCAGGAATATCAATCCTTTCAGGGGCAACAACAAATACTTCATTTACTATGGAAACTGATTTCAGCCGGCTAACTGATTTAGCTGTATCTTCTTTTGTGGTAAATGCAATAAAACAATCAATTTTCTTCATACCAATAAAAATAAAAAAACGAAGCGGAAACCCTGTGCTTCGCAGTCGCCTGCAAAACCCGTTCGCCTGATTTATAATGACTTCAAATGATTTTCATCAAAAAATTAAACCTAAAGGTAGAAATTTTAATGCTACACCCTTTAAGGGTTGAAATAAAAAACCTCATTCTGTTCATCCATCAGGAGCCGAAGAGCCACAAAAGCCGCCCTCAGCAAGAAGCCTCAAAAACCACAACATCCTCCAGGCGGTTTTAAAAGTTTAATCATTACCGGCAGTAAACATTATTTATATTTGAACATTCATTCCTGCCGGAAAGTAAATTAACGCAACCGGCCAGTGAATTTTGACCAAATGAAGTTTAATTCAAGTAGATTTCCATGATGTATAAAAAACTGCTGAACCTTTTTTTTATGATGCTGGTTTCCATCATTTCAGTTCAGGCTCAACCTGAACATGTTGATATAGAAGGCTGGTATCCGTTCCTTCCTGCGAACAACACTGAACCTGGAATAATTGGAATGGAATCATGGCTGGATGCCCCTGCCGGGAAATTCGGTTTTGTTCAGAACAAGGATGACCAGCTGGTTTTTGAAAATGGAGAAGTCGTTAAATTATGGGGCACCAACATCTGCAGCCGTTTACCTTATGTCAGCGCTGAGAAAGCCGACAGTTTTGTCAACTTCATTGCAAAATATGGAATCAATGCTGTACGTTTTCACAAGTTTTCATGGTATGCCTATTTCAATAACATATCAACTGAATTTAACCCCGATCTGTTTGAACGGTTCGACTATTTCCAGTCGCGGTTGCGGGCAAAGGGAATTTATTATGGCTGGTCACACATTTACGGGCACCGGGTGATGCCCGGCGACAGCAGCAAACTGCTGGCTTATGATGAAATAAAAAACCTGAAATATCCGTGGGAACATCTTAATGGCTCTACCTCCAGTTTTGTAAATTTTGCCCCCGATTTGCAACAGCTGAGCATCGACCTTACCGTGCATATGCTAAACCATATAAATCCGCATACCGGTCTCCGGTATGCCGATGATCCGGCACTGGCTTTTATAGAGTTTCAGAACGAAGACAATATATTCTGGAGTGCCATTGGCCGCGCACTGGAACAGGCTCCTACATACAGGGATTTGCTGTGCCGCCAGTTTTCGCAGTGGCTGAAAAATAAATATACAAGCCAGAATGGATTAATAAAAGCATGGGGACAGGGAATGGTTCCTGAAGGAGAAACCCTGGAAAAGGAAAATATCTTTCCCAATCCCAATCACGGCATATTCAGCCGGGAATATGAATCAGCCTTAAAAGAAAACCGCCCAATGGCAGTGCATATCCTTGATAAAATGCGGTTTTTATATGAAAAGCAGCTGGAATTTTACAGGAAATTTGAAAAGGCTGTGCGCGAAACCGGCTATAAAGGCGTTTTGGTAGGATCATGCTGGCAGGCAGGATCAGGTCCATCGCATTTGTATAACCTGCATGCTGACTATGAAGTAGGGATGATTGACCGCCACAACTATTTTGGTGGTGGTGCCGGAGGGCATCGCATGACTGAAGGGGAGGTAAACAACACTCCTCTCGTATCACAGCCCGGGTCCGGATTGTTGAGTACCGGCTTGCAGGATGTGGTGAACCGTCCGTTTTCCTTTTCCGAATGGATGAGCCTGGTGCCCAACGAATGGACTGCCGAAGCAGCTCCGCTTATTGCCATTTACGGTATGGGATTACAGGGATGGGATGCTTCCTTTTCCTTTGCTACCGATATACCACGATATTCCAGATACCTTCAATCGGAGGGTCATGGGGTGTACAATGCAACCAGTCCCTTGCACATGGGGCTGTACCCGGCTCTCGCACGTATGATTTACCGAAACGATATAACAGAAGGCCCTGTAATGGCTACACGCAATGTGCATGTCCCATCCCTGGCAGGTGGAAAACTGGGATTCACCGAACTGGTGGAGCAGGATTACGACGACAAACAATTTTCAGGCACTGTTTCTCCTGAAATGCTGGCCGTTGGCCGCTATCCTGTCCGGTTTACCGACAGCTTTATGGAAACAGGTATTGCAGATGCTTCCAAATACTGGGACAAGGACAATAAAACGATAGCCTCAGCGACCGCAGAGCTGAAATGGCACTACGGAGAAAAACAATATGTTACTGTTGATTCAAAGGGAACCAAAGGAATCATTGGTTTTGCACAGAACGAAAAAGTTAGTTTGGACGACTGGGAGATCACCACAGAGAATTCGTTTGCTGTAATTTTAGCAACCGACCTGTCGGATAAAGGCGATTTGGCAACAGCTGAAAAGATATTGGTAACTGTTGTTGCCCGCGCCCGCAATACCGGAATGGAATATGATTATTCCGGCACAATGGTGATGCTGAAAAGCGAAGGAGGCATGCCGCTGTTGCTGGAACCGGTTAAAGCAACCGTTTCAATAAAAGACACCACTGCGTATGAAGTTTTTCTTCTCAATCACGACGGCAAACTTACCGGCAGCAAAGTACCGGTATCCGACTCATCGTTTGAAATTGACGGAGTCAGGGATAAAACCTTATATTATTTAATCGTCAGAAAATAATTCAAAAAAGAGAATACAGAAAAGTTAGTAATCCATAGCCTCCATTTCCTTCCCTGCTTCAGCTTTGCCCACCGGACTGATTATTTCTGCGGTGTCAACCGCCTGAAAGAAATGAACGGCTTTGCCGTTTTCAAAACTCCATGTGTGAGTGGCGTTTGCCTTAAACTTTTTTCCGGTAGCTTTAAAAATCCCGGTGTAAAAGCCAATCATTACAATTTTATCACCCCCATCCACAAAATCAGTGATTTCAATGTTGAAATCATCGATATGTTCAGGTATTTTTGCCAGTACACCTGATATAACTTCCTGGATTCCCCTATAAGTACCATCACCTGCTGCAAAAGGCATCCCTTTACATTCCTGCCAGACAATATCAGGAGCCCAGTTTTCTGTCGCCTCTGCCAGTTTCCCTTCAGCAAAGGACTGATAACCTTGTTTTAAAACTTCCAAATTGTTCATGATACGTGTTTTTAAGGTTATGAAAATGCCTGTGCAAGTTAAGGATAAACATCAAGAACAACATGCTTTTTCCTGCTGAATATTAGGCTCCTGAAAGAATTATTTATTAAAAGTGGCACCAGCAAGGAGATGTGAAATTAACCCGGATAAAAGCGTAAAACTGTCCGGGAAAGAAGTTCCGTTTTTTATCAATATGGATTCTAAATAATCTCATTCAAAACTCTTAATTCTAAAGAAAAATCATTTTGAATCAGTAAATTAATATTTTTGTTTGAACATAAATTGTAAAAAAGGGAACCCTATGAATAGTCAAAGTTGGAAAAAACTCATCATCACCCTGTTCCGGGTAACCATTGGCTGGCATTTTTTATATGAAGGACTGGCCAAGCTTTGGGCCGTAAACTGGACAGCCACAGGATTTCTGGCCAATGCCACCGGCCCGTTTGCCGGTTTTTACCGCTGGATGGCCTCGTCCGAAGGATTGATGAACATTATCGACCCTGTAAATATTACCGCACTTATTCTCATCGGGCTGGCGCTTTTCCTGGGGATTGCAATCCGTTATGCTGCCGTTGGCGGGATTGCCCTGCTGATGCTTTACTATTTTGCCTATCCTCCTTTTGGGGGCTCTTTGTTTGCTCCGGCAGAGGGAAGCCTGTTCCTGGTTAACAAGAACCTGATTGAAGCCATTGCCCTGCTGGGAATTTTGCTGATGAAGGAAAAAGGATACGGCATTCATGCCCTTCCCTGGTTTCGGACGAAACAGCAGGTTGGAGAAAAACCGGCTGCTGTCAATCCTCAGATGGTAAATTCACGGCGTGAAGTCCTGAAAAACCTGGCAACCCTTCCTGCCCTGGGAATTATTGGTTTAGGCGCTTTCCGCGAATCGCAGGAGTTCGGTGTCGACACCTTGTCGGGTGCCACCATCCAGGTGGGCGGCGCCGACATCAGTCAGCTTAAAGGGGAACTGCCCAAAGGAAAGCTCGGCGAACATGAAATCAGCCGGCTGGTGTTCGGAGGCAACCTCATCGGTGGCTGGGCGCATTCGCGCGACCTGATATATGTGCCTTCGCTTTTCAGGGCCTACAACACCGAAAAGAAAATCTTTGAAACCCTGATGCTTGCCGAAAAGGCCGGTATCAATACAATCAACATCGGGTTCCCCACCATGGAAACGATGGTGAAATATAAAAAACTGACCGGCAGCAACATCAAGGTGATCGTGCAGGTGCACCCCGACATGGAAAACAATGACTACTTTGTAAACCTCAATAAGGCGGTTGATATGGGCATGGACATCATCCAGGTGCAGGGCAACTGGTGCGACTGGCTGGTGCGCGACAACCGGATGGATGTGATTGACAAGATGCTGGAGAAAATCCGCTCCCACGGCATCACTGCCGGACTGGCCTCACATACCGTGGACGCATTGATTGCCTGCGAGGAGCAGGGCATCATTCCCGATTATTACATGAAAACCATGCACCACGATAAGTACTGGTCGGCCCACCCCATCGAAAACCGCCTACCGTTTGAAGTGGACGGCAAGAAATACCTCGACCATAACCGGTTCCACGACAACTGCTTCTGCCTGTTCCCCGACCGCACTGTAGAGTTTGTGCAGCGGGCAAAAGTGCCGGTAATGGGCTTTAAGGTGCTGGCAGCCGGGGCCATTTCTCCGGAAGACGGATTTAACTGGGCTTTTGAAAACGGTGCCGATTTCATCTGTGTGGGTATGTTCGACTTCCAGGTGGTGAACGATGTAAATACCACCATCGATGTACTCAATAACCTGAAGAACCGTCAGCGGGAGTGGCTGGCTTAAGTTCATTTTCCACTGTATTCTGATCCTAGATTATTTTTTGTATTTTTATAAAAAATAACAGGATGAAGGTTTACAGGTATAAAACTAAAATATCACAGGAAGGAATGATTTCTGTTCCACTTGACCCTACACTTTTCAATAAGGAGGTTGATGTCATTATTTTGCAAAAAGAGGACAGGACAGAGAAAGCATTAACGGCGAAGGAATTTGTAAAAAAATGGAAGGGTTTTTTAAGAAATGATGACACTGAAAAATCAAAGTACGATTATCTTTCAGATAAATATAAATGAAGAAAGTACTCTTTGATACCAATATTATTCTTGATCTTGCTTTAAATCGGGTACCATTTATAAAGGATGCAATAAAGCTTTTTGAGTTGATCGATCAAAAAATAATCACTGCCTGCATTACTGCTACCACAGTTACAGATATATACTTTATTTCAAAGAAGGAAAAAGGGCATGATGAGGCAATACAATTTTTAAAAAACCTTCTCACAATTATTGAAATAGTTGCAGTTGATAAAGAAGTTGTATTAAATGCAATTTCTCTGAATCTTATGGATTTTGAGGATGCAGTTCAAATTTCAGCATCAGAACTTAATCGTATAGAAATAATTATTACAAGAAATAAATCAGACTTTATGAATTCTTCTTTGAACGTGCTTTCACCAAAAGAATTTTTAAAATCTCTATAAACAAGCGGTGAACATTTACATAACTTTACACATGTTAATCTATGATTTGGGCACAATTTAAAAGGAATTAGGATGAGCAAGCATATATTAATTGAATATCCTCAGGAATTAGCTTTAGCATTAAAATTAAATAATTCGGAATTCGAAAAAGAAATCAAAAGAATCTCACTGGTTAAGCTTTATGAACTGGGTAAAATCTCCTCAGGATTTGCAGCAAAACTGCTAAACATTAAAAGAGTAGAATCCCTGGAGATATTGGGCAATTATAATGTTTCAATTTTTCCCGACTCTGTTGAAGAGGATTTAGATTCTGATTATAGAAATGCCTAAAAATATTTTGATTACCTGTCATGAAACAAAAACTGCTCACCCTTCTTTTCACAGCAATAGTATTTTCAGGTTCCGCTCAGGACGACAACACCATTTACCTGTTAATCCGTGCCGATGACATCGGTTCCTTCCGTGCAGCCAATGAGGCGTGTATTGAATCGTATCAAAGCGGCATTGCCCGTTCGGTGGAGCTGATGCCGCCCTGTGCCTGGTTTCCCGAAGCGGTAAAATTGCTGAATGAAAATCCGGGTTACGACGTGGGCATCCACCTGACCCTCACCAGCGAATGGAGCAACGTAAAGTGGCGGCCCCTCACCCACTGCCCCGGCCTGACCGATGCCGACGGCTTTTTCTTTCCTATGGTATGGAAAAATGATAACTTTCCGGCCGGCTCATCCATCTCGGAATCAAACTGGACCATCGGAGAAATCGAACAGGAGCTGCGCGCCCAGATTGAGCTGTCGCTGAAACATGTTCCCCACATTTCGCATCTCTCCAGCCATATGGGATTCACCAGCCTTGATCCTAAAATCGGGGAACTTATCGATAAGCTGGCCAAAGAGTACAACCTGGAGGTTAATATGGAAGGCTTTCAACGCTTCTCCGGCTGGGGCAGAGACTTGACTGCGGAAGAACGAATCGATATGTTCTGCGAAAACCTGGGAAAGCTCACCCCAGGCAAGTACCTCTTTGTAGAACATCCGGCAAAGGATACCCCAGAGATGCAGACTGTCGGCCATACCGGCAATGAAAATGTGGCTACAGACCGCGAATGGGTTACCCGTGTATTCACAAGCGAAAAGGTTAAGGAGACCACCCGCAGAAAGGGCATTAAGCTGGTGAGCTACGCTGATTATAAAAATAGATAGCAATCAGTGAAACGTAAAACAGGGAACAGTTCTTTTAATTGCCGGGCAATATTGCATGAGGAATAACAGTATAGAATTCCCAGTTCCAGGTTTCGGGCTCAAAGTTCAGGAGAGAATGGATTCCATCCTTATTTCCATTTCAAACTCTGCCTTTGAACCAACGCATTTCACCTGAACCAGGCAAGGATGGAATCCCTGTCACCTTTGAATGCAATTAAAGATTTGGTAATTATCGTGTTGAGGACTTAGCTATATGATAGTTCCGGATTCATGAACTTTTTACCTTGTGTGAAATGAAAATTATGTATTTTCATTATTACTTTTAGCAAGAGTTAAAAGAAGAAGGTCTCTCCGATGAAAAGTTATCAGCCGGTTTGAAATCTCATGCACCTCCTCCATGTCACAAGCGAAAACAATTTTCCTGAATAATGCTATCTTTGAAAAGTAAATTTTTTAAACATGGTACATTCACAACTGACAAAAACGCTTCTGACTATCGTGTTCCTTTTTGGTGTCGTTCAGCTAAATGCCCAGGACCCGAAACGGTTTCAAAAGGAAATAGAAATACTTAAAGAAAAGGAAAACTGCTTCAGCCCCGATAAGGAACTGCTGTTGTTTACAGGAAGCTCCAGTGTAAGGATGTGGGATGATGTGCAGGAGGCATTTCCCGGGCACCATGTTATCAACAACGGATTCGGTGGTTCGCACTTTAGCGATTTAATCTACTGGTACGATGAACTGATAGCCCCTTTCGATCCTGAAATCCTGTTTATCTATGAAGGCGATAACGACATTGCTTCCGATAAGAACCCCAAAGACGTCCTGAAAGAAGCAAAGCAACTGGTGGATATGATAAAGCGGGACAAGCCCGGAACCAAAATCGTACTGATATCGCCCAAACCCAGCCTTGCCCGCTGGGAACTGAAAAAGGAGTATCTACAAATGAACAGCCTGCTCGAAAAGCTTGCCCGGCAAAATGAAGGGGTTGAATTTGCCGATGTGTGGGAAGCAATGGTAGACGAAAACGGTGAAGTTTACCGCGACATCTTTGTCGATGATAACCTCCACCTGAATGAAAAAGGCTATAAAATCTGGGAGCAGGTTTTAAGCCGTCATGTGGAGCAATAACAACAGCAGGCTTTCACACCTCCCGATAAAATAAATAAACGTACCTGAAGGGTAATTTATGTCCCTTAAAAACCCATACATTGATCGTACCAACGCCTAATCAAATTCGCGATTTTTCGAATTTGGTATGGTGTTGGCACGGAATTGATCCGAATTTTGAAAACAAAAACCTACCTGATAAACATGTACTGATTTTCATGTCGTGTTGCCATTACTAAAATAAGGGCAGCAATCAGAAACAGTTGCTGTTAAGTGCAGCATTAGTTCTTTAACGATTTTCCGGCAGCACGATTAAGAATAGCTGAGCAGGTAACAACTTCCTGATGAACTTTATAAGAAAGCCTAGGTTTTATTCATATGTTGTACAAGAAGTTCAGACATTTTTACCGGACAGGGCTCCTTCTGCTTCTTCCCCTGATGGGGTTTTCAGGGGAAGCGGATTCAACAAAGGTGCCTTTGGATGCAGGAATCAAAATTGGTATTACAAATAACGGATTTTCCTTCATCCCTGCATTTACATTGGATGAACCTGCAGCTTCTTTGGACATATCACTGAGGTGGAAAAGGTTCAGTATTGAACCACAGTTTCAGTATTCGCTTAAGGGCAAACCCTGGAGCTTCATCTTTTTTTACCGCTATAAGGCCTTGATAAGGAATAAATACCAGCTTACATTAGGTTCTCATCTTCCGGCACTGGCTTTTGTCACCGAAAAGGATCAGGCAGACGGAAACCGCTATGACAAGATTGTTGCTGACAGGATTGTTGCCGGCGAAATAATAAACACATACATAGTAAACCCGAAGGTTATTTTAGGCATGTACTACATCTATTCCAGAGGAATTCAGATTGAATCCCTCCTAAACGGACACTTCCTGTCGTTGAATGCAGCATTTCCACAAATCAGGCTAAGCAATCAAATTAATATGAATTTTTCACCCCAGGTGTTTTACCTTCGTCTGGATGATAGGGATGGTTTTTACGTTTCTGCAAATGTAAATATTGCCAAAACCGGTTTTCCTGTTTCATTCGGGTCAACAATGTACAAGACGTTTAACAATAAAATAGGCGGGAAAGATTTTAACTGGAATTTTAGTTTGTATTATACATTCAATAAAAGATACTTTGCGAAATAGGTTTGGATAGTGGGGAAACAGCACATCCGGTCAAAAGCTACAGAATATGAAATGGGGTGATAAGTATGGCGGAAAACTGAACAACCGGGTTTACGACTGAAAACTTACAGAGGGCAGGAACACTATCTGAGTTTAATTACTGAACCCGGGAACCTGTGTAATGTTATTTTATAAGGACATAAAATCACCAAATATTGTAAAAATGAAATCTGATAACTTGAGAAAATATACACTTTACACGTTAAGTTTCTTTGCAACAATACTTATTTTGGTAAGTCTGGCATCACTTATTTATGACATTCCAAGATGGTATTTGAAGATTCTGGACTTCCCCAGATTACAACTATTCATACTCAGTATCCTGTTCCTTTTTGGTTTCATTTTACTTAACAGAAAGTGGCAAATTCCGTCTGTTGCATTAACTGCGGGACTGGTAGCTGCGGTTTTGATTCAGTTTAATTTTATTTCTCCTTACCTGGTGGGAGATAAAGAGGTTCCTGATGCTAATGCAGAGGAAGTAAATGAGAATTCATCCGTGGCAATTTTAATTGCCAATGTTATGATGACCAATAAAAAAGCTAAAGAATTTAAGGAGATTATTCGGAATACCGATCCGGATATAATATTAGCCATGGAAGTAAATAACTGGTGGGTAGAACAACTTGCAGGAATTAAGGAAAGTTATCCATATAACATAGAACATCCACTGGACAATGCCTATGGTTTGTCATTTTATTCAAAATTTCCCTTATCAGATTATGAAATTAAATTTTTAAGTCATTCCAGGGTGCCTTCATTTCATACTAGAATTATTTTGCCTTCCGGGAAAAAATTTAATTTCCATGGGTTACATCCGGTGGCACCTTTCCCCAGCGACAAGTATCCTGAAAACATTGGAGAGGAAGGTGAGGATCAGGAAAAGGAAGTAGAATTACTCAAAGTAGGTAAACTGGTTGCCAATAATAAATTTCCCACCATTGTAGCGGGAGATTTTAATGATGTTGCATGGTCCAACACATCGCGACTTTTCGGGCAAAGTGGGAACCTTAAAGATGTACGAATAGGACGTGGTTTATATAATACCTTCGATGCTCAATCTTTTTTAATGCGATGGCCCTTAGACCACTTTTTTGTTACTAAAAATATAGCTGTTCTTGATTTTAAACTTTTACCTGGTTTCAATTCAGATCATTTTCCTGTGTATGCAAAATTTGTAATTCAATAACTACAGCATCTGTATTTCCCGGAGACTGCTGCAATGTACTTTTATCTTTTTACCAATCATGTTATTTAACAATTTATCAAGCGAATAATCAGGCATTAACTGGCAGCAAAAGAAAAACAAAAGCCGGTCGTTTTAGCGGCCGGCTATTGTTTTTTTGTAGTTGACAGGATATTTGCTGTTTATTGTTCCTTATATGCTTCAATAAGTATCTCCAGGATTTTCTTCCCTGCAGCGGCTACGCTGGTTCCCGGGCCAAAGATAGCAACCGCACCGGCATCGTAGAGGTACTGGTAATCCTGTGATGGGATGACCCCACCCACAATAACCATGATGTCGTCGCGGCCGAGTTTTTTAAGCTCCTCGATAACGGCAGGCACCAATGTTTTATGACCTGCGGCCAGTGAAGAAACCCCCAGCACGTGCACGTCGTTTTCAACGGCCTGCTTTGCTGCCTCTTCCGGGGTTTGGAACAATGGCCCCATATCTACATCGAAGCCAAGATCGGCATAACCGGTAGCAACCACTTTGGCACCACGGTCGTGGCCGTCCTGCCCCATTTTGGCTACCATAATACGCGGCTGGCGGCCTTCCATTTCAGCAAATTGCTGTGCCAGCTCCTGCGCTTCCTTAAATTCTGACTTGTCTTTTGCTTCTGATTTATACACGCCTTCAATTGTTCTGATTACTGCTTTGTACCTTCCGGCCACCTTTTCACAGGCATCGGAAATTTCACCCAAAGATGCACGTTTTTTTGCTGCATCGATAGCCAGTTCCAACAAATTACCCTTTCCGGTTTCGGCGGCCTTTGTAATTGCTGCCAGTGAAGCCTGCACGTCTGCTTCATTGCGTTCAGCCCGCAGTTTCTTTAAACGCTCAATCTGCGAAAGACGAACTGCTGTATTATCGATATCAAGGATATCAATAGGATCCTCTTTGTCGAGACGGTACTTGTTGATTCCAACGATTGTCTGTGTTCCGCTGTCGATTTTACCCTGTGCACGTGCCGCTGCTTCTTCAATACGCATTTTCGGCACGCCGGTTTCGATGGCTTTGGCCATGCCGCCCAGTTTTTCAACCTCCTGAATAAGTTCCCAGCCTTTGGTTGCCAGTTCATGGGTCAATGATTCAACGTAATAGGAACCTGCCCATGGATCGAGCGAGCGGGTGATTTCAGTTTCCATCTGCAGGTGCAGCTGGGTATTGCGGGCAATACGTGCCGAGAAATCAGTCGGCAGCGCAATAGCTTCGTCAAGTGCATTGGTATGGAGGCTCTGGGTATGCCCCAGGGCTGCTGCCATGGCTTCAATGGCTGTACGGCCCACATTATTGAACGGGTCCTGTTCAGTAAGCGACCAGCCCGAGGTTTGTGAGTGCGTACGCAAAGCCATCGATTTCGGGTTCTTCGGATGGAATTCCTTCACAATTTTTGCCCACAGCATACGGGCTGCACGCATCTTGGCAATCTCCATGAAATGATTCATTCCGATAGCCCAGAAGAATGAAAGCCTTGGTGCAAAGGCATCGATATCCAGCCCGGCACGGATGCCTGTACGCAGGTAATCAAGCCCGTCGGCCAGGGTATAGGCCATTTCAATATCGGCAGTGGCACCGGCTTCCTGCATGTGGTAGCCCGAAATGGAAATGGAATTGAACTTCGGCATATGCCTCGAGGTGAATTCGAAGATGTCGGCAATGATTTTCATGGAGAACTCTGGTGGATAGATGTAAGTATTCCGCACCATGAATTCCTTAAGGATGTCGTTCTGGATGGTTCCCGAAAGCTGTTCAAGGGTTGCGCCCTGCTCCAGCCCGGTGACAATATAGAACGCCATTACGGGAAGCACAGCTCCGTTCATTGTCATTGATACCGACATCTTATCGAGAGGAATTTCGTCGAACAGAATCTTCATGTCGAGAATCGAATCTATGGCAACGCCTGCTTTCCCCACATCGCCCACTACACGGGGATGGTCGGAGTCGTAACCCCTGTGGGTAGCCAGGTCGAAGGCTACCGACAGACCTTTCTGGCCGGCAGCCAGGTTCCGGCGGTAAAAAGCATTTGACTCTTCGGCAGTTGAAAATCCTGCATACTGACGGATGGTCCAGGGACGCATGGCATACATGGCTGAATAAGGTCCCCGCAGGAATGGCGGCAGTCCGGCAGCATAATTCAGATGCTCCAATCCTTCCAAATCTTCTTTGGTGTAAACCGGCTTCACAGGAATCTGCTCCGGGGTAAGCCAGTCCTTTTTAATGTTGTTTTTTTTCATCCAGTCAGCCGTGTTTAAATTGGCTGCTGTTGATTTTATATTTATGTTTTTAAAGTCTTTTTTCATTGTCCCTATTTTTTAGATTCCCAATTGTGATTGATACGCCTTCAGTTCCTCCAGAATATTGCTCTTCATGTGAATAAAGTTTTTAATTCCTTTGGCTTCGAGTTCAGGCTTACATTCCGGGTTTCCTGCCACCACAAGGATTTCTTCATTCAACTTTTCTGCAACCTGGGGCACCAAATCAGCATATTCTTCATCGGAGCTGCAAACCACCACGATATCGGCATTTTTTGCCCTTGCAGCCTGAAGGCCTTCTTCCACAGTTTTAAATCCGTTGTTGTCGATAACCTCAAAACCGGCTACAGCAAAGAAGTTGGTACTGAACTGAGCACGTGCCTTGCGGAAGGCAAGGTTTCCAATGGGCAGCATGTAAGCTACCGGGCGCTTATTGCTTTTCGCATACAAATCGGTTTTATAGCGCAGCGCTTCGAAGGCTTGTGCAGCACGGTAAGGTTTCAATGTTTCCACTTCTGCTCCTTCTTCGGTACAGTCGGCTGCATTAAATACCCATTCCGGAAACTCCTCTTTGGCAGTCTCAGTAAAATTGGGGAACTGGTTTACCCCCAGAAGGTTTTCGCGACGAAGAGCCAAATTGGCATCTCTTTTGGCTGCCATGGCCTTTATTTCATTTTGAATGAAACCATCGCGGAATGCCTGAACAAATCCGCCCTTGTCCTGAACCTGCAGGAAGAGGTTCCAGGCATGTTCTATAAGCGATGCTGTCAGGTTTTCAATGTAATAGGCACCGGCACCAGGGTCGGCAATTTTATCGAGATGAGCTTCTTCCTTTAACAGAATCTGCTGGTTGCGGGCAATGCGTTCCGAGAATTCGGTAGTGTCACCAAATATGGTATTAAACGGCAGGACAGTTATGGAATCAGCGCCTCCCAGTACGGCCGACATGGCTTCAGTCTGGGTGCGCAGCATGTTCACGTATGGATCGTAGAATGTTTTGTTGTAGGTATTGGTTTCGCTGTGGGCAATCAGTTTGGCCGATTCGTCATTTTCGGGATCATATGCCTTGACGATTTGCGCCCACATAAAACGGGCAGCTCTTAATTTGGCAATCTCCATGAAATAGTTGTTGCCAATGCCGAAGCTGAACTTTATGTTTCCGGCCACCTCATCAATGCTCAAACCTGCACCGGTAAGCCGGTTCAGGTATTCAACCCCCTGGGCCAGTGAAAATGCAAGTTCCTGTACAATGGAAGAACCGCTGTTGGCAAAGTATTTACCATGAACGCCTATTACTCGGAGATGAGGAAGAGCAGCCGTTTTTTCAACAGCCTGTTTCAGTTCATCAAAGGCATTGGCCTTCATTTTTCCCTTAAGTACAAATGAACCTATCGGGTCAACAGATAAAGAACCAATAATGTGGTCGCCGGATTTATACTTTTCCAGTACATATTCTGCAAAAGGCTCTGCAAAGTTGCATTTGTCGCACGAGCAAACAAAATTAGTTTCAATGGCTTCAAGGCATATATCCTTAAGAAAAATGGCCATGTCGGCTTTCGTCATTACTGTATTGCAATCGAAACAGAATCCCAGTGAGGTGACTCCCTTGCCTAAAACTGTAAGGGCTTTTTTATTCGCCTCCGTAAAATCCTTCACTTTAATATCCTGGCGAATAAACCAGTCGTTGCCGGTTTTCTTATTACCACGCACATAGGGGAATTCTCCGGGCAAAGCATTAAGGTATCCAAGCCCTTCAAGGTTTTCCTCCCGGTAGTAGGGTTGCACACTTATGCCCTCGTATGTTTTCCATACAAGCGCCCGCTCATAATCCTTGCCTTTTAAATCGGCATTTATTTTAGCTTCCCATGCTTCAGTTGAAACAGGTTCAAACTCAGTGAAAAGCTTTTGGTCTTTATCTGTCATGTTAATAACTTTTTTTAAATCGGACTGCAAAATTAGCCGTTTTAAAATATTGAACCTTAGAATCCTGATTGATTTTGAAAAAACCAAAGAAAAATCATGTTTTTGAAGCGATATGTAAATTTTATATTACCTGAATTGGACCTTTCCATTAACCTTTGATATTGATCTCCATCAGGCAAATCTGTCTAAATAATTCATTTGACAATTTTTAACTTTTACGTTAATATACTATTAATTAAATATATAACTAATACTTATAATATTATTGTATAATTTTTTAAGTTATTACTTAAACAATTTAGTTGTTTAATCCTTTCTATCGTTAAGTTACACAAAATGAGAATTTATAAATTAATTAGAAAACAGCATTACAATTTTAAAACACGAAATCATGAAAACAAAAATTAATTTTTTACCGGGCATACTGCTACTTTTTTCCGTTGTATTTTTTACTGCCTGCAACGATGATGAGGATACCGTTCAGATGGATGAAAAAAGCATTGTCGAAGTAGCATCCGAAGCAGGTAATTTTAATATTTTACTTGAGGCAGCTCAAAGGGCAGGACTCGCCAACTTTTTAAGTACCGAAAATAATCTTACTGTCTTTGCACCCACAGATGATGCTTTCGAAGCTCTGTTGGGGGATCTTGGATTAGCGTCACTTGATGATATTCCGGCAGCTACTCTGACCAGTATCCTTACCTATCATGTTATCGGGGCAAAAGTTATGTCTTCCGGCCTGAGCACAGGATATGTATCCACTTTGTCGGAATATGAAGGCAACAGTATTTCCATGTACATTGAAACGGGTTCAGAAGTGACAATAAATAATTCCGTTACGGTAACCACAGCCGATGTTGAGGCTGGCAACGGAGTGATTCACGTTGTTGATAAAGTGATACTTCCGCCAACGGTTGTAAACATTGCACTTGCGAATGATAATTTTACCACACTCGTGCAGGCTGTAGTAAAAGCCGGGTTGGTTGATGCTCTAAGCAGTGAAGGGCCCTTTACAGTATTTGCTCCTACAAATGCTGCTTTTGAGGCACTGTTTTCGCAACTGGACATTTCCGGAATTGACGACCTTACGGCAGAACAGTTGACGCCAATATTGATGTATCACGTGGTCCCGGGTAATGTTCTGTCAACGGAACTGACCTCTGGTGAAGTGGGAACATTAAACCAGGAAAATAATCTCACCGTTGATTTAAGCTCAGGTGTAAAAATTAACGAAAGTTCGGTTGTAGCTGCCGACATACAAGGAGCAAACGGGGTGGTTCACGTTATCGATCAGGTGCTGATACCTGAATAACAAATATAAAAACAACATTCAGTGGCAGATTGCCGCTGAAACAATCATAAAAGAACAGAAAATAATTATTTTAAATTTTAAAATTACAAGTCATGAAAACAAAAATTAGAAAAATTGCAGCAGCATTAATGGTAACAGCAGGAGTAGCATCAGTTTCAGCTTCTGAATCGGCAAATGCAGGTCTGACATCAGAATTAAATTACACAGTGATGGCATTGGAGAATTGGATGCTGGATACAGAGCATTTCAGTGCTTATGAAATGAAAGCCCCGGGTGAATCGGTTGTAGCAATTGCGGCAGGCAACCCTGATTTTTCCATCCTGGTGGAAGCGGTAACAAAAGCAGGGCTGGCAGAAGCTTTAAGCGCTGAAGGACCTTTTACAGTGTTTGCACCAACAAATGCAGCATTCGAAAGTCTGTTCTCCAAACTTGGAGTTTCAGGAATTAAAGATCTGACAGCGGAACAGTTAACACCCATACTTACGTACCATGTGGTTTCCGGTAAAGTAATGTCGACCGATTTGTCGAACACCACGGTAGGAACTCTGAATGAAGGCAACAGCATCAAAGTTGACTTGTCGGACGGCGTAAAAATTAACGACAGCAATGTGGTTGCCGCTGACATTGAAGGCAGTAATGGAGTGATTCATGTGATCGACGCAGTGCTTTTACCTGAATAGCAAAATAAAGTCGGAGCAATTTACAGTTGCGAAAGAACAATTTTAAAAAGCCGGTTTCCTTCGAAACCGGCTTTTTTTTACCTGAATAGTTACTGCCCGTCTGACGGTTTAAGTTGACCAGAATCAGGGTTAACTTTTTTTCACCTTCGCAATTCAATAGATTTTTCTAAATTGCGTCTTTATTACTCAAAAGGCTAGGATGGAAAAACTGCAGTGGTCAAAAGATATTTTTGGGCCGAAGCTTGAAATCAGGCGCGGGCAAGAGCTTATTGGCAGTATCCGGTGGGAAACTATGGTAAGTTCAAAAGCGCAGGCAATGATAGCCGGACGGTTATTTACACTGAACCGCGATTTTTTCCTGTCGAAACTGGAGATATACGATGCCAATGACCAGTCGCTGCTGGGTATGGTAATGATTAACCTTTTTAATCCACGAAGTGATGTGGTGATAAACGGCAAACGCTTTGAACTGGAGATACAAAACTTCTGGCAGTCGCGCTGGTCGTGGAAATTTAACGGTTCCGAAATTATAACATACACATCCAACGAATTTCTTTCCAAAGACAGGGGTGAAATTGAATTGTATACTACCTTCAATGAGGAGGTGGAAATTCTTTTGCTTCTGGGCCTGTTTGTAAGAAACCAGTTTGTGCTGGTTATGCTTCTTATCCTGTTGATTGTAATCGTAGTTGCCCTATAGCTGCCGGAGAATTGTTTCTGCAAATTATACAGGACCGTTTGGTGAATATTGCCTGGTCAACAGCTGTTCGGTGTGCAAGTCTGACGGCAATCGGGTATGGCCCTATCAAACAAGTTTTTCGCACAAATTTTTCTAAACCCTTTTTTATTACATCAAGAAATCAATAAGATGATTTAACCGGTGTTAATCATGCTGCCCCCGGTGTTTCCTGAAACTAATTTTGAACGCGGGTTGCAGCAAAAAGAAAAGGCTGCCCAATGACAGCCTTTTTACTCCCGGTTTCCCGGGAAAACCTAAACCAACTAAACCTAATAAACCATAAACCTGCAGGAATTGCAGGTCTGATGATTGTCTTCAATATCTTGTTTTACAATACGTCAGAGTTTTAATTCAAAAACTGTGAGCAAAGATATTAATTTTTTTCCCCTTTTTTACTATTCCTTATTTTTTTCTCCCGCTTCTTCCAGAACTTTTTGGACAGAACCATGCAGCAACAAAAGACGGTGAGCTTTTGTTTCAGGATATCCCAATTCCTCCATAATCATACGTGTACCACGTTCTACCAACTTTTTATTGGTCAGCTGCATATTTATCATTTTGTTGCCTCTGACCCTTCCCAGCTGAATCATCAGGGTGGTTGTAATCATGTTCAGGATAAGTTTCTGTGCTGTGCCCGATTTCATGCGGGTGCTTCCGGTAACGAATTCCGGTCCGACCACAGCTTCAACTGGAATATCCACGTTTTGTGCCAGCTCAGAACCGGGGTTAGCTGTAATGCAGGCAGTAAGGATGCCATTGGCCCGTGCATTTTTCACAGCCCCAATAACGAAAGGGGTGCGGCCTGAAGCAGCAATACCCACAACGGTATCAAGGGAATTGATATTAAATTTTTGCAAATCGTGCCATGAAAGGTTTTCATCGTCTTCAGCCGATTCCACCGCCTTACGTATAGCCTTATCGCCACCCGCTATGATGCCGATAACAAGGTCGTAACCCACACCGTATGTAGGAGGGATTTCAGAAGCATCGAGTATTCCAAGCCTCCCGCTGGTACCTGCACCCACATAAAAAAGGCGGCCTCCTTTCCTGACCCGAGGTACGACTTCAGTTACCAGCTTTTCAATTTGTGGGATTGTTTTTCCTACCGCCGGCAACACTTTTTTATCTTCGTTATGTATGCCTTCCAGTAACTCCCGGATGCTCATTTTCTCGAGGTTATCATACGATGAACTCGATTCGGTTATGCTGCTCATGTTAATTATATTGCAAATGATGGTTCAATAAGTTCACTAACGGTTCTTTCACAATTTCACCAAGTGTGAGATTTTTCTTCAAAAATACAGCTTTTAGTTGTTCCTGAAAATGAAATGCCACAGAACCTGCAAATGCAATTGGTTGGGTGCGATAACCGGCATATTGCGCCACATTTCGGGAAACAAACAAATCGAAGGCATTTTCCACCAGCTGGGTGCAATATGCATTCCGGATGTGTTCTTTCAGAAACGGCACAAAACCGGCAAGAAACATGTTTGGTTTCTCCTGACGGTAAACACGGTTCAGAATTTCGGTATATTCAACAGGATATTTTTGTTTAAACTCGTATATAAGTTCTTCCGGCATTGTCCCTTTCAGATAATCGCCCAGGAGCTGCCGTCCTAAAACAGCGCCGCTGCCTTCATCACCAAGAATATAGCCCAGCGGCGGGACATGGGCGATAATTGACTTCCCATTGTACAGGCATGAATTTGATCCCGTACCTAAAATGCAGGCGATGCCGCTGTTGTTACCCAGTGTTGCATGTGCTGCAGCCAAAAGATCACTCTCAACACTGATTTCTGCTTCGGGGAAAAAATCCTGCAGCGCAATTTTAATCACTGCAGCCTTTTCATCATTCACCACACCGGCAGCATAAAAGAAAACATGCGATACCCTGCCGCGTAACTTTTCTACCGGACTCTCCTTCCACTCTTTCACCATATCGGCCGTACTCCGGAAAAAAGGATTTGCCCCTCCGGTGGTAAACTGCTCATGTGCAGTATTGCCGCTGTACAACCAGGCTGTTTTGGTAGAACCACTGTCAGCAACCAGTATGTTGAATTTCGATTTCATCCGTACAAAATTTAAATTTTAAAAGGAACGGATGGAATCCACATGTTTTAATGGATTTTGTTCATTTGGGTATGTGTTTGTAAAACATGTGGATTTCATGAAGCTAAAGTTCCTTATGCTGTAATTTTGTTCAAATGTAAAAAAATAAGTCTGTATGCATTGAATATGCAAATGTTTAATTTAAAACGTGTCAGAACATTCAGCACACTTAAGGATTTCCGTTTTTCGATAATTGATTTGCCCGGCTTTTGATTGCAGCAATTTTAAATATATTTGTTGACTGAAAAAAATAAACCCGAAGATGAAAAAACTACTGTTTCTGCTTCTAATCTTCTTATTGGCAAAACCGTCTTATTCGCAGACTCACCCGCCCAAATTTGAATTTCGTGCGGTATGGGTGGCAACAGTAGCCAATATCGACTGGCCTTCAAAGCCGGGACTTTCCTCAGAGCAGCAACAGCAGGAGGCAATCCGCATTTTGGACATGCACCGCGACCTGGGCATGAATGCAGTTATCCTGCAGGTAAGGCCGGCTGCCGATGCTCTTTACCCTTCAGCACTGGAATCATGGTCAAGGTATCTTACGGGAGTTCCGGGTAAAGCGCCTGAGCCTTATTACGACCCGCTGCAGTTCTGGACAGAGGAATGCCATAAAAGAGGCATGGAACTTCATGCCTGGCTAAATCCCTTCCGGGTGGCGCTGAACCATAGCCAGCCTTTGGCTGCTGATCACATTGCCTTTCGCCATCCCGAATGGATTGTTAAATATGGCAACAGCCTCTATTTTGATCCGGGGCTGCCTCAGGCAAGGGAATTCGTGGCCCTGGTAGTGAAAGACATCGTATCCCGTTACGATGTGGATGCCATCCATTTCGACGATTATTTTTATCCTTATCCCCTGGCAGAAGATTTTCCGGATACTGCTTCATTTGCATGGCATAACAGGGGTTTTTTCCCTGAAAACAAGGCCGACTGGCGTCGTGAAAATGTGGACATCATTATAAAGATGCTGAACGACACCATTAAATCGGTAAAGCCGTGGGTAAAATTTGGAATAAGTCCGTTTGGGGTATGGCGGAATATTGCTGATGACCCACTTGGTTCAAATACACGGGCAGGAGCCACCAATTACGACCATTTGTATGCCAATATCATCAAATGGCAGGAGAAGGGCTGGATTGATTATACCCTGCCTCAGTTGTACTGGCAAATAGGTCATCCGCTGGCCGACTTTAACACCCTTGCCTTATGGTGGCAAAACCACACCTATAACAGGGGAATGTATATAGGATTAGGCCTCTACAAAAGCGATCCCCAATCAACAGTGAAAGAATGGACACATCCGGGTGAGCTGCCGCGGCAGATAAAACTGTTAAGAAAAACTCCCGGAATCGATGGAGTAGCTTTTTACAGCAGCAAACATTTCAACCGTAACCTGCAGGGTTTTCGCGACAGCTTGATGCACGACCTGTACAAGCATCCGGCACTGGTGCCACAGATGCCATGGCTTGGAAACCATGCCCCGCAACCGGTGGCTAAAATCAGTAAACGCGGAAGAACAGTAAAATGGAAGGTAAAAGATTCTAACAATGAACTGGAAAAACCACGAGCTTTCGTGATTTATCTTTACAAACGTGGTCAGCAATTGAATCCTGAAAATCCGGAAACTATTCATGTTATTGCCGGGAAGGATGAAACCAGTTATAAATTTGAACGCATAAATAACAAACGGGAAAAATACGAGGTAAGGGTTTCGGTAATCAACCGGCTAAATAAGGAAAGCTGGTTAAGTCCGCCTGTGAGAATAAAGTTATAAGCTTCATTTCTTTTTGAGAACGTTTCGTTAACTTTGCTCTAAGAACGGCTTGAAAAGCATATCTCCAAAGCGGGAGGTTTCAGGCAAGGCTTAAAACATTAAGGTTATCTGTTTCATGCCCTTTACCCTCTGCTCTCTTTTGAATTTTCAAACTTCACCATAAAACTTCCAATAACCTTAAATCCAGAACTCTGAGCTTTGAATTTTAAACAGTTATTCCTTTTGCAATATTGCCACTACAATTAAAAGGACTGTTCACTTTTTCACTTTTTATTAGTCCTTCTGACCCCCACACCCCCCAAAGGGGCTAAATGAATCATCTCTATTTTGTTATTTATCAATTATTATTACCCGGCAATAAAAAGGACTGTTAAATGAAAAAGGGCTGATCTTCCCGATTTCAAATGTATTGCCTTCCTTAATATTTCCCGGAAACAAAATAAACTGAGATAAATTATTGATATTTACATCTTCTAATATATTGTTATGAACAGAGCAAGAGTAATAAGTCAAACCATCTATTGATGATTATTACTTTCATGCGAAATATATATGATACCGCTGAAAACAAACAATTTTAATAATATGAAAGCAGTAAAACTTTTAATTGCCTTACTTTATGCAGGTCTGTTGTTTCAAAATGCTTTCTCACAAGGTTCGGACCACCAACTGCATCCTAATGGAGAAAAATTGTTTTCATTCGGCATAATTGCCGACCCTCAATATGCTGATGCAGAAACATCCGGAAGCCGGTATTACAGAAATTCATTAAGTAAATTGAATGAATGTGTTGATGAATTAAATAATCAGGAACTTTCTTTTACAATCCAACTGGGTGATTTAATTGACCATGATTATTCAAGCTTTGACAGTATCTTGCCTATACTGAACAAGTTGAATGAACCGGTTTATAATGTTATTGGCAACCACGATTTTTCTGTTGATGAAAAGTTCAGGAAAAAAGTAAGGGGCCGGCTGAACAATGACAGAGGATATTTCTCTTATTCAATTGATGACTTTGTTTTTATTGTTTTAGATGGTACAGACATTAGTACCTTTGGAACAAAACAAGATATAAGACAATACCGGTTAGGAAAGGGGAAATGTGTAGATTTGAATGAATCTGATTCTTACGCCTGGAATGGCAGCATTGGCAACAAGCAATTGAAATGGTTGGAAAAGAATCTTAAAAAGGCGAACCAAAACAAAAAGAAAGTTATCCTTTTTTGTCATTATCCCTTACTGTCAGACGAAGTGCATCAATTGCAGAACAGTAAAAAAGTTCTGTCCCTCATCAATAATTATGAATGCGTGGTTGCATGGATTTCAGGGCATAATCATGCCGGTGGATACACTAAAACAGCGAATTTTCACCACCTGATAATAAAAGGTATGGTTGAAACAATGTCTGAATCTTCATTTGGTGTAATGGATATTTATACCAACAAATTAGTACTTAATGGTTACGACAACCAGGAAGATTTGATATTGGAATTTTAAATTTATTGTAGATAATATCAGATTCAGGCACTCAAAATTAATAGGTCACATAGTGAATCTTCCTGACCTTGATGTCTTTGTAGCTTTTCTTTTTTTGCCACCAAGTTACAAAGGCACTAAGGGGTCTCAAAGAAGTCATACGGATGTTAAGAACTTCACGTCCTTTCATACCAGCATTATGTCCCATTTTAGTTGGGTAACCATAGAAATGACGGCTCCGTTACGGGGCAGATATGCGGCAGAGATAAAAATTATATTATCTGATGCTTCATGTACGCCGCAGACAATGCCTCCCGTTAATTTGTTATATAGCAGTGTTATCAGTAAAAGCCTTCAGAGAATCAGGCTCTGCACAACAAATCAAAAGATGGTGAAGCAAAAACATTTTGCCTAATGGAGAAGATAGCGTATTACATGAAATATGTATATTTAAGTGCATTTTAACCAATGACAACCTGTATGAAACGAAGAAAATTCATAGAACGAGCCGGATTGGCTGCATCAGCAATAATTGCAGTTCCTACTATTATACCCGCATCGTGTGTTGGGAAAAACGGCCAGACTGCCCCTTCCGACAAAATAAACCTGGCATTTATAGGCGCAGGCAACCAGGCAAGCAACGATGTGATGGAATTTTTAGCCGACGACCGGGTGGTGGTAACCCTCATTTGTGATGTAAACAAAAAAAGCGACGGATACTGGGACGGGCGTATGGCAGGTCGTGAATACATACGTGATGTGGTAAATGGTTACTACAGCAAAAAATACGACCGCCGTTACAATGCCTGCACCGATGTGGAGGATTTCCGCGAAGTGATTGACCGCAAAGACATCGATGCGGTGGAAATAGCCACGCCCGACCACTGGCATGCCATCCCGATGCTTATGGCTGCGGCGGCTAAGAAAGACATTTACTGCCAGAAACCCCTTTCGCTGACCATTGCCGAGGGGCGCGCCATGAGCGATGCAGTGAGGCATCATAACATCGTTTTTCAAACGGGCAGTCAGCAACGTTCCAATCCGAATTTCAGGCGTATTTGTGAATTGGTGCGCAACGGCCGCATCGGGCAGCTTGAGACAGTTGTTTGCGGGTTGCCTTCAGGAACCCCTGATTTCGGGAAAAAAGCTCACCTGACAGAAGTTCAGCCTGTGCCTGAAGGATTCAATTACGACCTCTGGCTGGGGCCTGCCCAATTTGAACCTTATGTTCCCTGCCGCACCCATGTTAACTTTCGCTGGATTCTCGACTATTCAGGAGGGCAGGTAACCGACTGGGGAGGCCATCATCCCGATATTGCCCAATGGGGAATGGATACACAATATTCCGGACCGGTGAAGATCCAAAATCCACGGTCGAAATGGGCCAGCCACCCGCATTACAATACGGCAACCGATTTTTACTTCGAATGCCTGTATGAAAATGGGGTAAAAATGGTGATAGACAGCGGGGCAGAATTTGGCGTCACCTTCATTGGCTCCGAAGGAAAAGCATGGTCCGACAGACAAAAACACACGGTAGAACCTGAATCATTAAAAGATGTGGTTATCGGCCAAAATGAAATACAGCTCTACATCAGTGATAATCACTTCCGCAATTTCATTGATTGTGTGCTTTCCAGGGAAGAACCAATTGCACCCGTGGAAGTGGCACACCGGTCGATTACCATTGCCCATCTCGGCAATATTGCCATGATGCTTGAGAAAGATCTGGAATGGGATCCAAAAGCGGAACGCGTGCTGAATGACCCTGAAGCAAATCGTATGCTTTCACGGCCCATGCGGGAACCGTGGGATGAAATATTCAGAGAGTACCAGGTGAACAAACCGGCATAGGGATTCGGAGGATTGCGCCGCCAGGAAATGGTACCGGTGAGCATTACAACCTATTGAGGAATAGAAAGGTCGCATGATATAGCAGCAAGCCCCCTTCAAGCTCACAAATAAAAGCGCTCATGAAATTTTGTAATGCGATGTTTTAAGGTTAAATTACAGCTGCTGTTTCTATCTGTGATTAATAAAAAATTAAAAATATATGGGCCGTTTACTCTGCTTCATACTGCTGCTGCTTACATCTATTTCACATGCCGTTGATGATGTTGACTGGAAAGCCCATTGGATCATACATCCCGAAGTTCAACCCCAGGAACATGCAGTGGTGCTTTTCCGGAAAAGCTTTAACCTGGAAGAAAAACCGGACAGTTTTATTGTTCATGTTTCGGCCGATAACCATTACCGCCTTTTTGTTAACGGTAAATATATTCTGCGCGGACCTGCACGGGGCGATTTGGCACATTGGTTTTACGAAACTGTTGATATAGCCCGGCATTTGCAGGCGGGAAATAATGTAATTGCAGCCGAGGTGGTGAACTGGGGCCCCAAACGTTCATTTTCCTTTTTCTCACAGATGACATCCCTCCTTCTCCAGGGGTATTCAAAGGCGGAAGAGATGGTAAACACCGGGGGCAACAACTGGAAATGCCTGCACAACAAAGCACATTATCCAAAAATCGTGGAATGGATGACCGACCGCAGTACCATTGATTTCGGGTTCTATGCAGGCAATCCAACCGACAGCATAAGGGGTGATCAATATCCATGGGGGTGGCAGACTGCAGAATATGATGATGCCGGCTGGTTGCCGGCCGGGCGGGCCGATGTTGCAGGCGGGAGGGAAACCCAATATGCAGGAGGAGTCCTCTATTCCGGCGGTAAACTGCTGGAGCCACGGGCCGTACCTTTATTGCAGGAAAAACCCATCCCGTTCACAACCATCAGGAGTACCATTGGCCTGGCTGAAGGAAACAGTTACATCGATGACATGGGGTCGCTGGTAATACCCCCCAATGAATACGTGATTATCCTTATAGACCAGGCCCATCTTACTACAGGGTACCCTGAAATGAAAGTCAGCGGCGGAAAAGATGCCATCATACAAGCCATGTATGCCGAAAATCTGATTGATGACCATAAATCACCAAAAGGAAACCGTAATGAAATTGACGGGAAGTATATGGTGGGATTAAAAGATGTATTTGTATCAGACGGCGGGAAAAACCGGATGTACAAGCCAACACACATCCGCACCTTCCGTTACATCCAGCTGAACATAGAAACATTCAGCGAGCCCCTTGTTATTGAAAACTATTATCATGTGGAGAGCAGAGCCCCGCTGGAGCTGAAAGCATCCTTTGAAACGGACAGAGAATTAACCGGCTGGATAATGGATGCCGGCTGGAGGACCGTCTCAGTGTGTGCCCAGGACTACCTCTTATCGGATGCTTATTATGAGCAGATGCAATATACGGGCGACTCACGGGTGCATAACCTGGCGCTGCTTGCCCTTACAGGTGATGACCGGCTAACACGAAATTCGCTGGTGCAGTTTGGTCAGTCGCGCATACCTGAAGGATTAACGCGCGCATGCTATCCCAATGCCTTCCATCTTATCATCCCCTCCTACTCCCTGATATGGATAGACCAGCTGCACGATTACATGCTCTGGAAAGATGACCGGGAGTTTATCGCACAGTTTGAGTCGGGCATTGAGAATGTATTGCAATGGTTTGAGCAGAAAATGCAACCCAACGGATTAATGGGGCCAATGGACTGGTGGGGCGCCCTGGGATGGCCGAGGCATTATGAAAACGGGGAATCGCCAACCGTTTACGAAGGAAATAATACACTGTACTCCCTTCATTATGCTTACACATTAAATCATGCAGCATCAGTTTTTTCGTACCTGGGAAATCACCGGACGGCAAGGGAATACACCTTAAGGGCACGGCAAATAACCCGGGCAGTAAACCGGCAATGCAGGAACAGCGAAGGTTTTTACACCGAATCCCCCGAGAGTGAACAGGTCAGTCAGATTACAAATATAATGGCCATACTTTCCGGTGCAGTGAAAGGCCCCAAGGCCCGGGAACTTATGGAACGGCTGCTCGAACCTGAAGACTGGTTCGGACAGGTGGACCTTTTCCTGCATCTGTACCTGTTTGAAGCAATGAACATGACCGGCCTGCAGGAATATTTCCATCAGGAACTTTCAGAATGGCAGCTGATGAAGGACAGAGGCCTTACAACCTTTGTGGAAGTGCCGCTCGAGTGGGGTGAAGAAAACCAGCGCTCGGAATGCCATCCATGGAGCAGCGCTCCCAATTACTTTTTCTTTCGCACCGTTTGTGGCATCAATCCGCTGAAACCGGGACATAAAGAAATAGAAATAGCTCCTGCATTTGGAGAGTACGAAAGTGTTAAGGCCGTCTATCCACACCATTTGGGTAATATTGAATTGAACCTTATAAAGGACGAAATGAAACTAAAAGGTGAAATCACTGTACCCGATGGAATGAAAGCCACCTTGAGATGGGGAAGGAAAAATATTAAATTGAAAACGGGTATACAAGAAGTGCATTTATAACCGTATGATTTCGGTAACAAATGACCCAAAGCGATTCCATCCAATAACATAGCACACAGATGGAATCTCAAAATATTCCCAAATATTATTCAAAACTGATATCCACCACTATTATTTCCGATTTTCCGACAGTTTTTACAGGCGGCCCCCATAAACGTAAACCACTTGTCACAAAAAAATGGGTATTTCTTATTTGTTTATATCCCCAGCTCAAATCATAAAGACTGTCAATATAATAATTGATGGGAAAAAGCTGACCGTAATGTGTATGACCCGAGAACTGCATATCAACAGGTGCCTGACTGGCTTCCTGTAACCGGGTGGGACGATGATCCAACAGTATGATGGGCAAATCGGCAGAATTGTTCTGTAAAATATCATTAACAGACTTTCTTTGCCGGAAACGTTCATCATGCCTTCCGGCGAGGTAAAACGAATCATCAATATTAATTACAGTGTCGCGCAACAAGGTAATTTGTGATTTTTGATAAAAAGTTCCATTCCCCCGGCTGCCATAAGATTCATGATTTCCAAGAACTCCAAAAGCACCGTACTTTGTTTGTACTTCCTGTAAAGCAGCCAGAATATCTTCTGAGACTTTGTTTTCATCACGTCCTTCCACAATGTCGCCGCCATAGAGCATTATATCCGGATTCAAAGCATTCGCTTTTCGCACAAACTGCTTTACAAAATGTAAACTTGAGTTTTCCTGGATATGAAAATCAGCAACAAAAGCAATCCTTAAAGTATTCAACTTTGAATTTTTCTTTGGAACAGTAACACTGTAATGGGAAGCACGGATGGTATTCAGGTTAATAATTCCGCCCGCAACCACTGCTGCTGATAGAAACATTATAATTATCAGAGTGGGAAAGCGGAACAGATATCTGTTAATTGCTTCTTTTGAAACCAGGCGGAACAAGAGATTAAAAAGTAAAAACAGGTCGATAAGAAGTACCGAAAGAAAAATATACAAAAAAAATGGCAACAGGTAATTTCCTATTGTAGCAAGCAGTTGTAAAAACCGGGTGGAATCTTCCCAGTCCAGGTTCTCAGCAACCGGATAAACAGCAGCAAGCAACAGGTAAATACCTGTATATAAAAGCCTGTACTTTTTGCTTATAAAGAGGAACATTATCCGGAAAAAGACATAGATATTCGGAATAACGTATGCCAGTGTTAGGTAAAAATGAAACATTATGTTTGTATTTCTGCATTTAAACGGATGAATATAACAAATTCCTTTCCGAAATTGTTATGAGAAGTTTAATCAGAGCGAATACCCTCTGCCACAAACTCCCTGCTCTCTGAGATTTACTCGCTGCTCAATGCTCTGTAAACATTTAGAAGATTTTGGAGAAATTTCGTGATTTGGTGATTCGGTGGCAAAAAATATCAGCCACCAAAACTCTGAAACACAAAAAAAAGACACGTAAGAAATAATCCCTGCTCTCTGCTCCTGTGCTCATTGCACTATGCTCTGCGCTCTCTGCTCCCTGCTCTCTTTAAATGCACAGTTCGGAATTTGCTTCACCCTCTGCTATTCTGCCCAGCTTGGATGGATAATGCTGCCCCTGTCTTCCTGGTGCTCTATTTGCAAATGTACGTCGATCTCCTGTTGCATTTCTTCGACATGAGATATCACACCCACTATCCGGTTTTCTTTTCTAAGGGTTTTAAGGGTATCGAATACAACAGCCAGCGATTCTTTATCGAGTGAACCAAAACCCTCATCTAAGAAGAAGAAGTTCTGGTTCGACTCTGTAATTTTCTGGATGTTATCGGCAAGAGCAAGTGCAAGCGACAATGCGGCCTGAAACGTTTGACCGCCAGAAAGGGTTTTTACACTGCGAACCTTGCCTCCGTTCATAAAGTCGCGCACCTGGAAGTTATTATCAGCAGTAATTTCCAGGCTCAGTTTTTGCCGGGTCAACTGAAAAAAACGGTCGTTGGCAGCGTTGCACAGATTTTGCAGATATACTGAGGACACATAGTTAACAAATCCGCTTGCTTTAAACAACGACTTCATGGTTTTGATGTTCTCAGCCCGCATCTCCAGTTGCTGTTGTTCCTTCATCAGCCCGGCCTTTTGTTCCACATCATGCTGCAGCTTCTTAATCAAACCGGTAAGACTTCCCACCTCCTGATTCTTTTCATTCAACTGTATTTTACAAAGTTCAATTTCCCCCAAAAGCTTCTCATGCACTTCGGCATCATAACTCCGGCTGCTTATCTCCGTCTGTAGCTGCCTGTATCGCTGAGCGAGCAAAGCCTGCTGCTGCCTGAAGTCAGCCAGTTTTTTCTTTTCCTGTTCAAGAGCCAAAGGTAAAGCCAAAACCTTTCTTACCTCATCGATTTCATGGTAACCATTGTTTTTCAGCTCTTCATCAACACGATTCACATACCCCTGCAGTGCCTCCTTTTCCTGAAGGAGTTCTTTACGTTGGGCATCCAGTGATCCGGTTAAGTTATAGACATTGTTACGATGTTCCTCAAGAAGTTTGGTCAATGATTCATACTTTTCTTCCAACAAACGGCAGGTGCCTAGCAGTTCATCCTTTTTCTCCGCTAATTCGGCAGTGGTGTTTGAATGATAATCTTCGGGAGAAATTACCTTAAGCTGTTCCTGAAGCGTGTCTGCTTGTGCCTGACCTATGGTAACCAATTCTTTTAGTTTATCCAATTCAGCCTGATAAAGTTCCTGGTTGCGGAGCTCTTTTTCGAGACTGTTGCCCAGTTCATCCAACTCCGCTTCTTTGATTTTAATAAACGCCTGCATCTTGTCAGCTTCACTAAAGGCTTCATGCAAGGCTTCTTTTGAGCGGTATTTTCCCCAGTCAAACAATTCCTGATGCCTTTTCATTTTTCTCTGTAATTCCTCATCCTTCCCTTTCCACTCATTTAGAAGGGAGCGGCCTGAGTTCATCCTGCTGTGCAAATCATTCAGCTGAATCTCAAGTTTGCGGTTTTTTTCCAGATTCTTTTCCTTGACATCCTTCAACTCTTTTATCCGGTTCTGTGATTCCTTCAGATCCTCAACCGTATACATTTTCGGATGCTCAATGGACCCACACAACGGACAAGCCTTACCATCTTTCAGTTCAACAGCATACTCCCGGAGCCTGGCCTTTACCCCCAGTTCATCGGCATCCTGCTGCAAAGCATCCAGTTGTTCTTTTAACAACATATTCGAATTTGAAAGATGCTGAAGTACGGAGGGCAGGTCGGTTTTTTCCTTCAACTGAATGAATGAGGGACCAGACAAAACTGTATACAGCTTTTCTTCCAGTTCAGTTGTTTCCCTGTTGTATTTATTAATCTGCAATTTAATCTCATCCGATTGGCTGTTCAGGCCATCATTCTCAACATGCCAGGCTTTGGCATTTGCGAGGACGGTTGTATCTGGAAGGTTTTGCTTATTAGTCTTGATTAAAGATTCAATACTGACTTTATTCTTTCTTATTTCATCAATCTTAAGCTTTGTCTGTTCTACTACAGTCCTACCTTTGGTCAGCCGTTCCCGGTTTTTATCAATGGATGACTGCATTTCCCTGATTCTTATGAGTATTCCCAATTCCAGGGCCTGCTGCCTGGTGTCTTCCCTTTTTTCGTAAGCCGGTTTTATATCCTCACGCTGTTGTTCTTTCTCTGCAATGGCCATCTTCAAATCAGCAAGTTTTTTCTCCTCCAGATGAATACGATTTTCCTTTATACCAATTCGTGCAGTACATTCATCGAGTGAGCTGAGCAGGTGCTTAAACCTGTCAACGCACTGCTCGTAACGGACAATGGTCTTCTCCAGCTTCCTGAACTCCGGCTCCTGCTCCTGCAACCGGTACAGATGCTTCTCTGTTTCCGCCAGGTTTACTGTCAGCTCCCTGAGCTGTTTTAATTCATCTGCCTGCTGCAGGTAATCTTTCAGTTTACCCTCCAGTTCCTCCAGCTCTTTGTTCAGCCGGGCCAGCTGCTGCTGATGACTGGTAACCTGTTTCTCATCAATTTCGCCCAGCTGATGCAGTTGCCCTTCTATTTTTTGTTTAAGGGCGTTATTTTTTGATTCCAGGGAAGCTACCTTAAAGTAAAATTCATATTTCCCCAGATTGAAAAGTTCTTTCATCATCTGGGTGCGGTCTTTATTTCCCAGTTGGAGAAACTCCTGAAACTGTCCCTGGGGAATGATTATGGTACGCCTGAAATTATCATAGCTCAATCCTACAGCCTGTTCCAATTCAGCGGTATCAACGGGTTTCCACTCACCATCAATTTTTTTATAAGCAAAGCGATCGAGCGCCCTTACATCGTCAAACTTCTTGCTGTTGCGCTTTCCCCTCACCACAGAACGGCAGGCGGTTTGATCCTTTCCGGTTTCAAAGATAAACTCGATGAACAGCTGGTCCGATTTGAGGTTCATCATATTGTAATAACGGTTATCCCCGGCAAGGTTTAACCTTGATGTTCTGCCATACAGGGCAAAGGTAATAGCTTCAAGCACAGAGGATTTTCCGGAACCTACAGTACCGAATATTCCAAAAAGGCTGGCCGACGTAAGCCGGGTAAAATCGATGGTTTGTTTTTCCTGGTAGGAGTACAGGCCTTGTATGGTTAGTTGTACAGGTATCATAGTTCGTCTTCTGCCAAAATTTCGGTAAAAAGGTTCATAAGCTCGGCATTGGGTTCCTGACCTTTTTCATGTTTGAAGTATTCGCGAAACAGTTCTTCCATACCTTTGCTCAAATCAATTTGTTTTTGTATGCTGCAGGCATTATTATTTGCATTGGTAACCTCCGGAACAATAGTCACTATGCCGTTATGTGCTGCATGCAGCGATTTACGTTCCGGAGCAGTAAGAAATGTATCGGTAACAAGGGTCAGTTCCACCAGTGCATTTTGATTTGCGGCAAGCCATTGCAATGCTTCCTCCATTCCTTCTGCGCGTTTTCTCAGCAGGCGTTTTCCAGAAGTAAGTTCAACCGGTCTCACCCTGGCCGGCGTACCGGGTTCAAGATCAACCATCAGCACATATTTGTTTTGATTGGCTTCGGCAAAGCTGTAAGACAACGGGCTGCCGCTGTAGTAAACCGATGAGGGATGTTTACTGACAGCATGCATCCGGTGCAGATGTCCCAGCGCCACATACTGAATTTGCTGCGGAATGTTTTCAGTATAAACCACCTGTGCACCACCCACATGTACTATGGGCTTTTCGTCGTCAGGTTCCTCAGGAAGCTCATCACCTTTCTTCACCACAAACAAATGAGAAACCAGGACATTTACTCCTTTATCGTCACAAAACCGGTTCACCTGACTTTGCCATCTCTCCCGGAGAACAGTCCTCATTTCCGCTTCTGAATTCTCTATGCCAAGAAAGGTCTTTAGCCGGTACTCATTTGCATAAGGTGTAAGCAGTATTCGCAGCGGTGTTTCTGTTCCGGGTAGCTTTATTTCCACGAAACCTTCATGGCTTTGCCGCACCTTTAATCCGCAATCGAGTTCGAAAGGAACGATCATCGAATTTGGATACCCGGCAAAAATTATCCCACACTCTCTTGCCAGCGGGTCAGGCGCTTCAATACGATCAGGAGAATCGTGATTACCGGCAATGGCAATTACCGGTCGCCGGCCATTTTGAGCCAGTTTTTTTAGTGTCCTATAGAATAAATCAACAGCTTCAACCGGAGGATTGAAGGTATCGAACAAATCACCCGCCAGCAAAACTGCATCGGCCTGTTCACGATCAGCAAGTTCACATATTTCCTGCAGAACGGCCTGCTGCTCTTCCATACGTGAAAAATTATCGAGCCGCTTACCTAAATGCCAGTCGGATGTATGTAAAAGTTTCATGTTCGGTACAATTTGAAATGTCAGTGCGCTGAACAAAGATGTAAGTTTTTTTTAAAATGAGAAACGAGGATCGTCATTAAATAAGCATCTGCCAACTGTTTTAAGAACTTCAGGCATGCGCGCACTGCGGATTTTCTCCTCCTTTTTTAAGGAGGAGTACCCGGTATTCCGGGGGAGGTGGTTGAAAGTTTATGTTCTCTTTTACATTTTAAACCACCCGTTTTCGCCTTCTATAGCCCTACGGCGAAAACACCCCTCCTTAAGCAAGGAGGGGAAATTCTTGTTCAGGGCATAAGTGTTTTTCCAATGTTTAGTTATCGATAAATAATTGTTTTTAAGTTGAAATTTATGCCGACTGTTTTTAAGAACTGCAAGTATTCGCGCACTGCGGATTTTCTCCTCCTTTTTTAAGGAGGAGTACCCGGTATTCCGGGGGAGGTGGTTGAAATTTATGTTCTCTTTTTAATTTTAAACCACCCCGTTTTCGCCTTC
>JAWLCL010000007.1:50279-229824 GCA_041687255.1 Mariniphaga sp. | reverse complement strand
TCACCTGTCAGGATGATGGTTTTACTAATGTTTCACCGGTATACCATACAGTCTCCATGGTCTCAACTTTTAATCCGGCAATTCCTGAGTTGGTGGCCATCCAAAGATTTCCACCGGAATCTTCAGCAATATCATGCACATCCTCTTTCGACCATCCGTTTTTTATACGAATAAACACATCGCCCCTGAAATCATAATAGGCCAGTCCATTAGATGAACCAACCCATAAAGTTCCTTGTGAATCGGTGAAGAGTGTCAATATTTCACCAAAAAATGATTCTGCTGAGCCGCTGCCTGTGTTTTGGTAGTTTCTGAATCGAACACCATCAAAACGATACAGGCTGCTTTCTCCTGCCAGCCATATAAACCCTGTTGAATCCTGACTTATGGAAACTATTCTTGCTTCAGGAAGGCCTTTATCAATTCCATAATGAAAGAAAGCAACATTCGCCATTGAAGGGAAAGACACTCCAAAAATGATTGAGATTAAGAAAATAATATGCTTCCAGCTTAACATTTTTTTTTCGGCACAGCTTTTTATGAATGCTGCTAAAAATAGTAAATTGATGGTTTTAAAAGGTGTAACAGATAAAAAAATATTCACCATTTGATATTTGTATAAGAATGATGCAGTTACAATAATCCGTAAATTATCTTTAAAAGTAAAGCTGTAAGAGCAATCGGAAGAAATAATTTACTCTTGTTTATCCCCTGTGAAGTTGCAGGAACAGCAATCCTTATTAACTTTACTGCACATGAATTAAACCTGATTAATTATCAAAACTTAACAGCAATGAAAGGCATATTATTAGCAGTAGTTTTGTTCCTATCAATAAACGCTTTGTTGGCACAAAATCAATGGCAAGGGAATTCGGTTGATTTATCCGGCGGAAAATTAAAAGTGTCGGAAAATAAAAGGTTTCTGGTATTTGAAGATGGAACACCTTTCTTTTATTTAGGCGATACTGCATGGGAACTTTTCCACCGGTTAAACAAAGAAGAAACGGAACGTTACCTGGAGAACCGCAGGGCCAGGGGATTTACTGTAATACAGGCAGTGGTGCTGGCCGAACTCGATGGTTTGAATACACCAAACGCTGAAGGAGAGCGGCCATTAATTGATAATAACCCCGAAACAATAAATGAGGCTTATTTCAAACATGTTGATTGGGTAATAAAAAAGGCGGAAGAAAAAGGAATGTTCATTGGGTTGTTGCCCACCTGGGGTGATAAGTGGAATAAAAAATGGGGTGTGGGCCCGGTAGTCTTTACTCCTGAAAATGCTGCTGTTTTTGGTGAAATACTGGGAAAGCGGTATAAAAATTCACCCAATATAATTTGGATTGTGGGTGGAGACCGGCCTTTGGAGGAGGAGGCTCACAGGCAGATAGTCAGTTCAATGGCCGGAGGTTTACGCAAGGGAGATGAAGGGGCGCATCTGATAACATTTCATCCAACCGGAGGTCAGGGTTCTTCTCAGTATTTTCATCAGGAGGCCTGGCTTGACTTTAACATGAGGCAAAATGGCCACAACCCAAATTTTACAGGAGTGTATGAAAACACCCGTAAGGATTATAACCGCACACCAATAAAACCGGTTATCGATGGGGAGCCTATCTACGAGGATCATCCCATTCAATTTAACCCGAAAGAGAATGGCCATTCCACTTCTGCCGATGTGAGGAGGCCTTTGTACTGGAACTTGTTTAGCGGTGCTTTTGGACATACCTATGGACATCATTCAGTGTGGCAAATGTGGGAACCTGAACATTCCCCCGTGAACTTTCCGCTGATGCCCTGGCATGAGGCCATCGATCAGCCCGGAGCCGAGCAAATGCAATACGCCAGGCGGCTCATGGAATCAAGACCTTTTTTATCACGTATCCCTGATGATTCGGTAATTGTGCCCGATGAGATAACTACTTCTGTTCCCGGAGCCGGAAGGTACCGGTTTGTGGCTACCCGCGACAGCGAAGGCACATATGCCATGGTTTATGCACCGGTGGGAAGGCCTTTCACCGTAAGAATGGACTTCATCAGCGACAAAAATGTGATAGCATGGTGGTACAGTCCTAGAAACGGGCAGGTACAGAAAATCGGAAAATTCTCAAACGAGGGCACCCGTGAGTTTACACCTCCGGGGATAGGCGAGAATTTTGACTGGGTGCTGGTGCTCGACAGTGCGGCTAAAAAATTTGGAAAACCGGGAAAATGATCCCCGACTGAACCTGAGAGAATTTTACTATGATTCATGAAATCGGTTCATATCCAGGCCTATGATTTATTTGTTTTCCTGGGAGGGCGCGGGGAAAGCAAAATAAAACAACAGAAAAGAAGGCTTGGAAAACAGGAAAAAGTGCTAATTTTCTAAAGGAAACAATAAAATTATTCTTATGAACATCCAAAACAAAACTAAATTTCATTGCGGCATTGGAACTGTTATCAAGAGATCAGGCATTATGCTGTTAGTTTTTTTTCTTATAATTTTTGGTAAACTTGTTGCCCAGACCCCAATCTGGACGAAACATGAAATAGGTTTTCAATCGTCAGAAACATACGATAATCCTATTTATGATGTAAGGGATTTCAAGGTACTATTTACAGCACCTTCAGGACGGGAAAAGGTAGTCAGGGGCTTTTGGGATGGAGGCACCGATTGGAAAGTACGCTTTATGCCCGATGAAACCGGCAGATGGAAATATGAGACCGAATGTTCCCATGAGCAAAATAAAGGCCTTCATGGTAAGTCAGGCACTTTTGAATGCATAGAAAATAAAAGCAGTGAGTTGCTATATCAAAAGGGGCAGAAAATTCATCTACCCGGAAAATATTTCCTTTCATATGCCGACGGGACACCATTTTTCTGGCTTGCCTGCACGGCATGGAACGGAGCCTTGAAATCGACAGATGAAGAATGGGATTTTTACCTGCGTCAGAGAAAGAACAACAGTTACAATACCATTCAGCTGGTTACCACTGAATGGCGTGGCAGCGATAAAAATGCAGAAGGTCTGACTGCTATTAATGGTGCGGGATACATACGTATAAATCCAGAGTTCTTTAAACGCATCGACCGGCGGATAGATGAGGCCAATGCCAAAGGGTTACTGGTTTCACCGGTTATTCTATGGGCGCTTCCTGTCGGGCAGGGCCGTCATTTAAGCCCCGGTTATACTTTGCCTCTTGATGAAGCAGTACTGCTGGCCAAATACATTGTGGCACGGTACCAGGGAAATCATGTGGTATGGACGTTAGGCGGTGATGGGAAATATTTTGATGAACAAGAGCTGAAATGGAAGGAAATTGGCCGTCGGGTTTTTAATGATATCGATCATGCACCGGTAACACTGCATCCGCATGGCCGCTCATTTGTTGGTGATATCTATGCGCACGAAGACTGGTATTCACTTATGGGCTATCAGTCATCTCATAGTAATACCGAAGGAACCGTTAACTGGATAAATAAGGGACCAATGGCAGAAATGTGGCATGAGCTGAAACCCATGCCATACATCAACATGGAACCCAATTACGAAGAAATCGGGTTCAGAATAACAGCAAAAGATGTTCGAAATGCCAGCTACTGGAGCCTGTTTGCCACTCCTGTTGCCGGAGTGACCTACGGTGCCAATGGTATCTGGCCATGGCTGCAGCCCGGAGAGCGTATATTAAATCATAACGATAAAGGAGGTGTAACCGGCTGGCGAAAAAGTATTGAATTCCCGGGAAGCATTCAGATGGGATATCTTGCCCGTTTCATTCAACAATTCGACTGGTGGAACCTATTTCCGGCAAACAATATCCTTGCTGCGCAGCCTGGTGAAGAAATTTTCAACCACTGGATATCTGTTGTAAAAACAGCAGATGATAATACAATTGTTGCCTATATTCCTGAAAAAGGAGAAGTAACATTTCTGAACCCCAATAATTACCGATATTCGGGGCAATGGTTTAACTCCGTTACGAATGAATATGCTGAGGCAAATTTAACAATGGTAAACAACCGAATTACATTTAAACAGGATTTCCAAAATGATATGCTGATTGTATTAAAGAAAAAGTAGCATGATGAAAATAGTTGCTGAAGGTAAAACAATTTAAGATCCTTGCAGCAGGAAGCAAGTATTTGAACCAAAAAACATATTTCAAGAAATAAATAAACTTAGCCGAAAACAACTTTTACTAAACTTTAAATCAAAAAGATCAATACACATGTATAAAATAAATTTACTGTTCATATTATTTGGCGTTTCAATCATAATATCGGGATGTAGTTTTAAATCAGCAGTTGATACATCGATTCAACCTGAAATAGAAAATCCCTGGTATTGGCAGTATAAAGGAAAGACGGTTTTATTGCTTGGCGCCAGCAGCGATGATAACCTGTTTCAGTGGCCGGAAGAAATGCTTATACCGCACCTTGATTCCATGCAATCAGCCGGGGCAAATTATGTTCGAAATACCATGAGCGACCGCAATGACCGCGGATTTGAATTGTACCCGTTCAGATTATTGGATAATGGCAAGTACGATTTAAATCAATGGAATGATGAATACTGGCAGCGTTTTGAGTTTTTTCTTAAAGAAACTGCACGTCGCGATATCATTGTACAAGTTGAAATATGGGACCGGTTTGATTACACGCGTGAGAACTGGCCGCCACATCCATATAATCCAAACAACAATGTGAATTATTCAGCAGAGGAATCTGGACTGGAAGCAGAGTATCCCGATCACCCGGGGCAGAATAAACAACCTTTCTTTTATACTACACCCAACCAGCGAAACAATACTACGCTGCTAAACTATCAGCAGCAGTTTGTAGAGAAAATGCTTTCCTACACCTTAAATTATGATCATGTGCTGTATTGTATGGACAATGAAACTTCGGGAGAAGAGGAATGGGGAGCCTGGTGGGCCAGATATGTAAACAACCGGGCTCAGAAAGCAGGTAAAAAGGTTTACCTTACAGAAATGTGGGATGACTGGAACCTCAAAGATGAAGAGCACAAACGTACTTTCGACCATCCGGAATTATATGGTTTTTGCGATATTTCCCAGAACAACCATCAACGCGACCAGGCACACTGGGATAATTTCCAGTGGGTGAAAGATTATATTTCTTCACATCCCCGCCCAATTAATACAGTAAAAACCTATGGAGCCGATGGCGGCAGGCATGGGAATACCAATAACGGTATCGACAGCTGGTGGAGACATCTGGTCGGAGGAATAGCTTCCGCCCGCTTTCACCGCCCTCCTTCCGGTTTAGGATTATCTGAACTATCGTTGAATTCAGTCAGAGCTGCAAGGGAAATTGAAAAAATAGTTCCATTTTGGAATCTGTCTCCGAACAATGACCTGCTTTCAGGGCGGGAAGAAAATGAAGCTTATCTCACTGCTCTTCCCGGAGAAGCGTATGTGGTTTTTTTCCCTGACACCGGTGAGGTTGGAGTGGATTTAACGAACTACGACTCATCATTCAAACTTAAATGGATGAACGTAAGAAAGGGAAATTGGTACACACAATCAGTTATTGAAGGAGGAAAGATAGTCAATGTTATCACACCCGGAAATAATGAATGGGTGGCAGTTTTTACTAAAGATTGAAACAGATATATTTCTTTATTCCCGGTTAACTTCTTTACTTTTCTCAAAAGTGAACCGGATGCTGTCTGAAGGACCTGCAAAAAGAAAGAATAGGGAAACTAAAGCTAAAACACAGGATTCTGGTATTATAGAAATTACTTTGAGCTTAATGCATTTGGCTTTATGTATTCTAAAAAAAACCGCCCTAAATTCAGGACGGTTCATTGAATAAAAATATATAAAAGCTTAGTTTTTCCCTGCTGAATAGATTTCATTAATCAAATGCTGGTATTTCACAGCCAGCATATTCCTGCGAAGCTTCAATGTAGGAGACAGTTCGCCGGATGTAGGAGACCATTCTTCATGCACCAGCCTGACCCGGTTTATCTGTTCATGTGCCCCGAGGGTTTTATTAATATTGTTAACTTCTTTTTGAACCTTTTCCACTACTTCAGGAATTGTTATCAATTCCATGTTATCGCGATAATGAATTTTATTCTCTGAACACCAGTCGTGTAACAGCTGGAAATTGGGAGAAATAAGTGCACTGGCAAACTTTTCATTGGCACCAATCACCATCGCCTGTTCGATAAAATTAGATGCTTTCAGTTTATTTTCAATCATTTGCGGCGCAATGTATTTCCCTCCCGAAAGTTTAAAAATTTCCTTCTTTCGGTCAGTAATTTTCAGGTATTTACCCTCATCGAGCACGCCAATATCTCCGGTATGAAACCATCCGTTTTCATCGATCACCTGGGATGTCATTTCCGGGGCCTTATAGTATCCCATCATTACTCCGGGTCCTTTGCAAAGGATTTCTCCATCTTTGGCAATTTTCACCTCAAAACCTTCAAGAACAGGGCCTACAGTACCGATTTTCATATCACCTGAAGCCGGATTATTCACAGCTATAACCGGTGAAGTTTCTGTCAGGCCATATCCTTCAAGATTATACATGCCTGCCATTCCCAGAACACGTGCAATCCGCGGCTGCAAAGCTGCCCCTCCTGACACAATGTAGACAATATTTCCGCCAAGAGCCTCGCGCCATTTTGAATATATTAATTTATCGGCAATTTTGATTTTCAAGCTCAGTAGTGTTCCATACTTCTTATTAAATTCGAAATGCCGGGTAAGGCGGAGCGCCCAAAAATAAAGAGCCTTTTTTACTCCGGAAAGATCCTTCCCTTTAGCTACCAAACCATCGTAGACCTTTTCAAGCAAACGTGGAACCGAATTGAACATGTGGGGCTTGATTTCCTTGATGGCACTTACAATCTGGGAAAGGTTGCCAACATAATAAACCCCCATTCCCTTGTACTGAAAATGATAATTTACACTGCGTTCATACACATGGCACAATGGGAGGAAGCTGATAACATGGTGATCTTTTCCCAGATGGTGCATTTTTACATGTGCCATGAAGTTTGAAACAAGGTTCCGTTGTGACAACATTACTCCCTTTGGCACCCCCGTGGTGCCTGATGTATATATTATAGTAGCCAAATCATCAGGCTCAATAGAGTCTTTTAACTTTTGCAATTCAGCAGAAAATTCTTCTTGTTTGGATTTACCAAGGCCAAGCACCTCTTCAAAATTCCGGACTCCGGCAACTTTTTCAAAGGTAAAAACATCCTGAATCTTTGGTATGCTGCGGGCTATTGGAATCAATTTCTCATAAAGTTTACTGTCGCCAACCAACAACATTTTTGCGTCGGAATGCTCTAAAATGTACTTGTATTCATCCTCTCCAATGGTAGGATAAATGGGTACATGCACCACCCCTGTCATGGCCATTCCCATATCGGCAAAATTCCATTCAGGACGGTTAACAGTGACAGTAGCTATTTTATCACCTTTTTCATAACCCATTGCAAGTAACCCTAATGCAAACTGGTGTGCTTTATTGTAATACTCTTTTGTTGAATAAGTATACCAGCCTCCGTTGTTCTTGCCTCCCAAAGCGTCTTTACGGGGAAACTCCTGTAAATATCTGTCAAGTATGTCAAAGTTACGTGTTACTTCTACAGCCATTTTCTTGTTCTTTTTAGGACCGTCAAATATAGGCTTTTGAGCTGTCACAGATTCAGGATTAAAATATGAATATGGGACCTTTAAATTATTTAGATTAATTCCACACTACGATAAAATAAATAATATCAGCAACTTAACAGACGCTTTATCGACTAAAAGAATATTAGATTCTAAAATTAGGAAAGTCGTACAGCCAATTTTCCGAAAAATCACACTTAAAACAGCGATAGCGGAATAGCTCTTATTTCGCCCGGAAATTAAAAGTTAGAAAGGAATGAATCATTCAATCGGCTGTTCATTCTCATTTTCGTATTTTAAATCCTTAAGGTATGCCCAAATCATTAAGCCTATCAATAAGGCAAAGCTAACGGGAACAGCAGGGTTCACTCCGTCGGCAACTCCTTTTCCATATGAATGCAGCCCTGAGAGGTAATAGTTTACCCCAAAATAGGTCATGATAACTGAAGCAAAACCAATTACCGAAGCTACATTGTAGTTATACAATCCGCGCAGAGAGGGCACCAGCCGCATATGGACAATAAACGAATAAATGACAATTGTAATCAACGACCACGTTTCCTTAGGATCCCATCCCCAGTACCTGCCCCAGCTTTCATTAGCCCATACTCCGCCAAGGAAAGTCCCGATGGTCAGGAAGTACAAACCTACGGTCGCCGACATTTCATTAATGGTAGTCAACTGTTCAATGATAAGGTTTACCTTGTTCTCGTTTGATTTTTTTCGAAGTACCATAAGAATCAGGACCAGGATTCCAAGAAATGCACTCAACCCGATAAAACCATAACTGGCAGTAATTATAGATACATGAATGGTGAGCCAATACGACTTCAGCACTGGTACCAGAGGCGTAATCTCAGGATTCATCCAGCTCAGGTGAGCTACAAACAGCGAGATACCTGCCAAAACAGCGGCAGTGCCCACAACCATGGGGTACCTTCGTCCGAAAAGAATGCCGGCAAGCATGGCAGCCCAGGCTACATAAACCACCGACTCATATCCGTTGCTCCAGGGAGCACGGCCGGAAATGTACCAGCGGATAATTATTCCTGCAGTATGAACTGCAAAGAGAAAAACTATGGTAAAAAAGAATGATTTCTTCAATAAAGACGGTAAGGGTTTTTGCCGGAATATGTTGACAAACAAAACAAATAACAACAGGAAACCAAACAACAAATAAAAAGGAAATATACGTTCGAAAGGATTTACTTTATTGTACAGGATTTCGGCTTCTTTTACAGTTTCCGACGGCAGCAATTCGCCTCCGTTCTTTTCCTGAAATGCATCCACTGCATTCAGCACTTCCAATGCCTGGTTATTGTTTTGGTCCTTTACCGACTGAAGCAACAGGTTAAAGCCACTGCGAATGAAGATGGAATCGCCGCCGGAATATTCAACAGCTTCATCCCCCGGAGAATACCACGGATCTTCCGCCTGCTCACGGGGAAACAGGTTAAACAGTGAACCTCGAAATACCATAAAACAAATGCTCACCCGTTCGTCGAGATAGATGTACTCCTTTTCTACACGGTTACGAAAAGCGGCCGGTTTATTAAAAGCTGCCTGAACTTTTTCAGAAATCCGGTAATTCCCCTGTGCATCGAACAATTGTTGAATGGAGATATATTTACCACCGATTCCCAGTTCATCGGCTACAGTTTTGTTGGCCACTCTTATAAATGGTTTTGTTTGCCACAATTCAGGATAGGCCATCATTCCCAACACCACCTCATCGGATGACTTTCCATACAGTGATGACTTACGGCTTACCTTCCTTACAATTTCGCTTGTAAGCGACGACATGGGCTTAATGCGTCCGTCAATACTTTGCACCCATATTTCACTGAATTCCTCAACCACTTCATTATTCAGATCCGCAATTCCGGCACCGGAGCCTTCCTGAGCCGTTGCTCCCAATGACAAGCTAAACAACAAAACTCCAAGAGAAGTGGCTTTTACTGAACTTCTCTTCAGACGCTGAATCAGGGACCTGAAATAAGAGTTCTTATTAACTAACGACAAGGCAAATCCGATACCCAGCAGAATATAGCTGGTGTAAGATATCCAGGTTCCCCAAAAATCATGATTCACCGACAGCACCGTACCCTGTTCGTCGCGATCGTATGACGACTGGAAAAATTTATAGCCCTTGTACAGCAGTGTATTGTTCATATAAATCCGAACATCGCGTTCAACTCCCTCCTCCTCGTCAATAAGCACTACTTCGGAAGCATACGACGAAGGGGACTCTGAACCGGGATAACGCTCCAGCTGAAAATCTTTCAGATACAGGCGAAACGGCAGCTGTATAGGTTTGGCTCCGTAAGCCAGCCTCAAAGTGGCATTGCCTAAAGGCACTTCTACTGTATCGGCAGCCATACTGCTGTGCCCAAATACAGGAATTGTCTGTTCCGTTTCGTCGGTAGAAATCTGAACCATAACCGCCTGTTCATTTGTCTCCTGGGCACTGGCAACTGCCGTAAAAGTGGCATTGGGTAGATAATCACGCACCAGAAAACGAAAATCGTTCAGATTATAAATAAACATTTTCTGCACGGCAATGGTATCACCCGGCGCATATTCGGTAGTTTCCTGGCTTCCCATTGTTGTTTCCTGCACCTGGAATTCCGATAAAAGGTACAACTGGTTATTATCAGTAAAAAAACGAATTGGAGTTTCCCGCTCCGAATCGAAACCGGCTACAAATCCCGGATATTCCAATACTTCTCCTTCACGGAAAATAAACGACTGCATTCCCTGCCGGTCGGGAGCGGCAAAAACAAAATCGAGAACCGGCTCTCCTGTGGCTGAAGCTATGGCTTTCCGTTCAGAATGGGGTATGAATCCTATTGTTTTTATTTTTACTTTCTCACCATTCAGATCGAAGCCTGCAGAAAACTGGCGCGGAGTGAGTTCCGAAAACCGCACTAACTCTTCATCTGACTGTTCGTTTAATTCAGCATAAAAATATGATTCTGAAGAAAGAATATAATCGGCACTTTCATTTTCCCGGATGTGCATAGTCCCTTCGAAACTAATCCACCGCGTAATGGCAGCTCCCAGCAACATTATAAGGAAAGCTACATGAAACAATCCCATTGTAAAACGCCGTTTGCTTAACAGCCTGTATTTAACAATATTATTTAGCAGATTAATTGCAAATAATAACCCTAATAATTCAAACCACCATGAATTATAAACCAGGGAACGTGCAGCAGGAGTGCCGTAACTGCTTTCAACAAAAGTGGCAATGGCCATTGAAAAGGCAAGAATCAAAAACAAAAATGCCATAAATGGCATAGAAGTTAAAAACGAATATATCTTCTTCATCGGTACAGTTTCAATTAACGCGCTGAAAATAGTGCATTTTACCCAAATGGCAAAAAAGGCAATGCAAAAAAAAGAGCAGGAGGTGTTTTATTTAAAACATAATAAATGTACAGCAGTGAAATGTACCAAAAATGCCAATATAACAACAAATTAAAAATGCATAAAAAATTATCCATTGAACGTAATTCTGCAACACAACCGTTTTAGGCACAATTTAGAAGATGCGAATCTGGCAGAATGAACATTAGAGGCAACAGGATAAGCAGCAGCTACTGCTGAAATATAAAACCAAGTTTATTTTTTGCTAGCTTCATTCTTTTTTGTTAAATTAGTTAAGCAATAATCAACAAATACCAGCAACATCATGAGAAGGTTATTTCCTTTAGTTTTATTAGCTTCAGCAACCTTATTATTCATAATTGCTTTCAGTTTTAAACTGCCATTACCTCAGGAAAATGACAAACAGGGAGTCTTCAAATACAAAGATTTTCAGAAGCCGGAATATTGCAGGCAATGCCACAATCAGTTTTATCAGCAATGGAGCCAGGCAATGATGTCGCAGGCATACACGCATGAGTGGGATGAGATTGAATATTTTAAGCTTGCTGTTCCCCATTCAAAAGCCGATCCCGCCATGGAAGGGGTTCACGACGGTTGCAACGGATGTCATACTCCACTGGCTTACCTCGCGGGCGATATCCCTCCCCCACCTCCTTCAGAGAATTCGCGCGCCAATGAATCGGTATCTTGTGAAGTGTGTCATCTTATAACAGGCATTGAAGGGGATACGGCCTATAACTTCAATTGGGTTATTGAGCCTGGTACAACAAAATACAGTTCACGAAAAGGGGAAACGGAATCACCCGACCATAAAATCATAGAAACCGTTCTTTTCAGTGAAACTAAAATTTGCGGAAGCTGCCACAACGAGAAAAGCCCGTTTGATGTGTGGGTAAAATCAACACAGCTGGAATGGGAACAAGGACCTTATGCGCAGGAAGATGTAATGTGCCAGGACTGCCATATGCCTGCAGCAAATATGGCCACTGCAAAAATGGGTGCTGTTTACCCTGATGCTAAAATGCACTTATTTAATGGAGCACATGACCCGGGTAAAGTAAGAGGTACCATTGAAGTCCGGATTCAGCCCGATATCCGGGAAACAGTGCCGGGTGAACCAGTAGTGTTTACGGTAACGCTCTTTAATCAGAAAACCGGACATAAATTTCCTACCGGGTCAGTGGAGGACCGTATCGTGTGGTTGCATGTGGAAGCTGAAGACGAAAAGGGAAATGTTTACCACCTTCCTGTTGACAAAAAAGGATTTGACGGAGAAGAATACACCATAGCAACCGATGAACTGGCCTATCAGGACATGGGCGTACCTCTTGGCATTGAAAATTTTGAAGGCATCAGAAGAGAGGAAGTGCCTATAGGAGACAGAATATTCCGTATGCCCTATTTCGACCCTCAGGGACGGATGACTATTATGCAATGGAATACGGCATCGTTAGGTGTAGATTACCGCATAGGCCCCCGTGAAACTAAAATCGAAACCTATACCTTCGAGCTTCCATATGAAACAGAACCGGGACAGTTAAAGGTCACTGCCACTATGTACTACAGGTTGCTGGTAAAACCTGTTGGCGAATACCTTGAAGTGCCTGAAGAAGAATATGCAGCCCTCGAGGTGAACAGCCACTCTACTGAAATTACAGTTTATCCTTAAATTATAAATACCTGATTCATGAAGAAACTATACATTCCATTATTATTCATCCTTTCTGTCTTATTCACAGCCGAGAAAGCTTTTGCCATACCTGCCTTTGCACGCAAGTACCGGCTAAGCTGCACCACATGTCATGCCCCTGCCGCTCCTGCCCTGAAACCTTATGGAGATGAATTTGCCGGGAACGGATTCCGGCTTGAGGAGGAACAATCACCCAGGTATTTCATGGATACCGGAGACGATAAATTGTCACTCCTCAGAGAACTGCCCATAGCGGTGAGGCTCGATGGCTTCGCTACTTATAACCTCGCCGGCAACGAACGGGTTGATTTTGCCTCACCATACATAATCAAGTTCCTCTCAGGAGGAGAATTATCGGATCGCGTTTCCTATTATTTTTATTTCTATTTCAGTGAGCGTGGTGAAGTTGCCGGAGTGGAAGACGCATTTTTAATGTATAACGATTTGTTTGGTATCGACCTTGATGTTTATCTTGGCCAGTTCCAGGTTTCCGATCCTCTGTTTAAAAGGGAACTTCGGTTATCCCTTGAGGATTATGTTCTTTATACTTCGCAAATCGGCACTTCTGGCATAGACCTGACTTATGATAAGGGAATAATGGTAACGCTTGGATTACCTTCTGGAACCGGTTTCACCCTCGAGGTTGTAAATGGAAATGGTTTGGGAGAAGCACATCGCCGTGTATTCGATAACGATAAACACAAAAACATTCTGGGGAAAGTTTCACAGGATATAGGAGAAATATTAACTGTGGGCGCTTTCGTTTACACAGGAAAAGAAAGCATCATTCATAACACCGTATTTGGCAGAACCAATACCGTTTTTATGTGGGGCCCCGATATAACTTTCACTCCCAATGACCAATGGACACTTAATGCGCAGTACCTTCGCCGGGATGATTCGGTTGTGTATCCCAATATGAATACACCCACTGCATTTAATGATTTACTCACAGAAGGGGCCATGGCAGAATTGATTTTTTCACCCCGCGGAGAGCAAAGCATTTGGTACCTGCTGGGATTGTTTAACTGGGTTGATTCGGAATATTCACCTGCCGACTATAAATCGGCTACTCTTCATGCCGGTTATTTGCTGAGACGGAATGTAAGACTGGCAACCGAATATACACTTGATTTTACAAACGATGACCATTTAATCAATCGTTTCAGCTTTGGTTTCATTTCAGCTTTCTAGTAAACTGCCTTCTCATACCGGCACCGGGAATAAACATACATCAGTTGCCGCAGTATAATCTTACTGCGGCAAAAAAAACCGTTACAACTGCTGTTGCAGCTAATAAACCCAAAGGAAAATCTTTACAGAAAATCAGATTACGGCAGATTATTAAAATCTATTTCAGGAGCGTTTCCATTTGCTTCCCTGTCAAAAAACAAATCGATGGTTGTTTTCTCACTGAAAAATCCACAATTCTTCAGGAAAAACCGATTACCTTCCACTCCACCGGCATAATCAAGCCGCGATTCTTTACGGGCAGTTGCATCGGCAGTAAATTTTATTTTCGTTATTTCAGTCCATTTGTTTGAAGAATCGTGTACCCATTGGTTGCCATATAATGCCTTCCGCGACTGGTCACCGGTGTCAGTATTAAAATTTTCAAGAAACGAGTACAGACCTTTCAGCCAGGTATCGGTTTTGGGACGTCTGAAACTGGCAATCAGTCGCCATGAGTTTTCCTCCGGGGCAAAAAACCATGCTGTAAAATCAGTAGAACCATTTCCTGCAGGTTCTCCTTTAAGTAAAAATCGATATGTACTTCCTGCCTTCCAATTGTACCTGAGAAAACTTTGGCCACCTGAGCCTTCATTACCAAATTCTCCGGTATAAACCTCAGCTCCCTTCTTTAACAATACGATACGATCTTCCTCAGGAATCTCTTCAGGATTATCCGTTGTAAAAGGGCTCCAAACCGAAAACAGCACCCGGCGTTCAGTAGGGGAATTTACCTGGATTCCAAAATACCCCTGCCCAAAACCATTAGCCATATAGTAAGAACCAATCACATCTTCTCCTTCCGGAACGGTTATTTCAGAGTAAAACCATTTCACATCACCTGCCTCTTCAGGAACCTGGTACCCCAGATGAACCGAAGGTCCCCGGCGGCCCCAATAAAAATCATCCTTTACAAAATAAACCTGCCCCGAAACTGCTTTTCCACCAATGAGCACTTCCTGAATCTCTCCAAAACTTTCACCTTCCCGATCCAATCCTTCAAATTCAATCCAATGGTAACCGGGATTGGTAATATCAAATACGCCAACTTCCAGAGTATCTTTCTTCTCACTCTCAAATACCACCTCTTTTGATTGATTAGAACAGGTAACTTTTAACCGCGAAGGTCCACCTTTGGCGCTTCCTACCAAACCGATATTAAGCTCACCAATTTGCTCAACCCTGAAATAGGTCCTTACTTTCAGATTCTTTTCATACCAGGAAATCATTCCTTCTGACTTTACTACCTCCGCATTTTTTGATGGATTCTCCACTACCCAGCTGTTACCATAAACCGGAATTGCATATTTAAACGATAACTTTGGCGCAACTTCATCCACACTTTTATTACAAGCTCCGCTTAATGCCATAATAATCAGCATTGCTAATGAAATAATTCTTCATGATGTCATTGGTTTTTTATTCAGATGTTGTTTAAATGAAAAATTTGGTCCGCAATATCGGCCTTTTGATAGAAATTACCATGAGAAAAATTAAGAAACTTCAGAATTTTAAACGCATTGAACTTTTGAAAAAAACGAAGACGAAAAGAGGAAAGAGATGCACAATTGTTATTTAAATCCTCCAGTTCATTCCAAAAATAGTCTTCTTTTAAAAAAACAGCAACAGGTTCCGGTAAAAACGAAAGCAGTTCCTCATACTCCTTTTCCCTGATTCCAAAAAGCATGCTAATTTTATCAAAGAAAACCTTTAGATCGATAAATGAGTCAAAGTTATATGTTTTTAAAAGATCTGATTCCCCTGTCATCCATTTCTGCAGAACAGGTCCGGTACCAAAAGGCACACGATTGGAAAGCCTTGAAGAGGGGTATACCTTTGTTGAGGTGATTTCTCCAACTGTGCCTACCTGCACAAGGTTTTGAAGAAAATAAAAATCCTCACCTGCCTGCCGGCGATTCATACCTCCACGTTTAACATAGGCGCCAACTGTAACGGCAAATGCCGATCCAACGGTAAACATCGGGTACGGATAACCGGTAAATCCCATTGCCCTTTTGTAGTAGTCCATGTACTTCTCGTACAACAAAATACCCTGCAGGTGCCTGTCCTCCAATCCCTCCTTCTGATGTTCGAAGCTAAGGGTGGCGCCTGCATACGAAGGATTTTTACGAAAGTATCTTTCGATTTCAACAAGATAATTCTCTTCAACCAGTGTATCTGCATCAAGCGAAACGACTATCCCGTCAGGTTTATTGAGGTAATTAAACCTTCGCACCGCCTCATCCATTCCAGCCTTTCGGGCCATTCCTGCACCCGCCCACTTTTTCTTCAGCTCAACCGGTCCCACAACAAAAAACTGCAGCTTATCTGTTGAAAATTCATTAATCCATGCTTCCAACTCCGCACTGGTCTGTTGATTTTGAGCTTTAACTTCAGGAGGCGCTGCCTCGGAATGGTTAATTAATACAATTACCTCCACAATTTTTCCAGGCATCCGGCAACGGGAAAGCGAATGCAGGGTGTTAAAAATATCAGGCTCACGATAACAAGGCACGACTACTGCAATGCCTAAATCAGGGGCAGGCAGCTTCATAATTCTCTTCGCTACCTGGTTTCGAGCCAGGTATTTATCTGCAAACATGAATTCGATCTTTTTGTATTGCGCTGCAATTTAAGCAAAAAAAATCCGGGCATTGCCCGGATCACATCCTTTCAGATAAATATCATTTTGAAGCTGATTGTTTGGCATAACGCTCATTCATGACAGATAAAACCTCCTGAGTTATATTGTGTGCTTCATTTCCAACCAGCACATCGGCACCATTAAAAATATAGTCGTACTTTTTAGATTTGTTATACTCATTCAGGTAACTCAACAAACTGTCCAGTATCTGCTGACTGTTTGTCGATTGCAGTTCTGCCAGCCTGCCCGAAAGATCCTGGTCAAGCTTCATAATTTCCTGCTCTTTTCCCACAAGCCTGTCGCGTTCCTGCACTGCTCTTTGTTCACTCAGGAACCCTCCGCGCTGCAGTTTTTCCTGAAAAGCGCTTGCCTCGCGTTCAAACGACTCTCTCTTGGTCCTGAACTCGCTGTTATAGGCTTCCTGCTTTTTGGTAAATTCATCGTGCAGGTCCTGTGCCAGGTCGTAATTCATTATTACCGAATCAGCCTTTACATAGGCAATTTTTATTGAAGATCCTCCTTCAGCAGGTGTGTTTGCACCGGCATTCGAAACTTCTTCCGGCTGTCCGTTACCGGTAAAATAAAGCACATACAGAACAGCTACAGCCACTAAAGCAACTACGGAAACTATTAATGATGATCCTTTCATTTGTATAATTTAATTTTTGGTCATTCAACCGGGCAAAGATAATTTTTTCACCTTAATGCAAAAGGGGATTTTAACACTTTTTTTAGTTAATTAATAATCAGCTACTTTTTTAAAAACCATGCTTAAAATCATAGCTTATCCCTGATAAACATCATTGAATTGAACTGCCATGAAGTACTACTTTTACAATATTGCAGGAAGAAAATTATGATGAACATCTAAAACCAGGAATGTTGAATAAATTAATTGTTAATATGCTGCCTTATATGCCCAAAAAATTGATTTGGGTATTTTCTAAAAGGTATATCGCCGGAGAAACCATTGAAGAAGGGTTACTTGCATCTAAACTTCTTAATCAACAGAACATTGAAGTTACGATTGATCTGTTGGGCGAATTTATAAGCTCACTGGATGAAGCAGAGAATAACAGGGACATGTATCTTGATATAATTGAAAAGTTCACTGCTGAAAATATTAGTGGAAATTTCTCTTTGAAGCCTACCATGTTCGGAATGTTAATCGACAAGGAAGCCTGCTACAATTACATCCGCGAAATAATTGCCCTGGCTGTAGAAAAAAACAGTTTCGTGCGTATCGACATGGAAGATTCACAATGCGTCGATCTGGAAATGGAACTATTCAAACGGTTGCATGCCGAATTTCCCAAAAACGTAGGTCTTGTAGTTCAGGCATACCTTCGCCGCACACTTGATGATTTGAAAAACCTGAAACCTTTGCATTCAGAAAATGCACCACTTAACTTCCGGCTTTGCAAAGGCATCTATGTGGAACCTGAAGAAATTGCCTATAAAAAGTACGACGAAGTGCGCGCACATTTTCTTAATGACCTGGAATACATGCTCAGCAATAAACTGTATGTTGGCATTGCCACACATGACAGTTACCTGGTGGAGCAATCGATGAAGCTTGTGGAGAAATATAAGGTTCCAAAAAACAGGTATGAATTTCAAATGTTGTATGGAGTAACTCCTGACCTGCGGCAATCAATAATCGACAAGGGACACCGCATGAGAGTTTATGTACCCTTCGGAAAGCAATGGTTTAATTATTCATCCCGGCGCCTGAAAGAGAATCCAAAAATTGCACAACACATAATTAAAGCACTTGTAATAAGAGGTTAGCAGACAATAAAGAAACTTCCCCTTCAAGTGCCGGTTATCAGAATGAGCGGTAGATTATTTCATGCAGGGGACGCTTGGGTACGTGATGTATATTTTTTTCATCGCGCCAGTATTTTATTTCTCCCTCACCGGCAGTTTCAATAACCACTTCCTCAACAGGTTTCCCAAGGGCAACTACATACAATACTTCAAGGTTAGCCGGGAGCTGAAGTATTTTTGCCACCTTGCTCTTATTTACCGAACCAATGATGCAACCTCCAAAACCATCTTCCACTGCTCCCAGCAAGATACTTTGCAGGGCGATTCCTTCATCGCAGTGACTGCTTTCAGCAAGTGATTTATCAAGCAATACCGCGATATAAGCCACCGGCCGTTCGTTCTCCTCCGGCCCCTTCCAGTCTGCCAGATAGCCTGCCCATCCAAGATTTGAAAATATAAGCCCATTAATCTTTTCATCGGTACTTATTACATACTTTAAGGGCTGCATGTTTCTGGCACTTGAGGAAAGACGAGCCAGTTCTATCCATTTCTCAATCTGCTTGCTGCTGATTTTCTGTGAGGCATCGAACCTTCGGTAAGTACGGTTCTTTTTAACCAGGTCGTATATCATTTCGTTTTACTTTTTTTACCATAAAGCTAGAAAATCTCAATGAATAGCGACAACCTGGAGCAGTAAAAACATAAAAAAAGATAAGGAAAAAGTTACCCACAATTAAAAGAAGTAATGCTGACCAAACTTAACCACTCGAAAACAGTAACTTTTCCTTATCCAAAATAATAACGCAGGAAACTTTTTTGTATTGCTTCCTGTCGGTTTATAATAATTGTTAAATTTGGAGAACAGAACAGAACGGTTTCTGTTCTGCTGCTCAAAACAAAACGATTAAATGACCAACCTGAAGTTTAAAGTTGATGAAAATTCGAATGCACTGAAATTTCAGCAGCTGGTAGATGCCATACTTGATGCCATTAGCCGTAATGAATTAAAATCGGGCGATATGCTGCCCTCGGTGAACCGGATAATGAAAGAAAGCAACCTGTCGCGGGATACCGTTTTTAAAGCATATGCCGAACTCAAAAAACGCGGTGTTGTGGAGTCAGTGCCTAACAGGGGCTATTTTGTCACAAAAAAAATAACCCGGGTTTTCCTGTTTCTCGACACCTTCAAAGCCTACAAGGAAGTGCTTTATGGCTCCTTTCTCAAGCATCTTCCCAAAAACATCAGTGTCGATTTACATTTTCACCATTACAACATATCTTTATTTGAAAAAGTTTTTGATGAAGCACTTGGCAAGTACAGTAAGTACATAGTTATGAGTTTTGATCACAATAAAGTTAAAAGCATTATAAACAGAGTACCGGATGAGCAACTGCTTATTATCGACTGGAAGATTAATGCCAAAGAAAACCAATCGGCGGTGTATCAAAACTTCGGCCAACCTGTTTACGATTGCATGCAAAGCAACCTGGGAAATATAACACGTTACAAGGAATTCACTTTCTACTACCCACCTTTTACTTATCATCCAAAAGAGTCAATACAATACTTTAAACGGTTCTGTAACGATTACCAGATTAAAAATTCTGTCATTTATAAGGAAGAGCAATTCAGGATAAAAAAAGGAGGGCTCTATTTCCTGGTTAGTGATCGCACTCTGGCCAGTTTTCTTGACCAGTGCGCAGAAAAGGGATTTGAACCTGGACGCGAAACCGGGGTCATTTCCTACAATGAAACTCCTATGAAAAAGTATGTTAAAAATGGCATTACCGTTATCTCAACCGATTTCGAATTAATGGGGCAAAAAGCTGCAGAATTTGTCATTACCGGACAGCCGGTGCAGTTTGAAGTGCCAACAAGCCTGAAGCTGCGTTCGTCGTTATGACTAAAGGAACCGTTCTCTTTCTAACAGAAGTGCATTTCCCCCTTTTTTACGTAAAGAACGGTTCCCTTAGACCAGAATTTTAAAATACATGTTGTATAACATTTTTTTGTATTTTGAAACGCGCTAATTTGAAGTTACTTTTGAAAGCATACCAGAACAGAACAGCTCAAGATTGAATTAAAACATAAAACATTAAATATCATGTATTTATTAGGATTCGACATAGGAAGTTCATCGGTGAAAGCATCGCTGGTGGATGGGGAGAACGGAAACTGCATTGCATCCTCATTTCATCCCAAAGAAGAAATGCAGATAACAGCCCACAAAGCAGGCTGGGCAGAACAGGCGCCTGAATTGTGGTGGAAGAACCTGAAGCTGGCCCTGGCTGATGTGCTGAAAGATTCAAATGCAGATCCGGAAAAAATTGAATCCATAGGAATTTCTTACCAGATGCATGGGCTGGTGATGGTGGACAAGAACCACGAGGTCATCCGCCCTTCAATTATCTGGTGCGACAGCCGTGCTGCAGAAATCGGCGATAAGGCATTTAACGAAATCGGCAGTGAACGATGCCTCTCCAGCCTTCTGAATTCACCGGGGAACTTCACTGCATCGAAGCTGAAATGGGTGAAGGAAAATGAGCCTGAACTGTTCGACAGGGTTTATAAGATTATGCTGCCCGGCGACTACATTGCCATGAAACTAACAGGGGAAATACAAACCACCGTAAGTGGTCTTTCCGAAGGCATCATGTGGGACTTCAAAACCAACAACTTATCGGAAATGCTGTTTTCCACCTATGGTTTTTCATCCGATATTATCCCGGAAATCGTTCCCACTTTCTCGGTGCAGGCACAATTGCGGCCGGAAGTGGCAAGAGAACTTGGTCTTTCCAGGAAGACCACGGTAAGCTACCGTGCCGGCGACCAGCCCAACAATGCCTTATCGCTCAATGTTCTTAACCCGGGAGAAGTGGCAGCCACTGCCGGCACCTCAGGCGTGGTGTATGGTGTAAGCAGCGAAATAAAGTACGATCCGCAATCGAGGGTAAACACCTTCGCCCATGTTAACCATTCGGCAGAAAACCCGCGGCTGGGAGTGCTCTTGTGCATAAACGGCACCGGCATTCTGAATGCCTGGCTGAAGCGGATGGTAGGTGAAACCATGACTTACGAAGAAATGAACCGCCTGGCTGAAGATGTACCTGCAGGTTCGCAGGGAGTGACCATCCTTCCCTTTGGTAACGGTTCGGAAAGGGTATTGAACAACAGGAACATCAACTCTGTGTTCAGCGGCATAAATTTCAACATCCATCAGAAAGGACATTTACTGAGGGCCGCACAGGAAGGCATCGTATTTTCATTTAAATACGGCATGGACATCATGCAGAATACCGGTATTCACACTTCGGTAATCCGTGCCGGCAAGGCAAACATGTTCTTAAGTCCCCTTTTCCGAAATACACTGGCAGGAATTACCGGTGCAACCATCGAACTCTACAATACCGATGGTTCAGTAGGCGCTGCACGGGGTGCTGGTGTCGGCTCGGGATATTACAAATCGTTCGGCGATGCTTTCTCAAACCTTACCCGGCTGGAAACCATTGAACCCGATAAATCGATGGCCGGAGAATACAACGATGCCTACAACCGCTGGAAAGCAGAACTGGAAAAGGCAATTCGTTAAAACAGGTTTTCAATAATAAAATAAGAGTGCAATTACTTTAACTATTCATTCATAAAAAATAAAAAAGATGGAAGTATTAAAAGGTAACAAAGAGTATTTTAAGGGCATAAGCCAGATAAAGTATGAAGGCCCGGATTCAAGAAATCCGCTGGCGTTTAAATGGTACGACGAGAACAAGGTTGTTGCAGGCAAATCAATGAAAGAATACCTGCGCTTTGCCGTAGCCTACTGGCACACCTTCTGCGGAACAGGTGAAGACCCTTTTGGACCGGGAACACAGATCTTCCCCTGGGATGGCGCCTCCGATATTATGGATGCCAACAAGGAACGTATGGATGCAGCCTTTGAATTCATCACTAAAATGAACATCCCCTTCTACTGCTTCCACGACACTGATGTGGCAGGCGACGGTTCGGTTTTCGAGATTGAAAAACGACTCGAAAAAATGGTTGAAATCGCAAAACAAAAACAGGAAGCATCAGGGGTAAAACTCCTTTGGGGTACTGCCAATGTGTTTTCCAATCCCCGTTACATGAACGGAGCTTCAACCAATCCCGATTTTAACGTGATTACCAATGTATCCGTTCAGATTAAAAACGCCATCGATGCCACCATCGCACTTGGCGGTTCAAACTATGTGTTCTGGGGAGGCCGCGAAGGATACATGACATTGCACAATACCGATACTAAACGGGAACTGGAGCATATGGGCCGGTTCCTTACAATGGCCCGCGACTATGGCCGCAAGAAGGGCTTTAACGGAACCTTCCTGATTGAGCCTAAGCCTATGGAGCCGACAAAACACCAGTACGACTACGATTCGCAAACCGTTATCGGTTTCCTCAGGCACAACGGACTGGACAAGGATTTCAAACTGAACGTTGAAGTAAACCATGCCACCCTGGCCGGGCATACCTTTGCCCATGATTTGCGTATGGCTGCCGATGCCGGCCTGCTGGGCTCCATCGATGCCAACAAAGGTGACTACCAGAACGGCTGGGATACCGATGAATTCCCGACCAACGTGTATGAAGTGACCGAAGCTATGCTTGAAATCATGCAGGCAGGAGGTTTTAAAACCGGCGGCATCAACTTCGATGCAAAAACCCGCAGGAATTCTACCGATCTGGAAGACATCTTTATTGCACATATTTCAGGAATGGATGTTTTTGCCCGTTCACTGATTATTGCCGATAAAATAATGAATGACTCGGATTACCTGTCAATGCGTAAAAAACGGTACCAATCATTCGACAGCGGCAAAGGTGCGGAGTTCGAAGCCGGCAAACTTTCGCTTGAAGACATGTACGGCATAGCCAAAGAAGTTGGTGAACCGGCACAGATAAGCGGCAGGCAGGAACTTCTGGAACAAATGATAAACTGGTACATTTAACCGGTCAAAACGAGTTGAAGTTAAACACATAAGCCCGGCCGTTATCAAATGCCGGGCTTTATGTTGTTAAAAAATAAAAAGTTCTGAAAACAAATCATTGAAATGAAAAACAACAGGTTTTACATAATTGCCGTAACCTTTGTGGCTACTCTTGGAGGGTTATTGTTTGGATACGATACGGCAGTTATTTCAGGGGCAGAAAAATCGATACAAAGTTACCTCATCGAAAGCCAGGGACTCAGCACCCTGATACATGGACTTACCATATCGAGCGCATTGATTGGGTGTATAATCGGAGGATTGATATCGGGTATTATTGCTTCAGGCATAGGACGCAAAAAAGCGCTTATGATAGCCGCCTTTCTTTTCTTTTTATCCGCTCTGGGTTCTGCCTATCCTGAATTTCTGTTCTTTCAGCGCGGTGAGCCTACCACAGGTTTGTTGCTGATGTTCAATTTTTATCGTATAATCGGTGGAATAGGCGTTGGGCTTGCCTCGGCAGTATGCCCCATGTACATCGGGGAAATAGCCCCTGCCAACATCCGGGGCAGCCTGGTGTCGGTAAACCAGTTTGCCATCATCTTTGGTATGCTTGTGGTTTATTTTGTCAACTGGGGCATTGCCAGCGGACAATCGCTCGAATGGATCAACACCATCGGCTGGCGTCGTATGTTCCTGTCGGAAACCATTCCGGCAGGGCTGTTTGGAGTCCTGCTCTTTTTTGTACCTGAAACACCACGATACCTGTCGCTTACCAACCGGAATGAGGAAGCGTTAAATATCCTGACCCGCATAAACGGCACCGCCAGGGCAAAGATCATTATGGATGAAATCAAAGGCAGCCTGAGTCACCACAGATCAGCAAAGCTGATGTCGTTTGGGAAGAAAGTAATCATCATTGGCATCCTGCTGTCGGTTTTCCAGCAGTTTGTTGGGATTAACGTGGCCCTGTATTATGCGCCCCGCATATTTGAAAGCATGGGTGCGGCGAAAGATGCATCGCTCATGCAGACTGTAATTATGGGGCTTGTAAACGTCATCTTCACTGTTGTGGCAATTTTCACTGTCGACAAGTGGGGACGCAAACCTTTACTCATCGTAGGTTCTGCAGGTATGGCCATTGGCATGTTTGCCATTTCGGCGCTGGCTTTCATGAAGATCATCGGCATCGGAACCCTGGTATTTATTATCATCTACACTGCTTCGTTTATGATGTCGTGGGGCCCGATAACCTGGGTGCTCATTTCCGAAATCTTTCCCAATAAAATCAGGGGGAAAGCTGTGGCCATTGCCGTAGCGGCACAATGGGCAGCCAACTACTTTATTTCATCGACCTACCCCGCCATGATGGAATTCAGCGGCGGCTTTACGTATGGATTTTATGGTCTGATGAGCATCCTGTCGCTCATCTTTGTCTGGAAAATCGTTCCGGAAACAAAAGGGAAAACGCTTGAAGAGATGGAAGGGCTGTGGGAAAAATAAGTACGAAAGCGAAAAAAAAGATTCCATCCGTTTTAGTTTTTGAAAAAACGGATGGAATCCTTATTTTCTTCTTTTATTTAATTGACTGTTGCAATCTTTGTTAACACAACTTACAATTATTTATCGGGCAGAACCATCGGCATCAGGAATAAAGGGAAGTTTAAAATCCTACTTTTTCCCCCCGGGGCCATTTCCTCCACCACCGCCATTTCCACCGCCTCCACTGCCACCTTCATGATCATCAGGTGCATAAATAAACGGAGAAATAACATTACGATTAATCGGGCTTCCTGCCACACTCCAGGTCGGTGTAGGCATTTGCCAGACAAAAAATTCTTCATTGTCATGAACGACTACCAATGCCTGCACATAATCATCGGCCTGATGGGCAAAACCGACAGCTTTATTATATAATCCCTCTTTTCCCCTGTACCTGGCGTCATCAGTATAATAACTTTTATAGCTTACTTCGTCCAACAGGATATCATGTAAAGCATAGGTATCTGCATATTCTTTTATATAAGAACCATTCACCGGCGTAATTTTATAAAAATCTATCATTGTTTCTACAAACTTTTGCCGGTGATACTCAAAATCGGTATAATCAATGAAGTACCTGTATTTTGTATACGTGGACTTGTCTGTTTTATTCAACATCCGTACTTCCTGCGTAACGGTTGGGAAATATGAAACCGGATCACCTTCCGGAGTATTTGGTGGTTTGGGAATACCCAAAAACCGGTTAACAAGAACGATCTCATCCAGCTTAAGTTCACCTGTTTTATCAGAAGCCGCAGCAATGCATGATGCTGCCAGGTTCATTACAATGGATTTCATGGTTTCAATGCTCCGATCAGGAGGAAAATCCATAGGACCTAAATATTCCGAATCTCTGTCAATTTTTGCCTGGAAATGAAATTTATCTGCATCCACTATAAACTGCAAGCCATTTTGTTCTGCAGGACGATCAAATCCATAGAGCATCAATTCCTTATAAATTGCCATATTTTCCAGCGGCGAATCAATAGGTTTGTCTTCTATTCCCAGGTCCAGAGCTTCCTGTGTTCGGACCATAAACAACCTGCCGCAGTAATCACGGACAACAGCAGCAACTGTTCCGTCACCAAAATTTTTTATTACTTCCGCCATCCTTCTTACCAAGTTTTCAGGCTTGGAACGAATCAGGTTCAGTCGTCCCTGCTCAACCGGAATGACATGGTAGGTTACTTCTTCAAGTATTTCGCCCTCCAAATCATAAAGAACATCAGGCGAATAGTTACTTATAAAACCCCCATCGATCTCAATCTCAACATTCATTGTTGTCGGAGGCTCAACTGGTTCACCATCATCTTCCCTTTGATAAATGTCCAGGTTAAAACCTTCAGTAAGCCTGGGGTTGGCTACATCAATGGTGCCTTCAACAATTTCATCTTTAGCTTCCACCCTATACCATAAAGGATACAAAACCGGAACACCTCTTTCATCCATTTCAACTTCAATCAGGTCACCATATAGATCACCAAATTGAACATCAGTAGGACTCTTACTACCTTTTTTCAGGCCGGGGGTATCATCAACCGAATCAAATACACGGTCTTCACAGGCACTGAAGGAGATTACTATTAAGATCAGAAACAAGTAAAAAGCTGCTTTTTTCATGATTTTTTGATTTATATGTTTGTTAAGAGAAGTTAATATTTTATTCAAAGTCAATCAATTGGCAGTTCATGTATTTTCAAGTCATCATATTTAATAAACAGGTAAACATCTGTTGATTGAAATCTCAACATTCTAAAAGAAAACCCTAAATATTTCAGCATTTTTTTGTAAATTGATAATTGTAAATGAACCAGATACATTAACAGGAAATGACCCATAAAACCATTAAGATTTGTATTTCATACCATCAGAAAATCGTTGCTGATGGCATAGCAAGCATCTTGTCAAAGGACAAAAAAGTGGATGTCTGCAAGGTCTGTATGAATAACCCGGCAGAACTTATGAAAGAAATACCGATCCATAAACCCGATATCCTTTTACTGGAAGCCGAATACGTGGGTCCTCATTTCATTGAATTGTTAGAAAAGATACGATCAACATTTCCCCGGTTAAAAATGCTAATCGTTTCGGGATTGGTTTCACATGACATACTGAATGAGTTACTGCTGGTAGTAGAAGGATATTTGCTAAGAACTTGTGAAGGAGAAAAATTGTCGTTAGCTATTCATGAAATAATGGAATCGGGAAAATATCTGTGCCCGCAACTCATCAATACTCTGATAAACCGGAAAAATGCTGAAACACGCACAAATCATGATCTTACCCCGCGGGAAAAGGAAATTCTATTATTATGGTTTAATTTAGGGAGCATTTTTCAAATTGCAGAAAAACTACACATAAGCAAAACTACTGTCCGTACCCATTTGAAAAATATCCGTGACAAACTAGGTAAACCAAGTTCAGCAAAGATGATATTCTATGCCTGCCAGGAAAACCAGGCAAATGGAAATCCAAATCCGGTCTGCCCTTATTGTAAATCGGCATGTTCAATTTATTCACATAATGATATTGTGGCTCCCATATAAAGCCATTGTAAAAAGGAATAGGTGCCTTATTGCATTGTAAACCGGGTAAAATAGTCCTGCAGAGTTGAACAAATGCTGCAGTTTACAATCTGGTATTCTCAACCGATATGCTTTAATTCTGTCCATTATTGACTGCACCTGCAGTTTAATTACTTCAACCGATCATTCCTCACACCTTCACAGAAGAAATGAAACAAGAAATACATTTCGCCAGGAACAGCTAAAATTCTGTAAATCCTGTTCTCTCTGAGTCCTTAAAAAGCAGAATTGTAAAACAATTATTAACCGTACCAACTCCAAGTGTAATTGAATTTACATTGAGTTTAGTCAGGCGAAGGTATGGTGAATGTATAGTGTATGTTTCGGTTTTACAGGCGCGAAAACCGGATTTTCAGGTAACGAAACGTTCAGGAAAAGTACACTTAAAATCACTCCTTTTTTCGAATTAGGGAGCCGTTTGATTTAGTCCGGGAGGTTTTACATCATGCTTTAGCATGGTGATTCAGCTAAAGCACCCATCAGACAATATTGAGAAGCATTGGTAAGAAGTGATTAAGGAGGAGGATTAAACGCTACAGCGAAAACAGGGTGGCGGGGGTGGCTGTTAGCAGGGTCACCGGGCTGAAGCACCGGTGTTAAAAAAAAGAAAGAGCCCGGAGCAAAAAGTCTTTTATCAAGGCGAGAGATAAAAGAACCGGAGTTCCGGAGTTAGGATTAAAAAAAACCGTCCCGATAATTTAATTACGGGACGGTTGCTTCATCTTAATTTTGTTTTGGCTGCCAGTAACACACCTTTGGCGATTCTATTCTGCCCTCAGTTTTTAACTGCTTCATAGCCTTATCAACCTCTTTTTTGTCGAGGCCTGAAGCTTCGGCAATTTCTGCTGCCTTGAGTGGTTTGCCGGCACCCTTCATTGTGTCGAATACTTTTTCTACGTTCATTTTAATAACATTTATTCTGCAAATCTATCGGAAATCATTTTCCAGTCAACTATTTGCCAGAAGTCTTCGATGTATTTGGGCCGTGCATTCTGCTTGTCGAGGTAGTAGGCATGTTCCCACACATCGCAGGTTAGCAGCGGTTTTTTGCCGTCGCGAATTGGATTGACGGCATTGGAAGCCTGCACGATTTCCAGTTCGTTGTTTTGATTTTTTACCAGCCACGCCCAGCCGGAACCGAAAAGAGTGGCAGCAGCTTTTGAGAATTCTTCCTTAAATGCTTCAAACGAACCAAACTTTTTATCGATAGCATCCTTAAGTTCCCCCTGTGGTTCTTTTTGCCCGTTGGGGTTAAACTGACTGAAATAGAAGGTGTGGTTCCACACCTGTGCACCGTTATTGAATATTCCCCCCTCAGCTTTTTTAATAATGTCTTCCAGCGAAGAATTTTCAAACTCGGTTCCTTTTATTAGATCGTTTGTTTTTTCAACATAGGTTTTGTGGTGCTTGCCATAGTGAAATTCAAGGGTTTTTTCACTGATGTAGGGTTCCAATGCATTTTTTGCATAGGGTAAATCGGGTAAATTAAATGCCATAATTTTTTCCGTTTAAAGGGTGAATAATTGTTTTTAATTTTACAATAAAGTTAAAACAATTTGCCCTCACTACAAAATTAAAACCCGTTGAATCCAATATTAATTAATACAGGAAGCTGCTGCCACCCAGAAATTCGCGCAACAGCGAAGTGGGTGGAATTTCCTCATCATCAATAGGTTTAAAGAAGGAAAGAAATTTAAGTAACCGCGAAGCTTCCATATATTCGGGTTGATTTTCGAGCACAAGTTTCAAAAGCGGATCGGCATACTTTTTCAGTACGCCCAGCTCATAAAGCGTTGATGAATTAAACATAACATCGGCATTCTCCTGGTAGGGGAAGATGTTCTTCTCCTCTCCTCTTTTTACTGAAGGCCATCGTTTTATGGTATCGGAAGCTTTATAGCCACGGTACTTGCTGTCGCGAATAATTCTTCGGATCAGCCGGTTGTCGGAAGTTGATATATGGGTATGCTCATCCATTGAAACCTGGGTAAGTGCACTGATAAATATTTTAAAGGTATTTTTAGCATCTATCCGGGGCAACAGGAAAGGGTTCATTCCATGTATTCCTTCAATTATCAGTATATCGCCTTTTTTAAGCTGCAACCGGTCGCCGTTCATAAAGCGGCGTCCCCGGTGAAAGTCGAATTTTGGCAGTTGCACCTCTTTTCCATCCAGCAGTTGAAGGAGTTGTTCGTTGAAGAAATTGATGTCGATTGCCTCCAGGGCTTCAAAATCGTAGTTCCCGTATTCATCGCGCGGGGTAAGTTCCCTGTCAACGAAATAATTATCGAGCGAAACCTGATAGGGGCGCAGGCCGTTTACTGCAAGTTGCACCCCCAGCCGCATACTGAAGGTGGTTTTCCCCGATGCCGAAGGTCCGGCTACCAGCACAACATGAACATCATCCTTTTGCTGATGAATTTTATTGGCAATCTCGGCAATTTTCTTTTCATGCAATGCTTCAGAGATTTTTATAATATGACCACCCTTTTTATCAAGTGTAAAAGCATTAAGATGTGAAACTGTTGCAACATTCAGTATCCGTGCCCAGTTCTTATGTTCCTGGTAGATATCGAACAATTTCTTTTGTTGAGGCGCTTCCTGAAGCTCATTGAAATTTCCCGGCTTTGGGACCTTGAGCAAAAGTCCGTCGAAATATTTTTCCAGGTTGAAGTTGGAGATGTATCCTGTTGAAGGCAATAAATTTCCATAAAAATAATCGCCCAGATTATTTAAGAAATAGAGGCTGGAATACAGATGACCTCGTTGTTCGAAAAGCTGCGCCTTTTCCGTAAGACCTTCCTGCAGCAAATGCTCAACCGCATCTTCGGTCAGAAGCCGTTCTTTTACAAAGGGTTCATCCTTATCAATAAATTCCTGCATTTTATTTTTCACTGCTTCTACATCGCGCTCATCAATTTCACGGCCCATTCCCGACAGTTCACAAAAGTAGCCGTTCGAAATTCCTTTGCGTATCCTTAATGAAACATGTGGAAAGACCTCCTTGGTGGATACATATAAAACAAAAATAAGGCTCCTGATGTACATTCTGATGCCATCGGTATGCGAAACATCGTAAAACATTATCTGTTTTGGCTTGACTACACAGAATGAAAGTTCCCGTGCCTGGTGGTTCACAATGGCTCCGCATACCGGATGCTTAAGCTGAATGTTCAAATCTTTGCTGATTTCCATCAATGATGTACCCATTGGGTACGAGTGTTTTGTCCCTGTATTGTGACAAAAAATTTCTACCTTCTTCATATTCTGTTTCAATTCCTTTTAAATCCGGCTTATTTTTTACCGGCACCTGCTGTTTTCTACAATTATTAAACCAGTTTGTTTTCTGCTTCTGTTAATTATTTTCTTTCCCGGCAAAAATGCGTCAATGAATTTATCACTTTTTAAAGAGTTACACAAATGTTCTTTTAATTCCCTGTGGCACATATGCTATTCCAGGTACGCCAATAACTGATAAATACTGTTAAATTTCTTTTTTGTATTATTTTTCAGAATCACTTCCCATTCGTTCTCCCCGGCAATTACGCGGAAATCGGGTTCTGCCTTCATGACTATCTGGTATCCTTTCCTGTTCAACGCGCGTAAGGTCCACGACAGGGCTATCCCCTGCCCTTCCACTTTCACCTTGGCACGAAAATCTTTTTTAAAGAAAAATTCTCCTTCAGTTTCATCAAAACCAATGTGCTCATTCGTAAACAGCTGGTTTAACCAACCATTGAGAACAGCATCTTCAGGTGCTCCCTGGTAAATACCGTCAGGAGCAATTAGCCACAACTTATCCACCTCTCTCAGGGCAATGTTCAGGTCGTGGGTTGACAGCACCACTGTTTTTTTCTTTTCAAATGCCAGCAACTGCAACAGATGAAAGATTTCATACTTGTTGCTTACATCGAGATAAGCTGTGGGTTCATCAAGAATGATTACCGGTGTATCCTGTGCCAATGCCCTGGCAATCATAGCGCGTTGCCGTTCACCATCGCTGATTTGCATCACAAAACGCTTTTCGAAACCCTGCAAACCAACTTTACGTATTGCATCGGAAATAATTGACCGGTCTTCATCGGTCAGCATTCCTATCCAGTTGGTATAGGGGAACCTGCCATATGCCACCAGGTCGAATACCGACAAATTGGGAATCCTCACTGTTTCGGTAGATACGAAACTCATTATCTGAGCTGTTTCCCCGGAGCGGAGCTTTTTTAAACTCCTGCCCTTAAGCTGTACGTCACCGCCGAACCAGGGTTGAAAACCGGCCAGTGTGCGCAGGAGAGTGCTTTTACCGATGCCGTTGCTGCCGATTAATGCAACCATCTCACCGGGGGCTGCCGAAAGATTTACCCCCTTCAAAACCTCAACTGGAGCTTCTCCACCCTGCTGATAACCTACAGTAAGCTGTTTCAGTTCGATATTTATATTTTGTTCTGCCATTACACTGAAACAAATTTCCTGTTTTTAACAATCATCCAGATTATCACCGGAATTCCAATAAGAGCGGTTACCGAATTTATCGGCAGAGTGGTTTGCATACCCGGAAGCTGTGATACGATATCGCTGAAAAGCATTACAATGCTGCCCGTGATTATGACTGCAGGAACCAGTATCATATGGTTTGCCGTTTTAAAGAATACCCTGCAGATATGCGGGACAGCAATTCCTATAAAACCTATCGGGCCGCAGAAAGCAGTAATTGTTCCTGCAAGCAGACTGGCGCTCATAAAAATAAGTATCCGGCTGCTTATAATAGAGACTCCCAGCGAACGTGCATAATCCTCTCCCAATAAAAAAGCGTTCAGATCTTTTATTTTCAGCAGTGCAAGCAAAATGCCCGCTCCAATGGCAGGCGACAATACCATAAGCTGCGATTTGGTGACACTTCCCAGGCTTCCCATGGTCCAGATAATAAATGCCTTCAACATCGATTCGCTGCTGAAATACTGCAAAATGCTTACAATGGCTGTAACGGCGCTTGTAAAAAGAATACCCAGGATTAACAAAGTCATTATATCGTTTACGCGTGCTGAAACATACAACACCAGCAACATTACAAGAAAGGATCCCAGCCATGCCACCAGGGCCAATGGCAACGCTCCGGAAGCGGAAAACATGCCCAATGCCAATGTGGATGAAAAACCCAGAACAAACAACGCTACCCCTAAACTTGCTCCGGCACTGATACCCAATACATAAGGACCTGCCAGAGGATTGCGGAATATCGTCTGCATCTGAAGACCGCTTAACGAAAGAGCTGCTCCGGTCAGTACAGCGGTTAAAGCCTTTGGCAACCTGAATTCGAGTATTATTGTCCGGAAAGTTTCATTGGTCTCAGCAGAAGGGAAAAATGCCAGCAATACCTGTTTTACAGGAATGATTACTGAGCCAAGCAATAAATCGGCTGTAAAAAAAAGCACCAGCAATAAGGCCAATAAAGAAAATTGAAGCCCTGCAGTTGTTCGTGTTGTTTTGTTTTTCGCATTCATTGAATTTCCCTGTAATATACCAATTCTTCCTTAACCAATCCCGGATGAAAAATGGAAATTAAATCACGCAAAACAAGATGGGGATTTACCGTTCCGCTTTCCCAGAAGTCGTTTCCGCCATGACTGCTAAGCCTGTTAATGTTGTTGTACAGCCTGCCTTTATTGAACACAGCTAAATTTTCAAACCGCTGGTCGGCAGCAAGCAACTCACTTTTAGAAGTAAGGTTGCCCATATTAATCCAGATGTCAGCAAGTCCTCCCCATGCCAGGGCATTTTCAAAGGATATAACATAGCTTTCACGGGAAGCATTGTTTCGTCCGATATAATTACCGCCGGCATCGGAAATCAGATTAGCAAGATAGGAATTTCCCCCGGGCACCCACCAGGCATCCTTATACGGAGAGCCCACCAACACCTTTGGTCTGCTTTGGTCGCCGGCAGCAAGCCCCTTTAGCCGGTTATATTCCTTCTCAACTTTCAAAAAATAGTCTTCGGCCATCTTCTCTTTTTCAAAAAAAGCACCCATAAACTTCACCCATTCAGCTTTTCCAAGAGGCGATTCCTCCAGGTATTCGGCCACCATTACAACCGGAATGCCCAATTCTTCCAGCTTTCGGGTATAGCTGGTCACTTCGCTTCCTATACCGTATACCATCACCAGATCGGGCTTAAGACTTACCATCAGCTCGTAATTCAGGTTTTGGCCGTAGCCTACATCAGGAACTTCATCCTGTTCCATGCGTTTCCGGATTTCAGGATTAGAGATGTACCTGCTTCCGGATATTCCAACAACGGCATCTGTTTCTTCAAGCACATCGAGGTAAGCAAGGTGGGTTGTTGAAAGGCAGATAACCCTTCGAACAGGCGTTTTGATAACTTTTTTTCCCGAAAGTGAATCAGGCACTTCAGAGTTCCGGTCTACCAGGTAATATTCAAATGAAACACCTTTGGCCTTTCCCCACGGGTTGAATACAGTTAGATTTGTAATCCCACCCGATTCTTCTATATCGAAACCCTCTGCCTTATCGCTTTGATTGCCGGTGTCAAACCGTTTTTCAGGAGCGTTAACACACCCTGCAACACAAATCAGAACAACTAAATAACTTATTAAAATACGCATATACATGACTTACCGGGGATTAAAAATAACTTTTTCTGAAAGCCTGCCCAGTTCAGAATTAAAGCGTACAAAATAAACTCCCGGCATGTTTCCTGACAAATCAATCTGTATTTTTTTCTCCCGGTATTGATACATACGGGCTTTAACTTCCTTACCGATAATATTATAAACCTTAACATTTTCAGGTATTACTTCCTGGCCTGCTTCAAAAGTAAATATACCCTGAGTCGGATTGGGATAAACAACCGCCTCCATTGGCTCATTAACCAGCGGTTTATCAGGTGCAGGTTCATTCACATTGCAGGCTACCAGTTCAAACACATTTGCCATGGAAAACCCTTCAGTATTGGCAGCCTGAAAATCGTACCATACGTTATCCTGTTTAAACCAGAAGAAATTCTCCCTTCCCGGCTGTCGCAATGATTGATAGAGAACAAAGTCTTCCTGCGGCAGCAAATTGCTCAACTCAAATCCTACAAAGAAAGTATCGGAAGGCTCCACAACGGAATCGAAGGGAATAAAATTCATTGCATCTTCCACAAGACTTTTTAAGGGAACATTTTGGGAATAAATAACATTTTCAGGTGCATTCCTGCCGTTATAAACCTTAACTGTTATTGCACTGTTACTGGAAGGACTTGCCAACTGTATAAGGCCCACTCCCATCGACACTCCATACAGCTGCTCATTTCCCGGAATAGAGAACCGTTCAGTAAATTCAGTGATGTTGATTTGATTGCTGCCTCCCCAGAATCCTGCATTTCGGCCTTCTTCGTTCAGTACGACATTCTGATGCTCATCGAAATCTTCCAGGTTTGTAAACGACACACATAGATTTTCACCCGTATAATACCGCTCTCCCTCCAAACTCATTTTATTTGTATTAAGCGGGTCAAGCCAGTATTTTAACTGCCCTGATGAATCGGGCTTAAACTCCCAGGCCATATCGAACCGGGCAAAATAATCGTTCACCGGATTATTACAGGTGGCCGATCCTCCGGTAAGGCTTCCAATGACATTTCCGGAAGGATTAAACAATGGTCCGCCGGAAGAGCCCTGCTCAGTGACACCTGTATCCCACCGCACTACTTTTAAGAATCCGGAGGGTGTATAATCGGAAGTAAAATCAGCAATCAGAGGCGGATCCAAATCGGTTGAAACTTTCTTTATATCCCCCTGGGGATGGTGAATGCTCGTGGTTGAATCGGGCAGCGATCCGCTCCTGTTCCATCCCGAAAAGAAGGGACGATAGTCGGGCGGAGGAATCAGGCTTAACTCCACCAGCGAAAAGTCAAGGTTGTCGGAAAAGGCCTTCATTTCAGCGCCGGCAACTGAATTCGAAGGATCACCATCGAGAGGAGCACAATAAGGGCTTTCATAATTAAAGGTAAAAACCGAGGTTTCCGCATACTCCGGCCTGTCGTAACAATGAGCTGCCGATAAAATAAAAGGCCGTTCATCTTCAGCTGTATTGTTCAGCAGCACCCCGGTGCATATTTCCCGTCCATTCACAATGATCCGGCAAACGGCATCTTTTGCATCATCCCAAACTTCAGTCATATCACAATTTACATCCACATTACAGCTTCCGGCGGCTCTTCCCAGGGGCCGGCGTTCACCGTCTTTCAAAATACCTGCATAATCATGGTTTACCTCTGAAATTGTAAACCCATTTGCCTGCGTTCCGGCCACAACTTCAAACTGAACAGTAAGCACATCACCCGGAAGTGGGACAACCGCAAATTTACCCGACTTCTTGTTGTTTGCAGAAGTAAATGCTCCCAAAATATGGTCTTCATTTTCACCGATAAGAAACAAACGGGAGCCGGAGGGAAGTGAAAAATTATTAAATATCAGATTTAATGACCAGGCACCTGTTGATCGTATTTTAACCCTCCACACATCATAGCCGTTAATATTCCTGACCCATAATCCATCTGTTTCCGGAGAGATATTAACGTCAAACCCGTGAGCAAACCGAAAAGGCTTCAACACTGCACCGGATTGCTGCTCTTCTTCATACATTTGCATGAGAGAATTGTTGTTAACCGCCGGCATAACTATCTCGGGAACCCCACGGCTTTTGAGCTGTGGCACTTCAAGAGGCCTTCCTCCATGCGAAACCTGTCCGGCAGCAAACCCGGCTGAAACAACAAGAATGATCACTGTCACAAAGAGCCAACGCATGCTTTTTACTTTTTTGCCAAAGTTAATATTTATAATCAGAGGAAAGCTTTTGTCAGTTTCATTTTACCTAAAGTTCCAGCCGTTAATACGTTCATCAATTGCCTAAAAATTGCATTATTATGGAAATATTGCCGTATATTGAAGATATTTAACAATTAAAGTCACAAGCTATGAACAAATTGGTATTTCCCATTTTTGCAATTCTTATTATTGCCACCGGCTTTCTGATTCTCAATTCTTCGTTCAGGGTAATCCCTGATCAGGATGAACAGGATGGTCAAAAAGAGATGCAGGCTATTCTTAAAAACTCGTGTTATGACTGCCATGGGCCGGAATCAACAAATGAAGATGCGCTGGAAGCCCTCAATTTTGAAACTTACAATGATTTGGGAAAAGTAAGAAAAATCACAAGGTTGAAAGAGATGGCAGAAGTTGTAGAAAAGAGAGAAATGCCTCCAAAAAAATATTTATCAAAAAAACCCCACGCCGAGCTTACTGACGCTCAAGTTAAAGCATTCGTTATCTGGGCAAATCAGGAAATGAAAATGCTTATTGACAATTAAGCAGAATATTTGGCATGAAAAAATTTATTTTATATACTGTTGTTATTCTGGCAGTAATTTTCATAACAATGCAATTTTTTCAACCTGAACGACCGGTAGTGGAAATGACAGGCGATCATATGTTTGAACAGGTCATGGTTTCCGACGACATTCAGGAGTTGTTAAAAACTTCCTGCCTCGACTGCCATTCCGACCAGACAAGGTACCTTTGGTACCATTACATCATGCCGGTTGGCTGGATGGTAAACAATCACATCAGGGATGGAAAGGCCGATCTGAATCTTTCCAACTGGGGCAATATGGAAGTGCTGGACCGGATGACAGCCCTGGATAAAATGTGCGAAGAAGTTGAGGAGGGACATATGCCCTTAAAATCATATCTTTTGATACATCGTGATGCGAAGCTGTCGGATGAGCAAAAAGCACAGCTGTGCGAATGGACCGGGAAATTAAGTGAAGAACTGCTTATGGAATTGGAATAACAGATGAAGGTACTTGTAATGTATGTCGATGAATTTAGCTACAATCCTGCAGAAAAGAATCTGGAGGAGGCCGATGATGTAACTGCAGGGGCAACCTACACCGATTCGATACTGGCTTTTATTCAGGTGGAGGAAACTGACCAGGAGTACGATGTAAAAAGCCGGGAAAAGAAACTGGTAAACCATCTGAAATGGACCGCCCGGAAAAACAATTGCCAAAGGATTATCCTGCATTCATTTGCTCATCTGTCGGATTCAAAAGCCTCAGTGGAGTTTACAAAACAATTGTTTGACATGGCCGAAAAAAGGCTGCAGAATGGTGGATATGAAACGGCTCAAACTCCTTTTGGCTATTTTTTAGATTTGAACATCAAAGCCCCGGGACATTCACTTGCAAGGATATGGGCCAGCCTGTAAAATTACTTTGCCCACTCAGGCACCACATTGAAAAAAACGCCAAAGAAATATCCAATCAACAGATAGGTCATCAGCGTAACGATCAGGATACCCATCAGATTTAACGAGAACCCGGTTCGCATCATACGGTCGATTGTGACACGGCCGCTGCCAAAGATAATGGCATTGGGAGGGGTGGCAGTAGGTAACATAAAAGCCAGGGAGGAAGCGATTGTTGCCGGTATCATAAACAGCAACGGGTTATCGCCGGTAGCCACAGCAATGCTGGCAAAAGCCGGAAGCAACATTTGTGTGGAGGCAACATTTGAGGTTAGTTCGGTAAGGAACGACATCATAGCTACGATGGCCAGTACAAAAACAATAGAAGGTATGCCTGCCGCTCCTGCCATTTGTTCACCAAACCACAAGGCCAGCCCCGATTGTTCGAACCCCAGTGCCAGGGCAAATCCACCTCCAAAAAGCAGTACGATGTTCCATGGAAGCCGGTTGGCAGTTTCCCAGTCCATTATCTTTCCCCCCTGAAGGTTTTTAGCAGGCCAGATAAAAAGAAGAAGCGAAACAAAAATGGCAACTGTACCGTCATTAATAAACCCCGGACTTTTAAAAAAAGAAGCCCATCCACTGAAATTAAAGCTTTCGGAGCTAATCCCGGCACGGGTAATCCACATAATCGCCAGTAGGAGAAACAATGCAAAAACAACCTTTTCTTCATAGCTGGGTTTGCCAAGTTCTTTTAACTGAATTTTAAATGTATCGGTTGAAATGTTGTTCCAGTTTTCTTTTGGCCGGTAAAGCAGATAGAGCAGCAAAAAAGCAGCTGCAAACATAATGACTGTAATGGGAAAAGCAAAAAGAAACCATTGGGTAAATGAGACTTCAGGCGCTGCAGGATAAAGAATCGACAGGATGCGTACAAATATAAGATTGGTGGGTGTGCCTACCAGGGTGGCATTTCCCCCGATTGAAGAGCTGTAGGCAATGCCCAACAACAACCCCAAAGCATATTTTGAAATTTTTTGTTTTCCGATACTTTCTTCGATTTTATATATGATGGATGCGACAATAGGAATCATCATCATAGTGGTGGCTGTATTGGAAATCCACATTGATAATGCCATTGAAGCAAACATAAATCCGAACAGGATGCGGGCAGGACTAACGCCAACCCATTTGAGAATCACCAGGGCAATGCGTTTGTGAAGGTTCCATCGTTCCATGGCCAGCGCCATAATGAATCCGCCAATAAACAAGAAGATTATATGATTGATGTAGGCTTCCGAAACCGCTCTTCCATCGATTATGCCAAGCATGGGAAAGACTGCAATGGGCACCAGTGCAGTAACCGATAGCGGTAATGCTTCGGTAACCCACCATATGGCCATAAGCATGGCAACAGCAAAGGTACGGGTGATTTCAGGCTTTCCCGGCTCGAGGTCTGTGAACAACAGAATAGCAAAAAAAGCAGCAATCCCTGACAGAAGACTAACTTTATTTCTTCTTCCTGCTTTAGTGTTCTTCCAAATTATTCTTGCCATTAATCCTGTACTTTGCTTATGATCTAACCGGTTTTTCCTTTTGTACTGACCTCTGATTTGGATATAAGCCATACATGCACATTGCTGATGACTTTAGGTTTCATGCCTGTACAAGTTTATGTTTACCAATAAACAGCGGGTCAATTTCCACTCCTAGCCCAGGTCCAGAAGGCACATTAACCACGCCATCATGACTTTGCAGGTCAGATGTAGGACATTCGAGCGGTAATTCATTATTGAACCCTTTAAATTCGTGATAAGGTCCGGCATTTGGTACTGCCGACACAAAATGCATCATATACAGGTACCCCAAACCTGATCCTGAAATGTGTGGGGTACATTCCATGTTTTTTAAAGCAGCCATTCTTGCCACTTTCATGGAACGGATCATTCCCCCAAAATAGAAAATATCGGGCTGCACCACCTGCAGGGCATTGTTTCCAATCAACCATCTGAAGCTATGCATACTGGGTTCCTGCTCCCCACCGGCAATGGGCAACTCCAATGCATCAGCCACTTCACGGGTTTCTTCATACCAGTCGAAAGGAACGGGTTCTTCATAAAAATCAAACTTATATTCTTCCATTAGCCGGCCAATCCTGATGGCTTCCTTTACATCATATGAACCGTTTGAATCGGCATAAATGGTCATATCATCACCAAACGTTTTTCGCACCAATGGAATAAGTTTTTCAGAACGGTGTGAAGGTATTTCAGGAGCATTCATTCGCCCGCCCACCTTAAACTTTAAGGCTTTTGCATTTGTTTCAGCCACCTGTCTTTTAATTCCTTCAATTGATTCTTCAGCCGTTTTTCCTCTGAAATTATTAGCCTGATAAACAGCTATTTGTGGATGATGTATTTCACCAATCAATATCCCCATTGGTCTGCCGGCAATTTTTCCCAGCATATCGAGTATGGCAAACTCAATGGTAGCCATCGGCACCCAAAGCGCCAGGTTTTGCAATTTATAATTGCTCTGATAAACATAAACATCCTCAAGCAATTGCTCAAGCTCCCTGGCATCTTTACCCGGAAAGAAAGGCTGCAATCTTCGGGTGAAGATAGGATACAATGAAACCATCTGCATGTTATTACTTACCGAAATTCCTTCAGCGCCCTCTTTGGAACGTACCCTGCATATAAAATTGTCATTGAGCCGCAAAAGCTCAAGTGTTTCAATAATTACCGGTGCGGGAAAAAACTCTTTTTTAAGTACTGGTTTTGCCATTACGGCATCCAGTGCAGCATACCTCTCATTTTGTTTTTGAGGGAATGCAGAGGCAGTGTAATTAATTAAAGTGCTTCCTGCAGTTGCCAGGGCAGCTTTTTTAAAAAATTTGCGACGTGATGTTTTCATAACAACGACTTTAAAATATTCTCTTCCGCCCGCATTGTCAGGATAATATCACCTGCCTGAACATAAAAACACCTGAGGAAAAAGGAGGGGTCAAAATGATGCAGTGCTTCTTCATTTTCATGCACAGCTAAAAAATAAAATGGAAGAAACAGGTTTTTCATAGTGATTAGTTATTAGAATAAACCTGTTAAAGATGGTAAATTTATCGATACATTCGTCTTGCTTTTTCAAGTTCTTCGGGTTTACCGACATCCATCCAAAGGTCAGATTGGTCGAAGAATCCCCTGATAAGATGCTTATTTGCAAGATTTATATATAAACCGGTCATTGAAAAGTAATCATCGTCGGGCAATACATTAAAGATTTCAGGGCTGGCAATATGAATGCCGCTAAAAGCCATTTCAACAGCATTTTCAAACTCATCCGGAACCGATATTTTCTTCTCTCCTGTTTTTTTATTTATCCAGCCCACCAGCCGTTTATCCTGACTGAATTTAAAGTACCGCTGAGTTTTCCGGTTTCTTACTGCCAACGTAGCCAGCGCACCCGATTGCATATGCTCATTAAAAAGGTCGGCAATACAAATGTTGCTTAACACATCCACATTGTACATTAGTATGGGTTCATTTTTAGCCTTCAACAACGGGGCAGCTTTTTTAAGCGCTCCCCCGGTATCGAGCAGCTTAAGCGATTCATCTGAAATCGCTATGTTCACACCAAAATCCTTGTGCTTTAGAAAATCTATAATCAATTCGGAGTAATGATGGACATTTACTACAATATCAGAAATACCCTCCTGCTTCAGTTTTTCGATAACATGAGCCAGCAGGGGCTTATCTCCCACTTTTACCAGGGCCTTTGGTTTACTGCGGGTTTCCTCCTGCAACCGTGTTCCGAATCCGGCAGAAAAAACAATGGCTTTCATAATGGTTACCTTATCCGGTCCAGACTTCTTACCAATGCCTCATCTTTCCCTATGGCACGAATGGCAAGGTAATCGAGTATTGCTGCAATCAGCGGGAAGGTCATCGGGATCTTATACACCAATTCAGCATTCTCAAAACCTGCATGCAGGAAATAAAACATAATTCCAAGCAATCCAAGCAACAATATGATGGTGAAAGCCAATATCCTGATTTGCCGGATACGGTTTTTATACATGAAAATTACTGCCACATGCAGTAAGACAATAAGCCCTATAAACCCCATAACCGGTAATCCGTCGAATATGACCTCTTCGCCATGCATGATGCCTGTTACATCAAACACGTATAACTCACCATTCACTACCAGTTCAGCAAAATCGAAATTAAAAAGCAATGCCGTAAACACTACTGCTATCAGAATGTAAACCGTTTGAATTCTTTGGATCATGTTATCTTTAAATGAAATTTGGAATTATTTTTATTGCCGCCAAAATTACAAATTATTTTTAAGGTGGATCCCAGGATTTCTTTCAGTTTAACCGTTGAAAAAAAACTATTCCATTTCCATCAGCTCCATTCACCTACTTTCTCCACTTCATCCAGATTAATATACCAGATATAACCTTCCACTTTATCGAAACCGCTTCTTTTCAGGTATTCAGCATACCTCCTTACCTGTGAGTTATACTTGTCGTGTTTTACTTCACCCCACTTATAGTCCGCAACCACGGCATTTTTTCCTGAAATCATAATTCTGTCGGGACGAAGTTGTTTTTCGGACGACAGCAGATTCCGTTCATTTAATACTTTATAACTGCCGTCGAACCATTTTTTAATTTCAGGCTTCTGCATGCTTTCAGCCAGCTTATCCATTATTTCATCCCGCTCAGCTGCGGTTATACTTCCTGCATTTAGCGCCTGATTACATGCTTTTTCAACATCAGCTTCCACAATCACAGAAGAAAGGATATCGTGCACCAGTTTACCCTTATTTTTAACCGATCGGCTTTCTTTACCTGCTATTAAAAATTCTTCACTGTTGAGGCGCAGACCTAAGCGTTTACTGAAATCATGGAAATGGTACTTCAAAAGAACATTATTGTTTTCATCTTTTTGAACAGGACTAAATGCAGGCAACTTTCCAAAAGTGAAAATTGTTTTTTCCGGATTCCAGCAACCAGCAAACGGTGCTGAGAGGTTCATCCTGTCAAGCGAAGTTTTCAGCAATGCATTGATAGTCGTTCTCTGGTCATTATTCTTATTCTGCGGAAGCTGTTTACAATTTATGTATAAGACCGATTTTGCCCGGGTAAAAGCCACATAAACGAGGTTCAGTGAATCAATCAAACTGCTGAGTTTTTCTTCCAGGTAATCTTCTCGAAAAATGGTACCTGCCAAACGGGAGCCTGCTCTGACAGGCAACAGCGGAAACCGGTTGAAAGGTTCAATGTCGGCCTCGCACCACAACATAGGCGCCTGGTTTCCTACCCATGAACTGTCGAAATTAAAGGAGGGCAGCAATACGGCTTCAAATTCCAGTCCTTTTGCCTTATGAATGGTAAGAAGCCGGATAGAATCCAACTCCTCATTAACATTCACTGAAGTGCGTGAACCTTTGGTATTCCACCAGAAAAGAAAATTTGACAAGTCGTTGGAAAGTGAGATTTTTATTTCGGCAGCCTTATCAATAAGCGTCTGCAAATAAGGCAGCTCACTTTTTACATCAAACAATCCAAAGGAATTACAAATCTGCATTACAGTTTCATCAAGGGAAGACAGGGATACTTTTTCCTTAATCCATTGGATCCTCTCTCCCAGCTCGGATTCAAAACAAGATTCAAAATCCTTTTCCTTAAGCCAGGCTTCAGCTTTTTCTTGTTCCGGCAGCTCTTCTTCACCAGCTGCCTTTTTTTGCTGCAAAGGTTTCAACCACGACAACCAAAGATGTAATAACGCAGTTTTTTGAACGACACCTTCAGGGTCGGTCAAAAGTTCTACCACAAGGATAACAAAATTAACACCGCGGGAAGCATACAGAAACAATGATTCATTCGAAAGAACCGACAGATTATATCCGGCATTCTCCTCCTGCCTGGCCGCATCCATAAATGTTTCCACTATCAGAGCCCCTTCATCTTTTTTCCTGACAAGAATGGCCGTGCCGGAAGCTTTAAGGCCTCTGTCCTGCATTTTTTTTACCTGCTCAACCAGAAGCCGGGCAGATGACTCTTCGAAATCCTCTTCCTCCAGAAAAGTTACTTCGGTCATCCCGCTTGCTTCGCCCGACAGGTTTCCGGGCTCCTGAAGAAACTCAAGATAAACATTACGAAACTTCTCAAGATAACTACCTTCCTCAAATTCACTGAAAAGATGCTCTTCAAAAGTTTTTTTTAAAGCGCCCACAACGGCATTGTTGAAATCGATTATATTTTTCCGGCTGCGCCAGTTCTTTTGGAGGGAAACTGTTTGAGGCGGATGCAGCGGAAAATCGGTTTCTATACGGCTGGCAAGTATATTCCAATCGCTGTTTCGCCAACGGTAGATCGATTGTTTTACATCACCTACCAAAAGGGTGGGATTTCCTTCCGACAAGGCATTCGACACCAACGGCTTAAAATTTTTCCATTGCAGTAAAGAAGTATCCTGGAATTCATCAATCATGTAATAACTGTAGCGATTTCCTATTTTTTCATAAATAAAAGGTGAATCGCTGCCTCCAATAATCTTGCTAAGCAGAAGGTTGGAGTCGGAAAGCTGAAGAATTCCTTTCTCCTGTAAAAGCAGCCTTATTTCTTCCTTCAGGTCCGTCAGTATACCAAGTATCCTCAGCTGCTTTATCACTTCGCATGCTGATTGCCAGGCAATTTTATTGTTGTTGTAGTAGGAGATTATCTCATTCAGTAAAGGCTGTAAATGTTCCTCTACCAAAGAGCCTAGCTGTTCCTTTTGAGCATGATTTTTAGCAAACCATTTTTCAGTTGATTCTGCTGCCTGTATTGCCCTGGCACCGGGTTCCCGAATATTCTTTTCCGACAGCTGCATCAAGTAACCTGCTACTCCGGTTGATTTATAAGAGAAATCATCGACAGAAAAACCACGGGCTTCAATAAGCTGCATACACACCAGAGCTTTCGACTTCAACGTATTTTCAAAAACCGCCGTAATCTTTTCAAGCTGTTTCCTGAAATCATCCAGGTTCTCACGTGTATAAACAGTTTCATTATTATCCGGAAAAAACACCTGGAACTTTTCCATGAACAGTTCTTTTCCAAGGTTTTTTATATCGGCTTCAATATGCTGGCTGCGGTTTTCCACTATTTTCTCACGGCTAAAATCGACCAGCCATTTTCTTAGCTGTTTATCGGTGTCCACCCTGGCCAACAACCGATCAACAGCTTCTTCAAGAACAAGATCGTTATCAAGCTCAAGCACAAAATGAGGCGATATACCCATTTCCCTGTTAAATGCTTTAATTATGCGCTGAGTGAATGAATCAATTGTACTAACTGAAAACCGGCTGTAATCGTGAAGAATATTTTTTAAAGCCAGTTGTGACCTGTGCCTGATAAAGTTTTCTTCAAGCGATAAATCTTCTTTCAGCAGGGGCAGATATGCGGAATCGCCTCCCCTGGCCAACTGATACAACTGCTCCATAATGCGGCTCTTCATTTCAGTTGTGGCTTTATTGGTAAACGTTACAGCCAAAATTTGCGTGTAATTGTAAGGATTTACGAGCAGGAGTTTCAGGTATTCTGCAACCAGTTGAAATGTTTTCCCAGAGCCGGCCGAAGCCTTGTAGACTGTTAACATGAAGGAATTAGTTTAAAGTTTTATGTTTAAAGTTTATAGCAGTTTCAAATACGATTTATACCTTCCGGCACCCGGCACTAAAAACCGGGACCAGGTCTCTGGGTGACATTAACACGGGTTTCTATCTTGAAATTTTTGGACACCTTATACTGCATAAACATGGTGGAACCACGCACATCATAATTGTTAAGGCCCTGATTGGGTAATGGTGCGGTGAAAACAGAATTGGCTCCAAAGCTGTACCCTCCCATTGTGAAACGGTCATTTATCTTATAGGCAGCGCTGCTGAATACCGAACCATTTCGCAGGAAAGGCGATGCCGCTAATCCCGGGTAGGGCGAAAAATATTCATTCACCTGCAGCTGATTTGAAAAAAGTTCTGAAGAATCAAACGACCAGCGTTTAGCAATTCCGGCATTAAAATCAATTTCCGGCATCTGAAACGGCAGAGCCAGGTCACCACCTACTACCGAACCTGTCATCAGCTGCCGGTACATAAGATCCCTTTCCATCTTTAATTGCAGGCTGTCATTTTCCTCAAGCTCAGGCAAAACAAGCTCCTGTCCGCCTGCTCCAAGACTACAAATTAAAAATAATATGTACATCCATTTCTTCACAAATTCTCCCTTCACTTTTTACATTTTATCAAAAGTAACAATATTTGACAACCTCACGAAATCATGAGTCGACAATGATATAAATAAAACTTCAATCCCTTGATTTCAGTTACATTTTATTTCACATTATGCCTTCATTTAACCAGGTCGTAGCCCTGCTCAACGAGCGGGATTTTGAGGTGAGGGCATGCTACTTAGGTTGTTTTTGAAAATAAGGTTTAAGAAAAATAAGGTTGTATTCGACTCCTGCAGCAGGGGCCCCGGAATCTGGAATTCGGACCCTGGAACCCCGAACCTGGAACCCCGAACCCTGGAATTCGGAACTTTGAACATGAAACTGTTATTCTTAAGGCAAAATTTTCCTGCTCATCGACAGGGATTTTGAGGGGAAGGCCTGCTACTGAGATTGGTTTAGGAAAATAAAGTTAAGAAAAATAAGGTTGATAATAACTGTCACTGGTTATTAGGAGAGATTAAACCGAAAGGTTTACAAAGGGAAAGTGTCGGATTTGGGAAAATCCGACTCTCGGGGGCTGGGAACCCGCCTGCCTGCCTGTAGCCAGGAAACTTTGAATCCGGAACCTTGAACTGCAAGAAGATGCATGGAAAAAAGGTCAGGAGGGAGAAGTTGTTTTGTGACTTCAATCCCTCAGTATAAATGCTATGCTCCAGGCTCTGTGCTCCATGCTCCATGCTCCATGCTCTATGCTCTGTGCAATATTATTCTGTTTTCATACCTCCCTGTTTAATTCAGCAGCAGTTTTTTGAATCAGGTCCCAGGTCTGCTTCACATGCTTTTCTTCGGTATGTGTCTGACCAATGCTCATGCGTAAAACGATTCGATCGTTCAGTTTGGTGTGTGTAAAAAAAGCTTTGCCTGATTCATTTACTCTATTCATCAGCATCAGGTTAAAATCATCGTCTCCTACATAGCGAAAACATACCAGGTTAAGAGGAGGTTTTACCACCAGTTCAAACTCTTTTGAGGTTTCCACCCATTGGGCAAACTGCTGTGCCAGCTTTACATGTTTACGCACGTGAAACTGTAAACCTTCCACTCCATAATGCCGGATAACAAACCACAGCTTTAAGGCACGGAAGCGCCTGCCTAACTGCACATGCCAGTCGCGATAGTCAAACACTTCGCCCGATTCGGTTGCTTTATTCCTTAAGTATTCCGGTAATATTGAAAAGGTATTAATCAGTTCCCTACGGTCTGCCACCCAAAAAACATCGCAATCGAAATTGGTGAACATCCATTTATGCGGATTAAACGAAAAACTGTCGGACAGCTCCACACCGTCCATAAAATGCCGGTATTCAGGGCAAAGCATGGCCGTTCCCGCCATGGCAGCATCAACATGAAGCCATAAATTATTATTGCGGCAGATTTCTCCAATCTTTCGCAGGGGATCCATAGCATTTGAAGAAGTAGTTCCCAACGTAGCACAAACAAAAAAAGGCAGAAAACCGTTTGCTTTATCTTCTTTTATCTGTTGTTCCAGTACTTCAGGCTTCATTGCAAATTGTTCATCAACTTCAATTATCCGAAGGTTGTCACTTCCAATTCCGGCCATTTTGACGGCTTTTTCCAATGATGAATGCGTCTGTGAAGAAACATAAGCTATAAGATTTTGCTTTACTCCTTTTTGGTTTGATTCCAGTTTTGTTGCCCGTTCTCTGGCAGCAATAACAGCAGTTAATGCCGATGTAGAAGCAGTATCCTGAATGACCCCGCCACCTGCTGAAGAGGAATGAAATTGTTCAGGAAGCTCCATCATTCTGGCCAGCCAGTCAACCACCAGGGTCTCGAGTTCTGTGGCGGCAGGGCTGGTTGCCCAAATCATCCCCTGCACACCCAATCCTGAAGAAACCAAATCGCCCATTATAGAAGGGAAGGATGTATTTGACGGAAAATAGGCAAAAAAATTGGGAGACTGCCAATGTGTAATGCCACGCATAATCTTTTCATTCAGGTCGTACATTACAGCATCAAAAGGTTCGCCTTTTTGCGGTGGGTCTTCAGGCAGCGAAGCTTTTATTTCTCCGGGTTTCACCTGGGCCAGAACAGGAAATTGTTCTATATTCTCATAGTAATCGGCAATCCAGTCAATAAGCTTTTTGCCTTGCTCCCTGAACTGTTCAGGAGTGAGGTGATAGTTTGTCATTTTCTGATTTCTTTTAAATTTTTCTACAGTTTACTGCCCGGTCAAAGGTAAGAAGAAGCTCTAATGATGTGTTCCACTACGAAAAAGCGAAATTAATACTTCACCTGGAAACTGCTGAACTGCTCAAGTTCGGGCATTTTGTTTTTGGAAACATGATGCACCTTAGCCATGGTTGGGCCGATTCGCAGGTAATCGATAAAAGCATTCATGTCGGTTTCATCCCCTTGTGCCATAACCACTACACTGCCATCGGGCATGTTCTTTACCCAGCCATTAATGTTCGACTCTTCTGCTTTTTTCTGCACAAAATACCGAAATCCGACCCCCTGAACCCTTCCGGTTATTTTAATTTCAAACTGAACTGCCACTGTTTTGCATTTTAAAATGGTCCACAACCTCGGGCTGCACAAGCGCCCATATTGAATATACTCCAACAGCAGTTCCCAATGGAAAGTTCAACAATGATATAACCGATATTATAAGGGTCAGAATCCGTGCCCATTCTTTCCTTTTGAACAACCCGATGCCGGCAATAAGACCCGGTATACTCAGGAATACCAGGAATCCAACCATCACACGGGCAATAATCGACAAAATGAACTGTGCCTCGCGATCCTGTGAAAAATCACCAATAAGATTTAATATAAAAAACATGGAAACCCCGGCAATAATTCCCAAAATGCTTAATGCTATGTGAAGAGCGGCTACAATATTGATATGTTTTTCCATAACCTGTAACTAAAAGTTTGATTAAAATTAATAAAAACCCGCGCATTGAAAGTATTCCTGTGAATATTTTAGACCAACTTTATTAAATAAACGACAAACAGGGTACATTTTTTGATAAGATTAAATGGAAAGATGTAATTTTGTTGTCTGAATAAAGAATAAAAAAATGGAATTTATTGTCATTATATTACTCGCAGTTACTTTGGTTGCGATAGCATTCGCAGGACTTGCCCTTCAAATATTATTTAAAAAGGGAGGAAAATTTCCAAACACTCATGTTGGCGGAAATTCTTACCTGAAAAGACAGGGGATTCCATGTGCCAAAACACAGGATAAGATCGAGCAGGCAGAATTAGCCCGTAAAGTTGATTTCAAAAATATCCGGTTTGTTGGTGTTGACAAGCACTAAACAGATGGATTGTTTATTCTTCAGGGAGGTGTTCTTTAAACCCCTCCGACAAATATACCCTATTTTCTTCTCCTTCACCGGAATAAATAAAGTATACTTTTAATGAAGGGTAATTATCGGCAATTTCAATTGAGCGTTCAAGTCCTAAAACCATAAATGCTGTTGCAAAGGCATCGGCATCCATGCAATTATCAGCCAGAACAGTAGAGCTTAGCAGGCTGTGCTGAACGGGATATCCGGTTTTAGGATCTATGGTATGTGCATATCTAATACCATCTTCGATATAAAAGTTGCGATAGTTTCCTGAAGTAGCCAGGGCATTTTCAGGAAGCTTTACCACTGCCTGGATGTCACTGGAGGCAAAAAATGCCGATTCTTCAGGCTTGCTGATGCCAATGCTCCATATACGTCCCTTTTCATTTATTCCCTTTGCAACCACTTCCCCTCCGATTTCCACCATGTAATTTTCACAGCCTTTTTCCGCAAGAAACCGGCCAATCAAATCGCAGGTAAACCCTTTTGCCACTGCACTCATATCGAGCTTCATGTGAGGATTTTCTTTAATAATCATACCATCCTGAAGTCTTACCTTTTGATAACCGGTTATTTCCTTTAGACTGTCAATTTTCTCAGGAGACATCCTGCTTCTTTTTTCAGGTCCAAAACCCCAGGCATTTACCATTGGTCCTGCTGTAATGTCGAAAGCTCCACCGGTAATTTCAGAAATCTCCATCGACCGCTGAAAGCATTCCACAAACAGATCAGGAAGCTTAACAGGCTTATTGTTGTTAACTTTTGATATTACTGATGTGGAATCGTATGTAGAAAAAATCTTGTTGTAACGATTGAGCTCTTCTTTGATCTCATCGTGCAGGTCTTTCCCCTCCGGATGCTCATAAACAACATGATATATGGTGCCATATACAAAGCCTTCGTTATACAGATATGCTGCAGGTTTGCTGCACATTTGCATACCAAGTCCCAAAAGCAAGATAAAAATTAATCGGAGTTTCATTGTTGTACTGTTAATCCGGTGGCCAAAATTAGAAAAATGATTCAGAAGATTTCATTTTTATGTCTAAAGTCAATTTGAAATTTAAATAGCTTCATTTTACTGCCGGCCGCGGGACTTTGACTTTGCAAGTCAAAGATCTTCCTTCCAAGACGCCCCAACAGTTACTTTTAATAGGTATTTATCCTTGAATTAAGCTGCGTGTAACCAATCAGGCGGTCGAAGCGGCTGGCAAGTTCCCTGTAATAAACAAATATCTGATAGTCGTTTTCGGTTTCCCAGAAACTGCCTTCCAGGGCAGTGTGGTCAGCCATCTCAGCTCCTTGCGGAACGTACACATAAATATAATTGTAGTAGCCCTGTTTCAGCAGCATGGTTAACTCATAGGCACCGGTTTCGAAATTCCAGGTCATTTCGTTGCTCTTATTTGCATTCCAGTTATTCAGAGCGCCAAAAACATTGACTGTTCCTCCAAGCAAAATCGATTCAAGAGGCAAGGTAAAATGAATAAAGGTGTAGTCGCATTCGGTATCACAATCCTCCACTTCCCGATCCTGGCTTTCAACTGCATAATCACCATTCATCTCTTCATAGGGAAAGAATGGGCGGTTTACCCGTACTTCGTCAGGCATTAGAGTTTTATGGTAGTATGGCCGATGAAACTCTGTTGACATTACACTTTCGCCATTGACCCTGTTGGAACGGTTATCAAAATAGCGGAATTCATTTCCTGCAGCAAATACATTTTCCCTGTTGTAATCATATACAAGCGAACCGTCACGTATAAAAAGTGGCTTGAGATTTTTTTTGGCATTGTCCCAACGGGTGTTTTGCTGAATAACTACCTTCACTTCTTGCCGGGGATCAATAATGTCAATCTTATCATGAAAAACAGTAAAATCCACCTCCTGATTTTCCCCTTTAAAAGCATCGAGAGTAGCTCTTCGCACAACGCCTTCTATATCTACCAGCGGCTCCATAACGTAAAACCGTTTGGTTAACACTATATTTTCCTTGTCGGTACCCTCATAAACCACCAGTGCATAATTACCCGACAGCTTAAATGTTACATTCTCATTGGGCAGGTAAAGCTGATAATTTACGTAGTTGAAACTTGTATTGAATGAGTAGGCGTAATCGTTTAACGGGTTGTCGAAAAACCCTTCAAGATAATCGCTTTGAAGAAGAAAGCTTTCGTTCCAGTCGGCATCGCAATGAACAATTGTATAGTGGTAATCTTTTACTTCGCCCGACAAGTCATCAAACTTAAAAACCAGGGGTACCTCCTCACCCATTTCCCAAATTGGATTGGAAAGCTGAAAACCCTCACGATACATCAGAACAGTTTTTATATCTTCATTATAGACTGCGTTCTCATAGTAAAAGTTTCCTTCACCGGTTTGGGCACCGGAGATAAAAAAAGAAAACACCAAAACAACTATCGTAACTAAATGTTTTATTTTCATTAATATACTTAATAAGAAAATACAAAGATGTATCAAAGTTACTTAATTCTAACTAAACACAAAAAGCATCTACATATTTGCATATTTTGAACCTTTCATTTTTCATGAGTTAACGTTGTGAAAAGTGAATTTATTATTTACTTTTGTCACCCTGAAAAAACAATACTATTCTTGATAAAATGTCAGAAGTCATTAAGTTAAGGAAAGGGCTTGATATCAAATTGAAGGGGGGCGCTGAAAAAGTGCTTGAGAACCTTCCTGCACCTTCAATGGTAGCATTAAAGCCCAGTGATTTTCCGGGGCTCACGCCCAAGATGAGCGTTAAACCGGGTAAGGAAGTTAAGGCCGGCGATGCTTTATTTTACGACAAGTATCATCCGGAAGTACTGTTTACCGCTCCTGTGGGAGGTAAACTGGTATCGGTAAACAGAGGCGAACGCCGCCGAATTCTGGAAGTTGTCATCGAGGTTGATCCTCAGGCAGGGTCACTGGAATTTAAAAAAGGCAATCCCGGAAAATTACCGGCCGAAGAAATTAAGAATCAATTGCTGAAAAGCGGGCTGTGGCCATTCATCAGGCGTCGTCCGTATGGAGTAATTGCATCTCCCCAGGAGCAACCGAAGGCAGTTTTTGTTTCCACGTTCGATACTTCACCGCTCGCACCCGATTATAACTTTGTTATTGAAGGTCAGCTGGGAACTTTTCAGACCGGAATCGATGCATTGGCAAAACTTTCAGGCAAAAATGTCAATCTCGGGGTAAGTGAAAAGTCGGTATTCACCAACATAAAAAATGCCGATATTATTCGCTTTACAGGCCCACATCCGGCCGGAAACGTGGGGGTGCAAATCCATCATATTTCACCAATAAATAAAGGAGAAGTTGTATGGACAGTGAATCCTCAGGACGTGCTGTTTATCGGCAGGCTTTTTGAAACCGGCAAAGTTGATTTAACCAAAGTTTATGCACTTACAGGTTCAGAAGCGGAGAAACCAAAGTATTTTCAGACAGTGCTGGGAGTGCCGGTTTCAGCAATTACCGACAAGCGGCTAAAGCAGGCTGATTACAAACAACGAATCATCAGCGGCAATGTGCTTACCGGAAGAAAGATCAGAAACCAGGAATACATTGGGTTTTATGACTCACAGATCACAGTAATACCCGAAGGCGACCAATACGAAATGTTGGGATGGGCAGACCCCGGAGTCAATAAATTCAGTTCAACAAAGGCATTCCTGTCGAAACTTTTTCCAAAAAAGGAATATGTGCTGACGGCAAATCTCCATGGTGGTGATCGTGCATTTGTGCTTACCGATCAGTACCGGAAAGTAGTACCTATGGATATTATGCCGGTTATTTTGCTAAAAGCCATAATAGCCAACGATATCGATAAGATGGAACAGCTTGGCATTTATGAAGTTGTTGAAGAAGATTTTGCTTTGTGTGAATATGTTTGTGCATCGAAAACAAAAGTTCAGGACATTTTACGCAAGGGAATAAATACCATGATAAAAGAACTTGGATAATTTTTGCAAATAATATTTAAATTACTGGCATTCAGATGGAATCCTTAAAAAACTTTTTTGAAAGAACAAAGCCTTATGTGCAAAAAGGAGCCAAATACCACTGGCTTCATTCGGTGCACGATGGTTTTTTCACCTTTCTCTTTGTGCCCAATACTACAGCAAAAACAGGCACACATATCCACGATTACATTGATTTGAAGCGGGCCATGTCAATAGTAGTTCTGGCGCTGGTGCCCGCCTTGCTTTTTGGCATGTATAACGTGGGATATCAGCATTTTTACGCCATTGGGGAACTGGCTCAAACCGGTTTTTGGGACATTTTTCTTTACGGACTAATCAAAGTGTTACCGGTAGTAATCGTTTCCTACGGTGTGGGACTTGGACTGGAATTTGTCTTTGCACAGATTCGCGGTCATGAAATCAACGAAGGCTTTCTGGTTTCAGGGATGCTCATCCCATTGATAATGCCAATAGAAACCCCGCTGTGGATGGTTGGTGTAGCCACTGCCTTTGCCGTTATTTTCGGTAAGGAAGTATTTGGCGGTACTGGTATGAACATCTGGAATCCGGCCCTTGTAGCAAGGGCTTTCCTGTTCTTTGCCTATCCCGCCCAGATGTCGGGAAACAATGTATGGTTTTCACTTGATAAGGGTGATACTACAATTGATGGTTTTACCGGTGCAACGCCTATGGGTGATTTAGCGGCGGGAACTGTCGACTATACTGTTGCAGATGCTTTTTTTGGATTTATCCCCGGCTCCATCGGTGAGACTTCGTTTGTAGCCATTATGATTGGCGCATTGATACTTATCGTAACCGGAATCGGAAACTGGAAGATTATGCTCTCTACATTTGCAGGCGGACTGTTAATGGGGCTAATTCTTAACTTGTTTGCTGTAAATACATATATGGCAATTCCATTCTGGCATCACATGATTCTGGGTGGTTTTGCTTTTGGCGCAGTGTTTATGGCAACCGATCCGGTATCAGCAGCACAAACTGAAAGGGGAAAATGGATTTATGGCTTAATGATTGGTATTCTGGCCATATTGATCCGTGTTTTAAACCCTGCATTCCCGGAAGGCATGATGCTTGCCATATTATTGATGAACACTTTTGCTCCGCTTATTGATCATTATGTGGTGCAGGGACATGTTAAACGCCGCATGAAACGGGCTAAAATCTCAGCTTAACAGAAAGATAAAACACAATGGACAGAAATAGCAATAAATATACATTCCTTTACGCAGTGGTCATGGTAGTATTGGTAGCTGCGTTGCTGGCCACTGTAGCCATGTCGTTAAGACCTCTGCAGAACAAGAATGTGGAAATTGAAAAGAAACAGAACATCCTGGCATCGGTAAATGTACAGACAACTCCGGCCAATGCTGAAGAAATATATGCAGAACGTATTAAGAACCAGTATGTAGTGAATGCGCAGGGAGAACGTGTGGAAGGTGCCGATGCCTTTGCTATAGAATTGCGTGATGAACGGGCAAAACCAATTGAAGAAAGGCTGCTGCCGGTTTTTGAATTTCAGGCAGAAGATGGCTTAAAATATATTTTCGAAATGCGTGGTGCCGGCTTATGGGGTCCTATCTGGGGGTTTGTATCTCTGAATGAAGATATGAGCACCATATATGGCGCCAATTTTGACCACCAGGCTGAAACTCCCGGGCTTGGTGCAGAAATTTCGACAGTGTGGTTCGAGGATAATTTCAAAGGCAAAGAAATTTTCAACGAATCGGGTGAGCTGGTATCAGTAATTGTGACAAAAGTAGGTCAGGAAGCACCTGAAGAACACAGCGTGGATGGCATCTCAGGAGGTACCATAACAAGTAAAGGTCTTCAGGACATGCTGATGGAAGGATTTACCGGCTACAGAGAGTTTATAACCCGAAAAAAATCGTAAACATGAGTGAAGCATTGTTTTCAAAGAAAAATATGCGGCTTATAAGTGATCCGCTTAACAGCAGCAATCCGATAACAGTACAAGTTTTGGGAATTTGTTCGGCCCTGGCTATTACGGCTCAGCTGAAACCTTCGGTGGTAATGGCATTATCAGTAGTTGCCGTTATGGCATTTGCCAATGTTATTATATCCCTGCTGCGCAATACCATCCCAAACCGTATCCGCATCATTGTTCAATTGGTGGTCATTGCCTCCTTGGTAATTCTTGTCGACCAGGTATTAAAGGCTTTTGTTTATGATGTCAGCAAGCAGTTGTCGGTTTTTGTTGGCCTTATTATAACCAACTGTATAATAATGGGAAGGCTTGAAGCCTTTGCCCTGGGAAACCGTCCCTGGCCGTCGTTTCTCGATGGTGTGGGAAATGCCGCAGGATATGGACTTATCCTAATAATTGTGGGACTTGTTCGTGAACTTTTCGGTTCAGGTTCAATATATGGCTACCAAATAATACCCGATAGCTGGTACATTGCCAACGGAGGTTTTTATGAAAACAACGGTATGATGATTCTTCCGCCCATGGCACTTATTACCGTTGGAATAATTATATGGGTGCAGCGCAGCCGCAACCGTAAATTGATTGAAGATTAACAGGTAAACAATAGAAGATTATGGAAAATTTAATCAATATATTTATCAAATCGATATTTATCGAAAACATGGTATTTGCCTACTTCCTGGGCATGTGCTCGTACCTTGCTGTATCTAAAACGGTAAAAACGGCCACAGGATTAGGGATAGCCGTAATTTTTGTCCTGGGGATTACTGTACCTGTTGATTACCTGCTGGAAAACTATGTCCTTCAGGCAGGTGCCCTTACATGGTTACATCCTTCACTTGCCGATGTAGATCTTAGCTTCCTTTCGTTCATCATGTTCATTGCAGTAATTGCCTCAATGGTTCAGCTGGTGGAAATGATAGTTGAAAAGTTTGCACCTGTGCTCTACACCCAACTTGGGATTTTTCTTCCCCTTATTGCCGTTAACTGTGCAATTTTGGGAGGTTCTTTGTTCATGCAGCAGAAAGACTTCTTCAATGTTGGAGAAGCAACAGTTTATGGCCTTGGCTCCGGAGTGGGCTGGTTTTTGGCCATCGTGGGCATTGCCGCCATTCGCGAGAAACTGCAGTATTCCAATGTACCGCCACCATTGCGCGGACTGGGCATAACATTTATAGTTACCGGCCTGATGGGCCTTGCCTTTATGGGATTTATGGGAATTCAATTGTAAATAAAAAATATTTTTTCAATGCTTTTGCTTTCGACACAAACAACCGTTGTTATTGCCAGTGTGGCAGTGTTTTTAGGAGTCATAGTGCTTCTGGTTGCCATTCTTTTGTTTGCCAAGAAAAAACTGACTCCTTCGGGAGAAGTTAAGATTGACATCAATGAGGGCGACCGGGAAATTATTACAGACCCGGGAAGCACACTGCTCTCCACACTCAGCAACAACAAAATATTGCTGCCTTCAGCATGCGGTGGCGGTGGTACCTGTGCGATGTGCCGCTGTCAGATTGTAGAGGGAGGCGGCTCCATACTGCCTACCGAAACCGATTTCTTTACACGCAAGGAACAGAATGAAAACTGGCGCCTGGCCTGCCAGGTTAAAGTTAAGGAAGATCTGAAAATAAAAGTTCCACAGGAAGTTCTAGGTGTAAAAAAATGGGAATGCGAAGTTGTTTCCAATAAAAACGTAGCAACCTTTATTAAGGAGTTTGTGGTTAAACTGCCTGAAGGAGAAAACCTCCACTTCAAATCGGGAGGATACATTCAGATTGATGTTCCAAAAATAGAAGTGGATTTCAAGGACATACATGTTGAAGAGAAATTCCGCGACGAATGGGAGAAGTTTGGCATGTTTAATCTTAAAATGAAAAACCCGGAGCCTACATTCCGTGCCTATTCAATGGCCAATCACCCGGCAGAAGGGAACATTGTTATGCTAAACATCCGTATTGCCACCCCACCCTGGGACCGTGCAAACAATGCCTTTAAAAATGTGAACCCGGGCATCTGCTCATCGTTTATATTCTCACGGAAACCGGGCGATAAGGTAACCATTTCCGGCCCTTACGGAGAATTCTTCCTGAAAGATAACGACAATGAAATGATGTTTATTGGCGGTGGCGCAGGTATGGCACCTATGCGCTCACACCTGTTCCACCTGTTCCACACCGTTAAGGAACAAAAGAAAAAAGTGACTTTCTGGTACGGTGCCCGCTCCTGGAAAGAGGTTTTCTATTACGAACAGTTTCGGGAAATTGAAAAGAATTACGATAATTTTAAATTCAATCTTGCACTTTCGGAACCTCTGCCCGAAGACAAGTGGGAAGGCCCTACAGGCTTTATCCATCAGGTAATCTACGACAACTATCTGAACCAGCATGAGGAACCCGAAGAAATCGACTACTACCTCTGCGGTCCGCCTATGATGAACGATGCCGTTCAGAAAATGCTTTACAATCTGGGCGTTCCCGACGAAAACATAGCGTTCGACGATTTCGGCAGCTAAAGAATAGTCGGTAAAAATTGTATACCAACAGTTTCTATAAATAAAACATTATTAAAGGTCATCCTCCTCTTTTTGGATGACCTTTTTTTATTTTAAAAAAATAATTCATTATGATTACAAATTCATTTAATCTAAAAACCGCATTTTTGGTGTTGACCATGTTATTTACTGCCCCTTTTATTTCATTTTCCCAAAATAGCCGGAAGGATGCTGACACCGGATATTTTACCAGGGATTCAATCACAAGAAAAGGTTATACGCTTATCCTTATTAATAAAGAACCGACCACTGATAAAAACCTGCTGAAAAGGATGGAAGATACGTTCTTTAAGGTATACCCTCCAATGGTAAAACGATTCAATAAAAATGCAACACGAAAAGTAGTGTTTGTCATTGAACCGGAATATAACGGAGTGGCTGCCACCTCGGGAGATCGGGTGGTATACAGCCCGCAATGGTTCAAAAAAAATCCGGGAGATATTGATGTCGTTACTCACGAGGTCATGCACATCATCCAGGCATACGGCAGAACACCGGGGCCATTCTGGCTGACGGAAGGAATTGCCGATTATGTCCGTCACCGATACGGCGTCGACAATGAAGGTGCCGGTTGGACCATGCCCGATGTAACAGAAAAACACAATTACACCAATTCATATCGAATTTCTGCACGGTTTCTTGTTTGGGCCGAACAAAACAAAAATAAAAAGATTGTGGATAAAATGGATAAAGCCATGCGGAGCCATACCTATAAGGAGGAACTCTGGCAGGAGCTTACCGGCCTTACCCTGGATGAACTTTGGAAGGAATATGTTTCCAGGCCGGCAATAAAAATTTAAGCGGCATACAGGCCGGATGAATATTTAACGTTCAACAGTTTCAGAAAGAAATTTTTTTAAATTTTCATTGCAATATTTGAAAGGTGAGTAGAAATCCATCTTTTACTGAAATAACAGTAAAGAATGGATTTTTTGTGTTAATACAGCAATCCACAGCTACCGTTAATTAACTGATAATTTGTTCGTTTTACAATAACCTGTAACGACTTTTATTCGGATAAAATTTTAATATAACATCTTGCTTTTTATGCTGATTAAGTTATATTTGTTAGGAAACTAATAAAACCGGACAGCCGTGGAAGACTTTCTTTGGAAAAGTATTCAGCAGGGTGACATAAGCTCCTTAAAGCATTTACACAACAGGTATTTCCACCAGATGTACCTCTATGCGGCTAAATCGATTCCTAACAGCAACGGACTGGCAGAAGAGTTGGTTTCCGACTGTTTTATTAAATTGTGGGAAAACCGCCGGCAGATTGAAATCCACTCATCCGTTAAGCATTACCTGTTTGTTATCCTTCACAACAGCATCATTGACCACTACAGAAAAAAGCGCATGCTCACAGAACCCATTACAGAAAATATTGTAGCTCCGGGAGATGAGAAGTTCTTTGATGATCAGAAACAGTATGCCAAGCTTTATCTGGCTGTTAAAAAGCTCCCCGAACAGTGCCGCCGGATTCTGGAACTTGCAGTTTTTGAAACTTTAACCTATAATGAAATTGCAGAAAAACTTCACATTTCAAAAAATACGGTGAAAACACAAATAGGTCGTGCCTATCGCTCTCTTCACGAAATGCTCGACCCGAAAGATTTTAATTTATTTTTAATGGTCAGGAGGAAAAGTGAACAGTGAATCATACTGTCCCCGCCACGGAGCCGTCATTGCGCGCGAAGCAAAGCAATCTGACGATATTTGGCAGATGCCTACAAATGAAATACTAAATAAAGTTATTTATTTTGAAGTTCGGTTGAAATTGAGGGGGACTTAGTCGAGATAAAGTAGGGATTCCATCCTTCTTCCAATTGAAAAACTGCCTTGAAACTAACGAATTCAACCCAAACCTGATCAGGATGGAATCCCTTTCGCCTTTGTATGAAATCAATGATCTGATGGTTTGCGAGTGGAGAATTTAGTTATATGATAGAGAAAGGTGAACAGTAAACAGTTGCCGATTGACATCATTTTTCCAAACTTTCCCATTCTCCTTCAATCTCAATCAATAACCTTCAATCCATCTGTGCTCATCATATTCTAATCATAAAAATCTGAGTCTAAATCTCTAATTTTCATCAATTCCCATCAATCATTATCAATCATTATCAATTATGCTGCATCGAATCCAAACGTTGACAGGTTTTCAACGCTGTCAAGTTTTAAGTTCGTACAAATAACATATGTACCTGAAAGATACAGGCCTCCACACCCAATCTAACTATACCTTTCACATTTCTTACTTCTTCAATTTTACAATTTTACAGTTTTACAATCACTATTAATCACAGCCAACTCTGCAATTGTAACAGCATAAATCAATTTAAACCATAACGTTCTGCGTCCAATTTCCAATCTCTTTCAATTTCCAACAATCCCAATTAATCTCCACCATTCTTTAATAATCACCTAAATTTATTCCTTTCAATCGCCATTATAACAGCCCTCTACCTCGCAATATTAAATTTTTGTTAAAAATTTTCTCCTTTTCTGTCACCCTCCCCTCTCCCATTTTTCGTCTTTATAATTGAACGCAACCGATAAAAAGATAGTCCGGTAGTTCATAGATTTTAGTAGATGATAAGAACGACTGCAGGAAAACAGTCGTTCTTTATCAAAAAATGAACAAAGGAATGAACGAAACGAATCAAGATAAACTATGGGAACTGGCTGCTTCCAGACATCATGGTGAAGCCAATGAATCCGAAGCTAACGAGCTGAATGAATTGTTACCGCAATCCGAAAACAAAGAAATTCAGAAAACGGTATCCGAACTTCATCCCAAACTTAAGCAGACTGCTCCCCTTCAAAACAGTTCCCTCACCCGTTCGTGGGATAAAGTAGCACATTACATCAAAAGTAAAAAAATCCGGTTATATTATTCTCTGACGAAATATGCGGCCATTGCCTTGCTGGCTTTCGGGGCAGGTACCCTTTTAGATTACAATTGGAAGGCAGGCAATGACGCACCCCCTTTATTTGCTGAAATTAAGGTCCCCCTGGGGCAGATGACCGAAATGACGCTTTACGACGGTACACATGTCTGGCTCAATTCAGGAACAACTTTACGTTATGCAAGCAATTTCGGAGCTCAGTCACGTCATGTGGAGCTGGAAGGAGAAGCTTTTTTTAAAGTGGCACACAGTAACAATCCCTTTAAGGTAAAAGTTAAAAATAATGAGGTGGAAGTATTGGGAACTTCCTTTGCTGCCGAAGCCTATCCCGATGAAAATTTTTCCCGGATAACCCTGGTTGAGGGAACGGTCCAGATAAACGACCAAAATGGGCAAAACCTTAAGCAGCTTAAGCCCAACCAGCAGATCCACATTCCCGACAACACAAAAGAAAAAATATCGACCCGAAAAGTAAGCACCCTCTTTTATGAGAGCTGGATAAACGGGCAGATAAAATTTGATGAAGAACGGCTTGATGATGTGGCCCGGCGAATGGAACGGTGGTACAACGTGGAAATCAGGTTTGCCGGAAAAAAAGCCGGTGAATTGCGTTTTACAGGAACCATCCTTAAGAACAAACCCATTGACCAGTCGATGCAGGCCATCGGTATGCTGCTGCCCATTAAGGTAGAACATGAAAGGAACCTTGCAACAAAAGATGTAATTATTATTTCAAAACAATAGCGCCTATGAAGTACTAAAACTATCGGACTATTAAAAAAACGGCGGATATGCGCCACATACCCACCGTTTCAAGATTAAAACAAAGTAATAATCATTAACACTGTAAATTTATGAAAGATTTGGTAAAAATTGCCGGAAAGAACCGGCTATTGAAAAAAATTCTGCTAACAATGAAACTAACTACATTCTTTTTGATGTTTTGCCTGGTTAGCGTTACCGCTTCTACCTATTCGCAAAATACGCGCCTTGACATCAATTTAGAGAACGGAACGATGGTGGATCTGATTCAGCAGATCGAAGAAAACAGCGAATTTTTCTTTTATTACCAGAAAGAGGAATTGAAAGAACTGGATGAAATCAACCTGGAGGCAAGTAATGCCACCATAATGGATATTCTTGATAAAACACTTGAGGGAACCGAATTCGATTACCGGGTACTGGATCGTTATATTGTTTTACGCAAGAAAGGTGGTTCCTTTGGCGAGGACTTGCTTACAACAGCAAGGGAAGCTGCACTTGCAAAACAACAGGCGGTATCGGGTACTGTAACCGATTCAGGTGGTGAGCCGCTTCCGGGGGTAACGGTTATGGTGAAAGGGACCACACAGGGAACAGTAACCAATGCGGATGGAGATTACACCTTGCCTAATGTACCGGAAAATTCAACTCTGGTATTTTCGTTCGTGGGGATGAGCACGCAGGAGGTGGAGGTTGGAAGTCAGACGAGGATTGATATTAGTTTAACACAAGATGCAATTGGGCTGGACGAAGTCATTGTTGTTGGTTACGGCACACAGAAAAAAGCTGATTTAACCGGAGCTGTCAGTGCAGTCCAGGGTGAAGAACTGGCCAAGAGAGTTGATGCCACCAATACTGCTACAGCTTTACAAGGTATGACACCAGGTTTGACTATTCAAAACTTTGCAGGAGAACCGGGACAAGAAAACATTAGAATAAGGGTTAGAGGGAATGGTACACTTAATAACTCCGATCCTTTAGTATTAGTTGATGGAGTAGAGCGATCTCTTGCTACAGTTGAGCCAACTGATATTGAATCATTAACTATTCTAAAAGATGCAGCATCAGCAGCAATTTATGGCTCCAGAGCTGCTAATGGAGTAATCCTTATTACTACAAAACGAGGTGCAATGGCCGGAACAACAGTAAATTACAGTTATAATATAGGATTTCAAAACGTATTGGGCTATCCTGAGGCAGCAAATAAGGTTGATTGGTTAAACCTTGAAAATGAAGCACAGGTAAATGCAGGAAGCGAACCTATACATTCACAAGAACACATTGATAATGTTGCAGCCGGAAATGATCCATTAAAATATCCATTTACTGTATATGAAGATTATCTTTTCCATGAAAATTCTCCCCAACAGAGGCATAACATTTCTTTAACATCCGGTGGAAAAAATGGCAGAATATATGCCTCAGTTAACTATCTGGATCAAGATGGAGTTATTAACCGATTTAATAACAAGCGAATATCCGCACGTATAAATTCTGATCTTTATATTACAGATAAGCTGACTGCCAATTTTAATATGCATTACATGAACAGAAAAGCAACTGGACCAGGGCATACGGCACAACAACTGGTACAGGCAATGCTTCACATGAACAGGACTATTGTCGGTAAATATCCTGATGGTACCTGGGAGTTAATCAGCGGACAATGGAATGCAATTGCTATGATGGAGAATGGTGAAAGAATTTTTGAAAGTGATGAAAATGTAAGTCAGGTAGGTCTGGAGTATAAAATATTCCCCTCTCTTACATTAAATGGCGATGTTACTTTAAAATCATATAGTCAAAACCATAGTACATTCATGAACACGCTTAAAGGCATGAGAGACTACGAAACAGGTGAATTAGTCACAGTAGGTGGATGGTTTGCTGTTAATAGTCTTAGGGAAAGACAAGATAACACAAAAGAATGGAGCCAAAGAGCGTATTTAAATTTTAATAAGGCATCCGAAAAACACTCCCTTGATATTGTTGCGGGATATGAAGGAATTAACAATAACTTCAAAAGGATTGAAGGATATCGACAAAATTTCTTTAATAATGAGTTACGTGATTTGAATTCAGGTGCCTCTGCAGCACAAACGGCAACTGGGTATCGTAATGAATGGGGACTCCAATCTGTTTTTGGCAGAATAAACTACTCATATGATTCCAGGTATTTATTGCAGGCAAATGTTCGTTATGATGGTTCCTCAAGGTTTGCAGAAGGTAAAAGATGGGGATTATTTCCTTCTTTTTCAGCAGGATGGCGTGTTTCACAGGAGGGATTTCTGATAGATAATGAATTTTTAAGTAATTTACGATTAAGGGCATCGTGGGGGCAACTGGGTAATCAGGATATTGGACTTTATCGATATCTTAATACCTACAATCTTAACCAGTCCTATGCATTCAATGATGAAGTGGTCTCAGGAGCTGCTGTTACAACTGCAGGTAATCCATCTATTACCTGGGAAACAACAACAATGACAAACGTTGGATTTGATCTAGGATTATTCAATAATAGAATGGAGGTGGTGGCTGAATATTTCTATAATCTTACCGAAGATATATTACTGAGTCTACCTATCCCCCCAACAATTGGTGTTGGTGCACCTACCCAAAATGCAGCATCTGTTTCCAACAAAGGATATGAAGTTTCCCTTAAATATTACAGTCCGGTTAGAAATGATGGCGGATTTCAATTTTCCTTTGGCCTTAATTTCTCTGATGTTAAAAACAGGATTGAAGATTTAAAAGGAACAGGGCCTTACTTTCCGGACAAATTTACCGTTTGGGAAGAGGGATATTCTATGACCTCATTAAGAGGTTTAAAATCACCAGGATTGTATCTTTCTGAAGCTGACTTTGATAAATATCCTGCTAAATTAGTCCCTCAGGTAAGTATGGGAGATATAATCTATGAAGATTTAAACGGCGATGGTGTAATTAGTCAGGCATTATTTCCTGCCGGAGATCAATACGTTATGGGAGATGAAGATCCACGTTATGAATATGGAATTAGCGCTGAAGCAAGCTTTAAATCGTTTGATTTTTCTATGTTTTGGCAAGGTGTCCTTCAAAAATACCATACACTTGATGGAGCTTTAATGGAGGGGCCCAATTGGGGTAATTTTATTCCTGCTGTTATGGCAAGGGAAACCTGGCATCCAACCAGGAATCCTGAAGGAACATGGCCTGTTGTAACTTATGGAAATAGTTGGAATCTTGTTGAAGCAGATTTCTGGCTACAGGATGCAAAATATCTAAGACTAAAGAATATTCAGCTGGGTTATACAATTAGACCTTCTAAATATATTTCGAATTTGAGAATTTATGTATCCGGAGAAAACCTATTGACCTTCACTCCAACAGAACTTTTTGATCCGGAAACACCTCGAGGCAGGAGCCAATTCTTTCCTCACTCAAAGGTTCTTAGTGCTGGTTTAAATGTGACTTTTTAATAAAGGACTAAATAAAATAAGTTAGTTATGAAAAAAAATATATTTACACTATTAATATTAATGTCGATCTTCGGACTACCTGGTTGTGATCTGAATGATGAATTAACTAAAATCCCAACAGGTTCTGTATCTGAATTAATTTTTTGGCAAAATGAGAATGATGCATTACTAGCAGTAAATGCAGCTTACACAGAACTCGACGGGAATGGTTTAGTAGGTCTGGTAACAACAACAGATCTCGCTATGCATGCTCCATCAGGCCCACAAACTCTGTATGACATAGCTGTTGGGACCATAGACCCTACGAATTACGCCGTTCGTGATTACTGGCGACGTTATTGGAGAGGTGTAAGAAAAGCAAATGATCCAATTTTAAATATTGATAAAATTGAAACAGGGGATCCTGAACTGTTGGCAAGATTGAAAGCAGAAGCCCGGTTCCTGCGTGCTTATTATTATACCATGCTTACAACATTATGGGGTGATGTTCCATTAATTACCGAACCACTCGTAATTCAGGACCAGGTTAGCAGGACCAACAAAACGGAAGTGGTTGATTTTATTATTTCCGAATTAGATGCAATTTCCGGAACGTTACCTGTTAGTTATTCAGGAAATGATATAGGTAGAGCTACACGAGGCGCTGCATTGGCACTAAAAGCAAGAGTTGCATTATATAATGAAAGGTATGCTGTTGCAAGAGATGCAGCAAAAGCAGTAATTGATCTGGGTGTTTATGAATTGTATCCTGACTATGAGAAATTATTTTGGTATGAGGGCCAGGGTTCAAAAGAAGTAATTTTTGATCGCCAATATGCTGTTGGATATGGTTACACCAATTATGTAGGAAGGTCTGCATCTTCACTTGGAGGCGGGTCTTGGATTGATCCATTGAGGGCATATTTATTAATACACGAGTATAAAAGCGAAAAAGATCCGGAAAATGAGTATGCCGGAATTGATCCACGATTTGGTTATAATGTTTTTTATCCAGGGGCAGTTATGCCAAATGGAGAGATTTATGACTCAACACCAACTAGTGAAACTGGCGACAGACTTGCTTCAAACGAATTTGCAACAAACTATGGATTCAATGTAAAAAAAGCTATCGATTGGGAAAGGGATGGCAATAATCCAGGACAATCCACTTTAAATTTCATATTAATTCGCTATGCTGATGTATTACTAATATATGCTGAAGCAAAAATTGAATTAGATGATATAGATGATTCTGTTTATGATGCAATTAATCAGGTAAGAACTCGTCCTACTGTAGAAATGCCTGCCATTACAACTGGTAAAACACAGGCGGAATTAAGAGACATTGTAAGAAAAGAACGTACTGTTGAACTCGCATTTGAAGGCCTTCATTTATTTGATATGAACCGCTGGCAAATCGGAGAAGTAAAAACAGAACCTGCTTTAGGAATCAGGTATAAAAACGAGAGTGGAGAGTGGGTTATTGTAAACAGAAACCTTACCCGTAATTTTCGGGCAGATCGAGATTACCTCTGGCCAATTCCACAGGAAGAGTTGGAAGTTAATCCTAACATTGGCCAAAATCCAAATTACTAACATTTACTAAAAAGTAAGGACAGTATCTTCTTTATTCAATGAGATACTGTCCTTCATAAAGCTTTTGGATTTTTACCTTGTCTACTTTTTATTACAATCTGAAATAAAAAAAGGTTGAGCATAATTACATGCAGTATTTCACTGATTCTAACAAAAAGTGGATTTTAAAAAATAGCTTTTGAACATAGGGTGCAGCAAGTTTAATTAATTCTTATTCAATTTCATCCTCAATTCACTGGCTGACATTCCTTATAATAAAAGTAACATTTAACAAAAATCAATGGATTTAATAAAACAACTTTTTATAGTTTATTATATGAAATTCATATTTATCCCTTTTTTCTTTTTATGTATAAATATCTATGCTCAGGATGACAAACTGAACATCGTTATAATTGGTGCACACCCAGATGATCCTGATGTTAGTGCAGGCGGTACAGCATTAAAATTTTCAAGGCTTGGTCATAATGTTTTATTTGTCTCTCTAACTAATGGAGATGCCGGTCATTTTAACTCCGGTGGTGGTGCCCTGGCGAAAACACGCAGAGCTGAAGCAGAAAAAGCTGGAAAAAGGTTTGGTGTTACTTATATAGTTTTAGATAATCATGATGGTGAACTAATGCCTGAACTCCATATCCGTTTGGAGGTCATAAGGTTAATCAGACAATGGAACGCAGATATTGTAATTGGTCATCGACCTAATGATTATCACCCCGACCACCGAAATACAGCAATAATAGTTCAGGATGCTGCATACATGGTTATTGTTCCAAATATTGCACCAGATACTCCACCATTGAAGAAAAATCCTGTTTTCCTTTATGCAGAAGACAGTTTTAAAAGACCTTATCCATTTCAACCTGAAATCGCAATTGACATATCTGATGTTATCGATGAAAAAGTATATGGAATTGCTGCTCATAAGTCACAGTTTTTTGAGTGGCTACCCTGGCTTGATGGACAATTGAATTCATTACCTCAAACAGAACAGGGACGCTTGGAGTGGCTTAAAAAGATTTGGTTAAAACCTGTTAAACCAGAGGTGAGACTATCGTTGATAAAATGGTACGGTGGAGAAAAAGGAAATGAAGTTACTGTTGCCGAAGCTTTTGAAATTTGCGAATATGGCAGGCGCCCTGATGATAGTGAAATAAGAAAATTATTTCCAATGTTAAATAAATAAGGTAATTAATCTACTTCTAGATGAGTAAACAATAATTTATAAAAAATAATCATGAGAAAAATAATCGTTTTACCACATATCTTGACTTTTGCATTCTTTATGCTAATCGCTCAGTACAACATAGCTCAAGAATTAGTTGCAAATTTTGGAAAAACAACTAGTTTGGAAAATGTTCTTGAAGAAAAACATTCATCAGCAAAGACTGTAAATTGGTATCAGGTTAATACAGAAGCAGACACATGGAAGGTGGATGGTGATATTCTAAAATGCACAGGAATCCCCATTGGTGTAATACGTAGTGAAAAAGAATACGAGAACTTTATAATGCATATTGAATGGAGCCATCAGAAAGCTGGTGGAAATTCGGGAACATTTGTTTGGAGCAAAGCCCAACCAGGTGAAAATCGACTTCCTGATGGAGTGGAGGTACAAATGCTTGATTTGGAATGGGTACAGCTAAACAAAAGAGATGGCATAGAACCTCCGGTTGCCTACGTACATGGGGAACTGTTTGGTGTTGGAGGCGTAGAGATAGAACCGGAAAACCCCCGCGGAAAAAGAAGCAAGTCAAAAGAAAATCGTGTTTTAGGGAAAAAAAAGTGGAATACATATGATGTCGTTTGCGTTGATGGCAACATTAAACTCTCTGTTAATGGGAAGTTTGTAAATGGTATAACGAATTCATCGCAGCGTAAGGGATACATTTGTCTTGAAGCAGAAGGCTCAGAAATACACTTCAGAAATATTCAGATAATTGAATTACCTTGAATACTGGCAATGAAAGCGGATAAACACGCTTTGGAAGATTAATAATTTATGTTTGGAAATACTCTAAAATTAATAAAATGAAAGATATTACAAGGAGGAATTTTGTAAAAAAAACAGCTATTGCTGCACCATTAGTTGCGTTTCCTTCAATAGGTTTTACTGGTAAAAATTTTAAGCAAAATGAGCAAAAAGTAAGAGTAGGCATAATTGGGTGCGGAGGTCGTGGTACTGCGGATCTCCTTAATTGTCTGAATTCAGCTCCGAATGTTGAACTGGTTGCTATGGGTGATCTGTTTGAGGATCACCTGAAAACGTCATTTACTGCCGTTATGGAAAAGGCGGCAGACAAAGTAAACGTCCCTGAAAAAAATAAGTTTATCGGATTTGATGCCTATAAGGGTGTTTTAGCTTGTGACTTAGAACTTGTTTTATTGACAACACCACCCGTTTTCCGACCGGAACATTTAAGAGCTGCAGTTGAAGCAAATAAGCATGTGTTTTTGGAAAAACCCGTTGCAGTGGATCCTTTGGGCGTTCGTGAAGTCATTGCCCTTTCTGCATTAGCAGAGAAAAAAGGATTGACCGTTTTGGGAGGAACACAGATGCGAAAAGCAGAACATATCAAAAATGTCATGAGTCAGATTCATAATGGGGAGATTGGTGACATTACAGGAGGTCAATGTTTCCGTATGGGTGGAGCAATGAGAACATGGGGACCAGCGGAGCGCAAACAGGAGTGGTCTGATATGGAATGGCAACTCAGAAATTGGTATTTTTATACCTGGAGTGGTGGCGATTTTATAACAGAAATGCACATTCACAACCTGGATTTAATGAACTGGGCATTTAAATCACATCCCATTAGCTGTGTTGGCATTGGAGGCCGTCAGGCTCGTATCGGGCCAACCAGTGAAAAATGGGGAAATATATATGATCATTTCGCTGTTGAATATTTATATCCTGGTGATGTAAGGGTACAGTATATTGGAACACAGATTGACAATGCGGCTACCCGCAATGACCAAAAGATTGCAGGCACTAGGGGAAATGTTCACGTTGATTTTAGCAAAGCTATCATTATTAATAACGGTAAAAAGGAATTGAAAGCAGAGGGAAATCCTTCCATAAAACAGCACGCCTTGCAAATTGAAGCAATTCGTAAGGGGTTAGAATTAAACGACGGAAAACAGGTAGCTGAAAGTACCATGACTTCCATTATGGGGCAAATGAGTTGTTATACCGGTAAAACAGTTACATGGGATTGGATTATGAATGAATCAAAAACAAATTTGACTCCTGATAAATTCGAATTTGGAAGTCATCCATTCCCAGAGATAGCTGTACCTGGTGTTACTCCTCTTGTATAGTTGTTCTGTGAAATTTGTGAATATAGATTTTGAAAATGATTTATGAAGCAGATTTGCAAAATAATATGAATGGTAACAATTAAAAAAGTTGTAAAAAATGAAGAAAAATGTAAATCGACGTGATTTTCTCCAAAAATCCATGATTATAGGAGCAACAAGTATTTTGACTCCCGGATTGATAGCTTCAGCAGATACAATTCCAACACCCCGCATGGTAACAGATGATATATCAATTGCACAATGGGCCCTGGTACAGGAAATCCGTCAAGGAAAATGGAAAACACTTGACTTTCCAAAAATTGCACGTGAAGATTTTGATATAAACGGTATTGAATTAGTCAACACCCTATTTGAAGTTCCAACTTTCAATTACCTGAAAACTCTGAAGCAAAACGCGGGGAATTATGGTATTACTATGGTTTTGATAATGGTCGATAATGAAGGTGAAACCTGCACACCATCAAAGGAAGAGAGAAAGCAAACTGTAATAAATCATCAGAAGTGGATCGATATTGCCAATTATTTAGGATGCCATGCAATTCGTACAAACTGCAGAGGCCCTAAAGATGCTCCCAAAGATGAGGCATTAAAATGGGCTGCTGAAACTTACAATTCAATGCTCGAGTATTCTATACCAGCAAATGTGAGCATTCTTATTGAAAATCATGGAGGTCTTTCAAACGATGCGGACTGGATGGTATCACTGATGAAGGAGGTCAATAATTTATATTTCGGTTCTTATCCTGACTGGCGAGAACCCGATCCTGATTTTGACAATCTTGATTTTCTTCAAAAAATGCTGCCCTATGCTGGTGGTAATTCGTACCGCAATCAACCAACCGAGGAATTAACTGCTAAAATGATAAAAATGTGTCAGGATGCAGGATATCGAGGTTGGTATGGCATAGAATCCAGTGGACGGGATGCCATAACCAAAGGTAAGTCACTTTTAAAAAAATATCTAAAATAGAAGTCAAATATCTATACAAAAGAAAGAAACCAAATTTGGATTAAAATTTATAAAAACATCTATAAACTAAAAAAACATGGAATTATCAAGAAGACAATTTACAAAAGTTGCAGGATTAGCAACAGTAGGAACCATGCTCTCTAAGGGTTCTGTATGGGCTTCAAACAGCAATACATTAAAGGTTGGATTAATAGGCTGTGGAGGCCGGGGAACTGGGGCTGCAGAAGAAGCGCTTAATGCAGATCCCAATGTGGTTCTTTCAGCAATGGCTGATGCCTTTCCAGACAGACTGGAAGAATCCTTAAAAAGAATAAAAAATAAATTTGGAGATAAGGTACAAGTTGCTGACAATAAAAAATTTGTTGGATTGGATTCTTTCCAAAAACTAATTGATTCTGATGTGGATGTAGTTTTACTTGCAGCTCCGCCTGCATTTCGACCTTCCCACCTGGAAGCTGCAGTTAATGCCGGAAAACATATTTTTTGTGAGAAACCTTTTGCTGTGGATGCACCTGGATTAAGAAAAGTAATGAGAGTGGCACGAGAAGCAAGGGAAAAAAATCTATCTTTAGTTTCAGGATTCTGCTGGAGATATCACAACCCGAAAAGAGAAACTTTTGGACGAGTACTCAATGGTCAAATAGGGCAGATTGTGGCAGCAGAAGCAACTTATAACACAGGAGAACTGTGGTTTAAGGAACGGCAGAATGGATGGTCTGATATGGAGTATCAATTACGAAACTGGCTCTATTACAATTGGCTTTCAGGTGATCATATTATTGAACAGGCAATTCATAGTATAGATATGCTTTCATGGGCAATGGGAGATAAAGCTCCTGTACGAATTAGTGGCACCGGAGGCAGACAGAAAAGAACAGACAATAAATTTGGCAACGTTTACGATCATTTTGGTGTAACCTATGAATATGCTAATGGCACTAAAGCATATTTCTTTTGTCGTCAACAATCAGGAACAACACCTTCTTATGATGTTACACTAACAGGTATTGACGGAAGATGTGTTGTTGATTGCCGGACCGGTCTTCATGAGATAACCGGAAAAAATCCCTGGAAATATGATGATACCACTAAATTTACTGAAGCAGAATCTTATCAGCAAACAGAAGTAAGAAGCATGTATCAGCAAGAACATGATGAACTTTTTGCTTCCATTCGGTCCAGAACACCCATAAATGATGGAGAATGGATGGCCCGTTCAAATTTACTGGCTTTAGCTGCCAGAATGGCTGCCTATACCGGTCAAACAATTTCTTATGAACAAGCCTTGTCTTCAATGGAAATATTGTTCCCCGAAAATATTTCATGGGATTCCAAATATGATATCCCAATAGCTGTCCCGGGAATTACAAAATTTGTATAATAATTGATTATGAACAGAAAGAATTTTATTAAATCAGCGGCACTTGTGGCAGGAGCCTCAATGGTATCCATTAAGCCGGCATCAGCTTCTGTAATTCAAAAAAAACCTGCAGGAAAAGTTACTTTAAAAAAAGGGTTAGGGTTTGGAATGATAAAAGAAGATTTATCTCTTGCAGATAAATTAAAACTTGCTAAAGATTTGGGATTTGATGGCGTTGAATTAAATAGTCCCATCGATTTTGATAAATCAGAGGTTTTGAATGCAAAGGAAAAATCAGGAATTGAACTTCCAAGCGTGGTAAATAAAGATCACTGGCAAAAACCTCTTTCCTCCCCTGATCCTAAAATCAGGGAACAAATTATTCAATCAGTTGCTGAATCTTTACAGGAAGCAAAGGATTTAGGTGGTGATACAGTATTGGTTGTACCTGGAGTCGTAAATGAAAATGTATCTTATGAGCAAGCTTACATCACTGCAATGAATTCAATACGGGAACTTATCCCTTATGCAGAAAAAACCGGGATGCAAATCGGCCTAGAAAATGTTTGGAATAATTTTTTAATCAGCCCATTGGAAGCTAAGCATTTTGTCGATGAAATCAATCATCCGCTTGTAGGATGGTATTTTGACATTGGAAATGTTTTGCGTTACGGTTGGCCTGAGCACTGGATTCAAACACTAAATTCAAGAATAGTGAAACTTCACATAAAAGAATTCAGTCGCAAAATTATGAATGAAAAAGGGCTGCGCGAAGGATTTGGCGTAAATCTTTTAGAAGGCGATAATAACTGGCCTGTAGTTATGAAAACAATAAGCAATATCAATCATCAGGGCGGTTGGCTTATTGCAGAAGTTAGTGGTGGCGACAGGACTCACCTGAAAGATGTTTCAAACCGAATGGATAAAATCATTTCTTTGTTATAGTTAGTTCTTTAAGTTTTAAAAAGTATTGACTTTTACTTCATAAAAAAATGATTATTTTCATATATATACTGGTTTAGTTAGCCCGGGATTATTGAAGATGGTATAATCCCGGTGCTTTCATGTTTTGGATTATTTCCTATTCCAGCAGTTGTCGGATATCATCAGAAAGTAAACTTGTCATTAAACATTGTAATTCCATAGCAACAAAAAGAATGAGTCCGTTTATTTGAGTACAACTGCAATAAAACTTCACTATTCATTAATCACTATTATTTTCCATTAAAATATTCTTCTTTTTACAAAGGACTTTACGATTGTGGAGAGGATAAGCCCGATTCTGATCTTGAATACAGCGGCATTGTATCTTTTGATAATTATCGAAACAAACAAGCAGATTGGTTGAAAAAAACACTCAAGCAAGATATTTTTCAGGATGCATCTTACCGTGTTGTAATAATCCATATGCCACCTTTTGGAGGCTGGCATGGCGAAAAAGAAATAGAAGAAAAATTTGTTCCATTACTTGAACAAGCTGGAATTGATATAATGTTGTGTGGGCACCTTCATCGTCACATACATAAAAAAGCCGGCGAAGGTCAGAATTTTCCAATTATTGCCAATGCAAATCGGGCAATAATTAAAGCATACACCAATGAAACAGATTTAAATATCAAGGTGGTTGATACAGCAGGCGAGATAGTAGATTCATTAAAAATACCTTCACGAAGAATGAAGCTTTCCAAAAATACCAGGTAATATCTAAAAAAAAACATAAATAAAAATCATATTATCATCTTGATTATTATTCCTAAATTAAATCGTTTTTAAACCAATAATTGAAACGAAATCATGAGAATACCACCAAATTTATTTTTGTACTTGATTTTTTCCTCAACATTTTTAGTTCAGGTCAGTAATGCCCAACCTGCTGCACAACTCCTCAGCGGACCTATGGTGGGTCATACCACCTCCTCCCTTGCCACTATATGGGTGGAAACTGATATTCCAGCAGAAGTAAAGGTAAATTACTGGTTTGAATCCGGATTACAGCCCATTGTCAAAGGGGCTGCTATGGTCCAAACGGATAAAGAAGCACCACATGTAGGAACCATAAAACTGGAAGGTTTACCGGCCCGCGCTCTGGTACATTATGAGCTGGAGATTGATGGACGGGCTGTGAGACCGCAAACTGTTCAGTCATTTATTATGATGCCGGGGACGGAATCATCAGCCAATTTTAAAGTGGCGTTCACCTCTTGTGTAAATCCCATCCGTGTGCCACTCCAGCCTGTCTGGACCCAGATGGGTACTCTCCGGCCCGATGCACTCCTGCTTATTGGTGACAACAACTATATGCCGATGCGACCAGAGGCATATGAAGCACCTGAAAGTACAGTTTACTATGCACTGGCACGATACCATCGATATCTGCGCGATGTACCCGGACTCCGTTCAATATTATCCTCTGTACCCACCTACGCAATATGGGATGACCATGACTATGGACCAAACAACTCCGACCGCACATTCAAGTGGCGCGAACTTTCCCTGAGTCTTTTTAAAAAATACTGGCCAAATCCTGCAGCCGGAACTGAAACAACAGCCGGAGTTTTTTTCTCATTTAAAATAGCGGATGTGGAATTTTTTATGCTCGACGATCGTTACCATCGCGATCCAAATGAAGCACCTGACCGGAAAACAATGTTGGGAGAAGGCCAGCTTACCTGGTTAAGAGAACAACTTAAAGCAAGCACAGCCACCTTTAAAGTAATTGTTAACGGACACACCACTACCATCGACAGAAAGGATAGAGCCGAATATTGGGCAAACTTTGGAAATGAGCGGGAGGAATTCCTGGAATGGATGTTTTCCAAAAAAATCGAAGGCGTATTCTTCATTTCCGGTGACTGGCATGTAGGTTCACTCAGCCGGATAGATTTTTCTCAAAAAGGATACCCACTCTACGAGTTAATCAGCTCGAATGGCGGAGTGCATTCGGTAGAGACAGACCACCATCAGTACAGCTATAACCGGCAGGTTACAGGTCATAATCGAAGATTTGACGGGCCTATTATTAATGACATTCAGGACTACAATTTTGGGTTACTTGAATTTTCGGGCACCGGGGAAAACCGAATTGTTACTTTGAAAATCATTGACCATCACGGGGAGGTTCGGGTTGCACACCGTCTCACTAAAAATGACTTGAAAGTTCAACCCTAAATCAGTTTAAAAAGAAAAATCAGAATAAAAATCTTCCATCCTTTGCTTTTGATCAGAACACCCCTCTTCTGTTTTTATATTTGTACTCAAAAACATTCTATATTCATTTTCGGTCATCCAGTTCAATAAAACTATTTCATACAACTAAACGATGTTCATTTCGGTGCAGACAGAGCCATTTTTTAAAGTAAAATAATAGCTTAATAAAACAGGCTGATATGTGTCCCTTTAACAAGAAGCTTTATAATGTTTCTCATTTTTGATAAATTAACCTCCTCCCCCATCACAATATCTTTTTCACCTTTCTGACAGACTGAATGCAGTCAGCTGAAGGCAACCGGTGTTGTTGTCATGTTGTTTCATTTCGGTTATAAGCAGAGAGGTCACAAGCAGTAATTTGAAAAGGGAGATTTTTTTTCTTCATAAAAATTATTGATTACTTAGAATCAGTAAAAGGACTAAGGGAAGCCACCAATCACATCATAAACTTTTTAATGTATTTTTTACTTTTAGCAGTCTTTGCTTTACAAAATTTAACAAATAATTAGCATATAGGTTAAAATTTTTATAAATTACATGTCAATTAATAAACACCCTGCCTATGATGCACATCCGATGTCTCTCTTTATTTAACATTTTAAGTAATAAACAAAAAGAATTAAATTCTATGAACACAAAGAAAAAATTGAGAGGGCATAAATTCTTCTTTTTATGTCTTCTTCTGGTTAGTTTCTCTGTGGGTGCATTGGCTCAGCAGAGGACAATTACAGGTAAAGTTACCGACACTTCCGGACAACCACTGCCAGGAGTCACTGTTGTTTTGAAGGAGTCGACACAAGGTACTGTCACCAATACTGAGGGCGAATATACCCTTCCTAATGTGCCTGAGGATGCTACCCTGGTATTTTCATTTGTAGGAATGAAGACCCAAGAGGTAGCGGTAAATAATCAAACAACGATTAACATAAGCATGGAGCAAGAAACAATAGGGCTGGAAGAGGTAGTTGCTGTAGGATATGGAACCCGCCTGAAAGAAGAACTGACAGGATCAATTTCAACAGCGTCTGGCGAAGAATTGGATATATCAACTTCTTCAAGTGCTATGGGGCGCATTCAGGGAAGAGTTTCAGGCGTTAGTGTCTCTACTTCAAACCTTCCCGGAGGACAAGCAACCATTAGAGTGCGGGGACTTGGAACCATATCTGACAATGATCCTTTATATGTAATTGATGGTGTACCAGCAGATCCGGGAACAGATCTTAATCCGAACGACATTGAATCAATTTCAATACTCAAAGATGCCTCTTCTGCTGCAATTTATGGAACGAGAGGGGCAAATGGAGTTGTTATTATAACAACTAAAAGGGGAACAGAAAATCAAAAACCACGAATTAATTTCACCTTGCGGTCAGGGATTAAACAAGCATCTAACCAATATGACCTTTTGAATACAAATGAACTGGCAGAGCTGGTATATCTCGAAGCCCGGAATAAAGGAAATAATCCTGGAGTGGATTGGAGTGACAGAATATATGGCGACGGTGCGGAGCCTGTAATTCCTGATTACATATTACCTTCCGGAGCCATGGAAGGAGATCCCGGCACAAATCCTGACCTATACAGCTATCCCGGATATACAATTATAAGGGCTAACAAAGAAGGAACGAATTGGTACGATGAAATTTATCGTAATGGGCTTTACCAGGAATATGATCTTTCTGTTTCGGGAGGCACTCAAAATTTAAACTACCTGTTTTCAGGTTCTTATCTCAATGAAGACGGTTACGTTCATCATACCAATTTCAAAAGGTACACATTTCGAAGTAACATAGATACTGAAATCAATCAATGGATAAAATTAGGTCAGTCATTACAAGTTTCCGCCCGGGAACAAAGAGGAAACCGTACCGATCAGGGAGAAGCCTCTATAATATCTCACGCATATCGCTCACAACCAATAATTCCTGTTTATGATATAATGGGAAATTATGCCGGCGGTAAAGGATTAGGAACTAACTCTGAGAATCCGGTTGCATTGCTTGACCGAAATCAATATAATGGCGGAAAATATTACCGGATTATTGGAAATGTATATGCTGAATTAACCTTATTCGAAGGACTTAGCCTAACAAGCACATTAGGTTATAACTATGGACAATGGAATGGAAGTGCCAGATCCCTTCCAAATCCTGAACACTCAGAACCAAATTTTATTACCAGTTTCAGTATCAACAGTAATAATACCTTTCAATGGAACTGGTCAAATGTAATTAATTATTCCACTGCTATATCAGACAATCAAAATCTTAACATAACACTAGGAACAGAAGCAGTTGAAAATGAATATCATTGGCACAATGCAGGCAGGAATAAATATTTTTCTGATGATCCGATTTATATGCAGCTCTCATCCGGTGAATCAACACAAACAAATGCGGGCTCCATGTCTCAATGGTCACTTTTTTCAACTTTTGGCCGTATAAATTATGATTTGATGGGTAAATATAGATTTGAACTCACTGCTCGTCGTGACGGCTCTTCAAGATTTGGTTCAGAAAATCGTTATGCCACTTTTCCTGCTGCTTCTTTTGCCTGGTCTCTTGGACAGGAAAATTTCATGCAGGGAACAAGAGATGTGCTTAATCAGCTCAAATTAAGAATAGGATGGGGAATTTCAGGAAATGACAGAATAGGAAATTATGTACCTTATTCCACTTATGCTACACATCCGGCTTTAACAAGTTATCCTATCGATGGCGCTAATACAAGTTTCACTCCTGGTTTTGCTCAGGTAACAATAGGAAATTCGAATGTTACATGGGAAACAACTGAAACTATTAACGTTGGACTGGATGTGGTTGCATTTGATAATTCTTTAAATTTTTCAACTGATGTGTGGCACAGATATACTTCAGATATGCTTTATCAATTAAAAATTCCCTTTGTTTTGGGGAATGCCACACCTCCTTTTGTAAATATCGGAGAAATGAAAAATGTTGGATTTGATATTGAATTGGGATACAGTAACTCCACATTTAATGACCAATTTCGATATAGCGCTTCAGCGACCATTTCAAGTTATGTGAATGAAATTGTTAAACTTGCTGAGGATGTTGAGGAGGAAATTATCATGGGAGGTCTTCGTGGAATGAATTATTCGCGTACTGCAGCAGGCCGTGCTTTTCCTGAATTTTATGGTTATATTGTAGATGGTATTTTCCAGACCCAACAAGAAGCAGATGCCCATCCTCCTGCAATTGGAGAAGGTGGCACTTATAATAAACCCGGTCATTTTAGATATCGCGATATTAATAATGATGATGTTATTGACGCTGATGACAGGACCTATATTGGCACTCCTCATCCCGATTTTACAGGAGGCCTCAATATTGATTTAGGATACAGAAACTTCGATTTAAACATGTTTTTCTATGGCAGCTATGGAAATGAAGCTGTAAACTATGTTAGACGCTGGATAGACATGGGTCTATACAATGGAGGAAGGAGTAAAGATGCCTTATATACTTCCTGGGGAAGTCCTTATCTTGATAGCAATGAGAATGCAAAATTGCCTGTTATGGATAATGATACCAATTCAGAACAACCTTCAACATTTTATTTGGAGGATGCCTCTTTTTTAAGACTCAAAAACTTAAGGTTAGGATATACAATCCCCCAGCATTTAAGTAATCGAATTCAAATACTTAATGCACGTGTTTATTTTCAGGTTACTAATTTATTCACCATTACTAATTACAGTGGGCTTGATCCTGAATTTAATTCATCGGTCACTCAAATGGGTTTAGACCAGGGAGCATTACCAACACCCCGACAGATTATGTTCGGATTAAATTTAGAGTTATAGAAAAGATTAATGTTATAACAAAAAAATTCAGACGATATGAAAAAAATATTTTTCACCATATTAGCATTAGCTACAGTAATTTCCTTCAACTCATGTTCAGAGGATTTCTTTGAGAAGATACCCCCGGGAGAATCTTCAAAATCAACATTTTATTCAGAGGAAGGGATCGATGCATTATTGATAGGTGCCTATGCAAGCATTAGTGGAGATGTGGGATGGAGCAGCAGAGGCTCAGGAATACAACATGCAGTTTTTGGGTCCATGACCTCAGATGATGCTTACAAGGGAAGTGAAGATAGCGATGGTCGTATCATGAATTACATTGAACGCTGGCAAACACAAACGGATCATGGTTATCCTGCCCAACATTGGGAAGTATGGCTAGGTGTAAATGTTAAACGCGCTAACGAAGTAATTCAATTAGCGAATGAACTGGAAGAAATGGAAATAATATCAGCAACTAAAGCAACACAGGTTAGAGCTGAAGCACGGTTTATCAGGGGGTTCTCTTTCTTTGAATCGTGGTTGGTTTTTAATAACATACCAATAATTACGGAAGACACAGAAGACCCAACACAAGTGCCAAACAGAAATCCGGAAGGAGCTGTACTCGATCAGATTATCAGTGATATGCAATTTGCCTGGGAAAATCTCCCTGAAACTCAAAGCGATCCTGGCAGACCAACAAAATATGCTGCTATGGGTGTCGCAGCCAGAGCTTATTTGCATCATTTAAGATATGCTGATGCCAAGCCACTTCTAGATAACATCATCAATAGTGGGCAATACGAACTTATGCCTAACTTTTATGACAATTACAGAATTGAGCATAATAACAATAAAGAATCTATTTTCGAAATTCAGACCAGTGTGAATGATGGTGCAGGAGGAGATAATGCAGGGATGGGAGTATCCATTTTTTATCCTCATGGAGGTGACATTGGAATGTGTTGCGGACAACACCAAATGTCACAAAACCTTGTTAATGCATACAGAGTTGACGAAAATGGACTACCCGTATTTGACGAAGTTAATGTACACCTTAAAAATGATTATGGAATTGCCTCAAGCGAAACATTCATTCCGTTTGAAGATGAAGTAGATCCACGACTTGACTGGACTGTTGGAAGAAGAGGTATTCCTTATCTTGACTGGGGCATTAACAGGGGACACGACTGGTGTCGCCGTCAAAGAGATGGTGGGCCTTATATGCCTCCATTGAAAACCATGATATATCAAAAAGACAGATATACTCTTTCTCAGGCAACGGGATGGCGGACAGGTATCAATGCAAAAAATTTCACTTACATGCGCCTGGGCCATGTCTTATTATGGAGAGCAGAAGTAGCAGCATTTGAGGGGGATCTTGAAACTGCAAGAGAATATGTTAATATGATTCGGGAACGGGCAAACAATGAATATGTTATGGGTCGTGTTAATATCTATGAACTACCTCCCAGTGTTTATCCATGGGGAGAAGGCACCGGTGCAGGTGACTATCAAACTGGCGGTGATGTGGACTGGAACCAGCCTGCTGCAAATTATATAGTAGGTCTGTATCCATCATTCGCAAACCAGGCAGAAGCCATGAGAGCGGTTCAATGGGAATTAAGACTGGAATTTGCCACAGAAGGTCATCGTTTTTATGATCTTAGACGTTGGGACAATTTACCGGCAGAACTTAACTCTGTACCTATGGTTAAAACATTAAATGATTTTGCGGAAAATGACATCAGATCTTTTATGGATGGTTATTCATTTACAGAAAAAGCCAAGTTACAGCCAATTCCACAGGAACAAATTGATCTGCAACCTGGTGTTTTAGAGCAAAATCCCGGGTATTGATAAAGTAGAAAAATCTAAATAGACTGTCTGCTATCAGACAGTCTATTTAGTATAGAATCATTTTATTCACGTAACCCCTTATTAGCAATTCAATTAGAAAAAGGCTATGAAAAATTTTAATGTTCCAAAATCTTTACTGAGTATATTAATTGCCGGTAGCTTTAGCTACAATACTGCTGCTGACAAAATAAATTCCCAAAAGCCAAATATCATCTACATAATGACTGATGATCATGCTTTCCAGGCTTTAAGTTGCTATGGCAGCGATCTTATAGAAACACCTAATCTGGATCGGTTGGCTAAAGAAGGTATGCGTTTTACTCAAAGTTTTGTAACAAATTCTATTTGTGCTCCCAGCAGAGCTACCTTACTCACAGGCAAATACAGTCATAAGAATGGAGTGATTGATAATGCTACAGAATTTGATGGCAGCCAAATGACATTTCCTAAGCTTTTACAAACTGCCGGTTATAAAACAGCTATGATAGGAAAATGGCATTTAAAAAGCCATCCAACCGGATTTGATTATTGGAAAGTATTGCCAGGACAAGGGAGTTATTATAACCCGGATTTTATAGAAATGGGAACCCAGAAGAGAGATACGGGATATGTCACTGATATTATTACCAATGATGTTATAAATTGGATTGACCAGAATAAACATGAGGAAAATCCTTTTTGCGTCATTTATAATCACAAAGCACCGCATAGGGCCTGGTGGCCAGGACCTGATCATCTGAATACATTTGACAATAAGAAGTTCCCAATTCCGGAAACATTATTTGATGATTACTCGAATAGAGAAGCTGCTGAAGCTGCATTGATGGAAATCGACAGTAACATGTATTTAAGCAGTGATTTGAAAGTTACACCTGAAAATGTGAAAAAAAAGAATGCATATCCGGATAATAATAATCCAGACAGATATCAAAGTTATTGGAACTCTCTTGAACGCATGACAAAAAAACAACGAATTGCCTGGGAAGAGGCTTATAAAAACAGAAACCAGGAATTTCTCAACCAGGATGTAGGCAGTAAAGAATTTGTGAAATGGAAATACCAGCAGTACATGGAGGATTATCTTGGTTGTATAGCTGGTGTAGATGATAATATTGGTCGGCTTCTTGATTATCTTGAAAAAAATGGATTGGATGAAAATACAATTGTTGTCTATACATCAGACCAAGGATTTTATTTAGGTGAACATGGTTGGTTTGATAAAAGATTTATGTATGAAGAATCTTTAAGGATGCCATTACTTATAAAATATCCAAAAGAAATTAAAGCAGGTTCTGTGAATGATAAAATAGTTCTTAATATAGATTTTGCCCCTACTTTTCTTGATTTTGCAGAAGTTGAAATTCCAGACCAAATTCAGGGTGAATCGCTGCGTCCGATATTAAATGGTAAGGCCCCTGCAAATTGGAGGGATGAAATGTACTATCATTATTATGAGTATCCGGGTTGGCATGGTGTAAAACGACACTTTGGAATAAGAACAGACAGGTATAAGCTTATTCATTTTTATTATGATATTGATCAGTGGGAATTCTTTGACTTAAAAAAAGACACTTTTGAGCTTCACAATGAAATAGACAATGCACAGTATCAAGTCATAATAAAAGACATGAAAGAAAGAATAAAGGATCTACAGATTAAATATGAAGATTCAGATTCGTTGTCCCGGAATTATATAGATCAATGGATTAAAAGCGGGCATACAGAAAGTCCGTTCTAACCAGGTTATTATTTAATGTTACCTAACGATATTAGGTTACCATTTTTTTGTCCACAGATTGATATCTCAAAAAATCAAACTTAAATGAAAATATACAGTTCACTGGCTCTTACAGTTGGTTTGTTTATAAATCATTCATTTTTACCTGCACAAATCCAGGCATCTGGAAATGAAGAACAATTTGGTTCATTGCCACCTAATATTATATTTATCCTTAGCGATGACCACCGATATGATTTTATGGGATTCACAGAAAAACTGCCATGGTTGGAAACACCGGCAATGGATCGGCTTGCTAAAGAAGGTACTTATTTTCCAAATGCTTTTGTAACAACCTCATTGTGTTCACCAAGCCGGGCTTCAATTTTAACCGGTCAATTCAGTCATACCCATAAGGTGGTAGATAATTCTGCTCCTGCACCAAAAGAAATAGTGTATTTTCCACAGTATTTACAAGAAATAGGATATCAAACTTCTTTCTTCGGAAAATGGCACATGGGCAGCGAATCTGATGAGCCCCGACCTGGATTCGACCATTGGGAAAGTTTTAAGGGACAGGGAGTTTATTTTAATCCTACTTTAAATATAAACGGGAAACACAAAACGTATGGAGATTCAACATATATTACTGATTTACTGACTGAACATGCCGTTAACTGGCTAAAGAAAAGAAATACCAAAGAACCATTTTTCATGTATCTGTCACACAAAGCAGTGCATGGCCTCTATATACCGGCTAAGCGGCATTTAAATAAATATTCCGATGTAAAACTGGAACTTCCTCCTTCTTTCTATACTTCTGCTCAACCTGTCAAAGGGAAAAGTAATCCATATGGATATCAAAATTATCTGGGACCAGATAAAGATTCTCTTGAAACTCCTGCAAAAGGTGAAGACTATTATGGGAAAGGACGTATGCCCGATTGGCAAAAAATGCAGCGTGAAAGCTGGCATGGAGTTGATTATATGTACCACGCACAACATGTCAACTTTGAAACTTTAATAAAAAGATACTGTGAATTAATCTTATCGCTGGACGAAAGTATTGGTGAAATATTAAATTTTTTAGATGACCAGGGATTAAGTGAAAATACTGTAGTTATTTACATGGGTGATAATGGCTTCTCATTCGGAGAACATGGACTGATTGATAAACGCCATTTTTATGAAGAATCTGTCAAAGTACCTTTTCTAATTAAATATCCTGAAAAAACAGGAAAAGGAAAGATTATTGAAGAAATGATTCAAAATATAGATGTTGCTCCTACAATTTTAGAACTGGCCGGTATTAGTAAACCAACTCAAATGCAAGGGAAATCGATCGTTCCACTCCTAACAAATGGCACTGCAAAATGGCGGGATAAGATATTTTATGAATATTACTGGGAAAATGTATATCCTCAAACTCCTACAATGCATGGGGTCCGTACTTCACGCTATAAATTCATCAGGTATCATGGGGTATGGGATACCAATGAATTATATGACCTCAGGGAAGATCCATACGAAATGAATAATTTAATTGCTTCCCCCGATCATCAGGATATAATCAAAGAACTATCAAATGAACTTTATAATTGGCTGGAAGAAACAGACGGGATGCAAATTCCTTTAAAAAGAACAGGGAAAAAACATGGAGATCATCGAAATCAAGGAATATATTAAGAATTATTCGGAAAAAGCCAGATTCACCTTTATTTCGACATCGAAATATCTTTAGGAAAATTTTGAACATTTAAAAATAGACTCATTTATGCTTTTATCACCTGCTCATACTTAAAAATTAATAATTAACATCATATTATGTACATAATTATTAAGCTTATTACATTTATTATCTTCTCCTATACATCCAACAGCAACTCGTTTGCCTCTCCTATATCTGCTACCGATGTTGATAAAATAGTAATCCTAAGTTATAATATCCGTATCGCCCATCCACCTTCTAAAGGATGGGATGAAATAGATCTTCCAGCAGTTGCAAAAGTTATTAAACAGGCAAATCCAGACTTAGTATCACTTCAGGAAGTGGATGTATTTACTAAAAGATCGGGAAAAGATGTACACCAGGCAAAAGAGTTAGCAAGAATGACCAACATGAATTATTTCTTTGCCAAAGCTGTTGACAGGTCGGGCGGCGATTATGGAATCGCAATTCTGTCCCGCTATCCGATACAAGAAGCCAAAGGATATCGATTACCGGTACGTGATACTACAAAAAATGAGATACGGGCACTTGCTGTTATACAAGTACAATTATCCTCTGGTGAGAATATCATTTTCTGCTCAGCACATCTCGATCATTTATCAGATGAAATCAGACTACTTCAAACACAAAAAATGATGGAGATACTTGACAAATATGAATCGTTCCCGTTAATTATTGGTGCTGATTTAAACATGACACCAGAAAATGACATAATGGATACCGTAAAAAAACAACTTAAAATTGATATTAAAAACTTCCCACTGACATTCCCTGCAGTGGATCCAAAAAGAACTATTGATTACATCTTGTTGAATAACGCTGCTTATGAAAATTTCAATGTAGTGGAATATACAACTATTAATGAAACATATGCTTCCGATCATTTGCCGCTTAAACTTGTGCTCAGTAAAAAGTGATCTGTTTATTGTAGTTAGTTGTAAAAACTTATCATTGAACCAACTTCAGCCTTTGTTCTCGCACTGCACAATAAAACAAGATACAACCTAAATTAAAACATTTTTTTTTGATTTGGGTTGTATTGATTATAAAATCATATTTAAACAAAAAAAAGATGAAAAAAAATAAGAATAATTTAAGCAAGCCATTGAATACCTTGTTGTTACTTGTTGTTTTCACCTCGCTCCAGGCATTAGGCCAGGAAAACAAGAACTTAACAACTTACGAGAGCCCTGAACAGATGGTAGCCGCCGCAAAAGAAGTAATCACCGAAATTCCGGCTGAAGATTTCAGAAACATCTATACCAGCGACGATATTTTCATCATCGATGTCCGGACAGCGGCAGAATACGACGCAGGTGCTGTTCCCGGGGCAGTTAATATTCCACGTGGAGTGCTTGAATTCAGAATAGGCGAAGAAGAAACGTGGAATTCTGCCGGTAAAAATCCCCCTGATAAAGATGACCGTGTTTTTGTTTATTGCTCCAGCGGGTCCCGAGGTGCCTTATCGGCAAAAGCTTTAATGCAATTGGGTTATGAAAATGTAAAATCGGTTAAAGGAGGCTGGGAAGCATGGCATGAGGCATATCCCAATATAAAAGAATAACCCCCCGCACATACATTTTCAAACTTCAATTCGCACAAGTGGTTTATTTATGCTTTTGGGATGGGGTAAGAATATTTCTCCTCCCGGTGCTTCAGTTAATGCACCTCCCTCGGAAAAAAAAAGATTCACGGGTCTCACCAATTTCTGTATAACTCCAGAACAGATAATACAGACCTCTTTTGTAATTTATAACTTTAATTTTGCTGTTCCTGCAGATAAAAATGCTGTAATTCCCGTATATTATCTGTACCAATCAATCCTACCCGGGCATTTAACAAAGCTTGCCACACATTCTTTTCCTGTTCGTAAGTTCTGCTAGGAGTTCCCCACCATCGTAAAATGAAGCCGTTGTTTTTTGCTTTGGCCGAAAATTCATTCAGTTTGTTTCTTTCTTCCTGTGGCATTTCACCTGTACCATCCCATGAAAAATGATTTATCCAGTTATCACTAATCATTGGCATCAAACCTGACTCTATTCCCGAATCAAGGTTTACAATTCGTCCGTCTAAACCAGCATATCTGACATCTTGTGCCATCATAAATTCAAAAGGACGATTACCGGAAATTATAACCAGTATTGCGCTTTCTTTTTTCCTTCCTCCCTCAAAACAGGATACAATTTCTTTATATTCTTCCAGAACGTTATGCAGCAGCTTATAGGTTTTTAACCCGTCATCCTTTATGTCAATCAGCAGTATTAACTCCTCTCCGTTGCCATAGACGGATCCTCTGTTTTCCCTGATTCGTTTTTTCAACGGTTCCAGGTATAGATTCCGAAGTGTTTTTCCCGGTGTAATATCTTCATAATCATGTGCAACAAAAAGGGAATCGCCGATAGAAAACACATCTGCTTCAATGCTCTTAAAATTACAATCCAGCGCCTCCAGTAATGGTCTTTCATGCTCATAATCGTTATGAGCATGGGCCGGTAATACAAACGCTTCTTTTTTCTTCTGAAAACTACAACCGGCTATGGCTGCCAGGAATAACGAAAAAATAATTGCTGTTAATATTTTCATTTGAGATCTCACTTAATTATACATTCTTCATTATCAGGACTTAAAACACAACCGGGTTATCAAACACAATCTAAATATACACCATTAAACAGTAAGAATAAATAGCTGCCCACAAATTGGCCAAACATAGGCTCTACCCCATTCCCCTCTCTACAGCATGTCCTCATTGCAGCAGTGATGTCTCCAGCCATCTGATCTGCTTCTTGGTGTGGGCAGGGGACCTTAATGTTAATTGAATGCCCACCGGTTTAAGGCAAATATTTCCATCTCCATAAAAATTGTCCATCTCCTATCTAAAGCGATTTATTCTTCAGCTAAATAAAACAATTTGGATAAAAATTTATTAATTTTTTTATAACAGGAAAAAATAGTTAGTTCGAATCTGTACCCTTCTTCGCAGCACTTTCCTTTTTGCCATCTTCAATCTTTTCTTCAACCTCTGCTTCCTCTGTTTTATTTGTTTTTTCCAAATCTTCTGTATTATCATTATCAGGTTCATAATTTAAACCAATCAATATTGGAAAATGATCGGATCCAATATCTTCAAGTTTCTTAAGGGTTATCAGTCCAATTTCACCGGAGTAGAAAATATGGTCAAGTGGATACCGGAGTAAAGGTATAAATACGTTATAAGTATTGAACAATCCCCTGCCTTCACGAGGATCGACAAGTCCGGAGTATTTCCTGAAAAGCTTTGAGGTGACAGACCATCCGACATCGTTCAGGTCGCCTGCCACTATGGTTGGATTTTTAGATTCTCTGATCTTTTTGCCGATAATAAGCAATTCCGTATCTCTTTCATAGGTATCGGTACCCGGCATTGGCGGCTCCGGGTGAACTCCATAAAAATCAATTTTACTTCCTGATGGCAAGTTTATCCTGGTAAAAATCGACGGAATATCATCTTTTACCAGAAAGTTCACAGAACTATCAGTCAGCAGAAGTTTTGACAGCAGCATCATTCCATAGGTATTGTCCAGTGGATAACTAACTGAATATGGATAATCTTCATCAAGCTTCTCAATCGATTCAGCCCAAATTTGATCAGGTTCATTGATTAGCAGAATATCAGGGTTATACTTTTTTACGAGTATAAGAAAACGTGCTTTATCTTCATTTTCCATACGTACATTTGAAACCAAAAGTAAAAAGCTGTTTTCTTTTTTCGGCTTATTACTATCCTTAGCCTGGGTTGGGAAAAGGGGGGTATAAACTGCAACGAACTGTATTTGATAAACCAGGGAAATTATCAAAATGAATAACAGCGGCACCTTGTATTTCCATTTAAAATCGACATAAAAAAATACAAGAATTAGGGCCATCAAGGTTAAAACCGCAATTTGAAACCTAGGAAAATCAAATATTCTAATCCACCATGCTGCCGAATCAATCAACGGCAATCCTGTAGCCATCAGAACAATTATTGAAAATATCAATGTAAATATCCGCATTTATGTCTTTATATCTTCAGAGGTTAAAACAAACTATTATGTATCACATTATCAATGCAGCAAAGTTTTCTGGTCCGCTGATCCTAAATCGAAATTAATTACACCATTCTATGAAAAGTGCAAATATTACTTAAAAACAATGCTCCGGGATTTGTTGTTGAGCTGGCTTGATTTCATATTTTACCCGTCTTACTTGTCAGCACAGGATTCATTTATCCCTATACTTTTTCCGGACCACTTTAGCCAAAATTAAATAAAAGTTTCCTAACTTTCTGTAAGTTTACAGAATAGCTTTACCAATAAAATAAATCGGATGAAAAACTTAAAAAAAATCAACAGAAGAAATTTTTTAGAAACAACGGCTGTTGCAGCCGCAGGATTTTCGATTGTTCCCAGTAATGTAATTGCCGGCCTGGGCCATAAAGCGCCTAGTGATAAACTAAATATTGCCGGCATTGGAATAGGCGGTATGGGAAGAGGGAACCTGGAAAGGATGGCAGGAGAAAACATTGTCGCCCTTTGCGATGTAGATTGGAGCACCGGCAACGGCAGAAGAGCAGGCAGAGTGCCAAAAGTCTTTGAAACTTATCCTAATGCCGCAAAATATCACGATTGGCGGAAGATGTATGATGAAATGGGCAAATCGATTGATGCTATTATGTGCGCTACTGCCGATCATACGCATGCCATTATCACGGCAAATGCCATTGCAATGGGGAAACATGCCTTCACCCAAAAGCCGTTAACCCACAGCGTTTATGAATCACGCCTGTTAACCCAGCTTGCCGAGAAATACAATGTAGCTACTCAAATGGGTAACCAGGGTTCATCAGCAGAAGGTGTGCGGCAGATCTGTGAATGGATTTGGAATGGTGAAATCGGGGAAGTTGAAAAAATTGAAGCTTATACCAACCGTCCCATTTGGCCACAAGGTTTGACTGCTCCAACAGAAGCTGAATCCATACCTGATGGACTGGACTGGGACCTTTTCATTGGACCCGCAAAATATCGTCCATACCATTCAGCATACCATCCTTGGATCTGGCGCGGATGGTGGGACTTTGGAACCGGTGCCCTGGGCGATATGGCCTGTCATGTCATGCACCCGGTTTTTGCGGCCATGAAATTAACTTACCCAACAAAGGTAACCGGTAGCTCAACACCTTTTACACCCGATAGCCCGCCCAATGCAGAAATTGCACACCTCACCTTTCCAGCAAGGCAAAAGCCTGACTACATGAAAATTAATCTCCCTGAAATACAGGTTTCGTGGTACGATGGCGGATTAAAACCACAATTTCCCGAAAACTGGCCGGTTGACAGGGTGCAGAATTCCGGCGTAATTTTCCGGGGAACAAAAGATTCCTTGATTTGTGGAGAATATGGCACCGATCCGATCCTGCTCTCAGGGAGAGTTCCCAATGTGCCCAAAACACTTCGAAGAGTGGACACCAATCATGAGGAAGACTGGATTCGTGCCTGTAAGGAAAGTCCGGAAAACCGTGTAAAATCGGCATCTGATTTCAGCGAAGCAGGTCCATTTAATGAAATGGTGGTTATGGGAGTATTGGCTACCAGACTGCAATCACTAAACAAGGTGCTTCATTGGGATGGAACCAACATGAATTTCACCAACATTTCCGATAGTGAAAAGATACAATTGGACAGAAATACCTCGGTTCCGGCAAAACAATTCGCTGCAGAACTGATAAAGCACAATTACAGGGAAGGATGGAACTTGCCCGAAATGCAGGCATAAGCAAACCTTTATAAAAAAGATGAACTAATCAGGAGGTTAAAAGTTTTGTACTGTATTTATTGATGCTCCAGTTACTAATTGGCTATTCCTCCATTCTTATTTAAATTATATTTCTTCCCTTATTGCAATATAAGCTATAGGGTTCATCTGATTTCACCTCTGCCAACACGGCAAGCTGATGGGGTTAATCAGATGAACCCTTTTATATCCTTTTACAGCTTTCTCTGCTGTTTTCATTGCCTGTACCATTAACAACGTACAGATAATTGCAAATCGTCAGAATACGATGAGTAAAATCAGAGCAATTATAAATAACGCTCCACCATACTATCGGTTAATCTTATCATTGCAATTATAATTAAACACGACCCATATTTCCGCCATACCTTCGCCATATCCAGACCATGTTTTTTAACCTTTCACATGGACTTGGTATGGCGAAAGTATAGCGAAAGCCTGTTTCTATGATTATGTATAAAAGAAATCAACAAACATTTTCAGGAAATAGTTAAAAGCATTCTTTTTCCAAACACATAACTATCGGAGTCTCCTAAAAATAGAATTTCTAAACTATTGTAGCATTTGCCATCTGATGGCAATTCCTGTATTCATTCTTGTTGGTGACCTTTCGTATGTAAAGGATTACAAGATGATATAACTGACAATATGGATATCAGTCAGGGATAGTGAAATGCTACCTCTAATATTTTTTTTGAAGGTTTGACTGCTGCTTGATTTTCCAAACCCATTGACTTATGTCAGATGCAGGCAAGCAGCCTGAGTTATTTTATTAATTTTATTTACTTTTAAAAATTAAATAAAAAGGTTACTGTTACCGGGAAAAATATAGCGGCGCAATAAACCATAGAAGAAATTCATACCTATGAAAAACCAACTTATCCTTCTGCTTTTTTCATTGTTCCTTTTTTCTTGCAGCCATCCACCAGAAAAGACGGAACAATACCGACAGGTGAGCGGCATATATCCACACCTGGCTTACTACAACAATGAAGGAGAATGTGGGACCGGAGCAGTCGTGCCCTGGGCAGGAAGTTTATGGGTTGTAACCTATGGCCCTCACTTTCCTTTTGGCTCCTCTGACAAGTTATATGAAATTACTCCGGGACTTGAACAAAAAATCTATTCGGAAAGCATTGGCGGAACACCTGCCAATCGTATGATTCATAGGGAAAGCAACCAGTTATTCATCGGACCCTATGTCATTGATGCCAACCACAATATCAGATCTATCCCTTATGATAAAATGCCGGGCAGGCATACAGGCACTGCCAGGCATCTTTTCGAACCAGCCGGGAAAATATATTACGGCACAATGGAAGAGGGATTTTATGAAGTGGATGTAAATTCGCTCGATGTTAATACATTATACATAGATGGAAACGTAACGCGGAAAGCCGGGCAGATGGAGCAGGAGGCAGAACTTCTTTTGGGTGCTCACGGAAAAGGACTTTATTCCGGCCAGAAAGTCTTGGTATATTCCAACAATGGTGAAACAGGACAGGCAGCCCTCGAACGTTTTGATGTTGAAGCAGGTGCCCTGTATGAATGGGACAGCGAAGAATGGAAGCTGGTTCGCCGGAATCAGTTTGTTGAGGTTACCGGCCCCGGGGGAATATATGGAAATACAAACCCTGAAAAGGATCCCATCTGGGCAACAGGGTGGGATCATAAATCCATCATCCTGGGTGTGCGTAGCATGGAAACAGGCTGGAATTTTTTTCGTCTCCCGAAGGCCAGTCACACTTATGACGGGGCACATGGCTGGAATACCGAATGGCCTAGAATCCGTAATATCGGAACAAAAGGAAATCCCGATTACCTGATGACCATGCACGGCATGTTTTGGCGGTTTCCCGAAACGTTTACTGCTGCTAATTCTGGTGGCATTCGCCCCCGTTCGGCTTATCTTAAGGTAATAGGTGATTTTACCCGGTGGCACGACCGGATTGTGTTTGGCTGCGATGATTCAGCACAACGGGAGTTTCTTAATAAAAGAAAACATAAAGGCGGCATTGAAGGTCCGGGGCAATCAAATTCAAATTTATGGTTTACTTCACCCGAAAAACCTGACCAATTAGGTACCACTACGGCATCGGGTGCGGTCTGGCTTAATGAGGAAGTTAAGGCCGGTGAATATTCCGAACCCTTTCTTTTTGCCGGATGGACAAAACGTTCGGCCTGGATTCAAAATAATGGAAATGCTGCTGCAGAATTTATTTTTGAAACTGATGAAAACGGAACAGCAAACTGGGCGGTGTTGAAATCGGTTTCTGTAAAACAGGGCGAAAGCCGGTTCATTGAATTCGATGAAAGCGAAAACGGCGAATGGATTCGTATAAAAGTAAATACACCCACAACAGCTACAGTAAGTTTTCATTATACCGGTGATGAGAATCGGGCAACTTCTCCTGCTTCACTTTTCACCGGGTTAGCGAAAGTTAACGAAAAAGTTGCCACAGGGGGCTTGTTGTTCGGATTAGGAAATGACCGGCGGCAAATGGGTCTTTATGCAGTAAAATTTGAGAACGGCAATTTAATGACAACCGGTTATTATGAACTGGACGAAAAAATGAAACTTACAAAAAAGGTTGACCCGGAAACAGAAAGTTTTATAAAAGAAAAATTTGCTGTGCCTGAAAATGTCATTGCAGTAGAGGCCTCATCGGTATTAATAATTGATGACCAAAACCGAAAGTGGCGGTTGCCATTAGGTGCCAAAGAATACCGTCAGCTGACTGATGCGGCTCAGCTACGTATTTGTCGTGAAGTGGCCACCGAACGTGACCTATTTAATGCCTGCGGAACTTTTTATGAGCTGCCGGCAGAAAATGCCGATGGATTTGCCAAAATTCGTCCAATATCATCACACAATTTCCGTATTCACGACTATGCATCCTATCGTGGAATGCTGGTAATGACAGGACTTCAACCTGAAGCACAGGAAGGGGAACATATTATACTATCGGATGACGGTCAGGCAGCCGTATGGGCAGGTGTTATTGATGATTTATGGCAATTGGGAAAACCTGTCGGAGTTGGTGGCCCCTGGAAAAATTCGGAAGTGAAAGCCGGCCAACCATCCGAACCCTATCTGATCGGATTTTATGATGAACGTTCACTTGAACTGTCACATGATTCTGAAAAGCCCATAAGCTTTAGGATTGAGGTGGAGCCTATTGGCCATGGCCCATGGATGCTGTACCGTGAAGTTACCGTACAACCAGGAGAATCCTATAGGCACCGTTTTCCTGAAAACTTCCAGGCAAGGTGGATACGATTTATAAGTAGCAATGATTGTAACGCTACTGCATGGCTTGAATATAAGTAATTTAACGATTAATGCTTTAATAATTATTTTATCATGATGTTGAAAACATTTGCTCTTCTGTCGTTTACCCTTGTGATATCTATTGCAACTTTTTCTCAAAAGGCAATCTTCCTTGAAGCAGAAAATTTTCAAAACAAAGGAGGATGGGTGGTCGACCAGCAATTTATGGATTTAATGGGCTCATCCTATCTGATGGCTCACGGAATGGGTGTTCCCGTTGCTGATGCAGAAACAACTGCCGTATTTCCCTCTACAGGAGAGTACAACATTTATGTCCGCACATTTAACTGGACCTCCCCCTGGCATCAGGGTGAAGGACCGGGGAAGTTTCGTCTCCTGGTTGATGGAAAAGAAATAGGCATTGTTTTGGGTGCCGAAGGATCGGAATGGATGTGGCAGGAAGCCGGAAAGGTAAACATCACCGGTAATAAAGTAAAAGTTGCCTTGCACGACCTGACCGGTTTTAACGGAAGAGTGGATGCGGTTTATTTTACAAAAGCAAATACTCCTCCTCCTGAGGAGAAGAAAGCACTGGCTAAATTTCGCAAAAAACAACTCAATATTCCTTCCAAAACCGGCAAGGCCGGTGAATTCGACCTGGTTGTAGTAGGCGGCGGCGTAGCTGGAACAGCTGCTGCAATTTCGGCTGCACGACTGGGCCTGCAGGTTGCACTTATTCAGGATCGCCCTGTTTTGGGAGGCAATAACAGTTCAGAGGTACGGGTACATCTGGGTGGTAGAATCAAGGTGGAGCCCTTTCCTGCACTTGGTGAAGTAATAAAAGAAATAGGCCCGTCGAGGGGAGGAAATGCACAACCGGCCGATTATTATGAGGATGAAAAAAAAATGGAAATGGTGCTGGCAGAGGAAAATATCTCCCTTTTCACCAATTACAGGGCTTTTAAAGTAAAAACCAAAGGTTCCTGGATTACTGAAGTGCATGCAAGGCATATTGAAAATTCAGAAGAGCTTTCCTTCACAGCTCCGCTTTTTGCCGATTGTACGGGAGATGGAACCGTTGGTTTTTTGGCAGGTGCCGACTTTGCCATGGGGCGTGAAGGCAGGGATGAATTTGGTGAGCCCACAGCTCCTGAAAAAGCCGATAAAATGACAATGGGAGCATCAGTACAGTGGTACTCGGTGGAAGCGGAACGGCCGGTTGAGTTTCCTGCATTTCAATATGGGGTGGAATTCAAAGAACAAAATACCGAAAAAGTCACCATGGGAGAATGGACATGGGAAACCGGAATGAATTTCGATCAGATAAATGATTTTGAACGTATTCGCGACTATGGATTACTGGTAGTTTATTCCAACTGGTCTTCACTAAAAAATGCAGTAGCGAAAGAAGAATATAGTAACCGTAAACTGGAATGGGTAGCTTACATTGCAGGGAAACGTGAATCACGTCGCCTGTTGGGAGATCTTATACTGAAGGAACAGGACATCACGGATTATGTTATTTATCCCGATGCTTCTGCCCCTACAACCTGGACCATCGACCTTCATTACCCGGATCCAAAAAATACCGAACATTTTCCGGATATGGAGTTCAAGTCGATAGCCGTTCACAAGAAAATTCATCCGTACCCCATCCCCTACCGAACTTTATACTCAAGAAATGTGGACAATCTCTTTATGGCAGGGCGAAACATAAGCGTCACCCATGTGGCATTAGGTACAGTAAGAGTTATGCGCACTACGGGTATGATGGGTGAAGTTGTTGGTATGGCCGCCTCGGTTGCAAGAAAAAATAACACCAATCCCCGGGGTGTATATCAAAATCATCTGGAGGATTTAAAAACCCTAATGGAAAAAGGAGTTGGCAAATATGATGCAGAAAATATGCAAAAATACAATGAAGGGTCAACGCTGGGACCGAAAAACTAAAACTGGTTCATCGAATGGATTGTTAAAACTTCATCAAAATAATGTCACTTTGCAACTTGCAGCTTACACAGAGAAATTAAATAAATCCTGCCAGGCATGGTTAAAATTAAATATTTTCTCCTGATTGTAATGGTATCGGGAATAAGCTTCTCGGTGGTACCGCCGGAAAGACCTAAAACAGGTTTTTGGGCAATGAAAGGGACATTGATTACCCATCATTTTGAGGAAAAAACCGATTCTCTTTCAGGTCCTGAATTGTACGAACTCCAGGATGAAAATGGATTGCCAATCTGGTTTAGCCGCCACATTTTTAAAGATGTTTGCATTTCAGGAGTCTGTAAAATGATTCGTTTATGGTTGTTTTGGGATGGCACCGGCAACTATTTAGGTATGCAAATTCCGGAAGATGAACCTTTAACCAAATCGGATCATACCAAATTTGAATCTGCCAATTACGAAAAACTTGAAGCAATTTTACGCGATAACTCTTCCATCCTGAAAGATTTAAACCAAAAAGATTTAATCATTGCACCCGACACCACTAATCTGTATAAAGCATACGAAGTTGACGGATATACGGCAGCCACTCAGCCTGCCCTTGCCGAAGCAGTCGTAGAAGATGCTGTTTATACCTGTCATACTCTTTGGCACACCACCTACGGTCCTGTTCAGGATACAATACTTCAGATTCTGGATAACCGCATAAATGAAGAATATCTTGAAATGATGTTCTCCAGTAAAAAAATTGAATACGTTCTTTGGTCTATTGAAGCACTGGAGAAATATCCTGATTATCATCAACGGTTCTGTTTTGAAGTACTGGAAAAAATTTCTTCAGATAATGCTGATTTATCAAAAAGGGCGCTTGATTATTTTCAACCTGTTTTTCTTGCGGATACAACCATACAGCTCCAGCTGACACAAATTATGGCTGAGACGGATATGAGTGTAAAATATGATATTCTTTGGAAATTAATTGATTATGGGCAAGTAAACGAAAATGCAGTTTTAAATCTGTTAATAATGTTTCACGATCAGAAAATCGGCGTGGGGGCATACAATCTCATTCTAAAACTTGTGACAGCGGAGCATTTAAATGAGAATAGGCAGATTTCCCAAGTTATCCATTCACTTACAAAAAATGAAAATGCTTATATCCGGAACCTTACAATGAAAAAATTGGATGAAAAAATAAAGTAATATTTACTTTAATAATTAACTTTATGCATAAAATAAAACTGAGATACAGGCATTCATGGTAACACTTGCCGTTTCTATACTGGTTTTAATAGCAGGATACCGGTTTTACTCCAGGTATATTGAACGTGTTTTCGGAGCAGACGGGAGCAGGCCTACACCGGCAGTAACCATGACCGATGGTGTAGATTACATCCCGATGCCCTGGTGGCGTGTTTTTCTTATCCAGTTCTTAAACATTGCAGGTCTGGGACCTATATTCGGAGCTGTGGCGGGAGCCATGTGGGGCCCTGTAGCCTACCTGTGGATCATCCTGGGTTCTGTATTTGCCGGAGCCGTCCATGATTATTTCTCCGGCATGCTTTCCATCAAGCATAAAGGATTAAGCATTACTGAAATCGTGGGAATTTATATGGGAACGGGGACAAAACAAATCATGCGGGGATTTACTGTTTTTCTGATGATTATTGTTGGAGCAGTATTTATTATGGGCCCTGCTAAAATCCTTGCCGGGTTAACTCCTGAATTTGCCACTATGACTTTTTGGATTTGGGTAGTTTTTCTGTATTATGTCCTGTCGACCTTGCTGCCAATTAACAAGGTGATAGGAAGAATTTATCCTGTTTTTGGGTTTGCCTTGCTGTTTATGGCGGTAGGACTTGTTATCGCACTTTTTGTAAAAGGTTTTCCTATTCCCGAATTAACTTTCTCAAGTTTTGGTAATCTTCACAGTAATGCAGAAACTTTTCCTATTTTTCCAATGCTGTTTATCACTATTGCCTGTGGCGCCATTTCCGGTTTTCATGCCACACAATCGCCCCTGATGGCCAGATGCATGAAAAATGAGAAGCTGGGACGCAGAATTTTCTATGGTGCAATGATTACGGAAGCGATAGTGGCCATGATTTGGGCTACTATAAGTATGAGCTTTTTTGGGGGAGTAAGGGAGTTGAATGAAATCATGAACCTGCACGATGGAAATGCTGCGTGGGTAGTGAATGAAACGGCCAATGGATTATTAGGAACATTCGGAGCTTTCTTAGCCATCCTGGGAGTGGTAGCTGCTCCAATTACTTCAGGCGACACCGCATTTCGCAGTGCCCGCCTTATAGTGGCCGACTTTCTGAACCTTAAACAGGGTCCGATGAAAAACAGGCTGCTGATAAGCTTACCATTATTTGCCGTTGGCTTCTTCCTTACCCAAATCAATTTCGCTGTCATCTGGCGGTATTTTGCATGGTCGAACCAAACCCTGGCAACTGTTGTACTCTGGACAATAACAGTTTACCTGGTTAATTACAGAAAAAACTACTGGATAACATTATTACCGGCTCTGTTCATGACAGCAGTAATTACAACATATATTTTTCTTGCCCCGGAAGGTTTTCATTTACCAAAAGAAATTTCTTACTATATTGGAGGGTTCGTTACATTAACGACATTATTATTGTTTGGAATTTATGTAAGAAAAGTAAAAACAGTTGTTTCTCTTTCCGGGTAAATAATATAATGGCAAATAACAATCAATAAAAAAATCCAATATTCATCTAAAACTATAAAAAAATGAAGAAAAGCAATTTATCGAGACGCAGTTTTTTAACCAGTGCAGCAGCTGTAGGAGCTGCCAGCACACTGGGAGTGGGAACATTTACTTCTTGTAACAGAAGTGGAAATGCTTCAGAAACAAGCAACATTTATGGATTTAAACGCAGGGAATATCAAACTCCACCGATGCTTGATTCGACACCTGACGGAGAAGTGTTAAAGGCAGGAATAATTGGCTGCGGCGGCCGCGGTTCCGGTGCTGCCATAAACTTTCTGGATGCAGGTCCTAATCTTACCATTACAGCAATTGGTGATGTGTTCCAGGACAGGGTTGACAGTTTGAAAGAAAAATTAAAAAAAGAAAAAAACCTAGAGCTCGCAGATGAAAAATGCTTCGTAGGTTTTGATGCATTTGAAAAGGTTATTGATTCAGATGTTGACATAGTTATTCTTGCCACACCGCCTAAATTCAGACCCGATCATTTTGAAGCAGCTGTTAAGGCTCGTAAACATGTTTTTATGGAAAAACCTGTTGCCGTAGATCCGACAGGAATCAGACAGGTAATTGCAGCAGCAAAAATGGCAGAAGCACAAGGCCTGAAAGTTGTAACCGGAACCCAGCGCCGCCATGAACACAGCTACGTGAACCTGTGGAATGAAATTAACAACGATGCCATCGGACAGATTATTTCTGCCAATATATACTGGAATGGAGGAAAATTGTGGCACCGTGATAACCGGCCTGACTGGAGTGAAATGGAATGGATGATCCGCGACTGGGTAAACTGGACATGGCTTTCAGGAGATCATATTGTAGAACAACACGTTCATAATATTGATGTGGCAAATTGGTTTATAGGTGGACATCCGGTCAAAGCTGTAGGTTTTGGCTCAAGGCAACGCAGAGTAACAGGCGACCAGTATGATAACTTCAGCGTGGACTTTGTTTATGAAGACGGACGTCATGTGCACAGTATGTGCCGACAGATAAACGGATGTGCAAATGGAGTATATGAACTGTTCCAGGGCACTAAAGCCATTGCCTCTACAGTTGGGCATAATCCAAAGATACTGGACTATGCGGGCAACGAGCTTTTTGTTGCAGAAAAATCTGAAACCAGTCCATATGTGCAGGAACATAAAAACCTTGTGACTTGTATCCGCCAGAATATTCCTTTTAATGAAGCAGAGCAGACAGCAATATCAAACATGGTTGCAATTATGGGAAGAGTTTCTGCCTATACAGGTAAGGAGGTAACTTATGACGAAATGATGAATTCTGACATGAAACTAGGGCCTACAACCTACATTATGAGCAACATTGGCTTTATGGAAAAAGCATTGGTTGCAATTCCCGGATCTATGGAAAGAGCTTAAAAATAAATGCTCCCGGCAATAATGCCGGGGGCGTTTTAATTCGCCATTTTTTTTTCAGCTTAATAAAAAATTAGAACCTCACGCAGGTTCTGTTTACAACAAAATTCAGAAAATTCCCTAAAAATAAGTATCTTCCACACACTTTGAAATGAGCATGGGCAAAATGTCACAGTACCCTATAATCGTTATCCCGATAGTTATTGGTACATGCAATTTCCCTGCCTGCCCGTCAGTCAGGCATAGCATATCTATGAAGGTAAAAAAAATTAATTAATGAATAAAAGCATTCTTTATCTGCCTGCTTCCCTGCTGCTCTTTTCAGCATGTCAGAATCAGCAAACCCGAAAAATGGAACCTCAAAAACCTAATATCATTTACATCCTGGCCGATGATTTGGGTTATGCCGATTTAGGATGTTACGGGCAGACAAAAATTGAAACGCCCAACATTGATGCACTGGCAAAAAATGGTATGCGGTTTACACAGCACTATACCAGCGCTCCGGTTTGCGCACCTGCCCGTTGCATGCTGTTAACCGGACTGCATTCGGGGCATGCCCAGATAAGAGGCAATGACGAATGGGGTGACCGGGGAGATGTGTGGAATTTCGAAGCCATGGCTGAAGATCCCAATCTGGAAGGACAACGTCCCCTTAAACCAGGGACGCAAACCATCGGAACGCTGCTTCAGCAGGCCGGCTACAAAACAGGAATAATAGGAAAATGGGGGCTTGGAGGGCCGCTTACAGAAGGGATTCCCAACAAACAGGGATTCGACTTCTTTTACGGCTATAACTGTCAGCGGCAGGCGCATACCTTCTTTCCGGTGCACCTGTGGAAAAATACTGGAAAAGTACCACTCAACAATAAAATGATCCCGCCCCATACCGATCTGAAGGAAGGTGCCGATCCATATGCTCCTGAATCGTACAACGATTTCTGGCTAACTGATTATGCGGCTGAACTGATGCAAATTGAATTGATTCAATTCATAAAAGATAATAAAGAGCAGCCGTTTTTCATGTATTATGCCAATCCGATTCCCCACGTCCCTTTGCAGGCACCAAAACGGTGGGTGGATTATTACGTCAGAAAATTTGGAGACGAGGAACCCTATACAAAAAACAGTTACTTTCCGCATCGTTATCCACGAGCAGCTTATGCGGCAATGGTGTCGTATTTCGATGAGCAGGTAGGTGAACTGGTGGCAATATTGAAAGAACTGGGTCTTTATGAAAACACCCTGATTATTTTTTCCAGCGATAACGGACCAAGTTATACCGGTGGAACCGACTCCCCCTGGTTCGACAGCGCCAAACCTTTCAAAAGCGAACACGGCTGGGGAAAAGGTTTTGTACATGAAGGAGGAATTCGTGTTCCTATGATTGCCCAATGGCCCGGAAAAATTGATGCCGGCACAGAAACAAACCTGATATCAGCGCATTATGACGTCCTTCCCACCCTCTGCGAAATTACCGGAATTCAACCCGCAGGTTCCCTGGACGGAATCAGCTTTCTGCCCACACTACTCGGAAAAAAAGAGCAAAAAGAGCACGATTTTTTGTATTGGGAATTCCCTGCTTCAGGAGGTCAGCAGGCGGTGCGCATGGGAAAATGGAAAGGAATCAGGAAGGACATTTTCAAAGGTGATTTGCATATCCGGCTCTACAACCTGGATGTCGATATTCAGGAACAAGATGATGTTTCTACTCAACATCCTGAAATCGTTCAAAAAATTGAATCAATATTTGCGCAGGAACATACGCCGTCTACAAATGAACGTTTTAGAATTAAACAGCTGGGAGATTAAGTTTCATAAGCAAATCCGAAATATTAAAATTAAAAAGTAAACCGCTGAAGGTTAATTAATTTCGGTTTCCTTTTCTTTTTGTCAACAGTCCCTTATCTTTATAAAAATTTAAGAATTCATCGTCATCTGTAAAATAACGGGGTATTTTTACTCCTTATAGTTGGAAATCGGAATATAGTATCAATCTCAATACAATATCCGACTGAGATGCAAACAATAAAATTATATTTCAATGAAATCGAATGTAATCAAATCCCTTTCATTATTAGTTGCCGGAGCCGGAGCCTTTGGCTGCTCGCAACAGGAGCAGGAAATCAAACGTCCCAATATCGTATTCATAATGAGCGACGATCATGCCTACCAGGCCATCAGCGCCTACAGCGATGATCTGATTCAAACACCCAACATCGACCGGCTGGCCAAAGAGGGTGCTATTTTTACACGCGCCACCGTTACCAATTCTATTTGTGCCCCCAGCCGGGCAGTCCTTTTAACCGGAAAGCACAGCTTTATAAACGGGAAGATAGACAATGTACAGCCGTTCAACTGGGACCAGCCCAACTTTCCCAAATTGATGCAGGCCAACGGCTATCAGACGGCTATGATTGGAAAAATCCATCTGGATGGAATTCCTCAGGGATTTGATTTTTCGATGGTGCTGCCCGGACAGGGCCATTATTTTAATCCCGATTTTCTGATAGAAGGGGAAAGAGTCAGAAAGGAAGGATATGTGTCAGACATTATAACCCAAACCACACTCGAATGGCTAAAAAATGAACGGGATCCTGATAAACCATTCTGCCTGTTGTATCATCACAAGGCGCCTCACCGGGAATGGGAACCTGCAGAACGGCATTACCGGGAATTTATTGACAGATCATTCAGGGAGCCGGCCAACCTCTTCGATGATTATGAAGGGCGCGGGACTGCAGCCAAAACTGCAGAAATGAATATTTTGAAGCATATGAACTGGGCAGGTGATTCAAAACTCTATCCCGAAACGATGGAAGAACTGGGCATTGAACCAACGGTACTGGGTCCGAATGATGTTAGCTGGGATATTGCAGCACTGGAGCGCACTATCGGAAGGTATAATGAAGAACAAAAAGCAGCCTGGGATGAAGTCTACGGAAAGATGAATGAAGAATTCAAGAAAATCTACCCCGATATGTCGGAGAAAGAACTGATGAGTTGGAGATACCAGCGCTATATGCAGGATTACCTGGGTACTATTGCAGCAGTTGACGAAGGTGTTGGAAAGGTTCTCGATTATCTTGATGAAGCGGGACTCGCAGAAAACACCATTGTTGTATATACTTCTGACCAGGGATTCTATCTGGGCGAGCACGGTTGGTTCGATAAACGGTTCATGTATGAAGAATCATTCCGCACTCCGCTGCTGATAAGGTATCCGAAAGAAATAAAACCGGGAACTGAAATCAAACAATTGGTGCAGAACCTTGATTTTGCTCCTACTTTTCTCGATTACGCAGGTATCGATGCTCCGGTAGAGATGCAGGGCGAATCGTTCCGTAAATTGTTAGCAGGGGAAACAGGGGAATGGCGTGATGCTGTATATTACACCTATTACGAATATCCATCGGTACATATGGTGAAACGCCATTACGGTGTAGCTACTGACCGTTATAAACTGATGCATTTTTATTACGACATCGATGAATGGGAAATGTATGACCTTGAAACCGATCCCATGGAGATGAAAAATATCTATAATGACCCCAGTTATACCGATGTCCGGGAAATGCTCCATGAACGTCTGGAAGAACTGCGTCAATACTATGGCGACAGTGATGAAAACAATGAAAAATTTTTAAAAGCTTATTTAGACCATCAAAACCGGTAAAAATAAGAGAGACTAAATCATCATAAGATAATCTACTGTTATGAATAAAAATATTATTAAAACAATTGCCCTGCTAACCACAGGTGCGGGGTTAATGAACTGCTCCTTCAAAGCGGAGGAGGCACAACGCCCCAATATCTTGTTCATCATGAGCGATGATCATGCATACCAGGCCATCAGTGCCTACGGGCATGGTTTAAATGAAACACCTAATATCGATCGGCTGGCAAAAGAAGGTGCCATTTTCACCCGTGCCACAGTTACCAATTCCATTTGTGCACCAAGCCGTGCTGTACTGCTTACCGGGAAGCACAGTTTCATAAACGGCAAGGTTGATAATGTACAGCCCTTCAACTGGGACCAGCCCAATTTTCCAAAGTTGATGCAAGCTAACGGCTACCAAACGGCTATGATTGGTAAAATCCATCTCGATGGGATACCCCAGGGTTTCGACTTTTCTATGGTGTTGCCCGGTCAGGGCAGCTACTATAATCCTGATTTTTTAATCGATGGTGAAAGGGTGCGTAAGGAGGGTTATTGCACTGAAATCATCACCGAAACCACCCTTGACTGGTTGAAAAACGAGCGTGACCCAAATAAACCGTTTTGCGTGCTCTACCATCAGAAAGCCCCTCATCGCAACTGGAAATCAGCGCCAAAATACCTTACTCTTTACGATGATGTAACGTTTGAACCACCTGCCAACTTTTTTGATGATTACGAAAACCGAGGGACAGCAGCCAAAGAACAGGAAATGCAGATTCACGGACACGCCAGGTGGGGCCATGATTTTAAGATGATTGTAGATCCGGATGGCGACAGCACCGGTTTTCATCGTGAGCTAAATCGCTTCAACGACAAACAGCGAGAAGACTGGCTGAATGCATATACTCCAAAAAACGAAGATTTCAAGAGCAAGTATGCCAGCCTTTCAGAGAAAGAAATTGCATTGTGGAAGTATAACCGGTATATAAAAGATTACCTGCGTACTATTAAATCGGTTGATGACGGTGTAGGTGAAGTACTCGATTATCTGGAAGAAGCCGGACTGGCAGAAAACACCATTGTGGTGTATACATCCGATCAGGGCTTTTATCTGGGTGAACATGGCTGGTTCGATAAGCGTTTTATGTATGAAGAATCGTTCAGAACCCCACTGCTCATAAGGTATCCAAAGGAAATCAAACCGGGAACTGAAATCAAACAATTGGTGCAGAACCTTGATTTTGCTCCTACTTTTCTCGATTATGCCGGCATAGAAACCCCCGCAGAGATGCAGGGCGAATCGTTCCGTAAATTGATTTCAGGGGAAACAGGAGAATGGCGGGATGCTGTTTATTACACCTACTACGAATATCCGTCGGTGCATATGGTAAAACGCCATTACGGTGTAGCTACCGACCGCTATAAACTGATGCATTTTTATTACGACATCGATGAATGGGAAATGTATGACCGTGAAACCGATCCCATGGAAATGAATAATATCTATGATGACCCTGCTTATACCGATATCAGGGAAATGTTGCACAAAAGACTGGAAGAGCTGCGTGATTATTATGGCGACAGTGATGAATTGAACGATAAGTTCCTGAAAGAATATCTTGACCATCAGGCACGCAGAAGGTAAGTTACCTGCTCAAAACAAATTTAACCGGAGGAAATTGTAATATCAATTTCCTTCGGTTAATATACATCCATATGTAAAAAGAATATAAATCGATACTATGAAAGGATCCATAAGCATTTCCAGAATTATTCCTATCCCTTTTATCCTGCTAACAATCCCGCTGTTTATTAAATCAGAATTGAAAGCTCAAAAGCCCAACATCCTTTTGATCTTTTCCGATGATTTGAATACCCGGATAGGTCCATATATGGATATTGATAAACACACACCATATCTCGACAGGCTGGCAAATGAGGGTGTAACCTTCACACGAGCGTATTGCCAGTATCCTATTTGCGGTCCTTCGAGAGCATCAATTATGAGCGGTTTGTATCCTGAAACCAACGGAGTGCTTACCAACAACGACCAGCCGGGCAGCTATAAAAAAGAAACTCCTTCGCTGGCAAACCATCCTTCCATGGCGGGTTTCTTTCGTGAAAATGGTTATTTCACAGCAAGAGTATCAAAAATTTACCACATGGGAGTGCCAGGTGGCATAGAAAGAGGTGAGCCGGGAGGCGATGAACCAGATTCTTGGGACTATGCATATAATGTGATGGCCCCGGAAACATTAAGTGATGGAAAACTGGAACTGCTGTCCCCCAAAAACCTACATTATGGCTCCAATTTTGCCCGAATGATTTTGCCCGATAACCTTGAGGAAACACAGGCCGATTATATGGCCGCCAGCCAGGCCATTGCCATCCTGGAAAATCGCGCAGGAAAAATTCCCGAAGATGGAACAAATAAGCAGCGTATAAAAAAAGATGACCCCTTTTTCCTGGCCGTAGGATTTGTAAGGCCACACGTACCGCTGATAGCTCCTGAAAACTGTTTTGCCCCATATCCTGAAAATAATATGGTTTTACCTCCGCTTAAAATAGGTGAAAATGTGCCGGAGCAGGCACTGCGCAGACAGAATGCAAAGGTTTTTGGAATGAACGAACTGCAAAAACGCCAAACGATAAGTGCTTACATGGCCAGCGTAAGATTCATGGACCAGCAGGTGGGGCGGCTGCTTGAAGCCCTCGACCGGCTTAACCTGAGGGATGAAACCATTGTCATCTTCTTATCGGATCACGGCTATAACCTGGGAGAACACGACTGCTGGTCGAAAATAAGCCTGTGGGAAGGAAGCGTCAGGGTGCCTCTTATAATCTCTGTACCCGGATATAATACCACATCCGGCTCTTCATGTGAATCCATCACCGAATTGATTGACCTGTACCCTACCCTAACCGACCTCTGCGGTTTTAAAAATCAGCAACCTGAAATTTTACAGGGAAGAAGCTTGAAAGGACATATAACAGGAGAGGTGGAGAATAACCCGGATTCATATGCCTACACGATATCTTACCAGGGAAAAGATGCCACCATTCGCACCGGCAGGTGGAGATATACCCGCTGGGGCAAAGAAGCCCTGCCGGAAAATGAAGAGCTCTATGACCATCAAAACGATCCGGAAGAATATGTAAATCTTGCCGGAAATACAAACTATCAGAACATTTTAAAAGAAATGAGAATTAAATTTGAGAAAGCTAAAGACCAGGCAAATTTATGAAAATGAAATAGTAGCCATTTGAAATATGCAAATCTTTCTCTCTGTTAACCAGAGTTAAACGATAACAAGAACAATCTGGCATTAAAAGTACACCGTACAATCTTTATTTTCATAATAAATTTTAAAACCTGCAAATAGTTTCTTAAATTGAGTTGCTTCTAGTAATTAATCTGCTTTGAAACAACTGAAATAATTTATGAAACGAAGAGAAATACTCAAAAGTGCAGCTTTTTTGCCATTTATTTCCTCCTTTCCTGCAGTTGCCGGCAGTTCTCCAAATCAGGAAAGCAAGAATAATTATTCTGATGATTTCAGCAACATCAAAATTACAAGGGTTCGCTCCATTGTCACAGCCCCTAATGGAATTGAGTTAATCGTAGTCAAAGTGGAAACCGACCAGCCTGGTCTTTACGGAGTGGGTTGCGCCACGTTCAGACAACGTGCCCATGCTGTTGCTGTTGCTGTAGATAAATACCTCGATGACTTCTGCAGGGGCAGAAATGTAAATAACATTGAAGACATCTGGCAAACTGCCTACGTGAGTTCCTACTGGAGAAACGGGCCGGTATTGAATAATGCTCTCAGCGGTCTTGACCAGGCGCTTTGGGATATAAAAGGAAAAATTGCCGGAATGCCGGTCTATCAGCTACTGGGCGGGAAGTGTCGTTTTGCAGTGGATACCTATACCCACGCCGGAGGAAGGACGCCGGAGGAAGTACCCGATGAAGTGCTGAAATATATGGAGCAGGGATTCCGGCATGTGCGCATACAGTTAGGCGGTTACGGAGCCACGCACCTTACCCGGCAACCCGACTATAAAAAGCACGGCTTTGGCATGCCCGACGACAACACCATGAATGAACAGGCCTATTCTTCAGGAGTGGTAAAAATGTTTGACCTTGTACGGCAAAAGGCGGGAGAAGAGATTGAACTGTTACACGACATTCATGAACGGCTGCAACCGATGGATGCCATTAACCTGATAAAAAAACTGGAACCTTACCGTCCCTATTTTATTGAGGACCCGTTTTCTCCCGAAAACATCGGCTGGTTTGATTTACTGCGTAAACAAACCAGCGTACCCATAGCAATGGGAGAGTTGTTCAATAATCCGCATGAATGGATGGACCCGATGAAAAACCGGCTGTTTGATTTTATCCGCATTCATATTTCACAAATTGGCGGTATAACACCGGCAATGAAAGTAGCAAGACTTGGCGAATGGTTCAATATACGCACAGCCTGGCACGGACCGGGTGATGTGTCGCCGGTGGGACATGCTGCCAATGCGCATATTGACCTTGCAGTTTGGAATTTTGGCATACAGGAAGCGCCACGGATTAATGACCGGCTGCATGAAGTCTTTCCCGGCTCACCCACTGTTAAAGACGGTTTTATGCATGTGAATGAGGCCCCCGGCCTCGGTATTGACATAAATGAAAAAGAAGCGGCCAAATACCCGCTTCCTGAATTTAATTACAACTGGACACAGGTACGAAAAAATGACGGAACATCAATTCGTCCGTAAAAGTGATGTTTCTACTTAAAATTCATCAATATGCAAACAAGAAGAAACTTTCTGAAAAAAACAGCTGCCCTGTCGGTAGCCGGTTTATTTTCAAACTGGGCAATGGCTGAGTTGGCTGGCGACAGGATTGGAAAGCTCCTTCCTCAGCGCCGGCTTACCCGTAACGGAGAAATGGTAACTGCCTTTACACTGGGGGGATACCATGTGGGGAAAGCGTCCTCTCCGGCGCTGGCTGAACAACTTCTTGAACGTTCAATGGAACTTGGTGTACGGTTTTATGATAATGCAAGAGGCTACCACAGTGGTTACGCAGAAGAATTGTACGGTAAGTTTCTGATTCCAAAATACCGCGATGAAATATTTCTGATGACTAAATCGCATGGACGAAATGGCGTTGATGTCCAAAAACACCTCGATGAATCGTTAAAAGCATTGAATACCGACCATTTGGATTTATGGACCATTCATACCATTACCACCAAAGAAGATGTGGATAACCGCATTAAAGATGGTGTGCTCAACGCTTTTTTGGAGGCTAAAGAAAAAGGAAAAACACGTTACATCGGTTTTAGCTGCCATACCAATCCAAAAACAGCTTTGTATTTTATTGATTTTCTCGACAAAAGGGGGTTGGAATTCGACACCTGCCAATGTCCGGTTAATGTTACCGATCCCGGCTTTGAATCGTTTCAAAAACAATTACTGCCGGTGCTGCTTGAAAAAGAATACGGTATAATCGCAATGAAAAGCATGGCCGGCGGAGGAATTATCGGCCGGCGTTTTGATTTAACACCAAAAGAATTTAAGGATGCAGACATTAAAGATCTAACGGCTGTAACCCCCGTAACCATGAAACAATTGCACCAGTATGTTTATTCTCTTCCGGTTTCAACCCTCTGCAGCGGTTGTGAGACAATTGATGAACTGGAACAAAATGTAGATGTTTTAAAGGCTCTGGCAAAACTCTCTGATCCCGAAATGAAGTACATTGAGCAATTAACAGCACCTTTCGCCGGAAAATATGCAGAACATTATAAAAGGATATTGTGATTTGGGCTGTAATAATTTAAATATTCCCTTTTCTTATGTGCCTGTCAGATTATTACCCGTAGAACACAGATATTTTAATATTGATAATGCTCCTGTAAAAGTGGCATTCGATTAAAAAGAAAACGTATGAAAAATTTTTCTGTAATTATGATTCTTTGTCTGATTATGCTATCAGTGGCAGGCCAGCAACCTGTAAGGATAGGTATTGCCGGATTATCTCATTCTCATGTGGTTCCTCTGCTTCGGGACCTGAACCGGCAGGATATTGAAATTGTAGGTATTGCTGAAACCGATACTGCGCTTTCCAACAGGTATGCCAACCGTTTTGGGATTGATAAGAACCTGATTTTTGAATCACTTAATGAAATGCTGGAAAAAACGCATCCGGAAGGAGTCGTCACATTCACTTCCATTTTCGACCATCTAAAGGTAGTTGAAGCATGTGCTCCCCGGGGAATCCATGTAATGGTTGAAAAGCCTTTGGCGGTCAGTACAAAACATGCCCTAAAAATTGAAAAGCTTTCAAAGGAACACGATATTATGGTTTTAACCAACTATGAAACGACATGGTACCCTTCCAATCATGAAGGTTTTAGCATGATATCGGGGAATGAATTAGGAGAAATACGTAAAATTATTGTTTACGATGGCCATAAAGGTCCGAAAGAAATAAACGTCAACAGTGAATTTCTTGACTGGCTCACTGATCCTGTATTGAATGGAGGAGGCGCTGTTATAGACTTTGGATGTTACGGTGCAAATCTTGTTACATGGATTTTAAACGGACAAAAGCCGGAATCGGTATTCGCCAATTTAAAACAATACAAACCCGATGTATATCCCAACGTAGATGACGATGCAACCATTTTGCTCTCGTATCCCCAAATGGAAGCAGTTATCAATGCTTCGTGGAACTGGCCTTTTAACCGGAAAGACATGCACGTTTATGGTACTGATGGTTACATTTTGATTGATGATGCACAGACAATCAGGTACAGGCTTGATGAAAAATCAGGGGAAAAAACCAAAAAAGCATCCCCTGAGACAGTTGCTTTCAATGACCCGTTTGCTTTTTTCGCTGCTGCTATTCGGGGAGAAACAGAAATCAGCCCTTACGACTTGTCCTCTCTCGAAAATAACCTGATTGTTGTTGAAATCCTTGAAGCAGCATCCAAAAGCAACAGGACAGGAAAGGCAGTCAAATTAAAGTAAAAAATACATTCTCATAAATTGTATTAATTCTTACTGATTCCGAAAGGCTGGGTTCCGGCAACAGTGCCACCGGGTCCATAGAACATTGCCCTGACATAGGAACCGATATTTTCAGTTTCATTAATATTTATCGTTCCCTTTTTATGCACCACCTTTCCTTCAGAAATCCATTCCATATACAGGTATCCGCTGGCTTTTATTTCTATGGTTCCGTCTTTTGTTTTTATGTAATGAATCTCCGGAGGTGCCGGCCCATCGTGCCCCCGGGGAGCATAAATAAAATAACTGAGGCCTTTTTCCATTCCCTCCCGCACCGATTCATGCGTCAGCTTAGGCAATATAAGCATATTCCAGTTCCGGCCCACGTGAGGCAGGGTATGCATATCATCGTTGGAGTATGCCCATACAGGTCTTTCGGGCATGGTTACCGTAAGCAATGAATCCCATTTTGGCCTGTCTCCCGGATAACGATCTCCCTGGTTGTAAACTTCAAGACCAATAAGATGATCATGGGTATGAAATAAATCGGCATACCAGTCAACCGGATAATTATAACGTCCCGGATGATTCAGCATAACGATGCCATCCTCTGCAGCAATTGCCTCCAACGATTCAGTCACATCCTCAGTTCCCCTCAGATCATTAAAAAAACTACCCATGTGATGGTGCCGCGAGAACTCGTTCCCTTCAATGTCAATCATTTTTAACACTACCGGATCCCGGTTTTCGTAATTAAAATCTGCAGGCATAGTCTCCGGATCGCTTTCCTTTCTTTCGTATGCCGTTTCACTGGCATCCAATTCTGAAAATCCGGTCCATGGATAAGTTACCTGATTATGATCGGTAATGGCCAGAATGTCGTAGCCCAAAGCATGATAAATGTCCACCACTGTATCAGGGTTCAGTCTGCCATCGCTGCGGGTGGTATGGGTATGAAAATTGGCCTTGTACTGAAGGTGATTTTCCCAATCGACATTCTGGTACGGATTAATAATTTCCTGACCAGTTACATAACTGCTAAAGAAAACCGCAACGACTACAAACGCCGGAAGAATAACTTGTTTGAAGGCGATAAATGCCGATAATGATTTTACTTGTAACTTCATCCTGTTGTTATTAGAATATGAGGCTGCCACAATGGCAACCTCAAATTTAGTTTGTACTATCTATAAAAGAAACATCTGGTTCTACTAAAAAGTTGAAGCAAGATATTAGTGTCTCGTTAATATCATCACCATACTAATCTTTTAAACCCATTTCAGCAGTTATGGGTAAATGGTCTGACAATTGAACAGCGGGTGTGTCTGATTTTCCAACCCTCCATTTGTCAATCGGATAATAAAAAATGTAATCGATTTTATTCCTGGGCGAACTTGCAGGTGAGGTATAATCTGCCGGGCACGCCCGCCCCCACTCTTTCATTCCCTCTTTTATCTCCGGAGAATCGGGATTAGCATTAAAATCGCCGGCTACTATTACCGGATATGGGTTATCTTTAAGCGATTCATTGATAACCTGAACCTGAGCTTTACGTACATCACTGGTTGAATGATCGAGGTGCGTAGAAACAAAGGTTATCATTTTTCTTCCCGGCAGTTCTACATCAGCAATCAGTAATGCCCGCTGTTCTCTTGCCCCTTCAGGCAATGGCAGCATAATTTTTCTTGTTTGTTTGAAGGGATATTTTGATAGAATACCTATTCCATAATATCCTCCCGAATAATCGATGGTTTTTGCATATGCAGTTAACATACCGGAATGGTAGCCTAACTCCGTAATAAAATCCTTTCCATTCTGATGAGGCGCCATTTCCCTGTTTGTTTTAACGTCCACTTCCTGCAATGCAACGATATCTGCATCCTCACTTTTTATAAATTCAGCAATTTCTTCAAGAGAAGCCAATTCACCAAACCGAATGTTATAACAGACTACTTTTAATACATTTTCATTGCTGTCATTTATAACTGTTTGGTGGTCTTCATCAACCTGTTTGTAACTGTGAATCCCTTCTGCAAAAAGAGGGAAAACAAGGTAAAATACAAATAGAAAAGTTAAAGTTCTCATAATAAAAAAAAGATTAAATCCCGGAGTCATTCCATAATCCACATGAAGTAATTGATTCTCCTGTTAATTAAAGATTTCCCAAAGCAATCAGACACATACAAATGTATAAAAGAAAAGATACACTTTTTAATAACTAAAAACTGAGAACAGCTTCTACCGGCCAATGGTCTGAAATAAAAATACTGTCTTTCATGATTCTATTAACATTGTATGTCTCCACGTTGAAATGCTCATTTACAAAAATATAATCGATAGCATCCCCGATTTCTCCAATTTGCCATTCCTGCCTGAATCCGGTGCTGGTTGCTCCTCCTGTTGTAACAGGGGCTTCAGAAATAACCATTGTATTGACTAATGAATTATTTGTCTCCAATGTCTCAATCAGATTATCATACAAACCACTGCCCAGAGTTTGATGATTTTGTCTGATGTTAAAATCACCTGTAAGTATTACAGGCGAATCCCCTGCAATCGACTTAATTTTATCAGAAAGCAACTTCGGGCTCATTTCTCTGGCTTTCACGCCCCTATGATCAAAATGTGTATTAAAGAAATAAAATTCTTTACCAGTCTGTTTATCTTCAAATTTTGCCCACGTCACAATTCTGGTAATTGCTGCATCCCAACCCACGCTACCAGGTATTTCAGGAGTTTCTGATAACCAAAATTGATTGTTGTCCAACAGCTTAAATTTTTCTTCCAGATAAAACACAGGCGTATATTCTCCTCCTTGTTTGCCATCATCCCTGCCTGTACCTACGTATGCATATCCCGGTAAAATTTTTAATAAATCCAGTAGCTGATTGTGTCTGACCTCCTGCATTCCAATTATATCAGGTGTTTCATCCATAATATATGTTTCAATTATTGGAACGCGATTTCCCCATCTGTTAGCTCCGTCTCCCGGATTATCATATCGGACATTGAAGGTAACTACATGCAAAGGTTCAGTATTGTTACACCCAATCAGAAACAATACCATTAACAGGCATCCGACTTTTATATTCATTTTTCTAAGCTTTAAATTGTGAAACTTATTTAATGACAGCTTTAATAACTACAGGCAAATGATCCGAAGGAAATTTTTGCGCATAACTATCGGTAAGAACCCCATATTTATGAACAACAACATCCCTGCTGACGAAGATGTAGTCAATTCTTTTGTCCATAGGAGCATTATAATCAAAGCTGTTAAAAGTTCCTACCGGTCCATAGGGCTTCAATCTGCTGACTGAATAAGAATCATTTAGAAGGTTACTTATTGTTTTTATTTGTTCTGTATCTGGTGTAGAATTGAAATCGCCCAAACAAAAAACAGTATTATTGCCGGCAATCTCTTCTATCTTTTTAACCAGCAAAATTCCTGATTGCCGACGTGCTTCAACAGCCTGATGATCGAAATGAGAATTAAACACAAAAAAGATCTTTTTTGTATGTTTATCTTTGAACTTTCCCCATGAACATATCCTGCGGTATTTTGCTTCCCACCCATATGATGGTTTCTCGGGTGTTTCACTCAACCAAAAATCTCCTTTGTCCAGCAATTGAAATCTATCTTCTTTATAAAAAATTGCTGAATGTTCTCCTTCTTGATTGCCATCGTCCCGACCAACACCTATATAAGCAAATTCTTCCAATTCTGACAAGTCGTTAAGCTGCTCAATGAATCCTTCCTGAGTACCGAATACATCAAACTCGTGGTACTGTATCAAAGCTTTAACATGTTCCTTCCTGTTGGGCCATGCATTAATACCATCATTGGGAGTATTCAGGCGGATGTTATAAGAAGCAATAATTATATCATTTTTTACATCCGATTTCAAACCGGACCTTCCAACGCTGGAAAACCCTATTGAAATGAGGAATAACGCAAAAAATAAAATTTTTATTTTCATATCACTTTAACATTAGGACGAATGACTTTTCAGTCATCCGTCCTGTTATTATTTAAATTATAATTACCATCCCGGATTTTGCTCCAGGTTAGGATTCATAAGCACATCTTCTTCTGGAATGGGAAAGTAATACCTTTTTTCGTCCCAAATTCTCGGAACGTTATCAAGCCACGTTAACTCCCCACTTGTTCCCTCTGTCAATCGCTGCGGATTGGGTTCATTATTGATGGTAGGTCCTACAGCCACAAATTCATAAGGTACACTGGGCAATGGACTAGGCACTTCCATTACAAATATAACATCATCGATACCGTCTTCATTCAGATCCATAGGTAAATCCACCTGAGGCACATAAAAACCTCTCCAGTTTATTTCCATCAATTCACCTCGCTTCCAGCGTCTCAAATCATCAAACCGGAACCCTTCCATAACAAGCTCAATCCCCCTTTCTCTTCTGACTTCCAGTATAACAGGATCATTTATATCCGGAAAAAAAGTAGACTGTAAATATTCATCAACCTGGGTTGGCAATTGTTCAAGACCATTTTCGATACCTGCACGATCTCTTAAGGCTCCAATTGTTATAGTCCAGTCGGAATCAGTGATTGTACCCAATTCTGCTTTTGCTTCGGCGTAATTTAGCAACACTTCAGCAAACCTGATAAAAGATACAGAGTTATCGTTGTAATCCCTTAAATCATAGTACGTATCGTCGAGAACCCATTTAATCGGCTGATAACCTGTAAGAACATAGCCAAAATTGGGAGGTGCCGGAATAAGTTGACCTCCGCTTACTCTTTGGTAATCGCCGAGCCGGATGGTTTGTTTTAACCTTAAATCCCTGTTTTCAACCTCCTCTGGAAAAATCATAGTTTCATGTCCGGAAACAGAAGTAAATGGTGTTCCATCAAGCAGGAGGTATGTGTCGATAAATTGTCTGATTAAACTCGATTTCACTCCATAAGTCGGACTGGTATATTTCCAGTTTGCACCATGGAGAATACCTAATTCCTGGTTCATTACAATGGCCAGCATAACTTCTGTTTCAACAGGATCACTACTGATAAATAAGTTTCGGTATGCCAAATCGGGTCCACCGGCATAATTTAATGAATGACCGGAGTTGTCAATAACATGTTTAGCCGCATCTGCAGCCTCCTGCAACCAAAAATCTGCCGTTGACACCAATCCAAGATCAGTATGATATTTCCGAAAGGTTCCTTCGAACAGACATATCCTGGATTTAAGAGCATAAGCTACCCATTTGGTAACCATGCTGCTTGTAGGGTCGCTCTCTTTAGTTATGTTTTCACATGCATAGTTTATGTCAGCAAGGATAGAATCCATAACCAACGTTCTTGAATCTCTGCCGGCATACAAAAGCTCCTCATCATCTATACTAGGAACTTTGCTAATCCATGGAACCTCTCCAAAACGTTTAACTTTTTCATAATAAAAATAAGCTCTGAAAAATCGGGCCAGCCCGTTGTAATGATTCTGCACCGATGGATCAATTTCTTCTTCATTATTATTTTCAAGAAAAAAATTGATATTTCGAAGTTCCGACCAATTCCATCCTGAACTTTGATTTGGGCCGTAACCACTGGTTAAGAATTGAGCAATTGAATTACTGGCAATATAATCGGACATATCATCCCCCAAATAAATTTCCTGGGCTGTTGGTAAAATATTATAAAACGAATTGGTATATAATTCAAGCCCGGCTTCCGTATTGAAAACAGCTCCTTTGGATACTTCAGACTTTGGAAGTTCCTGCATTTCACATGATGCAACAGCTAATGCAATGAGCGCTAAAAATATTTTTATGTACTTCATGATTTTATGTTTAAATTCATTAGTTGTTAAAATGTTGCTGAAATTCCGAAGGAAATTGTTTTTAGCATCGGATAATTAAGTACATTACCACTTCTGCGGCCACTTCCCGAAGTGAGTTCAGGATCAGATCCTCCAATATTCTCTACGTCAAAATCTGTTGTTGTATTATATAATGGTGACCATGACCACAAATTTTCTCCGGAAGCATAAAGCTTCACATTTGAAAGAAAGGAAACCCGTTGCATAAGGCTTTGTGGTAAATTATATCCCACCTGTACATTCTTCAGCCTGACATATGCCACATTCATAATATAACGTGATTGAACAACTCCTAATGTTCTTCCAGCTCCTAATACAGAATACCCTCTGTAACGTGGCAAAAATGCATTGGTATTGGTCTCAGACCACACATTATCCAAATGCCACTTAGGTAACTTATTGTATGGTCTGTTATATTGCCCCCAGAAAAAGCTGGCCTCTCTGTCAGGGAACCAATCTTGTTTTCCAACACCTTGAAAGAAGGCAGAGAAAAAGAAATTGTTCCAGTTTGCCCCTGCATTAAAACCATAGGTATAGCGAGGGCTGGAATTGCCCACAATGGCTAAATCTCCAGGATCACTTATGCGGTTTTGACCTCTGTCAATCTTACCATCATTATCCAAATCTGCAAATTTAATATCACCTGGCAACCAAATGTTATTTGAAGAAGTCTGGAGATAAGATTGATCTGCATGCGCTTCTATTTCAGCCTCACTTTGAAACAAGCCTTCTGTAACAAATCCCCAGATAGTGCCAAGTTCCATTCCTTCATAATAATTGGAAAGCAGTTTTTCAGGATTATTGAATTTAGTAATCACAGATTTATTATCTGCCAAAATAAACCGAACATCAAAACTAAAAGGTTTATTTGCCAGGCCAAATTGATCTCTCCAACCTATCGAAAGTTCCCATCCGTTGGTTTTCATATCCGCATAATTTCCTTTTGGAACACTGGCACCGAACACAGCTGGCACCGGCAAACCGGTAGTATACATATCAGTAGTTAACCGTTGGTAAACATCTCCGGTAATGTTCAACTTATTGGAAGCAAATCCCAAATCTATTCCAATGTTCTTTGTAGTTGCAGTTTCCCATGTCAGTCCTTCAGGAATAACATTAGGTTGAGATGTTACAGCAGGCCGTATACCATTTATTACCCGTCCTAACTGCGAAATATTGAACAATTCGATGTAAGAATAAGGAGAAACATTTCCGTTCCCTAGTGATCCATAAGATGCCCTTATCTTAAAGTTTGATATCAAATCATCATCTATGTTCCAAAATGATTCATTTGACAGGCGGTAACCCACAGAAATCGACGGAAAAAATGCTGTTTGCTGATCGGACGGAAACTTCGAAGATGCATCGAGCCGGCCATTTAGCTCTAAGAGGTATTTATCCTTATAACTGTAATTAACTCTATAAAATTGACCTGCAATCCGCCATTTCCTGTAATTTCCATCGGTCGATATATTTTCACCAATAGTCAATGAAATATTTTCTGCGTCTTCAAACAAAATTCCATTTCTTGAGGCTTCAAAAGACTCAAGAGTACTTTCTTCATAGTTAAAACCTGTCATTAGTTTAAGATAGTGAATCTCATTAAATGTGTTTTCATACTCTGCATATATATTCGAAGCCAAGTATTTTGTTTCGGCGTTTATTCTTCTGACATCATTAGTCGTTGTACCTACATAGTTTATGACATCTACCTGTCGGCTAAAAGGTACTTGAACTCTTCTGCGAAAACGCGACTGGTTATTCGTGGAAAAGGTGAAATCTCCCCGGATTCTTAACTTATCCTTAAAAAGAGTTGTTGTAAGTCCGGTTGTATTTTTCACAAGTGTTCGTTGTGTATCTTCACCATTTTTGCCGTACCACATATCCCCCACAGTATATGATGCTGAATGGGTCAATGTCCCGTCAGGGTTAAACATGGGAGAAGTAGGATGCCCTTCATCTGCAATATTCCTCCAGATACCGCCACCTTCCCCAACATTCAAAGGTTGATGATACTTTTGCTGAGAATACTCTGTATTGTTATCCAGGGTTAACCAGTCGGTTATTTTAACTTCCCCTTTTGCCCTGAAATTATAAATTGAATAATCATCCGAATTGTACCGGAATAATCCTTCCTGATCATTATATCTGCCTGATATATAGTAACTTATTCTATCATTACTTCCTGAAACAGAAACATTCTGGTCAATGGAAGTTAAATTATCTTTATACAATAACTTATACCAGTCGGTGTTGCCATAGTATACATAATTACCTTCACTGTCAATTTCATAGTCCGGAAGGTCCGGGTTTTCAGAACGTCTTTTTAGTTCCTCAAGATAAGCTAAGGAAAATCGTTGTGTTTTATTAATTGAAGAAGGAATCCGGCTATAGTCGAACCATGCATTATATGCTTCACTGAACCATTTGGCAAAAGTATATCCATCAGTAACGAAATCAGGAACAGCTGTAGGTGATTTTATACCGTAATTCATGGTATAATTAACAGTTATTCTTCCTGTTTCAGGGCTCTTTGTAGTAATTAGAATCACACCAAAAGTTCCTCTTGCTCCATAAATAGCTGCAGAGGCAGCATCCTTTAATACCGAAATGCTCTCAATATCATTGGGATTAAGAAGACTGGGATCTCCTTCTACGCCATCAATCAGAACAAGTGCAGATCCCCCCTGTCCAATTGAAGTTGCTCCGCGTACATTAAATTCTGCAGAGCGTATCGGTTTACCATCTGCCAAATTTATGTTGAGGTTAGGTACTACGCCTTGCAGCATTTGAGTAATATTGTTAACAGGTCGGTTTTCAAGAACTTCTGAACTTACTTGTTCCACAGCTCCCGTTAAATTGACTTTACGCTGTGTTCCATATCCTACAACGACCACTTCATCAACTCCTATAGCCTCTTCCTCCATAGCTACCGTAAAAGTTGTTCTTCCATCTAAAGCCACCTCCTGGCTCCTCATCCCCACAAATGAAAACTGCAAGGTTTCAGCATCAGCCGGTATGGTTAATGAAAAATCTCCTTCTCCATCGGTTACCGTGCCTGTTGTTGTTCCGGTTACAAGCACAGTCACACCGGGCAATGGCTGCCCCTGTTGATCGGTCACTGTACCTGTAACAGTACGTTGTTGCTGGCCAGCCGCCAGAACAGGTACATTTGAACTTTTTCGAAGCACAATCTGCCGGTCGTAAACATCCCATTCCAGCTCCTGTTCATTAAATGCCGCATCCAGAACCTGGTTAATGGAAGCTTCTTCCAGATTAACCGAAATTTTCCTTTGCAGATTAAGATCTTCTGTTTTATAGAGGAACACAAATTCACTGTTGTCCTCTACATACTTCATAAGTTCAGCTACTGTCCCGTTTCTTAGGTTAATATCGAGCCGGGTGCTCTGCGAATAGCTGTTGGCGCTCGCCGAAAGGAGGAAGCCAACCATCAGAAATAATGTTAACCGCATAATTCGCCCCCATTTTAATTTGGTTTTCTCTGTAAGAAAACCGGTTAAACAAATAATTTTCATAATTTTGAAAAGTTTAGAATGAATACTATTAATTGTATTTATTTACCCGGCAGGTGTGCCACCACCTTCCGGGTTTTTTGTTTCTATTTTATCACATAGTTTCGTTCATTTAATTCAATAATCTGTAAACCTGTTAATCGTTCCAGGTATTTAAAAACTTCCGTTCGTTCCTTTGTCACATCAAGTTTCCCCGATACCTGTATTCCTCCTTTAAACGGATCATCAAATTGAAACTGAATGTTGTAATACCGCTCCAGTTTTTTTGTAATCCGGTTGAAATCGGTATTTGTAAAACTGAACAACCCGCTTGTCCATAACGTATATTCATCAACATTTACCCGTTGTGTCCTTGTCTCCCGTGTCTTTTTATTGAAATAGGCAAGGTTCCCGGGTTCAAGGGTCAATCCTTTGTCTCTCCTTCCTGCACCGGCACTTTTTATTTCCACACTTCCTTCTGTCAGTACCGTTTGTACGGCAAAATCTTCAGGATAAGCCGTTACATTAAACTTCGTTCCAAGAACTTCCACCATCACATCACTGGTCTTTACCACAAAAGGCTGCCTCTCATTCTTTTGCACATCAAAATATGCTTCCCCTATTAAGAAAACTTCCCTGGTTCTGTCAACAAATTTTGAAGGATATATCAACCGGCTGCCGGCATTCAGCCATACCTTTGTGCCATCAGCCAGCGTAACGGTAGAGCGGCTTCCATAGGGGATTACCAGCGTGTTCATTTCCGGAAACGCATCATTCTCATCCGTATTAATTGTTTTATCGCTGTTAACGATAATTTTCCCATTGGCAGAATAATCCAGTTGTGACTCTCCGCGGTTCAGTTTTACCTGACTCCTGTCACCCAATATAAGCACAGGTTCTTGTACATGGGCAGGCAGCGCAGCGTTTTCAACAACTATCTGCGGCTGCCTGCGCTCCATGTACAGGTAAACTAAACTACCGCCTATGAAAAGAAAAATGAAAGCAATTGCTGCATAGCGCATCATTCTGCGCAATACAACACTGCGTGATTTTTTTGCATCAGCTTGTTCAAGCTTCCGGGCTATCCGAATGGCCAAAGATCTTTTCTCCGTTTCATTCAGCTTTTTGTTCTCAAATCTGAGGTAAGTTTCTATCTGCTCTTTCAGTTCTAGAATCTGGTCCCTGTACTCCGGATTATTCTCCAGGTAATGGCTCCAGTAAGCATTTATCTCAGGTGATGAATGAAATATCCATTTGAAAAAAAGCGGATTCTCGATAAGCCGGTTAAAATTCATATTTATTGCTTCAGTTACTAATGATAAGAGGAAGAAGTGTCAAAAAAGGGACAAAAAAATTTAAGTTTTATGTTTCTTCTTTTCATATATATCATTTTTGAACCTAATAGCCAACAACATGTGAAAAAATATCTCTGAAAAAAAATAGTGTAACTAATATGGAAAACTAAGAATATTGTTTTTCGATATCTCAATTCATTAGGGGAAGACAGTACAGGCAGGTAAAAAGTAAAATACCGGAAGGTACAGTAAAGCTATGATTGCTATTTTTGAGTGATTACCAGCAAAGAAACAATTTGACTCTTTAATTTTACCTGCAGTTTTTTTAATAACCGGGTTACCTGTTTCTTTACCGTATCGGGTTTACAATCGAGTAAGGCCCCCATCTCATTAAACGTCAATCCGCTGTTGAATTTTAAAAACAGGAGTTCACGCTTTTTTGCATCCAGGTTAACCAGTTCCTTTTGAAGGATTTTTATACGTCCTTCCAAATCTTCAGTCTCCATCTCTTCCAAAGGAAATATCAAATCAAACTGCTCTGTAAAATGATCAGGATGTGAAAACCGGTATTTTTCTTTTAACTTTTTAATGATAATCCGCCTGAGGGTTTTATAAAGATAAAATTCAAGCGATTCAGGTTTACGTAAATTTGAACCATACCTGTATAAGTCGAGAAACAAGTCCTGAATGGCATCTTCCACTAATGCCCGGTGACTGGTCAATCGTGTTCCATAGGCATACAGTGCATCTATAAACTCATTGTAGATGGTTTCAAAGGCCTTCCTGTCGCCGTCTCTGAATTTATTCCATATAACCTGCCAATAAGCTCCTTCCTCCGTTCGATTCATACATTCAGGTTTGTATTGTCCATTCCCCGGCAAGGTAATAAATTTTTAAATCTGTTACTCTTATAACTAAATTGCTTTGTAAAAATAAAACCTCATACCTAAGGAAATAGAGAAGAAGTTAGAAATAATCTGTAAATTCATCTTTCAAAAAAACAGACTATGTCTAAAGACAATAAAGCAAGAAATCTAATTAAATCAGCCGGAATAGTGTCTTTCGGTCTGCTTTCAGTTAATCAAGCTATCGGGTCTGAACCGGAAAAACCTAACATTCTTATGATTCTGGTCGATGACCACGGTTACGGAGATTTGTCCATCACCGGGGGAAATGATATTCAAACGCCTCATCTCGACAAACTTTTTCAGAAAGGGGTTCAGTTTACCAACTTTTATTCCAACTGTACGGTATGTTCTCCAACCCGGGCAAGTCTGATGACAGGCAAATATCCTGATTTGGCAGGCGTACCCGGCGTTATCCGCACTCATGAAACCAACAGTTGGGGTTATTTAAAGGAAAACATTCCAACCTTGCCTGAAATGCTGAAAAAGGCTGGATATCATACAGCGCTCATCGGGAAATGGCACCTGGGACTGGAGTCTCCCAATACACCAAATGAGAGGGGCTTCGATTTCTTTCACGGGTTCCTTGGCGATATGATGGATGATTACTGGTCTCACCTGCGGCATGGAAACAATTACATGCGCCTGAACGAACAGGAAATAACCCCTGAAGGCCATGCCACCGATATCTTTTCCGATTGGGCAATCGATTATTTTGAAAAAGCAAACCAAAACGACACTCCATTTTTCTTATACCTGGCATACAACGCTCCCCATTTCCCCATTCAACCGCCTGACGAATGGCTTAAAAAAGTTAAAGCACGGGAACCGGGACTTTCTGAACAGAGGGCAAAAAATGTTGCCTTTGTAGAACATATGGATTATGCCATCGGACGTGTCCTTTCTGCATTGGAGAAAAGCGGGCTGGCTGAGAATACACTTATTATTTACTCTTCCGACAATGGGGGGAGTCTTCCTCATGGTGCCTCCAACGGTCCTTTGCGCGGCGGTAAGCAGGACATGTACGAAGGAGGCATTAAAGTGCCTACCTGTTTTGTCTGGCCCGGTAAAATCAAACCCGAAACCCAATGCAGTAATATGGGGCTGACTATGGATATATTTCCTACACTTTGTGAAATTGCAGGAGTTAAAACCGGGAACAAAATCGATGGAGTCAGCCTCCTGCAGGCTCTTATCGGCAAAAAACAAGATTCCGTTAACCGGACAGTTTATTTCATGCGGCGTGAAGGAGGAAAATATGGAGGTCTTTGCTATTACGCCGCCCGGAACAACAGGTATAAACTTCTGCAAAATAACCCGTTTGAACCCATACAACTGTTCGATTTGGTTACCGATCCTTATGAACAAAATCCACTGGACGAAAATTCAGAAGAATTCAAAGAATTAAAGTACAATTTGTCGCAGCACATCCGCAAATCAGGCGCCGTGCCGTGGCAAAGAAGCGATGAATAAACGAAAGGTAAATGCTTTTAATTCTGGTAAAGCTGCTTAAATGCCTTCACCTGAACGTAAACCTGTCTCTTCTTTCCCTTTTCAGCTTCCAGGGGAAATTTTGGTGGGTAAAAACCTCTTTTGCAATCAGTGATTTTTTATTTCCCTAACCTTCAGAAAAAGGATACCGTTTGCTTGCTCCCCCTCTGCCTGATGTTTACGGCTTTTGCCGGCCCTTTTACATCATGATCCATCCGTTCCTTCACCGTACCAAGTTCGATAAATCGCGAATTTAATACGACTTTGGTATGTCGAATGTATTGCCTTGGACAGTGATTTAAACAGGGTAATTAGCAGGACATTATAAATAGCAGGATAATATTTCACAGAGGGTATGTGTAGGGTTTCTTCTCCTGATAGGTTTCATTTTAACAGATAATCTAACTTTTGTACTTTTGAAAGTAAATCGTAATAAGTACTTTATGAAACCGATGGAAATACGTGAAATGGCAATGGCATTTCAGAAAAGCAGAATTGTTTTAACGGCTTATGAACTGAATGTATTTACTGTCATTGGGGAGAAGCAGATGGACGCCGAAACTATAGCGGCCGCATTAAACCTTAATAAAACGGCGGCCGAAAGGTTGTTCAATGCTTTAGTGGGGTTAAAGTTACTGGAAAAAGAGGCCGGAAAGTATCGTAACCCCGACCATAGTTTACGATTTCTTTCGAAGAATAGCCCTGAATACCTGGCGGGCCTGGGGCACTCCAATCATCTGTGGGATACCTGGAGTAATCTGACTGAAGTTGTCAGGACCGGAGAGGCGGCACATGATACTGAAATTAATGACCGGGGGGATGAGTGGCTGGAAGCATTCATTCATGCCATGCACGACAGGGGGAAAAAACAGGCTCCTGCACAGCTTGCTTCCATCGGTTTGCAGGGGATTAATTCAGTGCTCGACATTGGCGGTGGCTCAGGATGTTTTTGCATGGAATTTCTAAACCGCAAGCCGGAACTGAAAACGGTTGTATTTGATCTGCACAATGTATTGCCCATTTCAAAGAAAATTATTGAGAGGGAAGGATATACCGGCAGGATTGATTTCCATGCGGGGGATTACACCGCCGATGAATTGCCCAAAGGGTTCGACCTGGTATTTCTTTCGGCCATCATCCACAGCAATTCGTTTAATACCAACCGTGAGCTGGTCAGGAAATGTTTTGATGCGCTTAATCCGGAAGGTAAGATAGTTATCCAGGACTGGATAATGAACGACTCTAAAACAGAACCGGTACAGGGCGCTGTTTTCTCCATCAACATGCTGGTCGGAACAGAAGAAGGCGATTGTTATTCGGAAAGTGAAGTTAAAAGCTGGTTCCGGGATGCCGGCTTTTCCGGATTCAAAAAGGTGGAACTTGGATCGGGTCTGGCGCAGATGGTGGCGATAAAACCCTAACCTAAAGATTTGTTTTATCCCTGCATTTAAAAAACATGGACAGAGTTTTTGGGAGAGAAACCTGATCGCACAACAGAACGGGTGGAATAGCAGGTAACAGGAAGATTTTTTCAAATAAATAAACTTAGAATATGCCAGATTTAATAATTCAGGCAAGAGATGCAGCAATTAGCCAGGAAGTGAAGGTTAAACGCATACTTCCTTTCCGTAAGAGAAGAATGGTGGGTCCCTTTATTTTCATGGACCATGCGGGACCCATTACCGCCGGCCCATCGGAACCTTCATTCATGGACGTATTGCCTCATCCCCACATAGGCCTGTCAACTGTGACCTATCTGTTTAACGGTCAGGTAACTCACCGTGACAGTTTAGGTGTTGAGCAAGTAATACGTCCGGGTGAGGTAAACTGGATGACCGCAGGAAGCGGGATTGCACATTCCGAAAGGTTTGAAGATCCTTCAGCCCTTACCGGAGGACTGGAAATGATACAAACATGGGTAGCGCTTCCGGAAAAGGATGAAGAAACGGCTCCTTCTTTTCATAACTACTTAACAGCTCAACTTCCTGTGTATAGTGAAACCGGCATTTGGATGCGTCTGATTGCAGGAAGTGCATACGGGGTAACAAATTCAGTAAAAACACATTCGCCACTGTTTTACATACACGTTATATTGCAGAAGAATTCAAAATTTAATCTGCCTAAAGAGCATTCCGAACGCGGATTATATATTGCCAAAGGAAAAGCAGAATTATCAGGCACCACCTATAATTCGGGCCAAATGCTGGTATTCAGCAAAGGCGATGACCCGCTGATTCAAGCTGTTGAAGATACAACATTAGTGATTTTAGGAGGAGAGCCTTTGGGTGAACGTTTCATTTGGTGGAACTTTGTTTCTTCCCGCAAAGAACGTATAGAACAAGCGAAAGAAGACTGGAAGCAAGGCAGGATTAACTTGCCGCCCGGCGACAACAAAGAATTTATCCCGTTGCCCGGTGACACTTCAACATCAAAAGGCAATCCACCTAAGCCTGAGCCCCTTTCATAAGCAATAGAATTAATTAACACGATTCTGCTGACAAATATTTTTGTACATTTGAATCCTTTAAAACAATCAAACTTTCCCGAACATTCCTATATTTGTTAACATCAATGGTAAAAACAGAGACAGAAATGGATAAAAAGGATTATAAAAAAGGGATAAACCGTCGTGAATTTCTGCAGACCGGAGCAAAGGTAACTGCTGCTGCGATGTTCACAGGATTGGGAACCTCCCAATTGTTTGGCGCTGTTAACAGCATGATGCCGGGAACGGCTATTGAGCGGGTTACATTGAATAATGGCACTAAAATGCCTGTTCTGGGATTTGGAACATTATACCTGAATGACGCAGTGGGCGAAAAATGCGTAGCGGATGCCATTTCACAGGGTTATCGCCTTATCGATACTGCAACAATATACGGCAATGAAGAGGCAGTGGGCGTTGGCATAAAACGCAGTGATATTGACAGAAAAGAGCTTTTTGTAACCTCAAAGGTTTGGGTTGAAGACTCGGGATATGAAAAAGCAAAGAAAGCTTTTGAAACATCGCTGAACAAACTGCAACTCGATTATCTGGACCTCTACCTTATCCACCGTCCCAGGGGCGATGTGAAAGGTTCGTGGAAAGCAATGGAGGAATTGTATAAAGCGGGCAAAATTAAAGCCATCGGGGTCAGCAATTTCACCCCTGCACAGATTAATGATCTGATGGCAGACAGCAGTGTTAAGCCTGCAGTTAACCAGATAGAAACACATGCCTTCTTTCAGCAACCTGCAGATCGTGAATTCCTGAAAGACAACGGCATCCAGATGGAAGCCTGGTCGCCCTTCGCACAGGGAAGAAACGGACTTTTTACCAATGAAGTCCTTGCAGATATTGGAAAAAAATACAACAAGACCAATGCACAGGTAAGCCTGCGGTGGCATTATCAAAGAGGTATTGTGACCATTCCTCGCACTTCGCAGGTTGCGCACATGAAGGAAAACCTGAATGTATTTGATTTTGAACTCAGCGAATCCGATATGAAAACCATTGCGAAACTGGATTTGAACGTCACCCAGTTTCCGGAGTGGGAATAAATGAAATGTTTGTCTGAACCATGATCCATACGATTACTGTATTTAACAGGAAGTATTTTAATCATGGTTCAGATATATTCATTTCTAAAAAGCTTTTTAGTTGGCCAATGGTTCATTATTGCGAATACCCATTCCAATCTGTTTAACCATTAAAACCATCACTGACATTTATAAAACTGACTTCCAATCCCGCATACTATTTTTCTTCCTTTGATTGAATTCCGGAACAGTAGTGATTGACAGTGGTCAAAATCCATTTATACTACAGAGAAGACTACCATCCCAATGTTGCCATGCGGCAAATTAACATTGAAGCCATATTAACTCTACAACTATTTTCTGAACAAGCTCATTGTTTAGAACAAAAGTTTGCTTAATTTTAATTTGCTAAAATAAAATTCATCTTTCATGGAAACAACTGTAAACCAAACAGCTGATAAACTCATCCGTTACATTTTAGGTTCAGTGCTTACACTGCTGGCTTTAAATGCATTTGGCGGCGGTTACTATGCGATGGCAGGAGCCAGGGATGTTCCTGTTGAATGGCTTCAAGGCAGTCCTTTTTCTGATTATTTTATTCCGGGACTGTTTCTTTTTATTGTAATTGGTGGCTCAGCCGCTACCGCTGCTTTCGCTGTATTTACCAAACACCGCATGGCCCGGAGAACAGCTTTTATTTGCGGTGCCGTTACACTTTTATGGATTGTCGTACAGATGTCAATTATAGGTTATGTTTCATGGATGCAGCCGGCAACTACAGTCACTGCCGTCTTGATTCTTATATTAACCCGGCAACTGCCGGTAAAGAACAACGATAGATTTTCAGTCGAAAAAAACTCCTGACTGAATCCGACGGCTTCATAAAGCAGCAATTTGTATTTAAAAATTGAGATTTTTATATTGGGTGCATTTATCATTATGTAATATGCAACTGTAATTATAATTATTCTTCCCGGAAAAATTTAAATACCATTGATAAGGTCTGCAGAATTTTTAAATTTGACATTATTTCAACTTCATCTGCTATGAACAGAAACTATACACTTATGCACAATCTTATTTCCAGGATGTCTGCTTTATTAACTTCCAACAGAAAATGCGTTCATTCATCTGCATTCACCTGTTTAATTTTAGCGTCGATTATTCTTCAGAGTTGCGAAAGCAAACAACAGGATGTTTATGAAGCCGATGTAATTGTTTATGGAGGTACTTCGGCAGCTGTCATTGCTGCCGTTGAGGTAGTTCAGTCCGGTAAATCGGTAATAATGGTTTCTCCCGACACTCATCTGGGAGGCCTTACTGCCGGTGGCCTTGGCTGGACCGATACAGGTAAAAAGGAAACAATAGGAGGGCTTGCCCGGAACTTTTACCACAGGGTATATAACCATTACCAGGAGGACGAGGCCTGGAAATGGATGAAAAAGGAAGAATATGGCAATACCGGGCAAGGCACCCCTGCAATTGATGGAGATATGCGCACCATGTGGATATTTGAGCCGCATATTGCAGAGCAGGTTTTCGAAGAATTTGTAAGTGAAAATAACATTACTGTTTATCTCGATGAATGGCTCGACAGGGAAAACGGTGTTGAAGTAAGCAATGGTAAGATTTCAGCCATCACTACCCTGTCAGGCAAAACATTTAAAGGTAAAATGTTTATGGATGCCACCTATGAAGGCGATTTGATGGCATCGGCAGGTGTAAATTACCATGTGGGTCGCGAAGGAACCGATGTTTACGGCGAAGAATGGAACGGGGTGCAAACAGGTGTTTACCACCACCGCCACCATTTCAAGGTGCTCGACCAGCCCATCGACCCGTACTGGGTGCCGGGGGATCCTTCCAGCGGTCTGCTGCCACGTATAAGTGCTGCCCCCCCTGGAGAAAAAGGTCAGGGCGACCACCGCGTGCAGGCATACTGCTTCAGGGTTTGTATGACCAATCATCCCGAAAACCGTATCGCCTTTCCCAAACCTGAAGGATATGATTCCACCCAATACGAGTTGCTGGTGCGAATATTTGATGCCGGCTGGCGCGAATGGTTTGGAAAATTTGACGCCATACCAAACCGGAAAACCGATACAAACAACCACGGCCCTTTCAGCAGTGATAATATAGGTATGAATTACGACTACCCGGAGGCTAGTTACGAGCGTCGTAAGGAAATTATAAAAGAACATGAAACTTACCAACAAGGACTGCTCTGGTTTGTTGCCAATGACCCCAGGGTGCCTCAGGAAATCCAGGTAAAGATGAAAGAATGGGGGCTTCCTAAAGACGAATTTACCGACAATGGAAACTGGCCACACCAGATTTATGTCCGCGAAGTCCGCAGGATGAAAGGCAAATTTGTGATGACCGAAAACGAACTTCTAAAGCGTAAGCCCACCCCTGAATCAGTGGGTATGGGATCCTATACCATTGATTCGCACAACGTGCAACGCTATGTTGATGAAAATGGCCACGTGCATAATGAAGGTGATATCGGAGTGGGTCTTCCGGGTCCTTATGAAATTGCCTATGGCGCATTGGTACCTAAAAAAGAAGAATGCCAAAACCTGCTGGTACCGGTTTGTGCTTCGGCCAGCCATATTGCCTTTGGCTCCATCCGAATGGAACCTGTATTTATGATTCTTGGACAATCGGCAGCGGCAGCAGCATGCATGGCCATCGATGAAAACATTGCCGTTCAGGATGTAGAGTATGAAAAACTTAAAAGCCTTCTGCTTGAAAAAGGACAGGTGTTAACGATGGAAGATGTAATCCGGTAAATCATGAAACGACAAAGGAGCAGTTCCCTGGATAAATAAGTTTTTCCGGGAACAGTTCCCCTGAAGAGTGTTTTTCAATTGCACAAACTATATTAACAACGGCAAGGTTGCTGAAACGGCAGAATACACTTATCCGGATTTATATTTATGGTTTCCTGAAAAAATGTCTTTTCTTTAATCTAATTTTATAATTCTGTAACAGAATAAAGAATGAAAACTTCTAATTTGCCGGCATCAGTCACTCTTTTAGCTAGTCTCTTTTCTTTCTCTTTAACTTATGCACAAGAGAAGCCAAACATCATTTTCATCTTTGCCGATGATATGGGTTATGGCGATGTAAGTGCCTTGAATCCATTAGCCAAAACCCAAACACCTGCAATTGACGGCCTGGTAAAAAATGGCATTTCCTTTACCGAAGTTCATGCCAGTGCCTCGGTTTGTACTCCTTCAAGGTATGGGCTTCTTACAGGAAGGTATGCATTCCGCTCAGAAAACGCAGCACGCGGCATCTGGGGATTCCATAAACCGGTTATTGAACCGGAGAAGGAAACACTGGCCTCGGTCCTAAAAAGCGCAGGGTACACCACAGCCTGCATCGGCAAATGGCACCTGGGCCTGGGCTGGCAAACAAAGGACGGTTCAGAGGAACCTGCAGTGGATGCCGGCACAGGATATTCAAATGTGGATTTCAGTAAAAAGGTAACCGGCGGCCCGAATGATTACGGGTTTGATTACTCTTTTATTCATCCGGCCTCGTTGGATATACCTCCTTATATGTTCCTCAGGAACCATGAAGTTATAGACCCCGACGTGGTTTTAACCACCGACCATTATCCTGCCCGGCTCGAAGGCACAGAGTACTCATGGGATAAAAAGCACACCGGAGAAAATGATGTTTATTGGGAAAAAGGTGTCTGGTGGCGCCAGGGCGAAATGTCCAAATCGTTCCGTATTGAAGACTGCCACAGAGAAATTGTTAAAGAAGGATTGGATTTTATAGAAAGACAAGTTCAGGACAGCAGGGAAACACCTTTTTTTCTTTACCTGCCGTTAACCGGACCACATACTCCGTGGGTTCCGGAAGAAAAATTCAGAGGTAAATCATCTGTAGGAGTATATGGTGATTTTATTCTGAACATCGATAATGCAGTAGGGCAAATCAAAGAAACTCTTATCCTGCTTGGAATAGATAAAAACACGATGCTGGTATTTTCCAGTGATAACGGAGCATATTGGCCGCAGGAAGAGATTGAACTGTATGCTCATGATTCGAACCAGGGCCGCAAGGGGCAAAAAGGAGATGTCTGGGACGGGGGCCACCACGTTCCCCTGGTAATTTCATGGCCTTCAAAAATAAAAAAACCAATAAAATATGATCACCTTATCAGCCTTACCGACTTCTATACTACCTTTTGTGAGCTCACAGGACAAAAAAAGCAAGAAGATCAGGGAGAAGACAGCTTCAGTTTTTTGCATGTACTTAATGGAAATATGAATAAAACTTTGCGGCATTCAATGGTTCATCATTCTTCAGGTGGTTATTTTGGCATTCGCAGCGGTGGATGGAAGTACATCGACGGCCTTGGCTCCGGTGGCTTTTCCCATCCTTCCAAACTCAAACCTGAAGAAAAAGGCCCTAAGGGTCAGCTGTACAACCTGAAAGCCGATGCATTGGAAAGCCAAAACCTGTATCATCAAAATCCCGCTAAAGTCAATGAATTAAAAGACTTAATGCAAAATATTATTGAACATGGCCATAAAAGAAAAGAATAAAGGTTTTCTTTATTGAAGTTCGATACGTTTTCGCAAACTTTAGCCATACACTTGTCAAAGTTTATGAAGAACAATAAAGGTTCAAAGGAAAAGTGATATCTTGTCAGGAAGAATTTTATACATTTAACTTTAAAGTTTTTACCTAAAAAGAGTTAGATGAAAATTACTGTTATTCTTCTTTTGTTTACTATTGTCTTTTCAACCGGAATTTACACATCTCAAAAAGAAGTATCCCGGGAAGAAAAGGCACAGCTGGTAAAGCTTCGTGATGAAATTGTTGCAGACCTTACAGATAATCTGTTGCCGTTCTGGATGCAACATTCTGTCGATCACAGCGACCCCAATCAAGGTTTTTATGGCGCTATTGCCTATGATGGAGAAGGCATTGACGATGCCGATAAATACAATGTGCTTTTTACCCGGTACCTGTGGACCTTTTCTGCAGCCTGGCGAGTTCTTGAAAATAAAGAAGCCCTGGAACTGGCACATCGTGCTTTTAATTACCTGAATGATTTTTTCTGGGATAAGGAAAACGGCGGCGTTTACTGGACCCTTAATGCCGACGGAACTGTTTCAGATTCAACAAAAATGACTTATGGTCAATCGTTTGCCATATATTCGCTGTCTGAATACCACCGCATTACCGGAAACAGTGAAAGCCTTGAAAAAGCCATTGAACTGTTTCATTTGCTTGAAGAAAATGCAAGAGATAAGGAGTTTGGAGGATACCTGGAAGCCTTCACTGCCGATTGGGATTATATTCCAGGCAAAGGAATGGCCATGGGGCGTGCCAAATCAATGAACACTCATCTTCACATACTTGAAGCCTATACCAATCTGTATCGTGTATGGCCTGACGAGGAACTTAAAAGAAAGCTGCACGAATTAATTTCAATTTTCCAGAACCACATCCTGAATAAAAATACCGGCCACCAGGAACTTTATTTCGAACCGGACTGGAAAATCTATGGCCGTTACGACTCTTACGGTCACGATATAGAATTCTCATGGTTGTTTGATGAAGCAGGAAAAGTTCTTGGAGATTCACAACTACTGGATTCCATTCAGAAGTCCTCCATTCACATTGCCGAAGTACAACTGGAAGAAGGAATGAATGAAGATGGAGCCATGATCTATGAAAAGGAAGGAGAAGACCATTATAACCGAAACATATCATGGTGGGTTCAGTCAGAAGCAGTGGTAGGTTTTCTAAATGCATGGGAATTATCGGGCGACAGAAAATTTCTGAATGCAGCAACAGGTGTCTGGAATTATATCAGGGAAAATATGATTGATGAGAATTATGGAGGCTGGCATCCCAACCTTGATGAGGAGGGCAATCCACAGCAAACCAGGCTTAAGGGTGACGGATGGACAGGCCCATACCACAATGCACGAATGGGATTTGAGGTTTACGAACGATTGCACCACCTGGAATAAAAAGTTAAATATCTATTGCATTAAAACCATAAAAGAGTACCTATGAAAACTAACCGGCGTAATTTTATTACAAATGCCCTGGCGGGAGGTGTTGCAACTGCAGCTTTGCCGTTGTCTTCCTTCGCCCAAAAATCAGGGGCTTCCAACCCTCGCGATGAAATCGAACAAAGAAACGCAAAACTGGAAGCAATAATCAAAGAGCCTTTATTAAAAAAAGAGCTTTTCCCGTCGCCGGTCATCATCGAAAGCCTGGAGCTTTTAAAACATGAAAACAGCTTTCTGTGCCGGGTAAGATCAACCGATGGTGCAGAAGGCATATCGGTTGCACATAGCGATATGTCGCTCTTTTATCCAATATTTCTCGACCGTATACAGCCTTTTATTGTTGGGAAGGATGCCCGCGACCTTGATCTAATCCTTGAAAGAATCCTGTTTTTCAGACTTAACTTCAGGCTAAATGGCATTGCCCTGGGTATTCCTTTGGCCACTGCCGAATTTGCCATTTTGGACATGCTAGGTAAAATAGCCAGCAAACCTATGGGGCAACTGGTGGGAGATATACATAACAAAGAGGTAGGTTTTTATGTAGCAACAGAATTTCGCGAGTTGCCGCTTAAAGAACACTTTGCCCGCATAGTGGATGCGGTTGCGCAGTATGATGTAAATGCGCTGAAAATTAAGGTGGGTTATATGCACTACGGCACAAAGGACATTCATTATTCAGGGCTTCCGGGAAAGTCGGAAAAACTGATCCCGATGGTTCGCGAACACTACGGCAGCGATATGTACCTGTACGCCGATTCAAACGGGTATTACGATGTTGACGGAGCCATAAGGATCGGGAAGCTTCTGCAGGATAACAACTACAGCTATTTTGAGGAACCGGTTATGTTCGATCATTTTGAAGCCATTAAAAAAGTTGCTGATACGCTTTCCATACCTATAGCAAATGGTGAGCAGGATCACAGTTTCACAAATTTCCGGTGGCTCATAGCCAACGATGCCATTGATGTTGTCCAGCCCGACAACTACTATTTCGGAGGGATGATTCGTTCGGTAAAGGTAGCCCGTATGGGTGAAGCATTTGGCAAGACATTCATCCCGCACATGTCGGGTGGAGGATTGGGCTACATCTACAACAGCCATATTGTTTCCGTTTGCCCAAATGCAGGGCTTCATCATGAATTTAAAGGCTTCGGCTCTCATGTTCCTTTTGAATGCCCCACGTCACCATTGAAAATTGTGGATGGTAAAATAAAAGTCCCCTCCGGTCCGGGAACAGGTGTTGTAATTGACCCTGATTTCATAAAGAAACATAAGGTGCTTTCCAGCTAAAGAAGAGTTAGAAATTAAATCATGCCCCACCGGCTGATTGTTTCCGGCCTTTTTGATAACACAGGATTTCTTTCTCTGGTATAGGTTTTTTTTGTAAACTTGAAAGACTAAAACTTTTCCAAAATGGTTAAAACCAATAAATCCGTTTTCATTCTTGCAGCAACAGCCTTTGCAACTTCAGGGCTTCATACTTCTGCACAAGTGAATCATCCTAATGTGATTCTAATTATTACTGATGATCAGGGGTATGGTGATTTAGGAATCACAGGCAATCCGCACGTAAAAACACCGGTTCTCGATAATTTTGCACAGGAAAGCATCCGGTTCACACAATTCTATGTATCACCGGTTTGTGCTCCCACCCGCTCCAGTTTAATGACCGGCAGGTATTCACTCCGTACCGGTGTGCGCGACACCTATAACGGTGGAGCTACGATGGCCACGGAAGAAATTACAATTGCTGAGATGTTAAAGGATAAAGGCTACCATACAGGCATTTTCGGAAAATGGCATTTAGGCGACAGCTATCCTTCACGGCCGGGAGACCAGGGTTTTGAGGAATCACTGATTCATTTGGCAGGCGGCATGGGACAACCGGGGGATTTCACTACTTTTTTCAAAGGCGACAGCAGCTATTTTAATCCAATCCTGTGGTATAACGGGGAGCAGAAATCATATAAAGGCTATTGCTCCGATATTTTTGCAGAAGAAGCCATTGCTTTTATTGAAAAGAACCACCGGAAACCTTTTTTTTGTTACCTCTCATTTAATGCACCTCATACACCGCTGCAGGTTCCACGGGAATATTATAACATGTATAAGGATATCGACCCTTCATCAGGATTCCCTGATGACGGTCGCCCTTTCCCGGATATGAGCGAAAAAGATAAGGAGGATGCCCGTAAAGTTTATGCCATGGTATCCAATATCGATGACAACGTAGGCAAACTGCTTCGTAAACTTGAGGAACTGGGCATCAAGGATAACACATTGGTAATTTTTATGACCGACAATGGTCCCCAGCAAAGAAGATACGTTGCCGGAATGCGAGGATTAAAGGGGAGTGTTTTCAGAGGAGGCGTACGTGTACCTTTTTACTTGAGACTGCCGGCCCTTTACGAAGGAAATCATGAAGTTCAAACGACGGCTGCTCATATCGATGTCCTTCCTACCCTGGCAGAATTATGCAGCGCAGAGCTACCTGCCGACCGGCCCATTGACGGGAAAAGCCTGGTACCTCTATTACAGAACAGAAATCCGGAATATTTTAATAACCGCCCGCTGTTCTTTTACTGGACCCGCAGATATCCTGAACTGTACAACAACATTGCATTGCAGAAAGGACCCCTTAAGTTTATCGGAAACACAGGCTATAATGAAGAAGCAGCCGGTTTTGAATTGTTCAACATCAAAACCGATGAGTTCGAGCAGCATAACATTATAGCTTCCAATCAATCAACTGCAGAGGAAATGAAGTCTGAACTCGACAAGATGATAATTGAACTTTCCAATTCTCCGCACCTGCAAAATCCACCCCGGATTATTATTGGCAGCCAACATGAAAACCCGGTTTACCTGAACCGTAATGATGCCGCTGGAGCACGTGGAATTTGGACACAGGAAGAAGTGTTTGGTTACTGGAGGGTTACAATTAAGGAAGGCAGATACAATATTCGTGTTAAATTTATTCAGCCGCTTGAATCAAAGGGAACATTCCTGCTTGAAACCGGCTCTCTGATTTACCGGCAGGAGAATGCCGATGTACCAACCGATATCATTGAAATGAAAAATATTCTCATCAGAGAAACAGATTGTGACCTGGCTCCCGGTTATTTAACCGGCGGGCAAACGATCTTTCCGTTATGGGTGGAAATGGAACGGATTCAATAAAGTGCAGTGAATGTAAATGACAAGCAATAATCCGGAGTTAACAATCTCTAGTCTACCCCATAAATTTATAGCCAAGACTGTTTATCTTATCCTTCACCTTCTCCAGGTCAATGTTAGCTCCCTTAATCTTCACTTCCTGGCTACGGTTATTTGCTTCAACATCAGTGATGCCTTCCATAGCTTCAAGGTTTCTCTTAACCGTTGCTTCGCAGTGAGAGCATGACATCCCTGCTACTTTTACTGTAACTTCATTCGTTGCATTCATAGTTCTTGTGCTTCAAAAATTTACTAATCTGAGAAAATAAACAAATAAATACAGCGCTTGTTTGTTCTGCAGAAAATGAAATGGTTCAAGCAGGACAGACTTATTCAATACGATCAACATACAGTTGAGCGGTACCAACTTTTACAACTAATACTTCCTCTCCCCTGTCAATAAATCCGCTTTGGCTCATGGCATCGTAAACTTCTCCTTCAATTATAACCTTTCCTCCCGGACGAAGAACTGTCTGCGCCTTGCCTGTTTTACCTTTTAAAGCAAGAAAAGAGGCATCAACATTCAGATATCCTTCACTTATGTTTTGCACAGTGTTTAGGGCAAAATCTTTGAAAGGCCCCGAATGGGAAGTAAATATTTTTTTTCCGAAATACAACGAAAGCAAAAATCCGCCAAACAGACCTATTGTCACTGTCATTATAGCTATTCCAACGTTTTCCATTTCGACATATCCGAAATCAAAATCAACATTATTTATTAAGCTCAGAATAAGGCTTGAAAAAACAATAACAATACCTGAAATGCCGGCCACACCAAACCCCGGTATTACAAAAATTTCAATTGCAATAAGTATTACACCCAAAAAGAAAATCAGGATTTCCCAATTTGCTGCAAGTCCTTCCAGATAAAGGGGAGCAAAATAAAGCGTTGCAGCAAGTATAGCTATTGCAATTGGAAACCCAAGCCCGGGTGTCTGCATTTCAAAATAGATGCCCCCGATTATGGCCATTATTAGAAAGCCTGAAACAACAGGATGCACCAGGAACCCAATTATCCGTTCAATCCAGCTTGGTTCATATTCCACTATTTTATATTCTTCTATCCCTGCCTGCTGAAGAACCTCCTGAACGTTTTCAGCTATCCCGTCGCTAAAATTATATTGAATCGCTTCACCCGATGTAAAAGTCAGCACTTTGCCGGTATCAATAATTCCCTCTATGTAGACTGATGGATCGACCATGGCCTCAGCAATTCTTGGATCCCTGCGCCACTTATATATTGTATCACCATCTTCAACAACCGCTATTTTTCCCTGCGCCTCTGCTGTGGTGCGCATTGTAGATCGCATGTAGCTTTGGTATTTGTCGGGCATAGCCTGACCAGTCTGGTTCACAACTGTTGCTGCCCCAATGCTGCCACCCGGACGCATGTATATGCTGTCGCTTGCGATGGAAATCAATGCACCGGCCGATGCGGCATTATTATCAATAAAAACATAAACGGGTATTTCGCTTTGAAGTATTTTTGTACGGATGGAATCGGCATCCAACACCGTTCCACCATAAGTATTCATATGTATCAGAATAATGTCGGCACCCAAAGTATCAGCTGCCTCAAATGCCTGCTTTGTTTGCCTCCACATGCCGGGGGTTATCTCCTGCATCATGTTTAGCTTATAAACCAATGTTGTATCGGTTTGCCGGTCTTGTGAAAACCCCATCCCCCAAAGGAGCAACAGTAAGGGTAGTAAATAAGAAATTCTTTTCATCATTCTGTTTTCATTCTTAAATCATGTATCCTGAAATTCAGGTTCTGCAGCGAAGTTATAAATAATCTCTCAGATTAAATTCATATTTATGAGCAACAGAAAAAAAACCTATCCACTGAATTTGCTAACTTTGCCGGCATTTAAGAATTTAAAAATGAATCAAAACACTTTACTGGCCATTTCACCTGTCGATGGCAGATACAACAACAAAGTTGATAACCTTTGGAAATACTTCAGCGAGTATGCTTTAATCAAGTACCGTGTTTTTGTTGAAATTGAATATTTTATTGCGTTGGCTGAACTGCCGCTGCCGCAATTGGAGAATATTCCCAAAGCCCTTACAGAATCACTCCGGGAAATCCATCGCCGTTTTTCACCCGAAGATGCCCAACGGGTTAAGGAAATAGAAAGCGTTACCAATCATGATGTGAAAGCAGTGGAGTATTTCATCAAGGAAAAATTCGACGAAACTGGCCTTAGCAAATACAAGGAGTTCATCCATTTCGGCCTTACTTCACAGGATGCCAATAATACAGCTTTGCCCATTTCAATTCTTGAAGCACTCAATGAAGAGTATTATCCACTCATCAAGCAACTGATTGACAAACTGGAAGAGATGGCAAAGCAATGGGAAAATGTTCCAATGTTGGCAAAAACGCACGGTCAGCCGGCTTCTCCTACCAAACTGGGGAAAGAGTTGCTCGTATTTACTGAAAGGTTGCAGGTTCAGCTTGAACAACTTCGAAACCTTCCGTGCCATGCAAAATTTGGAGGTGCAACAGGAAATTTCAATGCACACTGCGTTGCTTATCCTGCTATCGACTGGCAGCTGTTTGCCAATTCGTTCTGCAAGGAAAAGCTGGGGCTGGAGCGGTCGCAATACACCACACAGATTGCCCACTACGATAACTACGGAGCAATATTTGACGCCTTGAAACGCATCAATAATATTATTCTTGATCTCGACAGGGATATCTGGAGCTACATTTCGATGAACTATTTCAAGCAGAAAATAAAGAAAGGTGAAGTAGGTTCATCAACTATGCCCCACAAGGTAAATCCCATTGATTTTGAAAATTCGGAAGGTAACATTGGCATTGCCAATGCCGGATTTGAGCAGCTTTCATCAAAACTGCCGGTATCAAGATTACAGCGCGATTTAACCGATTCAACCGTAACCCGCTTCATTGGCGTTCCTTTTGGCCATACCATTATTGCCATTAAATCAACTTTAAAAGGGCTGAATAAACTGCTGCTCAACCCAGCTGCCATTGAAAAAGACCTGGAAGATAACTGGGCTGTTGTGGCCGAAGCCATTCAAACCATTTTACGTCGTGAATTTTTCCCTAATCCTTACGAAGCATTAAAGGAACTGACACGTAAAAATGAGGTAATCGATAAACAGGCCATTCATAATTTCATTGATGGCTTAAACGTTAATGAAGAGATAAAGCAAGAGTTAAAAAACATAACTCCACAGAATTATACCGGAATTTATTAAATGAAAGATTTTCTTCATCTCCTGCGCAGGTTTATCCCTCCATATAAGTGGAAACTTATCTGGAACATTACCTTTAATTTCTTTAGTGCTATATTTGGTGCATTCTCCTTTTTGCTGCTTATACCTTCACTGAAGATTTTGTTCGGCACCCAGGAACTTGTACAGGCAAAACCGGAAATGGATTTCAGCATATCTTCCGTTGAAGATTACTTTAATTACTACATCAGCCAGGTAATTTTAGAATACAGTCATGAAAAAGCACTCATTTTTGTAGGAATCTTTATAATTATCACTGTCTTTCTGAAGGTAGGCTTTTATTACCTGGCAAATTACATGATTGTAATTATACGAAACGGTGTGGTCCGTGATATCCGTTCAAAGATTTACAGGAAAATACTTCGTTTGCAATTGGGATTCTTTTCAGAAGAACGAAAGGGCGACATTATGGCCCGAATGACAGGCGACGTGACAGAGGTGGAAAACTCAATCATGAATTCGCTCGACATGATGATTAAAAACCCAATACTGATTATCGTTTCAGTATCTGTCATGATATACATGAGCTGGAGCCTGACCCTGTTCGTATTTGTGATGTTTCCCATAGCAGGTTATATAATTGGCCGCATTGGCAAAAGCCTGAAAAAGGAAAGCCGCAAGGGACAGCAAAAAATGGGCGAAATACTGTCGGTAATCGAAGAAGACCTTTCCGGGTTGCGTATAATAAAGGCGTTTAACGCTGAAAAACGGGCCACGGTTCGTTTTGAGAAAGAAAACGAAAATTACTTCCAAATCATGAACCAACTGATGTGGAGAAGGTTCCTGGCCCACCCTATGAGCGAGTTTCTCGGAACAACTGTTATAATAATTGTGCTGTGGTATGGCGGACAACTCATACTTAATGAAAGAAGCTCTCTCGATGCTGCCGCCTTTATTGGCTACCTGGTTTTCTTTTACAACATTATAAACCCGGCCAAAGCTTTTTCAACAGCCCTGTACAGTGTAGAAAAAGGACTGGCATCAATGGAGCGTATCGATAAAATCCTTAATACACCTTCCGGAATCAGAGAAATAAAAGACGCCAAACCAATTAAAAGTTTTGAAAACAGCATCTTGTACAATAATGTATCATTTGCCTACAGCTCTGCCCAGGTACTAAAGAATATAAATCTTGAAATAAAAAAGGGCAGCACCATTGCCTTTGTCGGTCGTTCGGGAAGCGGAAAAACAACACTTGTTGATCTTTTACCGCGCTTTTACGATGTTTCCGCAGGAGAAATCAAAATTGATGGAACCGACCTTCGCGAGCTGAAAACAAAAGACCTGAGAAATCTTATAGGATATGTGAACCAGGAACCCATTCTTTTTAACGATTCGTTTTACAACAACATCGCATTTGGAATGGATAATGCCACAGAGGAAGAGGTAATAAATGCGGCCAAGATTGCCAATGCCCATGAATTTATAACCGCAACAGAAAACGGTTATCAAACTACTATTGGTGATCGTGGCGATAAACTTTCGGGAGGCCAGAAGCAGCGTTTGTCCATTGCCCGTGCGGTGCTGAAAAACCCTCCCATCCTTATTCTCGATGAAGCGACCTCATCGCTCGACACAGAATCGGAAAGGCTGGTGCAGGATGCGCTTGAACGGTTGATGAAAAACCGTACTTCCCTGATAATAGCACACAGGCTGTCAACAATTAAAAATGCCGATTTAATTTGCGTGCTGCATAAAGGCGAACTGGTGGAAATGGGAACTCACGATGAGTTGCTGAAAGCTGAAGGACGCTATAAGAAACTTCACAAGATGCAGGTATTTTAACGAAAAAAAGCTGCACTCCTGCAGCTTTTTGCACGGGAGGAGAGACTCGAACTCCCGACACCTGGTTTTGGAGACCAGTGCTCTACCAACTGAGCTACACCCGTTTTTAATTTTGCGACTGCAAATATAGTAATTCATCCGATATTACCTAAAACTTTTTTGGCTTACCAACACATAATTTCAATAATTCATCCCTCAATCAAAAATCAATCCTGCCGCCAGCTGCATAAATCATTCAGCAATAGCTTTCTTTGATTCAGCGACGATTACATATACGACGTAAAAAAACCTGTGAGCAAGAAATTGATGTGGGTTTAAACCATCAAACGGATAAAAAAAAAGCGCCGGTCATAAACCAACGCTTTTTTGTTGCGGAGAGAGAGGGATTCGAACCCCCGGAACCTCTCGGTTCAACGGTTTTCAAGACCGCCGCAATCGACCACTCTGCCATCTCTCCGGGCGCGACAAAAGTAGAATTTTTTTTGTTTTCATGAAACCTTTGCAGGAAAATATTTTAAAATGCTGAAAAAAAAAGGGTTCTGGGGTTGTTTTTTTAAAAGTAATTTCTGAATTTAGCTACAACTTTAAAATAGTTCTCTGAAACAGTTGATTTTACTGGCTTTTTGGATGATTGACAGCCAAAAAACAAACGAATAAAACATAAAAATAATTTTATAACTCGTTTATTTTTAATATTTTAGTTTTTCATTTAAATTTTTAGCTTATGAACAAAGCACAATTGATTGATGCAATGGCCGCTGGAGCTGGCCTTACAAAAGCTGATGCAAAAAAAGCGCTCGACGCATTTATCAGCACAACTACCGACACTTTAAAAAGTGGCGACAGGGTTGCACTTATCGGATTTGGTACTTTTTCAGTTAGTGAACGTGGTGCCCGTACCGGCAGAAATCCACAAACTGGGAAAGAAATTAAAATCCCCAGCAAAAAAGTAGTTAAATTCAAAGCAGGTGCCGACCTGGCTGATTCAGTGTCATAGCTGAAGAATTAACAGAAAAATTTTAAAGGGAGCACATTGGCTCCCTTTTTTTATTCACTTTAAAACAATGCAAAAAAAACTTATCGATTACCTTTCAAATTGTATCACCCCCGAGCGAAATTCATTGTTTGAAAAAGTACTCGAACAACGTACTTCTTATATCACCGTGGTTCTGGAAGATATTTTCCAGCCGCAAAATGCGAGCGCGGTATTACGCACATGCGATTGCTTTGGCATTCAGAATGTCCATGTAATTGAAAACAGAAATACCTTTAACGTGGATACAGAGGTGGCAATGGGTGCTTCAAAATGGCTCAGCATCCATAAGTACAATCAGGCAGAAAACAATAGCCTTCAGGCAATCAGATATTTGAAAAGCAACGGCTACCGCATTGTTGCAACAACACCACATAAAAACGACCTGCTGCTGCCCGATTTCGACCTTACCAAAGGAAAAACCGCCCTTGTTTTTGGTTCTGAGTTACCCGGTATCTCAGAAGCCGTGCAGGAGGAAGCCGATGAATTCCTGAAAATACCAATGGCAGGATTCACTGAAAGTTTCAATATTTCAGTGTCGGCAGCCGTTATCCTTTTTCATCTGACAGAAAAACTTAAAAATCAGCCGGAGATTCAATGGCAATTATCATCTGAAGAAAAAGATGAAGTGAAACTGCATTGGCTGCGCAATACTCTTAAAAGGAGTCCCCTGCTGGAAAAAAGGTTCTGGGAAGAAGTAAAATCGACACAAAATAAAACGAAGTAATAAAACCGGCCACAGATTGCCTCCCGGCAAGTATGCTAAAATTTCCGATAATGTTTCATAGGAAAGTAATTCCTCACAAGCTTTTGAGAAATAAATTGGCCGCCAAAGCTGCTGCAGCGTAAAATAAAGAACTGCAAAACTGCTTTGCCGGACTTACCTTCCATATATAAAAGCCATACCAAAGTCGCATTAAATTCGCGATTTACCGAATTTAATACGACTTTGATATGGAGTAGATATGGTATTGAAAGAAACATTAATAGAATATTTACCTCACTGCCCTTTTCTCTCATGTCAAATCATTCTTCTGAAAAAGCGGCTTTTCAACAGGCAATATCCAGGGAAAACTTTGTGATTCCGGGGTTTCTCCCTAATATCTGTTAATAGCACCTGACGATGATGGTAAAGGAGTTGAGTTTGTAATTACGACCTTGCAAGAATTATGGAATGCTGGCTGCCCGGGGTATTGAAATCATCAGAACCAAATGAATAAATAGAGTAAAACTATTAAAAGCTCCGCAGGAACCAGGCATGATACAGATGTTCCTGAAATTCCTTCTTTCTTCCAAAAGTTAGTCCAGCAAAGCTTTCACTTTTTCAAGGGGTATCACTTCCACGTGTTTTTTCCTCCAGGCATCGAAGGGTAAGGGCCTGCCCGGAAACTCCTTAATAGCATCCTCTACCACACATACTTTTTTCACTTTTCGCAGCAGTCCTCTTACTGCAGCATCCAGACCTTCATTTGTGCTCACCCCGTATACAACCACCATTTTTGGATGCAGGTGCTTTAATATGGTACAAGCATAGGGATTACCGGTAAAAACATTAAAGGCATCTTTTCGTATAATGAAGTTCCGGTGTAAATTTTTATCAAACAATTCAGGAGTTATCAGGTATTTTCTGTTCCAATCAAAAAACATAGGGTCTTCAGGATCGGTTTCCTTTATGAAATCGGCTCCACGCGAATTAAACATACAGTGTTCGGGAAAAGTATTGATATAATCGGGAGAAGCATCAAGTTCGGCAGAATTTGGAAAATGATAATCAGCTGTATTCACTACCCTGATTGATCGCTCTGCTGCAATTTGTGTAAGTTCCTTCCATTTAGGGCGTAAATTTTCAGCCCCCTCAACATATAACTTTCCGCGGGGGTAAACAAAATCAATTTGTGTATCTACATTCCAGAACAAGCAGTTCAATGAATTCATTTTCATGCTTTTGCTTCAAACCAGCGTTACTTAAAACACATGGTTTTATACTTAAATATCACTTAAAGATATTCATTCTGGATGGTGACAGCAGCCAAATGAGTGTTAAAAAATAATAATTGCGTTAATCGAAAAACTGTTTTTTGGGACTATTATGCATTATTGAAGACCTTCTTCAAGAAAGGCCACAAATTCATCGTCATTAAATGTAACCCCCAATGTATGTCTACTTCCATCAGGTTCAATAATTACATGAAAAGGTATGCTGTTGGTTGCATATTCATCAATCTGAAAATCGAGGTTCTTTTTTCCCATAGTTTTTTTCAATTTACCATCCACCTCCGATGTAACCCACTCTTCTTCGGGTAAGGTTGTACGGTCGTCGGTATAAAGGGCAATGATGACATAATCTTCCGATAACATTTTCAAGGCACGGGGATCACCCCAGACACCGTTTTCCATCTTTTTACAATTTGCACATGCATGGCCTTTAAAAACCAGGAACACAGGTTTATTCTGCTCTTCAGCACAGGCCATTCCCTGCTCAAAGTCGAAATAACCATTTAAACCATATGGAAGGTGCAACTTATCGGCATATTTTGCAGGACCGCAAAGTTCCTGCTGATCGGCCTGACCTGGGGCCACTGTTCCACCCGCCCCTGAATACCACTGCTGTGTACTTTGTGGCGGAAGCATTGCTGATATAGCTTTTAATGGCGCTCCAAACAAACCTGTAAAAAGGTAAACAACAAAAGTAAATGTGGCAATTGCCAGGAAAAGCCGTCCTACACCTATATAGGGCACATCAGAATCATGTGCAAATTTGATTTTACCCAGAAAATATAGACCAAGAAAGAAAAACAAGACTATCCAAATGGCCAGGTAAAAATCTCTGCTGATAATATTAAAGCCATAAACCTGATCGATGTTGCTTAAAAATTTTAATCCAAAAGCCAACAAAACAAATGCGAATATCACCTTAATGGAATTAAGCCAGGCACCCGACCGGGGTAATTTATTCATGGCTGAGGGAAAAATAGCAAGCAATGTAAAAGGTAAGGCAAATGCAAGTCCGAAAAACGACATACCAATCAATGGCCGCATACCACCATCCTGTACCGCCTCAATTATAAGCGCTCCAATGAATGGACCTGTACATGAAAAGGATACAATTACAGTGGTAAGTGCCATAAAGAACGCTCCGATCATACCCCCTTGTTCTGCTTTTGAATCGGTTTTATTTACGAGGCTACTGGGCAAAACCATCTCAAAAGCGCCGAAAAAAGACACGGCAAAAACGAAGAACAGCAGAAAAAACAACAGGTTGGGAATCCAGTGTGTGCTTAAAATGTTGCCAACGTTTGGCCCGAACAATCCAAATGTGAACAATGCTCCAAGGAAAGCAAATATGAGCAGAATTGACAAACCAAAAAACAACCCGTTGCGAATAGCTCTTCCCCTGTCTTCACTCCCACGCATGAAAAACGACACGGTCATTGGAATCATTGGAAAAACACACGGGGTTAAAATCGCAGCAAAACCTGCAAGGGCTGAAATCAATATGAATAACCACAAGGCCTGCCCGGTGGACGAAGTAGATACAGGTGCCGATGCGATATCTCCTTTATTCTCAACAGGAGCCGATGCGACATCTCCTTTATCCTCACCAGAAGCTGATGTTCCCGTGCTTCCACTGCTTTGGTTGAAGGAGAATGTAAATTCAGCTTCATTGGGTGGAAGGCACATTTCATCGTCACACCCCATAAATAATACATAACCTGATATCTCTACCGGCTCATCGTTCTTGAGCCTTATTTTCTGAGTCAATGTAGCTTCATCGCTAAAAAAACGCAGGTTCATCATGAAAATATCGTCGTACTTTTCAACCGGCTGTGGTTCTTTCTGCAAATCACCAACAAATTCAAAAAGTGTGGAATCTTCAAAAACCACCTGTGTGGCTATAGGACCTCCCTCGGGCAGGTACGTATCGTATAAATGCCAGTTTTCTTCAATATCGGCTGTAAAAATAAGTTCAACTTCTCTTCCCTCCTTCCGGGAATCGAAACTCCATTCTATCGGCTCAATAATTTGAGAAAATACAGTAAATGATACTGCGAAAAGCAGCAGGAACAATGAAAATCTCTTCATATCGATCAATAATTTAAGCTTATATAAAACATCTACAAATGTAAATATTTTCATATTACATCCAACATTCTATAGTTTGTTTCGTGCCCCAAATAGTTAAAACTACAGAAAAGCCGGTACATACTGAACCGGCTTTTCGTTATAAGATAATTTCTTCCTGATTTTCATCAAAGAAGTGATACTCCAGGAACGAAAGCGAACTGTCGGATATCACCTTTACCCATTTAAAATGAGTAAAAAACCATTTATTTCGAATGCTTTTAATTCCTTTGGTAAGGTATGCAGCAATATAAGGATGTACGTGCAATACCAGTTTTTTCTTGTTTAAATCTTTTAAAATATAATTCACCTTACTGTCGAGGTCGTCGACCAAAAGGACAGTAGGCATAATTTTACCACTTCCGTTACAGGTTGGGCATTTTTCAGCCGTTTCAATAATTTCTTCAGGGCGCACGCGCTGCCTGGTTATTTGCATTAGGCAAAACTTGCTTAAAGGAAGGATATTATGCTTAGTCCGATCGTCGGCCATTACTTCCTTCATATGCTCATACACCTTCTGCCGGTTCGACTGCATGTGCATATCAATGAAATCGATAACAATAATACCTCCCATATCTCTCAACCTCAATTGCCTTGCGATTTCATCGCAGGCCGCAAGGTTTACATCAAGGGCATTTGATTCCTGGCTCCCCGCTGTTTTTGCTCTGTTTCCGCTGTTTACATCAATTACATGAAATGCCTCAGTGTGTTCAACAATCAGGTAGGCCCCATTCTTAAAAGATACTGTTTTACCAAACGACGATTTTATTTGTTTCTCAACAGAATAATGCTCGAAAATAGGGCGCCGCCCTTTATACAGTTTTACAATCTTCTTTTTATCGGGCTGGATGCTTTCAATGTAATTCGAAATCTCATCACAAACCGACTGATCGTTGATAATAATGCTGTTGAAATTTGGGGTGTAAATATCGCGAAGCAGAGCTGTAGCCCTATCTATTTCACCGATAACCAGTGAAGGTGTTTGTGCGCGTCTTAACTTATGAAAGGTGGTTTCCCACTTATCAACCAGACCTCTTAATTCCTGGTCCAGGTCTGCTACTTTTTTCCCTTCGGCAGCAGTGCGGACAATAACTCCATAATGGCGGGGCTTAATGCTTTGAATTAATTTTTTGAGCCGGCTTTTTTCCTCATTCGATTTAATTTTCTGAGAGATGGAAATTTTATCGCTAAAAGGCATTAATACCATGAACCGTCCGGCAATCGAAATTTCCGAAGTCAATCGCGGTCCTTTTGTAGAGATCGGTTCCTTGGCCACCTGCACAAGTATCTTTTGCCCTACCTTTAATAATTCAGTAATCCTGCCTTCTTTGTTAATGTCAGGTTCCGGCTGAACCTTTGAAATGGAGCTAATTTTGTTTTTCCTTGAAGAAACAATGCGTAAAAACTTATTCAGGGTTGCAAACTGTGGGCCCATATCAAGGTAATGCAAAAAAGCATCCTTTTCATATCCCACATCGATAAAAGCGGCATTAAGGCTTGGCATTATTTTTTTTACCTTCCCAAGGTAAATGTCGCCAACAGCAAATTTTGCTCCGCTCTTTTCCCGAGTTAACTCAACAAGTCTTTTATTTTCCTGTAATGCTATAACAATTTCGGAAGGAGTGACATCTATAATTAAATCACTACTCACAACCTAAATTTTAGTACTGTTAAATAAAATAATACGTGTTTTAATAACAGATTAAACCTAAGACATTGCTGCCTTAGGTTTAATCAGATCATTCAGTTAATAAACCTGAATAATTATTTTTTCTTCTTGTGCCTGTTTTTACGCAATCTTTTCTTGCGCTTATGCGTGGCCATTTTATGTCTTTTCCTTTTCTTTCCGCTTGGCATAACCTTTATTTTATATTATTTTTTACTTTAGACACAAAAGTTTTCGCCGGTTTAAATGACGGAATGTTATGTGCCGGAATAATGATGGTGGTGTTTTTAGAAATGTTTCTGGCGGTTTTTTCTGCTCGTTTTTTCACCACAAAACTACCGAAACCTCTCAGGTAAACGTTCTTTCCATCTTCTAATGAATCCTTTACAGTTTCCATAAAGGCTTCAACTGTTTTTTGGACAGTTACCTTTTCAATACCTGTGTTTTTTGAGATTTCATTTACAATATCTGCCTTTGTCATGTCTTAAAATATTTAAATATCAATAAATTAATCGGATTAATACGGTGTGCAAAAATATAAATTATTTAATAACCCAAAAGCATTTCAAATAAATTATTTTTGTTTTTCCTAAAGATTTAAAGGATTTTAGCAAAAGTGGACAATTTCTTACAGAACATATACAGGTGGTATAATATAAATAAACGCAATTTGCCATGGCGTGAAACCAGCGATCCATATAAAATATGGATATCGGAGATAATACTTCAGCAAACACGTGTCGATCAGGGATGGGTATATTACCAAAACTTTATTAAAAGGTTTCCCGACATTGAAACCCTCGCCTTGGCAGCAGAAGACGAAGTATTAAAACTGTGGCAGGGTCTTGGCTACTACTCGCGTGCCCGAAATCTTCATAAATCGGCAAAAATCATTCAACAAAGGCACCAGGGAATGTTCCCGCAAACTTACCCCGAAATTCTGGCTTTGAAAGGCATCGGCCCCTATACTGCAGCGGCAATTGCATCCATTGCCTTTAACCTGCCCCACCCTGTGCTCGATGGAAACGTGTACCGCTTCCTTGCCCGGTATTTTGGAATAACAGCACCTGTTGATTCAACGGCAGGCAAAAAAGAGTTTGAAAGGTTGGCCGTTGAAATAATGCCTGATTGTAATCCCGGCTTTCATAATGAAGCTTTAATGGAATTTGGCGCCCTGCAATGCGTCCCTAAATCGCCCGATTGCCTGAGTTGTCCGCTTGTTGACACCTGTTCCTCATTTGCAGATAAAACCACAGGACAGCTGCCTGTAAAAGAGAAAAAAGCCGGCAGGCGGTTCCGCTATTTCTGTTATTATTTAATTGACAATGGCAATTCAATCTGGCTGGAAAAGCGTACCAGCGACGACATATGGAAAAACCTCTACCAGTTCCCTGCAGTTGAAACGCCAAAGGAAATGACCGATGAAGAAGCAGTAACATTTGAGCCGGCTTTCCTGAAGGGTTGCACTTACACTTTAAAATCGCTTTCTTCGCCAAAAAAACATGTTCTCAGCCATCAAACGCTGCATGCCCGTTTGGTTCATATAGAATTGAGCAAAAAAACGGTTCATCTTAAGCAGTATATGAATGTACTGAAAAGTGACCTTTATAAGTATCCGGTACCGCGGCTTATTGAAGAATTTGCACAAAAGTCGGGTATCTTTGATTTTTAATTTGAAAATAAGACAAAAATATTTTAAGAATTTGTAAATTTATAACGTTAACCTATAATTTATTAAATATGTCGATTAACAAAGTAATTTTAGTAGGAAATGTAGGTAAAGATCCTGAAATCAGACATCTCGATTCAGGCGTTGCCGTTGCCAATTTTCCCCTGGCAACATCAGAAAGTTATATTGCCAAAAATGGCGATAAAGTCACCACTACTGAGTGGCATAACATTGTACTTTGGAGGGGTTTGGCCGATGTGGCCGAAAAGTATGTTACCAAAGGTAAGCAGTTGTACATTGAGGGAAGAATCAGAACCCGCTCATGGGATGACAAGGATGGCAACAAAAGGTACACAACTGAAATTGTTGCTGATGTCATGCAAATGCTAGGCAGCAGAAACGATTCCCAGGGACAGAGCAATAACGGAGGGGCAAATCAGTCGGAATCCTCAGCATTCGACAGCCCCGATGTGAGTGAGCAGGGGGGTGACGACGATCTTCCTTTCTAACCGGATTAATGCCATTAGCAATTTAAAAAGTTATTCCGGCAGCCATCTACACAACCGGAATAACTTTTTATTGGCTCAAATTTTCATTTTACCTCATAAAGAGCGTACTTTTGCGTTATAAATAGGTATGTTTTATAAAAATATGAGGTTAAAACTGTTTATTATTGCCGGAGTAATTCTTTTTTTTGGGTGCAATGAAAAATACACTCCAAAACCACGTGGATTTTTCAGGATTGGGTTTCCTGAGAAAAACTATGACTCCATTGCCAACAATTTTCCTTACAGCTTTAAAATTCCGGAATATGCTGTTGTGACGCCTGATGACCGTAATCCAGACAAACCTTCATGGATTAACCTGGAGTTTCCGTCAAACAAGGCAGAGGTGCACGTTTCCTATTACAACCTGCAGGAAAACAATACAAATTCACGGGTGTTGCTTGCCGAATTAATGGAAGAAACACGTGAACTGGCCTATAAACATTCTGTTAAAGCAAATTCAATTGAGGAACAAGTGTACCTTCATCCTGAGGATGATGTTTACGGAACGCTTTACCGTATCAGGGGAAATGCAGCCTCCCCCATGCAGTTCTTTCTTACCGACAGCACAAGACATTTTCTGCGGGGAGCACTTTATATAAGAGCTACACCGGATATAGATTCATTGAAACCGGTTATTGAATTTCTTGAGAAAGATATCATACATCTTATTGAAACCACTCGATGGGAATAGTGCGAATTTTGAACCTTTCTGAAGGAATTAATGGAATGCTGGGCATATGGGAACTTAATGAATCCAGCAGCACTTTGCTCCGCGATTTCCGGTTGTCAGAAAAAGAACAGGCAGCGTATAATAAAATCAGCAACGAAAGAAGAAAACGTGAATTTCTTGCTGTAAGAATACTGCTTCAAAATATGATAAAAGAGAAGAGAGAGTTGCAATATACCAGTTCAGGAAAGCCTTTCATTGATAGAAACTTTTGCATCAGTATTTCCCACTCGGCAGAACTGGCGGTAGTATTATTGACTGATAAACCTGCAGGAATTGATGTAGAAAACCTGCAACGAAATACTGAAAAGATTGCCACACGATTTCTTTCCGATACAGAATTGCAACACACCAACAGCACACCCAATCCATCTTATACACGGATTTTTTACTGGTGTGCCAAGGAAGCCATGTTCAAATGCACTTCTCCGGATGGAGTTGAGTTTAAAAGCCAAATATTAATCGAACCTTTCCTGCCGGATAACAGTCGCGGCAAATTTTACGGACAGCTGGTTAAAAACAACCGGCTTATTAATTTTGTATTCTACTATTGTGTAGTAAAAAATAATGCCCTGGTCTATTGTTCAGAGAGGCAATCCGAACCAGAGCAACTTAATTGTTGTTGAATTTTTATGAAAATACCTGAAAATCAAATCCTGATAATATTCGGCGCTTCGGGAGACCTTACAAAAAGAAAGCTCATACCGGCACTTTATGATTTATTCATTCAAAATTTGCTGCCTGAACATTTTGCTGTATTAGGTGCTGCACGTACCGCAATGAACGATTCAGAATTCAGAAAGCAGTCGGGTGAGTTTCTGCCATCGGGAGAACAAGTTGAACAGTTTTTAAACCTACTGTATTATGAACCGGTTTCACCAACTGAACCGGCAGATTTTAAGGCACTGAAGCTGCGCCTTGAAAACCTGGGAGAGGAGTTAAATATTGCAGCCAATTTCCTGTTTTATCTTTCCACACCGCCCTCAGTGTATGAAAACATAGCGGAAAACCTGGCTGAAAATGGCTTAAGTAAGGCAACGGAAAATTCCAGAAGGCTTATAATAGAAAAACCTTTCGGCACCAATTTGAAGTCGGCACAAAAGTTAAACATCAACTTGCTGAAGTACTTTGATGAGAGTCAATTGTACCGTATCGACCACTATCTGGGAAAGGAGAGCGTGCAAAACATGCTGGTGACCCGCTTTGCCAACGGTATATTTGAGCCTCTGTGGAACAGAAATTTCATTGAAAGAATAGAAATCACTTCAGCTGAAAGCCTGGGAGTGGAAGACAGGGGTGGTTATTATGAGCAGTCGGGAGCGCTCAGAGACATGTTACAGAACCACCTGCTGCAACTGGTTGGTTTTGTAGCTATGGAACCGCCGGTAGTGATGAAAGCCGATGCCATTCGTAATGAAATTGTAAAAGTATTCCAGTCGCTGCGCACAATTGCCGAAGAAGAAGTGCCTGAATACGTAGTAAGAGGCCAATATATTTCTTCCACAATTAATGGGGAAAAAGTGAAAGGATACCGGGAAGAAGCCAGGGTAGACCCGCATTCCAGGACCGAAACCTATATTGCAATGCAGTTTTTTATCGATAACTGGCGGTGGGGAGGAGTGCCTTTTTGTATCCGTACAGGGAAAAAACTTCCGGCATCGGTAACTGAAATAGTGATTCATTTCAAACAAGTTCCCCATCATCTTTTTAACAATGAAGGATTTCCGGGACCAAACAACAATCAGTTAATTATCCGCATTCAACCTGACGAGGGAATCCTTCTTAAGTTCAGGATGAAAACTCCCGGTGCAGGATTTAAGGTGCAAACGGTAAATATGGATTTTCATTATTCCGATCTGGCTGATGTAAGGCTGCCGTCGGCTTATGAAAGGCTATTGCTTGATTGCATGCAGGGCGATCCTACCTTATACTCACGCGGCGATGCAGTTGAGGAAGCCTGGAAATTTGTTCAGCCAATATTAAATGCATGGAAGTATAACCCTGATATACCTGTTTATGGTTATCCCGCAGGAACCTGGGGGCCTGAAAGTGCCAATAAACTAATACATGGAGGTCAGTGGCGGTATCCTTGCAAAAACCTGGCAAACGATGGCAACTGGTGCGAACTTTAAGCAAAAAGAAAATCATGTTGCTTAAAAGTTGATTTTTAAATATAGTGGTTATGATATGTGAGATATTTTGATTAAAAACCGATTGGCATTGCTTATCTCTCATGCTCATTTCATATATTTAGTTTTTTATAAACAATGAAATTATGGAAGCTTCAACAGAAGTAAAAATCTTCCCGAAACCTAAAAAGGTAGCCCGAAAAGTGGCGAGGGAAATAAAAAAGCTCATTCTGGAATCGGATCGTGAACCTTTTCACATTGCATTGTCGGGAGGGAGTACCCCTCAAAAATTATTTAAAGCGCTGGTAAAAAAACACCATGATTCCATTCCCTGGGAACGTGTTCATTTTTGGTGGGGTGATGAAAGATGCGTAAACCCCGACAGCGACGAAAGCAATTTCAGGATGGCCAATGAAACTCTGTTCCTTAAGATTTCCATTCCTTCAAAAAACATTCACAGGATACGCGGTGAGAGCAACCCCGAAAAAGAAGCTTTACGATATTCAGATGAGTTATCAAAACAACTGGAGATGAAGAGAAATATTCCTGTTTTTGACTTGATTCTGTTGGGACTGGGGGAAGATGGCCACACAGCTTCAATATTTCCAGACCGGATTGATTTATTTCAGACCGATAGCTTATGTGCCGTTGCAGGACACCCGGAAACCGGACAAAAGAGAATTACCCTCACAGGCAAGGTAATAAACAACGCCCGAAATATATTCTATTTGGTAACCGGTGAAAGTAAAGCAAAAAGAGTTTCAGAAATAATGAACAATGAGAATGCGGCAAAAGAGCTTCCCGCCTGGCACGTTGAACCTATAAATGGTTTACTAACCTGGTTTATCGATGAACCTGCTGCTTCCCAAATCAGCTGATTATCAGTTTAAACGGTAAGGCTTCATACCCAAAACTTCCTCACCAAACTCAATGGTTTCGCTGGTTACCTCGTCTACGGAACCTGAGGTGAGATCACTTGCAATAACATGGTCACCGGCTTCAGGAAAAGCCTCCTTTACCTTGTCAGCGGGAGGAGTGCCCAACTGATCGAACATTTGCAGCATGGCATCCACCCTTACCGTTTCATCCTGGTTGTCTTTATCCTTATAATAATATCCCAAAAATACAGGGACATTTACCCGGTTGTAAGTTTCCTTTTTCATAGTGGCATCAACCAGTTGCTGTAAATAAACAACTCCCTCGAGACGATAGCTGCAGTACCAATACCGACACTGATTCGAAAGTGAATCAGTTTCGGAAACCCGGTATTTCCCTCCGGCCACCTGTCTTGCCAGCTGCAAACCCCAGGGCTTTGAAAGAAGAAATGCAGTATTGTTATTAATCCTGATGTTAGGTGAATACAGAATCAGGCCATCGACATATTCCGGAAAATCGGCTGCAAGCTTCAGTGCAAGGGTTCCCCCCGTGGAAGTGCCCATAACAATAACCTTATCGCCCAGGTTGCTGGCAATCATCAGCGCTTCCTTTGCCGATTCCCACAGGTCACCGGGTGTCATATCAATCAAAGGGTCTTCTGTAGCCAATCCGTGAGAAGCCAGCCGGGGAAAATAGGCATTCATACCAAAATGCCGGGCAAAAGCAGCATTTGCCGGATAGCCTTCTCTCCAGGAAGCCGAAAAACCATGCAGGTAAAGTAAGGCATATTCTGTCCGTTCCCTTGCCGTATCGTTCGCCCATACTATCCGCGACTCATTGTCGGGCTTTATATTCAGGTTCTCCTCTTTTCGTTCGATGTATGTTTCCAGATTTCTCAATCCTGCAGGCAAAGAAGGAAGATTTTGATTTAAATCAGGCCGGGGAGGTTTAGGGCCCAAAAAATAAGCTGCCAGCAAAATAATAAGGAAAATTAAAACGTACCGTAAAGATTTTTTCATAAAAGCAGGTTTTTATATTCTAATTACCAAAAAGATTTTCCCGTTGCAAAATAAATGATTTTCACTGAAATAAATTCCTGAATGGCAACTATTAAAATTCAATTACAAGTTGCACCGGCTCGTTGCCTTCCTCGGCCTTAAAATTGGAAAGCGTCAGCCCCAACAGCCGGATTCCTTTTGTAAACTCTTCAGCATGAAGCAATTCTCTTCCGCCATTCATCAATTCTTCTTTACGGGTAATCCAGCCCGCAGCTGTCTTACTGCGTGTATGCTGTTCAAAATCGGCATATTTATATTTCAAAGTAAGGGTTTTAGCTTTTGCCCCTGAACGCTGATACCGCTCCCAGAGGTAATCTGCAATCTGAAGCAATTCGTTTTCAAGCTCCTGCATCAGGAAAATATCTGAACCAAAGGTTTCTTCAGCCCCTACCGACTTCCGCTCGCGGAAAGGTTCCACCTGACGGTTGTCCTCTCCCCTGCTGATGTCGTAATAATAATGGCCCGATTTCCCAAACAGCCGGACAAGTTCAAACCTGTCGACCTGCCTCAAATCGCGGCCAAACCAAATCCCCATCTTATTCAATCGTTCAGAAGTCACTTTCCCTATACCGTAAAACTTTCTAACTTCCAAATTATCAATGAATTCCTGTGCCTTTTCGGGGGTAACCACAAAAATCCCGTTGGGTTTATTCACATCCGAAGCAACTTTTGCCAGGAACTTATTATAGGAAACCCCTGCCGAGGCTGTAAGCTTTGTTTCATCAAAAATGCGTTTCCTGATTTCCTGTGCAATAAGTGTGGCCGAAGGTTTGCCTTTTTTGGCATATGTAACATCAAGGTAGGCTTCATCAAGTGAAAGCGGCTCCACCAAATCGGAATATTCATAAAAGATGGAGCGCACCTGGCTAGAAACTTCCTTATACCTGGAAAATCTAGGCTTTACAAATATGAGATCCCTGCATTTACGTTTTGCAATCTGTGACGGCATGGCCGAGCGCACTCCATATTTGCGGGCTTCATAACTGGCAGCAGCAACCACTCCCCGTTCCCGTGAACCGCCTACCGCCACCGGCTTACCCCTCAGCTCCGGATTGTCAAGCTGCTCCACCGATGCATAAAAAGCATCCATGTCAATATGGATTATTTTCCGGATGTTGTCCAATCTTTACTTTTCCATCATTTATTCAGGCAAAATTACCTTTTATGTTGAAAGAAAAAAGAATGGAAATAATGTTTGGGACCACGATTGTTCGAATTAACCTGCAATATTATTTTATCCAACTCATTGGGAAAATATTATCCAATTATATCATTAAAAAAGTTACGTGGATATAAAATAAGTAAAGTTACAAGCCGAATTTCTTTCCTAAACCACCGGTTAATTTATCTTTTAAGGACCCTTTTGTCAGGTCTCCCAACATTTCCTGAATACCCTGCTTGTTGTCCTTCCCTTTTGCTGAGGTAAATTCCTGTATTTTTTTTATTACGAAAGGCACAGCAAACGCGGCAATTTTGGAAGCAATATTTTTAGGAAGTCCAACCTTGCCCGTCAGGTTTGTTTCTACCTTACTCATCAGGTTGTTTGCAAACCCCGTAGACTCACCCCCCTTTCCAAAAAGGGCCGTAATATCATCAAACTGTCCTTTTTCGGCCTTCTCCTCGAGTCCTTCTTTGACTGTATCTGTCACTGTTCCGGAAGCTTCTTCTGCTTTGTTATTATCTAATTCGCTTTGACCGGCCAACTTGCCCGCAAGTTCTCTCTTAATTGTTTGCAATAAATTATTAATCATTATATGTGTGTTTTTTGAGATCAAAAAGTTAGTACTTTTATTTTGAAAAATTACACCTTCAGCTCATTAATTCTTCAGAAATATAGAAACACGATTTTAACAAGACACTATCCCTCAATAAGTTTCTTCGCTTCAACAGCTTAATACAACCGTTAATCCTTCAAAATATACACATTCCTCACCACTACTGCTTTAGCCTTCCGGCTCTCTTTGCTATTTGGTTGTTTTTAATCCCATAGCAGTAAAAAAGCTATCGACCGGCTCCCATAATTCTATTTTATTGCCTTCAGCATCCATGATATGCACAAATTTTCCGTAGTCAAATGTTTCAATGCCGTCTAAAATTGCTACACCCTCTTCCCTTAACTTCGCTACAAGCCCCTCCAGATTTTGAACCCGGTAGTTAATCATAAACTCTTTCTTGCCTGGGGCGAAGTATTTACTGCCTTTTTCAAAAGGACTCCATTGAAGGTAATTTATCTCATCCGGCCGGTTTGCATTTCTGAATTCAAAACTTGAACCCCATTGGTTCACTTCTAATCCCAAATGTTTTGCGTACCATTCTTTCGTTTTATCCGGATTATCTGAAAAAAAGAAAATCCCACCTATCCCTGTCACTTTGGGTTCCTGGTCAGGGGAAGAATTAGAACTTCCCGATTCATTTGGCTTTTTAGTCATATCTATTTTAACATTGTGTATTCATTTCTCCCTGATAGCATAACATGCTAGAATAAAACATTTTGATGAATATTTACTCACCCCTTGATGCTGTTCGGTTAACATCCATGATATTTATTGTGAAACTGAAAAGTAGCACACAATTTTTATCCTTTTTATTAATGTTGCTGCCGTTGAATGAATAAACTAACAGTCATAACACTAACAGTATGTTTAATACCCACTTCCTGTTGTACTTTGTGTGCCGTAAGAAGACCTTTTTACCGGCAGCTGCCATCGGGTCATTCTGATAAGTTTCTTGAATTTACTCATACTTCTGATTACATAAGTATTTCTAATCGGATCGATTAACTTTTTCCTTTTATATCTTACCAGTGCAGCTTTGCTTAACCGGTACTCCAACCCTTTTTTTATTGTTCCGGCACAAGCCACACACCTTCCACAGGGCTCGCTATCAATGGGAGTATGACAAAACCAGGTTTTATTCATTATCTCAATAAACCCCATTTCTTCGGCTTCTTTTTTCATTTCCAGTTTATTGTAATACAATATAGGGTAATGATAGTTGCCGAAAACTTTTATAATATCGTCAGATGAAACCGACTGGTCGACAACATAATACTCTCCTTTTTTATCGTCGACAATCTTTTTAATCGCTCCGTTTGCCTTTATAGCGCTTAATAAGATACTATCAGCGGCACGACCATTTTCATCGCCAATCTCGAGATTATTAAATTTTTTAGAATATCGTGCCAGCCATTCATACTGAATTCCTAACCGGTGGTTCTCAGAAATATTCTTATATGCCCTTGTAATATTGCTGTCATTATTAATATCAGAAACATTCACCAATTTCAGGTCACGAATAATACAACGAGTTGAACTTAAGTTTCGGATATCCTCTGTTATCGATTTTATTGTTTCCAATTCAAATTTCTGTGATTTTCTGTTGGCATCCACCAGGTAGTGTGGCTGAACGATAACATCTTTTGTTGACAGCTGAAGAATACGAAAGGTTGAATCCCAGCCACCTGTCCAAAGAAGATTGACAACGGTTTTTTTGCTGTTAGTTTGAGTTTGTGCCATAATCGGGTTCCAATTTAGTTATAGTTTTATCAGTTATTGTCAAGGGCTCGGCAAAGTCACCAATGACCTTTAAATTGTACTAATTTCATATTTTATCTTCGGCCTCAAATGTGTACTTACAAAAAAGCAAACAGTCAAAGCATTGAAATCTTCGGTTAAATTTTCACGATAGCACTGCCCTTTAAATCATCGAATGCCAAAGTTTATCATTCATTCCCCGTCACGTGCGATCGAATCAGCAGCACCAAGAGATTGCAGTTTCTTCATCTGCATCCGAAAAAAACTACCTGCCGGTTGTACGGATTATCAATTCGCACAACGACTTAACCTAAACGGAAACTATTATGGATTTTATGCCCGGCAGTGTTAGCATTAATCCAGGTTTATAATTTGACGGATTAAATCTATAAAAGTTTTTTATTTAAAACAAGAGTTGGAAAAACATTTTAAAAACCACTTCGTATAAAGACCATTCCTCCAATATTTCCTGAATTGACATCAAGAGTGTCCGACTGGATTTAATGCCATCTGAAAGATAACCATGGTTCTTTTTTCTATCCCTATCTAATGATTTTCCCTATCTGAATACAGGCTTGCCTTAATAATTTAAAAGATTATCTAGTTGTCAAAAGCGGCAGTTGTAAATTCAGATAATCCTATTGACTGTTCAATATCGATCCTACCCCGGTAATAAACCTAACCAACACCGTTTGCAATTGAATTTACATTGAGTTTAGTCCGTCCCAGGTATAGGGAATGTATGGTGAAAAGGCGACGTGTTATCACCTCTTTATTTTAAAAGAAAAGATAATGCCTTGAGCAAAAACCAGGCTTAAACAAAAGAAAGGCACACAGGCATGCTGTTCCCCTCATCTTAAAAGGAATATCAAAACAGTAAAGAAAACAATAGGTACAACAGATGTATCAGCTTTTCTCTTCAGAGGAAATCTCTCCGGTCTCTGCCAAAATCACCTTCACCCGTTCTACATCTGCCTCATCGACCTGCAGCTCGGCATAAATGGAGGGGACATAGTTAATCACCTGAGAGGTAAGTTCATTCTTTAGCCAGCAGGCAATGCCTTCCGACTCCAGCCGGCTTTTCAGTATGGCCAAATCGGCAGCATACCGTGATTGTTTAACAGTTATTAGTTTCATAATGATTTATTTAAATTCCAGCCGGGGATGAACCTTCATCGTCCGGTAACCATAAATAGCAATTACTACAAAACATATAAAGGGCAAAACGAACGAAAAGTTCACGGCCGGAAGCGGACCTACCCGCCCCATATCGATGATAGCGCCCTGCAACGGGGGCATCAGGGCGCCACCGACGATTGCCATTACCAGACCTGCTGCCCCAATAGTGGCATCATCTCCCAATCCTTCCAGTGCAATGCCGTAGATTGTGGGAAACATCAGCGACATGAAGGCAGAGGTGGCTACCAGCAGGTAAAGGCCCGGCATTCCCTGTATAAGTATAACCCCTGTGGTGGTTATCATCCCTCCAATGGCAAATACAGTAAGCAGCAGCCGCGAGTTCAGGTACTTCATCAGCATGGTGCTTATGAACCGGCTTGAGAGGAAGATTATCATGGCCACAATGTTGTACATCTGAGCTGTCGCCTTAGGAATTCCAAGGTTATCTGCATAGTGGATGATAAACGTCCAGCACATTATCTGAGCTCCCACGTAAAACATCTGGGCAATCACTCCTTCACGGTATCGAATGTTTTTAAACAGCCGGCGGAAAGTGTCACCGGTGCGGATGGTATGGTCGGCATCCTTGCGTTTGGGCATTTTTGCAAAATAGATAACCAGGAACATGGCTATAACCACAAACCCCAGAATGATGTATGGATCGCGGATAATTGTCAAATCGTGCGACCGTATGGCAGCCTTTTGGGCCTCATCCAGGGTCGGAAAAATTACGTCTCCTGCAGCATCACGCCTGTCCGATTCCAGTCGGGAAAGTATAAAATTAGAAGCTACAAACATACCCAGCAGCGATCCCATCGGGTTAAACGACTGCGCCAGGTTTAACCTGCGGGTGGCTGTTTCGGGCGCTCCCATTGAAAGTATGTAAGGATTTGCAGTGGTTTCCAAAAAAGCCAGTCCGAAGGTTAACACATACAGCGATACCAGGAAAAAACCGAAAATCTCGAACTGTGCAGCCGGATAAAACATTAAAGCGCCCACAGCATAAAGCGCCAGCCCCATAAGTATACCTTTTTTATAGCTGAATTTTTTCACAAACAATGCCGCCGGAATGGCCATTGTGGCATAGCCGCCATAGAAGGCAAACTGCACCAGTGCAGCCTTGACGTTTGAAATTTCCATCACAGTCTGGAAGGCGGCCACCAAAGGGTTGGTAATGTCGTTGGCAAAGCCCCACATCGAAAACAAACTGGTAATTAAAATGAAAGGCACCAGCACCTTCTTAGGGACAACAGGAATACTCGGTTTTTTCATGTTCTTTAAAGCTTAATCAGTTTTTTTATCAGCCAAAGATGTAAAAATAACATTATCAAGGTAACCTGCTGCTTCCTGTTGAAAAAAGATGGAAAAAGATTAAAGCATGGGATGATTTCAGCCGTTCATCCTCCTGACCCCACCCAACCTCCCCCAAGGGGAGGAGAAGATCGCTCTGATGAAGGGCCTCAAATTGATTTGAAAAGCTATACGTTACAAAATATGAACCGGGGAATTGTTTATTCACAAAAAAATTAAGGCATTCCCTGAACGAATTTAGTCTACTTCCATCACTATCACTTCCACCTTTCCCAACAGCCCCGCTTCCCTCACTTCCCAGCCGGAAGCATCGAACGGCTGATAATCGATGTTCACAAAGTTGATGTCGTGAAACTTCTTCCAGTCTGCTCCACGCAGGTCGAGGTCGCGAATGCGGTTGGCAGCAACATTGGTAACTTCCACTTCCAGCAAATTTTTTCCCTGCTTCAGATTGTCTACTTGCATTTTGAAAGAGGGTCCCAGAAGTGAGCCATATTCCTTTCCGTTCAGTTTAACACGGGCGCAATCCTTTACTTCGCCAAGGTCTAACAGGCCCGCTTCAGCCGGTTCATTCCAGTCAAATTCCAGGACATAACGGGCCGTACCTGCAAAACGACTGGTACTTTCATCCCCCATATCGGTCCACGATACCAGTTTGTTGGTGGAGATATCACCCGGATAAACCGGCCCTCCATTAGCAAAACTTATTTTCCACAGTCCTTCCAGCTCATGCCGGGGAGCATCGACATCATAATAATCAAAAGCAGGAGCATTAAGCTTTTTATCAGAACAACGGATGAAAACCGCCCGCTCGGGTTCCAACTGTATCCGCACCGATGGTCCCTCAGATTCGGCAAGGGCGATGTTTTCATTTTCAGGGAAATAAAGCACGTATGAACTGGCAGGCACAGTTAGTTCCACATGTTCATCCAATGACTCCGATGTGGCGTTTACCACCATGTACCAGGTCTCGCCCTCAATTTCCATTCGTGTGAAATGGAATCCTTTTCCGGAAAGGGAAGCCTCAGGCTGAATACCTGCATCAGACAGTAATTCCAATACCTTGCCTGTATGTTTACTTGTATTGATATTCGCTTTAATGTCATCCAATTCCTGCTGCCTCAATTCAAGTTCAGCCATTCCCGGTAAACTTTGAGGCAAAGATTCATCAAAAAAGACCTTTCCTCCTTCAGAAATAAATTCCTTCACCTGCTGCATGGTCTCTATAGGGATATATTTCATTTCCGGTAAAACCAGTGCCTTATACCGTGTTTCCCCTTCAGTAATTATTTCTCCGTTCTCAAGCCGGCAATTTAACAGCTGCCTGTCGGAAATATAATCGAAAGTATAACCTGCATCCGTTAAGCTTTGCGACAGACCTGACAGAGGATAATTGCTGAACCAGGAAGACTGATCACCACGGTCGACGTTAGTTCTGAAAAACAAACCACCTTCCTGTTTTGCTGCAACATCATAGTAAGGCCAGTATACCAGCACATCATTTTGCGGTTTTGCCTGCTGAAGGATGGTCTGCGACCGTTCAATGTATTTAAACAGCGCCGGCAGCTCATGCCAGAGCGGATTGCGGTTATTGATCTGTGAGGAGGCATAAAACAGCCAGCCGGGCCATTGGGCATTCTGTGGCGAATAACAGGTTCCGTGAAAAAACATGTGATTTACACCTGAAAGGAACAGCCGGTTGGTGGCGCGAAGCATATCGGCAGGTGTAACTGTCCAGTGTTCATCGAGCCAGGTGAAGCTTTCGGAGGAAACCAGGTTTTTCCCGGTAACATGAGCTGCGGAGGAGGCAAATTTGTTGATAAACACATTTACTGTTCCCGGTTCAATCCTGCCGAAAATCTCCGTTTCAGGAATGTCACATGCAGAATATAAGTCGAGAATGTTTCCCGGAGATCCATGGGCCTGGTTGCGGTTCATGCTTTCATGTCCGTTGGCCCATGAAGTCATTGGTTGGATAAATGATTCCAGCACCAGTTCCGCTAAGGTTTCACGATAATCCGACCGCACTCTTTCAACAGTTTCCTCGTCACTGAAATCGCCGGCCAGAACATGCAGGTAATCAATAAGGTCATAACCTCTTCTTTCCCTGAATTCTTTTGAAAATTCAGTTGTAAAATCGCCTGTATATTCAAATGAATCGTGAAAAAAACAGCGAATCGTGCCTTCATCAATTCCCAGGCGATTCCAGAACTCATCGAGGTACCAATTGGTGATGTCCTCGTTAAAGGTATCTATTGCCCACCCCTTGCCTCCCTCCGAGGCACGTTTTACCTTGTCACCGTTCTTCACCCTTTCGGCAACATATATCTTTCCTGCAAGGGGTGCAGCAAAGGCATGGTCCGGATTAAGAACAGTCACACTTTCGCTTTCATCAACGAAAGATATAAGCTCTGCATTTATGATTTCCACCGGCAGTTGCCATTCTTCTCCTTTTGCAACATCGAAACTGTGTATCCGCAGCGACCACAGTCCTTTTTCCCTGGGAACTAACGGACCACCCAGGCGCCAGCCACTGCCGGGAGGCACATCAACTCCCATTCCAAGTTGGTTGGCCTCTTCAATTGTGAACTTCAATACTTCAGAATATTCAGGAGAAAGATATTCGATGTCCCTGTTTTCCTCACCCTTTACTCCATATATGGAGGTAATTTCCACGCCGCCGATTCCGGCGGAGGCCATCTCATGTAATTCACGGGAGATGTTAGCGGAATCTACCGCATTGCCGGGCCACCACCAACGGGTCCAGGGTTTCGCCTCTGCTGTGGGTTCAGGCCATTGAACATAGGAATCGCTGCAGGCTGTCGGTAATGTCAACAGTAAAAGTAAACCCAAAATCAATTTCACGGGAATTAAGGATATTTGGAATAAATCAGTTCTCATTGGTTTCAATTCTTTTAATTCTTTCTAAAAATAAATATTTCATGAAAAGGAAATCAAAATATATGCGGAATTATTAGCTTTAGCATAAATAAAGCAGCAAACCATGAAAATAGTTATTCTGATTCTTTTCACTTTTTCAGCATTTTCAGCGCCTGCACAGAAGCATAAAACAAATGAAAAGCTACTTAAGGAATTTCAGGACATGAAGTTTGGAATGTTTGTACATTGGGGGCCGGTAAGTCTGAAGGGCACTGAAATCGGCTGGTCGAGGGGCAAGGAAGTTCCGGCTGACGAATACGACAACCTTTACAGGGAATTCAATCCGGTTAATTTTGATGCGGATGAATGGATAAAAATTCTGAAAGCAGCCGGCATGAAATATTTCATCATAACCAGCCGGCACCACGATGGATTCAGCCTTTGGCCTACCGGCTACTCAGATTATAACATCATGAATACCCCATACAGCCGGGATGTGCTGATGGAGATGAAAGAAGCCTGCGACAAGCACGGAATACTTTTCGGCACCTATTACTCCATCTCCGACTGGAAGCATCCGCTTTACCCGCTGGGAAGCCTGGGAGGAACAACAAAAAAAGAGACTGGAGACATGGAAAGGTTTGTCCCCCTAATCAAGGAACAGACAAAAGAACTGGTTGAAAAGTACCAGTCAAGGATAATGTGGTTCGACGGCGAATGGGAAGAACCATGGACACATGAAATGGGCCTGGACTTATATGATTACCTGAAAGAGCTGGATGAAAATATCCTCATAAACAACAGAGTGGATAAAGGACGGAAAGGAATGGAGGGAATCACTATTTCTGATGAGTTTGCAGGCGATTTTGCCACCCCCGAACAGCGCGTGGGCAACTATAACATTGAGCAGCCATGGGAATCGTGCATCACACTTTGTACGCAATGGTCGTGGAAGCCGGACGATACAATGAAAAGTACCGAAGAGTGTCTTTTCACCTTGCTCAAAACAGTTGGAGGAGGTGGTAACCTGCTGCTGAATGTGGGTCCGATGCCCGATGGAAGGATCGAGCCGCGACAGGCAGAACGATTGAAAGAAATGGGGAACTGGCTGAAAAAGTACGGCGAATCGGTTTACGGAACTGCCGGAGGGCCCTATAAACCAACTGACTGGCTGGCATCGACAAGAAAGGGTAGTTCCATTTACATTCACCTGCTTAACTACAAGGAATCCCGGGTGGAACTTCCCTTACCCGAGGGAGTTCAAGTAACTGATTGTTCTATTCTGAAAGGAAAGAAATTAAAGTTCTCAAATGATGCAGAAAAATTGAAGATTGAGCTTCCGGCAAACCACAACAACCCGGTTACCGTGCTGAAAATTAACATCAAAGGGCAGTCAAAGGATTTGAAAACAATGGAACTGTAAAAGATGAACATCGTTATACTTGACTCAGGTTATAAAGCCTATGATTTTGAAAAATCGCTGTTCAACGGGAAGGAATATAACCTGAAGATTCATCCGGAATATAAAGGAGAACGAGCTGAGAAGATTGCCTTTGCGAATGAAGCCCACGGATTGCTGATAAGGCATACGGTAATCGACGAAGCCTTTCTGTCGGAGATGAAGAACCTGAAGGCCATTGTAAGGTACGGTGTAGGATACGACAATGTGGATGTGGAAGCTTGCACCCATTTCGGGGTTAAAGCAGCCAACGTGCAGGGCTATGCCAGCCATGCCGTTTCTGACCATGCACTGGCACTGATGCTGGCCTGCAGCCGCGGCATGTGGAATGTAAAAATGCAGGTCACTGAAGGATTTGCAGCGCCACCGGCGGAGGATATATTCGAACTGCATGATAAAACATTAGGAATTATTGGTTTAGGGAGAATAGGAAGTGAACTGGGCAAAAAGGCCCGACCCTTGTTCCAAAATGTGATAGCAAGTGACCCTTATAAACCGGAAAAACATTTCAAAGATTTGCAGGCAGTAAATGTTTCGCTGGATGAGCTGCTACAGGTATCTGATGTCATCAGCATACACTGCAACTTAACCTCTGAAACCAGGCATCTTCTTGACGAAAAAGCTTTTGGCAAAATGCAAAAAAAGCCGGTGGTGCTGAATACCTCCCGTGGAGAAGTCATCGATGAAAAAGCCCTGCTCCGTGCCCTTCAGGAGGGAATTATCCACAGCGCCGGCCTCGATGTTTACGAAAATGAGCCGGTAACCCAAAAGCAGGAAATCCTGCTGAACCATCCGCGCACCTTCTGTACAGGGCATTATGCCTGGTATTCCGATCGGGCATCGGCAGAGTTGCAGCGGCGTGCTGCTTTAAACCTTTACAAGCTACTGAACGGAGAAACTGTGGAAGATTGTTTAAATCCCTAACCTCATGAAACAGGTGCAATGCACCGCAAGATTTGTAGCTATAGGACATCATCATAAAAACCATAAGGTGCAGCGTACCGAAACATTATTGCAGTACCCCGGCAGAAAAATATCAATAATACCTGCCAATCAACTCATTCTCCACTATCGCCTTCCGCAGTTCTCTAAAATCCAGACCTCCTGAACTGCGGTAAACTATCTTACCCCCGGGTTCAACAAGTACCGTATGCGGAATGGCCCCCTGCCATTCGGGATCAAGGTTATCGAGCAAATCGTCGCGCTTGGCTGATTCAAAAATGAAGTTATTATCGACAGCTGCATTTTTTTCCTCTAAAAACTCCCTCACCTGCTCCTTTTTATCCAGACGGTCGGTGCTTACGGTATACATTTCAAAGTCCCGGCCCTTATACATGCGATAGGTTTCCACCAATTCATCGAACTCCGCCACACATGGTCCGCACCAGGAAGCCCATACATTAATCAGTCTCAACTTTTCGGAATCATTTTTCATCAGCTTCTTCAGCCCTCTCACAGAAAGGTTTTCAAGCGGCACCTCTTTTTTGGCCCAGTCGGCATCAAGTTTATTGCGCCAGTCGCCTTTCCACTTCCATTTAACCGAGCAGCCGAAGGTTTTGGTTTGCTTTACCCGAACCTCTTCCCCGGCCAGGAGGGCTTCTATGGCATTTCGCATATCGTGTTGTTCAGCTGCGCCAATTGATTCATCGTCATCAATACGTCCAACATAACGAAGGGTAAGCTTTTCATCAAACACAAATGCATGTGGTGTAGCCACGGGACCATAAGCTATGGAAGTTTCCTGTGTATCTCCGTCATAAAGAAATGGAAAATTATATCCTTTGTCTTTTGCCCTTGCAACCATATCCTCAAATGAGTCACCCATATCGGAATAGCCCATCTCTTCCAGGGCAACTGCTTCAGGATGATTGGGATTAATCATCACTACCAGCACACCTTTATCATCGAAATCGTTTTGAATATCAATCAACCTGTCTTCATAAGCCTGTGCTGTAGGGCAATGAGGAGCGCTGAAAACAACGGCCAGCACCTTTGCATCACTGAAGGAATCGAGTGAATACATCTTCCCGTCTACTCCCTTCAGGTTAAAATCAACTGCCTTTTCACCCGGCTCAAGTGTTTGCGGATTGGGCTTTTCCTGGGCCGAAACCTGAAAAAACAGCACCATTGCGAACAAAATGCATAGTTTATTCATTGTATTTACTTTAGCATTCTTATTGTTAATATAATAAAAAACATCTAAAAATCAAATTTTTAAAGCCTGATATTGATATGTTCCTACGACATTACCTGCCAGTAATGCTGCTTGTTTACACAACTGCATTATCGTTAAAAGGGTACTCCCAGCGGGTCACCCGGCACGATTCTTTATTCTTTTTGCAGCAGGATACCACTGCACTCTCAGGAGAAATAGATGAAGTCACGGTAACGGCATTCCGTACTCCTTACAATTTGTTCAACACGCCTGCGCCCATTAATTTAATCCTGCCCGAACGACTGGAAAGCGGAAGCGCCCTGACTCCAGTAGAAGCACTGAACCAAATCCCGGGCATATTAATGCATCATGGAACCTTGTCGACCAACAGGCTTACCATTCGTGGCATTGGTACCCGCAGCCCTTATTCTACCAACAAGATAAAGGCTTATTTCGGGGAAATTCCACTTACCACCGGCGACGGTGAAACAACCGTTGAAGACCTTGAGAATACCTCTTTACAGCGGGTGGAAATCCTTAAAGGACCATCCTCCAGTTTATATGGAGCAGGCCTTGGTGGTACCATTTTATTTCATCCCCGCAGGATACGAAATGATTTCGTTCAGTACCAGTCAACAGTTGCTTCATTTGATACCTATAAAAATACCCTCTCAGCAGGAATTCATCAACAGGATATGTATGTATATGTGCTGGGGTCAATTCTTAACAGTCAGGGCTTTCGTGATAATAACGCCACCAACCGTGTAAACGCGCTGCTTCATTCGGAATACAGCTTTTCCGAAAAAGTGAACATGGAGGCATTGCTGAAATATACCAAAATGAAGGCTCATATTCCAAGCTCAATTAATTTAACCACTTTCATGAATAATCCCGAACAGGCAGCGGCAAACTGGAAAGGGATTGAAGGCTATGAAGCATACGACAAGGGCCAGATTGGACTGTCGCTCAATATTGAACCCGACATGCAAAATAAAATATCATTTGCTGCATTCGGAAGTTTCCGTGAGGCAGATGAACCGCGACCGTTTAACCTGTTGCTTGAATCTTCAGAATATGCAGGGGGCAGGGGCTATTACCAAAGAAATGTTTCAGGTGAAAATTTAAGCTTTACATTTACAGCAGGGCTGGAAGTCTTCAGGGAAAACTACAACTGGTCGACCTGGTCGAATGAAAACCCTGACCAGGTGCTTTCTGACAACCGTGAGAAACGTTCTTACGAAAACCTGTTTATCCAGGCAGAATCGAACATTCAGGAGAAATTATTCCTTTCGGCAGGGGTTAACGGCAACCTTACACGATTCGACTATACCGACCAGTATCTTGAAGACGGTGACGAATCGGGGCAGCGTTCATACGATCCGGTTATCTCACCAAGGATTGGAGCCAACTACAGAATTTCGGATGACCTTTCAGTTTTCGGTAACGTCAGCCATGGGTTTTCCACCCCAACATTCGAAGAAACCCTGCTGCCTGAAGGACAAATAAACCCCGACATCAAGCCCGAAACCGGTTGGAACCTGGAGGCAGGCCTCCGCACCGGCCTTGACAACCGGATCAGGGCTACTGTCAGCTACTACCGCATTTATATTAACAACCTGCTGGTGGCCCGCCGCACAGGTGAAGATGCCTATGTAGGCCTGAATGCCGGCCAGTCGCTTCACCCCGGACTGGAGGCAGAATTAAGATGGCTGGCCCTGAATCCGGGCACGTTTCCTTCGCTTGTGCTCGATGCAAATGCAACGTTTGCAAATTACCATTTCAGAGAATTTATTGACAACGACACCGATTATTCAGGCAACCTGCTGCCTGGCACTGCCCGCACCACATACTACTTGTCGGGAAATTTCCAGCCTGCGGCAAACTACGGCATTAGGGCCTGGCATCGCTTTACAGGCAAAATGCCCGTAAATGATGCCAATACAACTTTCACCGATCCGTATGGTATTACAAACATTGAATTCAGGTATAACAGGGATTTCAGTTCTTTTCATTTTGAACTTAAAGCAGGTGTACAGAATATTTTCGATGTGCACTATGCCGCTATGCTTGCTGTAAACGCACCTGCTTTCGGCAGCAATGAGCCCCGGTACTATTATCCTGGCAACCCAAGAAATTACTTTGTTTCAGTAGTGATAGGCTGGAAAGAATAAGAACTTAGACTTTGTAAGTCAAAGATTTTAATTAGTCATCAATTGTCGGGCTTCCAAAATCCGACTTCTACGGGCTTCTGCATTCCATTGCATACAATCCAAAAACAACATCTGTTTACTTTCGCATTCTTTCTGAAAACAGTTTGCCCCGACAGACAAAGTTCTGTCGGGGCAAATTTTGGGATTCATGTTATTAATTAAACAATTACAATCCCGGAGTTCCAAACTCCTGGTCCCGGAAAATTAGTCCACTTTCACCACATCACCGGTAAGGTTCATCCTACCTGAAACAGTAAAAGCTCCCTTAGATCCCGGTTGCCCGCCACCGACTGATACGATAAACCATCCGGGTTCTATCACCCTTTCGTTTTTATCATTAATCATTGAAAACTGGCGCGGGGTAAGCTCAAACTCTACCGTTTTTGATTCACCGGTCTTAAGATGCACCCTTTCAAATCCTTCGAGTTGAACTTTAGGACGGGGTGTTGAAGCCTGCTCATCCTTAAGGTACAGCTGAACCACTTCATCACCGGCCATCTTGCCCGTATTGATTACTTTTACCTGTATCTTTACCGGTTCACCGGCTTTAATTTTTGAGGGCAGTTTCAGGTTGTCATAGTTGAAAGAGGTATAGCTTAAGCCATAACCAAAGGGGTATAACGGTTCATCATCGAAATATCGGTAAGTACGGTTTTTCATGTCGTACTCCTCAAATGGGGGCAGCTGATCGACCGACTTATAATAGGTAACCGGCAGACGGCCCGAGGGATTGTAGTCCCCAAACAGCACATCGGCAACAGCATGTCCTCCCTCCTGCCCGGGATAACCGGCTGATACAATGGCTGGCAAATTATCATTAGCCCAGTTGATCGACAGGGCGCTGCCGTTAAGAAGCACCAGCACAACAGGTTTCCCGGCCTTTTGCACAGCCTTCATAAGCTCCTGCTGAGTTTTGGGCAACTCAAGGTGCGTGCGGTCACCCCCCGCAAATCCATCCACCTTGATGGGCATCTCTTCCCCTTCCAAACGCTGCGAAAGGCCCAAAACCAGCACCACAGCATCAGCCTCAGCGGCTGCATCTACTGCCTGCTGCTGCATCTCCGGATTAGGCAATGCCCATAAAAGCCGTGCATCGCCATCGCCATACCAGTTTTTGTACTCATACACGAACTTGTATTTCTTTCCGGCATCCAGCTTCACAGCTTTCTCATGGTGAAAAGCATGGTGCTCGGTATTGTGCCCCAGGATTTTTTCACCCTCCAGCCACACATCGAGGGTTGGCATCCCCCAGGCGCCCAAAGCATAAGTTCCTGAAACAGGAGGAACAATGTAACCTGTCCAGCGTATACTGAAATCATCATCGGGAAGACCGGGAGACGGTGAATTTGACTCCCAGTAAAAATCAATGCTTTTATCAATACGGGTAAACACCGGCTCACCTTCCAGCTTTGCGTTGTCGAAATATTCACCGACCACTCCCTGTTCGCCCTTTTCTGTCATCAGGTACTCCGATGGGATAGGATGCAGGTTGGAAACCCCCTCAGCCAGGTGACTGCCTTCCGTAAATATAATTTCTGTATTGTTGAGCTTCTCTTTTATCCCCTGCAGCACAGATATAGGGTTTTTGGGAATGCCGTTGTAATTGCCCAGCAGAGCTTCCCAATTGTCGGCATTCGGGCCTATAACCGCAAGCTTTTTAATGTTTTTTGAAAGGGGCAGGGTATTCTTTTCATTCTTCAGCAGAACGATACTCTTCTGTGCTGCCTCAAGTGCAAGAGCAGCATTTTCGTCAGAAGTATTTTCTGAAAATGGTATCTGTGCATAGGGAACAATTTCTTCGGGGTCAAACATTCCCAGCTTGAAACGTGCAGCAAAAAGTCTTTTAACTGCCACATCCAGATCTTCTTCCGAAATAAGTCCCTGCTCGAAAGCCTTCATAAGGTGTGGGTATGAATTTCCACAGTTAAGATCGGTTCCGTTTTTCACTGCTACGGCAGAAGCTTCTGCTGCATTGTCAGAGAAATCCTGGAACTTAAAGAAATCGGAAATGGCCCAACAGTCGGAAACCACATAACCCTGGAATCCCCAATCATTGCGAAGAATTTCATTAAGCATAGGGTTTGCGCAGCAGGGATAGTCGCGGAACTGGTTATAGGCACACATCACCGACCATGCTCCACCATCCTGAACCAGGGTGCGGAAAGCCGGCAGATACGTTTCATGCAGGTCACGTTCGCTCACCAGTGCATTGAATTCATGCCTTAAGGGCTCAGGACCCGAATGTACTGCGTAATGCTTTGCGGTGGCAACAACCTTCAGGTAATCGGGATCATCGCCCTGCAAGCCTTTTACAAACTGAAGGCCCATCTGACCGGTAAGATAAGGGTCTTCCCCATAAGTTTCATGCCCCCTGCCCCACCTGGGGTCACGAAAAATGTTTATGTTTGGCGACCAGAAGGTAAGTCCTTGATAGATTCCCCGCTTGCCTCTGCGCACGTAATCGTGGTGCTTTGCCCTTGCCTCATCGGAAATAGTGGTAGCCACACGGTGCATCAGATCCTTGTCCCATGAGCCTGCAATGGTAATCGACTGTGGAAACACTGTCGCATAACCTGCTCGGGCAACTCCATGCAGTGCTTCATTCCACCAGTTGTATTCAGGTACACCCAACCGCGGAATTGCTTTGGAGGTATAAACCATCTGGTCAATTTTCTCCTGTACGGTCATCTGGGAAACCAGGATATCAACCCGCTCTTCTAACGGAAGATTGTAATCGAGGTAATCAAAGTTGATGTACTGAGCAGATGCCATTCCACACACTACCGTAAACAACAAGCCTATAACAAACTTTTTCATATTAATAATCTTTACTTTCTACTGTTCTGTTCTGGTATGGTAAAAATAATACTTTGTTCCTGTTTCCTGCAAAAAAATTACCGAATTTTGCCTCGTGTAATCAACTCATAAAATATGAAGGAAAACAGCAGCTCTTTTACTGCCTATTCGAAATTAATAAAAAATACCGATAAAACTTCCGAATCATTGTCCGCCAAACACAGCCCTCACATGAACTGCCGCAGCGGTTGCGATTTGTGCTGCATGAATTACAGTATACTGCCCATCGAATTTCATTACATCCTTGAGCAACTAAGAAAAGCGGGGTTAAAAAAAAATTCTTCCACAGACAAAGAAGATGCCGAAGGATGCGTTTTCTTAATCAATCACACCTGCAGCATTTATAACCACAGACCAATGATTTGCCGTACACACGGATTGCCTCTTCTTTATACAAACGACAATTATGAATGGGAGCTTTCAACCTGTGAACTAAATTTCAGAGAATTCGACTATGAAAACTTTTCCCCTGAAAACACATTTCCCCAGGATAAATTCAATAGCAGGCTGTTTATGCTGAACAAGGAATTTATTGCAGAGTTTCAGGAAAAAAAATACGATGAACAGGAACGGATACCATTACGAAATCTGATAGATAAACTTTAATTAACTGCAAAATGGACACACTCTCATTATTCAGCCTAAAAGGCAAAACTGCCTTGATCACCGGTTCGGGAAGCGGAATAGGCTATGCCCTTGCAGAAGGGTTGGCAGGAGCAGGAGCTAAAATTATACTTAATGGCAGGAACGAAGAAAAACTCACGAAAGCAAAAAGTGCATTGCGTAAAAAAGGCTTTGAAATCTTCACTCTTGTTTTTGATGTTACCGATTCGGCAGCAGTAAAAAAGGCAGTTTCGGAATATGAAGCTGAAAAAGGGCCTATCGATATACTCGTTAACAACGCCGGAATAAATATCCGCGGCTCATTTGAAGACTTCAAAGAAGATGATTGGAACAAGGTACTTGATATCAACATCAGAGGTGCAATGATCGTATCGCAGGCTGCAGGCAAGTACATGATCAAAAGGAAGAGCGGAAAAATCATCAACATCTGTTCGATGCAAAGTGAGCTGGGGCGGGCAACCATAGTTCCCTATACCGTTTCAAAAGGGGGCATAAAAATGCTCACCAAAGCGTTATGTTCGGAGTGGGCAAAATACAATATCCAGGTAAATGGCATCGGGCCGGGGTATTTTGAAACAGAATTGACAAAGCCGTTAAAAGACGATCCGGAATTTGACAGGTGGCTTTGCAACCGCACACCGGCCAACCGTTGGGGAAACCCACGCGAGCTAATTGGTGCGGCCGTTTATTTAGCTTCAGAAGCAGGCAGCTATGTTAACGGGCAGATCCTGTATGTTGATGGCGGTTTACTGGCAAGTGTATAAACTAAAAAAGCAGGCATTGAGCCTGCTTTACAATATTTTGCATCTCGTCAATACTCATCCTCATTGAAAAAGAAGTCGTCTTTACTGGGGTAATCGGGCCAGATGTCCTCGATACTTTCATATATCTCCCCTTCATCTTCAATTTCCTGCAAATTCTCTATCACCTCGAGTGGCGCCCCCGAACGGATGGCGTAATCGATAAGTTCATCTTTGCTCGCAGGCCAGGGTGCGTCTTCCAATTTAGAAGCTAATTCCAGAGTCCAATACATCTCTATGGATTTAAGTGGTTCAACTCGTTTTTTACAATGCCGCGAATATAATAAAAAAATAATACGAAAAACACCGTAAAAATTTATTTTTAAATTTGTTTCCAGGGTTTCTCTTCTACACCGCTGTCAGCTGACAGTTTACGTGCCAGCACAAACAAAAAATCGGAAAGCCGGTTCATGTATTGAACAATTTCCTGTTGCACCGGCTGGTGGAGGGCGAATTCAAGTATTCTTCGCTCTGCCCTTCGGCAAACGGTACGTGCCACGTGACACTGAGCTGCAGCCGGGTCACCCCCCGGAAGAATAAAACGGGTAAGTTCAGGAAGCTCTTCCTCCAGCTCGTCGATGCTTTTTTCCAGGTACTGCAGATGCGACTGATTTACAGACAAACCGGCTGTAAATTCATCTCCCTTTTCATCGGAGGCCAACCGCGCGCCAATGTTGAACAGCCTGTTCTGGACTTCTTCAAGTTTTTCCTTCAAATTTTCAGAAATCTGCAGTGACCGAATTACCCCAATGGAAGCATTCAGTTCATCGACAGTGCCGTATGCCTCCAGCCGTAAATCAAACTTTTTCACACGTGTTCCGCCTACAAGGCCTGTAGTGCCGTCATCTCCCGTTTTGGTGTATATTTTTGTTTTTTTCGTATTCATTTATCCTTCTTTATCCCGTAAATACGATTTTTATAACATTACAAATGCTATAAAGTTAACGGAACAGCCCCATAAATCGGATCGGGATTTACGGTGTCGGATTCAACCTCACCGTCTTTCAGCCTCACAATACGGTGAGCATGCCGTGCAATACTTTCCTCATGGGTAACCATTACAAGAGTATTTCCCCTGCGATGAATTTCGGCAAACAGCTTCATGATCTCCTCCGATATTTTGGAATCGAGGTTTCCCGTAGGCTCATCGGCCAACAGGATGGATGGTTTATTCACCAGCGCCCTTGCAATGGCCACTCTTTGCCGCTGCCCTCCCGAAAGTTCATTGGGTTTGTGCAGCATCCTGTCGGCAAGCCCCACATCGGAAAGCACTTCGGTTGCCCTGTTTTTCCGTTCCTGTTTACGGACACCTGCATACACCATCGGGAGCATCACGTTTTCTAGGGCTGAACTGCGCGGCAACAAATTAAACACCTGGAACACGAAGCCAATCTCTGCATTGCGGATTTCTGCCAGCTCATTGTCTGACAGCCGGCTTACATCTTTTTGGTTCAGCACATATGTTCCCGAGGTGGGCGTATCCAAACACCCTACAATGTTCATCAGAGTTGATTTGCCTGACCCTGAGGCTCCCATAATGGCTACATATTCCCCTCTGTATATGTCGAGCGACACCGAACGCAATGCATGCACCGCCTGAGTACCTACTTTATAACTTTTAGTAATGTTTTCCAGGTGGATAATTTTTTCTTTCATTTAAAGATTGTTTACTGAAATAGGTAACTAAAAATAAGTTCCCGTTACATCTCCGCAAGATAAAAATAAATTTTACCAAAAAGGTGCTTCGGGAGCTTCATTTGCCGGTAATGTTAATTCATTTCTCATCAACCTTCATCAAAAACGCATACAAAAAACAGTAAAACACAAAACAAATCCTTTCCTTTTAAACTTTTTATCTATTTTCCGGTCCAAAAATAAAAAACAGCTAAAGCATGAAAAATCAACTTTCCGTTACCGTCTTAACTTTATCCCTCTTTATTTTCACATCCTTTCTGGCCCACTCGCAGGAATCAACAACCGAAAGCTGGCCGCAATGGCGGGGCCCCATGCATACGGGAGCTGCAACTAAGGGCAATCCACCCGTTCATTTCGGAGAAAGCCAGAACCTGAAATGGAAAACTCCCATACCCGGGCAAGGCCACGCCACACCTATCGTATGGGGCGATAATATTATAATTCAGACAGCAGTTGCCACCGAAGAAACTGCTGCACAGGCCTCGGCAAATGGCGGGGAAGGAAACCGTATGGCACCCAACCAGACCGACAAGGTACATGAATATAAAGTTTTGCTGGTGGACCGTACCAACGGGCATATAATCTGGGACAAAACAGTTGCCCGAGAATGGCCGCAGGAGAATACCCATGAACTGGGAAGCTGGGCCTCCAATTCACCCTGCACCGATGGTGAAAAAATCTATGCCTACTTCGGCTCCCGCGGAGTTTACTGCCTCGATTTTGACGGAAATATTATCTGGCAGCGCGATTTCGGACAAATGCAGAAACACATGAGTTTCGGTGAAGGAAGCTCTCCTTACCTTCACAACGACAAACTTTTCGTCCAATGGGATCATGAAGGCGACTCCTATTTGTATGCTCTGGATAAAAATTCAGGAGAAACCGACTGGCAGGTAGCGCGTGATGTAAATACTTCGTGGTCGACCCCCCTGGTGGTGGAAGTTAACGGGCAGGCCCAGGTAATTACAACAGCCACCGACCAGGTAAAAGCTTATGACTTCAACACAGGCAAAGAAATCTGGCATTCCACCGGTCTCACCCGCAATGTGATTCCTAATCCCGTATACAGCGATGGTATCCTTTATGCCATGAGCGGGTTCAGGGGCAGCGCCATGCAGGCCATCGACATCAGCAAGGCAAAAGGCAACATCACCGGTACGGATGCAATCCTGTGGACCTATAACCAGGAAACTCCCTATACTCCACAGCCGCTGTTAATGAACGGCAGACTCTATTTTCTGCGGGTGAACAACGGATTCCTTTCCTGCATCGATGCCAAAACGGGAGAGCCTTATTACACCAAGCAGAACCTGGAGGACATCAGCACCCTTTACTCCTCACCCACCGGCGCCCCCGGCCGCATATACATTGCTGCCAAAGGGGTGGTTATGGTAATAAAAGAGGGAGAAACTTTCGAAGTACTGGCGACAAACAACCTGGACGACAATTTCCATTCATCGCCGGTAGTTGTGGGTAATGATTTGATTTTACGCGGATTTAATACGTTGTACTGTTTTACTGATAAGTAGCCGGTGGAGGCGCCTGTTCAAAATATTTTTTAAATAAGCTGAGACGCTGGGATTTTGATTTCGATTTCTTTTCTCTGAGAAATTCAAACCTCAGGGGGGAATGCTTCTCAAGCTGTTGCAGGCATTCTTCCGGAAAAGTATCAGAATTCAATCCCACCGATTCAATAATCATGGATTCAATGCTCCGGTTCATTAGGCCGAGCATTGAATTCATCTCGGTACCCTCAAAGCACCTGAGTTCCTCCATGGCCGCCCTTCCAAAATGAATTGTTTTATGCAGATGTGACACCAGGTCGACCGATTCACCACGGCAGGCAAAAAGCGTTTTGGTATCGCCCGCTGTATCTTCCTTAACATCCTGGATATCGTCGAGCAATTGCAGGTACACACCATACCCAAACAATGCCCTTTCCTGCCGCGGCGACAGCCTGCCTGCCACCAGTAAGCCGTCGGCCAATACCGAAGCGCCTCCCTTTTCGAAGCATATTTCCCGGACTACCCTCTCTTCCAACCCGTTGCAATTAATAAGTTCCAGGCTCCGGGTCTGCCCTTTCTGGATGGCGTACAGGCTTTCATAGACCCCGGGGAACTCCTGCCTGGGATACTGTGATTCAATCATCGAAACCAGCCGGAACAACTGGTTCTCTGTAAAATTCACCGGCTCCGCCTTTTCACCGTGCAGGCGCCGGTTAAAGCGATCGCTGAATTCCCGTTTCGCACCGGCCGACATGGAGACATCATCGAGCAGGTTGTCGCTGTATGGATAAATCATACTGTAAGCAAATACCGAGGGGGTAATTTCCACCGGCAATCCCATCATCAGCTGCAAACCGTTCATAATCCACACATTCCTCAGCCCCTGGTAAATGTTGTCAGGCGACAGCTCGGGCCCGAACTGCCGTGCTTTGTAAAAGAAATCTTTCGAAACATTTTTAAAGCTGTCGGAAAGAATGATTTCCAGATGAGCGGGTTCAAAATCAAAAACGCTCTCCAGAAAATCGCGGAAAACCGGGAAAAATGATTTTCCCACATCGCCTTTCTTTAAGGCCTGCCGGTTTTTTTTCGACTGAAGTTTCTTTAATTTCTCCTGGATAACACTGAACCGGAGTTCACGTTCGGCCTGCTCCTGCTGTGAATAAGAGCGTGCAAAAGCCGGAAAAACCTCCGCGCTGTTCTCCCACAAATCCGAAAAATGGTTGATGTACGATTGTATAACAGGCATATCGTTCATTTCTTTTTGATTCATAAAAGTAATCATCAAAAGGGAATGAAGCCATTTTTTTAGATGACTTGACGTTTTTTACAGCTGAATCACAGAAAAAGGCAGAGCAATAGAAAGGATTGACAGGGTGTTATCTCAGCTGGATAAAGTTACCTGGGTTGGCTTAATCCCGACCCCCTAAATCCCCCAAAGAGGGACTTTTGGCCGGTGCATAATTTGTAATGCATGGTTTTTCATATCAACTGGAATCACTTCATCGGAGCGATCTTCTCCTCCCCTTTGGGGAGGTCGGGAGGGGTCAGAAGTTCATGAAATTACCTGAGGTGGTTTATTCCCGACCCCCTAAATCCCCCAAAGGGGGACTTTTGGCCGGTGCATAATTTGTACAGCATGGCTTCTAAAATCAACTGAAATCACTTCATCGGAGCGATCTTCTCCTCCCCTTTGGGGAGGTCGGGAGGGGTCAGTTTGATTAGAATAAATTTTTATCTTTTAATTTACGCACATTGTTTTTTATAGATTCCAAAACCTTTTCAATATCATTTTCTACTTCTTCATTGGTAAACCGAATAACTTTAAAACCTAAAAGTTCCAGTCTCCTTGTTCTTTCCTCATCCTGTGATTTCTGTTTTAGATGAATTTTACCATCAACCTCAATTATTAATCTGATAGATAATGCCACAAAGTCCGGAATATAAAAATCAATGATGTGTTGTCTTCTAAATTTCACACCAAAATTCTTGTTCCTTAAAAACTCCCATAATTTCCTCTCTGCGGGAGTCATATTCTTTTTTAATCTACTTCTTTTATCCTTATACGATCTGTAAAATTCTTTTTGAGCAGTTTGCCATCTGGGTTTTTGTGGATGTTCGTTGGAGTTTCCCGCCATGAATATGATGTTTACCGAATGAATATTAATCATTTACTAAAATAATAAATATTTAATAAAAATCATATGTGAATTATTATTCCCCGACCCCCTAAATCCCCCAAAGGGGGACTTTTGGCCGGTGCATAATTTGTAATGCATGGTTTTTCAAATCAACTGGAGGCCCCTCATCGGAGCGATC